>NZ_LZSV01000011.1 GCF_001665605.1 Mycobacterium sp. 852014-50255_SCH5639931
TGGGCTCGGAGATGTGTATAACAGACAGTGATGGTCACCGGCGGGGGAGGTGGCGGTGGCGCGACCGGGGGCGGGACCTCGACCGGCGGCGGTGGGGCGCCGTTGGCCGGTGGGGGTCCGGCCGGCGGAGGGAACGCCGGTGTCGACGGCATGGGCCGCGGCATGGGCAGAGTCCCCTGCGGCGCAGCGGCGATGATCGAGCCCACGATGGTGCCGTGCGCGTCGCAATCCGACAGGCCGTCCTCACTCATGATGTAGTCACCACCGGGCACGGCCGGCAGCCGCGGGTTGGGCGAGATGCCGGTGTCGATGACCGCCACCGGTACACCGTTGCCGGTGCTGTATTGCCAGGCCTTGCCGATGTTGAGCAGGTTGAAGCCCGGTGCCAGCTGCGCCACGTCGGGATTGCGCACGGTGATGGGCGTCGAGCAGCTGTTGGCCCGCCGCATCGGTTGGTCCGGCTTGGGCGGCCCGTCCGGGGGCACCAATCCCGGATCCACCTGCGGGGGCGTAATAGCTTGCACGGCAGGAATATTCGCAGACAACGCGACGAGGGTCACGGCGGCGGTCACCGCCGCGACCCTCTTTAGTGGCGAATCCACGTGAACAGCCCTCCCAGGGCCGCCGCCGCGGGCAGCAGGACGATGAACGCCAACACTTCCACCCATTCCACGGTCAACCGGATGAAGGGCCTGAACCGCACCGTCGGCACCAGAAGCGCCGCGGCAAGACCGCACGCTGCGAAGGCGGCGATGGCCAACGCGGGCCAAAGCAGCCCGCTCACAACGTCTTTCGGTTCGTAAATGGCGTATTTGACCACTCCGGCGCATACCGCGGCCGCGGCCCCGCAGGCGAGCGCGACAGCCTGGTACTTGGCGGCGAATCCGCGGCCCTGGGTGATGAAGATGCCCACCACCAGTCCCGCGACCACCAGCGCCAACCACGCCCAGGGACGCCCCGGCGTCAGCACCCCCCACACGGCGGCGGGCAGGACGATCGACACCCCGACACACACACCGACCTGCACCGCGTTGACCAGCCGCGCCGAGGCGGCGATCGCTGCGCCGCGCGCGGTGATGTCGGTCAATTCGTTGTCCTCGTCCTCGGATTCGTCCTCGCTGACCGGGGAGACCGTGTCGACGGGCATGCCCTCGCGGCGCGCGAACAGGTCGCGTCCGGTGATCGATCCGAAGTGAGGCGGCCGCACCCGAGCCACCCACAGCGCGATCAGCGGGGTCATCCTGACCAGGATCAGCAATCCGACCAGCACGCAGATGGCCAGCACCTGGGCCGAGGCCGGCCGGAACATCCGGACGACGGCAACGGCGGCGAGGATCCCGCTCACCGTCACCACCGCGGTGACGACCGCCGTCTGCCACCGCTTGCGTGTCATCACGCCGATGGCGATGGCACCCAGGATCACGATCACGAGGCCGATCACCCCGTGCGCCGCCCCCAGCGTGCCCGGGGGCGCGCATGCGCCCGCGACGGCCAACAACACCACGGCCAGCCAACCGAATCCGCTGAACAGGTCGCGCCGCTCCCGCCAACCCCACCAGACGACGGCGGCCCCGACCACCAGCAAGGCCCCGACGGCGCCGGACACCGCGGCCGGGACGGGGTTGTCGGTGAACGTGCGCGCCCGCAACGTCAGCGCCACCACCACCCCGGCCGCCATCGCGACGATCGCGACGGCGGTGTGCGCGGCCGTCAGCGGCGTCACCGGGGCGAACATCCGGTCACCGCCGTCGCGGCCCAGCCACTTGCCCAT
This sequence comes from Mycobacterium sp. 852014-50255_SCH5639931, assembly GCF_001665605.1. Lineage (GTDB taxonomy): Bacteria > Actinomycetota > Actinomycetes > Mycobacteriales > Mycobacteriaceae > Mycobacterium > Mycobacterium paraffinicum. The sequence continues at coordinate 1,772 of NZ_LZSV01000011.1, forward strand.
GGCCGCCAAGCCGGTCGACAACGACTCGTACTGCGGTTCAAAGGATTCGCCGGCCACCCGGGGCACCAGCACCAGGGTGTCCCCGTCCTGCACGCCCAGCTCGTCCAGGCTCTTGTTGATGTCCAGCCGGACACCGTTGATCTTATGCAGTTCGTAGCTGCCCGCCGGCAGCGTAATGCCGTCAAAACCTTTGCGCTTCAGGTCCGCGTCGAAGAGCTCGACCATTCCCTCGAAAAATCCCTCTACCGGAATTCCGGCCGGGAACACTTGGGAACACAGATGCTTCTCGTAGGAAATATTGACCGCACAGCGCGCCGGGAAAGCGACCTTATGCGCTGATGTCACGGCGCTGTCCGCTCCGCATCCGGAATGTATTTGTCGGCCAGGCCGGCGGTGATTTCAAAAAGCCGCAACCGCGTCTTTTTCTTTAATTCATGAACCGTGTCGATGAGCCCGCCTTTGGCGAGGTGCGGATCGAACGGCATCTCTTCGACGGTCGCGCCGACCTTGCTGAACCGCTCGGTCAAGTACGCCAGTGCGTCCTTGTCGGCGATCTGATCGGTGTGGTTGATTATCACGGTGCTGCGCGAGACCAGCTCGTGGTAGCCCTGCGACCGCAGGTAGTCCACGGCCCGCAGCACCGGCCGGGACCGGTCCGCGGTTATCCCGGACACGAACACGAGCGTGTCGGTGTTCTCCAAAACCGGCTTCATCACCTCGTGTTCCAAATCCGGCGAGGTGTCGACGATCATCACCGTGTGGGTTCGCCGCAGCCGCGACAAGACCCCCGAGAACATCGCCGGCACCAGCGGCCGGGGCTGGTCCGACGTGCGGTTTCCGGCCAGCACGTCGAGTCCGATCGGGTTCTGCCCCAAGTGTTCACGGATGTCCGCGTAGCCCTGGACGTCGGTGTCGTTGATGATGGCGGTGTAGTCCCCCGGCGGCGACTCGTCGATGCGGTCGGCCAGTGTGCCGAAGCCCGGGACCGCGTCAATCGCAATCACGTTCTGCGGGCGGCATTCTCGGAACACCCCACCGATGCAGGCGACCATCGTCGAAACGCCGACTCCGCCCTTACCGGACACCACCGTGATCACGTACTGGCGCCGGATGTGCCGCCGGATACGGTTCTGCAAGTCCCGGTAGTGCCGCTCACTGGGCGATTCACCAGGGTTTATTTTCTTAAAAGAGATGACGTAGATGAATTTCCGCCAACCCGAGCCTGGAGGAATCTTTCGAGGCGCGGCCAGATCGGTAATGCGCATGGTGTCGGACACCGAATCCGGGAAGTTACGGCCCCCTGACGGATCCCCCCGTCTGAGCGCCCCTTCGTCCGACATATTCGGGTCATTCCAAGGGCTCGTCACGTCGCGATGCTAACACGCTCGGCGATACCGCGTTTACCGATCAAGAAACCCTTCAAGAGCGTAAGGGGTTGCTATTCCACGGCATTGGTTAACTGACTTATCTTGCGTCAGTTGAGAAATCATGCTCCTGTCAGACCACCCGCCGATACGAGTACCACTCGTCGCCCGCGGGCAAGCGGCGGATGAGCCGCCGCACGGCGCCACTGATGTCGCTGCGCGAACCGGGCGAGACGATCTGATAGCGCCGCTGCCCCGAGATGACGCACTCGATGCAGACGCGTCCGGACGGGGTGTCGACGATGGACACCGACGAATCGCCGACCGCCACGCGCGCCAATTCGTCCGGCCCGACACCGGCCTGCAGCGCGACGATGGACGCACGCGCCGAGCGCGCGGGGTCGGCGGCCGCGAGCACGAGCTGCAATTGATCGGCGTCGAGGCTCTGGGCGAGCAGAAAGGTCCGCAGGCTGGCGGAGTCGCGCACCGACGAGAGCAATTGTTCGGTGTCCAGGGTGACCGGCCGCAACGGCGCCGCCTCCGCCACACCGCACAACCGCTCGACTTGCCCGACCACGAGTTCGCTGGCCCCACCCTCGTCGTTGGCGGTACCGGCCGGGTACAGGCGGATCAGCTCGCCGTGGCGTTCCAGCACCACCCACCAGCTGGCAAAGCGGCAGATAGACACCCGCGTCGGTTCGCGCCCGGGGACGTCGATGCTGACCATCAACGCCAAGTCCCGCCGCAACAGCACGGTGAGCCATTCGCGGATCATCGGGTCGACATTGCCGGCCTCGTCAAGGGCGCCGGCAGTCTTCAACTCGGCCACGATCGGGTGGCCCAGCGCCCGCTCGGCGGTGTCGAGCCTCGGCAGCAACGGCCGCAACCCCAGTTCGGGGCAGGTCTGCTCCACCCCGGCCACCGCTTGCAACACCCACAGGCCATCGACCGTCGTAGTCAGCATGTCACTTCGCTTTCCAGGCAGCGCGCCCATCAACCGGCGGGCCAGACACCGAAGGGGGGCACATGCGCTCGCGCATCTGCCCCACCTTCAATCGTGGCGGTGAGCCGATCTCAGCCGAACAAGTGGCCGATGTTCTGGTCGGTGGCGAGCGCGTTGTCCAGCACGTGCGAGGTCGTCGTCCCGTGCTGGCTCACGGTGTCGATCAGTCCCTGCAGCCCGGACAGCATCTGCGCTTGCGCCTCGAAGAACTGCTTCGCACCATGACCGGCGAAGAATTCCGTCAGCTGGTTGGTCCGGTTCGAGGTGTCGTCATAAATTCCCTGCAGCTGGCCGGCGCGGGAGCCGATGTCGGAGGCGAAATCGGCTACGGCGCCCGGGTTATAAGTGATCGGGTTGGACATTTGCGAGCTTCCTTTCAAAAGACCATTAGTGGAATTAGGAGTGAGTGGGCCGGTTAGGAGCCGTGGCCGCCGAATAGCGCGCTGAAGGCGTGTGTGGAATCCGCCTCGTGGTGTTCCATCAAGGCCGCCGCCTGCTTGAGACCCTCGGCCAGGCGGGTGCCGCCGGACAGGACCTTGTTCAGGTCGTTCTGAATTTCGATGGCCGTCGCGTGGGAAGCGGTGACTGCTTCACCGGACCAGGTCGACGGGTTCATCACGTTTTCGTGATTCGCGATGTAGCCCTGAGCGATTGCGATCGCGTGCTCCATGTTCGCCTGAATATGGTTGGAAGCGTCACGCAGCACCTGCGACGATACTTGGATTGTTGAACTGTCCACTTGCGGTTTCTCCTAACTACTGCTGCCCTCCCCCGGGGAATTACCTGGGGCATGAAACGAAGTGTATGAGGGCTATTTGGACCTGTCGATTCACCCTTGGCCGGGCCGGCTTCACACTCTGGTGTCGACAACCCGCACCGTCGCGGGCTGTTCGGATTTGTCTCGGGATCCGCGCTCTCCTCCCGCCCCATGCCCCACCGGCATGCCGCCCATCGGTGTGCCGCCGCCGACAGTGGTGGTCTGCGGACGGATGGCCTCGGCCCCCAACGCCCCGCTCGGCCGCAACCCGACCGGCCGGCCACTGCTGACGGGCTCAAACGCGCTGACGGGACGGGTGAAGCTGGTCGCGGGCATACCCGCACTGCCCAGGGACGCGGCCCCGCCGCCGCCCGATGCGCCGACGGCCGACACCTCCGTCGCCGAGACCGCCGAAACTCCCGGCGCCGCCCCGGCCATGGCGCCGGGATTGGCGAACATGCCCATCATCGATTGCAGCGGCGACATCATCTGCATCGGCGCCTGCATCATCTGCATGGGAGCCTGCATCGCCTGCGGGACCGCGCCCATCATCGATTGCACCGGCTCCATGAACGAGCCGGCCTGGCTCATGAAGTCCTGGCCGCCCGACGCCGCCTGGCCCGCCCCCTGCGTGCCCGTCTGCGCGCCCTGAAAAGCGGAGCGCATGCCGTCGCCGGCCGCGACCTGGGCCGCGGACTGGCCCACCGCCGAAGCCGCCTCCACGGGCGCCGCCGGCGATGCGCCCATGGTTGCCAGCGGCGGCGGAATGGCGAGGCTTTGGGTCAACGCGGTGAGGATCGTTCCGTAGCTGGCGCCGACGGCGGAGTTATTCGGCCACATCGATCCGAAGTACTCGAGCTCCAGCGACGTGATGCGGGGCGTCAAAGCCCCGAGGACGACGGGGTTGATGCCGTAGTCGGTGGCGCATTCGGTGCGGTTCTCGATGCATTCGGGCGCTGGGCGCATCGAGCCGTACGCCATCTGATACGCCGAGACCGCGGTGGAAACCACCGCCGGTTTGACGTCCACCCACCCAGCCAGCCCGTGCAACGACGCGTTCAGCGCGGTGGCGTTGGCTGCGGAGGCCAGGGATCCCGCACCGACCCAGCTCGCCGACGTGGCCACGGTGTTGATCGTCGAGGCGATGCTCGAGCCGTGATGGGTGGCCGCGAGTGCCGTCCAGGCGGCCTGGTTGGCCAGATGGGTGATGACGCCGGCGCCCGCCTTGAGCAACAAATCGTTGTCCTCAGGCGTACGCGCGGCCCACCCCGGATCGGCCATGCGTACTTCCCCCTTTGTGCCTCGCTGGTCTCAGGCGCCGATCGCCAACGCCAAGCTACGCATGAGCTCGGTGACGACGTACGTGCCCGACGCGAGGCTCTGTGCGCCGGAGAACAAGCCGCGCTGGGCGGCGTGCTCGGAAACCACTCCCAGGTAGCTTCCGCCACACGCGTTCAGCGCCGCCGCAAACATCGCCGAGTCGGGGTCTGCGCCCATCGGCAGCACTCCCAACAGCACCGGCGCGGCCGCCGAAGCCGCCGCCTGAGTTTCCGCGCTGATGGCCGCCTCCGCGGATGACGACGCCAGCACTGCCTCCGATTGCACCTGCAGCACCATGATTTCCCTCCGATTGCTCAGCGTCTAAAAGACGGCTTGGCGCCTCAGTCTAGTGCGGTTCGACCGTTCGTGTATTCACTAGCATTCCTTCCGGCCGCCGGCAGGAAATTACGCGTTTGTTCTGACCGGCGGTATTCCCCTTATAAGTCATCCGTCAAACAACCTCGTATGCCACTGCAGACACAGTGGTCACGACCTCACCGTCGAAAGCTTCAGTGCGAGTGGGTCATGCGAATGCGTGGCAGTAATGGCGGCGCGTAAAAGGCGGCCGAACAAGGGAGCGCCGCGGTGCATATTCTTGCCGGCTTAACGGAGAATCGGCCAACTGTTCCGTCCGTTTTTCCCGGGGCCGGAAATGGCTACGGAAGCTATGCGGGACCGCGCCCGTCGCCGGCCAGCTTCAGCAGCAGCCGGGTCCCCCCGAGCGGGCTGGTCTGCAACGCCGCCGTGCCCCCGTGCAGTTCGGCCTGCTGGGCGACCAGCGCCAGACCCAGACCGGATCCCGAACGCGACGCCGTCGAACCGCGGGCGAAGCGCTCGAACACCGTGGCGCGCTCGGATTCCGGCACGCCGGTGCCGTCGTCGTCGATCGCTATCTCCACGCCCTCACTCGAGCTGCTCACGGTGAGCTGGATCTTGCCGGCATTGCCGTGCTTGACGGCATTGGCGATGGCGTTGTCGATCACCAGCCGCAGCCCCGTGGGCAAGCCCACCATCAGCACGGTCGGCGAGGGCACCAGCGACACCTCCACCTCGGGGTAGATGCGCAGCGCGTCGTGCGCGGCCCGGTCCAAGAGTTCGGTGATGTCGAACGGGACGAAATCGTCGACGGTGGTGAGCTCGCCCTGCGCGAGCCGTTCCAGCGCCGTCAGGGTGCCCTCGATGCGGCTCTGGGTGCGGATGACGTCGCCGATGACCTCCTGGCGCTGCTCACGCGGCAGGTCCAGGGTGGACAGCACCTCCAGGTTGGTGCGCATGGCCGTCAACGGGGTCCGCAACTCATGCGAGGCGACCGCCGCGAAGTCACGGGCCGACTCGAGCGCGGCCTTGGTGCGTTGTTGCTCCTTGCCGATGCGCGCGAGCATCCCCTCGACGGCTTCGGCGATCTCCACGGCCTCACGCACCCCGCGCACCTGGACCTCGTCCGGGCTGGACTGGGCGTTGATGGCGCGGGCCTGCTGGGCCAGCAACAGGAACGGATTCACCATGATCAACGAGATCACCCAGCCGACGACCACCGTGCCGCCGATGACACTGGCGCAGATCAACAGCACCCGCAGGTGCAGCTCGTTGATCCGGTGCTGGGCTTCGGCCAGCGGTGCGGCCAGCGCGATCGAGGCGGGCCCCGCGGAGAAGGTGCGGACGCGGTATTGCACCCCGTTGATCGTGGTGTTCGCGTATCCGTTGGGCAGCTTGGGCAGCACGATATTGCTGGGCGCGGATACGGTCTCGTCTCCGATGCGCGCGGTGCGCACCAGGTTGCCGTCAGGCATGGGCTGGTCGGGGCTGGCGTGCTCCACGTTGTTGAGGAGTGAGTTGATGTCGCCCAGGCTGCTGACCGAGTCGAGCCGGCGATCGAGCTGGCTGTACTGATCGTTGGTGACACCGACCCACACCCAGGTGCCCAACAGCACCACGAGGGTGATCACCGACACTGCCGCCACGACGACGATGGTGCGCAGCGACAACACCCGCATCGGCAGATCTACGTGCGGTAACACGCTGTCAGGCTCCTCTTGTGCAGCTCGCGGCGCCGGGCCGGCGGCGGTGTCGACCACCTGACCCCAACCTTCACACCGATATCGATTCGCCGCGCTCAGGCCTCGTGGCGTTTCGCAGAGAATCTAACGCCAACCCTCGAGCCCGTCTCCCGCGCCTGCAACCGGCGCCATTTTGCACCGGTGGAGTGAGTGAGTACTCTCTCACCATGCTCGTCTCCGGACGCGATCGGCTGCTGGCCGCGGCGCTGAAGCTCTTCGCCGACAAGGGCTACGCGGCGACGTCGGTGGCCGACATCCAGCGGGCATCGGGCCTGGCGCCGGGGTCGGGCGCGCTGTACAAGCACTTCGGCTCCAAGCGAGAGTTGCTCGAGGCCGCCGTCGCGCACCGGATCGACAGCATCGTGGCGGCGCGGGAGCAGTACGACGCCGGACAGCCCGGCGGCGTCGAGCAGGCGGTGCGCACGGCGGGCCAGCTGATCTGGAGCAACCTCAAAGAAAGCGAGGACCTGCTCAAGGTCATGCTGCGCGAACCCGACGAGCTCGGCGATCTCGACGAGAAGACCTGGCAGGTCATCACCGACAACGCCTATCAACGGTTCGCCGACGAACTGGCCGCGTCGAACCGGTCTGGCCGCACCCGGATCCCCGATCCGGAGGGGGCCGCCGCCGTCGCTATCGGGTCGTTGTCCTATGCCGCAACACTGCAGGCGCTGACCGGCCGCCTGCCGGGCAACATCGACGAGGAGCGCTACTTCGAGGCGTGGGTCAGCCAGACCGTCAGCGTCCTCGCCCAATACGGAAACCGTTGAGAGCAACGACAATTCAGGAGTGAAGCCGTGACTTTCTCATTGCAACTGACCGACGACGTGATCGAGGTGCGCGACTGGGTGCACAAGTTCGCCGCCGACGTCATCCGGCCCGCCGCCTCGGAATGGGACGAACGGGAGGAAACCCCGTGGCCGGTGATCCAGGAGGCCGCGAAGGTGGGCCTGTACTCCCCCGACTTCTTCGCGCAGCAGGCGGCCGAGCCCACCGGCCTGGGCATGCTCACCGCGTTCGAGGAGATGTTCTGGGGCGACGCCGGCATCGCGCTGTCCATCATGGGCACCGGCCTGGCCGCGGCGGCCTTGGCGGGCAACGGAACTCCCGAACAGCTGGGCCGCTGGCTGCCCGAGATGTTCGGTACGGCCGACGAGCCGAAGCTGGGCGCGTTCTGCTCGTCCGAGCCCGACGCGGGTTCCGACGTCGGCGCCATCCGCACCCGGGCCCGCTACGACGAGGCCAGCGGGGAGTGGGTCCTCAACGGCACCAAGACGTGGGCGACCAACGGCGGCATCGCCAACGTGCACATCGTGGTGGCGTCGGTCTACCCCGAGCTCGGCACCCGCGGCCAGGCCACCTTCGTCGTCCCCGCGGGCGTCAACGGGCTGGCGCAGGGCCAGAAGTTCAAAAAGCACGGGATTCGGGCGTCCCACACCGCCGAGGTGGTGCTGGACAACGTGCGACTTCCCGAAGACCACATCCTCGGTGGGCGCGAGAAGTTCGAGGCGCGGATCGCCCGCGTCAAGTCGGGCGCCTCGGCGCGGAGTCAGGCGGCGATGAAGACCTTCGAGCGCACCCGACCCACGGTCGGCGCGATGGCGGTCGGCGTTGCCCGGGCCGCCTACGAGTACGCCCTCGACTATGCCTGCCAGCGTGAGCAATTCGGCCGCAAGATCGGCGAATTCCAGGCCGTGGCGTTCAAGCTGGCCGACATGAAGAGCCGCATCGACGCCGCCCGGCTGCTGGTGTGGCGGGCAGGGTGGATGGCGCGCAACAACCAATCCTTCGACGCGGCGGAGGGGTCGATGGCCAAACTGGTGGCCAGCGAGACGGCCGTCTACGTCACCGACGAGGCGATCCAGATCCTGGGCGGCAACGGCTACACACGCGACTATCCCGTGGAGCGGATGCACCGCGACGCCAAGATCTTCACCATTTTCGAGGGCACCAGCGAGATCCAGCGCCTGGTGATCTCGCGGGCGTTGACCGGCTTGCAGATCCGTTAGCGGCCGCAGCCCGCGGTCCATGCCGCGGCGCGCACGCGACATGATGGCCGAATGACCACCGAGATCCGGGTCCTCGACAGCGAGGACGAGCTCCTGGCGGCCGCCAACGTGTTTCGCGTCGCCATGATCGGCTTCCCGCCGTTGCCAGACCTGCCGCCCGGCCGCATCGCCACGTTGCTCGAACCCGGCCGCACCGTCGGCGCATTCGCGGGCGGTCAACTGGTCGGCACCGCGGACGCGGTGACGAGTCGGATGACGCTGCCCGGCGGTGCGCTGGTGGGGCACGCCGCCGTCACGCATATCGGGGTGCTGCCGTCGTTCACCCGGCAGGGCATCGCCACGGAGCTGATCCGTCATCAGTTGCGGGACATCGCGGCCCGCGGTGAGGTGGTCGCGTCGCTGCGGGCCTCGGAGGCGACGATCTACGGAAGGTACGGGTACGGCGTCGCCAGTTCGTCGCAGACCATCGAGGTGCAGACCGCGCGGGCGGCGCTGCGGCGCGACGTCGGGCCCGGCGGTCCTGTGCGGTTGATCGACGCCGCGCAAGCATGGGAGCTGTTGCCCCGCATCTATGCCGAGCATCGCCCGTCGCGTCCGGGCACCATCGACCGGCCGGGCGTGTGGTGGCAGAGCCTGCGGCTGCGCACCGAGTCGTCACCGCAGCCTTCGTACGTCGCGGTGCACGGCGCTCCGGGAGCCGAATCGGGGTTCGCCCGCTATCGTCCCGTCGACACCGAGCGGTGGTTCGTCAGCGACCAGCGCGCCATCGCCGTAGAGGACTTCTTCGCGCCCACCGCGGAGGCCTACCTCGGCCTGCTGCGGTTCCTGCTCGGCCTGGATCTCATTGACCGCGTGATGTTTTGGATGCTTCCGCTCGACGACCCGTTGCCGTGGCTGCTCACCGATCGGCGGGCGGTGCGGGTCACCGCGGTGCACGACGAGACGTGGCTGCGGGTCCTCGACGTGCCGCGGGCACTGGCGGCGCGCCACTACAGCGGCGACGGTGCCGTCACCATCGCGGTGAAAGACGCTATGGTGCCGCACAATTCGCGTCGCTTCACCGTCACCGGCGGCGGTGCCGAACCGACCGAGCGGCGGGCACAACTGGAGGTCGACGTCGAGGGGCTGGCCGGCGTCCTGCTCGGCGGCACGACCTGGCGCGACCTCGCCATCGCCGGTTTGGCGCGGGCCGACGACCCGTCGGCACTTGCGGTGGCCGATGGGCTGTTCGCGGTGCCGGACGCGCCCCACGCCGGGTTCTTTTTCTAGCCGCGTGGGTATGCCGGTCGCGTGATCGTCATCGTCTGCGCGGGGGTGTGCGGGCTGGCCGCCGCTTACGAGCTGGCGCGGCGCGGGGAGCCCGCGATCGTGCTGGAGCGCGGCCGGCTTTCGAACTGCACTACCCGCACATGGTGGAGCGGCTTCGTACCGAGGCACATGTGGGACGCAGGCAATTGGTGAATGCCGAAGCCGGCGACACCACCGCGCAGGAGCTTCGATAGGCGGCCGTCCCCCAGAAGCTGGTTACGCCGCAACACCATTCGCCTCTCAGCGCGGCGCGCGCTCCGAACGTGCGGCTGATCCGACGCAGTGACGGTCAGCCGTGGGGCGCCTCGGAGATCTTGGTGTCCGGCTTGCCCAACGTCTGGCAATACGTCAATGCCGACAGTCGGGTGGCCGAGATCTCAGCATTGGCGGGGTCTGTGCCGTTCTTGTCCTTCAGCATCTTGCTGACCTCGTCGTTCTGCTTCTTCTCGTCCTGCGAGGTGAAGTCCTTGCACTTGGTGTCGCCGCCGGTGTTGATGACCTGCGAGGCCGAACACGCGCTGGACAGCAGCACGGCGGCGATCGCGAACGTGGCGGCCGCGATTTGCTTCATCATTTGCCTTCCTGGAGCCGAGTAGTGGTATCAGTACACCAAATCGACCGATTCGAAACCCCGCCGTGCGATTGCCCCGGTGACCCAACCGTTTGCGCCGCGTGCGTCTCGCCGGCGAATGGGAATAACTGCCACGTCCAAGTCGTCGTTTAGGGTTCGTCGGTTTCCGCCGCGCCGAGACCAGAGGGGAGGAACGTCCGGTGTCCTCGTCCAACGGGTCAACTCCGCCGTCGACTTTGGCCGCGCTGGACAAAGGTGACAGCCCGGATGCGGCCCGGGGCACGTTCGCCGGCGTCCTGGTGTTGTTGCTGTCCATCGGCTGGGTGGCCAATCATTTCGTCGCGTTGATGCCCCTGCTCAGCGTTCGGCAGCACCTCAGCTCGGCCACGCTCGATGCGATCTTCGGCATCTATGCGCTGGGATTGCTGCCCGGTCTGCTCGTCGGTGGGCGCGCCTCGGATGCGTTCGGCCGTCGGTTGGTGGCACTGGCGGGGTCGGCGACCGCCGTGGCGGGGACCGTGGCCATGTTGTGTTCGCAGCAGTACGACGTTCTGCTGCTGGGGCGCCTGGTCGTCGGGCTCGGGGTCGGGCTGGCCATGAGTTCCTGCACCGCGTGGGCCTCGGACCTGAAAGGTCCCGCCGGCGCGGCCGCCGCAGGCGCGGTGTTGATGCTCGGCTTCGCGATCGGCCCATTCGCGGGAGCGTTGATCGCCGGTGCAGGCCCAGTCGGCATCCGCCTGTCGTTCGGAATCGCGGCCGCCATCGGAGTGGCCGCGATGGCCGTCGCGGCCGTCATGGCGGGGCGCGCGGGCGCCACGGGGCCGGACACCACACAGGTTTGGGAGCCGTCGAGCACCGCCGGGCAGGGTGCGGCGCGGGCGTTGAGTTGGGCGATGCCGCTTGCGCCGTGGGTGTTCGCTTCGGCGACACTCGGATTCATCACGATCCCCGGCCGCGTGCACACCGGGCTCGCGGCTCCGATGGCTGCCGGCGTCGCCACGCTGCTGGTCAACGGGGTCAGCGGGCTCATCCAAGTGCTCGCCCGCGCGCGCCGGTGGGGGCCGCAGGCCGGCACCGCCGGCGCGGTGCTCGCCGCGCTCGGCTACGCGGTCACCGCGCTCGCCCCGCCTGCCCTGTCGCCGGCGTTGGGTCTGCCGCTGTTCCTGGTGCTGGGCAGCGCGTCCGGTCTGTGTCTGCGCGAGGGCTTGATCGATCTGGAGGCAGCGGCGCCGAAACGCTTGCGCGGTGCGCTCGTTGGCGCGTTCTACGTGGTGACGTACATCGGTTTCGGCCTGCCGCTGATCTTGACGACGGTGGAGTCGGCGGTTTCGACGGCCATCCTCGCCGTGATGGCGGCACTGGCGTTGCTGACGGCCGTGAGTCGCGCGGTTCGACTCCGCCGAGACGCCCACCGCCAGGGCTGAACGCCGCCAACGGCCTCGCACCCCAGAGGCGCAGGTTTTCGCCGGCGCGTTGCCGTTCGTCGTTCTGGCAGTGTGGTTCTCGATCACGCTGGCGGCGTTGATGACGTGCTCGCGCGCGCTACGACGCTCACCGGCGGAGGGGTGACCGGGCCGGTGATCAGAGGAGTTCGCGCAGAGTCTCGATCAGCTTGATCCGCTCGGCGGGTGTGGACGCGATGGGCGAGACGTTAAGGGTGGTAACCCCCGCCTCTTGGAACGCGGCCAGGCGATCCTTGACGAATTCGCGGCTGCCGATGAGGTTCACGTCTCGCACGAGTTCGTCGGGCACGACCTTCGCGGCGCCGTCCTTGTCCCCGGCGAGGTAGAGCTCTTGAATCCGATCGGCCTGCGGGCCGTAGCCGTACTTGGTGGCCAGGGCGTGGTAGAAGTTCTTGCCCTTGGCGCCCATCCCGCCGATGTAAAGGGCCAGGTGAGGTTTTACGAATTCCCTTAACGGTTCCACGTTTTCGCCGATGGCCAGCACCGGTCCGGCGTAGATGTCGAGCTCACCCAGATTGGGGTCGCGCTTGGCCCGGCCGGCCGCCAGCGACTCTCCCCACACCTCCGGCGCCTTCTCTGGCAGGTAGAAGATCGGCTGCCAGCCCTCGGCGACCTCGGCCGCCAGTTCGACGTTCTTGGGTCCCAGCGCCGCGACCAGTATCGGAATTCGTTCCCGGACAGGCTGATTGATGAGCTTGAGCGGCTTGCCAAGCCCGGTGCCCTGCCCCGCGGGCAGTGGAATCGTGTAGTACTTGCCGTGGTGTGTGAGCGTCTCACGTCGCCACACCTGGCGGCAGATGTCGATCACTTCGCGGGTGCGTGCGATCGGCGCGTCGTACGGGACACCGTGGAAGCCCTCGATGACCTGTGGGCCGGAAGCGCCCAGGCCGAGCGTGAACCGACCGTCGGAGACGTAGTCGAGACCGGCGGCGGTCATCGCGGTCAGTGTGGGCGTTCGCGTGTAGAGCTGCAGGATTCCCGAGGCCAGTCCGACGCTGTCGGTACTGGCGGCCAGGTACCCCAGCGCGCTCACCGCGTCGAACGAATACGCCTCGGGGACAAAGACAATGTCGAGTCCGGCCCGTTCGAGGTCGGCCACTTCGGCGGCCACTTCCTTGAAACCGCCCGCGTAGTTGATGCCCAATCCGATTCGCATGATCGTTTGCTTGCTCCTACGCGGTGGTGAACTCGTCGGCCAGCTCGAGCGCTTCTTGCTGAATTCGGTCGAATTGGGCGCCCATCGCCTCCGACAGCGCCTTCGCACCCGATAACGGTCGTACCATCACCACGAAGTCGTCGATGAGACCGTCCTCATTGAAGTGCAGGAAGTCGCAACCGGTGATCCTCACCCCCGGCGCTCCGGCGATTCCGGTCTCGAACACGAACGCATGGTCGCGACCGCTGCCATCGTGGATCTCGCGGACGTAGTGAAAGTCCTCGAAGATGCGCATGACGCCGCGCAGGATTGCCGCGGTGATCGGCTTGCCGACGTAGGGCTTGAACGCCACCGGGCTGGTGAACACCACGTCGTCGGCCAGCAGCGCCTGGATGCCCTTCTCGTCGCGTTCTTCGACCGCCTTGCGGAACGGATGCATCCGACACCTCGCCTAGTGAATTCGTTTCAGGAGTGCCGTTGACGCTATGCGGCCGGCCCCGCCGTGTCCATAGTGCGATTAATCACTTTGTTGATTACTCACCTCGTTGTAGCCTAGGTCGATGTCGCTGCGAGATGCGGTATTGGCGGCCCTCCTCGAGGGGGAGTCATCCGGGTACGACCTGGCCAAGGAATTCGACGCCTCGGTCGCGAACTTCTGGATGGCCACGCCCCAGCAGCTGTACCGCGAACTCGACCGGCTCGCCGAGCAGGGCCTCATCGCGGCGCGGGTGGTGCACCAAGAGCGGCGGCCCAACAAGCGCCTGTTCTCGCTGACCGATGCCGGTCACGAGGCGATCCGGGAGTTCACCGCGCGGCCGCCCAAGCCGTCCGTGATCCGCGACGAACTGATGGTCAAGGTACAGGCCGCAGACGCCGGCGACACGCGCGCGGTGCGTGAGTCCATCGTCGAACGACTGCAATGGGCGACGGCCAAACTGCAACGCTACGAACGGTTGCGTGCGCGCGTGCTCGATGGACGCGACGAGGAGGACTACCTGGCCCACGCCCAGCGAATCGGTCCCTACCTGACGCTGCTCCGCGGAATCGCGTTCGAGGAGGAGAACATTCGGTGGGCCGAGCGCGCGCTGGCCGCAGTCGACCGCCGCCTGTCCGCGCCGGCCAGGAAGACCCGTTCCCGTCGTCGGTGATCCCGGCACGCTCAGCCGGGGTTGGCGTCACCGCGGCGTCGTCCAGCGCTCCTACCGCCAGGCGAACACCGGTTGCTCCAGCTCGCCGACCGGGTCGTGACGGCCTTCCAGACACCACCACCGCAGCTGTAGCAGCACGGCGCCGGTCGGTGCGTGAATGAGGTCGTTCCCCAGCGGGATCTGCACCACCGGGCGGGGGCTCTCCGGGATGGTGATGAACCGCGGCGAATCGTCGCGTTGCAGTTGGTGCAGCCCCACCCGGTACACCGCCACCACCTCATCGGGCTCCGGCCGGGGGTCGAGCCGGCCGCCACCCCAGATCACCACCGGGGTGATGACGTACCCGGACCGGGTCGGGTAGTCGTCCAGGAGCCCCAGCACGGTCGAGTGGGGCAGGGTGATGCCAACTTCCTCGTGCAGCTCCCGCAGTGCCGCGTCGACGGCGGTCTCACCCGCGTCGAGCCGCCCACCGGGCAGTGCCCACTGCGCAGCATGTGAGGTCAGACGGGCTGCCCTGCGGCACAACAGGAATGCCGCGCCGCCGGACACGTCAACCATGCGTCCGTCGAGGCCGGCCTCCGGCAGCGGGCGGTCACCGTTCCACTCGTCCACTTGCGCCGGGTCGACCCGGTCCTCGCCGAGGGTCGAGTCGACCAGCACCACGGCAACTGCCGCGTGCCGCTTCGTCGGGTCGGTCACCTCGCGACGGTCATGGCGCGCCAGATGTCCCCGAATCCGCTCGCACAGCGCATCGTCATACGGGATGGTCACGGGTTCGAGACTATGCGGGAGCCGCCCGCGGTCGACGATCGCCGCCGCAATGACAATCCGGGTACCCGATGAACGCCGAGCCCGCCGGCCTCGTAGGTGTCCACGTATGGGAGGAGACGGATGAAGGTCATCGGTATCGAGGAGCACTACAGGTTTGCGGCCATAGCCGAAGAACACAACAACAACGGCCTGGATTCGGCGACCGAACTGCTGACGCACGCGGGCTACGGCTCCCCCGGAGCGGATGGGGAGTGGCCGCCGGGCATCAACGACCTGGGCGAGGGCCGGATCGCCGCGATGGACGCCGCGGGCATCGACGTGCAGATCCTCTCGCACGCCGTCCCGGGCCCCGAGACGCTGGAACCCGCGGTGGCGGCCGAGCTGGCCCGGCGGGCCAACGACGAGGTGGCGGCGGCGATCGCCCGGCACCCGGCTCGGTTCCGCGGCTTCGCCACCCTGCCCATGCGCGACCCGGCGGCGGCCGCCGGCGAGCTCGAGCGCACCGTCCGCGATCACGGCTTCGTGGGTGCCCTGATCAACGGCCACGTCAGCGGCCGCTACCTCGACGACACCTTCTTCTGGCCGGTTTTCGAATCCGCCGAAACGCTCGGCGTGCCAATCTTTTTGCACCCCACCGTGCCGCCGCAGCCGGTCATCGACGCCTACTACGGCGGCTTCGATCGCAAGATAACGGCACGGTTGGCGGCCGCCGGGCTCGGCTGGCATATCGACACCGGGGTGCACTGCCTGCGGCTGATCCTCGGCGGGGCGTTCGACCGGTTTCCGCAGCTGCAGGTCATCGTGGGGCACCACTTCGAGGCGCTGAGCTGGATGGGATGGCGGACCGACTACTCGTTTCCGATAGCCGAGACGGGCCTCAAGCGCACCGTGAAGGAATACCTGCGGGAGAACTTTTACGGCGGCATCCTCGCCGGCGACTTTTTCAGCCAGAAACCCGGCGCAATGGATCCCAGTTGGAGCCTGTCGTTCAACGCCTACCAGGCGATGGTCAACGTCATCGGGATCGACCGCGTCGTCTTCACAGCCGACTATCCCTACGGAAACATCAAGGCGTGCCGGGAGTTTCTCGATCGGATGCCGATCAGCCAAGCCGACCGCGAGAAGATCGCCCATCGCAATGCCGAGCGCCTGTTGAGGCTTTGAGCACCGGCAACCGTCGAGGTGGTTAACTACGACCATGCAACGAGAACCGGTGCTGGCGCGACGCTTCTTCGACCGGTTCGAGCCGGTGCACGCGGTGACGTATTTCGCGCCGGAGGCGCGGGCGGCGTTGGACGGGCTGGGCTACCGGGGTTTCTGGATGGGTTACTTCGCCGCCCGGTCGGCGCCGCTGGGGATCGTCCCCCGCGAGGTCATCACCGCGATCTTCTACAACTTCGCGCCCGAGCGGGTCGCCAAGGCGTTGCCGGCGGCATGGCAGATCGCGGGGCCCGACGCGGCATTGCGCGCCCGGCAGGAATCCGCGGTCGCGGCGCTGCGCCGCTACGGGCTCGACGGGAACGAGAACGTCACTGCCGCAGCCGAATTGGCCGGTAAGGCGGCCCGGCACGCGCCACTCGACGGGCGGCCGCTGTTCGCAGCCAACTTGGCACTGCCGTGGCCGGACGATCCGCTGGCCGCCCTGTGGCACGCGACCACGTTGCTGCGCGAGCAGCGCGGCGACGGGCACGTCGCGGTGCTGGCCGCCGCCGGCATCTCGGGCCGCGAATCCAATGTCTTACATGCCGCGGCGGGTGGGGTGCCTCGCGAATACATCGCGCGCACCCGCGATTACGACGAAGCGGCCTGGCGACACCACGAGCAGCGCCTGGCCGAGCGCGGGCTGCTGGACGACGACGGGTCGCTGACGACGGCCGGCCGGGAACTCAAGCATCACATCGAGCGGTCCACCGACACGCTCGCCCTCTCAGCGCTCGACGCGCTCAGCGACGACGAAGTGGAGACGCTGTTCCGGGTGCTCACGCCCCTCACTCGCGCCGTGGTCGCCGGCGGGGACGTCCCCGACCTGACGCCGATGACCCTGCGCCGCGACGAATTACATGACGACAGGGCACATTTGACCCTGAGCGACGGGTTAGCCTAACCCTATGGGCAATCAGCGAGTTCCCGGCGGGGTGGTGCACAAGCTTCCGGCGGACCTGCGCGAGTCGTTGATCGGCAACACCGCGGCCCTCGGCGCGTGGAAGGACATCACGCCCTTGGCCCGCAACGAGTTCATCTGCTGGGTCGAGGACGCCAAGCAGGAAACGACCCGGCAGCGCCGCATTCGCCGGACGCAGGAGGAGCTGGAAGAAGGCAAGCGCCGGCCGTGCTGCTGGCCGGGGTGCAAGCACCGCGAGCGCACCGGCAAGTAGTTGTCAGCGGGCGAGCGGCTTGTAGAACACCAGGCCGTTGCCCTTGTTGTCGTAGACCACGGCGCGGCGTTCGTGTGCGTCGTCGTACGGGGCCTTGACGATTCCGCCACCACTGGCCTCCACCGCCTTCGCCGCGGCATCGACGTCGGCGGTCTTGATGCCGACAACGACCCGACCCGGGATGGGATGGTCCACGGGGGTCGCCAGCGCGAGAGTGACCGGCCCGCCGTCGAGGGCTGCGAAGTGCGCTCCGTCGCGGAATTTCAGCGGCATGCCCAGGGTCTCGCCGTAGAACCGGATCGACTCGTCGAGGTCGTCGGTCGACAGGATGATCATCTTCACTTCGTGCTCGCTCACGGTGCCTCCTCTGGCTGGATGGCATAGAGACTAGGCCGGGAGGGCGGCTCGGGGAAGGCGCCGAGCGGCAGATTCTTTGCGCCGAGAAGGATTCAGGTGCGGCCGGCCGGAACTATCTGCCCGTCAAGATAATCCATCGGCGGCCCGCCGCCGCGTCCGACGTCGCGGTCGGCCACCGTGGTGGCCAGGACAGCGCCGTCCTGAATGGTTCCGACGATCTCGACCCGGTCGTTGACCGTGAAATGCGTAGCGGCAGCCGCGGATTGGCCGCCGTGACCGATGAGCGTCGTATCGGGGGTGACGAGATAGGTCTGGGTGTACCCGTTGGCGCTGCGCGCGGTGACCGAGCCCGCCGAGACCGCAATCACCGTGCCCTCCTGCCGCACCGGCTGCGCAGCCGCCGGCGGCTCCTGGCTCGCCTCGATCGTTCGCTTTTCGCTGTGCGGGACGTTGAGCACCAGGGCCGCACACGCCGCCGCGCACAGCATTGCCGCCGAAACGACTTCACATGCCGTTGCGACACCCGACCTGCGCCGCGCGGCCGCCCGCGGTCTTTGCTCCGGGGTCGCGCTCATTCGATGCTTGGCACCCACGATCAGTCCTTCCCTGCGGTTTTGCGCCGACGAAGGTCGGCGCGCACCGAATCAGGTTGTTGCTCGTGGTTTTACCCCGGGCGGGGTGCCGATAAACCGGCCCGGCGGACCAGTTGTGGGCCGGCCGGATCGGCGCCGGGGTCGTCAGCCCTTGGTCAGGGTGAATTGCGCGACGTCGGTATAGCCCTCGCGAAACAGGTCGGCGCAACCGGTCAAGTACTTCATGTACCGGTCGTAGACCTCTTGGGACTGAATCGCGATGGCCTCGTCGCGGCGCGACTCGAGCGCGGCCGCCCAGGTGTCGAGGGTGCGCGCGTAGTGCAGGCGCAGCGGCTGGACGAGCTTGACGCCGAACCCGGCGCGCTCGGCGTGCTCCACCACGGTCTTGGCGGCGGGCAGGTCACCGCCCGGGAATATCTCGTCCATGATGAATTTCATGAACCGCAGCTTCGTCATGGTGATGGGCAGCCCGCGCTCGGCGAACTCTTCCTGGCTGGGCTGAATGATGGTGTGCAGCATCATCACGCCGTCGGCCGGCAGCGCCTCGTAGGCCATCTTGAAGAAGTCGGGGTAGCGGTCGCGCCCGAAATGCTCGAAGGCGCCGATGGAGACGATGCGGTCCACCTTTTCGTCGAACTGCTCCCAGCCCTGCAGCAGCACGCGCTTGCTGCGCGGGCTGGGGTGCTGGTCCAGACGCTGCTGCACGTGCGCCTGCTGGTTGCGGCTCAGGGTCAGGCCGACGACGTTGACGTCGTACCGCTCGAGCGCCCGGACGATGGTCGTGCCCCAACCGCAGCCGATGTCGAGCAGCGTCTGGCCCGCTTGCAGCCCGAGCTTGCCGAGCGACAGGTCGACCTTCGCGAGCTGCGCCTCTTCCAGGGTCATGTCGTCGCGCTCGAAGTACGCGCAGCTGTAGGTGCGCGTCGGGTCCAGGAACAGCGCGAAGAACTCGTCGGACAGGTCGTAGTGCGCCTGAACGTCGTCGAAATGCGGCTCTAGGCTCACGGGCTCGCTGCGGTTCTCAGGCACAAACAACCTCTGCTGTGGTGGATTTTTGCGGCGTGCGATCAAGGGCGATCACCACGCTGGTGCCCTAGTGTATCCGGACGGTGTATGCAGCCCTTCTGGAGTGTTCCCGGTCGGTTGACTGGTCCGCCACGATGGGACACCATGTCCGCGAACCGTAGCGGTGAGGGAGGTGGGGCGGCGCGATGGCTGACATCACCATGTTGATCCTCGCCGACCACGAGTGGTTCCGCGAACAGTTCGCCCAGCTGGACTACCTGCAGGCGCAGACGCCGACCGACGAGACCGCGCTGGCGCGGGTGTGGCGTCCCCTCGCCGACAAGCTCGACGTGCACGCCTATATCGAAGAGAAGATCTTCTACCCGCAATTGCTGAAGCGGGGCACCGCCGACGCCGAAGGCGAGACGCTCGACGCCATCGGGGATCACAACGACATTCGCGACGGGGTGCGCGACGCCAACGCGGCCCGGGTCGGCACCGAGCAGTGGTGGGCGGCGGTCGGGCGCACCCGGGAGGCCAACGACGAGCACATGGGCGAAGAGGAGCGGGAAGGGTTGTCCGACTTCCGTCGCGCGGCCCCCATCGGTCTTCGCGAAGCGCTCGGGCGGCAATACAGCGACTTCATGGCCGAGCATCCCACCACCGAGGGGTTGGCCATCGTCGACCGCGACCCTGAGCGCTACGTCGAGGATATTGAGGACACCACGCAGTCGACGCCGTACGAGCAGTCAACGCCCAAGGATTTCTCGCTCCGCATCGGCAGCCTGAAAGGTCAGTGAGTTCCCGCCGACCTTGGCGCGGCCACTACGATCGGCCACCGGTCAATGAAGACGATAGAGCCGGTTGGGAGTGCGATTTTGTTCGGCCCACGAGACTTCTGGGTACGCAATCCGTCGATGAATGCACGGGGCCGCCGGAGGAAATGGGCACGCAAAGACATCAGGGTCGCCGACCCGGCCATGCGCCAAACCATCATGGGGACCGCGATCGGCAACTTCATGGAGTGGTACGACTTCGGCGTTTACGGCTACATCGCCACCACCATCGCCCAGGTTTTCTATCCCGGTAAAAGCGTCAGCGGCGTCCACCTCATCGCCACGTTCGGCACACTGGCCGCGGCGTTCGTGGTGCGCCCGCTCGGGGGGTTCATCTTCGGCCCTCTCGGCGACCGCATCGGACGACACCGGGTCCTTGTGGTCACCATCCTGATGATGACGGTGAGCACCACCGTGACCGGTTTGCTGCCCGGTTACAGCACCATCGGCATCTGGGCGCCGATCCTGCTCGTCATCGCCCGCATATTCCAGGGGTTGTCGACCGGCGGTGAGTATGTCGGCGCGATGACCTATCTGGTCGAGCAGGCCCCCGACCACAAACGCGGCATGATGGTCGGGTTTCTGCCGATGGGCAATCTGGTCGGCTTCGTGCTCGCCGGGATGATGGTGACCGGGCTGCAGACCTGGCTCCCCGACGACGCCATGCTGGCTTACGGCTGGCGGATCCCCCTGCTGCTGGGCGCGCCCTTCGGGCTGTTCGCGCTGTTCCTGCGGCTACGGCTCAAGGAGTCATCCGCATACCAGAACGCGACCGAGGGGGCGCAGCACTCGGGCGGGCGTAAACAACAATTTCGGCGCACCGTCGTGGATCAGTGGCGGGGCCTGCTGATCTGCGCGGCTCTGGTGCTGACATCTCAGGTCGCCGACTTCATGCTGACCGGCTACCTGCCGACGTACCTCAAGCTGTTCGTGCGCGTCGGCCACACCGCCGGACTGGTGATGATCGTGGTGACGCTGGCGATCCTGATGGTCACCGTGGTGCTCGTCGCCGCGTTGTCCGACCGCATCGGCGTCAAACCCATCATGTGGACGGGCTGCGCACTGCTGGTCGTGGGTTCCATTCCGGCGTTCCTGCTCATCCGCTTCGGCGCCATCTACCCGGTGATCTTCCTCGGCGTGCTGCTGATCGGGCTGATGGAGCTGTGCTTCGACAGCACAGCGCCCGCCATGCTGCCGGCCCTGTTCCCCACCAACGTGCGCTACGGGTCGCTGGCCATCTCGTACAACATCTCGATATCGGCGGTGGGCGGCACCACGCCGCTGATCGCCCAGGCGCTGGTGTCAGGCACCGGCAACGTCATGGCACCCGCCTACATGCTGATCTTCGGTGGACTGGTGGGCGCCGTCACGCTGCTGTTCACGCCCGAGGTCGCCAGGAAGCCGCTGCCCGGGTCCGGACCCGCGGTGGAAAGCGAGCGGGAGGCGCGCGAGCTGGCCGACGACGTCAGGTGATCGGAAGGCATTGGGAGCGCACCGCTTTCAACGGGCGCACACCACGACGTTTATTTCGCGTATTCCGGCCTACTCCTAATGCATGAGAACCGCTTTTCACCACCGGTTGGGCACGCTCACCGAACAACTCGGGGCCATGTGCGCGATGGCCGGGGAGGCGATCGGACAGGCCACGGAGGCGCTGCTCAACGCCGACCTGGCCCTGGCGGAACGGGTCATCGCGGGCCAGGAGGACGTCGTCGCCGTCAACGCTCGCGTCGAGGAGACCGCGTTCACCCTGCTGGCATTGCAGGCGCCGGTGGCCACCGATTTGCGGGCGGTGGTCAGTGGCATTCGGATCGCCGCGGATGCCCAGCGGATGGGGGCGCTGGCGGTCCACGTGGCCGAGATCGCCCGGATGCGCCATCCCCGCAATGCCGTGCCGGAAGACGTGCGCCGACACGTCGCCGAGATGGGTGAGGTGGCCGAGCGGTTGGCCGGTGTCGCCCGAGAAGTGTTGCTGAACCAGGATCCTCGCCGAGCGGCACAGATTCGCCGCGACGACGACGCGATGGACGAACTCCATCACCAATTGCTGGCGGCGCTGGTGGATCCCAGATGGCCGCACGGTGTCGCCGCCGCGGTGGACGTCACCCTGTTGGGGCGCTTCTACGAGAGATTCGCCGACCACGCCGTTCAGATTGCTCGGCGGGTCATCTTCCAAGCCACCGGGTACTAGGCCGAAAACGGCTGCCACCAAACGGGTTTCGGCCGTCTGTGTGAGAAGTCCCGGCTTGGGTATATAAGCGATGTGCTCCCTCGTCATCGTCGTCCCGTCGCCCCCGCCGGCTCCCCACCCGGGCCGGCGCGCTGATGGCGAATCCCAAGCCGGTTCCCGATGACCTGCGTCGGTTGGCCGCGGCACACGGGGTGGCCACCTCCTACCGCAACGAGCGGCGCGAGCCCGTCGAGGTCGACGCCGACGTCGTGATCCGCGTGCTCGGCCTGCTCGACGTCGACGCCGCCAGCGAAGCCGACCGTCGCCGCGAGTTGGCCAAACTGGCCGAGCGCGACCGCGCCGGCGCATTGCCACCCACTGTTTCCCTACGCCTGGACGGGCGGCCCCGGCCGTTGCCCGGCGCGGCCCTCTTGGTGGGCGAGGACGGGGGCCGCACCGAGGTGCGCGACGAGCTACCCGGCGGCCTGACCCCGGGCTGGTATCGGCTGCAGCTGCGCGACGGGCAGGAGGCCACCCTGGTCGCGGCGCCACCCCAGGTGCCCGCGGCCCCCGCCACCTGGGGCTGGATGCTGCAGCTCTACGCCCTCCGATCGGCCCGCTCCTGGGGCATCGGCGACTTGGGCGACCTGCGGGAATTCATGAACTGGACCGTCGCCGAGCACGGTGCCGGCGCGGTGCTGCTCAACCCGCTCAGCGCCCCCGGACCGACCCATCCGGTGCAGCCGTCGCCCTACACCCCCTCCAGCCGACGGTTCGCCAACCCACTGGCGCTGCGCGTCGAGGACCTCGACGTCTATCGGAGGGCCGACCCGGACACCCGGGCCGAGGTGGATGCGCTGCGGGTCTCGGCAACGACCGAACGCATCGACCACGACCTCGTGTGGGCGGCCAAGCGCTCGGCGCTGGAGCTGCTCTGGCGCGCCGAGGGCCGGCCCAGCGCGCTGGACGAATCGGCCGCCGGCAAGGGCCTGCGCGACTGGGCCACGTACTGCGCGCTGGCCGAGCGGCACGGCGGCCGGTGGAGCCGCTGGCCGGAGCCACTGCGTGACGTCGCCGGGCCGGCCGTCGCGGCGGCGCGGCGAGAGCTGGCGCCCCGGGTGGCGTTCCACGCCTGGGTGCAGCAGCGCTGCGCCGAGCAGCTGGTCGCCGTGCGCGACACCGCCCGAAGCGCAGGGATGGCCCTGGGGGTGTTGCACGACCTCCCCGTCGGGGTCGACGCCGAGGGCGCGGACGCGTGGGCGCTGGCCGACGTGCTCGCCACCGGGGTGAGTGTCGGGGCGCCGCCGGACAACTTCACTCCCCGTGGGCAGGACTGGGGGCTGCCGCCGTGGCGGCCGGACCGCCTCGCCGCCACCGGCTATGCCGCCCTGCGCGACATGCTGCGCGCCGTCGTGACCTACGCCGACGGTCTGCGGATCGACCACGTCGCCGGCCTGTGGCGGTTGTGGTGGATTCCCCCGGGCGCCGGCCCGGATCGCGGCACCTACGTGCACTATGACGCCGACGTCATGCTCGCCGTCCTCGCCCTGGAGGCGCACCGGGCCGGAGCCACCGTGGTCGGCGAGGACCTGGGCACCGTCGAACCGGAGGTGACTGAGGCGCTGGCCGGCAACGGGATGCTGGGATGCGCGGTGTCCTGGTTCACCCGCGACGAGTCCGCCCCCGGGGAGCCGCTGCTGGCGCCGGCGCAATGGCCGTCGCGGGCGGCCGCCAGCCTGTCCACCCACGACCTACCCACGGCCGCGGGCTTCTTGCGCGCCGAGCACGTGCGGGCCCGCGCCGACCTCGGGCTGCTCGACGACGTGGCGGGTGAGCGGTCGGTGGCCGACAAGGAGCGGGCCGAGTGGTTGGAGCTGCTGCGGTCCGAGGGCCTGCTTGACGGCCCGGATCCGGACGAGGGGGCGATGATCACGGCGATGCACCGGTTGCTGGCGGCGGCGCCGAGCCGCCTGAAGTTGATTTCGCCTTACGACGTGTTGGCCGAACCCCGGCAGCCCAATCTGCCGGGCACGATCGACGAGTACCCGAACTGGCGGCTCCCGCTCCCGGCGACGCTGGAGGAGCTACGCGCCGACCCCAGGGTCGCCGAGATCACCGCCGCCTTCCGCGAGTCGGCCTAACCGAGTCTTACGCGTGCCGCAACACCAGCAGCTCGCTGGTCAGCGTCCCCTCGTCGAGCAGCCGCCCGATCTGTGCACTCTGGCGTTCGGCCAACTGCCAGGCCTCCGTGTGCCCGTGCCGCTCGCTCAGGGCGTCCGTCACGGCGTCGACCCGCTCGTTCCACGAGTCGGAGATCGGCGGAAGGTCCGCGGTGCCGAGCCGCTGCTCGACGTACAGCGACGCGCGCCGGACCAGCTCGAGCAGCCCGCCGGGCGTCAGGAAATGGTTGCCGTCCAACGTCTCGTTCGCTTCGTCGCCGTGGGCGAGAAAGACGAGCAGGCCGACCCGGCCGCCCGGCCGGACGACGCGGCGCAGCTCCTCGAGGACCGCCAAGTGATCCGGTGTCGTGCTCAACACGCCAAGTGCCCACGCGGCGTCGAAGCTCGAGTCCGCCACCGGTAGGGCCGACCCCACCGCGCACGCCACCGGGAAGCCGAACAACTTCTTCGCCGCGCGGCACGCACCCGTCTCCGGCTCGACAAGCACCGGCCGCACCGAACGCTCTCGCGCCGCGTAGGCCGCGGGGCCCCCGACGCCCGCCCCGGAGTCCAACAGCGTGGCACCGGGCTCAAGGCCCATCTCCGCTATCAGCCAATCGAGGGCGGCCGGACTGCCACTGCCCCGGCACCCGGCGGGCACGTAATAGTCCGGCCCGAGGTCGGCGGCCACCTGCGCCGTCCACTCGGCGACGGTGTCGAACTCTGCCTCCATCGCTTCCGTCATCGGCGCCCCTTTCCCCCGCAAGCGGGTGGTACCCCCACCTCATCGCTGCGTCCCCCGCAAGCGGGCGGTACCCCCACTGCATCGTCGGCGGCGCGCGTCATCGGCGCCCCTCTCCCCGTATTCGGCGACCGACCTCCGCCTTGATTTCCGCCCCCATGCGCCCGCCCGAGGCGGACGCCAAACCCGACACGTTGACTCCCTCGACACCTTCGATCGAGAGCAGCGCGCGGGCCTCGGCCACCGCCGCCTCGATCCCGGCGGACACCGGATCCAGGGCGCCCAATACGCGCTCCGTCACGGTCTGATCGAGTTCCAGGCCGGGCAAGCCTTGCAGCACCGCCGCGGAGACGCTGTCGGTGAACACCGCGACCGCCGCGATCACCGGGATCGCCAGCCCCGCCGCCCGCGCCACCGTCACGAAGTCGGCCACCATCTCGGGACGGGGCACGTGGTTGAGGACCGCCAGGCTCGCTCCGGCCCGTTGCTTCTCGACCAACCGTGCGGGCCGGGCCGCTACGGGCGGGGCGGTGGGCGTTTCGGGCACCGCGGCGACCACGCCCGTCGAAGCGGCCAGCGAGACCAGGCGGGGCCCGTCGAGGTCGAAGGTCTGGGTGACCTCCGGACGCACGTCGTAGCCGCGCCCGTCGCCCGTCACGCACAACACCGTCTCCACGTTGATGCTGAGCAACCCCCGCAGTTCCTGCTCGAGCACCACGCGGTTGCGGTCGCGGCACGACAACGTGATCCACGGTGTCACGCCGGCGTCGAGCAGCAGTGACCCCATGAGCGTCGGCGGAAAATCGGGTTTGTTCTGGTGCTCCCCGACCAGGACGGCGTCGCACCCGGGCGCCAGCACGGCCGCGGTCGCCGCGACGTCCCGGCGATCGAACGGGGTGCAACTGAAATCGGTGAGCAGCAGCGGTACGCGAGCGGGACGCGCCGCGTGCTGATGGCCCGACCACGCCACCACGCCGTCGAACGCGCACGGCCCCGGGCGCATCTCGCATTGGCCGTCGGGTCGCACCCCGCCGCACGGTCCGAACTCCATTCGTTTCGGACACTCCAAACCCGCCGACATTTCACTCCCCGTGCGCCAGTGTTCGCATCGATGTACCCAAACGACCGCGCCCGCAAGCCCTTCGGCTCGGGCCGGATTCGGGCTGGCCTTTCGGGATTAGCAAACGCTCACGGCGGCTACTAGGAGATGTGCGTGTACCGCGCGGACGGTGCAGCAAAACGAACGGGGTTGACCATGGAACCGATATCGCCGACGGATGCGCTGTTCCTCATCGGCGAGTCCCGCGAGCACCCGATGCACGTGGGATCGCTTCAGCTCTTCGAGCCGCCCGAGGACGCCGGGCCCCATTTCGTCCGCGAGGCCTATCAGGCCATGCTCGAGTGCACGGATGTGCAGCCGCTGTTCCGCAAGCACCCGGCCTTCTTCGGCGGCCTGACCAACCTCGCGTGGTCGTTCGACAACGACGTCGAGCTCGACTACCACCTGCGCCGCTCGGCCCTCCCGGAGCCCGGGCGGGTCCGCGATCTGCTGGAGCTGGCGTCTCGGCTGCACGGCAGCCTGCTCGACCGCCACCGCCCGATGTGGGAAGCCCACCTCATCGAGGGCCTCCAAGACGGCCGGTACGCCGTGTACACGAAGTACCACCACTCCCTCATGGACGGCGTGTCCGCGATGCGGCTGGTGCAGCGCGCGTTCACCCCAGACCCGGACGACGACGAGGTGCGCGTCCCGTGGACCCTGGGGCCGCGCAAGCGCGGCAAGGAGCCCAAAACCCAGTCGCTGCTCGAGCGCGCCGGCCGCACCGCGGGGTCGGCGCTCGCCCTGGCACCATCCAGCCTGAAGCTGGCCCGGGCGGCGCTGCTCGAACAGCAACTCACACTGCCGTTCCGGGCGCCGCGCAGCATGTTCAACGTCCGGATCGGCGGTGCCCGGCGGGTGGCCGCGCAGTCGTGGTCGCTGGACCGGATCAAGGCGATCAAGTCGGCCGCCGGGGTGACGGTCAACGACGTCGTGCTCGCCATGTGCTCCGGGGCCCTGCGGGCCTACCTCCTGGAGCGGGATGCCCTGCCTGACGCCCCGCTGACCGCGATGGTGCCGGTCAATCTGCGCAAGACCGACGACGACCGTGGCGGCAACCTGGTCGGAACGTTCCTGTGCAACCTGGCGACCGACCTCGAAGACGCGGGGCGGCGCCTCGAGATCGTCAGCACGTCGATCCGCGACACCAAGGAGATCTTCCAACAGCTGCCCTCGGTTCAGCAGCTCGCCCTGTCCGCGTTCAATATCGGCGGCCTGTTCTTCGGGCTGATCCCCGGGTACCTGTCGGCGGCCTCACCGCCCTTCAACATCGTCATCTCCAACGTCTCGACCGGTCCCTCCGACCCGCTGTACTGGCGTGGCGCCCGGTTGGACGGCAACTATCCGCTGTCCATCCCACTCGACGGGCAGGCGGTCAACATCACGGTCACCAACAACGCCGACAACCTCGACTTCGGTCTGGTGGGCTGCCGCCGCAGCATCCCGCACCTGCAGCGGCTGCTGGGCCACCTGGAGACCTCGTTGAAGGACCTCGAGCGCGCCGTCGGCGTGTGAGCGGGTGACGGCTAGGGCCTGGTGGTGTAGTCCAGGCACACCGTCGTGCCGTTGGGCCGCGCGTTGATGGTGCAGTGGTCGGCCAGCGCATGCATCAGCAGGAGACCGCGGGATCGCCGGGGGTCGTTGAGCCGCTGCGGCGAGGGGTGATGCCAGGATCCGCGATCGCTGACGCACACGCTGATCGATTGGGCGGCGGGATCGTAGCTGGCCTGCAATTTCATGGTGCCGACCGTGGTCTGGGCGCGGTACGCGTGCTCCACGCAGTTGGCCAGCGCCTCGTTGACCCCCAGAATGATGTCGTCGCGCACTTCAGCCGGGGCCTCGGTCACTTCCTGGAGCCACCGGCGCAGGGCGCGGCGCAGTTCCGCCGCCGTGACGGCGTCGGCGGCCCCGGCGCAGGTCAATCGCGCGGGCGTCACGACCCTGGGTGGAAGTAGTGAGGTCATGCCAAGGGCATACCCAGGTGCGGGTGGGGTGCTAAACCCGTTCGCGTCTCGCTTTGGCCACGGGCGGGTACACGTTCGGAATCGGGTTGCCGTACAACGACATACAGAGGGATCTTATGGAATTCCGTGCCTTCATCGAACCGCAACAAGGTGCCGGTTATGCCGATCAGGTCGCCGTCGCCCAAACCGCCGAGCAGCTGGGCTTTGCAGCGTTTTTCCGGTCCGACCATTACCTGGCGATGAGCGGCGACGGCCTGCCGGGTCCCACCGACTCATGGGTGACCCTGGGCGCGATCGCGCGGGAGACGTCGAGCATCCGGCTGGGCACCCTGGTGACCTCCGCAACGTTTCGCTATCCGGGTCCGCTGGCCATCGCGGTAGCGCAAGTGGACGACATGAGCGCGGGGCGTGTCGAATTCGGCCTGGGCAGCGGTTGGTTCGAGAAGGAGCACCAGGCGTACGGGATTCCCTTTCCCCCGCTGCGGGAGAGGTTCGACCGGCTCAGCGAGCAGCTGGCCATCGTCACAGGGCTGTGGACGACGAAGCCGGGTGAGACCTTCGACTACGCCGGCAACTACTACACCATCGCCGGCTCACCGGCGCTGCCCAAACCGATGCAGAGCCCGCATCCGCCGATCGTCATCGGCGGTCTCGGCGCCAAACGCACCCCGCAGCTGGCGGCGAAGTACGCGGCCGAGTTCAACATTCCGTTCGCGCCGATCGACGTGGCCGAGAAGCAATTTCAGCGGGTGGCGGACGCGGTCACCGAGGCGGGCAGGCCGTCCGACTCGATGACCTACTCAAGCGCATTCGTGCTCTGCGCCGGCCGCCGCGAACGCGAGGTGGCCCGCCGCGCCGCCGCGATCGGCCGCGACCTCGACGAGTTGCGTTCGAACAGCCCGCTGGTCGGCACTCCCGCGGAGATCGTCGACAACTTGGGCGCGTGGAAACACCTCGGCGTGCAGCGCGTCTACACCCAGCTGCTGGACCTAACCGATCTCGCGCACCTGGAACTGCTGGCGAGTGAGGTTATGCCGCAACTGCTTTGAGGCTCACATGGACTCAGCGTCGGCGCGTTCCTCCTCGAGCCGATCCTTGCTCCGCAGCAGCCGCAGCAGCGTCACGAAGAGCAGCCCGCCGATCATGTTGCCCACCACGGTGTAGCCGAACCAGCCCAGCCACGTCAGGTAACCGAACGGCGCATTCCCGGTAACCAGCGCGCCGAAGATCAGCAACGAATCCAGAATCGAATGGAACAACCGCAGCCCGGCGAGCAGGAACGCGGCGGCGACCGCGGCGGCGATCTTGGCCGGCACGGAATCGGTGCCGTGTTGCATCCGGGTCATCAGCGTGATCACCATGCCGCCGAGGATCGCCAAAACCATGCTCTGCGCCGACACCGGCGCGGTGGCGAAATGGGTGCCGGACTCGATGGTCTGGGCGTGCAGCTCTGGGAAGCCCGTCATGATCAGCCACATGATCACCCAGCCGCCGACGAGGTTGGCGAACATGGTGCCGCCCCACAGTTTGGCCAGCTGGCGGAGGCTGGCGCGTTTGGCGGCCACCGTCACGACGGGAATGATGAAGCCCTCGGTGAACAGCTCGCTGCGGCCCAGCAGCAGGGCCAGGAAGCCGATCGAGAAAGCCAACCCGGCCAACAGCGGCCGGTGGGTGGCGTCCAACACCGACAGGTAGGCGAGCACACCGATCCCCACCTCGGTCCCGCCGAAAAAGCCGGTGACCAACACGCCGCGCCACGTGCGGTGCAGACGCTGGGTGCCCTCGCTCAGCATCCTGCTGAAGGCATCCTCGAGCTCGTCCTCGATGGGACTGTTGGTGTCTCCGAGCTCGCGTTGGGTCGTGTCACTCATGGTGGATGGCCTAGTACCCGTTAATCAGGGCTGGACCATCCGGTGTGAGGCATCTGACAGGAGCGGACCCCGCTGTCACCTGCGCGGTCGCAGCACCGGTGTCACCAGCTCACCGGTGTCGAGGTAACTCTCCAGGTTGCGGATCGCCAGCAACGCCATCGCCCTGCGAGTCCGGGCGGTGGCGCTGCCGATGTGCGGGAACAGCACCACGTTGTCCATGTCCAGCAGCTCGGCCGGCACGTGGGGTTCGTCGACGAAGACGTCCAGCCCCGCACCGGCCAGGGCGCCGCCGGCCAGCAATTCCACCAGCGCGTCCTGGTCGACGACGCTGCCGCGCGCGATGTTGATGAGGTAACCCTCGGGACCCAACGCCTCGAGGACGCTCCGGTCGACCAGCCGGCGCGTCTTGGGGTCGCCAGTGGTGGCTACGACGAGGACGTCGACCGATTCGGCCAGTTCCAGCGGCGAGTCGGCGTAGCGGTACGGCGATCCGTCGATGCGGTGGCGGTTGTGATACGCGATGGCACAGTCGAATCCGACCAGCCGGGTCGCTATGGCTGAACCGATGCGGCCCAGGCCCAAGATCCCGACCTGCAAGCCGCTGACGTCGCGGGCGTAGGGGAATGGCCCGTCGCGCACCCAGCCGCCCGCCCGCACGTAGCGGTCGGCGGCTCCGAAACGGCGCAGGGTCATCAGGATCAGGCCCACGGCGGTGTCGGCCACGGTGTCCGAAAGCACGTCGGGCGTGTTGCTGACGCCGATGCCGCGACGTCGCGCCGCGGGCAGATCGATCAGGTCCACCCCGGCGCCGTTGTTGACGATCACCTCCAGGTGGGGCAGGGCCGCCATCGTGTCGGCGTCGACGCCGGGCGACCCCGACGTGAGCACCACACGAATGTCGGCCGCACGCTCGGACAGGAAATCGGCCCGTTCGGGGCCCTCGGGGAGCTTCGAAATCTCGTAGCGCGCGGTCAGCTCGGCTTCGAACGTTGGCTCGAAGTCACCGACCCGCAGCGCGTACCTGATCTTTTTTGTCGTCACCCGTCCATCATCGAGCGTCGGCGAAATATTCGGGCGGCGGCCTTCGTTGTGGCTTTCGACGGTGTCGGACATTCCCCCGGGTACCACCTCAAAACCGCCGCTTCGAGCGACCACTTGCCGAGAGGCGCGAAGACGGCACCGTCCCAAACTTTTTCATTGCGCACGGGAAGCAATCCCCCCGCGGCTTGGTTGCACCGCCAATGCGCATTGGAGTTGTGTTCCCGCAAACCGAGCTCGGTGGAGACCCCGCGGTCGTGCGTGCGTACGGCGAGGGCGTCGAAGGACTCGGATTCACCCACATCCTCGCCTACGACCACGTGGTGGGCGCCGACCCGAACGTGCACCACGGCTGGGATGGCCCCTACGACATCGATTCGACATTCCATGAACCCTTCGTCATGTTCGGCTACCTCGCCGCGATCACTTCCCTGGAACTCGTCACCGGTGTCATCATCCTGCCGCAACGACAGACGGCGCTGGTGGCCAAGCAGGCCGCCGAAGTCGATCTGCTCACCGGCGGGCGATTCCGGCTTGGTGTCGGATTGGGCTGGAACGCGGTCGAATACGAGGCGCTGGGTGAGAAGTTCACCAATCGCGGCAAGCGATCCGAGGAGCAGCTCGAGCTGATGCGCCGGCTGTGGACCGAACGATCGGTCACCTTCGACGGGAAGTACCACACCGTGACCGCGGCGGGGCTGGCCCCATTGCCCGCCCAGCGCCCGATCCCCGTGTGGATCGGCGCGGCGTCCGACCGCGGGCTGGAACGCGCGGGACGTCTCGCGGACGGCTGGTTCCCGATGACGGCTCCCGGGCCCGGCCTCGACCACGCGCGGGAACAGGTGCGGCGCGCGGCCGCGGCCGCCGGGCGCGACGCGGAAAGCCTCGGGATGGAAGGCCGGGTCAGTTGGGCCGGCGACCGCGCAAAGGCCGCGGCCGACATCGCGGCCTGGCGGGCCGCGGGCGCCACCCACGTGTCGGTCAACACGATGAACGCCGGCCTCGCGACAGTCGATGATCACCTCGCCGTGCTGAAGCGGATCGCCGCCGACCTGACGTAGCAAACCGCGGGTAGGGCTAGCCGGTGTCCGCTTCGACCAGGCTGAGGTGGACCGCGCGACCGTTGGCCTTCGACGACTTACCCACGCGTCCATAGGGTTCCATCGGTCCGTTATGGACCTTGACCGCTCCCCCCGTGGCGCAGTGCCGCCGCTGCCAGTCGCTGATCGCCTGATGGGCAGCGTGATCGAGGTAGTTGGCCACCAGGTGGATGGTGACCGTGGTGCGCTCGGGGATCGTCGCGAGCACACCCGTCAGCCGGGGCAGGGCCAGGAAGGTGCACGCCCCTTCGATGAACACGTGCCATTCGTCGCCCACGGGCTTCGCCTCCACCCTGGCCCGAACCACCCGCCAGCCGGTCACGACGACGGCCACGGTCAGCCCAATCATGACGCCGTGCAACAGGTTCAGGAAGACGACGCCGACAATGGTCACCAGATAGACGACGAGATCGCCGTTGCGCGACGCGGTCTCGATGTGTGCGGGCTTCAGCAGCTCGATCCCGATGACGATGAGTAAGCCGGCGAGCGCCGCGGTGGGGATCTGTTCGACCAATCCCGCGAAGGGGACGGCGAACACCAGAATCCAGACCCCGTGCATGATCGTCGAGGCGCGGGTTTTCGCACCCGCGTTGACATTAGCCGCGCTGCGCACGATCACGCCGGCGATGGGAAGCCCGCCGATTGCGCCGGACACCATGTTCGCCGCGCCCTGCCCGATCAGCTCCCGGTTGAAGTCGGTGCGCGGCCCGGTGTGCATCCGGTCGATCGAGACGGCCGTCAGCAGGCTTTGGACGCTGGTGATCAGCGTGACCGTGATCACCGCGATCACGACGGCCCCCCAATTCCCGTCCGGAAGCTGCGGCAGCTGCAGGGCCTCCAGCACCGAGCCCTCCAACCTGATGCGGGATACGTTGAACGGCAACACGACCGACATGACCGTAGCGACGACGATGGCGACCAGTGGGGCGGGCACCTTGGCCAACCGGGCCGGTGCCCAGCGCCACGCAATCAGAATGGCGATGACGAGCAGACCCAGCACGAGACCCGGCCGATGCGCGCCGGCGATCTGCGCGGGCAACCCGACGACATTTGTCCAGGCCGAGCTCTGCGATTCACCGCCCAGCAGTACGTGCACCTGTTGCAGGGCGATGGTGATTCCGATGCCGGCCAGCATGGCGTGCACGACAACCGGTGAGATCGCCAAGGCGCCGCGCGCAATCCGGCTGATCCCCAACATGACTTGCAGTGCTCCCGCAACGACGGTGATCAAACAGGTTACCGCCCAGCCAAACTGGGAAATCAGGTCGGCGACAACGACCGTGAGCCCGGCGGCCGGACCACTGACCTGCAACGGTGATCCGCCGATACACCCGGCGACGATCCCGCCGACGATCGCCGCTATCAAGCCGGACAGCACTGGAGCGTCCGAGGCGATCGCGATCCCGAGTGACAACGGAAGCGCCACCAGGAAAACCACTAACGAGGCCGGCAAGTCGTATTGCATGGCCGCGCGCCACCGGTCAACTCGATTCGGTTGACCCTTCTGGAAGTCTTGTTGACCTAGCCGCCCGGCGTGTTGCATCGGCCCTCCCTGGAAATGTTCATGAGGAAGCGCGCCGGATATCAGCCCGTGATGCGCCCGGATAGTGCGATGTAAAGCCCTGTGGCACTGGCGATTACCAGTCGCGGGAACGTCGTTGTTCTGCTAGGCGTGCCTGGCCTATGCATATCGAAGGTATGGGGCGGCCAAGCTGGTCGCAACCTGACGGGCCGCGCGCATATCGAATGCAAATCTTTTGCCGTCGATAGCTGTCGAATGACCGTCGGCGCTTTTTGCCGAAATACGTTGACGCGCGGTGTATTACTCCAGCACGAAGACTGGTATCTGCCTCGTTGTCTTGGTCTGGTACTCGGCATAGGGCGGATAGGCTTCGACGGCTCGCTGCCACCACTGCTCGCGCTCCGACCCGTCGAGCTCGCGTGCCCTTAGCGTGACGACCCTCTCGCCATCCTGCAGCGTGACCTCCGGATTGACTTTCAGATTGAAATACCACGACGGATGCGCGGGGGCGCCCCCTTTCGACGCGACCATGGCATAACGACCGTCGCTTTCGACGCGCATCATCGGCACGTAACGCTTTTTGCCGGATTTTGCCCCGGTGACCGTCACCAAAACGACGGGCCGGTCGAGAATCTCGACCCCGTGGGTCGTGCCCTGTTTCAGGATTTGCTCGGTCTGCTCGCGTACCCAGTCCCTCGGGCTCATTTCGATGTCGTCAGCCATACCTGATCTCAACACGTCGTCGCGCCTTCGTCATCCCCGTGCGCATCGCCGAACGGTCGGTCCGGGCCTGGAAGCGTAGAGTGGGCCTCAACGCTTAAATGAGCTAACTAATGGCGGAGAGGAGTCGGGTAGTGGCCCGCACCGAGAACGACACGTGGGATCTGGCCTCCAGCGTCGGAGCGACCGCGACGGCGGTCGCCGCGCAACGGGCGATCGCTTCCCAAGGGCCGGACCCCTTGCTTAACGACCCCTTCGCGGATCCGCTCGTCCGCGCCGTGGGCAGCGACGTCTTCGTCAAGCTCATCGATCACGAGGTCGACCGATCCGACGATCCCCTGCTGAATCGCCAGGCCGTGAACGAGCAGATTACGGTGCGCACACGCTACTTCGACGACTTCTTCACGCAGGCAACCGAATCCGGGATTCGCCAGGCGGTGATCCTGGCGTCCGGGCTGGACACCCGGGCCTACCGGCTGGCCTGGCCACCCGGAACGATTGTCTACGAGATCGACCAGCCCGAGGTCATCGAGTTCAAGACGCGGGTACTGGCCGAGCTGGGCGCCGAACCCACCGCCGAGCGCCGCACGGTGGCGATCGACCTGCGCGAGGACTGGCCGGCCGCGCTGGTCGAGGCCGGGTTCGAGGCGGACGCGCCGACGGCCTGGAGCGCCGAAGGCCTGCTTGTCTACCTACCGCCCGAGGCGCAGGACCGCTTGTTCGACAACATCGTCGCCTTGTCGGCGGCGGGCAGCCGGATCGCCACCGAACACATAGATCTGCGCAACATCCCGCAGGACTGGGCGCAGAAGCTGACCGAACGGTCGCAGCGTCTCGGTTCCAAGATCAACCTGGCCGAGCTTTTCTATACCGGCGACCGCAACACCGCGGCCGAGTACCTGGCCGGGCATGGCTGGCAGGTCGACATCCGGACCACCGACGATGCCTTTGCCGCTCACGGATTCGAGGTACCGAATGACGAGCTGGCCTCATTCGGTGAAGACTCCGGTTACCTCACGGCGACCCTCGAGTAAACGGGATTCTCACGCATCAGCCCCATTGACATATATCAGTCTGGTTGATATACAGGTGGTATGTCTCAGCCGACTCAAGATATGTTCGAATCCGCCTACCGGGGCGAGGCCCCCGAGATGGGTGAAGGCAATCGGCCGCCGTGGAGCATCGGCGAGCCGCAGCCGGAGATCGCGGCCCTCATTGAGGCCGGGAAGTTCCATGGCGACGTGCTCGACGCGGGTTGCGGAGAGGCGGCGGTGTCGTTGTTCCTCGCCGAGCGCGGCTTCACCACGGTGGGCCTGGACCAGTCGCCCACCGGCATCAAACTGGCGCGCGAGAAGGCCGCCAGGCGCGGCCTGACCAATGCCACGTTCGATGTCGCCGACATCAGTGCGTTCGGCGGTTATGACGGGCGCTTCGGCACGATCGTCGACAGCACCCTTTTTCACTCGATGCCCGTCGAGTTGCGCGAGGGCTATCAGCAGTCCATCGTGCGTGCAGCCGCGCCGGGTGCCTCCTACTTTGTGTTGGTCTTCGACCGCGAGGGCATGCCTGCCGACGGCCCGGTCAATGCAGTCACCGAGGAGGAACTTCGGGACGTGGTCTCCAAGTACTGGGTGGTTGACGACATCCGGCCGGCGCGGATCCACGCCAACGTGCCCGACAGCTTCCTGGAAGGATTCGGGGCCTTCGCCGGCGCAAACATCCGCGACGAGGGCAACGGCCGCAAGTCGATGGGCGCCTGGCTGCTATCCGCTCATCTCGGCTAGCTGGCGCGCACGGCCGGGCAGGTTTCGAGCCGTGGGATTCGGGAGATCCTGACTGGAGCAGCGCAAACGGTCAGAGGAGATCCCACGTGGACCAGCAAGTCAATTTCGACCCGCCACCCGCCCCCGAGGACGCCCGGCAGGCGACCGAAGAACAGCGCAGGTTGCAGGAGCAACTGGAGCACCAGAACGATGACCCGGACGCGCCGGGATTACACCAGTCCCGGCGCGACCTTCCCGACGAGAGCACGCGCTAGGCGGGTTGCTAGCGGGCGGGGCAACCGTCGTATCGAAATGGGTTATGCGCCAGCGCATGGCGTCCGATTCCGGTCAGGAATCTCACGGACAACACTAGCTCTTGGAGCTCCGGCGGTCCTGCGCGAGAATTACGGCCGCCAACCCCACCAGCGTGAGGGCGCCGAGGGCGGCCGCGGGAATCGCCCACACGCGCCGGACCATCAGGGCGTTGTCGCATTGGCCTAACGTAGTTCGTGCTCGACATGCCAACTCCGCCGCCGCCGTGGCCCTTCTTCGTTTCGTCGGCGCTCGACGCTTGGGTTAAATCAGTTGTGAAACCGCTGCCGCATTTGACCTGCCAACCGAATCGATCATAGGCGTCGATGAACACCGGGAAGCGCAGGGCGAATAACCCGACGGCTAAAGCGATTACGGCCGCTGACACAACAAGAGGCCCGCGTTTCACTATCTCCTCCCGCCTATGTCATGCAGACGTTCGCGAAGATCAGCACCGGCCATGACACGATCGAACCGAGAAAAGACACGACCAGGTCGAGTCCGTGCATCTCGCGTAGGTGCCCCGTGTGGGTGGACGACCAGATCACCCCAACGATCAGATACGGCGTCCCCAGCAGCACGGCGATGCCCATCAGCTCGGCAATCGTCAACTGGTAGTCCAGTACCTGCCGGATCCTGTTGAGCATGGGGCGTGCCTTTCGCGCGGGGACCTACCGCGCGCCCGTCGGCTCAAGAGCCAGGTCGGTGAGGCCGCGGCGCCCGGTACGGATGGCAATTATGTTAATGTTTATTCAGACGATTGGGTAGCGCTCGCTGCAAAGAAGCAGGATACCGGCCATGCCTCCGGTTCAGAAGTTTCCTGCGCGGCATGGCGTTAGGGATAGCCGTCCGTGCCATCGCTCATTAGTGGCGTCAGCACAAGTGCAGCCTCATTCCGGCGTGAAGTCGGCTTGCTTCCTGGTGAGACTCAGCGGCGAGTGCCCTTGGTGGAAGCCGCGGCAGATTTGCCGATCAAGGTGATTTCCATCAAACGGCGGACTGTCATGCGAGCCGGCTCGCTCGGGCCGGGCATGACGAGTCGCCCGATGTCGACGGCGAGAGCGAGCGCCGCGTGTACGGCGTATCGAGCCCGGCCGAGCGTTAGGTCGGGTCGCGCCGCCACGGCCAGCCGGGCCCAGGATTCGACGGTGGAGCGGTGAATGTTGTAGAGGAGGACCGCGTCCGTGTCGGGCAGGTTGTGGCGCTCGGTGTAGTACACCCGGGCCAGTTCTGGGTTGGCGAACGACCGTGTGACGAAGGCGTCGATCAGCTGCGTCAGCGACTGCTCCGGGTCGCTGCCGGTGGCCAAAATTGTGGACAGGTCACCGGAAACCTGGTCAGCGCCGCGCCGGTATGCCACTGCCAGTATCGCGGCCTTGCTCGGAAAATACTGGTAGATGCTCGCCACCGGTATACCGACAGCGGTCGCGATGTCCTCCATACCGGTTTCGCGGTATCCCCGTTCGTTGAACAACCGTATCGATTCGTGCAACAGCAATTCGTAGCTGCCGACGGCACTCGTAATCGCCACTGTCCGTGGAGATTCCGACTCGCTCACCCGCGGCGCCGGCACGTCCGCCCTCGACACGGCGGCCGCGATGTCGGCCAACGTCGCCCGAATCTCGCCGTCGCCGAGCCGGGAACGATGGTCGGTGATGCTGCCTATGACACTCAACGTCGCAGCAGAAAGCACCCAACGTTGCCGTGATTGCAGTTCGGGCCGCAGGCCGATCAACGGCCGCTGCAGACGCCGGTTGACCAGCTTGACCTGCTCGGCCAAGACGCCCTGGTCTTCACCGTGCAGGTAGCGACCTTCCCACCGATAAAGTCCCCCCGCGGTGCGGTTCACAATCGCGGTGTCGATCAGCGATCCGGTCAGTGCACGTAGCGTCTCCCCAGGATCGGCATCGTCCGGCAGGTGATCGGCGAACTCCGTGGCGTCCACGAGCCGCTGCCCGAGTGCCAGGACCGCGGAGCGGAACAGGTCGTATTTGCCGTGCGAATGCCGGTAGAGCGCCGCCGCCGAGACCCCGACCCGAGCGGCGATGTTTTCCATGCTGACCGCGTGGTAGCCCAGCTCGCTGAAAGCGTCTGAAGCGGCCCGGGCGATCTGTGCCTTGCGATCTTTGGGGCGGCGCTTTACCGGCTTCGCGGATGAACGGCTGGCCGGCGTCATAGAGATCACCGTAGCCGCAGTGCGCGGGGCCGGGCGGGTGCACGGCTGTCCAATTCTCGGAGACGGCTGCCCCGTAACAGCGAATCCGGCTCGCCCCCGATCGTGCAAATCCGAAGTCCGACCGAGCGCTACCCCGGCGAACTCGATGGCGCCCCACACGGCGCATGAATCCGCTGGCCAACCGGGGACACCTCTGAGGCGCGGATGGGTTGCCCGCTCTCCTTCGTCGCGCGACGCGGCCGGGATGCCCTGCTGTTGAGCCAGCAGGCGAAGCCGCCCAGGACCAGGCCGACCGCGACACCGGCGTCCGGGCGCTGGCCGAGCATGAGCCACGAGAGCACCCCGGCGACCGCGGGAATGACGGCGAACAGCATTGCCACCGCCGCCGCGCCGTGGGTATTGATGGCGCGGACGTAGAGACTCACCGCCAGTGTCGCGTTCAACAGCACCATGCCGGCGACCGCGATCACGGCCTGCCGGCCGTCGTGCACGGTGAAGGGCGTGAGCATCGCGAGCCCCGCGGCGGGAATCAGCCCGACCGCATTCTGCAGTGCGCTCATCGTGCGAAAGTCGATACCGGCGCAGAACCGCTGCTGATAGACGCCGCCGGCCGAAAGCCCAAGCAACCCAACCCCAAGCAGCACGATGACCGGGTCGACCCCGTGGGTAGCCGCCAGCCTTCGCGCGCATGCGGCCAACACCGCGACGACGCCGAAGCCGAGCGCAGCCACCCGGTGCGGCCCCAGCGGCTCGCGTAGGAACACGGCGGCCAGGATGGCCGTGGCGACGGGGTTCATCGCGATCACCACCGCGCACAGT
Source organism: Mycobacterium sp. 852014-50255_SCH5639931 (assembly GCF_001665605.1). Lineage (GTDB taxonomy): Bacteria > Actinomycetota > Actinomycetes > Mycobacteriales > Mycobacteriaceae > Mycobacterium > Mycobacterium paraffinicum. The sequence goes on from NZ_LZSV01000011.1 coordinate 41,320, forward strand.
ACGGCCGGCGATCCGAGCTGGACGGCCTCGTAGAGGCAGCAGAACTGCACGGCTTGAATGAGCAGGCCGACCACCGCGACGTGGCCGAGCTGCGCTCCTCGCGGCCAGGGCGCCTTGGCCAGTACGGACCATATGGCCAGAATCGTTGCGGCCAAACCGAATCGCAGCACCAACGCGGGCATGGGCGCCATGGCGGTCACCGCCAGCACCCCGATGGGGTAGCCGAGCGCGTAGAAGAACGTTACCGCCGACGCGGTGGTCAGCGGCATCCGTGGCAGGTCCATGCGACCCATGCTGGCCCAGACCTACCCCCGCAGTCCAACGATTATTGCTGATCGCGATTGATCGTGATGCCTTATCGATCTGCTGGTGCTGTTCCCGAATTCCGTATGAGGAACACATCGATTGATCGAGGTTCCTAATCGGACTATGGTGCAGCTATGGCCCAGGTGCTCGACATCGCGCCGCTGCGCAGCCTCGTCGCCGTCGCCGACTGCGGCGGGTTTCACCGCGCCGCCGCGGCGCTGCATCTGAGTCAGTCCGCGGTCAGCCAGCACCTGCGCAGAGTCGAGACCGTCGTCGGCCAGCCGCTGATTCAGCGCTCCGGCCGCGGCATCGTGTTCACCGAGACGGGCCTGAAGGCGCTGCGGCATGCCCGCGCGATATTGGCCGCGCATGACACGGCGCTCGACGACCTGGGCGCCACCGAACCCAAGCTTCTGACGATTGGGGCCACCGAGCACGGCGCGGACGTGATGCTGTCCGGACTGACCGGCGTGCTGCGGGATCGGCTCCCCGACCGGCGGGTGCGCTTCCGGCTGGACCGCAACGTGTCCCTGGCCGACTCGATCGAACGCGGTCTGGTCGACTTGGCGATCATGCTCGACGGGGCGGGCTTGGACCGCGCCAACGCCTCCGGGCTCGTTCGGCTGCAATGGATTTCGGCGCGAACGTTGGCGGTGCCCGCGCGAGAACCACTGCCACTGGTGATCTTCTCCGAGCCGTGCACCTTGCGTGAGCCGGCCTTCGCCATCCTCGAAAACCACGGTATTGCCTATGAGATCGCCGCAGAGTGCGGCGATCTGTCCGGACTGTACGCGGCGGTACGGTCGGGGCTCGGAGTGGCGCTGCTGCCGACGATCGGCAAGCTGCCCGACGGCGTGTGCCCCGCCGAGGGATTGCCGCCGGCCAATAACGCATCCGTTTTGGTTCGTGGCCGAGCAGGCATAGACCCGGACCTGCTGAGCACGGTCGACGAAGCGGTGCGTGACGTGCTGGCCGCCGCGGACTAATCGCAGCTGTGCTGCAGCGCCTCCCAATACCGTATTTCTTGCTCTGTCAGGTGATTCGAGGTGATGGCACCGAACCGCGCGGCCTCGCGTGCGAACCGCTCCGGTGCGTCGGGCAGCGCGTCGGGCCCCTCCAGCCGAAAACAACTCGGTGCCAATGGACCGAACAACAGCGCGCGGCGCAGCTGCGGCCAGTTATCCAGGCGCGGTTCCACACCCGCGGCCCGGGCAAAGGCGATGGCAGCGAGGTGCAATCGCGATTTCTGCGACAAGCCCCGGCGAGCGCGGTAGGCATCGATTGCGAACCGCTGGTCCCGTTCACGCACCGCAGGTATGACGCCGCCCCACGTGTAGGCGATCCACCTGGCCTGAAGTTCCAGCGGCACAAAGTATCCGCCCGCCTGGTCCCACATGCCCAGGAAGGCCAGCCCCGGGAGGTCCGGATGAAAGGTGTACCGGTCGGCGTCCAGGTGCACCGCGTCAAGGTTCAGGATCCGCTGAATTTCCGCACTCAGGAACGGCAGACGCAGTTTGAAACCGGTCCCGAACAAGATCCCGTCGAACTCCTCCGCGCGGTCGTCGGCGAAGGTAACCGTCGCGCCCATAACCGCTTTCATCCATGGCCGCACCGATATTCGGCCTTCGGCCACCAATGGAAGATAATGCTGGCTGAGAGTCACGCCGGCCGCGAAGGGCGACGGGTCGGGCGCCGGGGCGCCGTACTGTTCGGGGCTTCCGGCCGCGCCGACCGCAATATCCTTCAACTGCCGGTCGACGTCCTCTGCCGGGAGGCTCTCTTCTGCCAGGGCACCGTAGCGCGTGTAGAGCAGGTGGTCGGTCGGGACGCCGGATATGAACTTGGGCACGACATATCGTTGCTGTCGCTGCGTCACGACGACGCGCGCCGCCCCGAGTTGCGCAAGCTCGGAAGCGATCTCGAGCGCACTGATCGCGCAGCCGGCGACCAAAACGCGCATGCCGCGATACGCCGTGCCGTCTCGGTAGCCGAATGTCGTCCCCGCACCCGCGCAACCGGAGAAGGTTTCCAACCCGGCGACAGCGGGGACGGCAGGCGCATTGAACCTTCCGCTGGCCACCACCACACGCTCGAACCGCTCGATTCCGGCAGCGTGATGGAGCAGCCATCCCGGCTTGTCGTCTCGGCTGACCAATTCGACCCGGTTGCCTAGCCGAATGCGTGAGGTCAGAACGAATTTGGCGGCATAGCGATGCAGGTAATCGAGGATGTCTCGGTTCGGTTGGTAGACAAGGTCGCTGTCGTGATCGAGGTCGCTGAAGGCCGTCATGGTGCGACTGCTGTTGGTGTACATGCCCGGCCATACACCGCTGCGCTCGTCCGACGGCGCCCACTGCCCGCCCAGCGTCGGACCCTGCTCGAAGAGCGTGGGCTCGAATCCTTGCGACAACAACCAGCGGGCGGCCACCAGCCCGCCCGGTCCGGCGCCGATTACGGCGACGCTTGTCATCCGGTAACTGTCGCACGGCCTTGCCAGTGTGAGTGGCGGTTCACAACGCGGCGGTAAGTCTCCACAATGCTGCGCGGTCCACAGACGCTGAGCGATCGATCGGGCTGATCACCACGTCGGTGGCGCCCGCATCGCGATAACGGCGTAGCTGGCGCACGACACGTTCCTCGGGTCCGATCGCGGCGAACTCGGTGACGCTGGCGAGTCCTTCCCTGGCGATCACGTTGCGATACGACGGGATGCTCTCGTAGAGGCTCAGGTGTTGCGCGGCGATGGCCCGGGCTCCCTCGACATCTTCGGACAACAGCACCGGAACGGCGGCGATGACGCGCGGCGCGGGACGACCCGCATCGGCGGCCGCCTTGGTGATCTCTGGCACGATGAATTCGCCGATCGTCCGGGGCCCGGCCAGATAGGGCAGTGTTCCGTCCGCCAGTTCGCCGGTGACCCGCAACGCCTTTGGGCCCATCGCAGCCACATACACCGGGATCGGCGTTCCGCCGGCGACCTGCACCGGCCAGGTCGGGCTTGCGCTGAGCTCGCTGCCGTGGAAGTCGACGCCGGCGGTGTCGAACACCGACCCGAGGATCGTCAGATGCTCCCGTAATCGGGTAATGGTGTTCGACCAGTCGGTGCCGAATGCCTCGCGTTCGATCTGGCGTGCTCCCAACCCGAGCCCAAGGCTGAAGTTGCCGTGCGCGGCGGCTTGTGCCGTCTGCGCCAGCGAGGCAACGATCAGGGGGTGGCGCGGGTTGATCGGGACCACCGACGTTCCCACGCCCAGTCCGGGCACGGCAGCCCCGACGAGCGCCGCTAGCGTGATCGCGTCGTAGTTCTGCTGCTGAGGCAGCCAAACCTGGGTGACGCCGTGCCCGTAGGCTTCTCGGGCCTGGTCGATCACATCGTCGACAAGGTTGGCAGCATCGGGACGGGCCATGAGGATGATTCCGCTGGGCATACCGACAACCAACGGCGCCGCCCGTCCCATCATTCCGATCGCCTCGTCACGATCGAAGAATTGCACCCATGATGTCGGTCGCCCGACGAAGCGTTGACCGGCTTGAACACATATCGCTAATGTGCGCAAATGCCGGTGGAGGCCCTCCGGGACGAAAAGCCGGTTCCGGGCGGCCAGTCTGAGCCAGCGCCGCACGCAAAGGAGTTGTCGGCATGACCGATCCCGTCGCGCCGCTCGCCGGCAGAGTCGCCTACGTGACCGGAGCCGCCCGCGGCCAGGGCCGCTCCCACTGCGTCCGACTGGCCCGGGCGGGCGCCGACATCGTCGCAATCGACGCGTGCGCGCCGGTCGCCGAACACAACGGCTATCCCCCCGCACTCCCGGAAGACCTGGCCGAGACCGTCAGCCTGGTGGAGGGCGAGGGCCGCAAGATGCTCGCCGCGGAGGTGGACGTCCGCGACCTGGCCGGCCAGCAGCGGGTGGTGACGAATGCGATCGAACAGTTCGGCCGACTCGACATCGTCGTCGCCAACGCCGGCGTGCTGAATTGGGGACGGGTATGGGAAATTTCGCCGCAGCAATGGCAGGAGACGATCGACACCAACCTCACCGGACTGTGGAACACCATGAAATCCGTAGTGCCGCCGATGATCACGGCCGGCAACGGCGGATCGATCATCAACATCAGCTCCGCGGCGGGCATCAAAGCCGTCCCGGGCTGCGGACATTACTGCGCAAGCAAATTCGGCGTCGTCGGCCTCACCAACTCGTTGGCTGTCGAGCTCGGCGAGTTCGGAATCCGCGTGAACTCGGTGCACCCGTACGGTACCGACACCCCGATGGGCAACGACCTGTCGATGTACCAGGTCTTCCAGGACCATCCGCAGTACATCCACAGCTTCTCGCCGGGCGCGCTGCCGACGGACTCACTGGCGGCGCCCGACCTGATCTCCGACATCGTGGTCTGGCTGGCCAGCGACGCGTCGTCGTTGGTCACCGCCGCCCAAATCCCCGCCGACAAAGGGTATTTGAAGATCTGACGCCAAGGCTACTAGCCGCCTTTGCGGGCCAGATCGACGGCGTACTGGCTCACGAAGGTGCCCGCCGCCGGATCACCTTTGCCACATGATCCGTCCGATTCACCGGGACGTTTGATCCACAGGTAGGCGTCGGCGTGGGCACCCGCGGTGGCCGCGGTGGGCGAGGTGCCCAGGGCCCGACCGCTGGGGTTGCACCAGTTGAGCTCGGAGTCCGGCGCTGGACCGGCGCCGTTGCGCGACGTGTCGATCACGTAGTGCGATCCATTCGTGAGCCCGGAAATCGCCTCGCCGTAACCGATTTCGTCCTCGGTGGTGAAGAAGTTAGCCGTGTTGACGCTAAAACCGCGCGCGTGGTCCACGCCGGCCTGCTTCAGCCTACCTGCCATGTCCTCGGCGCTATGCCAGCGCAGGTGACCGGCATCGACGTAGACGGCCGCGTTCGGATCGCGGGTTAGCGTGTCGACGGCGTAGCGGACCAGATCGTAGCGTTCCTGGCGCTGATCAGCCGACAGACAGTCGGCCATTGCGAGCGCGTCGGGCTCGACGACAATCGCGACCCGCGAGGCGCCCACTCCGGCGGCGATGCCGTCGATCCAGCCTCGGTAGTCGGCGCCCGACCCCATGCCGCCCGCAGCGAAGCTGCCGCAGTCACGGTATGGGATTCCATAGACCGCCAAGACCGGGATGGCGCCGGCAGCGTTCGCATCGCCAACGTACTTTCCGACCGTGCCTGCCGATGAGCCCGGAACGATCCAGTACGCCTGCGGTGTGTTGGCGATGGCGGTCAACTCGGGGCTCGGCGGGTCGGCGCTCTGGGCGGCGCGCATGGCCGCCGAATTGGGATTGACGTAGAACGGCGCTCCGGCCAGCGGGTCTCCGTCGCTGGTCAAGCGCACCGCCGGGGCTGGGGCAACATGCAGCGGGCCCACGCAGGCAACGGCCGCAATAGTCAGGACGGGAGCAATCCACCGCGCTAGAGCGCTAGCAGCTGACGACATCACGTTAGGGAAACTAGTGCCTCCGCGCGTTGGGCGCGAAACCAGTCCGCAATTCGATGACATGGGCATGATGACGACGTAGCCGCCGTCTCGTCCGGGTTATCGTGCACGTTAGGGTGCGTTCGCCGGCCTCCGTGAACAGGCCAGTAGAAAAGTTGGGCAATTCATGACCGCAGCAACCGAAACGTCGGTGCTCGAATCGCGGGTCGGCCATTACTACCGGGTCGACGACACATACCAGGTCGGCCGCGAGAAGATACGCGAGTTCGCTCGCGCCGTGCAGGACTATCACCCCGCGCACTGGGATGTCGCCGCAGCCGCTGAGCTGGGATATTCGGGCCTGGTGGCGCCGTTGACATTCACGTCGGCCCCGGCAATGGCGGCCAATCGGCACCTGTTCGAATCGGTGGTCATCGGTTATGACATGTACCTGCAGACCGAAGAAGTCTTTGAGCAGCACCGACCGATCGTCGCCGGCGACGAACTACACATTGACGTCGAGCTGTCATCGGTGCGCAGGATCGCGGGCAGAGACCTGATCACCGTGACCAACACGTTCACCGACACTGCCGGCGAGCGCGTGCATACGCTTCACACCACCGTCGTCGGCGTCACTGCCGAGGATGTCGATCCGGCGATCAGGACGACCGCCCAGCAAGTGATGATGCACGACGTGAACCTCGCCGGAATCGACTACTCCGATTCGGCCTACCAAAAGACGGTGCGCCCCGAGGGCGAGATTCGCATCGCCCAAGGAGATCCGACCCGGATCCCTGGGACGCCGTCCTTCGAGGACGTAAATGTCGGCGATGACTTACCGGTGCATCACGCCAGACTGTCCCGCGGCGACCTGGTGAACTACGCCGGCGTGGCCTGCGATGCCAACCCGCTTCACTGGGACGAGAATCTTGCCAAACTGGCGGGTCAGCCCGATGTGATCGCTCACGGAATGCTCACTATGGGTTTGGGTGCCGGATTTGCCTCCGCATGGTCGGGCGATCCCGGTGCGGTGACCCGCTACGCGGTGCGGCTATCGCAGCCCGTGATCGTGTCGGCCGCCGGGGGTGCTGACATCGAATACAGCGGCCGGATCAAGTCGCTGGACCCGGCAACCCGCACCGGTGTCGTCATCGTCGGCGCGAAGTCCGGCGGCCGGAAGATCTTTGGCCTGGCGACGTTGCATGTCCGCTTTCGCTGACAGTTGAACCGAGCTGTAGGTTCTCAAACTGCGTGGCGCGTGGGGATGTCTCTACCAGCAGGCTTGCGGCATTCTCGGGAAAAATGGCGGAACGTTTTTATCGTATTTGCGGCGAATCCTAGAACCAGACGGTTGCGCACAAACCGCATCCGCGAAACGCGGCGTAGTCGGCAGGGACTCGCGCACCTTATCGGCTTCCCGACTCCCCGAAATGGCAAGTGGTGCATAGTCATTCAGACTGCCGTGGTGCCACCGTCGACAATCAACTCCAAACCATTGACATAGCTTGAGTCGTCTGAGGCGAGGAACAATGCGACTGTCGCGATCTCCTCGGGGCGGCCCATCTTTCCCCGCGGGATCAGGGATTCAAACTGCGCCTTCGTCTCCTCGTCGAACAGCTGCTCCTGTATCGGGGTGGCGATCTGGCCCGGGGTCAGCACGTTGACCCGGATCCTCCTGCCCTTCAACTCCGACAACCACACGCGAGCGTATGCGTGCAGTACCGCCTTGCTCGCCGCGTAAACACCCCAGGAAGGAAAGCCCTTGACCGAAGCGCTTGACCCGGTCATGAAGATCGAGCCACCGTCGTTGAACAGCGGCAAGGCCTTCTGCACCGTGAACAGCGTGCCGCGCGCGTTCAGCCCGAAAGTCGCGTCGAAGTGCTGCTCGGTGATCTCGCCGAGCTTGCGCGCCTCGCCCGTCCCGGCGCTTGCCCACAGCACGTCGACGGCGCCCCTTTCCCGCTTGACCGCGTCGAACAAGCGGTCCAGATCGTCCAGATTCGCCGAATCACCCTGCACGCCAATCACATTCCGGCCGATCAATTTGACGGCTTCATCCAGCGCTTCCTGCCGCCGACCCGAGATGAAGACGTGAGCTCCCTCGTCAACGAACAACTTGGCACCGGCCAACGCCATACCGCTTGATCCACCGGTGATCACCGCCACCTTGCCGTCAAGCTTTCCCATCATCACTCCATCGGGCGATTACCTGGCCGGCGAAGTCGAGCAACTGGTCGAGGCTGGCGAACATTGCGAAGGCATCCACGATCGCCTCATCGACACCGGAGCGGGCGAAGCGCTCGAGCTTGTCGGCAACCGAGTCAACGGAGGTGCCCGGTTCGAGGTTGATCCGCATGGCCGTCTTCAGCGCGTCAGGATCGCGGCCGGCGTCCTGCGCCGCACGGCGCGCAGTCGACCACAAGTGGTCGGTGACCTCGTCCTGCAGCCCTTCGACCCCGAGCCAGCCGGTGCCGCTGCGGCCGACCCGGCGCATCGCGGCCTCGCTGGCACCGCCGATCCAGATGGGCGGACCGCCAGCCTGGACCGGGCGCAGGTCGGCATGGACCGGCGGCAGGGAGAAGAACTCGCTCTCCCAGGAGACCGGGGTGGTCGTCCACCACTCGTGCAGGAACGCCAGCAGGTCATCGAGCATCCGCCCGCGCCGGCGCCAGTCGGCGCCGCGGGCGATGTCGTGTTCGTCCTTCATCCACCCGATTCCGACGCCCACATCAAGGCGGCCGTCGCTGAGCACGTCGAGCGTGGTCAGCAGCCGGGCCAGGTGCGGCGGCTCGTAGTAGAACGTGCTGAGCGTGCTGGAGTTCAGCCGCACCCGGCTGGTCGCCGCCGCGGCGACGGTCCACAGCAACACCGGATCAAGATAACGGGTCATCTGCGGCGGGTATGGCTGCTCTTTGCCCGGGTAGGTGCTGTGCATATCGACCGGCGTGACCAGTCGATCGCCGACCCACAACGTGTCATAGCCAAGGTCCTCGAGGCCGCGGCAGAACGCGCTCAGACCAGCGGCGCTGCTGATGGCGGGCCCGACAATGGGAATTGCGAAACCAAGCCTCATCGCGAGGGTCCTCTCCCCGCAGACGATCGTCGGCAAACGCTGATATGAGACACAGTGAATCCCTTCGGTGATTAATCAACCATTATTTGGTCGGACGGCGCCCCCTGTTCGTTCCCAGCCCGGACTGGCCGCGCGGCTCAGCCGGGAACGGTGGCGCCGAGGGCGAAGTCGAAGTTCCCCACCCCGTGGCGGGCGAGGCCCATCACGACCAGGCCCGTTCCTTCCAGCCAGTGCGCCATGTTCAGGCCGCCGACGTCTAGCGGGCGCAGCCCGAGCGTCTCGATGAACTCCTTCACGCGCGCCTTGGCGCGCGCGTCGTCGCCGGCGATGAAGACGTCGAGCGGCCGGCTCTGGGCCAGGACAACACCGAAGATGGTGTTGAACGCCTTCACCACGCTGGCGCTGGCCGGGGCAGCCTTGGCAACTTCCTGCGCGATCGAGGTGCCATCGGGGATGGCCAGCCCGTCGGCCGCGGAATTGAAGGGGTTGCTGATGTCGACGATGACCTTGCCCGCGAGGGCGTCTCCGTACTGCGCGACGACTGGAACGACATGGGCGTACAACAAGGCCACGATGACGATGTCCCCGGCTGGGACGGCCCCGAACTCTCCCGTCGTGGCGCTGCCGCCGAGAGCCTTGGCCAGGTCAGCGGCCTTGGCCTGATCGCGGCCAATGACCTCGACGGTGTTGCCGCCCGCTACCGCCAGCGCGCCGATGGCGCGGGCCATGTTCCCGGTGCCGATGATGCTGATGCTGCTCATGAGGTATCCCGCCTTGAACTTGTGAGCCGAAAAGGTTGACGTGTCCACCGTAGGTCGAGTTGGATGACACGTCAACCAATCGGGTAGTATGGCGGCTGATGGAACCGAACTGGCTGGACCCTCGTGAAGACCGCGCTTGGCGGGCCTTCCAGCACGCGCATCATCAGCTAGACGTGCATCTGAACCGGGGCCTGCAGAAATCGGGCTTATCCGGGGCCGACTACGAGATCCTCGCGGTGCTCTCGAGTCACGACGGGGACCGCATGCCCGCGCACGACCTGTGCAACACACTGGGCTGGGAGAAGAGCCGTGTTTCCCACCAGGTGCGGCGCATGCAGAAGGACGGGCTGATCTGTCGCGAGCCCAATCCTAAGGACGCCCGCAGCACCATGGTCTGCCTGCTGCCGGCGGGCCGCGCCGCCATCGAGAAGGCCGCGCCCCGGCACGTGGAGGACGTCCGCCGGAACTTCATCGACCTGCTCACCCCGGCTGAGCTCGACATGCTCGCCGCCCTCAACGAACGAGTCCTGCACCATCTGGCCGCAAACGACGACTCCCCCGCCAAAGAAGAGCCCTCGTAGCCTTCATAGGCACAGACATCAACAGCGGCAATAGCGAGTGCGGCTGACTAGAGATCATCTTCATGGCGGATCCGCCATCTCAACGCCACGAAGATAAGAATTCCGCCACGTTGGATGAGAACCTACGCCTCTGGCCTACCGCGCCATGTTGGAGAAACGCGACAAGTGCAGCTGGTGCGCGACGGTGACGGTCTTGGTCGGGCCGTTACGGTGTTTGGCGAGAATGAAATCCGCCTCTCCCCCACGCGGATCGTCCCGCTCGAACGCGTCGGGGCGGTTGAGCAGGATCACCATGTCGGCGTCCTGCTCGAGCGATCCCGACTCACGAAGGTCAGACAGCATCGGCTTCTTGTCGGTGCGCTGCTCGGGGCCGCGGTTGAGCTGGCTGATCGCGACAACGGGGACCTCGAGCTCCTTGGCCAACAGTTTGAGTTGGCGCGAGAATTCGGAGACTTCTAGCTGCCGCGACTCAACCTTCTTTCCCGACGACATCAGTTGCAGATAGTCGACCACGACCAGACGCAAGTCGGCCTTCTGCTTCAGCCGGCGCGCCTTGGCGCGGATCTCCATCATGGTCAGGTTCGGCGAGTCGTCGATATACAGTGGCGCCTCGCTGATTTCGCTCATCCGCCGCGCCAACCGCGTCCAGTCGTCGTCGCTCATGCGCCCGGAACGCATGTCGGCGAGTTTGATTTTCGCTTCGGCCGACAGCAGCCGCATAACAATCTCGGACTTGCTCATCTCCAGCGAGAAGATGACGCTGGCCAGTCTGTGCTTGATCGAGCAGGACCGCATGAAGTCCAGCCCTAGCGTGCTTTTGCCCACGCCAGGCCTGGCCGCCACGATGATCATCTGCCCGGCATGCAGACCGTTCGTCACCTCGTCGAGTTCGGTGAAGCCGGTCGGCACGCCGCGCGAGATGCCGCCGTTGGAGGCGATGGCGTCGATCTCATCCATCGTCGGCTGCAGCAGGTCCTCCAGCGGTACGAAGTCCTCCGACGTCCGCCGCTCGGCCACTTCATAGATCTCTGCCTGTGCCCGGTCGACGACCTCGGCCACGTCGGCACCCTCGGCGCCCGCGTAGCCGTACTGAACGACGCGCGTGCCGGCCTCCACCAGCCGGCGCAGCAGCGCCTTCTCGGCCACGATGGTCGCGTAGTAGCCCGCGTTGGCGGCCGTGGGCACGGTCGAGATGAGGGTGTGCAGGTACGGCGCCCCGCCGATGCGGCGCAGCATCCCCCGCCGATCCAGTTCCGCGGCCACCGTCACCGCGTCGGCCGGCTCGCCGCGGCCGTACAGGTCCAAGATTGCGTCGTAGACGTTCTGATGCGCGGGGCGGTAGAAGTCGCCGGGCCGCAACCGTTCCAGCACATCGGCGATGGCGTCCTTGCTCAGCAGCATGCCGCCCAGGACGGCCTGCTCCGCCGCGAGATCCTGCGGTGGCTGACGGCCGAAGTCCTCACTGGGTGCCGACGAATCCATGCCCGACGCCAAGTCATCGACGACCGCCATGGATCCCTCCTCCCCTGCCACGCATCCGAACGTACATTCGAAAACCGCTCTCGTCAGCGTAAGTCAAGGAGCCGACACTTTCGTCCCACAGCACTCGCACGCCTCGCGCCGGGACGACGTTAGACGTTGCTGGCTAGTAGGTGAAAGGGCCGCTGTTCATGAACCTGTGCATCGTGTGTGCATATCCTTCGACACCTGTGTTGAGTGGGGTGTGGAGAACCTGTGTATGGATTCAAGGGGCTCTGACATCGGTGCTGTTAAGGGCCATGTAACGCCAGGAAATCCGTGTGGACAAGAATCTCTACGGCGTGTCGTCGCAGGTTACTGCGCCGGGCGTGTTGGCTTTCGGCCATATTTTCGCAGCGTTACGGCAGGGTAAATAGGGTCCACCGAACACCCCGTAGCGATAGTTCGCTAGGACGCGCGTCCGCGATGAGGCCAGGCCGCGTGACCCCGGCACAACTAGGCCCGGCGGCGGCCGATGATGGCCGCCGCCGGGAAAGAGCAAACGTGGGAGGCTTAGCTCTCCGCGACGACCTCGAGGGCGACCTCGACGTCAACCTCGGGATGCAGGTGCACCGACACGGGGTGGGTGCCGACAGCCTTGATGTGCGACTTGGGCAGCCGCACGATCCGCTTGTCCAGGTTGGGACCGCCGGCCTGCTTGATGGCCGCGACCACGTCACCGGACGTCACCGAGCCGAACAGCTTCCCGGAGTCGGCCGCGGTCCGCACCGGCAACTGGACGGGGCCCAGCGCCTCGATCGCGGTCTTGAGTTCGTTGGCGTGCCCGAGGTCGCGCACCGCCTTGCCTTCGCGGGAACGGCGGATCTCGTCGGCCTGCTTCTGCGCGCCGCGCGAGGCGACGATCGCCAGACCGCGCGGGAGCAGGAAGTTGCGGCCATAGCCTTCCTTGACCTCGACCGTGTCGCCGACGGTACCGAGGTGGTCGACGTCGGCCGTCAGAATCAGCTTCATCGTTTTTCGTACTTTCGCTTCGGTTTCGGCGGCTATCGCGCCGAGGACGTGAAGGGCAGCAAAGCCACCTCGCGGGCATTCTTCACCGCGATCGCGATGTCACGCTGGTGCTGCACGCAGTTGCCGGTGACGCGCCGCGCCCGGATCTTGCCGCGCTCACTGATATAGGTGCGCAGCAATGCGGTGTCCTTGTAATCGATCGCTTGCCCCTTTTTCGAGCAGAAGACACACTTCCGCGTCTTGACCGGCTTTTCCGGAGCCGGACGTCGCTTGCTGGACTTAGCCATGACTGTCTTTCTTTCCGTTTCTTACTGTTGAAGTTTTCAGAACGGCGGTTCGTCGTCGCCGCCGCCGAAGGACCCGGATGCCGGGGCACTGCCCCACGGGTCGTCGGCCGGTGCGCTGCTCGCCGGCGCCGATCCCTGACGGGACCCGCCTCCGCCGCCGAAGCCGCCACCACCGCCGCCGCCGCCGCTGCGGCTGGCCTTATTGACTTTGGCCGTGGCGTACCGCAGCGAGGGCCCGATCTCATCGACCTCGACCTCGAAGACGGTGCGCTTCTCGCCTTCGCGCGTCTCGAAGGACCGCTGCTTGAGCCGGCCGGTGACGATCACCCGTGAGCCTCGGGTGAGGCTCTCGGCGACGTTCTCGGCAGCCTCGCGCCAGATGTTGCACCGCAAGAACAGCGCCTCACCGTCTTTCCATTCCGAACTCTGGCGGTCAAAGATCCGGGGTGTAGACGCCACGGTGAAATTCGCGACGGCGGCACCGGACGGGGTGAACCGCAGTTCGGGGTCGGCGGTCAGGTTTCCGACAACGGTGATAGTGGTGTCACCAGCCACAATTTCCTCCTCGTTCCGCCCTGCTACTCGCTTCTCCGACGGTAAATGGCACGTGTCCTGGCTGAGCCTACGCAAGTCCACCGACGGTGGGCCCACGACTCGGCCACGGGTGTTAGTGCTTGTCGGTGCGCATCACCTTGGTGCGCAAGACCGACTCGTTGAGGCTCAGCTGGCGGTCGAGCTCGGAGACCGTCGCCGGCTCCGCCTTCAGGTCGACGACGACATAGATGCCTTCGGCGTGCTTGGCGATCTCGTAGGCCAGCCGGCGCTTACCCCAGATGTCGACCTTGTCGACGGATCCGCCGTCCTTACGGACGACGTTGAGAAACGTCTCCAGGGATGGAGCAACAGTGCGCTCGTCGAGCGTGGGGTCAAGAATGACCATGATTTCGTATGGACGCATGGAAACCTCACCACCTCCTCTGGTCTTCGCGGCCACGGTCGTTCCGTGGCAGGAGGGTCGCCTGCGTCGGCAACCGCATCAGGCTACCGGATGGGTGGGTTGGCCTCCAAAATCGCGACGGATCCGGCCGCTCGAGCAATCCGGCTATTGCCGCGCGTCCAAGTATTCGGTGGCCCGGTCCACCGTCGCCTGATCGGCCTTGGCGAGCGCGCCCGAATCGAACGGCGGCTGCGGGTCGTATTCGATGAGCAGCTGAGCGGCCTGCGCGGCCCGGCGGTCCACCAGGAGTTCGACCAGCCGTAAGGCCATGTCGATCCCGCTGGACACCCCCGCGGCGGTGATGATCCGCTGCGGCAAGTGCTCGACGACCCGGTCCGGCACGTACCGGGCGCCCAGCTGGTTGAGCAGGTCCCTGGCGCGCCAGTGCGTCGTGGCGGTGAGCCCGTCGAGCAGGCCCGCGGCGGCCAACAGCAGCGCACCGGTGCACACCGACGTGGTGAAGATCGTGGTCGGGTGCACCGCTTGCAGCCATTCGCGGATGGTGCCGTCGTGGATCAGCTGGCGCGTGCCGATCCCGCCGGGGAACAGCACCACATCCGGCGAGGTGACCTCGTCGAATCTCGCGTCGCAGCTGAGGCCGAGCATCCCGTTTTCCGTGCGCACCTCGCCCCGGCGGTGACCGATGAACACCACCTCGACCGACGGGACGCGTTGCAACACTTCGTAAGGCCCCACAGCGTCGAGCGCGGTCACGCGGGCGAATAACGGGACGGCGACCAAAGTCATGGCGCCACTCCGGCCGGCACCGGGGGCTCGATCTCGGGCACCGTGGCGTGGCGCATGCCGGCCGGTCGTAGCCAGTCCGGCAGCCACCGGGGCGGGGCGTCGGGCGCGCGGTTGAAGGGCCCGCCCGACGGGTCGTCCACCCGGCCGTTCCAGCGCACCAAGTCCTCGTCGGGCCGGTAGATCTGGCGGATCACCAACGCGCACAGCGCGATGACGGCGATGTCGCGCAGCAACACCGTCGTGGTGAAGAACTGCTCCGGCAGCGAGCGGTTCGGGTTGCCATATAGGAAGTACATCCGCGGCACCCATACCACCGCATCGATGGTCATCCACGCCAGCAGGATCCGGCGATGCGGCAGAGCCAGCACCGCCAGCGGGACCAGCCAGAGCGAGAACTGCGGACTCCACACCTTGTTGGTCAACAGAAAAACAGCCACCATCAAGAACAGCAGCTGCGCCAGCCGCGGCCGCTTCGGAGCGGTCAGCACGACATATGCGATTGCCGCACAACCGATTACGAACAAGACGGTGACCACGGCGTTCAGCAGGGTGGGCGGCTCCCAAAACCCCAGCTTGGCATCGAACCCGCGCCAGCCGGTGAACGATTTCACCACGTTATAGAGCGAATCCATGTCGTCGCCGCGTCGGGTGTTGAGCCGGAAGAATTCCGACCACCCGCGGGGAAACAGCACCAACACCGGCAGGTTCACCAGCAGCCATGTCACCGCGGCCGTTCCCGCGGTGCTAGCCAAAGCGCGAAAGCGCCCCGTCCGGATCGCCAGAACCACCATGGGACCCAGGAACAACAACGGATACAGCTTGGCCGCGGCACCCAATCCGATCAGCATGCCGGCCAGCACCGGTTTGCGCCGCGCCCACGCCAGCAGCCCCGCCATCGCGAATGCCGTTGCCAGCGCGTCGAAATTGGTAAAGATCTGGAAGATCAGCAGCGGCGACGCGGCCACCAGGGCCGCATCCCATATCCGGCGCCCCGCCAGGCCGGCGGTCGCCCAGACGGTGGCGAGCCAGGCCAGCGCCAGACCGAACGCCGCGACGTTGAAGAACATCACCACCTCGGCGACCACCGGCAGCGGACCCAGCTTGCTCAGCGCGGTATAGGTCTTCGCCAGCGCCATCGACACGTACTGATACATCCCGGTCAGCACCGGATACTCCATGTAGCGCACCGCCGGCCGGCCGTCGTAGCGCGTCTGCGGGGTACCGCTGCCGTCGGTCTCGACCCAGCTCGACTTGTACGGAAACTTGCCCTGGCTCAACAACTCCGCGCCGTAAAGCGGAACGGTATCGGAGTAGCACAACTCGTAGTACGCGCGTTGGTTCTCCCAGTTGGCTACCCGCTGATCCCCCGTGCCGGTGCCGGTGCTCTGCAGGCAGGCCGCCTTCGTCGACCAGCCGAGCGCCAGGAATACCAGTCCGATCAAGAACATCACCCGCAGTGGCGTCATCACCCGGGCGCGCCCGATCAGCGCGTGTCTGCCCACCGGCCCACCGGCGACTTCCGCCAGGGCGGCGCCCAACGAGTCGGTGCGGCTTGGGCAGTCGCGGTTGTCGACGCTACGCAGATCGCCGGCCAGCGGCTCCGGAGAAATGGAGGTGCTGCGCTGCTCGGCCTCGGTCACGGCGGCGGCTGGCCAGCCGGCGGGGGAGCTTGGGGGCCGCCCGGCGGCACGCCCGGCTCTTGACCGCCGGGACCTCCACCGCCCGGCGGTGCCGGCCCAAGAGTGACCGTCGTGGGCGGACCGATCGGGATGGTGATTCCGGGCGCCACTTCGACGGTGGGCTGAATGACCGTCACGGACGGCGGCGGTGGGGGCGGGGGCGCCGGGACGCCGGCATAGCCGCCGATCTCCGTCGGCTTGGGGAACGATTCATTGGAGGTGCCCTTCAGGGCGCCATCCATGGTGGACTTCCAGATGTCCGATGGCAGCCCCGAGCCGTAAACCGGTGCGCCCGAGGCGGTTACGAGCGGCACGTCGCCTTTCGCGGTGCCCACCCACACGGCCGTCGACAGCGACGGCGTGTATCCGACCATCCAGGCGTCCTTGTCGGCGGTGGTGTCACCCAGCTGTGTGGTGCCTGTCTTGGCCGCCGACGGCCTGCCGCCGGACAAGGAGTGGCCGCGCGAATAGCTGGCGATCGGCTCCATGGCCGCGGTGACGTTGTCGGCCACGGCCTTGGGGATGCGCTGCTCGCCATTGTTGTCGGACTTGCTCGCGTCGAAGAGCACCTGGCCTTCGGAGTTGACGACCTTCTGCACAAAATGCGGCCGGTGGTAGACGCCGGAGGCGGCCAGCGTGGCGTACGCCGAGGCCATGTCGATCACCCGGGTCTGGTACTGCCCCAGCACAATTCCATTGTTGGGCGGCCCGCCTTTGCCGTCCTCGGACAGCGTGTGGTCCACGCCGGGGAAGCTGGTCGCGATGCCGGCCTGGTGCGCGGCGTCCGCGACCGCCTGCGGGCCGCCCTTGAGCTTGAGCATCAGCCGGTAGTAAGAGGTGTTCAGCGATTGCTTGAGCGCCTGGGCGATATTGCACGTCCCGCAGCCCTCGCCCTCGACGTTTGTGATCTTGATGCCGTCGACCGTCAGCGGCGAACTGTCGACCTGGTAACCCAGACCGATCCCCTGCTCAAGCGCGGCCACGAGTGCGAACACCTTGAACGACGACCCGGTTTGCAGGCCCGCCTGCGCGAAGTCGAAACCGTTGGCGTCCGTACCGCCGTAGTACGCGCGTATCGACCCGTCGTGCGGGTCGATCGACACCGCGGCCGACCGCATGTCGGGGTCTTGCCCGTCAAGGTATTTCGATACGGCCTTCTCGGCGGCCTGCTGGGCTTTCGGGTCGATGGTGGTGGTGACCTGCAGGCCCTGGGTGTTCAGAGTCCGCTCGTCGATGTTGAACAGCTCCATCAACTCTTTGGTCACCTGGCGCTCGATCAGCCCGTTGGGACCCGTCGTCTGGTTCTCGGCGCGGGCTTGGTCGGGCGGCACCGTCTGCGGGAAATCCTGCGCGGCACGGTCACTGGGCGACAGCGCCTTGGTCTCCACCATGCCGTCGAGCACCCAGTTCCAGCGGGCCCGGGCGCCCTGCGGGTCGACGGCCGGGTCCAGCGACGACGGCCGCCGGATCAGCGCCGCCAGCAGCGCCCCCTCCGAGACGGTCAACTGCTCGACGGGCTTGTTGAAGTAAGCCTTGGCGGCGGCGGAGATCCCGTAGGCGCCCCGGCCGAAGTAGATGATGTTCAGGTAGGCCTGCAGCACATCGTCTTTCGACCACTCCCCCGACATCTTGGTGGCGATCACGAGTTCCTTGGCCTTGCGCATCAAACCGCTGACGCCGTGTTGAGCCGACCCCACCAGCGCGTTCTTCACGTATTGCTGGGTGATGGTCGACCCGCCCTGCAGGTCACCGTTGCCGAAGAGGTTGTTGTTCACCGCCCGCGCGAAGCCGCTGAAGTCGAACCCGGGGTTCGAGTAGAAATTGCGGTCTTCGGCCGCGATCACCGCCTGGCGCACGTGCACCGGCACCTGGTTGATGTTGACGTCAACCCGATTGCCTTCGGGCGGAATGATTTTAGCGATCTCTGACCCGTCGCTGGCCAGGATGGTGGAGACCTGGTTGGTGCGCAAGTCGCCCGGCTTGGGGATGTCGACGATGAAGTAGGCCATGGCGAACGTGACGATCGGCAACAGCACGAGCACCGCCGCCGACAGGTAGGCCGCTCGCCGCACCCACAACCAGTTGATCTGCTGGGTCCAATGGACGTCACGTGGCGGCCGGGGCCCGAAGCCGTCCGGCCCACCGCGGCGACCCCCCGGCCCGGGCGGTGGTGGTGGCCCTTCCGGCGGACGGCCTCCCGCCGTCGGCCGGGCGCGACGCGGCGGCGTTCGGCTATCCAGCGCCGCCTTGACCTCCTCAAGCGCATCACGCTGCAAGGGCGTCGACGAAGGGCTGTCCAGCGCGGCTTTGACTTCCTCGATGCTGGGATCGGGCCGCCGGGGCGACCGGTCATCGACGACCGGCGGAAGAATCGTGGTCATCCGGTCATCGGGCGGAACCCCACGGCGTTGGCCGGCCGACGACGGCGCGCCACGCGGGCGCTCGCCGCTTCCATGTTTTCCCACCCGCTCAGTCGCCGGCCCATCCGCGTCGCCGGACGACTGGTTGTGGGGTCCGTCGTTATTCAATGGCCGTGCGCGCGCCGTTTCGTGCCGTCCGCGTACCGCGGGTGCCCTTGGGTGGGCGCGCCGCTCCGAGCACGTACGACTTGACCAGATGATTCCACTCGCAGGTCCGGCATACCTCCACCACGTGGACAGCGAACTCCTCGAAGCGACTCGCCAGCAAAACCAACTCTTCGGCGGTGCGCGCCGAGCCCGATACCGGACCAAGGTGTTCGCCGAACACCCACGACACCAGCGTCAGCTGCTCCTTGCGGCAGATCGGGCAGATGACCTGGCTCGGTTTCCCGTGAAACTTGGCGGCGCGCAGCAGATAAGGGTTCGCGTCACACACCTCGGACACGCCCGTGCGGCCCGAGTACACCTCGGCCAGCAGTGCTCGCCGCCGGAGCGCGTAGTCCACCACTTGTCGCTGCAGTCGCACGCCCACCAGAGTACGTCGCCATCCGGGCGACCGATACGCAACCAAACCTGTGGCGGGCCGAGCCGAGTACAGGCGGGCGCATTCTGTGCCGTACCGGGCCCGGACTCTACGATCATCCCCGTGGCGAAATGGCTCGGGACGTCGCTGGGTGGCGGTGTGGCGGCAAGCACCCGCGCCAAAGACATCAATCGGCAGGACGCCTGCAAGATCCTCGACAACGCCCTGACCGACGGCGAGCTCTCCATGGAGGAGCACCGCGAACGGGTCAGCGCGGCCACCAAGGCGGTCACGCTCGGCGATCTGCAGGCCCTGGTGACCGATCTGCAAACCGACAGCAGCGCGCTTCCGACGCCCGCCGCCAAAGCCCTGTCGGTGCCGCCGAAGCTGCGCGGTTGGGGGATGCTCGCCGCTGCCTTCGTCGTCTCGGTGCTCCTGGGCGTCGGCATCGGGTGGGGCATGTACGGCAACACCGACTCGCCGCTGGACTTCACCACCGACCCCGGAGCCAAGCCCGACGGCGTCGGCCCGGTGGTGCTGACCCCGCCGACCCAACTGCATTCGGTCGGCGGGCTGACCGGCCTGATCGAGCAAACACGCAAACGGTTCGGCAACGCCGTGGGGTATCGACTCGTGATCTATCCGACGTACGCGGTCCTCGACCGGCCGGACCCCTCCGACGATCGCCGGGTGCTGGCCTACACCTACCGCGGGGGCTGGGGCGACCCGAGCAGCTCGGCGAAAAGCTCCGCGGACGCTCCCGTTCCGGTTGACCTGGGCAAGTTCGACGTCACGGCGACCGTGGGCATCATGCGCGGCGCCCCGCAGACCCTCCACATGAAGCCGTCGGACGTCAAAACCGAGTACCTGAACATCGAACCGGCGACCGACCCGACCACCCCCGGCGCGCTCTCGCTGTCGCTGTATGTCTCGAGCGACTACGGTGGTGGATACATCGTCTTCGCAGGTGACGGCACCGTCAAGCAGCTCAACTTGCCGTCGTAGCCGCCGCGATTCGATTCGGCGCACCCGGACTAATAGTGGACGAACATCCGGTGGTGTTGTGGCGAATATATCGAGGCGATACGATTACGCGAGGCGTCGAACCGTCGTAACCAACCATGCAAAGGGGGTGATTCGATGCTTGAGCTCGCCATCCTGGGTCTTCTCATCGAATCGCCGATGCATGGTTACGAGTTGCGCAAACGGCTAACCGGCCTCCTCGGTGCGTTTCGTGCGTTCTCGTACGGTTCGCTGTACCCGGCCCTCCGGCGGATGCAGGCCGAAGGGTTGATCGCCGAGGACGCCGCCCCGACCGGAACGCCGGTTCGGCGTGCCCGGCGCGTCTACCAGCTAACTGACGAGGGCCGTCGGCGCTTCGGTGAGCTGGTGGCCGACACCGGCCCGCACAATTACACCGACGACGGCTTCGGGGTGCACCTGGCGTTCTTCAACCGGACTCCGGCGGAGGCGCGCATGCGCATCCTGGAAGGTCGCCGCCGTCAGGTCGAGGAGCGGCGGGAAGGCCTGCGCGAAGCCGTGGCGCGGGCCAGTAACTCGTTCGACCGCTACACCCGCCAACTTCACCAACTGGGGCTCGAGTCCAGTGAGCGCGAAGTGAAGTGGCTCAACGAGCTCATTGCTGCGGAGCGGGCGATGCCCGGCCTCTCCGAGCAGACGTAAAACCCCTGCACGAATTCGATCAGCTGCGACACAAGTTATGGAGTTAGGAGAACGCCCAATGAGTGACCAGAACGCGCCACAGGCGTCGACCGAGGTACGAGTCGCCATTGTCGGCGTCGGTAACTGCGCGTCTTCCCTGGTACAGGGCGTCGAGTACTACCAGAACGCCGACGAGAACAGCACCGTGCCCGGCCTGATGCACGTGAAGTTCGGCCAGTACCACGTGCGCGACGTCAAGTTCGTCGCGGCCTTCGACGTGGACGCCAAGAAGGTCGGCTTCGACCTGTCCGACGCGATCTTCGCCTCGGAGAACAACACGATCAAGATCGCCGACGTGCCGCCCACCAACGTGACGGTGCAGCGCGGCCCGACACTCGACGGCATCGGCAAGTACTACGCCGACACCATCGAGTTGTCCGACGCCGAGCCGGTCGACGTGGTCAAGGTGCTCAAGGAGAACAACGTCGACGTGCTGGTGTCCTACCTGCCGGTGGGCTCGGAGGAGGCCGACAAGTTCTACGCCCAGTGCGCCATCGACGCCGGCGTGGCCTTCGTCAACGCGCTGCCGGTGTTCATCGCCTCGGACCCGGTGTGGGCCAAGAAGTTCGCCGACGCGGGTGTGCCGATCGTGGGCGACGACATCAAGAGCCAGGTAGGCGCAACCATCACCCACCGGGTGATGGCCAAGCTGTTCGAGGACCGCGGTGTGCAACTGGACCGCACCATGCAGCTCAACGTGGGCGGCAACATGGACTTCCTCAACATGCTCGAGCGCGAGCGGCTGGAGTCCAAGAAGATCTCCAAGACGCAGGCCGTCACCTCCAACCTGCAACGCGAGTTCAAGACCAAAGACGTGCACATCGGCCCGTCCGACCACGTCGGCTGGCTCGACGACCGCAAGTGGGCGTACGTGCGACTGGAGGGCCGCGCCTTCGGCGACGTGCCGCTGAACCTGGAGTACAAGCTCGAGGTGTGGGACTCGCCGAACTCGGCGGGCGTCATCATCGACGCGGTGCGGGCGGCCAAGATCGCCAAGGACCGCGGCATTGGCGGCCCGGTGATCCCGGCGTCGGCCTACCTGATGAAGAGCCCGCCGCAGCAGCTGCCCGACGACATCGCCCGTACGCAGCTCGAAGAGTTCATCATCGAGGGCTGACCCCCATCCGCCGATCGTGCGGTGAGGTCGCGCTGCTGCGGCTTCACCGCACTTTCGTTTTGCGGGGTCATTCGGTCACGCCAGCGTGACGCTCGGCTCCCGCAGCCACGCTGGCGTGACGCTCGGCGCTACAGCGGAAAGCCAATTCATCGACACGGCGCTGTGCGGGTGCTTAGCATCATCTCTCGATGACCGTTCAACCCGCGGCGTTCCTGCGCACGACGCTCCCCCTGGACCTGTCCCGGCTCAACGAGTTGGACAGCGGCCGATACCACTCGATCTGGCTGCCCGACCACATGGTCAGCTTCTGGCCCGACTCGATCTGGACCCCCGAGTTCACCGACCTGGCCACCGCGTCCCCGTCGCCGCACCGCCACCTGGACGGCTTGGCGGTGGCCGCTGCGGCCGCCGTTTTAACCGAGAACGTTCCGATCGTCAGCGCCGTCGTCGACACCGTGCGCCGCCACCCCAGCATGCTGGCCCAGACGGCCCTGACCATCGACCACCTCGCCAAGGGCCGTTTCATCCTGGGCCTGGGCAGCGGCGAGAGCGAGAACACTCTGCCCTACGGTTTCGACTTCGCAAGACCGGTCAGCCGTTTCGAGGAAGCGCTGACGGTGATCCGGCTGCTCTGGGAAAGCGAAGGCCCGATCGATTTCGACGGGCAGTTCTACTCGCTGCGCCACGCCCGGCTGGACACCGAACCCTACGCTGGGCGGGCACCGCAGATCTGGATCGGCGCCAGCGGCCCGCGCATGCTGGACATCGCCGGCCGGCACGCCGACGGGTGGTGGCCGGCCGGCGCCTGGACGCCGGAGCACTACGCCGAAATGCTCTCCGCGGTAAGGACATCGGCCGAATGCGCCGGCCGCGATCCGCTGGCGATCACAGCGTGCTTCATCCAGGTCTGTCTGATCGGCGAGGACGAGGACGCCCTGGCCGAGATCCTGCAGGCGCCCCTGGTGAAGGCGTTCCTGCTGCAGGTGTCGGCGGAGACGTTGCGCGGCTTCGGGTTCGAGCACCCCATGGGTGATCGCTGGCGCGGATTCCAGGACATCGACCCGGCGGTGCTGACCCGCGAGCGGATCCTCGCGTTCCTCGATAAAGCGCGGCCCGAGATGGTGCTGGCCGCCGTGCCGCACGGCACACCGGCGGAGGTTGCGAAAATCGTCAAGACGTACGTGGACGCGGGCCTGCGCGTGCCCAAGATCCTGGATTACGGCGCCATGGCCGGCCTGAGGTACGCCGAGGCTTCGGCGGCCAACGTTCGCGCCGCCGAAGACGAACTGATGCGGCTGTGCGGGGGCCCTTCGTGACGACGCCGCTGGGCGCCGCCGAGCTGCTCGCCGCCGCGCAGGCCGAAACCGGACTGAGCGACTACGGCGATCCCACGTTGCCGCAACGCTTCACCGCCGCCGTGGACCACCTGAACGACCTGGGCATGGACGCCGGCGGCAACCGGCAAGCCGCGCTGGTGTGTCACTGGCTGCTGACATCGCGGCTGGAATTCATCGAAGACCGCAACCGCTACCCGATCGCCGACGAGTTCATCGCGGAGCCGACGTTCGTCACGGGCGAGCCCCGTTCGGGGACAACACTTATGCACGCCCTGATGTCCGTCGATCCGCTGGCGCGGGCGCTACGCTTCTGGGAAGTGATGTATCCGTCACCGCCACCGGGCCTGGCCGGTCCCGGCGACGACCGCCGGCGGCGTGCCGACGACGACTGGCGCGAGATCAACGCAAAGATGCCCAAATGGCTGCACAGTCACCCCTACAACGACATGCTGGGCGACGGCTTGCCCGAAGACGAGCGCACCTGGGCGTTCGATTTCCGGGTGATGACGCCCACCGCCTGGTGGCGCGTGCCGATGCAGTCGCTGGTTGGCGGGCTGGCCACCGACGCGGCGGCACAATACCGGCTGCATAAGGCCATGCTGCAGCAGCAGCAATACCGTCGTCCGCGTAAGTACTGGGTACTCAAGGGGTTTCACGGCTTCCGGCTCAAGGAACTCTTCGACACCTATCCCGACGCGCGCATGGTCTGGCTGCACCGCGACCCCGTACAGGTCGCCGCGTCGCGGACCATGATGATGGCCGACATCGCCGAAGGCATCGTCGGTCCGGTCGACCTGCACGCGGAAGCGAAGAAGCACCTCGAGATGACCCGCGCCAGCATCGCCAACACGATGAGCAATCCCTTGGTGGACGATCCGCGCATCCTGCACGTGCGCTACGCCGACTTCATCGCCGACCACATCGGCACCGTGCGGCGCTACTACGCGTTCTGCGGTCGCGAGCTGACGAAAGAGGCGGAATCGGCGATGCGCGCCTACCTGGCCAACAATCGCGGCGACCGGTACGGCAAATTCCGCTACTCCACCCAACTGCTGATCGACATCGGCGAAGACCTCGACGCGCTGCACGCCGAATTCCGGCCGTTCCGAGAGCGATTCGGTGTCGCCATCGAGAACCGGGCCTGACATGACCCGAACCCACGAACGCCTGTCCGTGCACAGCGTCACCTTCTATGGCGACCCGCTCGAAGCGATGGAAGCGCATTGGGCGGCACTCGGCGTGTCCCGGCTGAGCATCCTGGACAGCCAGCTGCTCGACCCGGAATTCCCAATGCTGTTGCGGGGCAACGACTACACCGTGGAGGCCGTGTACCACCTGTTTGCCGGCGGCGCACTGGCCAACGACCCGCGGGCCGCCCGCGCCGCGCTGTGTGCCGTGATCGACGCCGCGGCCGCCGTCGGCGCGCGCACCGTCTACTTGCTCACCGGCGGGCGCGGGGACCTCACCTGGGCACAGGCCGCCGAACGGTTCTGCGCCATGGTGGCCCCCTGCGTGGCACACGCCAAGACGGCCGGGGTGGCGCTGGCCATCGAGAACGCTTCCAGCCTGTACGCCGACATCCACCTCGCCCATACGCTGCGAGACACCGTCGCTCTGGCCGAGATGGGCGACCTGAGCGTCTGCCTCGACGTGTTTCACTGTTGGGCGGAGGGCGATTTCGAGGCGATGGTGCAACGGGCACTGCCGCGGACCGCGCTCATCCAGTTGAGCGACTACGTGCTCGGTGACCGGGCGCTGCCGGGCAGGGCGGTTCCCGGTGACGGCACGATTCCAATCGAGGCGTTCGCCGCCGAAGCGCTCGCCGGCGGCTATCCGCACGGATTCGACCTGGAACTGATCGGTCCCCGCATTGACCGTGAGGGGCGCCTGGAATCCGCCCGGCGCGCATGTGACGTGGTCGGCGCGATGCTCGACAGGCTGGGTGCGTGACGATGGCCTTCGGTGACGGTCCCGACGACGCGGCGCTGCAATCAGCCTGGACGGAATTCTGCGCGCGGTTGCAGCTTGCGGGCGAGCAGGTTTTCAAGCAGGCCAACCCGTCGTCCGGTGTGCATCGTGTCGATGCCTACCGGTTTCTCACCCAAAACCTGGGCCAGGCCTTCGATCTCGCGCTCGAAACGCACGACACCGGCTATCCGACGCTGCACAACTTCTGCGGCCCGACCCGCAAGCTCGGCGGCGACTGCGCCGACTTCACCTACCAGCAGGCGTGGATCGATGGGCGATCGACGTACCGCCTTAGCGGCACCAGGGGCACCGCACGGTTCTTCAACGCGACGGTCCAGGGGCCGCGCACGCCCGGCCCGGGCGTGCTGCACGAACCGTTCGGGGACATACCGGAAGCCAACCTGTTCGGCCATCAGCTCCACGTCGGCGACGACGGGCAATTCGAGCTCTACATTGGCGGGCCCGAGCGCGAGCAAAACTGGCTGCCCACCACCGCCGGGTCACGCAAACTGTTCATCCGCCAGGGGTTCGACCGCTGGGACGAGCTGCCGGCCCAGCTTCGCATCGAGCGCATCGACATGGACTCTCCCAAGCCGTTGCCCTCCCCCACCGAGATGCTCGAGGCGATGCGCTGGGCGGGTGATTTCGTCACCGGCTTGATGACCGACTGGCCCGAGTTTCCGTTCACCCACGGCGGCGTGGACGCCAAGCGCCCGAACGCCTTCCCGCAAGTCGACGCGACCGACGCCGACAGCAAGCGCGGACGGGCCGCCGCCAACATGTATTGGGAACTCGCGGACGACGAGGCGCTGATCGTCGAATTCGATGCCCATGACGGGCTGTGGATGCTCACCAATATGGGTGTTTTCTTCAACAGCATGGACTACCTGTACCGGCCGGTGAGCTACACGCCGAGCCGCACGAAGACCGACGCCGACGGCCGCATTCGGCTCGTCATGGCTCATCGTGATCCAGGCGTGCACAATTGGCTCGACACCCAGGGGTTTGGGTGCGGCAACCTGACCTACCGGCACATGCTCGAGGGCGAACCCGTCGCGCTGAACACTCGGGTGGTCAGGCACGACGACGTGCTCGCCGCTCTCCCGGCGGACACCGCCATGGTGGGTCCCGCCGAACGCACCGCCGCGATGTGGGAGCGGTTCGACGGCATTCGCCGTCGTTACGTCCTCTAGTGTCTGTAGATCGTGACCGAAATCTCCGGAGACGAACTGGACGGACTGTCCGAGTTCTCGCTGTTGCGCGAGAACGCCGAGCAGGCCGGCGTCGAGGGTCCGCTGCCCGACGTCCAGCGCGTCGAATCGGGCACGGCTGAGAGCAAGGTCAGCGCGCTGCGCTGGGGCGGCACTCCGCCGCGGATCGTCTTTCTGCACGGCGGCGGGCAGAACGCGCACACCTGGGACACCGTGATCGTCGGCCTCGGCGAGCCCGCACTGGCCGTGGACCTGCCCGGGCACGGCCATTCGGCATGGCGCGAGGACGGCGACTACTCGCCGCAGATCAACGCCGACGCCCTATTGCCGGCGCTACGCGAGCACGCGCCCAGCGCCGATCTCGTCGTGGGCATGTCGCTGGGCGGGCTGACCGCATTACGGCTGGGCGCCGTGGCGCCCGAACTCGTCAACGAACTCGTCTTGATCGACGTCACCCCGTCGGCGCTGCAGCGGCACTCGGAGATGACCAAGGAACAGCAGGGCACGGTGGCGTTGATGCACGGGGAACGCGAATTCCCCAGCTTCCAGGCCATGCTGGACCTGACGATCGCCGCGGCGCCACACCGCGAGGTGAAGGCGCTGCGCCGCGGCGTGTTTCACAACTCGCGCAGGCTGGACAACGGCAACTGGACGTGGCGCTACGACGCCATCCGCAAGTTCCCCGACTTCGACGTCCTGTGGGAGGACGTGGACCGGCTGTCCGCACCCATCACCCTCATCCGCGGCGGCAAGTCGGGTTTCGTCAGCGACGACGACGCTGCCGAACTCACCCGTCGCACAAAGCATTTCCGCACGCAGCACGTCGTCGAGGATTCCGGACATTCCGTGCAAAGCGACCAGCCCCTCGCCCTGATCGATCTGCTGCGCGGGGTGCTCAACGCGGGCTGAGCCTACGGTGGTCTCATGAGCCCTGATCTCCCCATTCGCATCGGCGTGCAACTGCAGCCTCAGCACGCGCCGCAGTATCGCCAAATCCGGGACGCCGTGCGTCGCTGCGAGGACATCGGCGTCGACATCGCCTTCAACTGGGACCACTTCTTCCCCCTCTACGGCGATCCCGACGGTGCGCATTTCGAATGCTGGACAATGCTCGGGGCGTGGGCCGAGCAGACTTCGCGCATCCAGATCGGCGCGCTGGTCACGTGTAACTCGTACCGGAATCCCGAGCTGCTGGCCGACATGGCCCGCACGGTCGATCACATTTCCGACGGCCGGCTCGTGCTGGGGATCGGCTCGGGATGGAAGCAGAAGGACTACGACGAGTACGGCTACGAGTTCGGCACCGCGGGCAGCCGCCTCGACGACCTCGCGGGCGCCCTCCCCCGGATCAAGGCGCGACTGGCGAAACTGAACCCCCCGCCGACCCGCGACATCCCGGTCCTGATCGGCGGGGGCGGTGAGCGCAAGACGCTGCGGCTGGTCGCCGAATACGCCGACCTGTGGCACAGCTTCACCTCCGCCGACGAGTTCCCGGCCAAGGCGGACGTCCTGGCCCGGCATTGCGCCGACGTCGGCCGCGACCCGGCGAGCATCGAACGCTCCGCCGCCGTGCAGGACGGCGGCGAGCTGATCGACAATGCCGAAAAGCTCGTCGGCCTCGGAGTCACGCTGCTAACCGTCGCGTGTGACGGGCCGGATTACAACCTCGGCGCCGCGGAAGCGCTGTGCCGGTGGCGGGATGGTCGTTAAGCCCGTCGCTGACCATTTATCGGCGAAACACCGGAAAATACGAGCCCACTCGTGAGAAACTTCTCGCGCTGATGGCCGCACCGGGTTTGAAAGAGACTCAACGACGAAATGCCAAAGAAATACGG
Source organism: Mycobacterium sp. 852014-50255_SCH5639931 (assembly GCF_001665605.1). GTDB lineage: Bacteria > Actinomycetota > Actinomycetes > Mycobacteriales > Mycobacteriaceae > Mycobacterium > Mycobacterium paraffinicum. The sequence continues at coordinate 69,819 of NZ_LZSV01000011.1, forward strand.
GGTCAAAGAAAAGGACCTGGTTGTTTCGCACATCCTTCACCTCTTGCTGACGGGGAAGTTGCGCACCGGCGACCGCGTCGATCGCAATGAGATCGCGCTGGGCCTGGGCGTAAGCCGCGTCCCTATTCAAGAGGCGCTGGTGCAACTCGAACACGACGGCATTGTGTCCACCCGCTATCACCGCGGCGCGTTCGTCGAGCGGTTCGACGAAGCCACCGTCCTCGAGCATCATGAGCTCGAGGGTCTGCTCAACGGCATCGCGTCCGCACGCGCGGCCACCAGCCCCACGCCGCGGATCCTGGGTCAGCTCGACGCCTTCATGCGATCGCTACGCACAGCGAAGGATTCGCGGGCCTTCTGCGACATCGCCGCGGAGTACCGGCGCACCCTCAACGACGAATACGCCGGGCCGCGCCTGCACGCCACGATCCGCGCCTCGCAAAATCTGGTTCCCCGAGTGTTCTGGCTGATTTATCAGGGCAGCCGCGAAGAGATGCTGCCGTTCTACGAAGAGGAGACCTCCGCGATCAACCGGCGCGACCCCGAGGCCGCCCGGGCCGCGTGCGTCGGCCGCTCCTACCTGATGGCCCAGACCATGCTGGCCGAACTTTCCCGGCGCAGGGTGTTCACCGCCCCCGACGACGGGAGCCCGGTCGTGCCCGGACCGCTCGAGGTACTCGTCGACGCCGAAACCGTCAGCGTCGAGCCGTCGCTGGCGCTGTAGGGCACGCTCACCCGACGAAGCCGCCGCCCTGTCGATACGGTGGCAGGGATGAATGCGCGCGTGGACCGGCGCACCCAGCGCCGCGCAAGGCTGTTCGGACTGGCCGCGACGACGGTGCTGGTATGCGGCATGGCATTAGGCGGGCCGGCCGCGCCCGCGGCTGCCGACTGGAATCAATGCGCGCCGGCCGGCTTGGACAGCGCAAGGGCCTTGCCCAAGGATCTGACCGAGAGCCGGCCCACGCCCCAGGAAGACCGGGACACGACACAATCCGTCGAGCCGCTCACCGCGGTTGACGTCGGAGCGCTCGGGCTCGGCACACCGGGCGTGCTGACGGTGGGCACGCTCTCGGATGCCCCGCCCAACATCTGCATCAATCCGACCGGCGAATTCAGCGGTTTCGACAACCTGCTGCTGCGCGCGATCGCCGACAAGCTGCGTCTGCAGTTGCGCTTCGTCAGCACCGACTTCTCCGCGTTGCTGGCCCAGGTGGCGTCCCGGCGCTTCGACGTCGGATCGGCGTCGGTGAAAGCGACCGACCAACGCCGTCACACCGTCGCTTTCACCAACGGTTACGACTTCGGCTTCTACTCCCTCGTGGTGCCCCCGGGCTCACCGATCCACAAGTTCAGCGACCTCGGCGCCGGGCAGCGCATCGGCGTCGTCCAGGGCACCGTCGAGGAATCGTACGTCGTCGACACCCTGCATCTGCAGCCGGTGAAGTATCCCGGCTTCGCCACCTTGTACGCCAGCCTCAAGACCCGCCAGATCGATGCGTGGGTGGCGCCCGGAACGCTTGCCTCGACCGTGGTTCGGCCGGGTGATCCCGCGGTGACCGTCGCGAACACTTTCAGCCCAGGCAATTTCGTGGCTTACGCGGTCGCCAAGGAGAACAAGCCGCTAATCGATGCGCTGAATTCCGGGCTGGACGCGGTGATCGCCGACGGCACGTGGGCCAAGCTGTACTGCGACTGGGTGCCGCGCACGCTGCCGCCGGGATGGAAGCCCGGGTCGAAAGCGGCGCCGGTCCCGAACCTGCCGGATTTCGCCGCGATCGTCGCGAGCCAGCACCGCGCGCCGACAGGTCCGGCCGCGCCCAAATCGGCGCTGGCCCAGTTGCGCGATTCGTTCTTCGACTGGGACATGTACCGCCGAGCCATCCCCGTTCTGTTGACGACGGGGCTGCCGAACACCTTGATCCTGACCAACTGCGCCATCGTGATCGGGCTGGCGCTCGGGATGGTGCTGGCTATGGCGGGCATCTCGCATCGGCGCTGGCTGCGCTGGCCGGCGCGGGTATACACCGATATCTTCCGTGGCCTTCCCGAAGTGGTGATCATCCTGCTGATCGGAATGGGCGTCGGACCATTGGTCGGCGGCCTGACGAACAAGAACCCTTACCCCTTGGGAATTGCCGCGCTTGGGTTGATGGCCGCCGCCTATATCGGCGAAATCCTGCGCTCCGGAATACAAAGCGTGGACCCCGGCCAGTTGGAGGCCTCCCGCGCGCTGGGCTTCAGCTACACGACTGCGATGCGACTGGTGGTGGTGCCGCAGGGAATACGGCGGGTATTGCCGGCACTGGTCAATCAGTTCATCGGGTTGTTGAAGGCGTCCGCGTTGGTGTACTTCCTTGGCCTGATTGCCGATCAGCGAGAGCTCTTTCAGGTGGGCCGGGATTTGAATGCCCAGACCGGGAGCCTCTCACCGTTGGTGGCCGCCGGCCTCTTCTACCTGATATTGACCATTCCGTTGACGCATTTGGTGAATTACATCGACGCGCGCTTGCGCCGCGGCCGGGGCGCCCCCGACCTCGACGACAATGCCGAGATGCTGGCGACGAAGTTCGGCCAGGAGATCACGTGAGCGGCGCGAGGCGTCGGTCGGTTTCTTTGGCCGCCAAGGATATTCACCAGACCCTGGGCGGGAACAAGGTACTGCGTGGCGTCGATTTCGAGGCTCCGGCGGGCACCACCGTCGCTGTCATCGGACCGTCCGGCTCGGGCAAGTCGACGCTGCTGCGCACCTTGAATCGGTTGTACGAACCCGATAGCGGCGACATCCTGCTGGACGGTCGATCGGTGTTACGTGACGATCCCAACGAGCTGCGCCAGCGCATCGGCATGGTGTTTCAGCATTTCAACCTCTTCCCCCATCTGAGCGTGCTGAAAAACGTTGCGATGGCTCCGCGCAAGTTGCGGCACCTGCCGGCCGACGATGCCCGCGACCTGGCGCTGAACCAATTGGAGCGAGTTGGCCTGAAGCACAAGGCCGATGCCCGGCCCGGCATGCTGTCCGGGGGCCAACAACAACGGGTCGCCATCGCCCGCGCGCTGGCCATGGCACCTCAGGTGATGTTCTTCGACGAGGCGACTTCGGCGCTGGATCCGGAAACGGTCAAAGGGATTCTGCAACTGATCGCGGACCTCGGCGCCGACGGCATGACGATGATCGTGGTCACCCATGAAATGGGCTTCGCCCGCTCGGCATCCGACGCCGTTGTGTTCATGGATCGCGGCAAGGTGGTGGAATCCGGGCCCCCGGAGCAGATTTTCGAAGCCGCGCAGACCGAACGGCTGCAGCGATTCTTGTCCCAAGTACTTTGACCACCCCATTGCTACTAATTAGTCGGCTTAGCTAGCTTGTACGTGCCTGATATAGCGTTAGACTCCCCGTTTATGGCGGACAGCGAATCCACCGCGGCCGATGTCACCGAGCTTGCGGAAGGTTTGCACCGTGCGCTGTCCAAATTGTTTTCGATTCTGCGGCGCGGGGACCCGAGCGGCACCGCGGCCGCGGGCGAATTGACGTTGGCGCAACTGTCGATTCTGGTCACCTTGCTGGATCAGGGGCCGATTCGGATGACCGACCTGGCGGCCCATGAGCGGGTGCGCACTCCCACCACCACCGTGGCGATCCGCCGGCTGGAAAAGCTGGGGCTGGTGAAACGCTCGCGCGACCCGTCCGATCTGCGGGCCGTGCTGGTCGACATCACCCCGCGCGGACGTGCCGTCCACGGCGAGTCCCTGGCCAATCGGCGCGCCTCGCTGGCCGCGATGCTCAGTCAACTGCCCGCGTCCGACCTCGGCACCCTGATGCAGGCGTTGGCTCCGCTCGAGCGGCTGGCCTGCGGCGAACCGGCACCCGCGCCCGCGGGTGCGCCAGCTGCCCGTAAAGAGGCGTGAAAGTAACTGCCTTTCAGCGAGTTTGGCGGCGCCCGTAGACTACGGTGCATGCCAACTGCACTGATCACCGGCGCTGGCGGTGGCATCGGTTCCGCGATCGCCACCGCGCTGGCCCCCACCCACACTCTGCTGCTGGCCGGTCGGCCCTCCGACCGGCTCGACGCCGTTGCCCAGCGGCTGGACGCGACGACGTTCCCAGTGGACCTCACCGACACCGTGGAGATCGAGGCCGCCTGCGAGATCGTGGACGAACTCGATGTGCTGGTGCACAACGCCGGGGTGTCGATCCCCGGTCATGTCGCGGATTCCGACGTCGACGAGTGGCGCGCCACCTTCGCCGTCAATGTGCTTGGGCCGGTGGGACTTACACTGGCGCTGCTGCCGGCGCTGCGGCGTGCCCGCGGCCAGGTGGTCTTCATCAACTCCGGTGCGGGGCGCAACGTTTCGCCCGGCATGGCCTCCTACTCGGCCAGTAAGTTCGCGTTGCGCGCCTTCGCCGACTCGCTCCGTGCCGACGAACCGCAGTTGCGGGTGACGACGGTCTACCCCGGGCGCACGGACACCGAAATGCAACGGGAACTAGTCGCGTTCGAGGGGGGGACGTACGACCCGGCGAAGTTTCTCAAGCCGGAAACCGTCGCGGCAACGGTCGCCAACGTGCTGGCGACGCCACCCGACGGACACGTCCACGAGGTGGTGCTGCGGCCCGCGGGCCGGTGACTCGCAACCGCTAGACGACCAGGTTCACCAGTCGGCCGGGGACCACGATCACCTTGCGGGGATTGGCGCCCGCCAAGAATGCCTGGACCTTCTCGTCCGACAATGCCGCGGCCTTCAGGGTGTCCTGATCGGCGTCGGCCGCCACCACCACTCGCCCACGCACCTTGCCGTTGACCTGGACCGGGTATTCGACGCTGTCGTCGACCAGGTAGGCCGGATCGGCCTGCGGGAACGGGCCGTGCGCCAGCGACGTGGTGTGGCCCAGCCGCAGCCATAGCTCCTCGGCCATATGCGGGGCCAGCGGCGCCAACATCAGCACCAGCGGCTCCACCGCGGCCCGGGGAACGGCGTCGCGGTGCTCCTTGGTGAGGTGGTTGGTGTACTCGATCAGCTTGGCCGCTGCAGTGTTATTCCGCAGTGCGGCATAGTCTTCCGATACCCCCGCGATGGTGCGGTGTAGCGCCCGCAGGGTGTCGGAGTCGAGCTCCTGCTGTCCGGCCACGTCGAGCACCCGGGTCCGGCCGGTCTGTTCGTCGACCACCAGCCGCCACACACGCTGCAAGAAGCGCTGTGCCCCGACGACGTCCTTGGTGGCCCACGGTCGGGAGGCCTCCAGCGGGCCCATCGACATCTCGTACACCCGCAGCGTGTCCGCGCCGTACTCGTCGCAGATCTCGTCGGGTGAGATCGAATTCTTCAGGCTCTTACCGATTTTGCCGAACTCCTGGAACACCTCAATCTCACCGTCGGGGGCCGGGTAGAAGAAGCCGCCGTCCCGCTCGATCACTTCTTCGGCGGGAACATACGAGCCGCGCGCGTCGGTATAGGCGAAGGCCTGGATGTAGCCCTGGTTGACCAACCTGCGGTAGGGCTCCCGTGAGCTGACGTGCCCCAGGTCGTATAGAACCTTGTGCCAGAAGCGGCAATACAGCAGATGCAAGACCGCGTGTTCGGCGCCGCCGACATACATGTCGACGCCGCCCGGGTCGTCCGGCCCGTGCTCGGCTGGCCGCGGGCCCATCCAGTAGGCCTCGTTCTCCTTGGCGCAGAAGCGTTCTGAGTTGTGCGGGTCGGTGTAGCGCAGCTCATACCAGGAGCTTGCGGCCCACTGCGGCATCACATTGGTATCGCGCGTGTACGACTGAAGGCCGTCGCCGAGGTCCAGTTCGACGTGCACCCACTCGGTCGCCTTGGCCAAGGGCGGGGACGGCTCGCTGTCGGCGTCGTCGGGATCGAACGACACCGGTGAGTAGTCCGGCACGTCCGGCAGCTCGACCGGCAGCGCGGCCTCGTCAAGGGCGTGGGCGCGTCCGTCGCTGTCGTAGACGATCGGGAACGGCTCGCCCCAGTAGCGCTGCCGGGCGAAAAGCCAGTCCCGCAGCTTGAATTCGATCCGCGCCCAGCCGCGGCCGTCCGCCTCCAGGCGGGCGGTGATCGCTTCCTTGGCCGCCGGCACATCCATTCCGTCCAGGTAGCCGGAGTTCACCAGCATGCCGTCGCCCGGGTAAGCGGCCTCCGAAATATCGCCCCCGGCAATGACTTCCACGATGGGAAGGCCGAACTCATGGGCGAAGTCCCAGTCGCGCTGGTCGTGGCCGGGAACCGCCATGATGGCGCCGGTGCCGTATCCGGCCAGGACGTAGTCGGCGATGAATATCGGCACTGGCTTGCCGTTGGCGGGGTTGGTCGCGTAGCTGCCGAGGAAGACGCCCGTCTTCTCCCTGCTCTCCTGGCGCTCGAGGTCCGACTTCGCCGCGATCGCCTGCCGGTACGCGGCGACGGCCTCCCCCGGCGTCGCGGCGCCGTAAGTCCAACGGGCGTCGGTCCCCTCGGGCCAGCTGGTGGCGACCAGTCCGTCGACCAGGTCGTGCTCGGGGGCAAGCACCAGATAGGTGGCGCCGAACAAGGTGTCCGGCCGGGTGGTGAACACCTCGATGTCGACCGTCTCGCCGCCGGCGTTGCTCACCGAGAACAGCGCCCGGGTGCCCGTGGAGCGGCCGATCCAGTTGCGCTGCATGGTTTTGACCGGCTCCGGCCAGTCCAGCAACTCCAGGTCGTCGAGAAGCCGGTCGGCGTAGGCGGTGATCCGCATCATCCACTGCCGCAACCGTTTCCGGAATACCGGGAAGTTGCCGCGGTCGCTGCGGCCGTCGGCGGTGACCTCTTCGTTGGCCAACACAGTGCCCAGGCCCGGACACCAGTTCACCATCGAGTCGGCGCGGTAGACCAGTCGGTGGCCGTCGATCACGTCGGCCCGCTCCCCCGCCGACAGCCTGGCCCAGTCCCGTCCATCGTCAAGGCGGCGGGCGCCGGAGTCGAATTCCGCGATCAGCTCGGCGATCGGGCGGGCCTTGCCGGCCGAATTGTCGAACCAGGCGTTGTAGATCTGCAGGAAGATCCACTGTGTCCACTTGTAGAACTCGACATCGGTGGTCGAAAAGCTGCGCCGGCTGTCGTGGCCGAGGCCCAGCCGACCCAGTTGACGCCGGAAGTTCACGACATTGGCCTCGGTCCGGGTGCGCGGATGGGTGCCCGTTTGCACGGCGTATTGCTCGGCGGGCAGCCCGAACGAGTCGAAACCCAACGCGTGCAGGACGTTATGTCCGGTCATCCGGAAGTAGCGGGCGTAAACGTCGGTGGCGATGTAGCCCAGCGGATGGCCGACGTGCAGTCCCTCGCCCGAGGGATAGGGAAACATGTCCTGCACGAACAACTTGTCAGCGGGGACCGGGCTGCCATCCGTAGGAGCCAACGAGCCGACCGGGTTGGGCACGTTGAACGTCCCGAGCTTCGCCCAGTTCTCCTGCCAGGTGCTCTCGATACGGCCTGCCAGCGCCGCGGTGTAGCGATACGTCGGCGCATCGGGGTCCGTCTGAACGGCACCGGAGTTGCTCTCGGCGGCGGTGGTCGGGGATTCGGTCACCTGAACAGGGTATAAGGGTCACCTCGGGCCGACCGCCGGCCACGGGATGATCTCGGTTCCGTTGCGCACCGATCAGGGGTTCATCCCAGGTGTATTTCGGGCCTATCCACGGCCTTTGACCTGTAGTTACAGTCGGCCTCTAATGACCTGGCAGTGCGCCATTGGAAGGACCGAGGCAGATGATCGAGATCGTCCCCGCCCGCCGTGCGCTCCTCGGGGGTATGGTCGCCGCCCTGATCGGCATGGCGGTTGTCACGGGCGCCCAGGCATCGGCAGACCCCGTACTTCCCGCGCCAGCACCCGCTCCTGCCATCCCGGCGCCGCAGAACGTCGCCGCCGCGCCCGGACAGGCGCCCGCCAACCGGTTCCTCGCCGCCCCGCCGGCGCCGAATCCCGTCGCATCGCCGACGGCCCCGGGTGCAACGGTGCCGGCGGCGGCCGCGCCGGTGGCCCCCGCGGTCACTCCGGCCCCGGCCACCTCCGGGACGGTCCGTGAATACCTGCAGTCGAAGGGCGTCAAGCTCGAGGCGCAAAAACCCCAGGGCCTCAAGGCACTTGACATCACGTTGCCGGTGCCGGCCCGCTGGACTCAGGTGCCCGACCCCAATGTGCCCGACGCGTTCGCGGTGATCGCCGACCGGCAGGGCAGCAGCATCTACTCCTCGAATGCACAGGTGGTGGTGTACAGGCTGGTCGGTGATTTCGATCCTCGCGAGGCCATCAGCCACGGCTACGTCGACAGCCAGAAGCTGCTGGCCTGGCAGCCCACCAACGCCTCGATGGCCGATTTCGGCGGCTTCCCGTCGTCGATCGTCGAAGGTACGTACCGCGACGGCGACATGACGCTGAACACCTCGCGGCGCCACGTCATCGCCACCTCGGGGGGCGACAAGTACCTGGTGTCGCTCGCGGTGACGACCGATCGTGCGGTGGCGGTCGCCGACGCACCCGCCACCGACGCCATCGTCAACGGCTTCCGCGTGACCGTTCCCGGGGCCCCGGCGCCGGCGCCGGTCCAGACTCCGGCGGCCTCGCCGGTCGGGCTGACCCCGCCCCAGGCTCCCGTCCCGCAGGTTCCTGCCGCGGCTCCCGTCCCGCAAGTTCCTGCCGCGGCTCCTGTCGGGCAGATACCGGCCACCGCTCCGGTCGGGCAGGCGCCCGCCACAGCTCCGGTTGCCCAGGCTCCCGCCGTGGCTCCGCTCCGGCAAACCTCGGGCACGGCTCCTCCGGTGGGCTTGCCCACGGCGCCGATGCCCAGCCGTCAGCCCACACCGAACCTGTTAGCCCTGGTCCCCGGCCTCCCCCCGCTCCCCAATTTCACGTTCTTGCAGCACTGAGCGGTGCCAAGGCTCCTCCGGAGCCGACTGAGCGGACCGGTGTCCGGGCTCGTATTGTGAGGCCATGCTTATTGCGGGAGTGCTGTGCATGTGCGCGGCGGTGGCCTCCGCCGGGTTCGGAACTTGGTCATTGGCGCGCACCCAGAACGTCGACCCCACCGCGCTCGCGCTGCGGTCTATGGCTCCGGCGCAACTGGCGGCGGCAATCATGCTTGCCGCCGGCGGTGTGGTGGCGTTGGCAGCCTCCCCACACACCGCGCTGGTGGTGTTGATCGTCTGTGTCGCCGGCGCCTTCGGAACGGTGGCCGCCGGATCATGGCAGAGTGCGCGCTTCGCGTTACAGCGAGAAGCTGCGGCACCCGGCTGCGGGGGAACCTGCGCCGGCTGCACGCAGTCTTGTCACTGAAGCCCGAGCGGACCTGGGGGAGGGGCGCTAGTTGCGGCTCAGATCTATCGGGTGGGTAGCAAGCAACGACAAGGGCAACGGCTGGCGGCGCAGCACCTGCGCCCACAGGTCGGACCTCGACCCCGCCAGAACGTCAGATGGCAACGCGGACAATACGATCCAGTCGTCTCGTTCGATTTCACCTTCCAGCTGACCAATGGTCCAACCGGAATAGCCCGCGAAAATGCGGACTCCCTCCACCAGGGGAGCGATCGTGTCGGGCTCGGCGTCGAGATCGACCATCACCACCCGGCCATCCACATGCCGCAGCCCGGCCACCCCCTGCGGATCGGCGCCAACCCGCAACGCCGCCAGGCATAACGCCGCGTCCCGCTTCACCGGGCCGCCGATGAACATCGTCTTCGGCTTGGCCGCCAATTTGGTCCACTGCGGCAGCACGTTGTACACCGCGGTCTCGCTGGCACGGTTCAGCACGACCCCCAACGTGCCGCCGTCGTTGTGCTCGACGATGTAGATCACGCTGCGCCGAAACGTCGGTTCGAAAAGATCGGTGTTGGCAAGCAGTAACGTCCCCGCGCGCACCCGCTGCGCGGCCGGCGCGACATAGTCCTCTGGGTCCTCGGGCGGCACCCAACCATCATCGCATCCGGCGCCTGCCGCCCGGGGGAATCAAGCGCGGGGCGTAAAGATTTGTACTGTTGGTAAGTCGGCTCGGACGGTGACGAGCTTGCTAGCCCCAACTTTGGAAGTCGGTTTTGTGATCCAATCCCGGATGCACTCAAGCGCACCCGTCGAAATATGGCGGTCGGTGCGCAGTTTGCCAGACTTCTGGCGGCTGCTGCAGGTGCGCATGGCGAGTCAATTCGGTGATGGCCTGTTCCAGGCCGGTCTGGCCGGAGCGTTGCTGTTCAATCCGGACCGCGCCGCCGATCCGATGGCGATCGCACGGGCGTTCACCGTGCTGTTCCTGCCGTACTCGCTGCTCGGGCCGTTCGCCGGCGCGCTGATGGACCGGTGGGACCGCCGGCTGGTGCTCGTCGGCGCCAACGTCGGCCGCCTCATCCTGATCGCCGCGATCGGCACGATCCTCGCCGTCAGGGCCGGCGACGTGCCGCTGTTGTTGGGCGCACTCTTCGCCAACGGCTTGGCCCGGTTCGTCGCGTCCGGACTGTCGGCGTCGCTGCCGCACGTCGTGCCCCGCGATCAGGTCGTGACCATGAACGCCTTGGCCAACGCGTCCGGGGCCATCGCCGCCTTCATCGGTGCCAACTTCATGCTCGTGCCGCGGTTCCTGGTCGGCGCGGGCGACAAGGGCGCCTCGGCGATCATCTTCCTCACCGCGGTACCCGTGTCGATCGCCTTGATGCTGTCGCTACGGTTCGGGTCCCGCGCGCTGGGCCCGGACGACACCAAACGGGCGATCCACGGACCGGTCCTCTACGCCGTGGTCACCGGCTGGCTGCACGGTGCACGTACCGTGGCGCAGCGGCCGACGGTCGCCGCCACGCTGTCGGGCCTGGCCGCGCACCGGATGGTGATCGGCATCAACTCCTTGCTGGTCTTGCTGCTGGTGCACCAGCTGACCGACCCCGCAGTCGGGGGACTGGGTACCGCTCTGGTGTTCTTCGGCGCCACCGGCTTGGGCGCTTTTCTGGCCAACGTGCTGACTCCGCCGGCGGTTCGTCGCTGGGGGCGCTACGCGACGGTCAATGGTGCACTCGCGGCGTCCGCGATCATCGAGGTCGCCGGCGCGGGGTTGCTGCTACCGGTCATGGTGGGGTGTGGCTTTTTCCTCGGTGTGACCGGGCAGATGGTCAAGCTGTGCGCCGACTCGGCAATGCAGATGGACGTCGACGACGCCCTTCGCGGGCACGTATTCGCCGTCCAAGACGCGCTGTTCTGGGTGGCGTTCATCGCCGCGATCACGGCGGCCGCGGCGTTGATTCCCGCGGATGGGCATGCGCCCGCATTCGTCCTGGTCGCTTCCGGGCTTTACCTGGCCGGCCTGGCCATGCACGGCATCCTGGGCCGGCGCGGCGAACAGGCGAATAATCGCTACCCGGCGGGGGCAACCGACGATCGGAGGCAATGATGGCGGGTCCGGAACCGATTGTGGCCGACCTACGCGCCGAAAGCGACGAGCTTGACGCCCTGGTAGCGCCGCTGCCAGCCGAACGCTGGGCCGAACCGACGCCCGCGCCGGGTTGGACCATCGCGCATCAGATCGGGCACCTGTTGTGGACCGACCGGGTCGCGCTGACCTCGGTCACCGATGAGGCCGGCTTCGCCGAAGAGCTGAAGGCCGCCGCTGCGGACCCGACGGGCTTCGTCGACGCGGGTGCCGAAGAGTTGGCGGCTCTGGCGCCGGCCGAGCTGCTCGCCGACTGGGGGTCGACCCGTTCCCGGTTGCACGAAGAGCTGCTGATGGTTCCCGCCGGGCGCAAGCTCCCATGGTTCGGGCCGCCGATGAGTGCGGCGTCGATGGCCACCGCGCGGTTGATGGAGACCTGGGCGCATGGCTTGGACGTCGCCGACGCGCTTGGCGTCAAACGGGTGGCCACCGACCGGCTGCGCTCGATCGCCCACCTGGGGGTGCGCACGCGCGACTACGCCTTTTTCGTCAACAATCTCCCCGCTCCGGCCGAGCCGTTCCTGGTCGAGCTGCGCGGACCCGGCGGCGACACCTGGAGCTGGGGATCGCCGGATGGGGCGCAACGGGTCACCGGTTCCGCCGAAGACTTCTGCCTTCTGGTCACTCAACGGCGGCCGCTCAGCGCCCTCGACCTCACCGCCGATGGGCCCGACGCGCAGCGCTGGCTGGAGATTGCGCAAGCCTTCGCGGGCCCTCCCGGCGCCGGTCGATGAGCGCGCGAGCGCGCGAAGAGAGCCGGCGCCCATCCGACACAAGCGCCGGTCGATGAGCGCGCGAGCGCGCGAAGAGAGCCGGCGCCCATCCGACACAAGCGCCGGTCGATGAGTGCGCGAGCGCGCGAAGTTATTGCAGCGGCCCGCCGTACGTTGCCCGGTTCTCGGCTTCCGCCTCTTCGCGCAGCGCCGAGATCGCAAGGTTCAGCCTGTCGGCAAGCTCGCCGTGGGCATATCCGGTCATCACGCCGGGGTGCAGAGTCAGCTTGAGCAATCGGCCGTCGGAATTCGCCACGGCATAAATGTCACCGAGGTCGACGCTGTAGGTGACGGCCTCGGCCTGGGCCACCAGGGCTTCCCACTTGTCGGCCGCCTCGCTCAGTTCGCGGAGAACTGATTCGACGAGGTCCTTGTCGCTGAGATTCGCGCGACCGCCCGAATCCGACACGATCACAGTATCGTCGCCCCCTCCAACCAGCGTCAATTCAAACTCGCGGGTGACCGGTGCACCCCATGGCGGCTAGGGGGCGGGCGCCTGGGCGGCGAGTTTCTGGTACCAGGCGAGGTGATAGTTCGCCGATACCGCGTCTCCGCTCGCGATGCCTTCGGTGGCGGCCATCAACAGACACTTGAGCAGGAGAGCCGGGTTCACGGTCGGGTACTGGACCAAAAGTTGGTAGCGCGCCGTATCGAGGTGCACGCGCAGCACGTCGACCTCTTGGTCGATGACAACCGCTTCCGCGGCGGCCGCGTCCGCCAACCTCTGCACGATGCGGGGGAGTCCGTCAAACCGGCGCGTGGTCTCGCTCAGCACCCTGGCCAGATCGCTTATAAGCGGCAGCTCGCGTGGTTCCAACGACGATTTCGTGGCGGTGAAGTCGGGCGAGCGGCGCAGCGAATCACCAGGAGCGTAGGTCACCACGCGCGCCGCATCGCCGATCAAGGCGGACACCCTGCCGGTGCGTCGCTCGGGTTCCAACAACCGCACCCCAGCCGGAAGGTTGATACCTGCCGGTATCCAGCCGTGCGCGAGGTCGGTGACCAGGACGGTCGTGCCATCCAAGAGTTCGCCGACCGCCCAATTCAGCCGCGACTCCTGCCGAACCACGAATTCGAGGAGCCGATTCAGCCGGTCCGTGTCGAAACTCGTTGCGGCGGTGTCCTTTTGCCTGCTGGGCCGAGCGGCGGGCTCCTGAGGTGCATCCGGCTCGTCCTGGCTCGCCGGGCCCTCGGCCGGCTCGTCAACCACGGGCTCGGGCTCGGTGATCGCGGGGATGATCTGTGTCTCCTCCATCGAGGCCATCGAGTCCTCGACGGGCTCCGGCTGCTGTGCCAGCTGTTGCGCGTCGTCCTGGGCCGATGCCGGCTCTTCGGACACGGCGTGGTGACGACCGTTCGCGACGGGTTCGTCGACCACGGGTTCGGCCTCGGTGATGGCGGGGATGACCTGCGTCGCCTCCATCGAGGTCGCCGGGGTGTCGTCCTCGGCGATGTGGTGGCTGTCCGGCTCGTCAACCACCGGCTCGGCATCGGTGATCGCGGGGATGACCTGCGTCTCCTCCATCGGCGCCCCCGCGACGCCGTCCGCGGCATCGATGTCGGACCCCCGTTCGGGCTGGTCCTGCTCGGTCGCCGGCTCCTCCACCCCCAGGTGGTGACGACCGTTGGCGACGGGCTCCCAATCGGGCTCGGCATTCTCGGTCGGCGCGTCGACGACGGGCTCCACCTGCGTGACAGCAGGAATGACTTGCGTCTCCTCCATATCCGGCGCGCCGGCGTTCTGTTCGACGGCGGTGTCACGGACAGGTGCCTCGGCCTCGTCCCCGCCTTGCGGCACGGAAGGGGCCGGCTTGTCGGCAACCCGCCAGCGCGGCCGGCGCACGTCCCTGGTCGGCGCTTCGGAAGGTCGCGAGTTCGGGACAGCAGCGATGACCTGGGTCTGGTCCATGTCCGATGACTGCGGCTCGGCGGCCTGCGGGCGGAGATGTCCAGCGGTCACCCCGGCCTTCGCCGCGTGCAGCTGGCGAATCGTCGATTCGACGCGGCGGACGGCGCGGGCCCGCGCCTCGTCGATGACCCGGGCCTCCTCCGCCTGACGCGCAAAATCGGCCAAACCCGCGCGCTTGACCATTTTCAGCTGCTCGTTGGCGCTGTCGGCGATCCGCTGCAGGTCCGTCTTCAGATAGTCTGCGAGCGTGGCATTTTCGGCGGTGATCGTCGACAGCTCGGCAGGCCAAAGCCCACCGATCACCCACGGGGTGCAATCGATGGGAGAGCTGAAGGCCGGCATCGCCAGTGATTCCCGGGTAGCTCTCCGGAGGCGCTGACGCGCCGTCATCCGACCGAAGATCGCCACCGGCTCAGCGTACCGGCATCTGCCGGATGGCTTATTCGGTCAGTGAATTGTGCAGCTTTGACGGCCTGAGTACCGTGCAGATATGGCTGAATCTGCCCTGCAGCAGCAACTCGATGAGGTGCGTGCCTTACTCGCCCGCGCACGAGAGTTGTTCGGCCCCAACCCCGTAGAGCCGCCCACCGACATCGCTCCAGATCCCGAGGCGGCCAAGACCTGGCTGTTGTAGGCCTCTAGATAGCGCTGTGACGGCGGCGAAGTTTATGCGCGAGTAACTTCTCGATCGCCGCATCGAGGTCTCGCGGGGTCGGAACCTCGGCCGAGGGGGTGTGACCGGCCGCCACGATCTCGTCGCGAATCTCCAGCAATGCCTTCAGGCAAGACACGTCGGCGGTCAGCAAAATGCCTCGTGCCAGCGTCTCGGCGTCGGTCTCCATCGCCTCTTCGCTCAGCGCAACGCTGTGCATGTACCCGCCGCGGCAGGAGCGGACCAGGATGTGCCCACTCGGGTGAACGGTGTCAAAAGCGGGATTCGCGTCCGTCATCGACCGCGGTCAGCGATGCCGCCGAGGCTGCGCGCCGCATCCTGCTCGTGCTGTTCCCACATCGTCGCCGACGCCGCCAATTTGTCTGCCAGGTCGGCGTGGTCCGCCGCTTGCTGCTCGTAGCACTGTCGTCTGAGCTCAAGCAGCTCTCGCCCTGCGTCGCGAAGGTCACCGAAGATCGGGCCCAGTGAATCCAGACTTTCCTGGATCGCCTCGTGCGACGACGGGACCGTGCGTAAGTAATCGGAGGTTTCCTGGTGGCGCGCAGCGGCTTGACGCAAGTGCGCGGGGACCACATGGATCGAATCTGCCATCCGCTGTCTCCTGTTCACGGCCGCCGGCCAGACCGGCGAGATCACTATTGTCAGGTGGTCGACGAGGTCGCCGGCCGCGTGGGTGTCGGTGTGTCGGGCGTCGCCGGCGCGGTCGCGGCTGCGGCCGGCGGATGTTCCCAGCCTAGGAAGCTCGGGCCGCTCACGGTGGCGATGTCTTGAATTTGGCCATCGAGGAGGGCTTTTCCTGGGCCGAGGGCAAGCGCGTGCCGATCGATGAACATTCCGATATCGGCCGGAGCGACGTGCGAGGCGTCGATCGGGTTGGCCACCGCGGTGCCCGGCGGCGGAATCGTTATTCCCTGCTGTTGGAAGGCATCTGGTATCGCCGCTCCGCCGACCGCGGCTTTGATTGTCGCTGCCAGCTGGGGGCTGGCCGCCGTCACCGTTTCACCGTCGGGCAAAGTCACCGTGGTGGGACCCGCCGGTGGCGATTCGCCCTCGACTGCCGCAACGTCCTGGCCGGTGTCGCCCGGTTGATCGGACGAAGCGTCGATCTTCGGATCCGCATGGTCCTCGGAATCAGGCACTCCTTCGTCGTCGAGGCCCTTCAGCGCCGGATCCGTTGTGTCGTCGCCCTGCAGGGTGGGAAGCGGCAGCCCGGCCGGCGTCGCGCCGAAGCTCGGCAGTCCCGACCCAAAGTTGGGCATGGGCGGCAGCACAGGAGCCATGGGCGCCGCCGGAGCGCTCGCTACCTCCGGCACAGCGCCTCCCGACAGATCATCGGTTGCGGCGCCCGGATCGTCGGCGAACAACGAATCCAGCAGCGGATCCCACCCGGAATCCTCTGTCGTAGCCGCGTCGGCGCCGACCGTCTGGGCCGCCGGCCGTCCATCGGGACTGCTCGGTTGCCCCTTGGATGCGTCATATAGCGATGTCCAGGCGGCCATCAGCGCCGACTTCGACGTGTCGTCGAGGCTCGCGTTGAGGACCACCGCACGAATGTCTCTGAGCTTGCCGATCAGAAATCGCTGGAAGTCGCGCGCTCCTGCCGGAGTGTCCAGGTCCGACCGTGTTCGCACCGCGGCTTCGATGTCTTGCTGCAACTTGGTCAGCGCTTGACTGCCTTCGACGGCGTTGAGGTGGGCGTTCAAGATAGCCGTGATCACCTGCATATCCAGCTGAGAACTTGCCGAATTCTGGCGTGACAGAGCAGCTTCGGCGTGCGCGATCGCTTCCGCCGCCTCGCCCTGCTCCCGATCCGGTGCGGCCGCATCTCGCTGGCGGATCTTGCCCGCGATCGCTTGCAGCTGTTCGGGGTGCGTCGTCGGGGTGATCACCGCGGCCAGCTCACCGGGCGACAGACCCGCCACCCACGCGTTCGGGTCACCGGTGCGGTCTCGGACATATTTCACCGCGGCAAGCAGCTCCTCGTGCGCCGACATCAGCTACGCACGTCCTTGCGGGATGCGTTGCGACCCCTCCATGCCCGGCGACAGTACCCAGGCTTATCCCCGCCAACAATTCACCATGCCAGGCCATTGTGCATGACACCGAAATCGCCGCCTTGCTAGGCATTGCCAGCGGCGTACCGGTCCCGGAGGCCTTCCAGCACAGCCTTTTTCGCTCGGCTGAGTTCGCGGGCACCCTCGACGACCGCGGTGATCTCGCGTTGTTTGGCCAGCAGGAATCGCTGAAACTCGCGGGCGCCCATGGGCGTATCGACCGCGAGGTTCGCTTGGTGCACGGTGGCGTGGTCGATCTGCTCGGCGATCGCATCCAGACGCCTGGCGCCCTCTCGCATCGCGGCATGCGCGCTGGTGAGCACCTCTGCCAGCACGCGGTCGGCGTCGGCCGCCGTGCCGTGCTGGCCGGCCAGAGCCGACTGCCGCGCCTGCATGGCGGCTACCGAAGGTCCTGCTTGTTCCGTCATCGGCTCACCCTGTTTGTCATAGCGGTCGGCGAATCGCAACGTTGGGGCCTAGTGGGCTGATCCGCACCGAGGCGCCCGGGTAGGGCGCCTCGACTACCAGATTGTTGCCGATGGCCAGCTGGACATGCCCGGCGTGCGGGAAGACGAGGTCGCCCGGCCGGACTTGCGAGCGAGGCACCGGGATCCCGTCGTTGATCTGCTGATAAGTGGTGCGGTCCAAGTGAATTCCCGCTTGCGCGTAGCTCCACTGGACGAGCCCCGAACAATCGAACTGCTCGGGCCCCGTCGCGCCCCACACGTAGGGGCGGCCCAGGCGGGACAGTGCGGCGCGCACCGCGATCGCGGCGCGCCCGTTCAATCCGGCGGGGCGGTGGCGCAGGAGTTGGTAGCGCAGCGCCCGCAGCTCGGCGAGGCGTCGACGCGCCCTGAAGCGGGCCGACAGGACGTGCGCGCGCTGGGCCCGCAGTCGCGCCGCCCGACGACGCATCGCCTCGCGCTGCGCCATCGGTGTCGCCGGAGCCTCCACGGCGGCGGCGCGCGCTTCGTCAAGGACACCCCCGGTCAGATCGCGAGCTTCGGCCCGATCCCGCTGGGCACGGGCGATGACGCCCGCCGCGGCGGCGTCCGTGGCGGCGGCGGCAGCGAGCCGTTGCCGGCTGTGGTCCACCGCGAGCCGATAGCCGCCGCGTGCCACTCCGTCGTTCAGCCCGGCCGCGCTCTGCAGCAGATTGCGGTAATGCCCGGTGCCAGCGTCCACCGACGACGGGCGGATGCCGCCGGCGAACATGTCATGAGCACGGCTCAGCACCTCGATCTCGCTTTGGGTCACGGCGCCCCCTCGCCCAGCTGGCCTCCCGACTCCACGGCGTCGGTGAAGGCGCGCACGCGGGGGAGTGCCCCCGGCGGGATCACCCCCCGGTTGCGGATGTCCCAGAGCTCCTCGACGTCGACACCCACCAGTGCAGCGATGACCGTCTCGGGCAGCGATGACTGCACACATGCCCCGTCGAAGCGGGCGCTCAAGCTGGTCGGCATTCGTTTCAGCAGGGCCGTGCGCGTCGCCTCTAGGGCTTGGAGGTGCGTCATAAGCCGGTCCGTCGAGTCCGCGCCCGCGTTCACGGCGACCCGCCACGAGCCGGCGGCCAGCATCTCTGCTTTCACGCACTGAGCGATCACAGACAGAATATACGTCTCATATTCGTTTGATGTTGTCGCAGGCAAGCGATCGATGACGGATTTGAGCGCTTCCAGTTGCGCTTCGGCATATCCTTCCAGCACTTCTGTGTCGCTGTGACGGTCCACAACCACAGGCCCGTTGCGCCTGGCGGGGACGGCGGCAGGCGGTTGCGCGGCCATCAGCCGGGCCAGTTCCGCGTCCGGATCGGCCGCCACCAACAACCGGGAATAGGTGCCCGGGGGGAGGCCTAGGCCATTCTCGACCTTCTGAACTGTGCTTTTATGCGGCTTGCGGGCACCGCGCTCCAGAAAGCTCAGGCCCATGATGCTGACACCGGTCGCGGCCGCGAGGTCAGCTAGCGACCAGTCGCGCGACTCTCGCAGAGCGCGGATCGCCGCACCTGCCGATTCACGGCTCACAGCAGGCTCCGGCCATAGGCCGGATAGTACACAGGCCACAACGTATCGCTCTGTATATACGTTTTTGTCACGTTTCTCTTGCGTTCGGCTGCTGTGTCTGTATACGCTTTTGCCTACGTTTCAAGCTCGACAAGGAGACCGACATGGGACACCCCTGCGCTACCAACCCGGAACTGTGGTTCGGCTACCCCGACGACGACGGTGGCGACGGCGCGGCCAAGGCCCGTGCGTACGAGCGGTCGGCCGTCGAGGCGCGCATCCAGTGTCTGCGGCGCTGCCCGCTGGCGCAGCAGCGTCGGTGCGCCCAACATGCCATCGCGCACCGCGAGGAGTACGGCGTGTGGGCCGGCGTCAAACTTCCCGGGGGTCAATACCGCAAGCGCGAGCAGCTCGCCCAGGCCCACGACATCCTGCGGCGCATCGCGTCCGGCGAGATCAACTCACGCCAGCTACCGGAGAACGCGGCCCTGCTCGCCAACCACGAACATGAGGCCGTTCCGGTGACCGCGGTGGTGTTGCACCTGCCCCTGGCGCAAGTGGGGCCCCGCTCCGCGGCCTGACGTTCCGTCCCGGGTACAGCCGTTTGCTGACTTAGCCAACGGGGTAGAGCTTCGGCACGAACGAGTCTGTCCACCAAAGGCGGGATCCATGACGTTCGACCTGACCCCGACGGCGGCGCAGCACGACCTGGCCCGGCGGACCCACGAGTTCGCCGAAGAAGTGATCCGCCCGGTGGCGCTCCACTACGACCAACGGCAGGAGTTTCCGTGGCCGGTCCTGGAGGAGGCGGCCCAGCGCGGCTTTTACAGCCCCTTGTTCTACCGCGACCTGATCGGCGATCCGACCGGCCTCTCGTTGCCGATGTTCATGGAGGAGCTGTTCTGGGGCTGCGCGGGGATCGGGTTGGCGATCGTAATGCCGGCGCTGGCTCTGTCGGCGATCGGGCAGGCAGCATCTCCGGAGCAGATGTTGGAATGGGCGCCCGAATGCTTCGGCACACCAGGCGATCTCAAGCTTGCCGCGCTGGCGATCTCGGAACCCGAGGGCGGCAGCGACGTACGGAATCTGCGCACTCACGCGCGCCGCGACGGTGATGACTGGATCATCGACGGCCACAAGATGTGGATCGGAAACGGCGGGATCGCCAACGTGCACGTGGTCAACGCGGTGGTCGACGAGGAACTAGGCCATCGTGGTCAGGCGCTGTTTGTGGTGCCCGGTGGCACCCCCGGGCTCAGACTCGTGCGCAAGCTGGACAAGCTCGGCTGCCGTGCGTCACACACCGCGGAGTTGCTGTTCGAAGGCGTCCGCGTACCGGGCGCCAATTTGCTTGGGGGACAGGATAAATTAGAGCACAAACTCGCCAAAGCGCGCGAAGTGGTTGCGGGCGCAAAGCGATCGGGCTCAGCGACATTGGGCACGTTCGAGCAGACGCGGCCGATGGTGGCCGCCCAGGCCATCGGGATCGCGCGCGCCGCGCTCGAGTACGCGACGGCGTACGCCACGGAGCGCGAGGCGTTCGGCGGACCGATCATCGACAACCAAGGCATCGCCTTCCCGCTGGCCGAGCTGGCCACCCAGATCGACGCGGCGCGGCTCTTGACCTGGCGGGCGTCGTGGATGGCAGCCAACAACGTTGCCTTCGAGCGCGGGGAAGGCTCGATGTCGAAGATGGCCGCCAGCGAGGTCGCCGTCAAGGCCACCGAACGCGCCATTCAAACCATGGGCGGCTGGGGCTACATCACCGATCACCCGGTGGAGAAGTGGTATCGGGATGCCAAGCTATACACCATTTTTGAGGGCACGAGCGAGATTCAGCGGATGGTGATCGCGAACGCGCTGGGTGCCGCCGTCGGCACGCCGCCACTGCATGTGGTGCTCGAGCCGTCCGGCGGCCCGCTGAACCGGGTTTTCGGTCGCGGCACCCCGCTACGCTCCCGCGTCGCCGACACAGCGCTTTCCATGCAGGACCGGGTGCCCGAACCCGTCATGCGGCTGGCCATGAAGGTGCTCCGACCGCCAGGGAAGTAACGGGGTTTGGGTACGGTCGAATGGACCATGAGCAACCTTGAGTCGGCACCCGTCGAACTCGCCTGCGCTACCTCGCCAGGCGTGGGCACCGAGGTGTTGACGCCCAGGGAGGTTCCACTGGGCGGCCCGCGGGCCATGCGGGTGCAGCGCACGCTTCCGCAACGGAACCGTTCGCTGATCGGGGCGTGGTGTTTCATCGACCATTACGGCCCGACGTCGGCGCGCATGGACGTTCCACCTCATCCGCACACCGGACTACAAACGGTCAGTTGGTTGTTCAGTGGGGAAGTGGAGCACAACGACAGCGCCGGAGTGCATGCGGCAGTACGGCCGGGCGAGCTCAACCTCATGACTGCGGGTGCCGGTATCTGTCATTCCGAGGTGTCGGTTACGTCGCCGGCAGCCTTGCACGGTGTCCAGCTCTGGGTGGCGCTTCCCGATTCCGATCGCGACACCGGCCGCGACTTCGCCCACTACGTGCCCGAGCCGGTGTTGCTTGCCGGCGCGACGGCGCGAGTGTTCCTCGGCGGACTGGCCGGCACCCGGTCACCGGTGCATACGTTCACGCCGCTGCTGGGCGCGCAGATCGATCTCGACACCGGCGCTCGCCTGGACATCGATGTCGACCCGGCATTCGAACACGGCGTGCTCTGCGATCTGGGCGCCGTGCGGGTGGAGGAGACCGCGCTGGCGGTTGCCGAACTCGCCTACCTGAGCCCCGGTGCTTCGTCGCTGCACCTGCGCAACGTGGGGGATCGGCCCGGCCGGGTACTCCTGCTCGGCGGCACACCGTTCACTGAAGAACTAGTGATGTGGTGGAACTTCGTCGGGCGAAGCCACGACGACATCGTGGGTTACCGCGAACTGTGGGTGGACGGCGACGAACGCTTCGGCGCCGTCCACGGCTATCGGGGTTCGCTCACCCGATTGCCCGTCCCGCCGCTGCCGACCACGCGGCTGCGGCCTCGACCCGTACCGCAACGAAAGGAAGGCAACCATGACCGCCGATAAGACCGGAGCAGAAGCGACCGTCAGCCTCGAGGAGGGCCGGTACACAATTGCCGTGGAAGGCAAGCAAGTCGGCCTCGCCGACTTCGCCGACCGCGGCGACCAGCGCGTCTTCTACCACACCGAAATCGACCCAGCGTATGGCGGACGCGGCCTGGCGACCATCCTCGTCGAGGAGGCGCTCAACGAGGCCCGCGGCGAAGGCAAGCGCATCGTCCCCGTGTGCTCGATGATCGGCACCGTGCTCAAGAAGCACCCCGAGTTCGACGACATCACCGATGCCGTTACGCCGGAGATTCAGCGGTGGGTGCGGTCGTCGTAAATTCAGCAGAGTTCGGCTTTTACCATGACCTAGTCCTATGAAAGGCCCTTACTGGCTAGGTCGAGGATCTCTTCCGCAGACCATTTCATAATGTGACTAAAGATCGTTGCGTCCCCGATTACAAGTACCGCGCAGGCGCCATCCCGGCATAATTCGATATTGCCCTTTTCCAGTTCAGCGACTTGCACATCAGGCGCGTACCCAAGCCCATAGAGATCGGCACCGAGTGCGCCTGAAGCGAGGTCGGAACGAGCGGAAGTAACCCAATCCCATACCAGGTACTTCTCGACCAACTCGAATGTCGAAAATTTAGCGACGCCATTACGCCGCTGCCCACGGTCGTCAACTATGTCGACACTCCAACCTCCGTCGCCATCACGAAGGTGCACTGAATAGTCGCTAGATGTGAAAGCGATCTCACAGTCGTCACAACTCATCGACGTAGACGGATTGGTCAACCCCGCCCGGGGCGCCCACAACAACCAATTATTTGATAATCGAGAGAAGTTCGCCATTTTCACCGTACCCGTACCAATACTCCATAACGTTGCAGTTCAAGCACCGTACCATTTGTGCCGTCTGGTTTGATGATTCGGAATTGTTGGCCGCCGCCAGGCTGATGGAACCAAGGCGCTACTTCAGACTGTTCGATGTGCCAGCCAGGAGGTAGGCGCGATGGGTCCCCCACGGCGTACTCAAAGTAGGGCTTAACAGCACTTTCTGGCGGCAGTGACAGTTCAGCGAAGGGCGTTCCTTCGGGGGCTAAATAAGCCCCAAAAGGGCTACCAAAACGGCCGAGAATGGTGCCCGGTTTAAGGGCCGCATCGGGAATGACGGTACCCGGCACGGCATATGGTTTGGTCGCCAGCATGTCGTCGGGATAGGACAAACTGCCGTCAGCCTCGGTGAATTCTGGGCCGGGTTCGACCGCGTGGTATCCGTGGAACAACTCGTGCTCAGGGGGTAATGGCGGCGGTGGCGGTGCATCGGGGCGTACCGGAGGCCTGGGGCTGTCCGGCGCCACAGGTACATGCGGACCCGCGGGAGCATGTTCGACGGGAATCTCACCACCACCCGGGTGCGGCGCGTGCTCAACGACGGGTGGCGGCCCAGGATGGGCGGCGCCCGGCACGGGCTGCCCGCTGACATCAGGTAGTGGCGAGCCATGCGGGGGAAGGTCCGCTTCGGCGATCGCCGCGCGGATCTCGGCCGCGCTTAGTGCACGGGGGAGGACGTTGTCGGCGGAAAGGCCCTGCAGCGCTTCACGACTGAAGAGTGTCTTCAGGCCCTGCCAGGCCACCTCCCCGCCGGCCTTGAGTTCAGGCCCGCCGACGGCCAGCGTGATAGCGCTCCACAGCGGCTCGGGGGTGGCTTCCACCTTCCCGGGATCCGGTGTGCGCATGCCGGTCAACTTGCCGCCGCTGAACGCATAGGACGTCTCGGTCGCTTGATCGAAGAATTCGCCCGTGCCGTCCTTGAGCTGGCCGAAAACCTGCACCGGCTGGCCGTCGACCTTGTAGGTGAACATGAAATGGCCGTCGGGAGTGGTGCTCACCGACGCCGGATCGATGCTGTTGTAGTTGGGGATCTTGCCCAGGTCGTCGAGGGCTTTGGCTAGATCGGCCTTGAGCTTGGGAAGCCGGGCGCTGGCTGCTTCCCCTTCCGGAGAACCAGGCCCGTGCGCATAGAGGTCCGCCATAGCCTTATCCAGGGCAGTCTGCGCGGCACGCACCTTGCCCATCTGATCCACCACCGCCTGGTCGGTGATCTGCCGAATATTGGCGAGCGCATTGCGCTGTTCCTCCGACGGCGGGGCTACGCCGTCACTATCGAGGCCATGCAGCGGGGCCCCGTCGTACCCATCGGTGTGCAAGCCATCCAGAGATTTCTGCAGTGAGTTGGAGTAGCCGTGGCGGATCGACAGCATCTGAGCGAGAGCCGCTTTCGTGTCCCGCAGTGCGTCTTCTTCACACGTTCTGATGAAGGCGTGCAGGGCATCCACGTCCGCCGCGCTGAGGTGTTTGTCTTGCAACATCGCGGCGGCTTGGCACAGCAAGTTGGAGATCGCCTGCAGCTGGGAGTCCAAATTCGCGATCTGTGCGGCGCCGGCTTGTTGCGCTTCGGCCAAGCCCGCGGCGATGTTCTCCAGATCGGCACCGATCTTGGGTAATTGAAGGGACTGCGCTCCCAACGATTTCGTCACCCGCTGCACTTCGGCGGTGTGGTTGATCGGGTGGTCGCCGGTCTGATTGTTCCACGCGGCGTCGAAACGGCTGCGGGCTTGCTCGAACGCGTGGTCGGCCTCTGCCGTGCAACGACCGGCCTCGCGAAAGACCTCGGCCAGATTGGAAATCTGCAACGGATCGCCGGCCTGCAGGCTGCGGTTGATCGCCCATGGGTCACCGCCGGCCTCAGCGATCAGCGCATCAATGTCTATGTACGGCAGGCCCATAGCACCGCCCGTGGCTGTGCGGCGCTACGCAGATCTCGCCTAATGAGCCGCGAAGCATGAAGGTCCGCCGAACCCGGGCGTACAGCCGCGACAAACATTGCCACCCCTCCTGAGCTGCCAATTACGCTACTAACGGGAACGGAGACGTCAATTCACTTCGCCGACGCGCGTTTAGGGGGTCAAAAAGATATGGCGCTGTTGTTGCTCGTCCTCAAGGTTGCGTTGATCGCCTTCATCGTCGTAGGAACCGGAGTTCTGATTGCCCGCGCGATTAGGCGTTCCCGGACGAACAGATTGGATCCGCGGTGGAAGGGGCGCAGCGCCCAACCCGGTTACGAGGCGTCGGCGCACGGCGCTATGCCGAATACACCGCTTCCAGAGTGGGCCTACTGGGACGATGAGGACGACGAACACGGCGACGGCCGGCTGCGTTGAGGACGTAGGACGTAGTTGCGCCCTGAAGAACACGGCCCGGAAAGCACGAAGGTCACGAGCTCCTTGCGGAGTTCGTGACCTCAGCGCATGCGGCTCGGGGAACCGCTCCAATGTGGGCGAAGGGGGACTTGAACCCCCACGTCCCGAAGGACACTGGCACCTGAAGCCAGCGCGTCTGCCATTCCGCCACTCGCCCGGAAAAACAACCGATGGACCATACCACTCTAATCGCCGCATTCCCCAACCCGCCTGGTCGGGCCTGGAAGCCGTGGGGCGCTGGGGGACAACGCGTCTGAACAGGGCCGACGCAGTTCTCAGAGTTTCGACGGTGCCGCCGCATGGTGCTGTCCCGATACCATGCTGGAGTGGGAGCTCACCGCGTGAATCGTTTGCCGCGCGCCGGCGACATGCCGTGGCAAGTGCGGGCGAACGCCAGCGCATGAGTAGCCAACGGGGGCTGGCGGCGCGGATCGAGCGCAAGCTCGAGGCGACCGTCGACAACGCGTTCGCCCGGGTCTTCGGCGGCTCGATCGTTCCGCAGGAGGTGGAGGCGTTGCTGCGCCGCGAAGCCCGCGACGGTGTCCGGACGCTGCAGGGCGATCGCCTTTTGGCCCCCAACGAATACATCATTACCCTCGGTAGGCACGACTTCGAGAAGGTGGGCGCCGACCCCGGTCTCACGTCGGGCGCTTTCGCTAGGTACTTGGCCGACTACATCCATGAACAGGGGTGGCAAACGTATGGTGAGGTGGTCGTCCGGTTCGAGCAGTCGTCGAGCCTGCGAACCGGCCAGTACCGCGCCCGTGGTGCTGTCAACCCCGATGTGCAGCCCCGCCCGACGGTCAACGATCCCGTCCGGCCACAATCAAATAGTGCGTTCGGCGCAGAACGAGGAGTAGCACCAATGACTGACGATTCGAGCTACCGCGGGGCTCAGGGGCCGGGGCGGCCCAGCGACGAGCATTACGACGACCGCTACGGGCGTCCGCAAGAGGGTGGCCCGGAACCGCAGGGGGGACCTGATCCACGCGGTGGGTATCCGCCCGAGCAGGGCGGCTATCCGCCGCAGCAGGGCTACCCGCCACCCCGTCCCGAGCAGCAGGGCGGCTACCCCGAGCAGCAGGGCGGCTACCCCGAGCAAGGTGGCTACCAAGGCCCCGGCGGCGGCTACCCCGACCAACGCGGCTACCAAGCCGGCCAGGGCGGTTACCCCGAACAGCGCGGCTATCAAGGCGGCCAGGGCGGCTACCCCGAGCAGGGCCAGGGCGGTTACCCGCCGCAGTACGAGCAGCGGCCTCCCGCGCCCGGCGGGTACGGCGGCCAAGGCTACGACCAGGGCTACCGCCAGGGCGGTGCGTACGGCCCTCCTGCCGGCGGTCAGCCCGGCGGCGGCCAGCAGGGCTACGCCGGGTACGGCGAATACGGGCGCGGACCGGCCCGCCCCGAGGAGGGTGGCTACGCTCCGCCCGAGCAGCGGCCGGCCTACCCCGAGCAGGGTGCCGGGTACGAGCAGGGCGGCGGCTACGAGCAGGGTGGCGGCTACGAGCAGGGTGGCGGCTACGAGCAGGGTGGCGGCTACGAGCAGGGATACCAGCAGGGCGGCGGATACGGCCGGCAGGACTACGGCCCCGGGGATTACACGCAGTACTCCGAGAACGTGCCGGGCGGGGGATACCCCGGTCAAGGCGGATACGCCGAGCCCGCCCAACGCGACTACGAATATGGCCAGCAGGCCGAGTACGCCCAGCCGAGTGAGTACGGCCAGCCCGCCGACTACGGGCAGCCGGCCGGTGGCTACGGCGGTTACGGCGGCGGCTACGGCGCGGCCGGAACGACGGTCACCCTCCAGCTCGACGACGGCAGCGGCCGGACTTATCAGCTGCGTGAGGGCTCCAACATCGTGGGCCGTGGACAAGACGCGCAGTTCCGGTTGCCCGACACCGGGGTGTCACGGCGTCACCTCGAGATCCGCTGGGACGGGCATGTCGCGCTCCTATCGGACCTGAACTCGACCAACGGCACCACTGTGAACAACGCGCCGGTGCAAGAGTGGCAGTTGGCGGACGGCGACGTGATCCGTCTGGGCCACTCGGAGATCATCGTCCGGATCCACTAAACGCGCTGGGCTCAACGCTGCCGTGCTTCGCCCCGCGTCGACCGCCGTCCAAGTATCGTGACGTTGCCGATGTGCTCGGGGTCACGGGCGCCAGGGGGACGACGCAGGACGGAAAGGACGCCAGATGCAGGGACTCGTACTGCAGCTGACGCGTGCCGGATTTTTAATGTTGTTGTGGGTATTCATCTGGTCCGTGCTGCGGATCTTGCGGACCGACATCTACGCGCCCACCGGCGCCGTCATGGTCCGCCGGGGGTTGGCGCTGCGCGGCACCCTGCTGCCTTCGCGGCAGCGCCGCCATGCCGCGCGCTACCTGGTGGTGACCGAGGGGGCGTTGGCGGGCGCGCGCATCACACTCAGCGGGCAGCCGGTGTTGATCGGTAGAGCCGACGACTCGACCCTGGTGCTCACCGACGACTACGCCTCGACGCGGCACGCCCAGCTATCTCAGCGCGGTTCGGAATGGTATGTCGAGGATCTAGGATCGACCAACGGCACTTACCTTGACAGGGCAAAGGTGACCACTGCGGTACGAGTTCCAATAGGAACGCCGATTCGGATCGGCAAAACGGCGATCG
This sequence comes from Mycobacterium sp. 852014-50255_SCH5639931, assembly GCF_001665605.1. Taxonomy (GTDB): domain Bacteria; phylum Actinomycetota; class Actinomycetes; order Mycobacteriales; family Mycobacteriaceae; genus Mycobacterium; species Mycobacterium paraffinicum. The sequence continues at coordinate 97,620 of NZ_LZSV01000011.1, forward strand.
AGTTGCGCCCGTGACCCTGGTTCTGCGATATGCCGCGCGCAGCGATCGCGGCCTGGTGCGCGCCAATAACGAAGACTCCGTCTACGCCGGTGCGCGGCTGCTCGCCCTGGCTGACGGCATGGGCGGCCACGCCGCCGGCGAAGTGGCCTCCCAGCTGGTGATCGCCGCGCTGGCCCATCTCGACGACGACGAACCCGGCGGCGACCTGCTCGCCAAGCTCGACGCCGCGGTGCGCTCGGGCAACGCGGCCATCGCCGCGCAGGTGGAGGCCGAGCCCGAGCTCGAGGGGATGGGCACGACGCTCACCGCAATCCTGTTCGCGGGCGACCGAATTGGCTTGGTACACATCGGCGACTCGCGCGGCTATCTGCTGCGCGACGGTGAACTCACCCAGATCACCAAGGACGACACGTTCGTCCAGACCTTGGTCGACGAAGGCCGGATCACCCGCGAAGAGGCACACAGCCACCCACAGCGGTCGCTGATCATGCGCGCGCTGACCGGACACGAGGTGGAGCCGACCCTGACCATGCGCGAGGCGCGGGCCGGTGATCGCTACCTACTTTGCTCCGATGGGCTCAGCGATCCGGTGAGCGACGAAACCATCCTCGAGGCGCTGCAGATCCCCGACGTGGCCGAAGCCGCCTACCGCCTCATCGAGCTGGCGTTGCGCGGCGGCGGCCCGGACAACGTGACCGTGGTGGTCGCCGACGTCGTCGACTACGACTACGGCCAAACCCAACCGATTTTGGCGGGCGCGGTTTCCGGCGACGACGACCAGATGACGTTGCCCAACACCTCCGCGGGCCGCGCCTCCGCCATCAGGCCCCGCGAAGAGGCCGCCAAACGTGTTGCGCCACAACCGGAAACACCCGTCCGGCCGCGGTGGCCCAGGCGGCGGATGTTCTTCGCCGTGACACTGGCGGTTTTGTTTGTTCTCTCCGGCATGGCCATCAGCTGGTGGGTCATCCAGCGCAATTATTACGTCGCCGAATACGACGGCAAGGTATCGGTCGTCCGTGGCATTCAGGGGTCCCTGTTGGGCGTGCCCCTGCAGCGGCCGTACCTGGTGGCCTGCCTGAGCGCCCGCAACGAGCTGTCCCTGATCGGTTACGACGAATCCGGTCATCCGAACTGTCAACTGATGACGCTGCGCGACCTTCGCCGGCCCGGACAGGTTCAGGTTCAGACCGGGCTGCCCGGCGGAAGCCTGGACCAGGCCGAGTCCCAGTTACGGCAGTTGCTGGCTGAATACCTGCTTCCTACTTGTCCGTCCCCGCGCGCCACGTCACCGCCGGGCTCCCCGCCCACCGGGAGCGGCACCCCCGAATCAAGTGTCGCGGCATCGCCAGCACCCACCACCGCACCGACCACCGCTTCTTCCGGCCCCAACGGCCCCCCCAGCGCCACAGCCGGCCCCGCGACCACGTCGCCGGTGGGCCCCCCGACCACTTCCCAAACGGTCACCGCGCTTCCAGCACCTCCACTGCAACCGGGCATTGACTGCCGGACGGTGGCATGACGACACAACTCCAGCCGCCCGTCGCGGTCACACCCCCGCTGCCCACCCGTCGCAACGCCGAGCTGCTGCTGCTGTGCTTCGCCGCAGCGATCACGGTCGCCGCGTTGCTGATCGTGGAGGCGAACCAGAACCGCGAATTGCGTTGGAACGTCATCAACTACGGGCTGGTGTTCATGCTCGTGTTCGGGTCCGCGCACCTGGCCATCAGGCGTTTCGCCCCCTATACCGATCCGCTGCTGTTGCCAATTGTGGCGTTGCTCAACGGACTTGGCCTGGTGATGATTCATCGGCTCGACCTGGTCGACAACCAGCTCAGCGGCCGCCACCACCCCAGCGCAACCCAGCAGATGATGTGGACCCTCGTCGGAGTCGTCGCGTTCGCACTGGTGGTCACGTTTCTCAAAGACCATCGGCAGCTGGCGCGGTACGGCTACATCTGCGGAATCACCGGCCTGGTGCTGTTGGTGATTCCCGCACTGCTGCCGACATCGCTGTCCGAACAGAACGGCGCGAAAATCTGGATTCGCTTCCCCGGGTTCTCGATTCAGCCCGCAGAATTCTCCAAGATCTTGTTGCTGATCTTCTTCTCCGCCGTGCTGATCGCCAAGCGGGGCCTGTTCACCAGCGTCGGCAAACATTTCATGGGCCTGACCCTGCCGCGTCCGCGCGACCTCGCGCCACTGCTGGCCGCCTGGGTGATCTCCATCGGTGTGATGGTCTTCGAAAAGGACCTAGGTACCTCGCTGCTGCTGTATGCGTCGTTTCTGGTGGTGGTTTACCTTGCGACACAACGATTCAGCTGGGTGGTGACCGGCCTGGTGCTGTTCGCGGTGGGCAGCGTCATCGCATATTTCGTCTTCGCGCATGTGCGAGTCCGGGTGCAGATGTGGTGGGACCCGTTCTCCGACCCCGACGGCAGCGGCTACCAGATTGTCCAGTCCCTGTTCAGTTTCGCCACCGGCGGGATCTTCGGCACGGGGCTGGGAAACGGGCAACCCGATACTGTTCCGGCCGCGTCGACCGACTTCATCATTGCCGCGTTCGGTGAAGAACTCGGGCTCGTCGGGCTCGCCAGCATCTTGATGCTCTACACCATCGTCATCGTCCGCGGCATGCGCACCGCGATCGCGACGCGGGACAGCTTCGGCAAGCTGCTGGCTGCGGGCCTGGCCTCCACCCTGGCCATCCAGCTGTTCATCGTCGTCGGCGGCGTTACGCAACTCATCCCGTTGACAGGTTTGACCACCCCATGGATGTCCTACGGTGGATCGTCATTGCTGGCGAACTATGTGTTGCTGGCCATCCTCGCTCGCATCTCCCACAGCGCCCGGCATCCGTTACGCGGCCGAGAGCGCAAGGACTCGCCGATCGCGGCGGCCAAGACCGAGGTGATCGAGAAGGTATGAACACCTCTCTGCGCCGCATCTCGATCACCGTCATGGCGCTGATCGTGCTCTTGCTGCTCAACGCCACGATGACGCAGGTGTTCGCCGCCGACTCGCTGCGCGCCGACCCGCGCAATCAGCGTGTCCTGCTCGACGAGTATTCGCGTCAGCGCGGCCAGATCATCGCCGGCGGCCAGTTGCTGGCCTATTCGGTGGCCACCGACAGCCGCTTCCGCTTTCTGCGGGTCTACCCGAACCCGGCCGTGTACGCGCCGCTCACCGGCTTCTACTCGCTGCGTTATTCCAGCACGGGCCTGGAGCGCGCCGAGGACCCACTGTTGAACGGCTCGGACGAGCGGCTGTTCGGGCGCCGGCTGGCCGATTTCTTCACCGGCCGCGATCCGCGCGGCGGCAACGTCGACACCACCATCAGACCGCGGGTCCAGCAGGCCGGCTGGGACGCGATGCAGCAGGGCTGTGGTGGGCCGCCGTGCAAGGGCGCCGTCGTCGCCCTCGAGCCGTCCACCGGCAAGATCTTGGCAATGGTGTCATCGCCGTCCTACGACCCGAATCTGCTGGCGTCGCACGATCCCCAGGTGCAGGCGCAAGCATGGCAGCGGCTCCGCGACGACCCCGACAATCCGCTGACCAACCGCGCCATCTCCGAGACCTACCCGCCCGGGTCCACCTTCAAGGTGATCACCACCGCGGCCGCGCTGCAGGCCGGTGCGACTGACGCCGAGCAGTTGACCGCGGCGTCCTCCATCGCCCTGCCCGACAGCACCGCGACGTTGGAAAACTACGGCGGCCAGCCCTGCGGCAACGAGCCCACCGTGCCGCTCAAGCAAGCGTTCGCCCTGTCCTGCAACACCGCGTTCGTCCAGCTCGGCATGCACACCGGATCCGATGCGCTGCGCAGCATGGCGCGCTCGTTCGGCCTGGACACCAACCCGAGCGTCATCCCGCTACAGGTCGCCGAGTCAACCGTCGGGATCATTCCCGACGCCGCGGCGCTGGGCATGACCAGCATCGGCCAGAAAGACGTTGCGCTGACACCGCTGGAGAACGCCCAGATCGCGGCGACCATCGCGAACGACGGCGTCACGATGCAGCCCTACCTGATCGACAGCCTCAAGGGCCCGGACCTGGCCAACATCAGCACCACCGCCCCCTATCAGCAGCGCCGCGCGGTGTCACCCCAGGTCGCCGCTAAGCTAACAGAGCTGATGGTCGGCGCCGAGAAGGTCGCACAGCAGAAAGGGGCCATTCCCGGCGTGCAGATCGCATCCAAGACGGGTACCGCAGAGCATGGCACCGATCCGCGTAATACGCCGCCGCACGCGTGGTACATCGCCTTCGCGCCCGCGCAGACGCCGAAAGTCGCCGTGGCAGTGTTGGTAGAGAATGGCGGCGACCGCCTGTCCGCGACGGGAGGTGCACTCGCCGCGCCGATCGGACGGGCTGTGATCCAAGCCGCGCTACAGGGAGGACCATGAGCCCGCGAGTTGGTGTGACGCTGTCTGGCAGATACCGCCTGCAGCGCCTGATCGCCACCGGCGGCATGGGCCAGGTCTGGGAGGCGGTGGACAGCCGGCTCGGCCGGCGCGTCGCGGTCAAGGTGCTCAAACAGGAGTTCTCCCAGGACCCGGAGTTCATCGAGCGGTTCCGCGCCGAGGCGCGCACCACCGCGATGCTCAATCACCCCGGCATCGCCCAGGTCCACGACTACGGCGAGAGCCAGCTGGACGGGGAAGGCCGCACCGCCTACCTGGTGATGGAGCTGGTGAACGGCGAGCCGCTGAACTCGGTCCTCAAACGCACGGGCCGGCTGTCGCTGCGGCATGCCCTGGACATGCTCGAGCAGACCGGCCGGGCCCTGCAGGTCGCGCACGCCGCCGGCTTGGTGCACCGCGACGTCAAGCCGGGCAACATCCTGATCACCCCGACCGGCCAGGTGAAGATCACCGACTTCGGTATCGCCAAGGCGGTCGACGCCGCGCCCGTCACCCAGACGGGCATGGTGATGGGCACCGCCCAGTACATCGCCCCCGAACAGGCCCTCGGCCACGACGCGACCCCCTCCAGCGACGTGTACTCCCTGGGCGTCGTCGGCTACGAGGTGGTGTCGGGCAAGCGGCCGTTCACCGGTGACGGCGCCCTGACCGTGGCGATGAAGCACATCAAGGAGCCCCCGCCGCCGCTGCCCGCGGAGCTGCCGCCCAACGTGCGAGAACTCATCGAGATCACGTTGGTCAAGAATCCCGCGATGCGCTACCGCAGCGGCGGGCCGTTCGCCGACGCCGTGTCGGCGGTACGCGCCGGCCGCCGTCCGCCGCGGCCCAGCCAGTCACCGCCCCCCGGCCGGGCATCGCCGGCGGCCATTCCGTCCAGCCCGACGACCCGGGCGGCCGCCGTGTCGAGCCCCCGGAGCGCGCCGCCGCGCCGATCCCGGCCGGCCACCGGCGGTCATCGCCCGCCCCCGGCCCGGCGCACCTTCTCGTCGGGTCAGCGCGCGTTGCTGTGGGCCGCGGGGGTCCTCGGAGCGCTGGCGATCATCATCGCGGTGCTGATCGTCATCAACTCCCGCACGGACACCCAGCAGCAGCCCCCACCCCCGACGGTCACCGACACCGGGACCCCGCCCGCGCCGTCGGCGAGCAACACCCCCAGCGGCTCCGCGCCACGGCTTAATTGGACGGACCGCGGGGCGCTAAGTAATTCTGGACTGCAACGAGGGCCGGCCGAGCACGGGTGGGGTGAACCACCGACGCTCAGCGCATCACCGGCCCGACACGAGATGCCACGATGACCACCCCTCAGCACCTGTCTGATCGCTATGAACTGGGCGAAATCCTCGGATTCGGGGGTATGTCCGAGGTTCACCTGGCCCGCGACGTCCGGTTGCACCGCGACGTCGCGGTTAAAGTGCTGCGCGCCGACCTGGCCCGCGATCCCAGCTTCTATCTGCGGTTCCGCCGCGAGGCGCAAAACGCCGCCGCCCTCAATCACCCCTCGATCGTCGCGGTCTACGACACCGGCGAGGCGGAGACACCGACGGGTCCGCTGCCGTACATCGTCATGGAGTACGTCGACGGCGTCACGCTGCGCGACATCGTGCACACCGATGGCCCCCTACCCCCGCGGCGGGCCATCGAGATCATCGCCGACGCGTGCCAGGCGCTGAACTTCAGTCACCAGAACGGCATCATCCACCGCGACGTCAAGCCGGCGAACATCATGATCAGCAGCACCAATGCGGTCAAGGTGATGGACTTCGGCATCGCGCGCGCGATCGCCGACAGCGGCAACAGCGTCACCCAAACCGCGGCGGTGATCGGGACGGCCCAGTATCTGTCGCCCGAGCAGGCCCGCGGCGACACCGTGGACGCCCGGTCCGACGTCTACTCGCTGGGTTGTGTGCTCTACGAAATCCTCACGGGCGAACCGCCTTTCACCGGCGACTCACCGGTCGCGGTCGCCTACCAGCACGTGCGGGAGGACCCGATCCCGCCATCGCACCGGCACGAGGGCATCTCCGCAGATCTCGACGCCGTCGTGCTCAAGGCGCTCGCCAAGAATCCGGACAACCGCTATCAGACCGCCGCGGAGATGCGCGCCGACCTGGTGCGGGTGCACAATGGCGAACCGCCCGAGGCGCCCAAGGTCCTCACCGACGCCGACCGGAGCTCGCTGCTCGCGACGGGTGGAAACCTGCCCGGCCCGCGCACCGACGCGCTGCCCCGCCAACCCCTACGTCGCATCGACGACCGCAACGGCGGTTCGGTCGGGCGCTGGATCGTCGCGGTCGCCGCGCTGGCGGTGCTGACGATCGTCGTCGTCATCGCCTTCAACACCTTCGGCGGCACCACCCGCGATGTGCAGGTGCCCGACATGCGAGGCCAAGTCTCCGCCGATGCCATTGCCGCGCTGCAGAACCGCGGCTTCAAGACGCGCACCCTGCAAAAGCCCGATTCGACGATCCCGCCCGACCACGTCATCAGCACCGACCCCGGGGCCAACGCTTCGGTGAGCGCGGGTGACGAGATCACCATCAACGTCTCGACCGGTCCCGAGCAACGCGAGGTGCCCGACGTCTCCTCGCTGGGTTACTCCGACGCGATCAGCAAGCTCAAGGCCGCCGGCTTCACCAAGTTCAAGCAGGCCAATTCACCGTCGAGCCCGGAGCTGCTGGGCAAGGTGATCGGCACCAACCCGCCCGCCAACCAGACATCGGCGATCACCAACGTCATCACCGTCATCGTCGGCTCGGGGCCGGAGACCAAGCAGGTGCCTGACGTAGCGGGCCAGACCGTCGACGTCGCGCAGAAGAATCTCACCGTCTACGGCTTCACCAAGGTCACCCAGGCACAGGTGGACAGCAACCGGCCGGCCGGTGAGGTGATCGGCACCAATCCGCCTAAGGGCCAGATGGTTCCGGTGGATTCGGTGATCGAGCTCCAGGTGTCCAAGGGCAACCAGTTCGTGATGCCCGACCTGAGCGGCATGTTCTGGACGGACGCCGAGCCGCGGTTACGAGCGCTGGGTTGGACGGGGGTGCTGGACAAGGGGCCCGACGTGGACGCGGGTGGCTCGCAGTCCCACCGGGTGGTGTATCAGAACCCGCCGGCTGGCACCGGGTGCAACCGGGACGGGATCATCACGCTGAAGTTCGGCCAGTAGCGGCCGGTTCGGCCGGGAAATGGGGCTGCACCGCGGCCCGCACCTCGTTCTCGAGCCGGCGGACCAGTGTGTCGTTGCGCGCCCACCCGCAGTAGGCGAGCCAGTTCGCCAGCATCCGGTGGCCGCCCTCGGTCAGGATCGACTCCGGATGGAACTGGACACCGTGAATCGGCAACTCGCTGTGCCGCACCCCCATGATGACGCCGCCGCGGGTGCGCGCCGTCACCTCCAGCACCGGGGGCAGCGACTCCGGCAGTATGGTCAGCGAGTGGTAGCGGGTCGCCGTGAATGGATCCGGAAGCCCTTGCAGCACACCGGTATTGGTGTGGAAGACGTTGCTGGTCTTGCCGTGCAGCAGCTCGGGCGCGCGGTCCACGGTGGCGCCGAAGGCGACGCCGATGGCTTGGTGTCCGAGGCAGACCCCGAGCAGCGGGGTGCGCTCGGCGGCACACGCGCCCACCAGCCCGATCGAAGCGCCCGCACGTTCCGGTGTGCCCGGACCGGGGCTGAGCAGCACACCGTCGAACCGCTTGGCGACGGCTGCCTCGTCGGAAAGCTTGGTGTCGTCGTTGCGCCACACCTCGGCCTCGACGCCCAGCTGGCCGAGGTACTGCACCAGGTTGAACACGAAGCTGTCGTAGTTGTCGACGACCAGGATCCGCACCGTGCCAGGTTACCGTCCGCTGGAAATCAGTAGCCGATGGTTCCCATGGGCTGCGCGAAATGCAGCCGGTCCGGCTCGGTGTGGCCGACGACCTGCACGTCGGGCTTGACCTCTTCGCGGTAGCCGAGCCCGAATCGGACCACGTACTGGCGGTACAGCGTGACCAGGGGAGCGGCGGCCAGGGCGGCTTGCATGGCGGCTGCGTTGCCGATCGCGGTGATCGTGTAGGGCGGGCTGTAGGTGCGCCCGTTGAGCAGCAGCGTGTTGCCGACGCAGCGGGGCACGGACGTGGCGATGATGCGCTGGTCCTGCATCTGGATCGCCTCCGCGCCGGCGCTCCACAACGCGTTGAGCACGGCCTCGATGTCTTGCTGGTGCACCACCAGGTCGTCGGGCGACGCATCCCGCGGGAAACGGCCGTTGGCGTCCCGCGGCGCGTCGTCCAGGGTGACAGCGAGGCCCGGCCCGTGCACCGGGTTCATGTCCGCCTCGGCGGCCAGCTCGGCGGAGCGGCGCAGCATCGCCGCCAACGCCAGATCCGAGGACCGTCCGTGCGCGGCATCGAGCTTGCCCGCGAGCGAGTCGCGTTGGGCGTTGAGATGGTTCACCGACGCTTGGGCCTCGCGAACCAGATCGACCAGCCGGGGGGCGTCACTGCGACGGATCTCGGCGCCGCCGGACACCCCGTGGGTGGCCGCAAGGAGCAATCCCGCCGACAGGCACACCACCGGGACGCCGAAGCGCCATGGTGACCGGCGTCCGTCGCTCATTCGGCTCTCCAATTTCCTGGTCGGCGTGCCTTGTGAGTTAGTCTCGTAGCCAAGCTGTGTGTGCAGCTGCGGTCTTATCGTTGCACCCGTCCCACTCACCGTTTTGTTGAGGTAATCATGCCCAAGTCCAAGGTCCGCAAGAAGAACGACTTCGCCGTCAGTGCGGTCAGCCGCACGCCGGTGAAGGTCAAGGTGGGACCGTCGAGCGTGTGGTTCGTCGCCTTGTTCGTCGGCCTCATGCTGATCGGGCTCGTCTGGTTGATGGTGTTTCAGCTAGCCGCCGTGGGCAGCCAGGCGCCCACCGCCCTTACCTGGATGGCGCAACTCGGGCCATGGAACTACGCCATCGCGTTCGCTTTCATGATCACCGGTTTGTTGCTGACGATGCGCTGGCACTGAGCGACGTCAGCCGCGGAATGAATTCATTTTCGGGTTGCCCCGTCACTGCGCCAGCAACATTCCCACCCCCCAATCACACGCGTGTGATTTATCCCCACTGTTGATAGCGTCTGTGGATAACTCCATAGGCCGTGGTGGGAGGGGCTGAGCGGCGCATGCAGCAAACACAATGGGAGCCCCGCACGCCCGGAATCGCTGGTTGTGGGGCCGCCGGTGTTCTGATGGCTATCGCCAGTGTGACGGTGGTCACAGACGCGCCGGGGCAGATTCTCACAGGGATTGCCGCGGTGGGTCTGCTCTTGTTTGCGGGCGCGACGTGGCGCGCGCGGCCCAAGCTGGCAATTACCGCCGACGGCTTGTTGCTCCGGGGATGGTTCCGGACGCAGGTATTACGGCCCGACGACATCAAGATCATCCGAATCATCGAGTTCCGCCGCTACGGACGCAAAAACCGGCTACTTGAGGTCGAAACCGCCGACGGCGGGCTGGTTCTGTTCTCTCGCTGGGACCTCGGGACGGACCCGCTAGAGGTGCTCGACGCGCTGACCGCCGCCGGTTATGCGGGCCGTCACCCGCACTGATCAGAGCGGCCGGCGGCCCAGCTTACGAGATGGTGATCGACTCGATGACCACCGGCTCGGTCGGGCGGTCGTTGGCGTCGGTGGACGTCGTCGCGATCGCCTCGACCACCCGCTGCGATTCCGGGTCCGTCACTTCGCCGAAGATCGTGTGCCGACGGTTCAGGTGGGGTGTCTTGCCGACCGTGATGAAGAACTGGGAGCCGTTGGTGCCGGGGCCCGCGTTCGCCATCGCCAGCAGGTACGGCTTGTCGAATTGCAGTTCGGGGTGGAACTCGTCGGCGAACTTGTAGCCCGGGCCGCCGCGACCGGTGCCGGTCGGGTCGCCGCCCTGGATCATGAAGCCCTGGATCACCCGGTGGAAGACCGCGCCATCGTAGAACGGACCGGAGGACCCGCCCGATGCGTTCTGGGTCGAGTACTCCTTGGTGCCCTGCGCCAGGCCAACGAAGTTGGCGACGGTCTTGGGCGCGTGGTTTCCGAACAGGGCGACTTTGATGTCGCCGCGGTTGGTGTGGAGCGTGGCGGTAGCGGTCTGATGGGGGCTGTTGGTCACGGCATGAGAGTCTGCCACTACGCGTGGGCATGCCCGCACCCGGTGTCGCTCAGGTCGAGCCGCCGCCGAAACTGCGTCGCGCGCATAACGGTTTCGCCGGCGTCCCTATGCTGGCAGTCTGTTCAGCACGCACAGAAAGGCGGCAGATGGGCACAAAGGCGGAACCCCGGCTGACCCCGCGGGAGCGACTGGCTCGCGGGCTGACTTACTCGACACTGGGACCGGTGGACGTCACCCGGGGGGTCGTCGGCCTCAGTGTCCAGTCGGCTCAGTCGACCGCATCGCAAATCCGTCGCAAATACCAAGAGGGACGCCTGGCCAAGGAACTCGCCGCGGCCCAAGAGACGCTCGCCCAAGAGCTGGCCGCCGCGCAGGAGGTGGTCGCGGGACTGCCTCAGGCGCTGCAGGACGCACGCCGGGGGCAGCGGCGCGGCAAGCGCCCGTGGGTGATCACCGGAGTCGCTGTCGCGGTCCTCGCCGGCGGCGCGGTCGCGTTCAGCGTGGTGCGGCGCTCGGTGCGGGAGAAGCCTCAGGAGCCCCAGTCGCGGCCGCCCAGCGTCGACGTGCAGCCGCGCCCCTGACGACCGGCCGCCCTACGGCATCGCCTCGGCCCAGTCGATGTGCCCTTCGAAACCAAGCGTTCTCGCCATCTCCCGGTAGCGATCTCTGAAATGCGAGTAGGCCTCCCTATCGCATCGAGCCCGCGCCAGAAGAGCGCGCATCCGCTGCAGCCAAATCTCACGTATCGCCAGACCCTCGTCGGCCGGCGCGACCGCTAACCGCTCGATCGCGGCCTCGGCTTCGGCCACGTCACCTTCGGTCCCCCGGCCCAGCAGGGTCTCCACCAGAACGCCCGTAGTCGGGATGCCCCATGAGAGCAACTGTCCGCCACGGGCGAGATGGTCGACGGCGGCGCGCATCTGCGGTACCGCTTGGTCGCGATCCGCTCGGCGGGCCGTCTCACGCGCCACGTACGCGTCAAGCAGCGGTAGATCGCACAAGAAGTGCCCCCCGCGCACGAACACTTCGTGGACTTCCGCCAGCAGCTTCTGCCCGCGATCACGCTCGCTATCCGTGTGGCGGTGCACCAGCGCAAGCCCCAGGGTCAACCAGGCGAAACCCAACTGGAGGTTGTCGCCGGACCGTTCGGCAATGGTTAACGCATCCTCGATCTCCCGCACCGCGGAATCGTCGGGCCGCAGCGCGCCGGACGGTATCCCCGCGGAGTAGACATAGCTGACGAGGGTGACATAGGACAGGGAGTCGGCGCCCTGCGCCACGGCCAGGCCGCGCCGCAGGTCCTCTTGCCATCCCGGACGACCCAGGGCATAGCGGGCGATGGCGCGCTGCGCGAAGCCGAGCGCCAGAGGAGACCCGAAAAGGAGGTTGCCCTTCGCGGGGTCACCGGCGGCCAGATCGATGACCCGCTGGGACAGGCGAAGCATCTCAGACCACTCACCGCTTGCCATCTTGGCCCGGATGGGCGTGAAGGACAGCCCTACCGTCAAGGTTGGATCGCCGATGGACTCGACGAGGGTCATGGCCTCCGAAGCTAGCCGCGACGCCTCGGGCACCCGGTCCTGGTACGTGTGATCAGCCACTAGCGCTGCCATGGCGATGGCCAGCGACGCCTTGTCGCCTGCGGCGTTGCACAACCTCCGCAATTCATCGAAACGGTCGCCAGCCACGCTCATACGGACGCGCCAGGCGGTCGCGCACAACATAGTGCGCGGTGCGATGCGCATGGCTGCTCGGTCCGGGTCCTCGGCGGGTAATGCATCGGCGATCTTTCTGGCACTTTCCCAACCCAGACGCGCCGCGGCGATGTCGCGGTAAGTCGCCCACATTGCCGCGCGCATGTGCCACCCGTAGGCATCCCGCAGGTCACCCGCAGCTTCGAGGTGTTCGGCGATCAGTGCCGCGTTCTGGTCGGCCGATTCGGGCTCGCGGGCCTCGATAGCGGCGGCCAGACGCCGGTGCATCTGGGCGCGGTCGGATATCAGTTGTGATTCGTAGGCCACGGTGCGGATCAGCGGGTGGCGGAACGCGAACTCGGCTCCCGGAGTGAAACGGACCTGGTCAATCAGCGCGGCGCTGAGGAGCCCGTCGAGGGCAGGGGCATTGCCCACTGCGGCGAGCAACTCGGGCGTGAAGCGCGAACCGATCACCGCGGCGGCGTTCAGGGTTTGCTTGGCATCGGGATCCAGACGGTCGATGCGCGCGGCGATGGTGGCCTGCAGGGTCGCCGGAACGGTGACGTCGGCCAGGTCTGTGGCGCACGTGAAACCGCCGCGGTCGCCCTCGAGCACTCCGCGCTCGGCGAGCTCGCGGACTATCTCCTGTGCGAAGAATGGGTTCCCGCCGGCCCGTTCGGCAACAATCGACTTGATCCCGGTGACCGACGGATCGGCGCCCAACAACTCGTCGAGCAACGTTGCGGTTTCCGACTCACTCAAGGGCGCCAACGAGATCGTCTGCGCGCCAGCTACATTGGCGAGCGCACCGCGGTACTCGGGTCGGTACGTGATCAGCACCATCGACGGCGTTTGGGGGATGACGGTGAGCAATTCGGCCAGCAGCGACTCGCTAACCTCATCGATCCAATGCGCATCCTCGACGACGTAGAGAACCGGTTGGGTGCGCGTCAACGAGATTGAGTTGATCAATGCGGTCAGCCGCCGGCGCCGCGCGTCGGGACGGATCGTGGGGGGCGGCGTCTCCGGGTCTCTGATTCCCATCAGGTCATACAGCAGCAGCACATCCTCATCGGATGCGTCTGGCACGCTGGCGCGCACCTGCGCCCGCGCCGCCTCATCGTCGAGCTCGGTTATTCGCGCAACGTCGCGCAGCAGGCCCGCCGCCACGAGGAAGGGGACATCGCTGGTATGCGACTCGCAGAACACCGACGACACTTCGACACCACGCTGGCGGGCCATCGAGACAGCCTCGCCGGCGAGTCGCGTCTTGCCGATACCCGCCGGTCCGACGACACGAACCACACATCCCCGGCCACTCACTGATCGATCCAAAAGGCCGGTGAGCGTCGTGAGTTCGAGGTCTCGCCCTACCAACGCACCCTGCAGCGGGCTGCGTTCGTCATGCCCATCGGAAAGGCTCAGCAGACGGCGGGCCAGCACCGGGACGTCGCTGCCCTTTAAGTGAACCTCCTCGGCATCGGCCAGCACGGTGGCGTGCTGAACGAGTCGAGCGGTGGATTCGCTGAGCATCACTCCGCCCGGCGGCGCCACCGATTCCATCCGTTGCGCCATTCCGACCTGCTCACCGATTGCGGTGTAACGGAACGGTCCGGAACCGATTTCACCGGCGATGACCTGACCGGAGTTCAGCCCCACCCGCAACTGCAGCTCCACAGCGTCGCGATCCCGGACATCGAGAGCGAGCCGCTTGATCTCGTCCTGAATACCCAAGGCTGCCAGGCAGGCGCGAACAGCGTGGTCCTCCATTGCTACGGGCGCACCGAACACCGCCATGATTCCGTCGCCGGTGAACTTGTCCACGGTGCCCCCGTAGCGGTGCACCACCTCCGTGCAACGGTTGACCAGTTCGGCCATGATCTCGCGCAACCGCTCCGCACCAACGGCGGTGGCGATGTCCATGGAGTGGACTACATCCGCGAACAGCACCGACACTTGCTTGTACTCCGCATGCGCGGCGGGCTCGGCAACCGGCGTGCCGCATCCGTGACAGAACCGCGCATTCTCGAGGAGATCGATGCCGCACGCCTCGCACGCCGCTACGGCCGTCATCCGACCCCTTCGCCAATCCCGTGCCCCGCGTTTGCCGGGGTCCTCAAAGAATAGGCCGTTGGACGCTCCGCGAGGGGGTGTTGGCTTCACTCCGGGTTACGCCGGCGCGCAGGATCAAGGAGCGGCCGCCTCAATCCTTAGCAAATCGGAACAGCCGGTACGAGGCCTCGCCGTATTCCAGTCGGCGGTAGATCAGCGAGCCGGGTCCGCCTGCGTAGTCGTGGGCTATGCCGCGCAGAAAGGCGATATTCGGCAGACGTCGGATGATCTGGTCGAAGAATCGATTCTTCTCCAGGCCGCGCATGACGTCCGCGTTGATGGCCTTACCCGATATCAGGCGCAAGGGGATGCCGGCGAGGTCCGCCTCCCAGGCGGCGATCTGGTCGGCGTAGCGGATGTCGGCGTACAGGAAGTCTCCTCCCGGGCGCAGCACCCGTTCGACCTCGGCGAAGAACCGGGGGACGTTTTGGTAGTTGATCGCGGCTTCGACATTGATCACTGCGTCGAAGGAACGATCGGGGAAGGGCAGGCTCTCGGCATTGCCCTGCACGAAGTTCAGACCGGGTAGCTTGTGCCGCTTCCGGCAGAACTCTATGCCGACCGTGTTGAGATCCAGGCCGGTGTAGGAGGCCGGGTACAGGGTCCGCATCAGATATGAAGCACCGCCGCCGTGGCCGCAACTGACCTCCAGCACCTGTTTCCCGGCGAGATCCGTTTGGGTCGCGGTGCGGTGGTAGAGCTGAATAGGGAATCGGTCGGGCTCGTCGGAGGCCGCTAGCGGCAAGGCCATCGGCGGATCCTCCTCATATCCGTAATTGAGGAAGAGCACGTCGTCCCTCGTGAGCAGGCGGCTGAGCAACCGATAACCGTATTTGAAGCGCAAATCCAAGAGCTGCAGCGAGATTGGGTTGCGGTTCAGCCGCTCGATCAGGCTTTCGGTTGTTGTACGTCGCAGCCGGTCATCGTGTTCAACGCAAGCCCGGCGCGGCGGGAATGGCCGAGGTAACCTGACGCCCATGCTTAAGTGTCCCATTCCGACACTGCTGGCTGAACGCGCCAGTCTGCAGCCCAACCGGACGGCGTTCACGTTTATGAATTACGAACAAGACCGGGCCGGCATTGCCGAGAGCCTGACCTGGTCGCAGCTGTATCGCCGCGCGCTCAGCCTCGCGCAGGAGCTAAGGCTTCACGGGTCAAGAGGTGACCGCGCCGTGATTTTGGCGCCACAGGGACTCGACTACGTCAGCGCGTTTGTCGGCGCATTACAGGCCGGTCTCATCGCGGTTCCCCTCGGCGGCGCCAGCGACGACCGTGTCGGTGCGGTGGTGCGAGACGCATCGCCCTCCGTCGTTCTCACGACGTCCAGCCTGGCGGCCGATATCGCCCAGTATGTCGGCTCGATGTCGAGTGAATCCGCTCCATCGATTATCGAAATCGACTCGCTGGAACTCGACTCGAAGAAAGGGCCCGCGGCGCGGTTCGACATTTCGACGGACACCGCCTATTTGCAGTACACGTCCGGCTCGACCCGCACCCCCGCGGGCGTCATGGTTTCGTACACGAACATCATGGCCAATTTCGAGCAGATCAATGCCGGCTTCTTCGGAGACCACGGGGGTGTTGCCCCTCCGGATACCACGGTGGTGTCCTGGCTGCCGTTCTACCACGACATGGGTTTGCATCTCGGAATCATCTTTCCCATTCTGACGGGATTCCACACCGTGCTCACCAGTCCCGTCTCGTTCCTGCAGCGGCCGGCCCGGTGGATGCAATTGCTGGCAAGGAACATTCACGCCTTGTCGGCAGGGCCCAACTTTGCTTTCGATCTGGCAGCTCGGAAGACATCCGACGACGACCTGGCCGGGCTTGATCTCAGCAGCGTGCTCAGCATCCTCAACGGCAGTGAGCGGGTACAGCCGGCGACACTGCAGCGCTTCAGCGAGCGGTTCGCCTCCTTCAACCTCCGCGACCGGGTGTTGCGACCCTCATACGGAATGGCAGAAGCAACCCTCTATGTCGCGACCCGCGAAGCGGGTCAATCACCCAGAGTTGTTGATTTTGAATCCGAAAAGCTGACCGCGGGCCTGGCGAAGCGCTGCCCCAGCGGAACCGGCACGCCCCTGGTCAGTTACGGCGCGCCCCGGTCACCGATGGTCCGCATCGTCGATCCCGAGACCCGTTACGAGTGCCCGGCCGGAGCGACCGGCGAGATTTGGGTGCACGGCGGCAACGTCGGAGCGGGCTATTGGCAGAAACCCCACGAGTCCGGGCAAACATTCGGCGCAACGCTCGTCGCTCCGTCGGTCGACACACCCAACGGGCCATGGCTACGAACCGGAGATATGGGTTTCCTCTCCGACGGAGAACTTTTCATCATCGGCCGGATCAAGGATCTGCTGATCGTCTACGGGCGTAACCATTCTCCCGACGATCTCGAGGCGACGATTCAGAGCATCGCGCCGGGACGGTGCGCGGCGATCTCGGTTCCGGACGACGGGACGGAAAAGCTCGTCGCCATCATCGAGTTCAAGAGTCGCACCGACTCCAACGAAGCGGCGGTTGACGCCTTCGACGCCGTGAAACGCAAAGTCACCTCTGCGATATCCAACGTGCACGGACTGAGCGTCGCGGATCTTGTTGTGGTAGCGCCCGGTTCGATTCCCATCACCACCAGCGGCAAGGTCCGGAGGGCGGCCTGCGTCGAACGCTACCGGCAAAATCAGTTCGCCCGTTTGGACGCCTAGTACCGCGGGGTTGTTGTGAAACTTCCGAACCTGCTGCGCACCGAATCGGAGCGCACCGTCGCCGCCGTGCGGCATCACCTACACCACAACACCTCTCACTTCATTTGCGAAACCCACCTGCAGCTTCCTTCGCAGCCTCCGGCCGGTTGCCGCACCCTCGTTTTGTTCGCTCACTTCGACCCCCAGGGGATCGTCGATCCTTACGTCGCCCATTACCTCGAGGCGCTGCACGAGCTCGGAGCGACCATCGTCTTCGTCTCCGGGTCACCCACCCTCACGCCGGAATCGGTCGCTTCCATCCGCTCCCTCTGTGCCGGCATTTACACCCGCCGCACGCTGTCCCTCGACTTCGGCTCGTGGCACCTCGCATGGTCCATCCTCAGGCACCACGGCTGGTCGCTCGATCAGTTCGACCGTTTCGTCGTCGCCAACGACAGCGTGTTCGGTCCGCTCTTTCCCCTTCAAGAGATGTGGGACTCGTTCCACGACGCGGACATGTACGGTGCTATCGAAAACACCCAGATGATCCCCCATCTCCAATCATTTTTCCTGGCTTGGGATCTCAATTCGCGCACCCGCCCGTTCCTCAACCAGTTTTGGGACGATTTTCAGTACGTCGTCCACAAAGGCATGGTCATCTGGCGGTACGAGATCGGCATCTCCGCGCGTGCTCGTAGAGCAGGGCTAAGCGTCAAACCGTTCGTCTCCGCCGCCGCCATCGAAGCCGCCCACCCCTCCCCATCGGCATATCCGTGGGCCCGCAGACGATCCGCGCGGAACAACGGCACCCTTTACTTGTGGGACAGCCTCATCGAGGACTTCCGATTCCCCTTCCTCAAGACGAACCTGGCGCGCTATGACATGCCGTGGCATGCGTCCATGGCACGCATGCGCGACGTCATCGAGCAACACACCGCCTATCCTTTCCAACTGATCCAATCGAACATCGACAGGCTCGGTCGGAAAGCGCCCTCCCTGTTCAGCGGCTATGCCAGCCCGACGGCTAGGTGGATACGCCGTGAAGCGCGCGAAGGCTTTTCGGCCAGGACTGCAGGGTCAACATGAACGACGGCGTCAGCTCAAATGCTGCTTACACCCACGGTCACCAGCATTAGCCCCACAACAGCGGGCACGGCGATGAGAATCCGCCGCCGATGGGCGACAGCCCATTTCTCCAGCTGCAGCATGGCCGCCTGGGTTCTTGCCGGCATCACCAGATAGCTGACGAGCGGGACCTCGACGAGAACAAGCACCACGAGGGTGAATATCACGACTGCGCCAAGTTGGGTGCCGATCGCGGCCCTCGAGGAGACGATCATGATGAGCACGAGGAGGTAGTCGACAGGTGGCACCGTCGATAGCAAACCGACCGCAAACGCCACCCACGGATTCCCGCCTTGCAACGCACGACGGACGCGGGCCCTGAAACGTTCTGGTGCGCTTAGTGTGAGCGGTTTGAGAGCCGGCGCGGGCGGTCCGCCCGTGTACGCCGATGCTACTGCCGCGATGAATAGCGCGAGCACGCCGATGGCGATTTGAAAATAGCCGCCTGTGAAGCGGGCGACCGTGGACCTCATACCTTCCATAACCGTCGGTAGGGAATTGCCGAGCAGTGCAAAAGCGGCGAAGCCTGGAGCAATGCCCGCTGCCAGGCCGCCCACCCAGTATGCGAGAAGGTTGTGCCGGGGGCGGGGTCGTGACATCAAGACTCCGCCGATGACAAGACGCGTCGGGTCGAGCGACACCCAAAGTGCGATCGCCAACAACGTGCCCCACATCATCTAACGCCCTCCCCGAGGACGGCATCTTCAAGGAGATCGGCTGCGGCTGCGACGCTTTCGGCAGGCTTGGTCATGTGCCTCGCGATTTCGCGGGCTCGGTTAGCGTATTGCGGGGCTAGCAGCTTGCGGAGGTGCGCGACCAACGATCCCACGGTGGTGGTCGATAGGCGCCGGGCGCGGCCGACTCGCATTCGTATGACCTGCGCCGCCCATAGCGGCTGCTCGGCCACGTCCCAGAGGATCAACGTAGGAATCCCTGCCCGCAGGCCTGCGGCCGTGGTGCCTCCGCCGCCGTGGTGGACGATCGCGCGGCAGATCGGAAGGACGGCCGTATAGTTCAGCGGGCCAACAAGTCTCACCTGTTCGGGATTCAAGCTGCAGTGGGAGCCGCTCGCGCCGGAATAGATCAAGGCCCGTTCGCCGAGCTCTGCGCAAACTGCGGCGATCATCGCGATCGTGTCGGCGGGGGCTTGAACCGGTGTGCTGCCGAAACCGAAGTAGATAGGCGACGTTCCCGCGGCGATCCACGAAGCCACCTCACCGTCGGCATCCGTCGGCAAGTCCATGGTCAGCGCGCCGACGAAGGGTCGCCGGCCGTTCCATTCCGCCGCGAGGCCCGGAAAGCAAACCGCGTCGTAGGCCTGGATTTCGAGCGCTCCGCGTTGTGCCATCCGTTTCACCGCGGGGGCCGCTGTCCGCGGTAGGCCCAGTTCACGACGTTGCGCATCGTCGACGTCCTTGGTGATGCGCCAATACAGCCACCAAGCCGCCCTCAACGTGGAGCGGACCAGGGGAGCCGGCGAGGGTATCGACGGAAGGGCGAGCCGGCCGTTGACGCAGATCGGCATGTGGTGGAGTGCCGCACACGGAATGTCGTAGTACTCGGCGACATTGGCGACGACCCCATGGTAAGTCTGGCCCGTTATCAGCAGGTCGGCCCCGTCCGCGAGTGAAGTCAGCGTCGTGCTCATCTGCGCCCAGCCCTCGACGAACAGCTCCCTGACGTCGCGGACCAGGTTGATCGGATTCTGCAGCGTAAAGACACGGTGATGGAAATCCGCGAGTGCGTTCACCTGCTTATCCGAATCCGGCCCGTACCCGACCGCACCAAGCCCGGCCGACTCCACGAAATCCACCAGGTTAGGCGGAACGGCCATCCGCACTTCGTGCCCTCGCCGCAACAGCTCCAGACCCATGGCGGCGCACGGCTCGACGTCGCCGCGGGTGCCGTGGGCCGCCAAGACAACTTTCATCGACGCAACCCGGCCCGTCAGTCGTCGTCCGCGTAGGCGAGATCCGTGACTGCTGTCAGTGCTGCACCTCCGGGACGACCGCTCACGACTCGGCTGAAGACGGATTTCAACGCATTCAGGTATCGGGTCACCGAATCCCTTGCCACGGGATTGTTGGGGAAATTCACCCATATCGACACCTCGTCGAAGAGGCGAATCACCGAGATATACACGTGCGCCGGATCTCTTGGGTCGCAGTAGATCCGGATGTTCGCATCCTTCATGTGCGAGGCGACGGTCGCGGAGAACGGCGGCAGCCCCGTATCCATGTAGTTGACCATGGTGCAGTTGGGACCCCACGGCCTGAGCCACGGCGCCAACTTCAATACGTCGTTGAATGACACATCCGCCAGATCGAGATTCGAATCGAAGGAAGCCTGCGCCGCACGGGCGGTCTCTTCAAAAGAGGTCGGCTTGACGGGAACAGTCAATGGAACCACGCCGGTGAACCACCCCATTGTGGAGAACTCCGCCAACGACCTGCGTTTGTCGGTGGGGGTAAGCCCGTAATATGTTGTCGCGCCGGTCATTTCATATTGCGCGAGAGCCACACATGCAAACAAGCCGCCGCTGAAGCGGGCGCCCGCTTGCGTGCAGAGGGATTCGAATTCGGCTGTCTGGTCCTGATCCATCAGCCGCTCCACCGCGAGGTCACCACCAGTGGGTACAGACAAGTCACCGAGGGGGAGGGGGAAGTCCGGCAGGGTCCCGCCGTTGTCTTCGGCGAACTGGATCCACTTACGAACCTCGGGAGAGGCCGGGCTCAAAGCCGACAGCCGCTGCTTTTCCCGAATGCAGAAATCGTCGTGACTGGCCGGGGGTGGTGACTGAACGAGCGCACCGCCCTTAACCAGGACGCGGTAGTTCATCAGGATCTCGGTGTACAAGCCCGAGAGAATCGTCGGGTCACAGTGGATGTGATCGACGATCGAGAAGAACGTGAAGTGGTCCGCAAACTGAATGATGCCGAACCTGAAGCAATCCCACTGCACCGGGTCAGGGGTGGACAGCACAAACTGGTGCCACTCGCTTGGCGTCATCTCCTCGTGCCGGATTGGCATGAATGCGATGTCGGCGGGATCATCGATGGTATGCCGCACAATGGTTTCCGGGTCTTGGTATACGAACCAACTGTGATACGTCTTGTGCCGGCGAAGGTGTGCGTTGATGACGTAACTCATGGCTCGGATATCGCACCGCCCGGGTTCGTCACCAGAGCCGATCACTAGCCGGGCGTAGTCGAGGCCCCGGGCCGCATACCGCGAAAAGCCGCGCAGATGGGCTTCTTGCATGGCACTGAGCGGAACGTCGCTTGTCGGGGCCTGCCGGACCTTCTCAACCGAGGCCGGCGACGCTTGCCAAGACACGACCCTGCCCGGCCCTGGTACCAAGTCATGCACCGTTCCCACGAACAGCCCGCGCGCTGGGCCTGCACCTACGAACACCCTTTCCCCTCAATCCTCTGACTCGGCGGACGTTTCGATGTGCGGGGTATCGGGACCGTCCGCTGCCGGCCATTGAGATTCCAGCTTTTCGGACAGCAGCCCGGCGAGACCCCCAATCGTGGTGATGTCGTTCGTGGTGACGCGTATCCCTGTTTCGGCCTCGACGCGGGTCCGCAGCTCAAGGTTGCCCATCGAATCGAGGCCATATTCGGAGAGAGGGTGATCCGGATCGATAGTGCGCCGCAGGATCAGGCTGATGGCATCGGAAATCATTCGACGAAGGCGGATGGGCCGCTCCTCCGGCGGCAGCGCGCACAACTCGTTGAGCAATTCGCTCTTGCCCGCGGATGTCTGGTCGTTGGACCGAAACAGTTCGGCGAACCGACTGCGTTGCGCATAGCCGGCAAACCACGGCGTTCCCGTCATCCTTGCGTATCCGGAATACGGGCGGTCGTGGCACAGCAGGGCCTGGAAAGCATGGGCCCCCTCA
The DNA here is from genome assembly GCF_001665605.1 of Mycobacterium sp. 852014-50255_SCH5639931. GTDB lineage: Bacteria > Actinomycetota > Actinomycetes > Mycobacteriales > Mycobacteriaceae > Mycobacterium > Mycobacterium paraffinicum. Next base: position 119,693 of record NZ_LZSV01000011.1, read on the forward strand.
TCGGCGGTGAAAGCCGTGTCACGCCAGTGCGCCAGGGCGGTGCCTTCGCCGCCCTGTCCGGGGGGCACATCTTCGCCCGCCTCGGCTCGGCGCTCGGTGGCGCGACCCACCTCGCCCCACAACGCCCATCCGATCGCGGTCGCGGGCAGGCCTTGGGTGCGCCGCCACCGCGCGAAGGCGTCCAACCAGCTGTTCGCCGCGGCGTAGGCCGCCTGCCCGGGCGAGCCCACCAGACCTACCGCCGAGGAGAACAAGCAGAACCAGTCCAGGTCAAGAGCAACCGTGGCTTGGTGTAAGTTCCACGCTCCGTGGACCTTTGGCGCCCAATTGCGGTCGATGAGCTCGTCGGTCATGTTGGCCAGCATTGCGTTTTCGAACACCGCTGCCGCGTGCAGGACCCCGCGCACCGGAAGCCCGGTCGCGGTTGCCGCGGCGACCAGGCGCGCCGCCGTGCCGGCTTCGGTGATGTCGCCGCATTCCACCTCGATGTCGGTGCCCATCGCCCGCATGAACTCGACCGTTTCCAGCGTCTTGGAATTGGGCTGGGTGCGCGAACTGAGCACGATGCGGCCGCAACCGGCCGCCGCCATCTTCTCGGCGAGGAACAGGCCGATGCCGCCCAAACCGCCGGTCACGATATAGGAGCCGTCGGCACGGAAAGCCGGGACGTGCTCGGGGGGTACCACGACTTTCGTGTGCCCGGACTGGGGCGCGTCGAGCACGAACTTGCCCGTGCGTTCCGCGTCGCTCTTCACGCGCAGAGCCGTGGCCGCAGCAGCCATCGGGTAATGAACGATCTGAGGTAACGGCAATTCACCGTTTGCCACGTGCCGGTACACCGTGGCCAACAGTTCGTTGATCCGGTTCGGGTGACTCTCGGACAGCATTGGCAGGTCGATGTGATGGAACGTCATGTTGCGGTGGAACGGGAAGGGGACCGGCTGCGTGTTCGCGTGGCCATCGTGCTTACCGATCTCCACGAATCGCCCGCCGGCCGCCAGCGCTTCCAGCCCGGCCCGCTGTGCGGGGCCGGTGAGGGAGTTGAGCACGATGTCCACGCCCACGCCGTCGGTGTCGCGGCGCACCTGCTCTGCGAATGCGGTGCTATGCGAGTCGTAGACGTGCTCGATGCCCCTGTCGCGCAATAGCCTTCGCCGCTGCTGGCTGCCGGCGGTGGCAAAGATCTCCGCTCCCGCGGCGCGGGCGATCGCGATCGCCGCCTGCCCGACGCTGCCCGTGGCGCGGTGGATCAAGACACGGTCGCCAGCGGTGATCCTCGCCTGATCGTGTAGCCCGTACCAGGCGATGGCGTGCGGTGTGCTCACGGCGGCCGCCTGGTCATCGGCGAGGCCGGGTGGCAATGTCACGGCGAGGCGGGCGTCACAGGTGATAAATGTTGCCCAGCAACCGTTTTCGGAGAACCCGCCGACACGGTCACCCACCCGGTGAGTTGTCACGTCCGGGCCGACCGCGCTCACAATGCCGGCAAAATCCTTGCCGAGCTGTGGTGCATCCCCGTCGCTACCGGAGTCCTGGCCCGAGGCGAAGAGGAGATCGGCGAAGTTGATGCTGGATGCGGTCACCGCGACCTCGATCTGTCCAGGCCCCGTCGGAACGCGTTGGAAAGCGGCAAGTTCCATAGTTTCCAGGTCACCAGGCGTGCGGATCTGTACGCGCATCCCGGCTCGCGTGTGGTCCACGACGGCGGTCCGCCGTTCCTCAGGGCGTAACGGGGCGGGCATCAGGCGCGCCACGTACCACTGGCCGTTGCGCCAGGCGGTCTCGTCCTCGTCCGATGGCCCCAGCAGCTGCCGTGCCAGCTGCTCGGCGTCGGTGTTCTCATCCATGTCGATGTGGGCGGCGCGCAGATGCGGATATTCAGTGCTGATCGCTCGCACCAGGCCGCGGAGCCCGGCCTGCTCCAGGTTGGTCGCGACCCCGGGAAGCACCGCCTGGGCGGCGCGCGACACCACGTACAGGCGCGGCGGTTCTGAGTCGATTTCGGTGATCTCCCGGGCGATTCGCACCAGGTGACGCACGTAGTCCCCGCCGCGCAGGGCACACTCCTCGTCCGGGTTGCCGTTCCGGGGACCGGTGAGTATGACTACTCCGGCGACCCCGTGGCCAGCCAGATGGGAGGCGAGCAATTCGGAGTTGGCCCGGTGGTCCGAATGCTGCGGCCACGTCATGGTTATGCAGCCGGCGCCTTCGGCTTTCAACGCATCGGTCAGGCTCGTGGCCATGACCGCTGCCGTGGTAGAAGTGCTGATCAACAAGCAGGCTCCCGGCCCTACGTGGTCCACAGTGGGCAGCGTCCGCTGTTCCCACTCGATGGTCAGCAGCCGTTCGTTCAGGACGCGATCACGGTTGGCCTTCTCGGAGGCGCCGGTGCCGACTTGCAGCCCGCGCACTGCGACGAGGACGGTCCCGTGCTCATCGAGCACATCGAGGTCGGCCTCCAACCCCGGCCCGGTGCCACATGTCACCCTCGTATAGCAGTAGCGCGCGGCGCGGGCGGGAGCGTAGGCACGGATCCGGTGTAGGCGCAGCGGTAGCAGCAGACCGGAGCTACCCGCGGCCCTGGCGGCGGAATGTGCTGCCACCGACTGGAAGCAGGCATCCAGCAAGGCGGGATGCGCGCCGTAGGCGCTCTGTTGCGAGCGGATCGGGCCGGGCAGCCCGACCTCGGCCAGCAGTGTGCCCACCCCCTCGTCGGCGCCGTGCACCGCGGCCAGTCCGGCGAAAGCCGGACCGTACTGCAAACCGTGCTCGTCGAACTGCTTCCGCAACTCGGCCCCCTCCAGCCGGCGCGAGTGGGCCGCGATTAGGGCGGGCATGTCGTAAGCCGGCGGCGGGTCCTCATCCGCTGCCGCATGCAGCACGGCGGTCGCCCGCCGAGTCTGGGAGCCGTCCTGGAAGGTCTCCACAACGAAATCGACGACGCCCGGTGAGGTCACCGACGCGGCCGCGGATATCGGCGTCTCGTCGTCCAGCAGCAGCGTCGCCTCGAAAGTGATGTCCCGGACCTCGGATCGCTCGCCGAGGACGGTACGGGCTGCGGCCCACGCCATCTCGCAATAGGCCGCCCCCGGCAGGACGGGCACATTGTGAATCCGGTGGTCGCCCAGCCAGGGTTGCGCCGCGGTGCCGACCTCACCCTGCCAAACATGGCGATCCGGCTCGTGCAATCGCACATGCGGCCCCATCAATGGGTGCACCGCAACGGTGCAAACACCGCGTGCCCGCGACTCCTGACCGTTGCGGGTCAACAGCAGCTGGCGGTGGTTCCATGCCGGTAGTGGCGCGTCCACCAGCCGTCCCTCCGGACACGTCACCGAGAAATCGATTGCCGCGCCAGCACTGTGCAGATCCGCCAGGAAGCCACGCAGTCCGTGCGGCAGCTCCTGATCTCGGCGCATGGCGGCGAGTGCGGCCAGCGGCATGCCGAGGCCGGCGGCACTCTGCTCGACCGCGTGGGTGAGTAGTGGATGCGGAGCCAACTCCGCGAATACCCGGTAGCCGTCCTCTAACGCGGCCTGCACGGCTGCGGCAAAACGCACCATGTGGCGCAGATTGTCCGACCAGTACCAGGCGTCGCACACGGGTTCCTCCCGCGGGTCGAACGCGGTCGCGGAGTAGAAGGGCACCTCCGGTGGCATGGGTTTGAGCTCCGCCAGCACGTCGGACAGCTCGTCGAGGATCGGGTCGACCTGTGGGGAGTGCGAGGCGACATCGACGGCGATCTCGCGGGCCAACACGTCCCGTTGCTCCCACGCCGCGACCAGATCGCGTACCGCCTCGGTCGCGCCGCCGATGACCGTGGACTGCGGCGAGGCCACCACTGCCAGTACGACGTCGTCGACGCCGCGAGCCATCAGTTCCAGCAGCACTTGCTCGGCAGGCAGTTCCACCGACGCCATCGCCCCGGAACCTGCGATCGTCGACATTAGCCGCGAGCGGCGGCAGATGACGCGTACCCCGTCCTCCAGCGAGAGCGCTCCCGCCACAACCGCGGCTGCGGCCTCGCCCATCGAGTGACCGATGACGGCGCCCGGCCGCACCCCGTAGGCGCTCATCGTCGCCGCCAGCGCGACCTGCATAGTGAACAGCGCGGGCTGGATCCGGTCGATCCCGCTCACGGCGGAGGGCGCCGAAATCGCGTCAGCCACCGAGAATCCGGACTCCCGGGCGATCAGCGGCTCCATCTTGGCCACTGTCGCGGCGAACACCGGTTCGGTCGCGAGCAGTTCGGCGCCCATCGCCGCCCACTGCGAACCCTGCCCGGAGAACAGCCATACCGGTCCTCGGTCATCCCGCCCGACCGTTGGCTGATATGGGAAGTCTCCTTCGGCGACCTCGGCCAAACCCCGGGTCAGCTCCTCGAGATCGTCCGCGATAACGGACGTGCGCACCGTCCGGTGCGCACGTCGGCGAGCAAGGGTGTACGCCAGATCCGACGCCGTCAACCCCTCGGCGTGTACGTCGATCCAGTCGGCGAGCCGCCCCGCGGTCCGCCGCAGTCCGTCGGCCGACGTGGCTGACAGCGGGAAAAGCAGCGGGCCCGCGATGCCGTCCGAGGCTGGCGCGTATTCGGGTACGCCCCCCTCGGGAGCTTGCTCCACGATCGCGTGCACGTTGGTTCCCGAGAATCCGTAAGACGAGACCGCCGCCCGGCGGGGTCCGTGGTGACCTTTGCTGGGCCACGGCGTATTGTCCTGGGGCACAAAGAGGTTGGTTTCGATTTGCGCCATTTCATCGGGCAGCCGGGTGAAGTGCAGATTGCGCGGAATCACACCGTGCTGCACCGCGAGGACCGCCTTCATCAGCCCCAGCGCTCCGGCGGCCGACTGGGTGTGCCCGAAGTTGGTCTTAACCGATGCGAGCGCGCACGGCCCGTCCAGCCCGTACACCTCCGCCAGGCTGGCGTATTCGATGGGATCGCCCACCGGCGTGCCGGGGCCGTGTGCCTCGACCATGCCGACGGTGCGGGCGTCCACGCCCGCCACAGCCAACGCGGCCCGGTAGGCCTCGACCTGTGCGGCGCGCGATGGCGTCACGATATTCACCGTGTGGCCATCCTGGTTGGCGGCCGTGCCGCGTAGCACGGCCAAGATCCGGTCGCCGTCGCGCAGCGCATCCGGCAACCGCTTGAGCAGAAGCACGGCGCAGCCCTCCCCGGCCACAAACCCGTCGGCGGCGACGTCGAACGCATGGCAGCGCCCGGTCGCAGACAGCATTCCGATGGCTGAACCCGAACAGGACTTGCGTGGTTCGAATGACACGGAGGCTCCACCCGCCAGGGCGATATCGCTCTCACCGTCATGCAGGCTGCGGCAAGCCAGATGCACCGCAGCCAGTCCGGACGAGCAAGCCGTATCCACGGTCATCGCCGGGCCGCGCAGCCCCATCGTGTAGGCGATCCGCCCGGAGCCCATGGCGAAGCTGTTGCCCATGTAGCCGTACGGCCCCTCCAAGGCGTTGGCCTCGGCGTGCACGAACTGGTAGTCGTCATGCATCAATCCCATGAAGACGCCGGTCCGCGATCCGACCAGCGTGTTGCGAGTCAGACCGGCGTGCTCCATGGCCTCCCAGGAGGTTTCCAGCAGCAATCGATGCTGCGGATCCATCGCGGTTGCTTCGTTTTCGGTGATGCCGAAAAACTCGGGATCGAAGCCGGCGACGTCATCCAGGAATGCGCCCCATTTGCACACCGACCGACCGGGCACGCCAGGCTGGGGGTCGTAGAACTCGTCGGCGTCCCAGCGATCAGGCGGAATTTCGGTGACCAGGTCGTCACCCCGGAGCAACGCCTCCCACAACCGTTCTGGTGAGTCGATGCTTCCGGGCAGCCGGCAAGCCATGCCGATGACCGCAACGGGAGTGACTAACGGACACGAAGACATTGCCAATCCTTCGTCTGCACCCCGCTCGATATTGGCCCGCACAAAGCAATTTCCTCCTCGCAGCAAAGGTGGAGATGCGCCGTGGGCCGCCTCATCGCTGGCTAGCACCCTCGCCGTCGTCGGGCTGCCTACTGCGACCTCGATCTTGGGGGGTGTGTGGTCGGGCTTGGGCTTTCTCGCAGGTCAACCGCCCCACAGCGGCTGCGATACACCGGTCACGCGATCGGTGTTTTCACATGTTAGCGGGATCACTATCGGTCGGGACGTTAAATGCACGACGACTCCCGGCGTGGCGTGAGTTACCTGAAATCGGTTTCGGCCGGCCGTTATGCCGATCGGCACGATGCGCTTTCGCAATGCCCGATGACTGGGCGCCCGCGATCTGTGGAGCCTAGGGGAATCGAACCCCTGACACCCGCCTTGCAAAGGCGGTGCTCTACCAACTGAGCTAAGGCCCCTCGACGTGACTGGGTGGTTGACCGGTTGCGTCGTCCACCGCCACGTGCCAGACCTCGACCCCGCGTCGCGAGCGCACCACCGCCGCCACCACAGCGATCAGTGTGATTGGCAGGGCAACTCTTACGCAACGTCTTGACGGGCACATGGTTGTGGGCCTAGGAGGACTCGAACCTCCGACCTCTTCGTTATCAGCGAAGCGCTCTAACCGCCTGAGCTATAGGCCCGTACTCGGGGTACGGCCGAGCGACGAGATTACCGCAATCGCCGCCCCACTCCCAAAAACGCTAGTCGCGGTCCGCCAGCGTCACTTCGATACCGCCGATCAGATCGGTGGTCAGGTTGTAGACGAACGCGGCGATGGTGGCCATCGCGGTCAACAACACGATGTTCACCAAGCCGATCAACACGGCGCCGCCGAAGATGGTGCCGCTGGAGACGAGCTCGCCGCTGCTGCCGCTGGTGTTGTTCAGCAGGTCGCCGACATTGCTGTTCAGCTTCGACCACACGCCCATGCCGCCGAGTACCAGGTACAGGAACGCGACGGCGATCATCCAGACGAAGAACAGCGCGACCGAGAGCAACAGGGAGACCTTGAGCGTGCTCCACGGATCGATCCGGCGGATCTGCATGCTGGCCCGCACCGGGCCGCGCGGGCGCCGGGTTACCTGGGTGTGGCTTTCTCGGCCTTCCCGACCCTCCCGGTTTTCGGAGGCCGATGACCGCCCGGACCCCAGCGGACTCGCCGCTTCCGGCGTGCGGTCGGCCGGCGTCTTGCGCTGCGGGCCGCGCGGCGTCGGGCCGGACAGGTCCGGCAACTCGCTGGCGTACGCCTCCGCCGGCGGCCCTTCACCGCGCCCCGGCGGGGCGTCGGTCTCGTGCGGCGGGTTCTTCGCCTGCTGGGGCGCGCCGGCGCCCGGCGCCGCGGTGCCGGAGATGAACCGGTTCAGTCGGGCCTCGACCCCGGTGGGCGGGCCGGACGACCGTGCCTCGGTCGGGGGCTCGCTCTGGCGCTGCGGCGCTTGCGGCGGCCTGGGCCCGCCACGCTGCCACGCCGGCGACTCCCCGCCGTCCGGCGCGCGGCCGGGCTGTGCGGGCGGCGTCGCGCGGTGTATGCCGGCGCGCTCGGCCGAGCCGTCCCCATTGAGGCCATCGCCCTTTTTGGGGGCGCCCGGCTCGTTCGGTGAGCTCACCCCGACTCCTTTGATCTCCTGCCACGACCCCCGGGGCGGTGGCAGTCACATTTTGTCTGGTCGGGCCGAGTCTAATTGCCCGGCTGTTCCTCGGACCCCCGGGATTGTCACCGACTAGCCGTCGGACTCGGCGGCGCCTTCCGCTTCCTCGACGACTTCGTCCGCGTTTTCCTCGGCGTTGCGGGCGATGGCCAGCAGCGTGTTGTCGTCGCCCAGGTTCATCAGGCGAACGCCCTTGGTCTGTCGTCCCGCCTTGCGGACCTGCCGCGCCGCGGTGCGGATGACCCCACCCCCGGAGGTGATGGCGTACAGCTCGCTGTCGTCGTCGACGATCAGCGCGCCCACCAGCTTGCCGCGCCGCCGGTCGAACATCACTGTCAGCACGCCCTTGCCGCCGCGGCCCTGCACCGGATACTCCTCGATCGCGGTGCGCTTGGCGTAGCCGCCGGACGTCGCCACCAATAGGTAGGTCCCCTCGCGAACCACGTTGAGCGACAACAGGTAATCGTCGGTATTGAACCGCATGCCCTGCACGCCGGAGGTGGCGCGTCCCATCGGCCGCAGCGCCTCGTCGGTCGCCGAGAACCGGATGGACTGGCCGTTGGCCGACACCAGCAGCAGGTCGTCCTCCGACGAGCACAGCACCGCGCCGACCAACTCGTCGTTGTCGCGCAGGTTGATCGCCACGATTCCACCGGACCGGTTGGAGTCGAAGTCGGTCAGCTTGGTCTTCTTGACCAGGCCGTTGCGGGTCGCCAGCACCAGGTATTGGGCGTCCTCGTAGCCACGGATCTGAATGACCTGGGCGATGCGCTCCTCGGGCTGGAAGGCCAGCAGGTTGGCGACGTGCTGGCCGCGGGCGGTCCGGGAAGCCTCGGGCAGTTCGTAGGCCTTGGCGCGATAGACCCGGCCCTGCGTGGTGAAGAACAGGATCCAGTCGTGCGTCGAGCTGACGAAGAAGTGCTTGACGATGTCGTCTTGCTTGAGACCGGCGCCCTGTACGCCCTTGCCGCCGCGTTTCTGGCTGCGGTACAGGTCGGTCTTGGTGCGTTTGGCGTAACCGGTCTCGGTGATGGTGACGACGACGTCCTCGCGGGCGATCAGGTCCTCGTCGCTGACCTCGCCGTCGGCCGCGACGATCCGGGTGCGGCGGTCGTCGCCGTGCTTCTCCACGATCTCGGCGAGTTCGTCGCGCACGATGCCGCGCTGACGCTCCGGCTTGGCCAAAATGTCTTCCAGGTCGGCGATCTCGGCCTCGATCTTGGCCAGGTCGTCGACGATGCGCTGGCGCTCCAGGGCGGCCAGGCGACGCAGCTGCATGTCGAGGATCGCCTGGGCCTGGATCTCGTCGATGTCGAGCAACTCGATCAGGCCGGCCCGGGCGATGTCGACCGTTTCCGACGCCCGGATCAGCGCGATGACCTCGTCCAGCGCGTCGAGCGCCTTGACGAGACCGCGCAGGATGTGGGCGCGTTCGTTGGCCTTGCGCAGCCGATAGGTGGTGCGGCGGACGATGACGTCGAGCTGGTGCGCGACGTAATGGCGGATCATCTGGTCGAGCCGCAGGGTGCGCGGAACCCCGTCGACGATGGACAACATGTTGGCGCCGAAGCTGGTCTGCAGCTGGGTGTGCTTGTAGAGATTGTTGAGCACCACCTTGGCCACCGCGTCGCGTTTGATCTCGACGACAATGCGCAGCCCCACCCGATCGCTGCTCTGGTCTTCGATGTTGGCGATGCCCGCGAGTCGGCCGTCGCGCACCTGCTCGGCGATCGAGGTGATGAAGTTGTCGTGGTTGACCTGATACGGCAACTCGGTGATCACCAGCGAAGTTCGCCCGCGCGAATCCTCTTCCACCTCCACGACTCCGCGCATCCTGATGGAGCCGCGGCCGGTCTTGTAGGCGTCGGAGATCCCCTGGTTGCCCACGATCAATCCGTAGGTGGGGAAGTCGGGGCCCTTGACCCGCTCCATCACCGCGGCCAACGTGGCCTCCTCATCGGCCTCGTGGTTCTCCAGGCACCAGAACACGGCCTCGGCGAGCTCGCGCAGGTTGTGCGGTGGGATGTTGGTGGCCATGCCGACCGCGATGCCGCCGGAGCCGTTGGCCAGCAAGTTGGGGAACCGGCTGGGCAGCACCGTCGGTTCCTGCACCCGGCCGTCGTAGTTCGGGATGAAATCGACTGTCTCCTCGTCGATTTCACGCAGCATCTCCATGGCCAGCGGGGTCAGCCGCGCCTCGGTGTACCGCATCGCGGCCGGCGGGTCGTTGCCCGGTGAGCCGAAGTTGCCCTGGCCGTCGACGAGTGGGTACCGCAGCGACCAGGGCTGCGCCATCCGGACCAGGGTGTCGTAGATCGACGCGTCACCGTGGGGGTGGTAGTTGCCCATCGTCTCGGCGACCGACCGGGCCGACTTGGCGTGGCTGCGGTCCGGGCGGAATCCGGAGTCGTACATCGCATACAGCACGCGACGGTGTACCGGCTTGAGGCCGTCGCGTACCTCCGGCAGGGCGCGCCCCACGATCACGCTCATCGCGTAATCGATGTAGCTGCGCTGCATCTCCTGCTGAATGTCGACCGGTTCGATGCGGTCGCCCGCCTCGTCGCCGGGTGGCAGCGTGGTGTCAGTCATCTATTCCCCTTTGTGGGTTGGCCTGACTCGGCAGCTAGGAAGGTCAGACATCCAGGAAGCGAACGTCTTTGGCGTTGCGGGTGATGAAGCTGCGGCGCGCGTCGACGTCTTCGCCCATCAGGATCGAGAACAGCTCGTCGGCCGCGGCGGCGTCGTCCAGGGTGACTTGACGCAGCACCCGCACCGACGGGTCCATCGTGGTTTCCCACAACTCCTTCGCGTCCATCTCACCGAGACCCTTGTACCGCTGGATGCCGTCCTCTTTGTTGATCTTCTTGCCGGACTTCAGTCCCGCCTCCAGTAGGCCATCGCGCTCGCGGTCGGAGTAGGCGAACTCGGGATCGGTGCGCTGCCACTTCAACTTGTAGAGCGGTGGCTGCGCCAAGAACACGTGTCCGTTCTCGATGAGCGGCCGCATGAACCGGAACAGCAGCGTCAGCAGCAGCGTCGAGATGTGCTGGCCGTCCACGTCGGCGTCGGCCATCAGCACGATCTTGTGGTAGCGCAGCTTGGTGAGGTCGAACTCGTCGTGAATCCCGGTACCCAGCGCGGTGATGATCGCCTGGACTTCGGTGTTCTTCAGCACCCGGTCGATGCGTGCCTTTTCGACGTTGATGATCTTGCCGCGCAACGGAAGGATCGCCTGGAACATCGAGTCGCGACCGCTCTTCGCCGAGCCGCCGGCCGAATCACCCTCCACCACATAGAGTTCCGACTTGCGCGGGTCGGTGGAGCGGCAGTCGGCGAGCTTGCCGGGCAGCCCGCCGAGGTCGGTGGCGCTCTTGCGGCGCACCAGCTCTCGTGCCTTACGGGCCGCGATGCGCGCCTGCGCCGACGACACCGCCTTGTTCACAACGGTTTTGGCCTCCGAGGGATTGGCCTCGAACCAGTGCGTCAGCTGTTCGTTGCATACCCTCTGCACGAACGACTTGACCTCGGTGTTGCCCAGTTTTGTCTTGGTCTGGCCCTCGAACTGGGGCTCGGCCACCTTGACCGAGATGACCGCCGCCAAGCCTTCCCGGATGTCGTCGCCGGTGAGGTTGGGGTCCTTGTCCTTGAGCAGCTTCTTGTCTTTCGCGTATTTGTTCACCACCGAGGTCAAGGCGCTCCGGAAGCCCTCTTCGTGGGTTCCTCCCTCGTGAGTGTTGATGGTGTTGGCGAAGGTGTGCACCGACTCCGAGTAGCCGCCGTTCCACTGCATGGCGATTTCGACTTCGTGGCCCGGGCCTTTTCCGTCGAAGTCGATCACGCTCTGCTGGATCGGGCTCTTGGTGCGGTTGATGTGCTTGACGAAATCGACCAGCCCACCCGGGTAGTGGAATGTGCGGTGCTTGACCTTGTGCGGCGCAGTCGATTCCGCCGCCTTCTCCTCGGCGGACTTGGGCGCCTCGGCGGTGTCGCTGACCACCTCGTCGACGACCTCGTCCTGCTCTACTCGTTCGTCGGTGAGATTGATCGTGAGACCTTTATTGAGGAAGGCCATCTCCTGGAGGCGCCGCGCCACGGTCTCGAAGTCGTACTGCGTGGTCTCGAAGATCTCGGAATCGGCCCAGAACCTGATCGTGGTGCCGGTCTTCTTGGTGGCCTCGCCTTGCTTGAGCGTGCCGGGCACGGCGCGGTCGTAGTACTGGAACCACTCGTGGCCGTCACGTTTGATGCTGACTTCCAGGCGGGTGGACAGCGCGTTGACCACCGAGACGCCGACGCCGTGCAACCCACCACTGACGGTGTAGCCACTGTTCTCGCCACCGAACTTGCCGCCGGCGTGCAGCTGGGTCATCACCACGTCAACGGTGGGGGCCCCGGTGGCGTGCATGGCCACCGGAATGCCGCGCCCGTCGTCGGTGACCTCCACGCTGCCGTCATCGAGCAGCCGCACATCGACCTTGCTGGCGTAACCGGCCATCGCCTCGTCGACCGAGTTGTCGACCACCTCCCAGATGAGGTGGTGCAGCCCGCGCTCACCGGTGGACCCGATGTACATGCCGGGGCGTTTGCGAACGGCCTCCAGCCCTTCGAGCACGGTGATCGCTGAAGCGCCGTATTCGTCTTGCGCCTTCTTCTTCTGGGCAGCCACGGTCGGAATGCTCTCCTTGGGGTTTCATGCGGGCGGTTCCAGTCACCGCATCAGCCGCATACCACCAGTCTACCGTGATGGGCCGTCCGCACCGATTCTCTGGGCGCGTTTCTACCCAGCTAACCGCGCCGTGCGGACGATTTCTCTATTCCCGCCGCGTCCCGACGTGCGTCAAGGCACTTCACGTCGTCCTGGCGGCTTTGAGCGGCCTGTTGATAAAGCGGTGTCTGGGGATCGTCGGCGCCGGTCGAGGCGCTAGCCGTAGGTATCGCGCGGACCCCTCCCGGCGATATGACGGGGCCCCTTGCGCCACGACGGCGCGGCCGGGCCGGTGATTTTCAACGACGTCACGACCCCGTTGCCGACCGCCGCGGCGATCTTGGCCAACAGCTGCGACTGAACCATCCGCAGCTGGGTGGCCCACGCCGTGGATTCGGCGGTCACGCTCAGCACCCCGTCATTCAACGCCGTCGCCGTCGCATGGTCGGCGATCTGCTGGCCCACTACCGACGACCAGTTGCCCAACACCGTCCCCTCGGCGACCTGCGTCGACCACCCGCGTTTCTTCGCCAAGTCGCGCGCCAACCTGCCCAGCGGCTGGGGATCCCGGACGTCGGGCCCAGGGCCCGACCAGCTTCGTCGCTGACCCGCGACCCGTCGGGTCGCCGGCGGGGTAGACCGTCCCCGCCCGGCGTCCTTCCCTTGCGCACGGGCCGCGGCGCGGGCTTCCTCGAGGGTGCGCCTGACCAAATCGATGCCCCGCAACGGACCGGGATGTGCGGTGCCGGAACTTTGTTCGTCGCTGTCGGTCACGACCGCACCACCGAGACCCGACCGAGGTCGTCGTCGCGCAAGTCGATGTGCACCCGCGTGGTGTCCCAGTCCGCTGGAATGTCTTCCAGCACCGCGGCGGTCACCAGGACCTGCTCCGCCGATTCCGCGACCGTCGCCAATGCTCGACGGCGGGCCGCGTCGAGTTCGGCGAACACATCGTCGAGCAGCAACACCGGTTCACTCCCGTCGGCTCGCAGCAATTCGTACGACGCCAACCGCAGCGCCACCGCGAAAGACCACGATTCCCCATGGCTGGCAAAGCCTTTCGCGGGTTGATCACCCAGCCACAGCTCCAGATCGTCGCGATGCGGCCCGACCAGACACATTCCGCGATCCAACTCCGCGTCGCGGCGTTCGGCCAGCGCGGCCAACAGGGCCGCCTCCAGAAACTCGCGGTCGTTGCCGCCCCCGTCCGCCGCCGCGTGTCCGCCGAGGCTGGTGCGATACGCGATCGCCGCCGGCCGCGACGCCGGGGCCAACAACTGATAAGCCTTCTCCACCTCCGGCGCCAGCTGGTTGACCAGGTCGATGCGCGCGGCCATCAACTCCGCGCCGTGCTCCGCCAACCGGCTGTCCCACACGTCGAGGGTGTCCAGGGCACCGCGGTCACCCCGGTGCCGGATTCCGGCAGCGGACTTCAGCAATGCGGTGCGCTGGCGCAGAACCTTCTCGTAATCCGCGCGCACCGCCGCCACCGCCGGCCGCCGGACCGTCGCCAGGTCATCCAGGTAGCGGCGCCGCTCCGCGGGATCCCCGCGCACCAAGGCCAAGTCTTCGGGAGCAAACAGCACGGCGCGTAAAACTCCGAGCACCTCGCGCGTGCTACGCACCGGTGAGCGATTCAACCGCGCCTTGTTGGCCCGCCCAGCCGCGATCTCCAGGTCGATCGCGCATTCCCTGCCCTCGTTGACCACGATCGTCGACACCACCGCGCGGTCGGCACCCGCCCGGATCAGCGGTGTATCGGTGCCTACTCGATGCGAACCCAATGTTGTCGAAAACCACAGCGCCTCAATGAGATTCGTCTTACCGAATCCATTGGATCCGATGAACACCGTCCGGCCCGGCTGCAATTCGAGGTCGGCGTGCGCCCAGGACCGGAAATCGCGCAGTCCCAAATGCCGGACGTACACCTATCCGGGCAACCGAACTGGCATCAACAGATAGACATAATCCGTCGGCAACGCCCCGAAGGGCCCGTTGCCGGTGGGCGGACTGTCGTCGGCCGAAGCCGGCCGCAGCAACGCCGGCTTACCCGGCGTCGTGAAACCGAACGACACCCGCTCCGAATGAACGGCCGCGAGGCCATCGGTGAGGTACGTCGGGTTGAACGCAATCGTTAACGGCTCGCCGACGAAATCGACCGCAAGATCTTCCTCAGCCCGGCCGACATCGTCGGCGCCCGCGGACAGCCGCAGCGAGCCCTCGGAGAATTCCATCCGCACCTGGGCGCCCCGATCGGCCACCAACGCAACCAGCTTGATCGCCTCGGTCAACTCGGCCACGTTGATGGTGGCCACCGCCGTGTGCTCCGCCGGCAACAGCTGGCGGAACTTCGGGAACTCCGCATCGAGGAGCCGCGTCGTACTCCGCTTGCCGTTCCCGCTGATGCCGAGCAGACCATCTTTGCCGACCCCACTGCCCGCTCCCAGCGACAAACGGACCTCGGCACCGTCAGCGCCGGCCCTCGCCGCCTCGGCCAACGTCTTCGCCGGTACCAGGACAGCCGCTTCGATATCGGGCGACGACGCGGACCAGGTCAGCTCGCGCACCGCGAGGCGGAACCGATCGGTGGCGGCCAAAACCACCGTGTTACCCGAGATCTCGACCCGGATCCCGGTCAGCATCGGCAGCGTGTCGTCGCGGCCGGCCGCAATGGCCACTTGACTGATCGCCTCCGCGAAGAGCTCAGCGGGCAGCGTCCCAGTCTCTTCCGGCAACCCCGGCAGCGTCGGGTAATCCTCGACCGCCATCGTCGGCAGCGAGAATCTCGCGCTGCCGCAGTTCAGGGCGACGCGATTACCGTCGACGTAAAAGTCAACGGGCTTGTTCGGCAACGCCCGGGTGATGTCTGACAACAACCGTCCGGATACCAAAACACTTCCGGGAGAAGCGATTTCCGCTGCGACCTGCGCTTCGGCGGAAACCTCGTAGTCGAATCCGGAGATGGTCAAGCCCTCATCGGACCCGGATAACAACACTCCCGACAGCACCGGCACCGCCGGCCGGGTCGGCAGATTCTTCGCCACCCACGACACCGCGTCGGCGAAGGACTCCCGCACCAAACGAAACTTCAAGTCGCTGAGGCCAGCTCTTGTCGTCGCCGCGTCCATAGCGTCCCTTCACCTGCCGAGCGTTTAAAAGTCAGTGGCTAGCCTCTCCCCGCTAGCTTGGGGCTCCGCCACGAACGCCACTGACATGTCATGCCACCGGCGACCGCAACGGCAGTCGAAGAACAACCGTAGATCGTCTGGGGCCATCTTGAAAGCTAATCGCGAAGCCCGACAAGCTGGGTTACCGGCGGATCCTCGACGGGCATTCGAGCACGCGTCCCCAACGCTGTATTTCAAAGAAGAAATGACGAAGAGATCTCAGTACTAGTAATAAGGCCTGTGCAGATTGGGGACAGCGACGGCTTGATGCAGCTAGGGCAGGGGATCGGGCTGTGCATCACCGCGTGGACAACTGTGTGTCGAGTGTTGAGCCGCTGGGGAGGAAGGACGGCTGTGCACGCGGCGCCGCTTAGTACACGGGTGTTTGATTGCGTTGTGCACAGTCCTGCGCACAACCCGTGGGTGTGGCGGGTGTGACAGACGTGCGAGAAGTTTTTTGGAATTAATTGCGCGGGCAGGGCGCAGAGAGCCCGGCGTCAGCGCTTGGAGCGTTGCCGGATGCGAGTGGTGAGCTCTTTGACGTGATCGAAGACCTCACGCCGCTCGGCCATCTCGGACAAGATCTTGCGCTGCGCGTACATCACCGTGGTGTGGTCACGACCGAATGCCTGGCCGATCTTGGGCAGCGACAGGTCGGTGAGCTCGCGGCACAGGTACATCGCGATCTGGCGTGACTGCGCCAGCGCGCGGGTCTTGCCGGGGCCGCGTAGTTCTTCCACGGTGGTGTCGAAGTATTCGGCCGTCGCCGCCATGATGGTCGCCGCGCTGATCTGCATCGTGCTGGCATCGGCGATGAGGTCGCGCAGCACGATCTCGGCCAGCGCCTTATCGATCGGTGTCTTGTTCAACGAGGCGAACGCGGTAACGCGGATGAGGGCGCCCTCGAGTTCGCGGATGTTGCGTTCGATGCTGCTGGCGATGAGCTCCAGGACGTCGTCGGGAACCGCGAGCCGCTCCATCTGTGCCTTCTTACGCAAGATGGCGATGCGGGTCTCGAGTTCGGGAGGCTGGACGTCGGTGATCAAGCCCCACTCGAACCGGGTGCGCAGGCGGTCTTCGAGGGTGGCGAGTTGTTTGGGCGGCCGGTCCGAGGAGATGACGATCTGCTTGTTGGCGTTATGCAAGGTGTTGAAGGTATGGAAGAACTCTTCCTGGATACCTTCCTTTCCCTCGATGAACTGAATGTCATCGACGAGCAGCACGTCGACGTCGCGGTAGCTGCGCTTGAACGCGACCTTGCGGTCGTCGCGCAGCGAGTTGATGAAGTCGTTAGTGAATTCCTCGGTGGAGACGTATTTGACCCGCATCCCGGGGAACAACCGCTGCGCGTAGTTCCCTGCGGCATGCAGCAGGTGGGTCTTGCCCAGACCGGATTCACCCCAGATGAAGAGTGGGTTGTAAGCGCGCGCCGGTGCCTCGGCGATCGCGAGAGCCGCGGCGTGCGCGAAGCGATTGGAGGCTCCGATGACGAAGGTGTCGAAGGTGTAGCGGCGGTTCAGGCTCGTACCGCCGGCTACCGCCGGATCGGCGGAGTGCGGACGCTCGGTGAAGTAGTTCGGCCAACTCTGCGGCGCACCCTCGGCCCCGTCACCGTTCTCCTCGGCCTCATCGGTGTCGGTGGCGTCGTCTTCCGCGAACGACGCTTCGGCTTGGGGAAATGGTTCACCTTGCGGAATCACAACATCGTCGGCGTCGTCGTCGGGCGGCGCGATGCGCACCCCGAGCTGGATCTGCTGTCCAAGGCGGCGGCTCAGGGCGTCGGTGATGGGGGCGCGGAGATGACGCTCGATTTCGTTCTGGACGAAACTGCTCGGCACCGACAGCAGCGCGAATCCCTCGACGATGGTCAACGGCTGCACCAGGTTCAGCCAGGCCCGTTGCTGTGGTGTCAGGGGAGTAATGAGCGCGGTGCGGTTGGCGGCTATTCCGTCGGGGGTGGATTCGCCGGTGAGTTCGGAAACAACCGCGTTCCACACGGTCGTGAAACCTGAACCGGGGTCATCGGTCAACGACGCATCCCCCTGGTTCTCGAGCATCCCGGGTCAAGCTACAACCACGCTTGGTGACAAAGAGACTGTCCACATAGTTATACACAGGTGTGGACAGGATGAGCGTATGCGAACCCGAACCTACCGGCGACGGCTTGCGATCTCCGTGCTGGAAGAAAACCGTTGACGGCTGTCTAGGCAGCTAGTCGACCCACCATCCTTGCTTCGTTGTGGAGCGCCGTTGCAGTCTAAAACGACACTGGCAGAAGCTAACAGTTTTCCGTGCGGCTGCCAACAGTTCTGCTGCATTCCAATCGGGTTGTTTAGGGTTGCTTGGGCCCGGTGCCGCTCGCGACCGGGGGGTGCGTTGGGGCAGGCCAGGTTTGACCAGGCGAAGCGTGGTCAGTACCCTCAAACAGTCGCCCGAAAGTCGGCGATGCGGCTGCGACCCAGGTCTGCCTGGGGACCGCGCCGGCCAGCAGCAAGATTACCTCCGACCGACCCGCAGACGAACTTGAGCGAGACGTCTGGCCGGCCGGATGGAAATGCGAGACACAACGAGGAGAACGTCGTGGCCAAGGGCAAGCGGACCTTCCAGCCGAACAACCGGCGCCGAGCCCGCGTGCATGGCTTCCGGTTGCGCATGCGAACCCGCGCCGGACGCTCGATTGTGTCGAGCCGGCGCCGTAAGGGGCGCCGCGCGCTATCTGCCTGATCGCAACGTCGGGTTTTTCGGCGGTGCTTTCCGCACGCAACCGCATGAGGCGGTCAACGGAGTTTGACGCGACGGTGAAGCACGGTGTCCGCGCCTCGCAGCCCGACATCGTGGTCCATGTCCGGCGGGCGGGAGATCACGATGTGGCGACGGCTCCGCGGGTCGGATTGATTGTCGGCAAGTCGGTGGGCTCGGCCGTGGAACGCCATCGAGTGTCGCGCCGGCTGCGGCATGTGGCGCGATCCGCTTTGGGTGACCTCCAAGATTCCGACCAGCTGGTCATCCGCGCGCTGCCCGGCAGCCGGACCGCGTCGTCGGAGGGGTTGGCACAGGAATTGCGCCGAGGTTTGCGACGGGCGCTCGCGTCGGCGGGACGGCAAGGGTGACCGCGCCGGCGCGCGCCGCCATCCATACGCTGGGTGCGGCAACCGTGCGGGGCCTGATCTCTCTGATCCAGCTGTACCGGCACATGGTTTCGCCCCTGCGGCCGGCAACATGTCGCTTCGTGCCGACGTGCAGCCAGTATGCGGTCGACGCGCTGACCGAGTACGGCTTGATGCGGGGGAGTTGGTTGGCTGCGGTCAGGCTTGCCAAGTGCGGACCATGGCATCGGGGCGGATGGGATCCGATACCGGAGCGCTCGGGATGTCACGTGAACTTCGAAGATGCCAGCGACGCTTGGGCCCGCCCGGCGGCGCGAGGGGAGAGTGGAACTCTTGTTTGATTTCTTTAGCCTCGACTTCGTCTACTACCCGGTGTCGTGGATCATGTGGGCTTGGTACAAGCTGTTCGCCTCGATGCTGGGACCGTCGAACTTCTTCGCGTGGGCGCTGTCGGTGATGTTCCTGGTTTTCACCCTGAGGGCGCTGCTGTACAAGCCCTTCGTGCGGCAGATCCGCACCACCCGTCAGATGCAGGAACTGCAACCGCAGATCAAGGCGCTGCAGAAGAAGTACGGGAAAGACCGCCAGCGGATGGCGCTCGAGATGCAGAAGCTGCAACGCGAGCACGGGTTCAATCCCATCCTCGGGTGCTTGCCGATGCTCGCGCAGATCCCGGTGTTCATTGGCCTGTATCACGTGTTGCGGTCGTTCAACCGAACCACCGGGGGCTTCGGTCAGCCGCACCTGTCGGTGGTGCAGAACCGCCTCACCGGAAACTACGTCTTCACTCCGACGGACGTCGGGCACTTCCTGGATGCCAACTTGTTCGGCGCACCGATCGGCGCGTTCATGACGCAGCGGACCGGGCTGGACGCGTTCACCTTCTTCAGCCGGCCGGCGGTCATCTTGGTCGGCGCGCCGGTGATGATCCTGGCCGGCATCGCGACCTACTTCAACAGTCGGGCATCGGTGGCGCGGCAGAGCCCGGAAGCCGCGGCCAATCCGCAGACGGCGATGATGAACAAGCTTGCGCTGTACGTGTTTCCGCTCGGCGTGGTCGTCGGTGGTCCGTTCCTGCCGCTCGCGATCATCCTGTACTGGTTCGCGAACAACATCTGGACGTTCGGTCAGCAGCACTACGTGTTCGGCATGATCGAAAAAGAGGACGAGGCCAAGAAGCAAGAAGCGCTGGAGCGCCGGGCGGCCAACGCGCCGGCGCCCGGGGCGAAACCGAAGCGCAACCCCAAGGCGGGACAGTCGGGGGGCAACGGGTCGTCGACGGGCGCCGAGCGGGAGGCGGACTCCGAAGCCGCCGACGGCGAAGCCCCAGAGGCGAAGCCTGAGGCGGACAAGCCGAATCCGAGTGGACAAAACGGTGGCACGCCCAACCGCACTCCGCGGCCGGGCGCGCGACCCAAGAAACGCAAACGCTGACAAGGGAGACATCGCCATACCGGGCCGCCCTGGGTGGGTGACCCCGATTGGCAGGGACCCGTGGATGAGGGAGAGAAAGACATGACCGACGCAGACACCACCACCGAACGCGACGTGGATACCGAACTCGAAGCCGAGCGGCCGGCCGAGGAAGGCGCCGAGGACTTCGACGACCAGGAGGAGCGGTTGGTCGCCGAGGGGGAGATAGCCGGCGACTACTTGGAAGAGTTGTTGGACCTGTTGGACTTCGACGGCGACATCGATCTGGACGTCGAAGGCAACCGGGCGGTCGTGAGCATCGACGGTAGCGACGACTTGAACAAGTTGGTGGGCCGCGGCGGCGAGGTGCTCGACGCGCTGCAGGAGCTCACCCGACTGGCCGTGCACCAGAAGACGGGAGTCCGTAGCCGCTTGATGCTCGACATCGCCGGTTGGCGCCGGCGGCGCCGTGAGGAGCTGGCGGCTCTGGGCGACAAGGTGGCGCGGCGCGTACTGGAATCGGGCGAACGCGAAGAGCTCGCCCCCATGACGCCGTTCGAGCGCAAGATCGTCCACGATGCCGTCGCGGCGGTCTCGGGCGTGCATAGCGAAAGCGAGGGCGTGGAGCCCGCGCGGCGAGTTGTGGTGCTGCACGACTAGTCGAGTTACAGCCGTGTAGTTCCGGCGGGCACCCGATTCCGCGCCAGGCAAAGCAGAGGATGTTTCACGTGAAACATGTCGGCCCGGTCGAACCCGACGGGGATCAACCCGCCTCGCCGGAGCCGGACGCCGCGGCGTCGATCTTCGGTGCGCGGCTCGATTTGGCGCGGCGGTATGCGGACCTCTTGGCCGGCCCCGGTGTGGAACGGGGGCTGCTTGGCCCGCGCGAAGTGGAGCGCATTTGGGACCGCCATCTGCTCAACAGCGCCGCGGTCGCGGAATTGCTCGAGGCGGGGGAGCGGGTCATCGACATCGGCAGCGGTGCGGGGTTGCCCGGTATCCCGTTGGCGCTCGCACGTCCGGATCTGGACGTGGTGCTGCTCGAGCCGTTGTTGCGCCGCAGCGAATTTCTCAGCGAGGTTGTCGACCAACTAGGGTTAGCCGTCGAAGTGGTCCGCGGCCGTGCCGAGGAACTGTGGGTACGCCACCAGTTCGGGGAAAGGGATGCGGCGGTGTCACGAGCGGTTGCGTCGTTGGACAAGTTGGCGAAGTGGAGCATGCCGTTGCTGCGACCAGACGGTCGGATGCTCGCGATCAAGGGCGACCGCGGACGCGACGAAGTTGAACAGTACCGGCGTGTGATGGCAGCATCGGGCGCCGTTGATGCCAGGGTGGTGACATGTGGCGCGACCTATTTGCGTCCCCCCGCAACCGTAGTGATAGCGCGACGCGGAAAGCAGCCGCGCCACCAGCCGGCACGGATGGGGAAGGCCGGAAATCGATGAGCAATCCGGGAGAATCACCGAGCGCTCCGCACGTCCAGGCACCCGTGGCGGCCGTAGCGCCGGAGGCGGTCGGGGACCCCGCGGCGAATGTTTCACGTGAAACAGCGGACGAATTCGATACGCCGATAGGCGCCGCCGCCGAGCGGGCGATGCGGGTCCTGCACACCACTTATCCGCCGCTGCGCCGGCCAAGTCACCGACGGGTCCTGACCGTTGCCAATCAGAAAGGTGGTGTCGGGAAGACCACCACGGCGGTGAACCTGGCCGCGGCCCTGGCGCTGCAGGGGATCAAGACGTTGGTCATCGATCTTGACCCACAGGGCAACGCAAGCACGGCGCTCGGTATCACCGATCGGCAGTCGGGCACGCCCTCGTCGTACGAGGTGCTCATCGGTGAGGTTGACGTCAAGGACGCGTTGCGACGCAGCCCGCATAACGAGCGGCTGTTCTGCGTCCCCGCCACCATCGACTTGGCGGGCGCCGAGATCGAATTGGTCAGCATGGTGGCGCGCGAGAACCGGCTGCGGACTGCCCTGGCGGAACTGGACGACCTCGACTTCGACTACGTCTTCATCGACTGCCCGCCGTCACTGGGACTGCTGACCATCAACGCGCTCGTCGCCGCGCCGGAGGTGATGATCCCGATCCAGTGCGAGTACTACGCGCTCGAGGGTGTGTCGCAGCTGATGCGCAACATCGAGATGGTGAAAGCCCACCTCAATCCGCGGCTCGACGTGAGCACCGTGGTGCTAACCATGTACGACGGCCGCACCAAGCTCGCCGACCAGGTCGCCGAAGAGGTGCGCCGGTACTTCGGAACCAAGGTGCTGCGCACGGTGATCCCCCGCAGCGTGAAAGTCTCGGAAGCACCCGGTTACAGCATGACCATCATCGACTACGACCCCGGTTCGCGCGGGGCGATGAGCTATCTCGACGCGAGCCGTGAACTCGCCGAACGCGATTGACCACCATCCGTGAAGGGACGACCATGACGCAGCCGTTACGCAAGAAGGGCGGCCTCGGCCGGGGCCTGGCTTCGCTGATCCCGACCGGTCCCGCCGAAGGCGACTCGGGCCCCGCGACCCTCGGTCCGCGGATGGGGGACGCGGCGGCGGACGTGTTAATCGGCGGCCCGGAGCTGGCGCCGGCGGGCGCGGTGTATCGCGAAATCGCACCCACTGACATCGAGCCCAATCCGCGTCAGCCGCGGCAGGTGTTCGACGACGAGGCGCTCTCCGAGCTGGTGCACTCCATCCGCGAGTTCGGTCTGCTGCAGCCGATCGTGGTGCGGGCCGTCCCAGGAGCCAAGACGGGCCCGCGGTATCAGATCGTGATGGGGGAGCGGCGCTGGCGGGCCGCGCAAGAGGCGGGGCTCGCCACCATCCCCGCCATCGTGCGCGAGACGGGCGATGACAACCTGCTCCGCGACGCTCTCCTGGAGAACATCCACCGGGTGCAGCTCAACCCCTTGGAAGAGGCGGCGGCGTACCAGCAGCTGCTCGACGAATTCGGCGTCACCCACGATGAACTCGCCTCGCGCATCGGCCGTTCGCGTCCATTGATCACCAACATGATCCGGTTGCTCAAGCTGCCGATCCCGGTGCAGCGGCGGGTGGCCGCGGGCGTGCTATCGGCCGGCCACGCCCGCGCTCTGCTATCGCTGGAGGCCGGGCCCGAGGCGCAGGAGGAACTGGCCAGCCGGATCGTCGCGGAGGGGTTGTCGGTGCGGGCGACCGAGGAGGCGGTGACGCTGGCCAATCGGAGCGACGCGAGCACGCCGGCTCCCCAGCGGCGTAAGCCGATCCAGATGCCGGGACTCCAGGAAGTCGCCGATCGGCTGTCGAACGCCTTCGATACCCGGGTGACGGTCAGCCTGGGCAAGCGCAAGGGAAAGATCGTCGTCGAATTCGGCTCCGTGGACGATTTGCAGCGAATCATCGACATGATGACCACCGCTAAGGCCTGACCCGCCATACCCTGTAATTACGTCACTGTGACACCGGAGCGGTTACGGATAAGCAACACCCGGCCCGACGGCCCCGCTGAGTTACGAAAGCGCATGAGTTTCAACGATTTTCGGTAACGAACCGTTCGGGGCGGTAACGCGCTGAGCGTTCCGGCGCCGTGATCGGCGCCTCGACGACAAAGCTGGCCGGATTGCGACCTCCTCTCTTATCCTGGAGGGGTTGCCGGTGCCATTGGCTGCAGTACTGCACAGGAGCCAGGAGGCTAGTGTCCGCTCGAATCACCCCGCTGCGCCTCGAGGCCTTCGAACAGCTTCCCAAGCATGCGCGTCGCTGCGTGTATTGGGAGGTCGACCCGGCGACCCTCGGTAATCAGGACCACCTCGCCGATCCGGAGTTCGAGAAGGAAGCCTGGCTGTCGATGGTCATGCTGGAGTGGGGGTCGTGCGGTCAGGTCGCGACCGCGGCCGTCGACGACCGAAGCCAAACCGAACCGCCGTGCCTGGGCTACGTTTTCTACGCGCCGCCGCGGGCGGTGCCGCGGGCACAGCGGTTTCCCACCGCGCCGGTCTCCGCGGACGCGGTGCTGCTGACTTCGATGGGCATTGAGCCGGGGCAGGCCGCCGACGATCTGCTGCACGGGCTGCTTGCCCGGGTGATCGACGAACTGGTTCGGCGCGGAGTGCGGGCGCTGGAAGCCTTCGGCCGCACGCCGGCGGCGTCGGAGTTGCAGGACCCGTTGGCGGCGGCCCCTGATGTGCGGCCGGTGCTGGAGGCCGTCGGTGACTGCTCGGTGGACCACTGCGTCATCGACGCGGAGTTTCTGCAGGATGCGGGTTTCGTTGTGGTGGCGCCGCACACGTATTTTCCGCGGCTGCGGCTCGAGCTGGACAAGGGCCTCGGGTGGAAGGCCGAAGTCGAGGCGGCTTTGGAGCGCCTGCTGGAAGCCGCACAACTGCAAGAGCCGGTGGGAGCCGGGTCTGCGTCAGGAAATGCGTTGCAGGGCGCCGAAATCGGCTAGGAGCCGCCGAGCCGACTGGCGCGTTCCACGGACAGTTCGTGGGCCAGCAGTTCGGCGAATGTGAATGTGCCGGTGGGCCGGTCATTCTTGCCCAGGAGGTAGAGCCGCTTGACCGCGGCGAGAATACCTTCGGCGATGGCGTCGCGGGTCTGCGTCGAGATCAGCATTGCGCGATCCTGTGGATTGGTGATGTAGCCGACGTCCACCTGCACCGTGGGCATCCGGGTCAGGCGCAGCAGATCCCATGTCCGGCCATGGGTTCGGCAATCTCGTAACCCGGTGCGGGCCACCACTTCTCGTTGAATGAAGTCCGCTAGATTGCGCCCGATCGTGGACACCGAGCCGTGCGAGTTTCCGAAATGAAAGGAAGCCACGCCGTTGGCTGCGGGGCTGGACTGGTTTTCACAGCGCAAGCTGATCATCAGGTCCGCCCCGACGTTGTTGGCCGTGGCGGCGCGTTCGGCGTCCGACGGACTGCGGTTGACCGGCCGTGACAAGAAGGTTTCCATGCCGATGGCAGTCATCCGCCCCTCGAGCCGGCTTGCCAAGTCCCACAACACATCCGCTTCGCTGACCGGTCCCGACGGACCCTGCATCAGCTCGCCGTGATCCGTGCCGCCGCGACCCGGATCGATGATGATCCGCTTGCCCGACAGCTTGGGTCCTGATCGGCGGACCAGCTCCTCCTCGCGTATCGCGTGCGGTGAACCGCCCGTGACGCGGGAGCTCAGAAAATACAAGGAACGCAATGTCTCTGGACCACAGATGCCGTCGGCGGCGAGGCCGTACTCACGCTGGTAAGACATCAACGCGTTGTGCGTCTGCAACCCGAAGTGGCCATCGACCAGGCCGGTGTAGAAACCGAGGTCCTGGAGGCGGGCCTGCAGGGTGGCGACGTCGTCACCGTAGAGGGGGGCACCGAATTGGTGATACAGCGTGCGCGCGCCGAGGCGGTAGGACGCCTCCTTCAGGGCCCGATAGGTGGCCTCGCCGACGATGCCGTCCACCAGCAGGCCGCGGTGCTGCTGGAAAGCGCGTACCGCCTGGTCGAGTTCGATATCGAAGAGCTCGGGGGGCACGTGCCGGCCGGTGGTGAGATCATCTTCGGCGCCGTCCAGCAGCCCTAGCGCTGCCAACGTAGCCCGAATCTCGGTCACGGCTGCGCTGCGGTCACCACAGCGCAGCGCATCGCCGTATTCACGGCGCGGACTCGACATACCAAAGGCCCTCCGGGACACACTGACAGGCTCGTATCTGAGCAACAGCTAACAGCAATTGTCGCAGATGCTTCGCATATTCGGGAAAACCCCAGGCTGAACGCCGGGGCGTGGTGCGGCGAACTTAAATCGCGATCAGCTGAGGTTGGGAACCGCGTCCGAGAGCTCCCGCAGCAGCGCTGCCTTACCTTTGGCGCCGACGATCCGCTTCACCGGCTGGCCGTCTTTGAACAGAATCATGGTGGGGATGGAGACGACTTGGAAGTCGCGCGCGGTCTCCGGATTGGCATCCACATCGAGCTTGGCGATGGTGAGCTGCTCGGCGCGCTCGCTCGCGATTTCCTCGAGCACCGGCGCTACCATCTTGCACGGCCCACACCACGTCGCCCAAAAATCAACCAGCACAGGCTTATTGCTGGACAACACCTCCGTGGAGAACGATGCGTCTGAGACTTCGATTGTGGCCCCGGCTTTTTCGGCGGTCATTGAGGTGCTCCAATCATCTCGGTACTGCCAGGAAATTCGGTTGCGTCGCTTTGAGCAGCAGAGCTTGATTCGACATGGTCGGCCAGCCAGCGTTCGGCGTCGATGGCCGCTGAGCAGCCGCTGCCGGCGGCGGTGATCGCCTGGCGGTACGTGCGATCCACCAGGTCCCCGGCCGCGAACACCCCCTCGATCGAGGTGGCCGTGGTGCGGCCCTGAACCAGCACGTAGCCCTCGGGGTCGGTGTCGAGAACATCGCGCACCAACTCCGAGCGCGGATCGTGACCGATCGCCACGAACACACCCGTCACGGGCAGGGTGGATTCCTCCCCGGTGAGGGTGTCGCGCACCCGCAAACCCGTGACGGTCTGATCGCCTTCGACGCCCAGCACGCCCTTGTTGGTCGCGAAGGTGATCTTGTCGTTGGCGCGGGCGCGTTCGAGCATGATGCGCGAGGCGCGGAATTCGTCGCGGCGGTGCACCAGGGTGACGCTGCGCGCGAACCGGGTCAAGAACGTGGCTTCCTCCATCGCCGAGTCCCCGCCGCCGATGACCGCGATGTCTTGGTCTCTGAAGAAGAACCCGTCACAGGTCGCGCACGAACTCACCCCGCGGCCCAGCAGCTCCTGCTCACCGGGGACCCCCAGATACCTCGCCGCCGCGCCCATGGCCAAGATGACGGCCCGGGCGCGGACGGTCTCGCCCTCGGCGGTCGTCACCGACTTGACCGGGCCGTCCAGCGAAACCGATTCGACGTCTTCCATCCGCAGATCCGCCCCGAAACGGAGGGCCTGTTCACGCATCTGGTCCATCAACTCGGGACCGGTGATGCCGTCCCGAAAACCCGGGAAATTCTCCACCTCTGTGGTGGTCATCAACGCGCCACCAAACGACGTCCCTTCGAACACCACCGGCGCCAACTGCGCCCGCGCCGTGTACAACGCCGCGGTGTACCCAGCAGGACCCGAACCAATGATGATCACGTCGTGCACAGTGTCGGCGGTCATAGAACCCTTTCAAGCGATCGTCCCTGGATTCCTACAAACGCCAGCGTAGGCACGGCTGTTCCCGGCGCCGCACTAAGGGCGGGGGATTTCGGTGTTGGCCATGAGGCCGGTGTCGGCGGCATTGCAGTTCAGCGCGACGACGTAGACCGCCAGGCTGTGTGGAGTGTCGCCTGCCACCACCAGCACGACGCCGGGGCGGGCGTTGATCTCGACCCGGCGCGCGCCCAGCACCTGCGTGGACGCTGGATAGCCGAGGCCGGTGAGGCAGGAGGCGCGCCGTGCCGGGTCCCCGAGGGGGCCGTAATCCGGGCTCTGGTTGAGCAGGCCCAGTATTTCGTCCTGCGACAGCGGCACCACCATCGGCGGGGTCGACACCGTGATGTGCTCGGCGGTGACCGGGGTGCTGGGGGCAGGCTCCGGCGCGGTGATCAGAGCCGCGGTGCCCACGCCGACCGCCGCGAGCAGCGCGCCCACGCCCGCCACCACGGCGACCACCCGCGCGGGCCGGATCCGGGGCCGAGCCGAGTGCGCGACCGGCTGGTCTGTCTCAGCCGACGCCAGCGCCGCCGAGATCCGGGCGGCGACCTCGGGCGGGACGTCGGGCGCCGGGTCGGCTCCCAGCGTGGCGACGTCGCAGCGTGCCCGGTTGAGGGCGCGCAGAACCTGCTCGGCCTGCGCGTCATCGCGGACCCGTCGCCGCACGCGGGCCGCGGATTCGTCGTCCAGGAGGCCGGCCTGCAGGTCGGCGAGAAGCTCGACCGTCAGGGGCGGCTCGTCGGCTTCGTTGTCGGCTTCACTCATCCGCCCCAGTGTCCGTCATGCGCTGCCTGACGGCCATGGGTGGGCCCAGGTCGGGCGCGGCTTTGAGATAGCCGAGAAGCTCGGCGAGACGCATCCGCGCCCGGGCGCACCGGCTCTTGACGGTGCCCTCGGCGACGCCCAGCAACGCGGCGGTGTCGGCCACCGAGTACCCCTGCATGTCGACGGCGACCACCGCGGCCCGTTGCTCGACGGGAAGCCGCATCAGAGCGCGCTGCACCACCATCGCGGTCTCGACCTGGGCCGTGCGATCGGCCACCGGGTAGACGTCTTCGAGCGGGACGGACGGGTGGGCCTTGGTGCGCCGCAGCCGGTCCAGGCAGGCGTTGACGACGATGCGGTGCAGCCAGCTGCCGACCGTGGCGTCATGCCGAAACGCGCCGGCGCCGCGGTGCGCCGAGAGCATGGCGTCCTGCAGCGCGTCCTCGGCGTCCTCGGCAGTGCGCGTGGTGAGCCGGGCCAGCCGGTGCAGCTGTCGCTGGTGGCGCAGGAACAACTCACCGAAGGCGTGCCGGTCGCCGGCGACGTGGGCTGCCAGCAGCTCGGCATCACTGCGTTCACGCTGGATGTCTCCCCGGGAGCCCACGGCCGGACAGTAACCAATCGGCTGCGGGGCGGCACTTCACCACGGCGGGGGCGCTGTGAGTGCGATCAGGAAGCGGCCTGGACCGTGATCTCAAAGAAGCCGGCCTGGCTCTTGCCGTTGGTCGTTCCCAGCGTGGAGATCCACACCAGCAGATTCGACGTCGGCGAACCCGCCCGGACCGGTATGACGTTGTGACCCGGCTTGAGCGTGAAGGCGGACGCCAGCACGGTGGTGTCGTTCAGCGACGCCGGCGAGGCCGTGGCCGACGAGCGAATCTCGACCTTGGTCCCGCTGCTCGGCGTGTCGATCGTGACCTGCCCGACGACGGTGGCGCTGGGCAGCTGCAGCATCAGGCCTTCACCCTGCTTGAAGCTGGGGAACGGGACCGCGTCGGTGTAGACCTCGGTCGCCCAGGCGGTCGAGGGATCACCGTCGATCGCCTGCCCGGCCGTGCCCGCGTTGTCGGCATCGCCGTCGGGGGAGTAGACCGTCGCTTTGGTCGGCTTGACGACGCTGCCGGCGGCCGCGGAGCTGGGGGCCGACGACGAGGTGGAGGAGGAGGGGCCGTTCAGCCCGAGCTCGTCCTTGTTGAGGCCACCGCCGACGTTGCCGAAGATCTTGCTCACCACCGACGCCAGGACCAACAACGCCACCACGATGACGACAACGCCCGCGCCCACGCCGATCAACACGTTGCGGCGCCGCCGCGCGAGGGCGGCGTCGTCCTGACCCGCGGACGCACGCGCGGTGGCGGGCGCCGGCGAATCGTCGATCGGACCCAGCACCTCGGTCCGGTCGGCCACCGCAGTCGCTTGTTGCAGCAGGTTCAAAAGCGTTGACGCGCTGCGTATCCCGCCATCCTCTTGAACCGCGCGGACCGCTACGGCCGAAATCTGGAAGGGAATGCCGCGGTCGATGACCATCGGCTCCACCGGCTGGCCCGTCGAATCGCGCTCGGCCGGGGCGAGCCCACTGCGCACGCTGGACTCCGCGAGCGGCCACCGATTGACCAGCAGGGCATACAGCGCTGCGCCGATCCCGCGGATGTCGCCCTGTGGGTTGGCCTCGGGCATGGTCGCCGGGTACGCCAGCACGACGTCGCCCTCGATGCTCACGCGCACCCGGCTCGGGTGGTCGATCGACAACGCGACGCCGGCGCGGTGGGCCGCGTCCGCGGCCGCCGCCAACGATTGCATGGCCCGGACGGCGCCGACGGGCGACGGCGCGGTGTCGGCCACTTCCTGCAGCGAACCGCCCCGCACCCACTCCGAGACGACCAGGCCGCCGTGGCCGGTGTGGACCACGTCGAGCACCCGGGCGATGCCGGGCTTGTCGATGCGGCTGAGCCGCAGGGTGCGGGACAGGATTTCCTGCAGCACCTCGTCGGGCAACGCCCCGTCGGGGTCGACGAAGGTCAGCGCCACCTGCCGGTCCAGCGCGGTGTCGAGCGCCTGCCAGAACTGCAGGGGCGGCGCGCCGCCGTGGAAGACCAGCAGGCGATACCGGCCGCCGGCGATGCGAGCGCCGGGAACCAAATGGACGTCGTCTCCTGCCGGGTCGCCGCCGCGGTCGCGGGGCGCGTCAAACGGGGGCGGACCGCCGCGCGATTCGGGCGCAACGTCGCCGTTGCGCTGGTCGGACGGGCGTGGGGCCGCCGGCTCGGACGGTCGGTCGGCGGGGATGTCGGGTTGGAAGTCGTCGGCAACCGGTCGTGGCACCTCGGCACCCGACGCGGCACTCTCGACAGGGCGGTCGGTCACCTCCGGTCCTTTCGCTATCCGGGCTGGGATTGCCCGCTCCGGAGGTCTGCGCCGGATCGGCTCCTGGACCGCATTTACCCCAGGCGGGGACGAATTCCTCTGCTCAGGGTACGTGACCGGGGACCGGGCAGACGATCGATCCGGTGTCATCGGTTTGCGGGACGGCACCGCATGGCCCCCGAAGCGGCGTCTGACGGCGTCCAGCGCGGCCTGCGCCTCCGGGACACGCGCGCGGAGCATCACCGTCGCCATGATCGGCAGCATGATGACGGCGAGGATGAGCAGGCGCAGCAAGGAACCCGCGCCGCCGCCATGCGCGGTCAGCCGGTCCAGTCCCGCCAGCCGGTCGGCCACATGGGCCACCAGACCGGCCAGCATCGAGGCGGTGATCGTCACCAGGATGGTGCGCAGCTCACCTCTGCCGATCAGGTGGCCGCCCGTCGGCAGCAGGGTGCGCCGGAGCAAGAGGTAGCCGATGACCGCGCCGGCCAGAAACCCGATACCGTTCGCCAGCCCCAGATAACCGGCTACCAGCTTGGGGTCGTCGGTGAGGTGGGGCGCCAGCACGGATCCGACGATCTTGACGGCCGTGATGACGAGGATGATGACGATCGGCGTCCAGGGCTGCTCGCGCGCGTAGAAGACGCGCAGCTGCAACAGCACCAGTCCGTAGGGGATCAGGGTGAATGCCGACAGGGCGATCGCGGCGCCCAGGTATCCGGCGTCGACTCCGCCGAAGTGGCCGTAGGCGAACAGCGCGCTGCCGATCGCTGGACCACCGACGGTCATGAACGCGACGATCGGGATCAGCGTGATCAGCGTCAGCCGCGTGGCCAGCGACAGGTCGGCGAGCACGGCCTTGGTGTCGTCGGCGGCGGCGTTGCGGCTCAGCCGTGGCATCACCACGGTCAGCACGGTCACGCCGATCATGCCGAACGGCAGCATCAGGACCAGCCAGGTGTAGTTGTAGATGGCGGGCCCCGAAGCGGCCGCCGTGCTGGCGATCTGGTTGCCGACCACCAGGCCGAGCTGGCTGATCAGCACGTAGAGCACCATCGCGGCGGCCATCGTGCCGAAGCGCTTGAGGCGCTCGTCGATCCCCCATAGGGGGCGCAGGTCGACCCGCTGGCGCCGCAGCGCCGCCAGCAGCACCGCGGTCTGCGCGAAGACGCCCAGCGTCGTGCCGATGCCGAGGACCAACAGCTTGGTGTTGCCCATCCGAACGGGGTCGACCGACAGTTCGCCCGGGACGACGGCGTAGACCGCCAAGGTCGCGAGGGCGACGACGTTGTTGACCACCGGCGCCCACGCCGTCGGCCCGAACACGTTGCGGGTGTTGAGGATCGCCATGAACACCGATGTCAGGCCGTAGGCGAGCACCTGGGGGAGCAACAGGTAGGCGAACGCGGTGGTCAGCGGCTCGTTGACCTGCGGGGAGCGGCCGAGCATCAGCTGCACCAGCAGCGGCGCGGCGAGCACCGACAGCGCGGTCGCCAAAACCAGCAGCGCGGTCGTCAACGTGACCAGGCGCCGCACGAACGCGGCGCCGCCGTCGGGGTCGCTCTGTTCGGCGCGGGCCAGCACCGGCACGAAAATGGCGGTGAAGGTCGCCTCGAGCACGAGCGCCGCCACCAGGTTCGGCAGCTGATTGGCCACCGAGAACGCGCTGGACAGCGCGGCGCCCAGGATGGCCGCCAGCAGCACGACCCGGGCGAAGCCGGTCAGCCGGCTGACCAGCGTGGCGAACGCCATCGCCCACGACCGCGATACCAGCGCGGCGTCGGACAGTTCGGGTCGCCGGCGATCGATCCCCGCTGGAACGGGCGGCAGGGGACCCGTGGGCGGCGAGCCCGGGCTTCGGGGGCGCCGCGGCGGCTGTGCCGGGCGGGGGTGTTGCGGCGCGGCCTGCCGGTTGGCGGGTTTCATACTCGGTGCTCTTGCTCGACCCGATCGTCGGTCTGGTCGTCCATGCCCGCGGATCTGGCTCCGGGTGGGTCCGGCCGGTCCAGGTCGGCGCGGTCGGGCTGGCCGCGGAAGCGGTGCCACAGGCGCCGTCCGGCCAGCAACACCAGCACGGCGGCAGCGGTCATGGTGATGGCGAACAGCACCTTGCCGTAGGCGTTGGAATGCACCGACAGGCGAACCGGCTCGCCCAGCCGCAAGCCCTCCGGGGTCCGCAGCGTCACGTCGATGGCGACCCGCTGGGTGAAGTTCACTTCGATCGGCACCCGCAGCGGTAGGTATCCGGGGGGCAATTCGATCTGGCCGACGTCGGTGACCGTCATCCCCGGCGGGGCGTCGACCTGCAGCCGCACCCGGATGGGGACGGCCAGGCCGTTGTGCAGCGCCAGCGGTAGGGGGCTGTGCTCGGTGGCCAGGGTGTAGGAGCCGCCCGGGTTGACGATCGTGACCGCGCCGAAGAGGTCGTTGATCGTCTTGCCGACGACGGCCATCCGCTGCTGGGCCATTCCGTTGCGGGTGTCGGGCGGTTCGGATTGGCTCAGCGCGCGCAGCATGTCTTCACGCAGCGGCGCGGTGTATTGGATGCCGGTCAGCCCGGTGCGCTCGTCGGTGCTCAGCGCCGACGTCAGGCCCGACAGCCGGCCGACCTGGCCGGCCACCGCGGCGGTCACATCGTCGCCGAATCGGCCGCGCACGGAGGTGTAGGCCCCGGCCGGCTCGGACTCCTCGGTGCGGGCCGAGGCCTCGGCAACCACCGCCGGCAGCGGTCGCGGTACCGCCAGACCGGACCGGATGGTGGTGGTGAGCGCCGTCAAGATCACGTGGGCGTCGTCGGCCTGCAGATTCCACGTCGCCGGCGGGACCAGGATCTGGGTGCGGGGCGCGTCATCGTGGCGCAAGGCGTGCCAGAACATCGAGCCCAATGCGTCCTGGCGGCGTGCGGTCACCGAGTCGTGCGCGAGCCGGATCGTCAGCGACGAGTCCAGGTAGGTGGGGACGGCGGGAGAGCTTCCCGCCCCGGCCAGCGCGGCGCCCACCGCCGGGTCGAACGGCGCGACCACCACTTGCGGGGACAGCCGCCGCGGTGCGGTGTCGACGGTGGAATCGGAGGATCCCTGCGCATCCGCGGCGGACAGGTCGGCGGCGGCAACGGCGACGGTGGTTTCGTTTGCGCCGAGCAGGTTGACCGCGCGGTTGGTCAGCGGGCCGTCGGGCACCAGGGTGGCGCCGCGCACGGACGGTACGTCCAGGATGCGGTCGACGATGCTGTTGACGTCGGTGGTCGCGGCGGCGCTCAGCCCGCGGTCGTTGACGCGTTGCAGGGCGTCCAGGTCGGCCTGCGCGTAGGGGAGCGGCGCGACACACGTGCGGCGGGCCAGGGTACGCAGCCGGTTGAGCCATTCGACCGCTGCGGCCTGTCCGGCACCGGGGTGGGTCAGGGTGCCCGGAAGCTGACCGGGGCCCTCGGGCGGATCGGTCACCACATAGCCGGCGGTCATCGCGTTGACGGTGACGAGCAGGTCGGGGTCGACGGCCAAACACAACGCCCGGCCGACCGCGCCGTCGGGGTCGACGTCGTGGCTGGTGGCGACCTCGGCCGCGGACAGCAAGATGTCCAGCCGGCCGCCGCTGGCCAGGGAGGTGGCCAGGTCGTCGTCGACGAGGCGCACGGGAATGGTGCCGCCGGGCACGCCAGGGGCCAGCCGGGGCCGATCGGCCAACGGCCACAACATGGTGATCCACACGGGTTTGGAGGTGTCGGGCGCGACGGCGGAGCCCAGATCACCGCCCTGGTCGGGGGGCACACCGACAACCGGCAACAGGAAGCGCGCGTTGTCGAGCCTGGCGGGGGCGCCGTAATCGGGTGTGCCGTTCACGTTGACCAGGACCGGGTAGATGCCGGGCTTCTCGATCCCCAGGGACTGTTTGGTCAACGAGCGCAGCGGCGCCGACAGGGTGAAGCCGGCTTCTTGGCCGCGTTGCAGTTCGGGAGCGACCGTCAGGAAATCGGCGGCCGGCTGATACCCGTCGGTCTCGCCGTCCAGGGTGGTCCGCAATCCCGTGGACGCGGTGATCGCCCCGGCGTGTTCGAGGCGGACCATGACGTCGCGGACGGGGCGGTCGCCGACGTTGGTCACCATGCCGCTGACGGTGACGACGGGTTGGCTGGACGTGGTGACCACATCCGGGGTGACTTGGTCGATGCGGACGCGGACGAACGGTGTCGCGCCCGGCTCGCCCGCGGCCGCGCGCGGCATGACGGGCGCGGTGAGCATCGCGAACCCGGCCACGATGCCGATCACTGCCGCGAGGCGTAACAAGCAGAGTCGGGGCGCCGTCACGGCCCTGGCCCGTGGCCGTTCTTCCGGCTGGTCGCCGGCTTGTCGGCATGCCGGGTGCGCGAGTGTGTCTGCGGGCGGCGCCGGGGGGAGGTGGGTGGCAGCGGTGGCAGGGCGGCGGGGCCGTGGTTTTGGAGCTTGTCGATCAGCTCGTGGGCCACTCGGGCCAGTCGACGTTCGTCGGCGTAGGCCAGCTTCGACGGCAGCTCGTGCATCGGCACCCAGGCCACCTCGGCCACTTCGAGGTCCTCGTCGGACAACTCGCCGCCGGAGAAGCGCATCAAATAGTGGTGCACGGTCTTGTGGACCCGGCGGCCGTCGGTGACGAACCAGTAGTCGATGCGTCCGAGCGCTGCCAGCACGCTGCCGCGGATGCCGGTCTCTTCGGCGACTTCTCTTATAGCCGTCTGCTCGGCCGTCTCACCGAGTTCGATGTGTCCCTTGGGCAGTGACCACAGCATTCGCCCCCGGCGATCGATGCGGCCGATGAGCGCCGCGACCTGAGAGTCGCGGGGCCCGTCGAGGCCGTCGATGACCAGTCCTCCGGCGGAGGTTTCGTGGACGGTCCGAAGCCGGTCCGGTCCCCGGTGAGGCGCACGGGATCGGCGCGATTTGGTCGGCGTCGAGTCGGCGGGGGCTTGGCCGTTCGTCTGGTTCTCCGTCGAACTCGCAGCGCCACGACCGCGCCGCCGCCCCCGGCGTCGACGTGGCTTGCCTTGTTCGCCGTCCGACACCCAAGCGATAGTAGCTGGCACGGCATAGTCTCCCAGGACATACTCGCCGCTAGCGGGGCGCGCGATGGCTCAGGATCGAGTGTGTCTGGTCAGATCGGGCCGGTTGCTGCGGCGATAACAAAAGCGGGAATGAAGATCACGAGGGAGACCGGCCCGGACAGGCTGCCGATCATCATTCCGCGCCCGATCTGACCACATCTGCCCGGTGCCCGCGCGAGGAGGGCGCTGATGCCGACGTATGCCAGCGTTACCGGGAGAACGACAAATACGAAGGGCCACATCGGCAAAACAAAAAGCCAGGTAACGAAATCCACCACGAAGACGTGGACTATGGCCACGGCGAAAGTCAGCGGCCCATAGCGATTGACTAGAGGTTGGTCTGTCATCATCGGTGACCTTCAGCGCAGGACCAGATAAGCGAAAGCCGTTCCGCCCGCGAGCACGACGGCCGAACAGCCCAAGATGCTGATGCCAAGACCACGATTACGTGGTGACGTCGACCTCAGGAACGTGGCGCCGATAAGCAGCGACACCAAAGTCGTCAGGACGGTGGAGGTCAGCATCCAAGCGCGTTCACCGGCGTACGCACTATCCGTGTCGAACGGCCACTTACCCAGTAGCCACATCGCGACGAGCAGCATCGCCAGTATCAGTTGAACGACAAAGGGTGCCGACCACGTAGCCGTGCGCCAAGCGCGGGCGTCGAAGAAGTTCACTCGCTCAGAGGTCGACATGCTGTTGCCTTCGGATCCTTCCCGTGGCGCGTGACGCTACTACCGAGCGTGGGCCGGTCAATTCACCTTGGGCGCGTGCGAGGCTCCTCACACGGGCTTTTCGGCCTCGGCCGACTACGCTGATCGAACGTGTCCGAAGCCGATGTCGAGCTGCTTGCCGCCGCCGCGGTCGCCCTGAATCAACACGCGCCCATGTTGCGCGAGCTGGGCTCGGCTTTCGACGCCGCGGGCCACGAGTTGTACCTCGTCGGCGGCTCGGTGCGAGATGCCGTGCTGGGCAGGCTCAGTCCCGACTTGGACTTCACCACTGATGCCCGCCCCGAGCAGGTTCAAGAGATCCTGCGGCGATGGGCGGATAACTTGTGGGACACCGGCATCGACTTCGGCACCGTCGGTGTCGGCAAGGGCGAACATCGGTTGGAAATCACCACGTTCCGCGCCGACGCCTACGACCGGATCTCGCGGAAACCCGCAGTGCAGTACGGCGAACGACTCGAAGACGACTTGGTGCGCCGCGATTTCACGGCCAACGCGATGGCCGTGCGCATCACGCCCGACGGGCCGGGTGAATTCCTCGATCCCCTCCGCGGTTTGGCGGCGCTGCGCGAGCGGGTGCTCGACACCCCCGCGGCCCCGTCGGTGTCCTTCGGCGACGACCCGCTGCGGATGCTGCGCGCGGCGCGGTTCGTTTCGCAGCTCGGTTTCGCCGTCGCCCCGCGGGTGCGCGAGGCGATCGAGGAGATGGCCCCCGAGCTGGCCCGGATCAGCGCCGAGCGGGTGGCCGCCGAGCTGGACAAGTTGCTTCTCGGTGATGACCCGGTCTCCGGCATCGACCTGCTGGTGCAGACCGGCATGGGTGAGGTGGTGCTGCCCGAGGTCGGCGGGATGCAGATGGCCATCGACGAACACCACCAGCACAAGGACGTCTACCAGCATTCGCTGACGGTGCTGCGGCAGGCGATCGCCCTGGAGGATGACGGACCGGATCTGGTGCTGCGCTGGGCGGCGCTGCTGCATGACATCGGCAAGCCGGCCACCAGGCGGCACGAAGCCAATGGCGGCGTGAGCTTCCACCACCACGAGGTGGTCGGCGCCAAGATGGCCCGAAAGCGGTTGCGGGCGTTGAAGTATTCCAAGCAGATGGTCGACGACGTCTCGCAGCTGGTGTATCTGCACCTGCGGTTCCACGGGTACGGCGAAGGGAAGTGGACCGACTCCGCGGTGCGCCGCTACGTCACGGATGCCGGGCCGCTGTTGCCGCGGCTGCACAAGCTGGTGCGCGCCGACTGCACAACCCGCAATAAACGCCGGGCCGCCCGGCTGCAGGCCAGCTATGACCGGCTGGAGGCGCGGATCGTTGAGCTGGCCGCCCAAGAGGATCTGGCCCGCGTGCGTCCCGATCTAGATGGCAACCAGATCATGAAGCTGCTCGACATCCCGGCGGGCCCGCAGGTCGGCGAGGCGTGGCACTTCCTGAAAGAGCTGCGATTGGAGCGCGGGCCGTTGACGGCCGATGAGGCGACCGCGGAACTGCTGACTTGGTGGCAATCGCGCGGGAACCCATAGCGGTGATCTCGCGTCCCATCTTTCGTGGACTACTGCATGGCTGGCGACGACGGCACGGCGGATATGTGGCACCGGGACCTCGACCTTGACCTGGACGGCGACGGCCGGCTCGATGCTCTCGGGCTGGATTTCGACGGTGATGGATTGCACGACGATGCACTCGCGGATCTCGATGGTGACGGCATCGCCGATCACGCGGTGCTCGACCTCGACAACGACGGCACTCCCGAGGCGTACTTCACCGACGACGGGTCCGGGACCTGGGGGGTGCCTACGGACCAGGGGCGGCAGCTCCGGTGGTTCGGGCTTGATGGCGTCGAGCACACCGGCGGACCGCTGGTCGATTTCGACGGCCACGGCCGCGCCGACGATCAGCTCTTCGATATTGACGGCGACGGAGTGGCCGACAGGGTGCTGTGCGCCGATGAGGGCGGCGTCACCGGATACGTCGACACCGATGGCGATGGCAAGTGGAATGTCCGGCTGAGTGATAGCGATGGGGACGGCTTGGCTGACGGTGCAAATGCGTTGTGACGCGTGCACACTCTTCTCCGAATCGAGGAGCTGCACCGCGCATCCATCGCCGTCTGCTATTGGTTGCCTCGGACACCGAGACATAGGTGCGGTCGGTTAACCCGGAATCTTGCCCAGGCTGTAGTCGGTGACGTCGAGCACAGCTCGCTGGCCCCTGTCGGTGTTTATGAGTCCGACGTTGACGTCAATCAGCACGTTGTTTTTGGCGGCTATCGCGCGGTCAAGGCGCGCTCGAAGCAAAGGCCCCTGCGCCGTCGCCACCAGAGTGGTAATCCCGTCCTCGACGATGTCGGGGACGCCCATAGCCGTCTTAACGGGCTTAGACCCGGGCGCATGCCCGAACACGGTCATGGTCGAGCCCCCGCACCGGCGCCAGATCGACAATGAATTCGCGAGCTGTTGCTGGGCTGCTGCGGGGTCGCGAAAGGTTAGGACTACTTCGCCCACCATCTGGAGGGGGGGTCCGTCGCGGGGCTCGTTGATGACCAATGAGTAGTAGCCAGTGACGTCCCGCATGTCGTATGAATTGTGAGCCCCGCCCCCGAGAATCGGGCGGCACTCCTCGGGGTCTACGTCGCCAGAAGTTTGGCTGGGCTGGAATGTGGGCGGTTCGGCTAACAAGTTCTGGATACCGACGAAGTTTTTTACATCATCCAGGGGTGGTAACAACCGGGGCAAGTCCGCTGGCTTAACCATGGGCGGTGGAGATGGCGTCGGTGAGGTCACAGTCGTTGGAGGAGCAAGGGTTGTATCGATGATCGATTTGCCGGGCGGCCCTTGGTGGGAGGTCAAGATTGCCGCGGTGAGTGCACCGCCTACGGCCAATATTAGGGCCGCGACTGTAGCCGGTATTCGTCGGCGGGACTTTGGTCCTGCCGGCGCGAAGTTTGGCTGGCCGTTAACGGGAGGTGAGGCGAGTTCGGTCGGCGGGCCGCTCGGATGCTGGTGCCACCACCGCGAGTCAGGTGGGGTGCCAGAGGAAATACCATATGGCTCAAGGCGCGGCGGAGTGCGCCCCGCGGTGACGCATCCCTCCAGGGCCGCAGCGGCGGCATGAGCGAGCTCGCGCGCTGAGGTGAACCGGTGCGCCGGGTCCTTGGCCATGGCGGTGGCGATCACGCCGTCCATAGCCGTCGACAGCCCGGGGAGCCTATCGGTGATCTTTGGGGGTGGCCAATGCAAATGTGCTGCGATCACCGCCACGGCACCACCTCCGGCCGCAAACGGCACTTCGCCTGTGAGAAGTCGAAACAGTGTGCATCCCAAGGAGTACAGATCGGCTCGGCCATCGAAAGACTGCCCGGCAAGAACCTCCGGCGCCGCATAGGACAAGGTGGCCAAGACCGAACCGGTTGCAGTCAGACCGGCATCATCAAGCGCACGGGCGATTCCGAAATCTCCTAGGAGCACTCGCTGATCGGCCCCAGCTTGCCCTGACAACAAAAAATTTGCCGGCTTGATATCGCGGTGCACAACGCCACGTTGGTGCGCATAATCGACTGCCTTGGCGATCTCGCCGATTACGTATACCGCCTGCGCTGCGGGCATGGGCGCGGCTCGCAGCGCGTCTTCAGCATTAACACCGTCTACGTACTGCATTGCGATCCACAGCTGGCCCTCCCACTGACCACGCTGATGAATCGAAACGATGTTGGGATGATCCAGCGCTGCGGCGACATCGGCCTCTCGGATAAACCGCTTCCGGAAATCGGGATCGCGTGACAACTCCGCTGCGAGCACCTTCAAGGCTTCGCTGCGAGGCAAGTCCGGATTACGCGCCAGATAGACGGTTCCCATCCCCCCGGCACCCAACACCCGCTCAATGCGGTACCCAGCAAAGACCGAACCCACGCTCAGCATGACGGCAACCGGCTACCCGCGACTAGTCGCAAAAATCGCGCCCCACACGTACGCCGCAATGACCAACCCCTAAGAACAGCAATGACAATTAACGATAACCAGGCTCGAGATTGGCCGCGGCAGGAATTGCTGTTATAGAGCCGGACGCGCCCTTCGGCGGCGTCCGGCGGACTACCAGCGTCTTTCCCGAAGCACTCGGAAAGGCCAAGACCGCCTGAGGGTCACCGCTTGGGATTGCTGAGACGGGGATACAGACAGTGCCGGCAAGATGGGATGCCCGGCAGGGCGGTTCACCGTGAAGATCCCAAGGGCCGCGCCGAACGCGCTGCAAGGTCGCTGTGGGGTTACGGCGTGAATTGACCACTGTCGCCGACCTATTTAGCCTGGTCAGTAGTGGCGTGCCATGCGAATGGCTATGCAGCGCTTCTTGCCGCGGGCAATCGAGAGAGGGGTGGCGATGTTCGTCGACACAGCGCTATTGCACTCCGGAGGCAACGATTCGCATCGTGCCGGTGGGCATGCGCAAGAGGGAGCCGACCAGCTCGCGCGGGGACCGCTGGGGTCGGGGATGTTCGGTGACTTCGCCGCGGCCGATTCGTTCCATTCGGCGATCACCGCCGCGCATGCGCAGCATGTGCAGACCCTGCAGGGTCACCAGCAGACCCTGACCGATGTCGGCGCGAAGGCTCATCACGCGGCCAAGGGTTTCACCAGCATGGACGAGAACAACGCCGGTGACATGCAGGCGGTGCGGCCGGGGGCGGGTACTTCGACGCCGCGGGTCTGAACCCTTCAGCCTTGTCGGCTCTGGCCGCGGGGACGGGTGTTACTACACGGGGATCGTTTTGAAACGGTTTCTGTTGGTGTTGATCTGCGGTGCGCGTGGATAATTCAACGGAATGGCGCCTACGGGCTGAGGCACTGCGGGGAGGGCGGCATGGGGGACCTGCCTCCAAACTTCGGTGGCGAACCGCCAAGTGCCCCCCGGTCAGTGGCAGCCCGCCTACCCACCCCAATCTTTGACGCGTCCACGGACATGGCCGGCGATTGCACTGGCATCAATCGCCGTTCTGCTGGGCGCTGTTGCTCTAGTTGTGGCGGCTACACGGTCTACACATAACTCCACGCCGAGCTCACCGACCACGTCAGCGGCGCCGACCTATACGGCCGCGGAGTCGGCTGCCGCGCACAAAAAGTTGTGCGACTCGTATCGGCTCGCAGCTCGTGCCGTTCAAATTGAAACCAACGGCACCAGCCCAGAGCGTGCAGGGATCGCGGAGGTCAACGGGGCGATGATATTGAAAGACGCCGTTGATGCGTCTCCTGCCATAACGCCAAGCGATCGGGCCGCCGCGGTTGCGTTGGCTCGTGCCTATAGCAACCTCGCGGCTGTGGCGAGCCTGAACGACAACTCGCAGTGGCAGCCAGCGCTGAATGATGCAAATGCCAAAGACGCAGCAATGAAGAAGGTCTGCGGTGGGTCTTGACCTGCCACCCGCCACGTGGACGCAGGCGCTAATCGGACCTGGGTGGCCAGCGCCGCCAGCGGGTCTGAGGGACGCTGCTCAGTATCGGAAGCAGGCATGCGGACAGCAGGAGCAGTACGCGCAGGATTTGCGCAATCAGCGGACTGTGCTGACGGCACACAATCAGGGACGCCGCGGGTCTGAACATTCGAGCCTGCAGGTACCCGTGGCAACAGCCGCGTCGCACTTCAGTGGGTCGGCGAAGTCGCTTCTGACCGCGTCTCGGTAACGATGTTCGATCTGTATGTCCACCTGCGGTGATTTGTCCGCGTTCGCATCTCCTGTTCCACTAGTAAAGGGGATGTATCGGTGCCAATCTGGCAACCGTTGTTGAATGCAAGGAGGGCGCATGGGGGAGGACCTCACTCCTAACTTCGGCGGGCGACCGATTGAGGGCCCGCCCCTAGGGCATTGGGCACCGGCCTATCAGACGCAACCCGTGCGCCGCCCGAGCATGTGGCCAGCCATTGCCGTCGCGGGGTTAGCCATGGCAGTGGCGCTTACTGCACTGATCGTGGTGCTTACCCGGCCGACGGCCTCGGCCCCGGCAACTACGCCACCTACCTACGCTTCGAGCGACGTCTCGACGGCCCAACGGGAATTGTGTGACACGTATGACCTGGCAGCGCGCTCGGTTCGGGCCGAAACTAACGGGACTGACAGAGCCCTGGCCCGCATCGCGCTTTCCAACGCCGCCGGCATGCTTGACACCGCTGCTGCTGCGCCAGCCCTCGACGCCAAACCCCGAGACGCAGCGCATGCGCTCGCGGTGGCGTACCGCAATGCGAACGCGCTCGCCAGCGTTGCCACCGATGAACAGTATCGGGCGGCAGTCGATGACATAAACGCTAAAGATGCTGCGATGAAAAAGGTATGCGGTGGGGGTTGATCTGCCACCCGGGAGGTGGACATTCCCACTCGTCGGGCCTTGGTGGCCGGATCCACCGACGTTTCTGCGTACTGCCGCTGAATATTGGAAACAAGCGTGTGTCCAGCAGCAGCAATATTCACAGAGTCTTCGCAATCAGCGGAGTACCTTGACGGCACACAACCAGGGCCGGACGGCAGAGGACCTCAGTGCTCGCTATTACCAGGGTGAACAATTTCACTTGGATCTGGCCGAGAAATATCGAGATAAGGCTACCGCTTTAAATGCGTGTGCTGATCAAATTGATGCCCTGCGATCAAGGTTGGCGCAGGTAGCAGCTGAGGGAAACCAAGAAATTGATCGAATACTCGCCTCTAAGGAACCAGAACCTGCGAAATTGGCCGAAATACAAGCTGTCCAGGCCACCTGCAACGCGAAGGCGGAAGTCGCATCCGACTGCGCTGTAAACAGCATGCTGACTGCTACGCAGCCGATGCTGGTGAATGAAGGTATCCATGGCGATGCCCGAGCCTGGGCGCAGGAGAGAGGATCCGGCATTGGTGAGGTTCCGCGGCCCCAGACGATCAGCAAGGACGACCTGAATCCGGCCGTTGGTGGTGCCGGCGGTCCCGGCGGCGCCAGCAGTCATCAAGGTGTAGTTGGAGGGGCCCAGGGACCCGGCGTAGAGGGGCCTACACCAGCGTTGGCGGGAACTTCGGGTGGTCCGAGTGGTGGTGGAAGCGGTGGGGCTGCCAATGGTGCCGCAGCGCAGGCGCTGCCGCCCACGTCCACGGGGCTCGCTGGGGGCCCCGGGACGGGACCCGTATCACCGGGTGGGCTCTCACACGGTGGCACCGCCTCTCCGGCCCTTCCGTCCAACGCGCAGTTCCCAGGCGCAGGTGGATCAACAATGCCCGGGATGTCGTCGATGAATGCGCCGATGTCACCCGCGGCTCCGGGGCAGGGCATGTCGCCCGGATTAGGCCAATCGTTCGCGAGCGGAATGGCGACGGGGCAATCGGCGGGCGCGGGTCCCCAAGCGCTGTCAACAAACGCTATGAATGCTATGGAGGGTGGGTCACCGCCGGCTGGCCAAACGCCTGCTCCGGCTCCTCCGCCTGTAGCGCCAAGCGTTCCGACTGCCGGGTCATTCCTTGGGGCTAATGCGCCGGTGGACACACCACCGGCACCGGCGGATGCGGCGGCCCCGGGCAGTGGCGGCGCTACCCCGGTAGCGCCTGCGGTGGTGACCGGGGGCTCGTGGTCGGCGCCGGCCGTACCCAGCGCCAGCGGCCCTGCTGGCCCGCTACCCGCTTATGGCTC
This sequence comes from Mycobacterium sp. 852014-50255_SCH5639931, assembly GCF_001665605.1. GTDB lineage: Bacteria > Actinomycetota > Actinomycetes > Mycobacteriales > Mycobacteriaceae > Mycobacterium > Mycobacterium paraffinicum. The sequence goes on from NZ_LZSV01000011.1 coordinate 163,430, forward strand.
TGACCTGCGGCCTCCGGTGGCGGCGCCTCCGACCATGCCCTCAGGCCCTGTGGGACCGGTATCTGGCGCTGCGGTCGCGCCTTCGCCGGGTTCATCCCCTTCGGCCGGTGGACCGCTGGTTTCTCCGGTGGAACGGGCTGCGCAGGGAGCCGCGCCTGGGCAGGCGGGGACTGGCGCCTCGACGATGGCGGGCGCCTCCTCGGCCTCCGCGGCAACCGGGGCGACAGCCGGCGCCACGTCCAGTAGGGCGGTCGAAGAGCAACGGCTGCAACGGATTGTCGATGCGGTGGCCCGCCAGGAGCCGCGGCTGTCCTGGGCCGCCGGTCTACGGGACGACGGCACCACCACTCTGCTGGTCACGGATCTCGCCGGCGGATGGATTCCCCCACACGTCCGACTACCCGCCTACGTCACTTTGCTTGAACCGTCGACACGACGCCGTGATGCCAGCGCGGTTGAATTGCTAGGAGCCGTCGTCGTCGCAGCGGCGCACCATCCGAATGCCTACGTTGGCGAGCCTGGCACTGAGGAGCCGCCGCTGACGGGCGATCGCCTAGCGCGCTCCGCTGCGCCCCACGTGGATGAACTTGGGCCGACCCTCGTAGAGGCTGTGCGACGTCGCGATGGCCTACCGCGAATCGCCCAGGCCGTTGCCGCGCCGGCGGTGCGAAAAACGGGTGTCCTTGAGAACGAGGATCAACTTCTGCGCGAATGCATCGCGGATATCCAACACACGGTGCTGAACACCTACCCGCACCACGACCTTGCGGTGGTCGTGGATTGGATGCTTCTTGCGGCTATCGAGGCGCTAATCGACGAGCATGAATTTCTTGCGAATTACCACATGGCTTGGTTCGAAGTCAGCACCGGCCAGGGCGGCCCTTAGAGGGCGTTGGCCCTGGTCAGTGTTGTTTCGTTATTGCGAGGCGCAAAGGTGACTACTACGCAGGACGTCTTGTGAGAAAATTGAGTCCACCGCGGTCAGCGCCGTGGTGTCGCGAGAAGCGGAGCGGGGTGGATCTGTGACGACGATGCGATCAAATCCGTTGGTTTATGGATACTTGGCAGACGCGCCGGCGGATCTGCCGCCAGTCGCGCCACCGCTAGGCGCCCCGCCCGACACGTCGCCCGCGGGTGGCCCAGCTACTCAAACGGCGATAGCCGCTGCCAACGCCGGTGTGCCGAAAGACGCCGCAGACGCCGCAGCCGCGGAGGCAGACCGCCGGGCCCACGCCGCCGACGCGGCCGCGAAATTCCCTGCGAACGAAGCTGAATCACAGCAACAGATGCAGAACGTCGGTCAGCAAGCCCCGCAGATGATGCAGCAGATGCTGCAAAGCATCACCGGCGCCCTCGGCGGCGCGGTCGGCGGCATCATGCAGCCGCTGACGCAGCTGCCACAGCAAGCGATGCAGGCGGGCCAAAGCGCTATCCAGCCGCTGATGAGCGCGGTTCAGGGGGCCCACGGAGCCGGGCTTGCCAGCGACGCGCATCTTGTCGACAGCGTCGGCCCAGGTTCCGGAGCCGGGGCCGGCGGTGGCTCGGGCGGCGGTGGCTCGGGCCTGGGCGGCGGCGGGGGCACCACCCCGGCCAGCTCGCTGGGTCCGCCACCGGTGCCGACATCCTCCCCGCCGACGACCCCGGCCGGGGCGGCGAAGGCGGCCATGATGCCCCCGGTCAGTGGCGCGCCGACCACGGGGGGTCAGACCGGCATGGGCGGTATGGGCATGATGCCGCCCGGCGCGATGGGCGCCCACGGTGACGGCGGCAATAAGGAGAAGTCCCCGGAGAAGCGCATCTCGGCCCCGGGCGTGCCCAACGGCCAGCCGGTCAAGGGGCGCCTGACGATGCCGCCGAGCCCGCCGGGGCCAAAGCCCGGTGAGGACAAACCTACGGTCGTCACCAACCGGCCGAACCGACGGATCGTGATCATGCCGACCGAGGACGAGGCAAAGGAATAAGGGCACCGCAAGCCATTCCCACTCCACCGGAAGGTGAGTGGTCGGTACACGCAGCCGGCAGTAGGGTCGCTACGTAATCACTCGTTATTGACAGCGGAACTGCCTATTCGTGCATGCTATTGAGTACGAATTTTCGCGGCCAGGGTGTGGGAAAAAGGGGAATCAGGGTGGGGCAGTCGTTGACTGATCCGCTGACGAGGCAGGCGGTGACGGCGCTATCCCGCGGCCATGGCCTGTTCGCCGGCGAGACCATCGCCGCCCCGGTCGGCAGCGGGCAGGAACACCCCGAGGTCAGAACCGACGGTCTTCCGGCCGCCGCGGCCAAAGGCTCGATGAACGCGCTGAATGAACTGCGCCAGTCGACCGAAACCGACCGCGCGCTGGCACGCATCATGGCGACGGCGCGGGACGACCACGCGCAGGCAAGGACGGCCACCAGGGCGGTCTTGGAAGACGCGAAGGCCGACGCCACGCCGGCCGATACCCCGATGGCGCGGCGCGAGGCAATGGCGCGGATGGCGGCGAGGCTGCGCACCCAGCACCGGCACATCCTGAACTCGCGCCGGCGGGCACGGCTCCTGGCGCTTCGAATAAGGCGGCTGCGCTACCGACAAAGGCGGGCGGCGATGCGAGGCGACCAGGGCAACGGGCGGGCGGCGGTCTTGGCGGCGATTCGCAAAGCCTTGGATATCAAGGGCATTCACGACCCCGCCGCGCGAGCACGCTGGGAGCGCGGCATGGATCTGGTGGCTCGCCGCGAATCCAACTACAACGCAAACGCCGTCAACGACTGGGACTCCAACGCGGCGCGCGGCACCCCGAGCAAGGGCGCCTGGCAGTTCATCGGGCCGACATTCGCCGCCTATCACCAGCCGGGAACGTCACGCGACATCCACAATCTGGTGGCGCAGGCGTGCGCGTTCATCAACTACGCGATGGGCCGCTACCACGTCGCCGCGGACGCGTCGAATTTGGCCGATCGGATTCAGCAGGCCGATCCGCGCCGATCACCTAAGGGGTATTGAGCATGCCGCTGAGTTTGTCGAACCGCGACCAGAACTCGGGTCACCTGTTCTACAACCGACGGCTGCGCGCGGCGACCACCCGGTTCTCGGTGCGGATGAAGCATGACGACCGCAAGCAGACCGCCGCGCTGGTGTTGTCGATCTTGTTGGTGGCCATCGCCGCCGGTTGGATGATGCTGCTGAATGTCCTGAAACCGACTGGCGCAGTGGGTGAATCGGCAATCATCGGCGACCGCGATTCCGGCGCGATCTACGCCCGCATCGACGGCCGGCTTTATCCCGCCCTGAACTTGACGTCCGCCCGGCTGGCCACCGGAACGGCGAACCCACCGACGTGGGTGAAGCGCAGCGAGATCGCGAAGTATCCGACCGGGCCACTCATCGGTATCCCGGGTGCGCCGGCGGCGATGCCGGTGAATCGCGGCGCGATTTCGGCCTGGGCCGTGTGCGATACGGCCGGGCGCCCGCGCAGCGGGGAGAAGCCGGTCGTCACGTCAATCGAGGGCACGCTCGACGGCGGCGGCCGCGCGACCCCGCTGGCCGACGATGCGGGAGTCCTCGTGACGTTCGAGGGCAACACGTATGTGATCTGGGGCGGCAAACGCTCGCAGGTCGATCCGGCCAGCAGGGCGATCACCCTCAGCCTGGGCCTGGACCCCGGAGTGACGTCGCCAGTGGAGATTTCGCGCGCGCTCTACGACGGACTCCCCGCAACCGAGCCGCTGCGCGTCCCGGACGTGCCGCAGGCGGGCGCGCCGTCGACGTGGGTCTCGGGGTCGCAGGTGGGCGCGGTGTTACAGGCCCAAACCGCCGGTGGTGGCAAGCAGTTCTACGTGCTCCTGCCCGACGGGGTGCAGAAGATCACCAGCTTCGTCGCCGATCTGCTCCGCAGCGCGAACTCCTATGGGTCGACGGCACCCCGCGTGGTAACCCCCGACGTGCTGGTCAACATCCCCCAGGTGAACTCGCTGGCCGTGGATTACTACCCGACGAAGCGGCTGAATTTCGTTGACACGGCGGCGAATCCGACCACTTGCGTCGGCTGGGAGAAGGGCTCCACGGATCCGCAGGCCCGCGTCGTCATCTACAACGGTCGGGGCCTGCCGGTGTACTCGTACCTGGACGACCGGATCGTGCACCTGGTGCGCGACGACCGCGACCCGGCATCGGTGGTCGCCAACCAGGTGCTGGTGCTGCCGGGGGCGGCCAACTTCGTCACCTCGACCAGCGGGGTCATCACGTCCGATTCCCGCGAGTCGTTGTTCTGGGTGTCCGACAACGGCGTGCGGTTCGGCATCGCCGCCAACGACGACACGATGCGCGCGCTCGGGCTCGATCCGGCCTCGGCGGTTCAGGCGCCGTGGCCGTTGCTGCGCACTTTCGCTGCGGGCCCGGCGTTGTCGCGGGAAGCGGCGCTCGTGGCGCGTGACACGGTGCCGGCGCTGGGAAGGGCGGCCGTGGTGACGACATCAGCGAAGGCGGGAGGCTAGGGGATGTCCAAGAAAGCGTTTCCCATCAACCGAGTCAAGATCGAGCCGCCGAAACCCGTTCGGGTAGCACCGAATGCGCCGATCGCCTTGCCGGAGCGCGAGCCACGCAACATCTGGGTGATGATCGGGGTGCCGGCGCTGATCGTGGCGCTTATCGGCACCATTGTCATGCTCTACGTGTCCGGGGTCCGAAGTCTCTCCACCGGGTTCTTCCCTTTGATGGGTATCGGCGCGTTCAGCATGCTGGCGTTTTCCGGCCGCTTCGGGCGTGCGCGCAAGATCACCTGGGGCGAAATGGAAAAGGGCCGCCGCCGCTACTTGCGCGACCTCGACACGAACCGCGACGAGATCCAGTCCGCGGTGTGCGCGCAGCGGGAATGGCAAAGCGCGTTGCACTCCGATCCGCGTGGGCTCGGGGCCATCATCGGTGGGCCGCGGATGTGGGAACGCGGCCGCGGCGACGTGGATTTCCTGGAGGTGCGGCTGGGCACCGGGGTGCAGCACGCGCCCGACTCGGTGTTGTCGGTGACGTGGCCCGACATCGCCTCCGATGAGGAGCTCGAACCCGTCACCGGACAGGCACTGCGCGATTTCATCTTGGAGCAGCGCAAGATTCGCGACATCGCCAAGGTGGTCAACCTGCGGTCGGCGCCGGGCTTCAGCTTTGTCGGCGACGACCTGGACCGGCTGCGCTCGCTGATGCGTTCGGTGTTGTGCTCTCTTGCGGTGTTCCACAACCCGCGCGACCTCAAATTGATGGTGGTCACCCGCAGTCCCGAGGTGTGGTCGTGGATGGTGTGGCTACCGCACAATCTGCACGACGAGTTGTTCGACGCGTGCGGCTGGCGGCGCCTGGTGTTCACCACGCCCGAGGAGCTGGAGGAGACCCTCGGCGCCGAACTGCACATGAAGGGAAAGCGTGGCGCGTGGACGCCCCCCGCGGCGGCCAGCCCGACCGCGATGGGATCGGCGCTCGAAACCGGCGGCGACACGGTGGATCTGGGACCGCACCTGGTGATCGTCGACGACAACACCGGCAGTCCCGACGCGTGGGAGAGCGTGGTCGGGCAGGTCGGCAAGGCCGGAATCACCTTGCTGCGCATCGCGTCCCGAATCGGCACCGGCGTGGGCTTCGCGCAGGACCAGGTCTTCGAGATGGGCGAGCGGCACAGCGCGCCGGTCAACGGCGAAGTCAAATTCGGCCGGAACGGCTTCGACGCGGACGGCGAAGACGGCCGCCCGGCGCCCCTGCTGCGGGTGCGCGACAAGTTCTTCGCCCACGCCGACCAGCTGTCGCTCCACCGCGCCTACCGGTATGCGCGGGCGATGGCGCGGTGGTCACCGACCACGCGTAGCGAGATCGCCGATTCGACCGGCGGCGCCACCGAGTTGCTGCGCGCGCTGGGCATCGTCGATCCCCGCCAATTGGACGTCGACCGGTTGTGGGCCGAGCGGCGTGGCCGCGGTGACGAGAGATGGTGTGAAATCCCCGTCGGCGCGAAACCCACCGGCGAGCTGCAGAACGTCATCATCCGCGCGAAAGACTTCGGCGGCTTCGGATTTCACTCCGTGGTCATCGGCACCAGCGGCTCGGGAAAGTCGGAGTTCTTCCTGTCGTTGGTCTACGGCATCGCGCTGACGCACTCGCCGGAGACGTTCAACGTCATCTTCGTCGACATGAAGTTCGAATCGGCGGCCCAGGACATCCTGGGCCTCCCGCATGTGGTGGCCGCCCTGTCGAACCTCGGTAAGGACGAGCGGCACCTGGCCGAACGCATGCGCCGGGTCATCGACGGCGAGATCAAGCAACGCTACGAGCTGTTCACCTCGGTGGGCGCCCGCGACGCCAACGACTACGAAGAGATCCGGCTGGCCGGACGAGACCTGCCACCGGTGCCGGTCCTGCTCGTCATCGTCGACGAGTACTTGGAACTCTTTGCCAATCACGAGAAGTGGATCAACCTGATCATCCACATCGGTCAGGAAGGCCGCGGCGCCAATGTCTTCTTCATGTTGGGCGGGCAGCGGCTGGACCTGTCGTCGCTGCAGAAGGTCAAGTCCAACATCGCGTTCCGGATCGCCTTGCGCGCGGAGTCCGGCGACGACAGCCGCGAGGTGATCGGATCGGACGCCGCCTACCACCTGCCGTCGAAAGAGAACGGCTTCGCCTTGCTGAAGGTGGGGCCGCGCGACCTCGAACCGTTCCGCTGCTTCTACCTGTCGGCTCCCTTCGTAGTGCCCAAGGGCAAGGAAGTCGCGACCACCGTCGACATGACCCTGACCAAGCCGCGGCTGTACAACTGGCAGTTCCAGCCGCTCGAGGAATCCGACGCCGCGGCCCTGGAAGCGGCTGCCGCCGCGGACACCGAGCCCGACGAATTCCTTTACCACGATGACGGTTTCAAGCGGAAGAAGGTCGTCGACGTCCTGCGCGAGTCGCTGCACGACGTCCCGCACCGGTCGCCGCGCCGGCCGTGGCTGGAGCCGCTGGAGGACCCCGAGCCCGTCGACGTTCTGGTGTCGGCCTACCGCGGCAAGCCGTGGCATGTCGACTACGGCCAGAACGCGGGCCTGATGTTCCCGGTGGGCGTCATGGACATCCCCGAGGAGTCGAAGCAGATCGTGCACGCCGTCGATGCGCTGCGCAGCAACGTCATCGTGGTAGGCGCCAAGCAACGCGGCAAGACGACCACCCTGATGACGCTGATGTGCTCCGCCGCAACGATGTACAGCCCGGCGCGCGTGACGTTCTTCTGCATCGGCGGCGCGACCCTGGCCCAGGTGGCGTCGCTGCCGCACGTCACCGACATCGTGTCGCCGAAGGACGCCGAGGGCATCGAGCGGATCTTGAGCAGCATGGACGCGTTGATCGACGCGCGCGAGGATTCGTTCCGGCGGCTGAAGATCGACCTCGACGGCTTCCGTGAGCGCCGGTTCGCGCCGGGCAGTGACGGGCTTGGCGGTACCGACCCCACCGACCCCTTCGGCGATGTGTTCGTGGTGGTGGACGATTACGACGACGTGTATTCGAAAGACACCATCCTGGGCGATCGAATCATCTCGTTGAGCAGCCGCGGTCCCGAGTACGGGGTGCACGTGATGTGCAGCGCCGGCGGCTGGATCCACGGGCAGCGGCAGAGCCTGTTGCAAAACGCCACGGCGCGAATCCAATTGCGCCTGGCCGACCCGAGCGAAAGCCAGATGGGGCACTCGTCGCTGGAGTCGCGCGACGCCGCCCGGCGGACGCTGAGCCGCCCGGGCTTTGGTCTGACCGACAGCCTGCACGAGCTGCGAATCGGGGTCCCGGCGCTCGCCGATCCAGCCACCGGCGCGCTGGTGAGCATCATCGATGTCGGCGCGCAGATCGCCGACGTCGCGGGTGTGACCAAACATGCGACCTTGCAACGGCTTCCTCAGCGCGTCGAGTTGCGGGCGATCCTGGAGTACGACGCGGCGCATCGCAGCGGTGACGACCTGTCGATCGCGTTCGCCATCGGTGAGCGCCACGAACTTGGCCCGGTCCCGCTCAAGCTCCGGGAGAGCCCGGGCTTGATGATTCTGGGCCGCCAGGGTTGCGGCAAGACGCTGTCGCTCGTGTCCATCGGTGAGGCGATCATGAACCGCTTCGGCCCCGAGGAAGCGCAGCTGACGCTCATCGACCCGAAGACGGCCCCGCACGGTCTGCGGGATCTGAGTGGGCCCGGCTACGTGCGCGCGTACGCCTATGACCAAGACGAGATCGACGAGGTGATCACCCAACTCGCACAACAGATCCTGCTGCCCCGACTGCCTCCGAAGGGCTTGAGCCAGGAGGAGCTGCGCGCGCTCAAGCCGTGGGAAGGCGCCCGGCATTTTGTGCTGATCGACGATGTCCAGGACCTGCGCCCGGATCAGAGCTACCCGCCCAAGCCTCCGGTGGGGGCGGCGTTGTGGAAGCTGATGGAACGGGCCCGGCAGATCGGCCTGCACGTGTTCACCACCCGCAACAGCGCGAACTGGGCGACGCTGCAGATGGATCCGTGGATGCGGTTCCAGAATTCGGCGAAGGTCGGGCAGCTCTACATGGACAACGACCCGCAAAACCGGATCAACCGCTCGGTCCGCGCCCAGGCGCTCCCACCCGGGCGAGGCCTGCTGGTGAGCGCCGACGGCGACGTCGAAGGCGTGCTGGTCGGGATACCGTCGACGGTCATCCAACAGCAGTAGCGACCGGAACCGGTTGCTGCTCAGGGAGTTTCGTGGCACCGCCGGGCCGACCGGGGAGTGAGCGCGGCCACCAGAACCAGCGGCCCAGCAGCGCCACGATGGACGGCACGATGAACGCCCGCACGACCAGGGTGTCCAGCAACAGCCCGACAGCGATCGTCGTGCCGATCTGGGCGATGCTGAGCACGCTGCTGCTCAGCAATGCCAGCATGGTGAGCCCGAAGACGATGCCGGCAACGGTGACCACACCGCCGGTGCCGCCGAAGGCGCGAATGATGCCGGTCTTCAGGCCCGCTGCCGCTTCCTGTTTGATGCGCAACGCCAGCAACAGGTTGTAATCCGCGCCGACGGCGATCAGGGCGATGAACGCGATCGGGGCGACGGCCCAGTGCAGATTCTGGTGCAGCAGGTGCTGCCAAATCAGCACGCTGGCACCGATAGCCGACGCGTACGAGGTGACGACGGTCCCTACGACGACAAGGCCCGCGACCGGGCTCCCCAGCATCGCCGTGACGATCAGAAAGATGAGCACCAACGCGGCGCCCACGAGCAGCTTGGTGTCACCGGCGACGAAGCGCTGCAGATCGGCAGTCACCGGGCCGACGCCGGCAAGGTCGACCTCCACCGGCGTCAGGGTGCCTTCCTTGGTGGCCTCCTTGATGGCGGCGCGCACCTGGTCCGCCCGCTTGGCTCCGTCACCGCCCCACTCCGAACCGTCGCCGTAGACCAGCAGGTAAGCGGCGCGGCCGTCCTCGGAGATCAAGTGACTCAACGCGGTGGTGTACCGCGGATCGGTCAGTGCTCGCTGCGGCATATAGAAGTCCGCCGCCCCACTGCCCTGAAATTGCGTCGCTATCTCGTCCAGGTAGTCGGTCAGCTGACGCATCTGGGGTCCGAGCGTGTCGGTCAGGCCCAGTAGGTCATGGGTAGCCGAACGGGCCTGCCCCAACGCGTCTTTCATCGAGCTCACGCGCTGCGGCAGACTGGCCATCGCGGTAGCGGCCGTGCTGGAGCCGCTAGTCAGTTTCGCGGCGCCGGCGTCCAGGCGCGATGACGTCTGGACCAGGCTGTCGACCGGCTCGAGCACGCGGTCCACCGTGGAGCAGATCGGATTGGCGGCGCAGTCGGGCGTTCGCCCGACGAAGTCCCGCAGCGGGTCGAGGTAACCCGACACTGTCGTGACGTTGCGCTGCAGGCCGTCCATGCCGGCGCGCATGTCGTCGGCGGCACCGGACACCTCGGCTAATCCCGCACCGCCACCGCGCAATCCATTACCTAGCCCGTCCACCGCAACCTGGGTCTGCGCCAGCGCGCTGTCCAGCTCGGAGACCCGCTTGAGGCGCTGGGTCAGCGCATCCATGGAGTCGCCGAACTGGCGGCCGAGCACGCCGGCCTGATAGCTCAAAGTCGCCTGTTCGGGCACCTTGCCGTCGGGGCGGCTGGCGGACTGGACCGCGCGTACCCCCGGTACGGCCATGATGTGCCTGGTGATCCGCTCGATGGCGATCAGGCCGGCCGGGTTGCGCAGGTCGTGGTCGGCTTGGATCGCGACAACATCGGGCAACAGGGAGTTGGCGGCGAAATGCCGGTCTGCGCTGACATAGCCGCGGTTGGAGTCGGTTGCAGACGGCGTGGCGGCGGGTTCGTTGAAGCCGACCCGCATGCCGGTCAGCGGTAGCGCCACCAGCAGGGTCATCCCGCCCGCGGTGACCAGGATCGGTCCGGGCCAGCGCGCCACCGCCGTCCCCACGCGGCGCCAGCGCCGCGCCGTCTTCGACGGACGCGGTTCGAGATATCCCCGCCGGATGGCCAGGCTCATGAGTGCGGGTGTCAAGGTCAGCGCCGCGACCATGGTGGCGAGAATGCCGATGGAGCAGGGCAACCCGGCGCTCCGGAACGAGCCCACCTGGGCGAACACCAGGCAGGCCAGTGCCACCGACACGGTCAATGCCGACCCGATCACCACGGGCGCGATGGAACGGTAGGCCTCCGTCAACGCCTGGGCCGGCGCGACGCCGCGGCGGCGGCCTTCGTGGTAGCGCCCGACCAGGAAGATCGCGTAGTCGGTGCCCGCACCCAGGGTCATGGCCGCCATCAGCGCCACCGAAAATAGCGACACCTCAACCACATTGGACTGGCCGAGCGCGGCGACGACGGCGCGGGCCAGCGCCAGGGCGAGCCCCACCGAGACCAGCGGAATCGCGGCCGCGATCGGCGATCGGTACACCGCGAGTAGCAACAGCAAAATGAGACCGATGGTGGCGGCGGTGATTCCGAGCATCTGTCGATCGATCGCGGAGAACTCGTCGACGATCGTGGCGCCCGGCCCGGTGACATGGACTTCCAGGCCCGCCGGCGGTGAGAGGTTCTGGACGGTGGCGCGGACAGCGTTCACCGAATCGCGCGCCTGGGCGGTGCCGAGCATTCCGGCCAGCCGCACCATCACGCTGACGGCCCGGCCGTCCGAACTCTGCGCGCCGGCGGCGGTGGCGGGCTGCGACCACAGGTCGGTCACCGCGTACACGTGACGGTGATCGGAGCCCAGTGCCGTCGTCATCGCATTGTAGAACTGACGGTCGCGAGGCGTCAGCTCCTGATTGCGTTCTAGCACAACGTAAACGAAGTTGTTGCTCGGTGTCTGATCGAACAGCTGGGCGGCCCGCGAGGCGGCGACCGCGCTCGGCGCGTCCGTTGGCATGAATGACCTGGCGTGCGAGTCGACGACGCGCTCCAGTTGCGGGAACGCCAGGTTGGCGGTGGCCGCCACCAGGACCCACAGGCCGACGATCAGAACCGCGTAGCGGCCGGTGAGCCGGGTCAGTAATCCCCGTCCGTCATGCAACGGTCTGCCGATCGCCGGTCGGTCCGCCGAAGAGGCCGACCGCGACATGCTCGCCGCGCGTCAAGGAACGTACCCGCAGCGACCTGCGGGAGCCGATCCGTATCAGCGCGTGCAGGCCGGGCTCGGCGGCCTCGAGATCGGCCCGCACCTGTTCGGCCGCCACCCCCTCGTGCGCCGCCTGATCCAGCTTGGTCACCAGCATGGTGATCCACCGCTGTCCCAGCGAAAGGAGCAGCTCCTCCTCGTCACCGAAGAGCCGGGCCACCTCGGATGAGTTGGCGACCAACGCAAGTGCCGCCTCGGGATCGGCCTCCGCGGCCTTGATCACTTCGGCCATGAAGGCCATTCGGTCGTGCAGCAGTGTCCATGTCATGACTCGACGCTAGGAAATCGGTCGCCCGCTGCGCGTCGTGCCGAAGTGCAGTCTTTGCCTCCTACCACGGGCGGAGGCAATTGCCGCCCACGGCATGATGTGGGCAGGTAGCGCGCTCTTTTAAGATTGGACGATGTTGCGTACCGCAACGCGATATTTGCGTGAACAGTTTCGCCGGCGAAGCGAATTGATTCCCGTCGGCATTACCTGGGCGGCGCTCATCACCGTCGACGCAACCGAGGTGGTCGGTGGCGTGATCGCGATCCTGCAGCGACCCACCGCCGACTTGCCCGTCGCGCTGGCCGCGTTCACGGTATGCATCTCACCGACGCTGATGTTCTTCTTCCTGAACATGAAGCTCAGCCCTGTGCTGATGTGGGCGACCTGGTCGACGGCCACCGCCATGATGCTGTTCGGGACGTCGACGCCCATTCACGCCGATTTCGCCCCGGCGCTGATGGTGCTGATGGTCTTGTCGGTGACGACGTTGAGTTCCATTGCGGCCGGCTTGCTGTCCGCCGCGTCGGCCACCGCGATGCTGCTCGCCGCTTCCGCACTGCACCGCCTGGACGCGGTGGTGCTGTATCTGGGCTTTGTGGCGGCGGGTTGGCTGCTCGGCTACCTCATGCGCGCGCAACGGTTGCTGCTGGCCGAGCAGATCGAGGCGCAGAAGATGCTGGCCGAGCACGCCGCCGCCGACGAGCGCCGGCGCATCGCCCGCGAGGTGCATGACGTCATCGCCCACTCGCTCAGCATCACCTTGCTGCACGTGACGGGCGCGCGTCGCGGACTGCAGGAGGACCGCGACGTCGACGACGCGGTCGAGGCGCTCGAACAGGCCGAACGCCTGGGCCGGCAGGCAATGGCCGACATCCGGCGCACCGTCGGACTGTTGGACAGCTCGCCCACGAAATCCGCGCAGACCACGCCCGAGCCCGGCATCGACGACGTCGGCGTCCTCGTCGCGGATTTTCAGCGCGCCGGCCTGGACGTCGTGCTGCGCATCGACGGCGCCACCGAACGCGTCTCGGCGGCGGTCGGCCTCGCGCTGTACCGCATCACCCAGGAATCCCTGACGAACATCGCCAAACACGCACCGGATTCGAAATCGACAGTGGCGCTGAATATCTCGGTGGGCTCGGCGAGTCTCACAGTCGACAACCGGTTACCGGCGGCGATCGCCGCCCCGCATTCGGCCGAGGGGCGCGGGTTGCGCGGCATGCGCCAGCGTGTCGAGCTGCTGGGCGGGGCCATCGATGCCGGCCCGACCCACGACGGATGGTCGGTGCGCGCCGACATACCGCTGCACGAAGGTGATGCCGGCTGGCGCCCGTGGTGGTGCAAGGCGTGATCCCACATACCTTAGAGACTCCCGAGATCACCGCCCTGCTCGTCGACGACCAGGAGCTGGTGCGCTCGGGGCTACGCCGGATCTTGCGGCGCAAGGACGGTTTCGTCATCGTCGCGGAATGCTCCGACGGTGACGAGGTGCCGGCGGCGGTGGCCGAACACCGACCCGACGTCGTGGTGATGGACCTGCGCATGCGCCGAGTCGACGGCATCGAGGCGACTCGCAGGCTCGGGGGCGCGCCCCCGGTGCTGGCGCTGACCACATTCAACGAGGACGAGCTGCTGTCCGAGGCGCTGCGCGCAGGCGCGGCCGGCTTTGTGCTCAAGGACTCGTCCGCCGAGGAACTGATCCGTGCCGTGCGCGCGGTCGCCAGGGGCGACAGCTACCTGGATCCCGCGGTCACCGCGCGCGTGCTCACCACCTACCGCAGAGCCGCCCCGGGTCCGCGTGGCACCGCGATCGGGGAGTTGACCACTCGCGAGCTCGACGTACTGACATTGATAGGCCGCGGCCTCTCCAACGCCGAGATCGCCGACCAACTCTGCATCTCCGGCGTCACGGTCAAAAGCCATATCGGCCGGATCTTCGGAAAACTCGACCTGCGCGACCGCGCCGCGGCGATCGTCTACGCGTACGACAACGGCATCGTCGTCCCGCGCTGAGGGGCCTAGAGGGGCGCGCCCTGATCGGCCAGGTTCAGCAGGCCGTAGGCCATGCACATCAGGAAGTTCAACACCACCAGGACCAAACCGGCGAACATCAGCGAGCGGGTGCCCTGTCGCTTCAGCCGCTTGTACCGCGCGGCGCGTGTTTCACGCTCGAACCGTAGGGCGATCAGCGCGAAATTGATGTCCATCGCTTCGTGAGCCGCAAGGGGCGCACCAGCCAGCATCTCCCTCACGCGGTCGGGAGCGGTTCGGACGCCGACGCGCTCGAAGTTCTGGCACATTCGCCGCGCGCGTCTTCGCGCGAGTGGTTGATATCGCATCTGTAGCTGATGCGCGAGTTGCCCTCGGTCGTCCCCCCACGGGTTTGACGGGGTCATCACGAAACGGATTCTAAATCGCATCCGACCGATTACGGCGTGTCTACACGAATTTATGTTGGCGACGGTTGATTCGCCGGGCCGCCGCTCATTCGCTCAGACTGGGGTAGATCCAGATAGCGCTCCAGGTTGCGGTGCATGTTGATCACGCGACGCTCCTCGCCGGACAGCACCAGGTGGGTGAAGCCCGGTTGATGCATGCCGCGCTGCAGTCCGGCGAGCAGCCGGATGTCTTGGGTAAGTACCACGCCGGGCTCGGCCTCACCGGCGGTTACCCGGACATCGGTCGGCTTGGCGCGCGCGGCGCCCGGCGGCATCCGCGTCATCAGGAACATGACCAGCTCGCCCCTGTCGGGATCGGGGCCGGGGCGCGAGCACATGACCGTCAGGTGATCGGCGTTGGCCAGCAGCGTCATGTTGGGGAAGACGTTGTACTGGTGCAGGCGGGTGATCCGGTCCGTGTCGGCCCAGTCGAGGTCCACGCCGCGGGTCGCGGCGTACGCCCGGGTGTGTGCGGCGATCAGATCCTGGACCGTCTGCCCGGGGCGGCGTTCGGCGCCGGGAAAGGGGGTGCCTTCGGCGGCTCCCATGAGCGCGCCCTGCGTGTAAACGTAAGCGTCCCAGACTTCTTCGTCGCTCAGCGCGCCGTCGAAGCGTGGGCTCTGTACCCCGTAGGGCTGGTCGGATTTTCCGGTGTGGCCCCAGATCTGTTGTGGCGCATGGATGTCGTCGACGCAGCGCAGCAATTCCGGGTGCAGCGTCTGAATGTGGTAGGTCTCGCTGTAGCCGTCGGCGATCGTCTTCCAGTTCGCGTCGACCTCGACGGTCAGCGTGGCATAGCAGCGGAAGTCGCTCAGCCGGCACCAGGCGATGTCGTCGGGCACCGCCTCCAGGAACTCGAGCAGCGGCATCGCGTCGACGTCGGGATTGACGAAGACGAGTCCCTCCCAGGTGTACACCCGCACCGGCACCAGCGGGAAGTCAGACATCTTCAGCGACCCGAAGCCCTTGCGGTTGGGCACCCGCTTGAGCGTGCCGCCCAGGTCCCAGGTCCACCCGTGATAGCCGCACTTGAGCTCCCGCAGCCCCGAGCCCGAACCCACGCACACGGAGTTGCCGCGGTGGCGGCAGGCGTTCTGGAAAGCGCGCAGCACCCCGTCGTCACCGCGCACGATCAGCACACCGTATGGGCCGCAGCGGTATTCGAAATAGTCGCCCGGCTCGGCGACGTGGTCGACCATGCACGCCAGCTGCCAGACCTTCGGCCACATTCGCTCGACCTCGAGTGCGGCGAACGCGGGGGAGTAATAGCGCTGCGCCGGCACCAGGGTCGGGCTTTCCGGCGGGGTGCCGATCGCGTCCTCGTCGCGGGTGCGGGTCGGGTGTCCGGCGGGCGCGTTCATGCGGGGAGCCTTAACGCGCTCCGCGTACCAAACGTCCGGGACGGGCCCCGGTGTCGACGTCGTCGCGCCGGGTCACGGTCCCGCTGACGATGGTGGCCGCGTATCCGCTCGCCCCCTGCAGGATCCGGTTACCGCCGGCGGGCAGGTCGAAGGCCATCGCGGCGGGATGCAGCGTCAGGGCGTCCATGTCGATGACGTTGATGTCGGCCTTCTTGCCCGGCTCGATGGTGCCGCGATCGGTGAGGCCGAAGAGGTGGGCGGTGTCGCGGGCCTGCTTGCGGATCACGTACTCCAGCGACAGCTTCTCGCCGCGGCGCCGGTCCCGCGCCCAGTGCGTGAGCAGGAACGTGGGATACGAAGCGTCGCAGATCATCCCGCAGTGGGCGCCGCCGTCGGAGAGCCCGAGCACGCCGGCCGGGTGCAGCAGCATCTCCCGGATCGCGTCGCAGTTGCCGTCGGCGTAGTTGAACAAGGGGAGCATCAACATGGCGGTCGCGTCCGACTCGAGCATGAGGTCGTAGAGGGTGGACAGCGGGTCCTCGCCGCGGGCCTCAGCGATGGCCGCAACGGTGCGATCCGGGGTGGGCTCGTAGTCCGGCGGGTTACCGAGTGAGTAGAGGCGATGCAGGGAGTGCTGCACCAAAGCGAACATCCCGTCGAACAACAGGGTCGGGTCGGCGGGTAGGTCGTCCTCGGAAAGGATCGCGGCCTTCACCGCGGGGTCGGCCAGGCGCCGCGCGAGTTCCTCACGGCCGCATTCGGCCTGCAGTCGGCGGTAGGTGGGCCGGTGGCTGAAGCCGTGGTGGCCCTGGAATCCGATCATCATCCCGAACGGGCGCGCCGCGACTTGCGGGTACAACCGGCTGCCCGCAGAATGCGCGTCGGCGGAAAGGTCGAGCATCTCGCGCCACAGGTTCGGATCGGCGTCCACCTGGATGAGGGCGAACGACACCGACCGGTCGATCTCGCCGCTCAACCGCCGCATCCAGTCCAGTTCCTTTTTGGGGGCGACGATGTCCTCGCCCGCCGATCCCTGCGGCGCCAGCTCGAACACCGCCTGGCCGCCGGCGGCCATGGCCCGTCCGAGGCCGAACAGTTCATCCTCGGCGGCGTAGGTGCCGGGGACCGGTTCGCCGTCCATCGCGCGGTGCCCCATCGTGCGGGAGGTGGAAAATCCGAGCGCGCCGGCCTCGATCGCTTCCCGAACCAGCCGGCCCATGGCATCGATGTCCTCTGGGGTGGCCGGCTCGTTGCGCGCACCCCGCTCGCCCATCGCGTAGGCGCGGATGGCGCCGTGGGCGACCTGGCTGCCAACGTCGACCGCGAACTTGTGCTTGCCGATCGCGTCCAGGTATTCGGGATAGGTTTCCCAGCCCCAGGTGATGCCCTCGGTGAGCGCGGTGCCGGGGATGTCTTCCACGCCTTCCATCAGCTCGATCAGCCACTTCTCGGTGCCGGGCCGCACCGGCGCGAAGCCGACGCCGCAGTTTCCGGTCACGATCGTGGTGACGCCGTGGCCGCTGGACGGCTCGAGCAAGCTGTCCCAACTCACCTGGCCGTCGTAGTGGGTGTGGATGTCGACGAAGCCGGGCGCAACCACCCGGCCGGTGGCATCGATGGTTTCGGCGGCCTCACCGCCCATCTCAGGGGCATCGTCCCCGCGGCGGACGACATCGACGATCTTGCCGTCCTTGATGCCGACGTCGGCGCGATAGCGCTCCGCGCCGGTGCCGTCGACCACGGTGCCACCAACGATCTTCAGATCGAACATGAGACTCTCCTTGCCGCCATGGGCTGAAGGCGCAAAAGACCCGCAGCATTACGCTACGGGAAGTAGCGTAACTCTTGCCGCGGCCATCGCAATAGGTTCGGCGAAACTTGCTCGCCTCAAAGCGAACTCTTCAGCGCCGCGACCGTTTCCAGATCGTCGAGCGCCTCGACACCGCGTCGCAGCCCTTCCATGGCGATGTCTTCGACCTGCATGCCGCCCATGCCCGCGGTGATCAGCGGCGCCACGTACGCGTACAGCGCGGCCTGGCGGAAGCGCAGCCAGAGTTCGTCGCGGTCCAGTTCGGGTCCACCGGCCGCGGCGAGCGAGCGGCGGTAGTCATCGAGCAGTTCGCGCTGGGTCGCCCGGCGGTCTTCGGGCGTGAGGCTGGTGATCAGCGTGTAGGCCAGTTCCCGCGACGGGTGCCCACGCCGCACCGCCTGCCAGTCCAGCAGTCCGGCCTTGCCGCCGTGGAAATACATGTTGCCGGGGTGCGCATCGCCGTGCATGACGGTGTGTGGGGGAGTGTCGATGAGGGCGGCGACGGCCCGGTAGTTGTCGGCGATGAAGCGGCCGCTTTCGACGGGGATCTCGGTGCGCTCGGCAAGGCGCTTGATCGAGGCGTGCATCAGCGAGCCGGTCAGCAGGGAAGTGACGTCGCCGGACGGCGTGTAGAGCCAGCCCAGGGGGCCGCGTCCGTCACGGGGGAGGCGGTTCCAGAAGGTGGCGTGCAGGTCGGCGAGCAGGTCGACGATCAGGCTGGCCTGCTCGGGCGAAAGCGGGTGCAGCGTGTCGGGGAACTCGCACGACTCGGCGGGAAGGTCCTCCAGCACCAGCAGGTAGCGCCCCGTCCACGGGTCGAATGCCGCACCGTAGGCATACGGGGCGCCGACGATCTGCGGCGCGAGCTGCCGGTAGAACCGCACCTCTGTGTGCCCGAGCCGGCCCAACTCGCCCATCAACCGGGTGGCCGCAGTCTTCGCCGCGAGCTTGACGAACACCGAGTCGGGGACATTCTTTCCGGTCAGCACCAGCCGAGCCCGCGACGACGTCCCCGCGTCGCTGCCCAGGATGCGGACCGTTCTGACGGCGGTGCCCATCACCTTGGAGAGCACTGCCGCGTCGACGTCCCGCACCCGCCGGGGCAAACCCAATCGGCTGCCGACCACTGCGTCGGTGGCTACCCGGCCCACGCCGCGGCCCAGGTGAGCGGCCAGACCGGCGGCCGAAATAGCCCGCGTCACAGGGTTATTCATATTTGTTCGTTTCTTGGTGCGGACGTGTCACCCGCACCGCGAGCCGTTCGGACGTCGCGGCACGGGGTCAGTCAAAAATACTCGAAGGTCGCGATATCAGACAATACGTAGTTATTGTCTGATCTCCGGTACCAGGGCCCGCACCACGAATTGCTCGACGAACTCGCGTTTGTCGGCGACCGGGCGGTACCGCCAAGAGGGCGCCAGGAGGAACAGCGTCGTCGCGTGCAGCCATTGCACGACCGACCGCGGGTCGAGATCGGCGTGCAGACGGCCGGCCGACTGCCACCGATCCAGCAGCGGTTGGTAGTGCCGCAACAGCGTCTCCACGATGGGCTCCGAACCCTTCTCGAGGGCCGTCGCCACGGCGGTGCTCTCGGCGGCGAACAGTGCCTCGTTCAGTGGATCGCCGTCCACCGACTCGACGCGGGCCAGCACCATCTCGGGCACCGACCGCACCGGATCGTCGGGGGCGCCCAGCGACCGGACCAATTCGCCGAGCGCACGGTCGACCCGCTTCAGGATCAGGCCCAGCAGGACGTCGTCGCGGCCGGGGAAGTACCGGTAGACCGTGGACCGTGACACCCCTGCCTCGTCGGCCACCTCACCCATCCGGAACTGAGTGTTGCCGCGATGCGCGATGCAGCGGCCCGCGGCGTCCAGGATCCGCCTGCGGGCCTCCTCGTCGTCGAGGATCGCGCGGTCGTCGCCCCACCGGCGACTCGGTTCCATGACGCAGATGTTACGGGGTCGGTTCCCCATAACAACGAATTCCATTGCGAACCAAGCACATCGGACGCACCGGGTGGCGCGGGTTCAAGCACCCTGGCGTTGTGTCAGATCGGTCCAGGTCAAGGTGACGCGGGTGCCGCGCGGGGTGCGGTCGATGGTCACCTCGTCGGCGAGTGTCTCCATCAACGGGATGCCGCGTCCGCGGAGTTGCTGCTGGTACTGGGGCGGCATTTGCTGACGCCAACGGCCGCGATCGTCGACGGTGACGGACAAGGTGTCGGCCTGCCGGTGATAGCCCGCGCTCACGTCAAGCGTCCCGCGCTGGGAGGTCTCGCAATAGGCGAATTCCGCGGCGTTGGCGATGGCTTCGTTTACCGCCAGCAGGACGTCGCTGAACCGGTCGGAACTGAGACTGAAATGCGTTTCGAGCCAGACCCCGAATTCGGCTCGGGCCCGAGCAGCGCTACGCGGGTCGGCGGCGACCCGATTCCGCGCGAAGCGGAATCGGTCATCGATGTTCGACACGTCATGCGGTTGAGGATCAGAGCGCCCCATCGTTCCCAGTTGTGCCCCCATCTCGAGGTTCACCCACCAGCAATGCCGCTCAGTGCGTCGTCAAGCGAGCTGTAGAGCGCGAGCACGCTGTCGATTCCCATCAGTTTGATCGGTCTGCTCGTCGCCGAGCCGTTGGCGACGACAGCGAATTTTGTCGGCGGCTCGGTCTCCGCCTGCGCCGTCACCAGGACGGTCATCCCGGCTGACGCCAAGAAGTCCACTTTCGACAGGTCAACGATCAGCGCGGCGGGTTTGGTCGCCATCGCGGTCTGGATGGCCTCGGCCAGATGCGGCGAGCTGAGCATGTCCACTTCACCCGAGACGGTCAGCACGACCGCCTCGTCTACCTGCTGTTTTCCTACTGAGAAAGCGGTCGGATCGATTGGATCGCCGGTTAGTTCGCCCATGGTCTATCACTCACATTCGGTCCCTGGTGGGACACCGGTAGCTCTAAAACAGCCACTGCCAACACCGGGGGCTGCTTGTTCAACCCCACGGAAAGCGCTTGCCCTTCGGAGGAGAGACACTCCGTCGATCTGCGCTCTAGCTACAGATGCAGCCGCAAGTTGTTTATTCGATGGTATGACACGCGGCGAACCACACCCAAAACGAGTGAACGAATGGCCCCGGCGCGACGTCCTGTGAGTGTGTGCGACGCCCCCCGCAGAAGTTGCGCATGGCATTGGCCCATGCGTGAATGGCCTGTACCGGATTCGTGTCCAGCCCGGGCCACCTGGCCTGCACAAACGCGGAAGGACGGTCGGCGTGGAGCCCGGTGATCGCGGTGGCGAGCAGGACGACCCGCGGGCCGATGTCGAGCCCTCCGGTGCCGGTACCGACGCAGTGACACGACGGCGCGCTTTGCTGGGCATGGGAGCGGTGGCCGGCATCGCCGCGGTCGATGTCGGGGGCTTCGCCTACGCGGGCGGCTGGCTGCGACCCGGTGCTCTGACGCCGCCCCGGTTCGCCGACCGCTTCGAACACGTCTACGGACGCCACGACGGCTTTCGCCGCAATCACGCCAAGGGGCTCAGCGCGGTCGGAACATTTACGAGCACCGGGGCGGGGGCGGCGATCTGCCGGGCCGCAGTCTTCCGGGCGGGGATGGTGCCGGTGATCGGCCGGTTCTCCCTGTCGGGTGGCCTCCCGGACCAGGCGGACGCGCCCACCACGGTGCGCGGACTCGGCTTGCTCTTCCAGGGCCCCGACGGCCAGCAATGGCGCACCGCGATGGTCAACATCCCCGTCTTCCCGGACAGCACGCCGCAGGGCTTCTACGACCGGCTGCTCGCTTCCAAACCGGTGGCCGGGACGGGCAAGGCCGACCCCGAGAAGATGGCCGCCTTCCTCGACCGTCACCCCGAGACGGTCGCGGCGATGAAGATCATCAAGCAGGCCCCGCCCAGCGTGGGGTTCGCCGACAGCGCGTTTTACGGCCTGAACGCGTTTCGGTTCACCAACGGCGCCGGGGCAACCGTTCCGGTGCGCTGGGGCGCCGTTCCGCAGGAAGCGGCGGGCGCGCCGGCGTCACCGGCCGGCAAGGACTACCTTTTCGACGACCTCATCCTCGCGCTCGCGCAGCGACCACTCAATTGGCGGCTGGTGCTCACGGTGGGGGAGCCGGGTGATCCGACCCACGACGCCACGAAACCCTGGCCGCGATCGCGCCGCACCATTGACGCCGGCACCATCACCGTCACGGCGGTGCAGACCGAGGCGCCCGGCAACGCCCGCGATATCAACTTCGACCCGCTGGTGCTGCCGGACGGCATCACCGCCTCCGACGACCCGCTGCTCGCCGCGCGATCGGCCGTCTACGCCCGCTCATTCACCCGCCGCGCGGAAGAACCCAAGACGCCCAGCGCAGTCGACGTTTCCCGGGTGCTTCGGTGAGCGACGTCAACGCCACGGCCCGGTTCGCGCTCCCGTCCCGCCTGCTGCACTGGCTGATGGCGCCGATGGTCATCGCCCAACTGCTCATCGGCGTCACCATGGTCGCGGCGCTGAGCTACTACCCGCTGCTGCTGGCCATCCATCGCCCGCTGGGCGTGCTGATCCTGGTGTTCGCCGTGGTGCGGCTGGCAAATCGGGTCAGGCACCGGCCGCCCCCGTTTCTGTCCACGATGAGCCGCGCCGAACGGCGCATCGCGACGTGGTCGGAATACCTGCTCTACGCGCTGCTGCTGGTGCAGCCCCTCACCGGCTGGGCCATGCTGTCGGCGGCGCGGTTTCCGGTCACGCTGGTAGGGCCGCTGCGACTGCCCGGCATCGCGCCGCACAGCATCGACGTGTTCGCGGTGCTGCGCGAGTGCCACGGCGCCTTCGCGTTGCTGCTGTTTCTGACGTTCACCGCGCACATGTGCGCGGTGCTCTTTCACACGCTCGTGCTGCGCGACGGGCTCCTTGATCGCATGGCGCTGTGGCGCGTCAGACCCGCCTCCGCGCGGGCAGACCAAGCCGAGCTGTAACGACCTGCCTCCCCGGGCTCTGATCGGCCGAATATGATCGGCACGATTAGCGCAGGGTGCTGGGCGCCGCAGGCGCCGTGACCATACGCCGACCACGAAGGAGTGGAGAACTTCCATGCCGAACGAGAAGCAAGCGGAGCGGATGACGTCGGGGAAGGGGTTCATCGCGGCGCTCGACCAGAGCGGCGGCTCGACGCCCAAGGCGCTGCGCCTCTACGGCATCCAGGACGACGCGTATTCCTCCGAAGAGGAGATGTTCGACCTCATCCACCAGATGCGTTCGCGGATCATCACCGCCCCGGCGTTCACCGGTGACCGCATCCTGGCCGCGATCCTGTTCGAGCAGACCATGGACCGCGAGATCGAGGGCACCCCGTCCACCACCTATCTGTGGGAGACCAAGGGCGTGGTGCCCATCCTCAAGATCGACAAGGGCCTGGCCGAGGCGTCCGACGACGTCCAGCTGATGAAGCCGATCCCGGGACTGGACGGACTCCTGGAGCGCGCCGTGAGCAAGGGCGTCTTCGGTACCAAGGAACGGTCGGTGATCGGCGGCGCCAACGCCAAGGGCATCGCAGCCGTGGTCGCCCAGCAGTTCGAGCTCGCCCATCAGGTGCTCTCGCACGGCCTGGTGCCCATCATCGAGCCCGAGGTCACCATCTCGATCGCGGACAAGGCCGAGGCCGAGGGCATCCTGCGCGACGAGATCACCAAGCAACTCGAGAACGTGCCCGACGGGCAGCGCGTCATGCTCAAGCTGAGCCTGCCGACCGAGGCCAACTTCTACCTCCCCCTGATCGAGCACCCGAAGGTGATGCGAGTGGTCGCCCTCTCCGGCGGTTACTCGCGCGAGGAGGCCAACGAGCTGCTGGCGAAGAACCACGGGCTGATCGCCAGCTTCAGCCGCGCGCTGACCGAGGGGCTGACCGCCGACCAAACCGACGAGCAGTTCAACGCCACGCTGGACGAGGCGATCCAGTCGATCTACGACGCGTCGGTCGCCGGCTGACCTAGTAGCGGTGGTCGGCCATCCGGGGCGGGCCGTCGCCGGCGTCACGTTCGTCCGACACCACCGCGGGCACCATCTCGCTCGTCACCAGCCCGTCGTCGCGGGTCAATTCGTCGATCACGTCAAAGGATTCGGCGATGTTGGCCGGGGTGTCGATGACGATGGTCACCACGGGGACGCGCCGGCGTAGCGAGAGGAACCTGTCACCGTGCGGTTGATGGTCGCCGTGGTAGCCCCAGATGCCCCGCACCACCGTCGCGCCGTCGGGCGCTTCGCGTTGACGAAGCCGCTGCACGATCGCCCGGTGAATCGGCACCCCGCCGCGTAAAGCCGACTCGGACGTGTAGATCGTCAACTTCTGGAACAGTGGCAGACCGCGTTCGTCGACCCCCGGGAGGGCGTGCGGCCGTTCCAGGAGTTCGCCGTCGCGTTTGCACACGCGGACCCGCTCCAGCGTGACCATGGGTTGTCGGAGCAGCCCCATCAGCTCCGGCAGCACCGCTGCGATGCGCTCGCCGGATCCGACGGCCACGATCATCATCGGCACGTTCGCGTTACGGCCGAAGAAGCGCGCACGGTGCCGCTGCCCGTCGGTGACGCCGTCGACCCCCAGCAGCACCGACGCGCCGGCTATCCGGCGCCGATGCAGCACATCGCAGATGGCGACGTAGGCGGGGGCGCCGTTGACGCGTTCCTTGCGGCCGACGTAGACGGTCAGCTTGACGGCTTCGCGCAATTCGTCGGGGAGCTGCAGCGGCTCCAGGAGTGCTCCGTCGTCGCGTAGCAGCCGCGCCCGCTCCAAGGTGACCAGGCCGCGCTGCTTGACGGCGAGCACCGGGTCGAGCAGGGCCTCGATCTTCGTCCTGGTGTCGACGGCGATGATCGCGACGGGCGGGTCCTCGGACAACGTCAGCGACTCGTCGGTCCTCAGGTGGCGCCCGGAACCGAAGCCGCCGATGCCGCGCAGCACCACGCCACAGGCGATGCGATGCCGGGCATAGAGATCGAGCAGCACATCGGACACGAAGCCTTGGTCGGTCCGCCGACGCTCGGCCAGGTAAGTGGTGAGCTTCAGACAGTCTTCGTCCATGGCAGCTCCCGTCGCTTTGCGGCGATCCTACTCGGTTGGAGACCCCAAGCGTCGCAACGGTGTTCGACGCTGTCCGGCTCACCGTAGCTTTTCGGTCGGCACCGCGTAGCGGTCCTGGTAGGCGCGTACCCGCTCGCGCACCTCGCCGGCCTCGAGGCCGGTGTCCGACCAGGTGTAGCGGCCGCGCCCGCCGTCACCGGGGTGGGCGGCAAGGAAGTCACGCATCTCTTGCTCGGCATCGGGGCGCAGCTCGCGATCGAGCCGCTGATAGATGTCCTTGATCGTGGTCCACGGGTCGTTGATGAAGTCGGCGTACTGCACGTCGATCACGCGGTCCGCCGGCACCGCACCGCTGTCGCGCAGGGCCATCTCACGCTCCAGCCCGACGACGATCTCCTCGTAGGACTGCGCGGCGCACTCGGCGATGCTGGACTCGTCGCTGCACATCCGGCGCAGGTGGTGGGTCAGCGCGGCGATCGACGAGATGACGTTGAGCGGGTCGCGATGGGTCTGCACGATCAACGCGTCGGGGTACTCGGCCAGCAGCGTGTCGAGCTGCCACAAATGCGCCGGGGACTTCAGCAACCACTGTCCGGGAACGCCGGATTGCAAGTGCTGCAGAAAGATTCGGTGAAAGCGGTAGGCGCCCGCGTGGTCCGCCTCGTAGAGCAGCCAACGGTAGTAACTCGGTAGGCGGTACTGCACCGAAAAGATCATGCTGACGAACTCTGCGGCCGTGATGCGCACACACTCCTGGCCGACGAGGGCGCCCATCGGATGAAACGCCAGAAAGCCCGGCATGATCTGCTCGGACATGTCGATGGCGGCCTGCGCCTGCGCGATGCGCGGATCGTCGTGATAGGTCTCCGGCTGCGGAACCGGGCAGGGTTCGTCGACCTCCCAGGTCAATGGGGCGCGCAGCGCAGGGTCCTGGGCGAGCAGGTCGTAAAGGATCGTGGTTCCCGTACGGGGCTGACCGACGATGAATATCGGCGCTGCAACCGGTTTCGTCGCGATCTCCGGATGCTGCTTGCGCCAGGCGATCACGCCAAGGCGATTCTTGAGGGCCCGCATGATGTCGAGGTGGGCGATCTCCACGCCGATGTCCGACAGCCGCGCCTCGTTGATCAGCCCGTCGGTGAGGCGGTGCAGGCCCGGCCGCCACCCCTCGGCGCCGAAGTCATCGCTTCCGGTTTCCTCGCAGGCGGTGGCTATCAGCCGTTCGGGGGCGAATCGGTCCTTCAGTGTCATACCGGCTCCTCACATCGGCGCACCGTCACTGCTACGTCGGGAGGGCTGGGGTTGTCCAGCCAGCGCAAGACGACGAAGCCGCGATGCCGGCCACCGGTGTCGAGCCAGTGGCCGACTCCGAAGTCCTTCGCGGAGATCGCGATTCGCACCCGGCCGTCCGCATCGGGTGAGACGCCGCGGTTGGTCACCGAGCTGTGCCGGGCGCGCGGTTCCAGGCACTCGTGCCAGATGCTTTCCAGCGTGACGTTCCAATAGCGGGTGTCGGGGGGAGCGATGTCGAGGACCAGGGCCTCGTTCGGTTCGAGCCGGTAGGTCCCGATCATGTACAGGTTGTCCGGGGTGGTGTCGGCGGCGCCGAGGTTGGCGGCCTCGGCGGTCAGCAACGTGTTGGGCATGTCGAGCAGTTCCGGCTTGATCGTGCGGTGCAACGTCGCGAGCTTCATCAGTGACCACGCCATCGCGGTGAACTGATCGGCGAGCTCGCCGTCCGTCAGCGGCGCCGGCGGGACGGGGTCCAACGCCTCGATCCGCAGCGTGGCGAGCTCTTCGCGCGCCCGATCACCGATGTACTCCCGGACCACCACCGACGAGGCGTCTTCGGGAATCTTCACCCATTGCGCACCGGCGAGGTCAGGCGGTTCGTCCGCCGACAGCACGAGCGCGAATTCGCCTGAGTCCAAGGCCAAGTCGACGTCGCTGACGTACCCTGCCATGCGGCGCGGCGTGAGTCCCGTCCCGGCCAGGATCTGCAGCCCGAGGTAGGCGCTGGTGCCCCGCGATCCGCTGATCCGGTACCTCCGGTCCCCACGAATCATCGCCAGGTAGTAGTTGCCGTCGGGATTGGGACCGCCGACCATGCGGTTGTCCGAACACATATCGAAGAAGGAGGGCCGCTCGGCGTCCGCCTCGACGGACATCTGCGCACACAGGGACGAGACGCGGGCGATCAGCCGCAGGCCTTCGAGCAGTTCCCGCTCGGATTCGGCGTCCTCGCTCACGACCTTGGTGATGTCCGCAAGCATCTGCTGGACGAACTGCCACGCGGCGGGCGCCTTCGGGGCCGTCTGATCGGACGAATCGGGATCGTGAGACATCGTCTCATGCTAAGACTATGTCTTACGACCTAGGCGTCGATTCGCGGAAAAGGTGGGGGAATGGCTGCCACGACATCGTTGGCCGAACGCAAGCGAACGGCCATGCGTCAGCGCATCGCCGCCGCCGCGGCTCAGCTGGTCGCCGATCGCGGCCTGGCGGGCACAACCGTAGAACGCATCGCCGACGAGGCCGACATCGGACGGGCGACCTTCTTCCGCTACTTCAACTCCAAGGAGGACGCCGTCGCCGAGGGCATGACGGTCCATTGGCTCAACCGGATCACCGCCGCCCTGGCCGCCCAGCCCGAAGGCCTGACCGCCACCGACGCCGTCATCGGCGCCTTCTCCGAGCTTGCCGGCGGATTCGCCGACATCGAGGACCAGATTCGCGAATTAGCGGTCCTGACAAGGTCTTCCGAGACATTGGACGCGTGGACACTGCACATCTATGTGCGTTACGAGCTGGCGATCGCTGAGCTGATCGCGCCGCGGCTGTCGCGATTGGCGGCCCAGGATCCCCGGCCCCGCCTGATCGGCGCCCTGGCGATGGCGACCGTGCGGATCGCACTCGACGACTGGCTCAGCCACGGGGGCTCCCTACCGGACCGCGTGAGTCAGGGCCTGGCAGCGATCACGATCAGGTGATCAGCCCTTGAGCGCCTCGACGATGAGCCGCGTCGTGCGCTCGGCTCGTCGCCGCGAGTAGGGGTGGGCGCCGGAGAGGATCGGATACACCACACCGCCGACGATCGCATCCGCAGCCGATTCGGCCGTGGCGGCGCCGATGCCATCGGCGAGCAGCCGGGCCCGCACGCTCTCGTGCAGCGGCGCGCTGAATCCGGCGCGCAGTCTGACGGCGGTGTCCTCGTGTTCCATGCAGGCGACGGTCAGGGTCCGCAACATCGCGGCGCCGCGGGCGGTCGTCAGGCTGGTCACCAGCTTGCCCACCCAGCGAACCAGGTCGGCGGTCAAGTCGCCGGTATGGGATACCGACGCCAGCAGCTGATCGGCGTCCTCGAGCATGACGTCGGCGACCAGCGCCGGGCGGCTGGGCCACCACCGGTAGATGGTCTGCTTGCCCACGCCGGCCCGGGCGGCGACGGCTTCGATGGTCAGACCGTCGAAGCCGCGCTCGAGAAGCAGCTCACGCGTGGCGGTGACGATCGCCGTCCGCGACTTCTCGCTTCGCCGCCTCGGCGTGCTCACCTGGGTGAGATCGCTTGGCATATGGTGATCCTCACTGCCGCGGTGGCCCGCTTTACATAGCCTGACTACCCCCGGTAGTCTGCCACAAGACGAGACGGTCCGTCTTGTAAGTCCCGGAAGGATATCAGTCCGTGCGGCCAACCATAGTCACCTCTCGGCCGTCACCGTGACCCTGGGACTGAGCCCGGAGCAGCAGGAGCTCTGCGACGCCGTCGGGCAGTTCGCCGGCCGGCACGCCCCCATCGCCGCCACCCGTGACAGCTTCGACGACCTCGCGGCGGGGCGCCACCTCGGATGGTGGGATGCTCTCGTCGGCAACGGCTTTCACGCCGTGCACTTGCCCGAAAGCCTGGGCGGCCAGGGCGGCCGGCTGATCGACGCGGCCTGCGTTCTGGAGGCGGCGGGCAAGGCGCTGTTGCCCGGCCCGCTGCTGCCGACGGTCGCCACGGGGGCCGTCGCCTTGCTCGCCGATCCGACACCGGCCGCCGAAGCGCTGCTGCGCGACCTCGCCGCCGGCGTCACCGCGGCCATCGTGCTTCCCGACGACGGTGACTTCAGGGCGCGTGCCGACGGCGGGGGATGGCGGATCACCGGGGCGTCGGAGGTGACCGCGGGCGTGTGCGCGGCGCGAACGGTCCTCGTCGCCGCCCGCGCGGAAGACGACGGCGTGGTCTGGGTGGCTGTCGACAGCGAAAACCCGACGGCGACAGCGGAGCCCGTCAACGGCACCGACCTGGTCGCGGACGCCGGCATCTTGCGGCTCGACGACTACCGCGCGGCCGGCGCGCAGGTACTCACCGGGATCGATCCCGAGCGTGCGCAATGCGTCACGCTGGGCCTGCTGGCCAGCGCGATGGCCGGCATCGTGCAGTGGTGCGTCGAAGCGGTGACCGCGCACCTGCGCATCCGCGAACAGTTCGGCAAGGTGATCGGTACCTTCCAGGCGTTGCAGCACAACGCCGCGATGCTGCTGGTCAGCAGCGAGCTGGCTACCGCGGCGGCCTGGGACGCGGTGCGCGCCGCCGACGAACCGATCGACCAGCACCGCATGGCCGCCGCCGGTGCGGCGGTGATCGCGATCTCACCGGTGCCCGACCTCGTCCTCGACGCGTTGACCATGTTCGGGGCCATCGGGTTCACCTGGGAGCACGATCTGCACCTGTACTGGCGGCGGGCGATCAGCCTCGCGGCCTCGATCGGCCCGGCGAATCGCTGGGCCCGCCGCCTGGGCCAGCTGACCTGCACCCAGCAACGCGACATGTCGGTCGACCTCGGCGACGCGGAATCGCAATTCCGTTCCTGGGTCGCCGAGACGCTGGATGCGGCAATGCAATTGAGCAACGACCAGCCGGCACCGCACGGCGACTACCCGGACCAGGCCTCCGGGCCCCAGCGCACGTTGATGGCCGATGCCGGCCTGATGGCGCCGCACTGGCCGGCGCCCTGGGGCGTCGACGCGGGTCCCCTCAAACAGCTCATCATCGACGAAGAGTTCGCCAAGCGACCCGGGTTGGTCCGGCCGTCGCTGAACATCGCCGAGTGGATCCTGCCCTCGGTACTGGCTGCCGCACCAAAAGAACTGCAAGAGAAGCTGATTCCGCCTACGCAACGCGGCGAGATTCATTGGTGCCAGCTGTTCAGTGAGCCGGGTGCCGGCTCCGACCTTGCGTCGCTGGCCACCCGGGCGGCCAAGGTCGATGGCGGTTGGCGGATCAACGGCCACAAGATCTGGACGTCGTTGGCGCAGTACGCCGACCTTGGCGCCCTGCTGGCGCGCACCGACCCCGAAGCCGGCAAGCATCGCGGCATCGGTTACTTCATCCTCGATATGCGGTCGCCCGGGATCGAAATCCAGCCGATCAAAACGGCCACCGGGCAGGCGCACTTCAACGAGGTGTTCCTCAACGACGTCTTCGTCCCCGACGAGATGTTGCTGGGCGCCCCCACCGACGGATGGAACCTCGCGATCGCCACCATGGCCGAAGAGCGTTCGGCCATCAGCGGTTACGTGAAGTTCGACAGGGCGGCGGCGCTGCGCCGGCTGGCGGCCGAGCCGGGACCCGACCGCGACGACGCGCTGCGCGCGCTCGGGGAACTCGACGCGTACACCAACGCTATCAAGGCACTGGGTGTACGGGAGACCATCCGGCTGCTCGACGGCCAGGCGTCGGGCCCGGCATCGAGCATCGCGAAGGTGGCGATGAACGTGCTGCTGCGCAGGACATTCGAGGCCACGCTGCGGTTGACCGGACGCGCGGCGATGGTCGCCGACGCCGACCCCGATATCGTGGAGGGCTACCTGCACCTGCCCGCCGAGCTGATCGGCGGCGGAACCCGGGAGATCCAGCTGAACATCATCGCGCAGATGATCCTCGGACTCCCCCGAAAGTAGGATGGCCCATGGGATTACGCGGAGAAGCGGCGATTGTCGGCTATGTCGAGTTGCCGCCCGAGCGGCTCAACAAGGCCTCGCTCGCGCCGTTCGCGATCGAACAATGGGCGGAACTCTCCGCAGCGGCGCTCGAGGACGCCGGACTGTCCGGCGATGTCGTCGACGGGATCGTGGCGTCGCACCTGGCGGAGTCGGAGATCTTCGTGCCCTCCACCATCGCCGAATACCTCGGCGTCGGAGCGAGATTCGCCGAGCACGTCGACCTCGGCGGAGCCAGCGCGGCGGCCATGGTCTGGCGGGCGGCCGCGGCGATCGAACTGGGCATCTGCGACGCGGTCCTGTGTGCGCTGCCGGCCCGGTACATCACCCCCTCGTCAAAGAAGAAGCCCAGGCCGCTGGTGGACGCGATGTTCTTCGGCTCGTCGAGCAACCAATACGGGTCTCCCCAGGCCGAATTCGAGATCCCCTACGGCAATCTCGGCCAGAACGGGCCCTACGGGCAGGTGGCCCAGCGCTACGCGGCCGTCTACGGGTACGACGAGCGGGCGATGGCCAAGATCGTCGTCGATCAGCGGTTCAACGCCAACCACACCGAGGGCGCGATCTGGAAGGACAAGCCGCTCACGGTCGACGACGTCCTGGCCAGCCCGGTGATCGCCGACCCGCTGCACATGCTGGAGATCGTCATGCCCTGCGTCGGGGGCGCCGCGGTGGTCGTCGCCAACGCGGATCTCGCCAGACGCGCGCACCATCGGCCGGTGTGGATCAAGGGATTCGGCGAACACGTGCCGTTCAAGACTCCGACCTACGCCAAGGACCTGCTGCACACCCCGATCGCGGAGGCCGCTGACACCGCGTTCGCCATGACCCACCTGAGCCGCGAGCAGATGGACATGGTGTCGATCTACGACTGCTACACCATCACCGTGTTGCTGTCGCTGGAGGACGCGGGCTTCTGCCAGAAGGGCAAGGGCATGGAATTCGTTGCCAGCCATGATCTCACCTTCCGCGGTGATTTCCCGCTCAACACCGCGGGCGGGCAGCTGGGCTTCGGTCAGGCCGGGCTGGCCGGCGGCATGCACCACGTCTGTGACGCCACGCGCCAGATCATGGGCCGCGCGGGCGCGGCGCAGGTGGCCGACTGTCACCGCGCCTTCGTGTCCGGGAACGGCGGAATCCTGTCGGAACAAACCACGCTGATTCTCGAGGGGGATTGATCGCAGATGGCCACCTTCGAGCGCCCGATGCCGGTCAAAACCCCTACCAGTGCCCCGTTTTGGGACGCGCTGGCGCAGCACCGGATCGTCATTCAGTACTCGCCCTCGCTGGGAAGCTACGTGTTCTACCCACGGGTGCGGGCGCCGCGCACGCTCGCGGACGATCTGGAATGGCGAGAGATCTCCGGCATGGGAACGTTGTATTCCTTCACCGTGGCGCGCCGGCCGGTAAGCCCGCACTTCGCCGACGCCGTGCCCCAGCTGCTGGCCATCGTCGAATGGGACGAGGGGCCAAGGTTTTCCACCGAGATGGTCAACGTCGACCCCGCCGACCTGCGGGTGGGGATGCGGGTGAAGCCGGTGTTCTTCGACTACCCCGAACACGACGTCACGATGCTGCGGTACGCGCCCGCCGACTGATCCTCGCGCGCGAAAGTGCGGCCAGCCGCACACCCCGCGGCAGCGACTATTAGTCGCTACTTTGCCAACGGCAGGGCGCAAAGCGACAGCGTCCCCGACAACGACCCGATATTGCGATACAACCCTTTATCCGCGGCCGCGAACTGGCGAGCGCGGTTGACACTGTGATCGGCGCCATTATCTACTAGTCACTACGGCGGCGAGGAGTTCGGCATGAACAAGGACGATCTGATCCTGATCAGCGTGGACGATCACATCGCCGAGCCCGCGGACATGTTCGACGCGCACGTCCCCGCGAAATACAAGGACCGTGCCCCCCGGGTGGTCATCGAACCCGACGGCATCCAGCAGTGGTATTACGGCGAGGTCCGCGGGCGAAACATGGGCCTCAACGCCGTGGCGGGAAAGCCGCGGGAGATGTACAACATCGACGCCTCCCGCTACGACGAGATGCGGCCCGGGTGCTTCAACGTCGACGAGCGGATCCGCGACATGAACGCCGGCGGTCAGCTGGCCGGCCTGAACTTCCCCAACTTCACCGGGTTCTCCGGGCAGGTCCTCAACCAGGGTCCCGACCGCGAGGTCAACCTGGTGATGATCAAGGCCTACAACGACTGGCACGTCGACGAGTGGTGCGCGGCCTACCCGGGCCGCTTCATTCCCTGCGGCATCCTGCCGCTGTTCGACGTGGCCGAGGCGGCCAAGGAAGTCGACCGGCTCGCTAAGAAGGGCTGCCACGCGGTGACGTTCTCGGAGAATCCAGAGGCGTTGCAAATGCCCAGTATTCACACCAAATACTGGTATCCGCTATTCGAGGCGGTCTGTGAGAACAAGACGGTGCTGTGCACGCACGTCGGCTCCGCATCGCGCTCTCCGCAGGTGTCGACGGATGCCCCGCCCAGTGTGCAGATGACGGCGTCGTCCATGATGAGCATGTTCACCTTCACCGAGCTGATCTGGGCCGAGTTCTGGGCCGACTTCCCGCAGCTGAAGTTCTCCCTCACCGAGGGTGACGTCGGCTGGATACCGTACTTCCTGTGGCGGGCCGAGCACGTCTACAACCGCCACTCGGGGTGGACGCTGGCCAAGTTCCCGCCCGGTTACAGCGGACCGGCCGACGTGTTCAAGCGGCACTTCTACACGTGCTTCATCAGCGACAAGGTCGGCGTGCGCAACATGGACTGGTTCAACGAGGACATGCTGTGCTGGGAGTCGGACTTTCCCCACTCCGACAGCAACTGGCCGTTCGCGCCGGAGGACGTCATCGCGACCATGGGGCATCTCGACGACTCGGTGATCGACAAGATCACCCACGAAAACGCCATGGCCGCCTACTCATTCGATCCGTTCCGGCACGTCCCCAAGGAACACGCCCGCGCCGGGTATCTGCGCGCCCAGGCGACCGACGTCGACGTCGTGACGCATGTGGGGCGCCAGGCGAGCCAGCGTGACCGCGACGCGTGGACCCGGATGACCCAGTTCGCGCTGCAGGCGCAGGTGACGGCGGAAGCTTCTGATATTTCCCGGCGATCCGCCGGGTTCCGGGCCACCACCCTGGGCAACTGAACGTGTCACCCCGAGCGCCGTTCGCGGGCTGGCGCGTGCTGGAGTTGTCCAACGGAATCGCGGTGTCCTACTGCGGCAAGATGTTCGCCGACGCCGGCGCCGAGGTGGTGAAAATCGAATCGCCGGAAGGCGATTCCCTACGCGCGCGGTCGGCCGGCGGGCCACCCGGCGCGCTGTTCGGCTATCTGGCCGCGGGCAAGAAGTCGGTGACCAAAAGCCGGCAGGCGGAGATCTCCGCGCTGCTGGCCGGCGCCGACATCGTGCTCACCGACCTGACCGACGGGTGGGCCCTCGACGAGATCGGTTCGGTTACCGGCCCTTCGACCGTGGTGGTCGCCGTGACGCCGTTCGGCACGACGGGCCCCTACGTCGACGATCGATTGGTCGCCAACGAGTTCATCCTGCAGGCCCTGTGTGGCTCGACCGCCGGCCGCGGCTGGCCGGAGGACGAGCCGGTGCAGGCCGGCGGTCAACTCGGTGAGTGGTTGGCGGGCACCTTCGCGGCCGCGGTCGCCGCGGCGACCGCGCGGCATGCCGCGCGTAGTGGCCGCGGGGAGGTGATCGACGTGTCGACGTACGAGGCGATGGTGGTCGCGATGGGTGGCCTGTCCGCCATGTCGGCCAGCGTGCTGGGCGCGGATTCCCTGCTGGGACGGCGCAGTTTGGAACTGCCGTCGATCGTTCCCACGGCCGACGGCATGGTCGGGTTCTGCACCATCACCGCGCAGCAGTTCCAGGACTTCCTGGTGCTGATCGATCGCGCCGATCTCCTCGACGACGCCGAGCTGGCGTCGTTCGACGGCCGCGTCGCCCGCCGCGACGAGTTCGTCGGCATGGTCACGCAGTGGACCCAGTCCCGCACCACGCAGGAGATCGTCGACCTCGCGGTCGCTTTCCGAATCCCGGTCGCCCCCATCGCCACACCCGAGATGTTGCCCACCATCGACCATTTCGTGCAGCGCGGCGTGTTCGCCGAGTCCGATGCGGGCGTGTTGCGGCCCAGGGTGCCATATCGCAGCGACGCGATGGCGACCAGGCCGCCCGGGCGGGCGCCGCTGCTCGGTGCGAACGACGGCGGCGTTCACTGGCCGCCACGGCCTGCCCCGCCCCCGGGGGCCGACAACGACGCGCTCCCGCTGGCCGACACGCGGATCACCGATTTCACCGCCTTCTGGGCGGGGCCGGTCGCCACCCAACTGCTGGGCGCCCTGGGTGCCGACGTGATCAAAGTCGAGGGTGTCCGCCGGCCCGACGGGATGCGGTTCTCCGCCGGGCGCCCACCCAGCTGGGACCAATGGTGGGAGTGGGGTCCGGTCTTCCTGTGCAGCAACAGCAACAAGCGCGGCGTCAGCGTCGAGCTCAGCACCGACGCGGGACGGGCCGTCGCGCTGGAGCTCATCGCCGCAAGTGATCTCGTCGTCGAGAACTTCTCGCCCCGGGTGATGACGAACTTCGGTTTGGGCTGGGATGCCGTGCGCGCGGCCAACCCTCGCGCCGTGATGGTGCGGATGCCCGCATTCGGTCTCGACGGGCCGTGGCGCGACCGGGTGGGTTTCGCCCAGACGATGGAGCAGGCCACCGGCATGGCGTGGATGACCGGACACGCCGACGGCCCTCCGGTGATTCCCCGCGGTGTGTGCGACCCGATCGCGGGCCTGCACGCGGCCTTCGCCGCCGTGGCGGCACTGGTGGTGCGCGACCGCGACGGAACCGGGATGCACGTCGAATCGACGATGGTCGAGGCGGCGCTGAACGTGGCCGCCGAAATGCTGGTGGAGTACTCCTGTAACGGAATTGAGATGCGCCGCAACGGGAATCGAGGCCCCGGCGCCAGGCCCCAGGGGGTTTACCGCTGCCGGGGGGAGGACGACTGGGTGGCGCTGGCCGCGGTGGACGACGCCGCCCGCGCGTCCCTGGCCAGGCTGCTGGTGCAACCGGATCTTCGCGCCGGTGACTGGCTGGAGCACCCGGACGAAATCGACAAGCTGATCTCTGACTGGACGGCGGGCCGGTCGGTGGCCGAAGCGGTCGAGGCGCTGCGCGGCGCCGGAGTGGCCGCGGCGCGCGTCACGCCGGCCCCGGACCTCCTGCGCGACCCGCACCTGCATGCGCGCGGTTTTTGGGAAACCGTCGACCACCCGGTCGCCGGTTCTTTCCTGTGCACCGGAATGCCGTTCGCGTTCCTCGGTCGGCCGCGGCGCTGGATCCGCCGGGTGCCGCCCCTGTACGGCCAGCACACCGGCGAGGTCCTGACGGACCTGCTGGGGCGGAGCGCAGAAGAGTTGTCCGCGTTGCGGCAGTCGGGGGCCATCAGCGCGCGGCCGGCGGGCCTCTGACATGGCGGTCACCCTCTGCGTGCCGCCCCGACCCGGCGAACTGTGTGCACCGGTGCGGTTTTTGGTGCGCGAGGACTCGGTGGTGATGGAACTGACCGCCCGGCACCGCATCACCGGCGTCGAATGGGACGAACACGAGCGCGCGGTGGCGATGGTCGTCGAGATCACCGACCCGCAGACGGCGCGTCCGGTGGACGTGCGGATCGATGTGGTCGATGCCGGCGCGGCGCCCGCCGACGCGCGAACCACGACGATCGGGACCATCACCCGCGACGGGCGACCGTACGACGTCGTCGGCACCTACCTCGGCGTCGTGGCGGACGAAAACTAACGCGAAGGATCACGGAAGTGGCAGGCACAACACGCACCGCGGCGATTGTCGGCGTGCACAACACCCGGCAGGGCCGCCGCCTGGACGGCGAGACCTCACGCAGCCTGGCACTGGCGGCCATCCGTGGCGCACTCGACGACGCGTGCCTGCGCCTCGAAGACGTCGACGGGATCAGCGCGGGGCCACTGTCCACCGCGCTCATCTACGACCTCCGCCTCGGCCCGGCCTGGCAGGGCCTCGCCTTCGGCGTCGGCATGATCACCGAGGCTGTCACCGCCATCGAACACGGCATGGCGGACGTGGTGGTGCTGGTGGCCGCCCAGGCCGGCGAGTACCGCGACCACGAGGCCACGGCGCCCTGGACCCGGCCCGAGAACGAATTCGTCGCGCCGTGGGGCATGTTCACCACCGCCGAGTTCGCGCTCATCGCGCGCCGGCACATGCACACCTACGGCACGACGCGCGAACAACTCTCGATCGTGGCCGCGACCATCCGCAACAACGGATCGCGCAATCCCGAAGCCGTCTACTACCGACGCGGACCCTTCGCGCCCGACGACATCACCGCATCCCGGCCCATCGCCGACCCGTTTCACCTCCTCGACTGCGCCACCACCTCCGAAGGCGGATGTGCACTGGTCGTGGCCAACGTCGAAAAGACCGATCGCGCAAGCCAACCCATCTACGTGCTGGGCAGCGGCGCCGACTTCCACGGCCCGTCCTACCAGCACCCGCCGGCGTGGGACCTCACCGGGCGACGCGACCGACATGTAAACGGTGTGGTCGGCAGGCGTGCGGCCGAGCGCGCGTTCGACCACGCCGGGCTGCGGCCCGCCGATGTCGACGTGCTGGAACTCTACGATCCGTTCTCCTTCGAAATCATCCGCCAGCTCGAGGCTTTCGGGTTCTGCGGCGAGGGCGAGGGCGGACCGTTCGTCGCCGACGGCCACATCGCCATCGACGGCAGCCACCCCATCACGACCGATGGAGGAACCATGTCGTTCAGCCACGCGGGCTCCAATCCGCAGATGATGCAGCGGGCCGTCCGCGCCGTCCAGCAGCTACGCGGCCAGGCGGGCGAGCTTCAGGTTCCCGACGCGCACATCGCGTTGTGCAGCAACGGGGGAGCGGGGGCCTTGTTCACCACACTGCTGATTCTGGGAGACGAACCGCTGTGACTTCCGAAGCTTTGCGCCCGCAAACCGGCCCCGTGCCCCACGCGAGTAGCCACCTCAGCGTTCCGTTCTGGGAGGGCTGCCGGTCCGGCGAATTGCGGTATCAGCGCTGCGAGGCCTGCGGCCTGGCGAACTTCCCGCCGACCGAGCATTGCCGCCAATGCCTTTCGGCGCAGGTGCGTTGGGAGCGCAGCGCCGGACAGGGCGACATCTACAGCTGGACGGTGGTTCACCGTCCGGTGACTGCGGAATTCGAACCGCCCTACGCGCCTGCGATCGTCACGCTGGACGAGGGCTACCAGATGTTGACCAACGTCGTCGGGGTAGCCCCGGAGGATTTGCGGATCGGCATGCGCGTGCGGGTGCAGTTCCACGCCGTCGGGCCCGACGTCATGCTGCCGTACTTCACCGGCCAGAAGTAGGCCAGTCGTGAGCCCCCGGCGCACCAGCAACGGCCTCCCGGTAACCGCCTACCTCGTGCTGGGTGTGCTGGCCGCCAATGACGAGCAGCTCACCGCCGGCGAGATCAAAATGCGCGCCGAGTTGTCGGTGGGCCACTTCTACTGGTCTCCGTCGGTCAGTCACGTACGGCGCGAGCTGAACCGCTTGTTGGCTCGCGGCATGGTGAGCGAAATCGGCGCCCAATCCGGCAAGCGGGCGATCACGCTCTACGAGACCACCGATGCCGGGCTCGACGCACTACGCCGGTGGGTGCAGCACTTCCCGGGCGAGGACCAGGTCGTCATCAAGCACCCCGTCATCCTCAGAACCTGGCTCGCCCGTGGCGAGGACCCCGAACACATCGTCGACACGTTGGACCGGCACCTCGAGGCGACCCGGGCGCGGCTGGACGAGGCGTTGTGGTCGCGGCAGCGGTCGCGTGAACTCGGCATCAGCGACGACCCGGACCAGCGCTTCTCGTTGGCGGTGCTGGACTACGCGATCCGCGGCTTGTATGCGGAGATCTCCAACATCGCGCAGTTGCGTGACGAGATCGCCGCCGGCACAACGCGGGATCCGGTCAGGCGGGTGCGACGGTCGAAGGGCCAGATCCGCCGGCGGGTGTCGGGGAGTCAGAGGTAGGCGTCGCGACGGCATAGGCGGTCCCGCGTGGTTGGCGTTCCCACAGCACCTCCCCCGCCGCGATGTCCGTTCTTTCGGCGATCAGTTGACGCTTGAGCACTTTGTGGGTGGCGGTGCTGGGCAGGTCGGTGGCGATGCGGACGTAGCGCGGGCGGGCCTTGGGGGACAGGTCCGGCTGCGCGTCGAGGAACGCTTCAAAGGAATCGGCATCGAGGGTGTGCCCTTCGTTGAGTACGACCGCGGCCGTCACCTGGTCGCCGACGCGCTCGTCGGGAACGGCGTACACCGCGACTCGGTTGATTGAACTGTGCCGCAACAGGATCCGCTCGATCGGGGCGGCGGCGAGGTTCTCCCCGTCCACCCGCATCCAGTCGGCCGTGCGGCCGGCCAGGTATATCCAGCCGTCGGAGTCGCGGTAGGCGAGGTCGCCGGACCAGTACATGCCGTGGCGCATGCGTTCGGCGTTGGCGTCCGGGTCGTTGTAGTAGCCGGTGAAGAAACCCGAGCCGGCCGTGTTGACCAACTCGCCCACGGCGTCGTCGGCGTTGACCAGGGCGCCGTCGGCGTCGAAGCGGGCGACCGCACACTCGGTGACGGTGTCGCTGTTGTAGATCGCCACCCCGTCGATCCCCTTGCCGATCGAGCCCTTCGGCGTGCCGGGTTCGCGGATCACGATGACCGCGTTCTCGGTGGAGCCGAAGCCGTCCTCGACCTGCACGCCGAAGCGCCGCGCGAACTCCTCGATGTCCTTGTCGTTGGCCTCATTGCCGAACGCGACCCGCAGCGGGTTGTCGGCGTCGTCGTCGCGTTCTGGCGTGGCCAGAATGTAGGCGAGCGGCTTGCCCACGTAGTTCATATACGTTGCGCCGTAGTGGCGGACGTCGTCGAGGAAGCTGCTCGCCGAGAATTTCGCCGGCACGATCGCGGCGCCGGAGACCACCGCGGGCGCCCACCCCGCGACGACCGCGTTGGAGTGGAACAGCGGCATCGACACGTAGCAGGTGTCCTGCTCGCAGAGCGCGAAGCGCTGGACCAAGTTGACGCCGGCGAACGTCGCCATCAGGTGTGACACCTGCACCGCCTTGGGGTTTCCGCTCGTTCCCGACGTGAAGATCATCATGAACGGGTCCATCGCGGTCACTTGCCGGAGCGGCACGAGTTCGCCGGCTTCCTTGACAAATTCGGTCCACTGCGGCGTCGAGGTGTCGAGGATCTGCGTTCCCTCGAGGTCCAAGCCGTCGAGCAGCGGGCGGTGTTCGGCGTCGGTGATGAGGAACTGGCAATGGGCGCGCCGCACGTCGGCCGCGAGCGCCTCGCCGCGCCGGGTGGTGTTCAGGCCGCAGAGGACGTAGCCGCCGAGGCCGGC
Organism: Mycobacterium sp. 852014-50255_SCH5639931; assembly: GCF_001665605.1. Taxonomy (GTDB): domain Bacteria; phylum Actinomycetota; class Actinomycetes; order Mycobacteriales; family Mycobacteriaceae; genus Mycobacterium; species Mycobacterium paraffinicum. Next base: position 203,441 of record NZ_LZSV01000011.1, read on the forward strand.
CGCCGCCATCTGGCTCAGCATCTCCGGGTTGTTTCCCAGCAGGGCGCCCACGTGCATCGGCCGGTCTCGGTCGGCGGCGGATATCAGGGCCGCCGCGCGCGCCGCCGAACCCGCCAGGTACTGACTCCAACTCCACTGCAGGGCACGGTGTTTGACCGCAACCCCCGGATCGGACAAGCGCCTCTGCAGCAGCGCCTGAATCGTTTCCTCAGTCATCGGTCTCAAGTCACCTTCACTATGCCTAGCCTTCTGCGAGACGAGACGGTCCGTCTTATGGTAGCGGCGGCCGAGCGCCGTCTCGTTATCCGCCCACCATCATCAGGCCGCCATCGACCGCCAGCAGCTGCCCGGTAATGAATCCCGAACCGGGCCCGGCCAGAAAGACCAGCATCGGGCCGAGATCCCGCGCGGGATCCCCCAGCGTCCCGCCCAAGGGAATCATCATCTGCATCTGCTGGTCGATGAACGCACTCGCGTCGGGGCCGAGGAACTCGCGCAGCCGGTCGGCGCCGGCCGTCTGCACCGCCGGCGCCAGCGCGTTGACGGTGACCTTGTCCGCCGCCCACGCTTTGGCGGCCGACCGCGTCCACGCCTGGACCGCACCCTTGGTGGCTGCGTAGACGGCCGAGATCGGGCTGCCCATCACGGCTTCCGACGAGCCGAAGTTGATAATCCTGCCCCCCCTTGGGGTCCTGGTCTTTCATGACGGCGTAGGCGGCCTGATTGGTGAGGATGGTCGCCTTGACGTTGGTGTCCAACAGGAACGAGATCTCGTCGACGCCGATGTAACCGGGAATCCCGGCCTGCCACAGCCCCGCGGCGTTCACCAACACGTCGAGTCCGCCCAGGCCCCCGGCGGCTTGTCGCACCATCGCCGAGACGGCGTCGGCGTCGCGCACGTCGCACTGCAGCCAGCTGGCCGTGACGCCGTCCGGCGGCGGGGTCTGGTGATAGGTGGCGGCGATCTCGGCGCCGGCCTCGCTGAGAGCTCCCACGGCGGCCGCACCGATGCCGGTCGCTCCGCCGGTGACCAGGATCCGCCGGCCCCGCAGCGGTGGCGTCGTATCTGACATGCGCAAGACGCTACCGCCGGCGGGGCGGGCGGTTACGTGCGCACCGCGATCGTCGACAACAGGTCGGCGAGCCGGTCCGGCTGGTCGATCATCGAGAAGGTCCTGGCGCCGCCGATGACCTCGAGGCGGGCGTTCGGGATGGTGGCGGCCAGGCGGGCCCCGTCCTCCTGCTCGAAGAACACGTCGTCGGCCGACCAGGCGATGAGGGTGGGCTTGTCGAACTCGGGCAGGCGGACGGCCACCCCCGTCGTCACCTCCGTGCGCATCGACAGCGTGAACTGGCGCAAGTCTTCGGCGATGCGGGGGTCCGATAGCCCCGGTCGCACCCACGCCTCGGTGAGGTCGTCGATGTTGCGGTGCGCCAACCCGTCGAACGCGCGCTTGCGCGCCGCCGGCACTCGCATGGCCTGGGAAACCGCCCGGAACGTCGTCTTCGACTTGGCCGCCAGGATCACCGGCTTGAGGATCGGCGGCGGAAAGTGTTCGAACGCATCGCAACTCGTGAGCACCAGGGCGCCGAGCCGCTCGGGGTGGTGCACGGCCACGAGTTGGGTGACGACCCCGCCCGTGTCGTTGCCCACCAGCACCACGTCCTCGAGGCCGAGCGCGGTCAGCACCTCGGCGACCATCCCCGCGACTCCGGTGATGGTCCGGTCGGCGCCGCGGCGCAACGGCTCCGGATGCGCGCCCAGCGGCCACGTCGGGGCGATGCACCGCAGCCCGCGGTCGGCCAGGCGTTCGCTGACCTGGCGCCACAGCTGGCCGCCCATCATGTACCCGTGCACGAAAACGACCGGCCGGCCGCTTTCGGGTCCGATTGCTTCGTAATGGATGGTTCCGGCACTAATGTCGATCGTCGACATAGAGAACTCCTACCTCGGGATACATTTACAAACAGGCTGTCTGTTCGTAAGTTACCAACAGGTTGTATGGAAAGCAAGAGACGGACTCAGGAAGAGCGCTCCGCGGCGACCCGCGACGCGCTGATCGCCGCCGCCCGCAAGCTGTGGGGGCTACGGGGTTACGCGGAGGTCGGAACGCCGGAGATCGCGGCCGTCGCGGGGGTTACGCGCGGCGCGATGTACCACCAATTCGCCGACAAGGCGGCGCTTTTCCGCGAGGTCGTCGAGGCGGTTGAGCGGGACGTGATGGCGCGGATGGGCACCCTGGTGGCCGAGTCGGGTGCGACGACACCGGCGGACGCGATCCGTGCGGCGGTCGACGCGTGGCTGGAGGTTTCCGGGGATCCGGAGGTGCGTCAGCTGATGTTGCTGGACGCCCCGAGTGTGCTGGGCTGGGCCGGTTTTCGCGACGTCGCGCAGCGGTACAGCCTGGGCATGACCGAACAGTTGATCACCGAGGCGATCCGGGCCGGCCAATTGGCCAAGCAACCGGTGCGGCCGTTGGCGCACGTGCTGATCGGTGCGCTCGACGAGGCGGCCATGCTCATCGCGACCGCCGAGGATCCGAAACGCACGCGCCGCGAGACGCGGCAAGTGCTGCACCGGCTGATCGACGGCATGCTTGCGGGGTCATGAAGCGCTGAACCGATGGGGCCACCAGCTCCGCTCCCGTAAGAGCGTCGCGATAGCGGGAACGGTGAGCGTGCGAACGACGAACGTGTCCAGCAGCAGCCCGCAGCCGATCACGAATCCGGCCTGGACCATCATGTCGAGCGACCCGATCATGAGGCCAAACATGCTGGCGGCGAAGATCAGGCCCGCCGAGGTGATCACGGAGCCGGTACTGGTGACGGTGCGGAGCACGCCGACACGCATGTTGCCGGCGGACTCCTCGCGTAAGCGGGAGATCACCAGCATGTTGTAGTCGGCGCCGACCGCGATCAACAGGATGAAGGCCAGGAGCGGGACGGGCCAGGCGATGGCGTGGCCGAAACCGTACTGGAACAACAGCACTCCCAGGCCCAAAGCGGCGAAATAGTTCAGTACGACGGTGCCCAGCAGGTAGAGCGGGGCGACCACAGAACGCAGCAGCAGGATCAGGATGACGCCGACGACCAGCAGGGTGGCGGTGGCCAGCCGGGTGAAGTCCGCGGACAGCATGTGTTGGAGGTCGGAATTGACGGCGGTGAAGCCGGCCATGGAGATGGAGGTGCCTTCCAGCGAGGTATTGGGTCGGGCGGCGTTCGCCACGTCGGTGATCTTGCGGTCCAGGGCCATCGCGTCAGCGGAGTAAGGGTCGTATGAGGATGTGACGGCGAATCGGGCGGTGCGCCCGTCAGAAGAAATGAAATGCCGTGCCAGGTCGCTGAATTGGCGATTCTCAAATGTCGTCGGAGGTAGGTAGAACCCAGAGGCGGCGTCCGATCCGGAGGTGGCGCGAGCGGCGTTCTGCAGCTGGGCGGCAACCTGGCTCATGCCCCCGAGTAGCCGAATGTTGCTGTCGGCGAGGGTATGTACCCCGCCGGCCAGTGCCTGGGCGCCCGACGCGAGCCGGCTGACGCCGCCTTGCAGGCGGTGGATGTTGCCGATCAGGTCTGCGGGGTCGCCGGTCCCGCCGACCGTCCGCTGCATGGTGGTGGCGGCGTTTTGGATATCGGTGAGTGTGCCGGCAAGGGTGGCGGTTTGGCTGAACTGATCGCTGAGCCCGGCAACCTGGTCGAAGAATCCACCGTTGCGCAGTGTGACGAGCACTCGGGTTTCGTCGCGCAGTTGCGCGCACTGCGGCGTGGTGGCGCACCAGGGTGAGGCATTGAGGCCTTCGACGAGTGGTTCGATTGCCGCAATGGCGGCGGCGGCTTGTTGGGCCAGGGGCCGCAATCCCGCGCCGGTGTGCACGGCTTGATCCACGGCCGGTGCCGTGGCGTTGAGTTGTTGCAGCAGGGGCCGCGCGCCCTGCAGCTGTTGACCTCTGCTTCCGGTTTGGTTCAAGAGATCGGTCAGCGGTGTGAGCGCACGCCGCAGCGTGGTGTCGAGTTGGCCCAAGCCGGTCGCGAGTTGGTCGGCACCGTTGGTGAGCTTGGCAAGGTCGTCCCTATGGGCTTCGCCATCGGCGACGGCACCGGCCATCTTGTCGCCGATTTGCCCGTTCTGCCATGACAATTGCGCTTGATCGAGCCGGTTCCCGGTCGGGCGGGTGACACCCGAGACCCGGGTGACCCCGGGTAGCTGGGCCACCCGCGAGGCCAGCGCGTCGAGGTCGGCGAGGCCTTTGGCGGTCCGCATGTCGGTGCGGGATTGCACAAGCAGAAATTCGTTGATGACGGTGTCTTTGGGGAAGTGCCGATCTAACAGCTGGTAGCCCTGATTGCTGGCGGTGCTCGCGGGTTGCCCCTTGCGGTCGTCGTAGCTGATCGTCATGGTGGCCACGACGCCGGCCAGGGCCAGCAAGACCACCAGGCTCGCGGCCAGCACCCGCGTTGGTCGTCGTACCACCATGACGGCGATCCGGTTCCAGTACTGGCGCGATAAGTCGGCGCGCGGCTCGGCGATGCCGCGTTTTGCCGCCAGCGCCAATAGCGGCGGGAGCAGCGTGACGGTGGCCAGGAATCCGATCAGCACGGCAATGGCACATGCGGGACCAACACCTTGAAAGACGCTCAGGCGAGCGAACACCATGGAAGCCAGCGCCAAGGCAACCGTCGCCGCTGAAGCCAAGATGACGCGCCCGATGCTGCCGCAGGCATGAATGATGGCCCGTTCGGGGGCGTTTCCATGCCGTCGCTGTTCGTGATAGCGGCTGATCAGAAAAACGCTGTAGTCGGTGCCGGCGCCCAACAGAACCGCGGTCATGAACGCGATGGTGAATTGCGATACCGGAACGCCCAATTCGCCGAGAGCCGACAGAACGCCTCGGCCGACGGCCACGCTCGCGCCGATCACCAATAGCGGCAACAGGGCGGTGGCCACCGACCGATATACCAGCAGCAGGATGAGCCCAATGAGGGCGGCGGTCGCGATCGAGATGACGAGCAGCTCATGCTCGCCGGAGCCGATCTGATCACGGAATGTCGCCGCCGGGCCGGTGACGTAGGCGATGGTCGATGACCCGGTGACGACGGAGGAGACGTGCGCGCGCACGGCGTCGACAGACTCGGCTGCCTTGGGGTCACCCAGTGTGCCGGCGATCCCGATGGGCAGGAACCACGCCTTTCCGTCTTCGCTTACCGCGCGGCTTCTGGTGGTCGGCTCGGCGAGTAGATCCTGCACCAGCAGAACGTGAGTTCTGTCGGCGCGCAGCGCGACCACGAGGGCGTCGTAGCGTTGCCGCGCGGGTGGGGTCAGCCCGGCGGGGTCTTCCATCGCGATGACGATCGAGGTCTTCGCGCCCCGCTCGTCGAACGCCGCCGCCATGCGATCAAGCGCTTGAAACGACGGCACGTCACCGGGCAAGAGCTGGACCGACTGCTGGCGCACGACCGTCTCCAGCTGTGGGAAGGCGATTGCGAGGATCGCCGCCACGCCGATCCATGTGCCGATCACCCATGCGCTGCGCCGGACGGCAAGTCCGCCCAACGCGGCAAGGCGCGCACTGTATTCACCGGTGCGCTCAAGCTGGGGTTCGGCCCGTCGCGTCGCGCCAACCAAACCCGTTCCCGAAAAGATCCCCCGTTGCACCGCTCCCCCTATGATTGGTTGGTGAAGCAGTTCACCAAACCATATTGGTGAGATCTTTCACCAAAGTGGGATGCGGGCGCAAGTCCGCGAGTCAGACGACAATGGAGTGAAGCCTGAATGGCAGTGCACCGTGGCCTAACCCCTGATCAGCGGCGTGAACAGCGCCGCGGGCAGCTCATCGACGCTGCTTTCGACACGATCGCCGAGCATGGGGTGAACAATCTCCGGGTGCGGGCCGTCAGCGCAAGCGCGGGGCTCAACGACCGCTACTTCTACGAGAGCTTCCGCGATTGCCACGAGTTGCTGATCGCGACTTTCGAAGACCAATTCAGCCGTGCGTTGACGGGGATCATGGCAACGGTCGCGGAGTCACCGCACGAACTCGAGGCCCGCGCCCGCGCCGTCATCGAGTTCGCGTTCGGCTTCATCGACGAGGATCCGCGGCGCCCGCGGCTGCTGATCGAGCTGCAAACGGCCGAAGCGCTCGCCGGGCGTCGGGACGAGGTGATCGACGTTCTCACCCAAGTCATGGTCGGGCAGGTACGGGCACTGCTCGGTGCGGCCGCCGGCACCGATGACAACGTGATGCTGACCGCGCTGACGGTGGTCGGCGGCCTTCTTGAGCTGGTCACCCAGTGGTACCGACGCCAAATCAAGGTCAGTCGACCTCAGCTCATCGAGTTCATGACGGCGCTGGTCGTGACAACGACGGACATCGCCGGCGCCCTCGAACGCCGACTCACCGCGGAGGATCGTTAGTCACCGCGAACGGCGGCGTGCGGGCGTGAGCGCCTAGCGGTGGTTCTGGGCGAAGAACTGCCAGATGGTGTCGGTGGCATCCAGCGCCGTCGAGGGCGGCGGGATACCCGCGAGCTTCTCGGCGAGGGGGCTGGGTTCACCGCCCGGCCATTGATGGCCTGCGCCGGCCACCGAGATCAACTCGACGGTGCGTCCGTCCGCGCAGCCGGCGATTTGCGTGGTCACGTCGCCGGTGGTGCTCGAGTTCGGCGCTCCGCACGCGTCAATCGCGCGCCAGGTGGCATTGACGGACTGCGCCGACGGCCCGTCGACGCGGGCAGTTCCGTTGAGCGCGAAGGCCTTTCCGGGACCGCCGTCGTAGGGCACCCGGTCATCGGCCATGCCGTGGATTTGCAGCACCGACGCGCGCCGTGCTTGGGAGCAGTCGGTCAGCAGCGTGCCCGCCACCGGGGCGATCGCGGCGAACACGTCCGACTGGCAGCCGAGCCGGAGCGCCATCATGGCCCCGTTCGACATGCCGGTGACATAGACGCGCGCCCGGTCGATGGGCAACGCTTGCTCGATGGCGCCGACCATGGTCGTGATGAAGCCGACGTCGTCGGCGCCGACGCGCTGCGGTTCGCCGCAGCACGTCCCGGCGTTCCACGCGCGGTTGATGCCGTCGGGGTAGGCGACCAGGAAATGCCCGGCGTCGGCCTCGGTGTCCCAGTGGTAGGCGCGCTCCGCCTGCTGACCCGTGCCGAAGCCCCCGTGCAGCATCACCACCAGAGGGGCCGCATCGGTGAGTCCCTGCGGCCGGTACAGGTGATAGGTGCGGCTCACGCCGCCCGACTCGACGCTCTGGGTGGACTGCCCGACCGGGATCGATTGCGAGCCGGGCGTTCCCAGCGCATGGCCGCCGCCCAGGCAGCCGCCGAGCACGACGGCCAGGACGGCGACGAGGCAGACGCTGACGGCCCGGGCGCGGCGCGATCGCATGACGCCATCGTGGCAGCCAATACGCATTTTGACAAGTTACTTGTCAATTGCGGTGAGGGTGGCACACTCTTCCCATGCGACGCCCTCTGCATCCGGACTGGCAACCCACCGTTCCCGCGCTGGTGAACCTGGTGGCCGCGTCCGGGGCGCCACGCTTGCGGGCGGCGTTTGCCGCGGCGGGACTCGACGGGATCCGCCCGGGGCAAGCGGTCGCGCTCGTACCGCTGGCGGCCGGTGGCCTGCACGCGTCGGATCTGGCCGATCGGCTCCAAGTGAGCCGGCAGGCGGTCGCCCAGGCGATCACCGGACTGGAGCGACATGGCTACGTCACCCGAGTCCCCAACCCGCTGGATGCGCGGGCCCGAATCATCGAGCTGACGCCACGCGGCCGACAAGCGTTGCGGGTAATGCGCTCTAGCGCAGTCGAATTGGAGCGGCAGTGGGAGCAGACCCTAGGCCGTCAGCGATTGGCTGCGCTACGTGAGACCTTGCAGATGTTGCTCGCGGCTCAGACCGAGGCGGCGGGGGAATAGCCGCCGCCGGAAATTCCCATGTCTTGATCGTCGCCGACGGCCTAGGCTCGACCCAAGACAGTGAACAGGAGTCGCCGTGCCCATCTTCATGGTCGAGCGCAACTTTGCCGAGGAACTGGAGCCCGGCCTCGAGGTTGCCGACGGTATCAATCGGATCAACGACCTCGAGGGCGTTCGCTGGATGTACTCGTTCCTGTCGGCCGACAAGCGGAAGACGTACTGCCTGTATGAGGCGCCGTCGCCGGAGGCCATCAGGTCCGCGGCGGCGCGCGCCGGCCTGCCCGCCGACTCCGTCGTCGAAGTGAAAGAGCGCCTGATGCCGGACGGGGCGCTGTCCGACATCTGAGGGCGCTAGCCGAGAAGCTCGTGGTCGGCCGCGTACATCGCCGCCTGCGTGCGGTTGGCGGCGCCGGTTTTGATCAGGATGTTGCGCACGTGGTTCGCGGCGGTGTTGGTGCTGATGAAGAGGCGCTCGCCGATCGCGCGATTGCTCAACCCCTCGGCGAGCAGCCGCAGCACCTCCACCTCCCGTTCGGTCAGGCCGTCCGGACCCACGGGACCCGCGGCCAGCACCGAATCCGCCAGGTCGACGACGCGGGCCTGCCCGATCGCAGCGGCGATGGCGCGCGCCTCGTCGGCCAGCCGCCGGGCGTCGTCGGTGCGACCACACGACGCGGCGAACAACGCGTGCCGGGCCAGCGTCTCGCTGACATGCACCACCGAGCCCATCCGGCGGTCCATCTCGATTGCGGCGGCGAAGTGCCGCTCGGCAGCGGCACCGTCCCCGCAAAGCGCCGCCATCCGGGCCAGATATCGGTCGGCGCTGCCGAACAACGCGACGAACTGGCCGGCCACCAAATTCTTTCCGGCATAACGCGAGACGAATGGGCGCAACGCGTGGACCGCTTCGCGCTGGGAAAGCCCTAACGCCGCCTCGACCATGAACACCAGCTCCATCGGCCACTGCGCATCCTCTAGGCGGTCGCCGAGGTTGCGGTTGAGCAGTTGATTGAGCGCACGGTTCATGCCGCGTTCGCACTGCAACTCGGTGTACAGGGCAAGCAGCCCGGGCACCCAGCGGCCGGCGAACGTTTCACTGCCGTCGATGAAGCCGCCGAACCTTATCAGGTCGCCGGTTTCGCGGCGGATCATGAACATCTGAACCCCGTTCGAGCCCTCGGTGTCGTCGGTGCCGAACAAATCGCCTGTGCGCAAAGCGATGTCGGCCCATCGTTCGGCGCCGGTGAAGTCGCCGCGCAGGTAGGCCAACGCTTGTTCGATGCACGCGCCGACAAAGCCGAAGGCGGGCTGACCGCAGCTTTGGGCCGCACGCCGCATGTCGGCGGTCGCGGCGGCCAGGCCGTCGGGCCGGCCGGCCAGGTAGCTGACCATGGCGTGGAAGTGTGACGCCGCACCCAACGACTCGTAGTCGCGGCGCGATAGCGCCATGTGCGATACCTCGGCGGCACGCTCCGCCTGGATTTCACTCATCTCCGGGGTGAGGCCCTGCCACAGGCTCGTCTTCAACGTGTGCAGCAGCACCGCCTCGTCGCCGACGGCCCGCGCGCGCTCGATCGCGTCGGCGCCGACCTCGCGGGCCCGCTCCGCCTCGCCGGCGAAGGCCAGCGCGCGCCCGAAACTGCCGAGCGCCTGCACATAGCGTGGGTCATCGGCTTGCAGCCCGCACGATTCCAGGGCCGACGCCAGCAGGTCGGCCGCCTTCGAAGTCGACTGGCCGGGGCGCCAATTCGCTTCCTCGTAGCCGACGGCAGCCTCCAGCCGCATCAGCGGGTCGTCCATCGCGCCGATGCGTTCGTAGATGGTCCGCGCCCGCACGAAGGAGCCGGCGCGCACGTGGTTGGCGGCCGCGTCGAGGTGCAGCCTGGCCCGCTCCGCGAGGCTGAGCTCGGGAAGCGAGGCGGCCCGCTCGAACCACTTGGCCGCGTCCTCATAGGCCAGGCTGTGCTCGGCCATCCGGGCCGCCCGGCGCGCATAGCGCAACGCCTGCTCGTGGTAGCCCAGCACGTGCGCCATCAGGAAGTGATTGGCCAGACGGGGAACGAGCGACGGGTCGCCACGTCCCTCGAGCGCCTCGGCGGCGCGCGCGTGCATGATCCGTAACCGCGATGCCGCCATCCCGCCGAGCACCGATTCCCGGGTCAGCGCGTGCACGAACGCGAACTCGTCGTCCGAGTCGTGCACCGCGCGGACCAGCCCGACCGCCTCGGCCGAATCGATCGCCGCCAACGTCGCGGCGACCTCCGCCTCGCAGGTCGAGATGAGCGCCGGCAGGTCGAACGTCTGGCCCAGCACCGCCGCCTGCTCGATGACCGCCCGTACGCCGGCCCCCAGCCCGGCGAGGCGGCGGGCGATGGCGTCTCCGATGGACCCGGGGACCGTATGCTGCGTGCCCAAAGTGGCTAGCCCACCTCGGATTTCGAGGTCATTGACCAATTCGGTGAGGAAGAACGGATTCCCGCCGGTCCGCTCGCGCAGCAGGGCGGCGGCTGTGCGCACCGACGCCGGGGCCAGCTGCTGGGTTCGTGCGACGAACTCGGCGATCGCCTCGGTGTCCAGGCCCGCCAGGTCCAGGCGCCGCACCCCGTCGAACCGGTGCAGCTCGGCCAGCCGGGTGGCCAGGTCGTCGGACCGGTCGGGCTCGGTCGTGCGGAACGTGACCACCACCAACATGCGCACATCGGCGCAGCCGATCAGCACGTGCTCGAGCAGCGCGAGCGTGGGGAGCTGCGCCCAGTGCAGGTCGTCGAGGATCAGCGCGATCGGGCGATCGACGGCCAAACGCCGCAGGAAGCCGGTCAGCGCGTCGAACAGGGCCTGCCGCGCCGACCCGACGTCCGGGGCCGGGCCGCCGTCGGGCAAATGTCGAACGACTTCCGACGAGAGCCGTCGCAGCTGCGGCCCCGCGTCGCTCAACGGCTCCCCCATCGAACCCGGCGGACCGGCGATCAGCAGCCGGTCGAGCGCTTCGGCGAAGGGCGCGTAGGGCAGGTCCTCGTCGGCGGTCGAACTGCCCACCAGCACCGCGACACCGTGGTCGAACAGCGTTCCGGCCACCTCCGCGGCCAGCCGCGTCTTACCGGCACCGGGCTCGCCGCCGATGAAAACCGCCTGGCGATTACCCCGCTCGACGCGCTCCCAGGCCTGCTCGAACACCGCCAGTTCCGCGTCGCGACCCACGAGGGGGCCCCGGCGGCGAGCGATCAGTTCGGCCGGGAGCGGGGGCGGCACCCACTGCGCCATGCAAACAAGGTAGCCGCGACGGTATTGGTCGGTCGATAGTCAGATGTGACTATCGTGGAATGCCTCGGAAATGCTCGGTTGTGGTCATGACGCGCGGTTCACCGACCTCGTAACGTCGGCGCATCAAGACCGGCGAGCAAACAAGGAGGTGTGGGCCATGAGCCTCACAACCGCAACCGATGAACTACGCGCCAGGCTCGGCTCGCAGGTGATCCTGCCCGACGACCCGCGGTACGAGGAGGCGCGGGCGGTCCACAACGGCATGATCGACAAGCGGCCGGCGGTGATCGCCCGCTGCGGCTCGCCCGCCGATGTCGCGACCGCCCTGGAGTTCGCGCGGGACCGCAACCTCGTTGTCGCCGTGCGCGGGGGCGGTCACAACGGCCCCGGCTTCGGCACCGTGGACGGCGGACTGGTCATCGACCTGTCGCCAATGAACCGGATCGACGTGGACGCCGACAGCCGCACCGCCCGGGTCGAAGGCGGGGCGACGTGGGCGCAAGTGGACGGCGCGACGCACGCATACGGGTTGGCGGCGCCGTCGGGCATCATCTCTTCCACCGGAGTCGGGGGCCTGACCGTGGGCGGCGGTCACGGCTACCTGTCCCGCAAGTACGGCCTGACCATCGACAATCTGGTCGAGGCCGAGCTGGTGCTGGCCGACGGCCGCGTGGTGCGGGCGTCCGAATCCGAGCATCCCGACCTGTTCTGGGCGCTGCGCGGCGGCGGCGGAAACTTCGGCGTCGTAGCGTCATTCACGTTCCGGCTGCATCCCGTGCACACCGTGATCTGCGGTCCCACGGCATGGCCGGCGTCGGCCACCGCCGACATCCTCTCGTGGTACCGGGACTTCATGCCTGCGCAGGACGAGGATCTCTACGGATTCTTCGCGGCCATGACCGTCCCGCCGGCGCCGCCGTTCCCCGAGGCGTTCCACCTGCAGAAGGCGTGCGCCGTGGTCTGGTGCTACACGGGCGATCCCGCCGGCGCCGAGGAAGCGTTCGCGCCGGTCCGGCAGATGGAACCGGCCTTCGACGGGCTGGGCGCCGAGCCTTTCCCGGCGCTGCAGTCCACCTTCGACGGCCTGTATCCCAAAGGGCTGCAATGGTATTGGCGCGGAGACTTCTTCCGCACGGTGCCCGACGGCGCGGTTGCGGCCCACGCCCGCTTCGCCCAGGAGCTGCCGACCATGCATTCCACGATGCACCTGTACCCCATCGACGGTGCGGTCCATCAGGTCGGCCAATCCGAGACGGCGTGGGCGTACCGGGACGTCAACTTCTCCCAAGTGATCGCGGGGGTGGACCCGGACCCGGCGAACGCGGAGTTGTTGAAACGCTGGGCGATTGACTACTGGGACGCCACCCATCCGTACTCGGCTGGTGGTGCCTACGTGAACTTCATGATGGACGAGGGGCAGGAGCGGGTCCGGGCGACCTATGGCCCGAACTACCAACGGCTCACCGAGGTCAAGGCGCAATACGATCCCGGCAACGTGTTCCGGATCAACCAGAACATCCGGCCCGCGGGGTGACCCGCATACTGGGCGTCGGGGGAGCTTACCGGGAGGGCAGCCTTTCGTGATCACTCGTGATGTCGAGGCCGTTGCGGTGGCCGACTTGGCGCTGTCGCCCCCGCGGGTGGCGGTGGCCGTCACCGTGGACGGGGAGATTCTGGTCCTGCCGGCAAGCGTGAACCTTGACGAGCCTGTCGATCCCGCTTGGTCGACCCGCATCGTCCAGGTGCCGGATGGCAGCCCAGACCTTGCCGACCGCAATGTCGTTGTGGTCGCCGACGACGGTCCACAGTGGTTCCGGTTGCGTTCGTTGACGATCCGCGGCACAGCCCAGGCCATGGGGGATCGCACGTACCGGGTCGCGCCCGAGCGGATCGTGGCCTGGGACTACGGTTCGCTTCGTGCGGTACCGGCACCGCCGGTGACGCCGGCTCGGCGACCGGCCTCTAACCCGCCCGCCGACGAGGACGACGTCCATCCGTTTCGGTCGCCGAACGTTGAAGCGGCCGTTCGCAGCTCGCGGGTGATGATCGTGGCCAGCCGTTCGCGGAGGGGAACGCCGTTCGCCGTGCCGCTGTGGTTCGTTACGGACGGCGGCCGCATCTATGCGACGACCTCGGCGTCGTCCTGGACGGTCCGGAACGTGGATGCCTCGCCGCGGGTCGCCCTACTGCTGGGCGGCGAGGCTGGCGCAAGCGCCGACCGACTCGTGGTGCGCGGACACGCCACAGCCGTCCGAGGCGTACCGCCGCCGGCGGTGCTCGCCCAAATCGCTTGGCGCTACTACCTGCAACCGCGGTTCGCAGTGGTCGAGCTCAGTCACCTGCGGCTGTGGGCGCTGCGGATGCGCTATTACCGCCAGTCGAGTCCGGCGTACCTGGTGATCACGCCGGAAGCGGCAACCGAATGCCGGTTCCCTTAGCCGCTTTCCCTGCGACCGCTACGGCGTCTTGAGGAAGACGTCGTTGAGTGTGACGGTGCGCAGGTTGCGCTCGCGGATGGTGTCGACGAGCTGCGGGTAGACGTGCGTCACGGGCAGGTGATTGAGGTGCCCGATGACGATGGCCTGCGGCGTGAAGTACTGATCGGCCATCTGCACGATGTACTCCTCGGTGATCAACGTCGAATCCGACAGCGACCCCGACCATAGCGTCGGCACGGTATAGCCAAGGTCGGCGGCCACGGCGTCGACGACGGCGTTGCGCTTCGCGTACGGCGGCCGCCAGTACGGCTTCGCGCCGATGCCGTACGTCTTCTTCAGGAATTCGTCGTTGCGGCTGAGCTGTTGGGCGACTTGCTCTTTGGACAGCGTCGTGAGGTCCGGGTGTGACCAGGTGTGGTTACCGAGTTGGATCTGTCCGCTGTCGACCAGGGGCCGCAGCATCTCCTTGTTCTCGGTCCAGGAGTCGTAGGTGCCGTTGACGAAGTAGGTCAGCCGCACACCGGTGTCTTTGGCGAACTGGGTGTACGCGCGCACCACCTCGCTGTTGACGCCGTCGTCGACGGTCAGCGCGAGCAGATCACCCTCGCCGGGGATCTTCATCAGCGCGCCCCCACCGGGCAGCGGGATGCGGGCGCTCAGCGGCGGCGGCGGCAACAGAGCCGACGGGGCGGTCGGGCCAGAGGTCGCCACGTCGGAAGGCCCGGGCACCTGGGCGAACGTTCGCGGCTGCGGGTCGACGACGAGCCGGGCCGCGCCCACCCCCGCGACGACAGACGCGGCGAGCGAACCGAGGAATTGACGGCGATTCATCGCGGGCAGGCGAAGGCCGGGCGCAAACGTCGGACCGGGTGATCCGGACTGGGCACGGTGTTGGCTGCGCCGCTGCGCGCTTAGAGCCGACCCCCGGAGGGGTCGCCCGTCGTGCACAAAATCGCCAGCCATCAGCAGCGAACCGTACCACTACCAGGAACAATATGTCGGTTGCGTTACGGGAGGGTCAGCTGTGAATTTCGCGATCAGTGTGATTCCGCGCCGCCGCGTTGGGGCAGCTGCACCGGCTCGGCGGCGGGTGTGCCCAGCGTCGAGGCCAGCCACGGCAGCGCCGCCTCAAACGCCCCGGCGGCAAACGGCCAGTCATGCTTGCCCGGCTGACTGACCACGGCGCAGCTGATGCCGTTGGCGCTGGCCGCAGCGCACAACGCGTTGGCGGCGGCGTCCTGGCCCTCCGGATTGGCGGTCGGGTCCGTGCTGGGAGCGCTCGCGGTGGAGTTGGCCTCCTCGGCGACGTTGCGCGGCTCCGAGGATCCCGGGACGTCGAACCAGCCCGACAAACCGGTGTAACGACCATGCCGCGCGATCACGGTGAGGGGGTCGAACGCGGCCCAGGCGGTGCGGTCGCCGCCGAACAGCTTGGCGATCGTCTGATCCTTGGGGCCGACGTTCGGGCTGCGGTCGCCGGCGATGTCCACGAATGCGCTGAACAGCTCCGGATGCATGACGGCCAGGTCAACCGCGCAGGTGCCGCCCATCGACCATCCGGTGACGCCCCAGTTCGCCCGGTCGGCGCTGACGCCGAAGTTCGACACCATGAACGGCACGATGTCCTTGGAGAGGTGATCGGCGGCGTTGCCCCGGCTGCCGTTGACGCACTCGGTGTCGTTGTCGAACGAACCGGTGGGATCGACGAACACCAGCACCGGCGAGAAGCCGCGATGCGCGGCGGCGAAGTTGTCGATGGCGGTGAAAGCGCCGCCCGGGCCGAGCCAGTCGGCCGGGGTGTTGAACGCCGAGCTGATCATCATGACCGCCGGCAGTCGGGGTGGCGGATTGCTGTTGAACCATGCGGGCGGCAGATAGACCAGTTCTCGGCGGTGGCGAAAGTGGGAGGCGTTGTCGTCGATGTCCACCGGCACCACCACGCCCTTGGTCGGCCTGGTCCCGGCGACCTGCATCTCGGTGACCCGCAGCCGGTCGATCTGGTCAGGCAACGGCACGGAGGTCAGTTGGTTCCACGCGGCAAGCGCCGTCGGGAAGTAGCCCACCCAGCCGTTCAACGCCAGTCCCGCGCACAAGGCGCACAGCGGTATGGACAGCACGGCCACCCCGCGCCGCCACCAGCGGGCGCCCCGCCAGCCCACCAGGAAGACCGCGGCGGCCAGGCCGCTCATCGCGATCCACAGCCACAGCGTCGTCGGCGCCGGGTCCCCGGCCACGCCGAGCGACGTGATGTACCGGTACGCGAGCGCGGTCACCGCGGCGGCCGCGATCAGGGCCACGGGCAGCACCCGCTTGAGCCAGCGCGGCGCACGCCACTGGATCGCGATGATCAACGCCAGCAGCGTCAGTCCCTGCACGGTCGGCGGAAACCAGCCGTGCAGCAGGGACAGTCGTCCGAAGAATTGGTCCAACGGTCGTTGCCTTTGCTGAGTCGATCGCTGCGCGGGGCGGACCCGTGGTCTTTTCGAACGCGGGGGGTCGGAACAACTATCCCACACCAGCCCCACCCGTCCGCCCGCCAGCGTGGCGTGTGGGCGCGGTGATCTAGGCGGCCGTGACGCTGCTGAACGAGCGCAGCCGCAGGCTGTTGGCGACCACGAAAACGCTGGAAAAGGCCATCGCGGCGCCCGCCAGCATCGGGTTGAGCATGCCGAGCGCGGCGAGCGGGATCGCGGCGATGTTGTAGCCGAACGCCCAGAACAGGTTGGTCTTGATGGTGCTCAGCGTGCGCCGGGAGAGCCGAATCGCATCGACGGCGGCGCGTAGGTCACCGCGCGTGACGGTGAGGTCGGCGGCTTCGATCGCGACGTCGGTGCCGGTGCCCATCGCCACCCCGAGATCGGCGGTCGCCAGAGCCGCGGCGTCGTTGACGCCGTCGCCGACCATCGCGACGACCTTCCCTGCGGACTGCAGCCGCCTGATGGCGGCGACCTTGTCGGCCGGCGTCGTCTCGGAGATGACCTGCGTGATTCCGACCTGGTCGGCGATCCGATCCGCGACGGTCCGGTTGTCGCCGGTCAGCAGGATCGGCGTCAGGCCCAGCCGCTTGAACTGCCGGACCGCTTCGGCGCTGGTCGGTTTGACGGTGTCGGCGACCACCAGGATCCCGCGGGCGCGGCCGTCCCAGCCGACGGCGACCGCGGTCTTGCCCTCGCCCTCGGCGCGGGCCTTGCCCGCCGACAGCGCGGCATCCAACGGCTGACCCCCGTCGGCCAGCAGGTTCGCCCGCCCGATGACGACGGTGTGGCCGTCGACGTCTCCTCGCACGCCGATGCCTTGGAGGCTGGCGAAGCTATTGGCGGCGGGCAGGGCACCGAGCTCAGCTCTCGCGGCCTGCGCGATGGCCCGCCCGATGGGATGTTCGGACGCATCCTCGAGCGCACCGGCGTAGCGCAGCAGCGTTTGGCGGTCGGTCCCCGGCCCACTGATCACGTCGACGAGGGTCATCTTCCCGGTAGTGACTGTGCCGGTTTTGTCGAGCACGATCGTGTCGACGTTGCGCGTGGACTCCAGGACTTCGGGGCCCTTGATCAGCACGCCGAGCTGAGCCGCGCGCCCGGTGCCGACCAGCAGGGCCGTCGGGGTAGCCAGCCCCAGCGCGCACGGGCAGGCGATGATCAGCACCGCGACGGACGCGGTCATGGCCGCGGTGAGCGGGAAGCCCAGCGCGACCCACCCGCCGAGCGTCGCCAGGGCGATGCCGATCACCACGGGGACGAACACGCCGGAGATGCGGTCGGCGAGCCGCTGCACCTCGGCCTTGCCCGATTGGGCCTCCTCGACCAGCGTGGCCATGCGCGCGAGCTGGGTGTCGTCGCCGACCCGGATGGCGCGCACGACGAGGCGCCCGCCGACATTGACGGTCGCGCCGGTGACGGTGTCGCCCTCGCCGACCTCGACGGGGACGGATTCGCCGGTGAGCATCGAGGCGTCCACGGCCGAAGAACCCGAGACCACGACGCCGTCGGTGGCGACCTTCTCCCCGGGCCGGACCACGAAGTCGTCCCCGACCGCGAGGCGGTCCACGGCGATGCGGGTTTCGGCGCCGTCCCGCAGCACCGCGACGTCCTTGGCGCCGAGCTCCAGCAGGGCGCGTAGCGCGGCGCCCGCCGTCCGCTTCGAACGCCTCTCGAAGTACCGCCCGGCCAGCACGAACAGGGTCACACCCGCGGCGACTTCGAGGTAGATGTTGCCCGCGCCGTCGGAGGGGCGGACGGTCAGCTCGAAAGCGTCGCGCATGCCCGGTTTGCCGGCCGTCCCGAAGAACAGCGCATACAGCGACCAGAGGAAGGCCGCCAGCGTGCCGATCGAGACGAGCGTGTCCATGGTGGCGGCGCCGCGTTTGAGGTTGGCCCAGGCGGCGGCGTGGAAGGGACGGCCGCCCCATACGACGACCGGCGCGGCCAGGACCAGCGATGCCCACTGCCAATAGCGGAACTGCAACGCGGGAATCATCGCCATGGCGATCACCGGGCCGGCGAGCGCGGCCGTGGTCATCAGCCGGGTGTGCAGCGCGCTCAGCTCGGGGTCGTCGGCCTGCACGGAACTTTCCTGCGGGGGCGGCAGCGCGGCGGTGTAACCGGCCTGTTCGACGGCCGCGATCAGCAATCGCGGGTCGTATCCCGAGGGGACCGTGAGTGCGGCCTTTTCCGTGGCGTAGTTGACGGTGGCGACCACGCCGTCGAGCCGGTTGAGCTTCTTCTCGATCCGGGCGGCGCAGGACGCGCACGTCATCCCCGCGATCTTCAGCTCAATTTGGCTCACCGGCGCCGCGCTCATGCCACCAGGACGGCCTCGTAGCCGGCCTCGTCCACCGCGCCGAGGACCGCGGCCGCGTCGACGGGAACAGAACTCGTGACCACCAGCCTGCCCGTGTCGGCGCTGACGTCCACGCGCTCCACACCCGGGAGGCGGCCGACCTCATCCTTGACGGCCGCCTCGCAGTGGCCACAGCTCATCCCGTCGACCCGGTATTCGCTCGTGGTCATGGTCTCCCTCTCCCGATACCCCGTCGGGGTATACTTCTGTCCAACGTCCGCGTCTCCCGAGGTATTCCCCCCCCCCCGGGCCTTTAGCGCAACCGGGCGTCCGGGGAGAAGCCTGGGCCCGACCAACGCGACGGGGGCGCCACCATTCTGCCTGGTGGAAGCGCCAGGACCGCGACCGGGATCAGCCCACGACGGGGTCAGACGTAACCCACGCCGATATCGACCGAAAGCTGGGTCGCCGTGACCAACCGGGACTGGTCGGAAACAAGCCAGGCGACGGCGTCCGCGATGTCCTCCGGCTGGGCGATCCCCTCGGGCAGCAGTGGCTTGTGCAGGCCCCGCAAGTGCGGGTAGGTATCGGCGGCGGCTTGCAGCGCCTCGCGCATGCGTCCGGTACCCATCGGTGTCGACACCGCTCCGGGGTTGACGCTGTTGACGCGGATGTTGTGCCGGCCGAGCTCGGCGGCGAATGCGCGGGCCATCCCGACGACCGCGTGCTTGCTCGCCGTGTAGTGGATCATGAACGACTGCATGTTGATGCCGGCGGCCGAGCCGATGAGGATGATCGACCCGCCGCGCCCGCCGTCGATGATGTGCCGAGCGCCGGCCATCACCGTGTTCCAGGTGCCGGTCACGTTCGTGTCGATGGTGTCGCGGAACGCTTCCGCGGTGATCTGATCCCACGGAGCCGGACTGCAGATCCCGGCGTTGGCGACGATGATGTCGAGGCGGCCCAGTTCGGCCACCGCCGCGTCGACCGCATCCTTGAGTGCCTCGAGGTCGCGGATGTCGACGGCCGCGGTGATGACCCGTTTGTCGTTGGCGCTCACCAGTCGTGCCGTCTCGGCCAGATCCTCGGGTGTCGGCGAGTCGTACGGAACGCTCGGCGGCAGCGGCCCGGCGATGTCGACCGCGATGATGTCGGCGCCTTCGGCGGCCAGGCGCACGGCGTGCGCCCGGCCCTGCCCCCGCGCGGCGCCGGTGATCAGGGCCACCTTTCCCGAAATGGATTGACTCATTGCTACTTTCGGCTCCTCCCGACGCGGGCTTCCTGTCGCGGCCACCCGCGGCGGGATGTCTGCTGTTCTGAGTTCGACTCGGCGAGCGTAGCGTCGACCTGACGCTGCCGGACAGCCGAAAGGAAAGATCATGACCGTCACCGTTGTCGATGCGGGCCCGCGGCAGGTAAGCCGGTCGGTCGAAGTGGCCGCGCCGGCCGCCGAACTGTACGCGATGGCCGCCGATCCCCGACGACACAGCGAACTGGATGGGTCGGGCACCGTGCGGGACAACATCAGCGTGCCCGCGGAACTGACTGTGGGGTCGAAGTTTTCGACCAAGATGAAGATGTATGGCCTGCCGTACCGCATCACCAGCACGGTGACGGCCCTGAAACCGAACGAACTGGTCGAATGGCGTCACCCGGTTGGGCACCGCTGGCGGTGGGAATTCGAGGCGCTCTCGCCGACCCGGACCCGGGTCACGGAGACGTTCGATTATCGCGACGCCGGTGCGGTCAAGAACGCGTTGAAGTACTACGAGCGGATCGGGGCGTGCAAAGGCAACGTCGCCGGAATCGAAGCGACGCTGGCCCAGTTGCGCGATCGTTACGCCGCGCGCTAACCGGGTCTCCGACGCGTCACCCCATGCCGAGGCGTCGCAGATGTTCGATCATGGTGTCGACCGCGGCCTCCAAAGGCGCGGTGTCGCGACGGACCTGGCTGAGCAGTAAGCCGCCCTGGATGCCGGCGAGCATCGCCAGCGCGACGCGCTCGATGTCCGTTCCGTCGGCCAACTCGCCGCGCGCGGCAATCGCTATCAGGCTGTCGTGGATCATGTTCTCCCACTGGGCAAATGACCGCGCAAGCTGCGCTCGCGCGATAGGGTCCGACTCAGACAGCTCGTTGGCCATTGAGCCGATCGGGCAGCCGCCCGCACAGCCCATGCTGCGCACCAGGTCCACCATGATGCCGCGCCAGCGGTACAAGTCCTCGATGCTGTCGATTCGGTCGAGACCCAGGTGCTGCACGCCGAGCACATGATCGGTCTGAAAGTCGATGACGGAGGCCACGAGATCGCTCTTGTCGGCGAAGTAGTGATACATCTGCGAGGTGCTGACGGCCGCGGCCTCCTGAATGTCTTCGATGGTTGTCCGCGCGACGCCGCGCTGCAGCATCAATTCGGAAGCGGCGGCCACGATGCGCTCGCGGGTTGCGCGGCCCTTCGCGGTCAGCTTCTCGTAGGGGACCGGAGCCATAAGCTTCCTTCCGTGGAGGGACCCCCACAGACTACTCTTTTTGGAGTTGACACTCCATTTTCGGTTGGGCAGGCTGAACGTCATCGTCTACTAATCGATGCCGGAAGCCGTTGTGCGCCAAGCCGGCACGCATGTGAAGGGCAATGAACTCATGACCAGCACCGCCGACACCAACGAGACCACGATCGCCTACCGGGTCGCGCAATTCCAGCAGGGAATGGCAAGCCAGTTGCCCGAGGACGTCGTCAGCACCTTCGGCGCCGAGCAGGAGCAGCTACGGGCCGGCGGCATACCGGTCGGCGTCGCCGCCCCTGGCGACGCAATGCCCGATGGCCAGCTACTGGATGCGCGCGGAGTGCCCACCACCCTTGCCCAGAGTGTCGGGGGACGAAATGCAGTGGTCGTGCTGTACCGCGGTGCGTGGTGCCCGTACTGCAACCTGACGCTGCGCGCGTATCAGGAGCAACTGGTCCCGCAGCTGGCGCGGCGCGACGTCGCGCTGGTGGCGGTCAGCCCGCAAAAGCCCGACGGTTCACTGTCGACGCAGGAGATCAACGAGTTGAGTTTCACCGTGTTGTCCGATCCCGGCAATCAGGTCGCGGCCGGGTTGGGCGTACTCACCGCACCCAGCGAGGGGGCCAGGGCGGCCCAACGCAACCTGGGCCTCGAGCTGGCCGAAGTCAACGCCGACGGAACGTTCGGACTGCCAATGCCGACCGTGGCCATCGTCGACCACGCCGGGACCATTCGCTGGATCGACGTCCACCCCGACTACACCACCCGCACCGAGGTCGCCGACATCGTCGCTGCCCTGAGCAGCCTCGAGTGAACCCAGGGCTTCGCGAATTCGTCCTCACTTTGTGGACGAAAACCCCGTCGTAACGCGCGCCAGCTCAAACCCGTTGGCGCAAACGCTTACCCGGTGGGGGCAACTCACCAGCCGCTACGGCCTCGTCATCGTTCTGGCCTGGATCGGGTTCGGGAAGTACGTGAAGATGGAATCCCGCGTGCTCATCGAGCACAGCCCGCTGATGAGCTGGATCTACGAGGTTTTCAGCGTTGCCACCGTCGCGCGCGGGCTGGGGACGATGGAAATCGTTGCCGCCCTTCTCATCGCGCTTCGGCCCGTGTGGCCGCGCGTATCGGCGGCCGGCAGCGCGCTGGCCGTGATGCTGTTCCTGGGAACGCTGAGCTTCCTCTTCACCACACCGGGGGTGGTCGCGACCCATGCCGGTGGTCTTCCCGTGCTGTCGGCGCTGCCGGGGCAGTTCCTGCTGAAGGATCTGGTGCTGATCGGCGTCGCGGTGTGGAGCCTGGGTGACGCGCTGTCGGCGGGCAGGTCACACGTTGGGCAGAACCTCGTCGGCCATTAGGTGCAGGCTGGACCAGCCCGCGTCGATCGGAAGGCCGCCGATGAGGGGGTTGATCACGACTTCCCTTCGGCCACCGAGGATCTGATCGATCAACTGTTCCGGGGTCAGTATCTCGACATGGTTGAGGCGGCGCAGGTCCCGGATCGAGGCCGGCGCGGTTTCGTTGGGCCGCGGTACGTCGGCGCGCTTCCAAGCGCTGTACTCGACCGCCTCCGCCAGGATGAAGTCGCCGTAACGCGACCACGCTTCGTCGGGATCGGCGTGCAGCAGGGTGACGGTGCTGCCGTTTTCGGGGTGGTAGACGAAACCCTCGTTCCCGCGGTTGCGCAACTCCTGCGTGTACACCGCTTCGACCTCGGGCATGGCCATCGGCGGTGAAAACGGAAGCCCGAAGCGGGCCGCGCGCCGGCCGCCGCGGCGGTCATACCGCCGACGAAAAGGATCGGATGCGGACGGGTAAACGGTTTCGGGGTGACGTTGATGAGCGCGCCGTCGTATTCGAAGGGTTGATCACTCCACGCCTTGAGCAGCACCGTCAGGCAGTGGTCCATCAGGGTCGCACGGCCCGACCAGTCCTTGCCGACGGCCTGATACTCCTCGGGCCGGTAACCCATGCCGGCCACGAAACTGAACCGGCCCCGGGTGAGGTTGTCCAGCACGGCGACGTCCTCGGCCAGCCGAATCGGATCGTAGAGCGGGACGATCAACGCGTTGACGCTGATGCGAACGTTGCGTGTGCGCCCCGCTATCGCGGCGGCCAAAATCAACGGCGACGGAAGCCAACTCGTGGCCGCCAGATGATGTTCTTCTGCGCTGACGGCGGTGAAGCCGCGGCGATCGGCGAACTCCGCCATGTCCAGCGCAGCCCGGTAACGATCCGCTTGGCGCGCTGTGGGATCGGCGACATTGGTCATGTTGAGCCGCAGGGCGGTGAGTAACTTCATCGGTGTGCGCCGGCCGGGCGCGCGAAGAGCGTTCCGCTGATCAGGTCTTTGGCCGAATCCAGTGCGGCCGCGTACGCGTCCGGAGCCAGAGTGGCGGCCCGCTCCGTGAGACCCCGCGCCAGCGCGTGAATCGCATCGGCCGCTGCGTCCGGGCGGGTGTCGGTAGGCAGCGCGCCCTGCGCCCGGGCCTCGGTGATGATCTCAGTGATCGTGTCGCGCAACGCTTTCAGCCCGGCGTACCGCGGCCGGCCGCTGGCCGGATGCTCGTTGCTTTCACTGC
The DNA here is from genome assembly GCF_001665605.1 of Mycobacterium sp. 852014-50255_SCH5639931. GTDB lineage: Bacteria > Actinomycetota > Actinomycetes > Mycobacteriales > Mycobacteriaceae > Mycobacterium > Mycobacterium paraffinicum. Next base: position 226,920 of record NZ_LZSV01000011.1, read on the forward strand.
GAATCGCCCGATCGAAGGCGGCCAAATAGGGGTACTCGCGCATCAACCTGCTCGACTCGTCCAACACCGCCGTCAGGCGATCGACCGCGCCGTCGGCCCGCGCGGCGGCGGCCCGCAGCCGAGGTGACGCGATGTCCTCCATTTCGGTAACGGTCGCTTCCAGCAACTCGGACTTGTTCGGAAAGTAGTGGTACAGACTGCCGCTGGTCATGTCGGCGGCCCGGGCGATCTCGCGAATCGTCGTGCGGGAGTAGCCCATCTCGGCCACACACCGCATCGCCGCGGTGATGATCCGCGCGCGGGTCTGCTCCCCGTCGGCGCCCACCGGGCGGCCCAATTGCGACGGCGCGACGCTCATGCCGTGCGGAACCCGCCGCAGGTCCGTCCATCACACACTGCGCACCTCCGCACGGAAGCCCAAACTAATCGATCACTCGATTATATTCGACCGTGCCGGGCACTCAGAGCCGGCGGACAGGACGCGCGAGTGGGGAGAGCACGGTGACGCGGGCGCAGCGTGGACGCCCGGTCGGCGCCAGCGGCGAGGAGACCCGCCGGCGGATCGTCGTCGCCACCATGCGCTGTGTGGCCACGGCGGGGTACTCACGGGCCACCATCCGTGAGATCGCCCGCACCGCGAACGTCACCAGCGCCAGCCTGTACAACTACTTTCCGAACAAGGCCGAGTTGATCAAGGCCGCGATCGCGGCACGCACCGATGTCGCATTGCCTCGACTGCGGGCGGCCGCCGCGGGCGCCGGGACCGCCATCGATCGGATCGAGGCGGTGCTCGACGAATCGGGCCGGCTCATGCGCGAGTACCCGGATCTCGCCGCCTTCGAGTGGGTGATCCGCGCCGAGGGCGTGGCCGACGTCGATGCGCGGCTCGCGGGTGGCGCGCGCTTTCAGGCATTCCGAGAGATCATCGAGGGCGTCGTCGATGACGCCTACCGGCAAGGCGAACTCGCGCATCGGCCGGATCGGGACAGCGTCGTCGAAGCCGTCTACGCGCTCATCTACGGGTTGACCGAGCTGGCGGCCACGTCGCCGCCGCGGGGCTACCACGCCGCGCTGGACTCCGCCAAGAAAATGATCAGGGGAACGCTGTTCGCCCCGGGTGAGCCGGGATAGCCGCAGGCAGAGGACACGGCGGGCCGACGCCGCCCTTGATACGATCAAGCGATTGATTATATAGTCGGGGCCACGAGAGGAAGCCTGGCCGTGACTGAAACCGTTGCCGTGACGTTCGACGTCGACGCGCTGCGACGCAAGTACGCCGAAGAGCGTGCGCGGCGATTGCGCCCGGACGGCATCGCGCAGTACGTGGAGATGGCGGGTGCGTTCGCCCGCTTCGCCGAAGACCCCTGGGCCGACGGGAAATTCGATCGCGAACCGCTGACCGACGAGGTGGACGTCGCGGTCATCGGCGCCGGCTTCGGCGGGCTGTTGACGGGGGTGCGGCTGCGCCAGCTCGGCGTGGAGAGTGTGCGGCTGATCGACCGGGCGGCCGACGTGGGCGGCACCTGGTACTGGAACCGGTATCCCGGAATCGCCTGCGACGTCGAGTCGTACGTGTATATGCCGCTGCTGGAGGAGCTCGGCTACGTTCCCACCGAGAAATACGCCAAGGGACCGGAGATCTTCGCGCATTGCCAGCGCATCGCGCGGCACTACGACCTGTACCGCGACGCGTGCCTGCAGACCGACGTGCGTGAGATCCGCTGGGAAGCCGATGAATCACGGTGGATCATCCGCACCGACCGGGGCGATGAGATGCGGGCCCGGTTCGTGTCCATGGCCAACGGCTATCAGGCCAAACCCAAGCTGCCCGGCATCGAGGGCCTCGGGGCTTTTCGCGGTCACGCGTTTCATACCAGCCGGTGGGACTACGCCTACACCGGAGAGAACCTCGAGCGGCTCGCCGACAAGCGCGTGGGCATCATCGGTACCGGCGCCACGGCGATCCAGTGCGTCCCGCACCTCGCCCGGGCGGCGCAGCGGCTGTACGTCTTCCAGCGCACGCCGTCATCGGTGGACGTGCGGGCCAACCGCGCCACGGATTCGCAGTGGGCCAGCACATTACGGCCGGGCTGGCAGCGCGAACGCATCGAGAACTTCCAGATCCTGACGGCGGGCGGCCAGGCCGACGAGGACCTGGTCGCCGACGCCTGGACGAGCATTACGCGCAAGCTGCCGGTGATGCGCCATGACGGGGACGGGGCCGTGGACCCGGCGCAGCGCGGCCGCGACATCGAGATCGCGGATTTCGCCAAGATGGAGGAGATCCGGGCGCGGGTCGACGGCATCATCAGCGATCCGGCCACCGCGGAGGCACTCAAACCGTGGTACGGGTATTTCTGTAAACGGCCCTGCTTCCACGACGAGTATCTGCAGACCTTCAACCGCGACAACGTCACGCTGGTCGACACCCGCGGCCGCGGCGTGCAGCGCATCACCGAGTCCGGTGTGGTCGTCGACGGTGTGCCCTACGAGCTCGACTGCTTGATCTTCGCAACGGGTTTCGAGGTGGGCACCGACTACTGTCGGCGCACCGGCTTCGAGCTGATCGGCCGAGACGGAGTGTCGCTGACCGAGCACTGGCGCGACGGGGTGCGCACCTTTCAAGGCCTGTGTACGACGAACTTCCCGAATCTCTTCATCGAAAGCATCGCGCAGGCGGGCCTGACGGTGAACTTTCCCTACCTGCTGGACGTGCAGGCGACCCACGCGGCGTGGATCATCGCCTGGGCGCTCGAGCGCGGCGTCACCGAAGTCGAGGCGGCACCAGCCGCCGAATCCGCCTGGGTCCACACCGTTGTCACCCGGTCGGCCGCGAGCGCGGAGCGCGCCCAGACCTGCACCCCCGGCTACTACAACCGGGAGGGCAAGGCGGACAACAAGATTCGGCAGGGCAGTTTCTTCTTCGGCGCACCCACGGAGTACGCCGACATGCTGCGCGCGTGGCGGGCCAGCGGTGGCCTGGATGGCTACCTGATACGCGGCGGCAAGGCCGGGCCGTGACCAGCCGGCAGGCCCGCTGGCGCTACGGCGTCGGCCGGCTGCGGGCGGCGACCCGGCGCCGGCGACCACCGAAGGTGGCCATCATCGGCGCGGGCTTCGGAGGCCTCGGCGCCGCCGTCGCGCTACGCCAGGCCGGCATCGACGATTTGGTCATCATCGAGGGCGACGACGGTGTCGGGGGCACCTGGCGGCGCAACACCTATCCCGGCGCCGCGTGCGACGTGCAAAGCCACCTGTATTCGTTTTCGTTCGCCCCGAACAGATCCTGGAGCCGAACCTACGCACGGCAACCCGAGATCCTTGCCTACCTCGAATCCGTGGCCGACGACTTCGACCTGCGGCGCCACCTGATCTTACGGACTTACGTGCGGCACGCGAGATGGGACGAGGGTGGCCGCCAGTGGGAATTGCAACTGCAGCAAGCGAATAGCGACACCGTCACCACGCTGCGCGTCGATGTGGTGGTCAGCGCTGTCGGCCTGTTCGGCGCTCCCAGACTGCCAGACATCGAGGGCCTCACCGGCTACCGCGGCCACTTGATGCACACATCGGCGTGGGATCCGGGCGTGGACCTGTCCGGCCGGAAAGTCGCGGTGATCGGCACCGGCGCCAGCGCAGTGCAGGTGGTGCCCGAAATCGCTCGAATCGCCTCCGGTGTCACCGTGTTTCAGCGAACGCCTCCCTGGATGGTGCCCAAGGACGACCGTCCGTTCAGTGCTCGGGAGCTGGCGAGGTTTCGCCGGCATCCGTGGGCGGCTCGCAGGGAACGGTGGCGAATCTGGAAGCAGTTCCACGACTTCGCCGGAAACGCCGTCGAAGACCCACAGGTGGCAAATCGATCACGGGTCGCGACATCGTTCTTGGAGCGCACCGTTTCCGACGAGCGGCTGCGCCGCGCGCTGATGCCCGACTATCCATTCCGCTGCAAGCGGGTGCTCCTCGGCGACGACTACTATTTGGCGGTACAGAAGGACCACGTCGATCTGGTGACCGAACCGATCGCGCGAGTTACCGAGACGTCGATCGAGACCATCAGCGGCAAATCGGTGGACGCCGACGCCATCGTGTGCGCCACCGGATTCCAGACCAGCCGCTACCTCGCCGGTATCGAGGTGATCGGACGAGGCGGCCAAAGCCTGCACGAGCGCTGGGGTGACGACCCGAGCGCCTACCTGGGCGTCGCGGTCAGCGGTTTCCCGAATTTCTTCATGCTCTACGGCCCCAACACCAACCAGGGCGGCAACTCGATCGTCTACATCCTGGAGGCCGCCGCGCGTCTGGTTGCCAGCGCGGTCAGCCGGGTGGCGCGCAATGGCGGCTATGTGGACGTCCGCCCGGACGCCGAAAAGCGCTACAACGACCAGCTTTCCGCAGACCTGGAGCGCACCATATGGACCAGGTGCGACAGCTACTTCCGCTCGCCCACCGGCCGCATCGTCACCCAGTGGCCCTACACCGAGCTGGAGTACGCCCGCCGGACCTGGCGGCTCCGGCCGCGGGACTGGCTACTGGCCCAGACCGAAGTCGATGACCCCGCGGATCAGGCGGCCGGCGGCCAGGTCGGCATAGGCGTCGTTGATGTCGTCGAGCCGGTAGCGTTTGGTGATCATCTCGTCGAGGAGTAGCCGACCCGACTCGTACAGCGCGGCCAGCAGCGCGATGTCACTCTTGGGATTGCACGAGCCGAACACCGTGCCGCACAACGTCTTGTTCATCAGGATGAAATCTTGCAGGGCGACGGCGATCGAGGCCGTCGCGGGTGCCGGGAGCCCGGTCAGCACGCACGTGCCGCCCTTGCGGGTGAGCGCCAGCGCCGTCCCGACATCGGCCTCGCCGATCATGGTGGGGGAGACCACGACCGCATCCGCCATCACGCCGCGGGTCAGGTCGCGCACCAGCGCGAGCGCGTCGGTCGCCGTCGCGGCGACGTGGGTCGCGCCGAAAGTCATTGCGGAGGTGCGCTTGAAGTCGCTCACGTCGACCGCGATGATCCGCGCGGCACCGCTGATGCGGGCGCCCTGAACGGCCGCGGTGCCGATCCCGCCGGTGCCGATCACCACCACCGTGTCCCCACCCCGCACCCCGGCACGCCGGGCCGACGACCCGTACCCGGTGGGCACCGCGCACGCCAGCAGGGCGGCGGGCACCAGCGGAAAGCCCGGGTCGATCTTGACCAGCGAATTCGCCGCCACGACAGTGTGTTCGGCGAACGCACCGATCTTGGACACGTGGCCGAGGTCGCGCCCGTCGACGGTGTGATGGCGAAAGGTGCCGTCCGTCGGCATGCCCGGCGCCAACGTTCCCGACCCCGTGTCGCACAGGTACTCCATCCCCGAGGCGCACCAGCGGCACTGGCCGCAGACCGCGACGAAGGACGTCACGACGTGGTCGCCCGGCGCGAACCCGGCGACGCCCGCCCCGACATCGACGACCACACCGGAGCCCTCGTGCCCGCCGATCGTCGGCGACATGGCGGGTAACCCCAAGGCGCGCAGAGTTTCTGGCGGTGTGGCCAGCTTCCCCTGTCGGATGTGTTCGTCGGAGTGGCAGAGCCCGCAGGCGGCCAGCCGCACCAGCACCTCGCCCGCCCTCGGCGGGTCCAGCTCGAATTCCTCGACGGTCCACGGACGGCCGTACTCGTAGAGGATGGCCGCACGGCTTCGCATCGTCGTGCCGCCTTTCTGCCGGGGCCATTCGATGGCACAGATGTCCGAGCGGCGGACTCAACCGGTGGCGGCGGCCACCCTTGCGCGCTCGGTCATCGAGGCGATCACTCCGCCGTCGTTGAGGATGTCGGTGCCGGTCAGGTAGCCGGCCTTGTCACTGGCGCAGAAGGCGAGCAGCTCAGCCATCTCCTCGGGCTTGCCCCATCGCGGGACCGCGGCGTTGGTGACCATCGCGCCGGCGCCCGCCTGCTCCTCGAGCCGGCCCATCTCGGTGTCGACCGACCCCGGCGAGACCGAGAGGATGCGCAATCCGCGCGCGTTGAATCTCTCCGCCTGCGACTGGCTGTACCACTTCACGAAGCTCTTGCTGACGGCGTAGGCGATGCCGGACCTCGCCTCCTCGGGCACGATGTTGCAGGTCGTCAGCATGGCCTCCATGAAGGCGTCGGCGTCCTGCAGCGCAAGCGGGAATTGGTCCACCGGAACCATTTCCGCCGGGAGCAGGTGGGCCGCCATCGACGCCACGTTGACGATCACGGAGCCCTCGCCGGCCGCCGCGTAGAACGCCTCGTTGACGTTGAGCGTGCCGAGGGCATTCGTCCGCATGACATAGTCGGCGGCGCCCATGCTCGGGCTCACTCCCGCCGTGTGGATGACCGAGGCGAGCGTCCCGAGGTTGCCCGCAGTGCCGAACAGGTCGGCGACCGCCCCCCGGCCGGTGACGTCACAGTCGACGGCCGTGACGGTCATCCCGAGCCCTTCCAGCGTTGCGGCCGCGGCCGTGAGCCGGTCCTGCCGGACATCGCAGAGAACCAGGATGTGGTCGCGGCCGACGATCTTGGCGGTGGCCTGGCCCATGCCACCCGCGCCGCCCGTGATCACTGACACTCGATTCATACGTGGACCGTATACGGCGAGCGTTCGTCGGGGATTACGGGTCCGGCACCGGATGGTGGGGGTGACCGCTGTGGCGGATGGCCTTCCCGTAGAACGGCGCCCGGAGGGTGGCCGGCAGGTCGCGGCGGTATCGGATCAGCGCGACGATGGCGACCGCGGTGTAGACGGCGCAGAGCAGCAGCCGGCCATGCGTCGTGGCTATCGGGAATTGCATGACGAACAGGCCGAGCAGGGTGACCGCGGCGGCGCGGTGGAATCGCAGCGCCAACAGCAGCGCCACCCCCATCATGGTTTGGGTGGCCGTGAGCAACACCTCTTCTACCTGACGCGGGTCAAGCTGCAACGAGAATCCGCCGCCGCCCAGCAGGTGGGCGATCGGCAGCGACCCGATCAGCAGCGTCCACTGGTTGACCTTGGAGGAAATCAGGGTGGCGATGGCCGCCGTGCCCTTGCCCCGCGTGGCGAAGATGATCGCGACGATGAACTCCGGGGCCTCCGAGGCGAGCGGGGCGAGCCACTGAACTAGCAGGAACTTGTCGATGCCCAGCTCGGTGCCCGCGGCGACCAAGTTGTCGGCGAACGGTTTGGCGCACAGCAGAATCACCGCGCCGGACGCCAGGAAGAGGCTGACAACGACGATGCGCCGACGGCGATCGGGTAGCTCGCCCAGGGCGGCGGCGGTCCCGATCAGGTCGGGCTCCTCCACGACCCCGTGGCTGACCTTGTAGAGGTAGAAGCCGAACCATGCCAGCAGCGCCAACCCCAGCCCGAAGTGAATTTCGCCGCTCGCCGGTATCGCGAACGCGATGATGCCGGCGATCAACAGGAATCCGAGTTCGACGCGGTTGGTCGGTTGCAGCGCCAGGCCGGTGGCCTTGCCGGTGCCGGCCTTGCGCGCCACCAGGATGCTGACCAACACGACGACGGGCCAACCGAGACCCATCAGCAGCCGGTTGGACCCGGTCATGTTGGCGGCCGCGTATTGCGTGTAGTCCGGGTTGTGGCCGGACACGTACGCGTAATACAGGTCGACGGCGTACTCGGGCAGCACCGCGATCAGCGCCAGTATCGCCGTCGCCAGCCCACCGGAGACATCGATCTGCGCGGCTTCGGCCGCCCAGGCCAGCAGGAAGCTGGCCGACACCACCGCGGCCCCGAAGATCAGCAGCGCTACGACCGGGTCGGGGTGCAGGCCGCCGAGTCGCGTCACCACCGCCGGGACGACGAATGCCGTGGTGATCAGTGCCGAACGCGCCAGGGTGCGACGCCGCGAGCGTTCTGCCGTCGCGACCGTGGTCGCGGGCCTGTCTGTGGCGAGCATCGTCATCCTTCGATATGGAGGGGTGGCGACCGAGGCGGCCACTCCGGATGGGGCAGCCTTGCCGAACGAGTACCCAAGTTACCCGCGAAGCCCGTCCCCAGCAACGTCGTTGTTCGACGGAGCGCCGCCGCAGCGGGCTATATCTTTGCTGGCTAACCGGCCGCGGCGCGAAAGTTAGGGTGTCCTGATCTCGAAGTTTGGCAAACCTTCTGGCGCGCAAATCGGCCCTAAGCAGTACGACGCGTTGCGAGACGGGGAGGTTCCCGCTACTTGTCCGGGCCCATGGCCGCGGCCGCGGCTTGGGCGAACAGTTCGACGGCTTGGTTGCGGGTTAGCGACGCCAGCATTTGTTCGGCGGCGCGCATCATGTCGCCGACCATCAGGGTCGGCCCGTTTCCGAGGTTCTCGAATGCCTCCGCGATGACGTCGGCCACGGCGGCCGCGCCCGGCGGCACCTCGTCGAGCGAACCGATCTGGCCGCGGCTGTGCTCGAGTTGCCGCAACGCCGGCGTGTCGGTCTTGCCCAGGATGAGGCCGAGGACATCGACGCCCTTGTCGTGCAGCTCGGCCCAGAGCGCCTCGGCGAAGACCATGTCGAACGCCTTCGAGGCGCCGTAGGCGACCATGTTGGCCCCGCCGGCCAGGCCGGCGCCCGACCCGAAGAGCACGATCCCGCCGCGGCCCCGCTCGACCATGGGGGCCGCGAAGTGGTGGCACAGCTGCATCGGCGCCATGCAGTTGCGTTGCACCATCGCCTCGGCGGCTTCGACCGGATTGGCGAGGAACGGCTCGAAGTTCGGGTCGGCGCCCGCGCAGTACACCAGGAGGCCGACCTCCAGGTCGCCGGTCGCCGCGGCGATCGCCGCCGCCGCGCCCGGTTCGACGAGATCGATGGCGAGGGTCCGCGTGGACGCCGCCGTTTCCCGCTCGATCTGGGCCGCGACTTCGTCGAGGACGGCCTGCCGGCGGGCGATCAGCACCACGTTGATGCCACGCTCGGCGAGCCCGCGGGCGAACGCCGCGCCCACCCCGTCCGATGCGCCGGCCACCAGCGCCCACGGCCCGTACCTGGTTGCGAACGTCATCAAGGGCTCCCCACTGTCGTCAGGCGCACCTGGGTATAGCGCCGGCGGGCGATGCGCCAGCCGTCGGGGGTGCGCACGATCTCGTCGTCGTAGAAACCGATCGCATTGACGCCGGAGTTGTTGTCGGCGGCCATGATCAGCCCGTCGATGTAGGTCCGCGCCGTGGCCCGGTCGCCGTCGACGGTGATGGCCTGGTTGGTCAAGCGGTGCAGCGTGTGCCCGGCCAGGGCGTGCACCCGCTCCATGAAATCCGCGACGGCGTCGACTCCGGTCCACGACCCGATCTCGCCGTAGTCGAGCTCGCAATTCGCGGTGAACACACTGCGAAACAGCGGCCAGTCGCGCCGGTCTATTCCGGTGGCGTAGCGCACGAGCAACTCGGAGATGTCCTGACGGTCATCACGTTCGGTCATGGCAGGTCTCCGTTCGGATGGACGACGATCCGCGGCGGACCGCCCGACCGGCGGGCGAGCTCGAGAGCGTCGGGCACTTCGTCGAGGCCGATGACCTTGCCCACGCTCGGGAGCGGGTCCAGCCTTCGCGCCGCGATGGCGTCGAGCGTGCCATACCAGTCCTGCGGGTGTGGGCCGCCGCCGAACTGGATGGTGACGCCTTGGCGAGTCGCAGTGGTGATGTCGAGCGTGTCACCGGTGTACCAACCGCCCGCGCAGTAGAGGCGGGTTCCCATCTCGGCGGATTCGACGATCTTCTGGATCAGCCCGCTCGCGCCGACGCACTCGAAAACGACTGCCGGGCCGGGCAATCCACGCTGGGCACGCACCTCGTTGAATGCATCGAACGGCGACTTCTCACTCGCGTCCACCACGACGTGGGCGCCGAAGCGCTCCCGGGCCAGTTCGCGGCGGTCGGACTTGTAGTCCGCCACGAGAATCGGCTCGATCCCGCGGCTGGCCAGCGCGGCTACGGCCGACAGGCCGATCGCACCCGCGCCGATCACGATGGCGACCTCACCCGGTTGCATCCGCGCCGACCGAACGTAGAACTCGCCGACGGCGAACGCGTCGGTCAGTGCGACGGCGTCACTGGCAACGTCGCCGGGGACAGGCTTGGCCGCCACCTCCGAAACCACCAGTAGCTCAGCGAAACTGCCCTGCGCTTCCGGATGCTGGCCGATGATCCGCATGCCGCCGGCGCCACCGTCGACGAGCCGCACCGGCATGGCCGTCACGCGCGCACCCACCGCGAACTGATCCGTGCAGCCGGGTCCGTGGCCGACGACCTCGCCGACGAACTCGTGCCCGAGCACGATGTCGCGGTCGGTGTCGTAGAGCGAGCGACCGGTCGGATCGTCGACGGCGAGTTCCGGATGGTCCATGAAATGCACGTCGGACGCGCAGATGGCGGTGCTCAGCGTGCGCAGCAACATCTCGCCCGGTCCGGGTTCGGGGTCCGTCGTCTCGCGGACCTGGAGCCGGCCGCCCCTCAGCACCACAGCGCGCAATGCGTTACTTTCTCGAATAACCGATATATGATCTCGAAAATATTCGTCTCACTCTAAATCGTGTGGCAGAGGAGTCAAGCCATTCGCGGATCGACGTCTGCGCCGACCGCCCGGGTGCTCGACGTTGTCGAGCTCCTGGCCCGGTCCGGGAATGCGCGGCTGCGGTTCTCCGACATCGTGCGCGAGCTCGGGCTCACCCAGGCGACCGCACACGCGATTCTCAAGACGCTGTGCGACCGGGGATGGGCCAGCCGCGATCCGGTCGCCAAGACGTTCACCCTCGGCCCGGCGTTGGCCGTCGTGGCGGCGCGGACGGACACCGCCCGGCCGCTCGCGCACGCGGCCCGTGCCGCGGCACTGCGGTTGTCCCGTGACGTCGGCTACGCCTGCTCCGTGGTCGAGCGTTTCGGAGATTCGTTGGTGGTCACCGCTTTTGAGGGCGAGCCCGCCACTCAACCGTCCGGAATTCCGGGCGATCGGATCCCGTATGCCCCGCCCTTCGGGGTCGCGCTCGCCGCGTGGGACGACGAGGAGCAACAACGCGCGTGGATCCGCCGCGGTGCGGGCAACAATCCCGATCGCACCCGGCGGCTCGAACAGGTGCTGGAGCACACGCGCGAGCGCGGCTTCGACGTCGACTGGACGACGCCCGCACTGGCCCAGGCGGTGCAGGTGGTCGGCACGCTGGACAGCGACGAGATGCCCACGCCGGTGCGACACATCTTGGATCAGTTGCTCGTCGAGTTCACCACCATCGGCTTCCTCTCCGACGACAACCCGGGGCGGCGCAAGCAACCCGTGGTGACCATCGCCGCACCGGTTTTCGAGGAAGGACACGTTGCGCTGATGGTGGCCGTCCATCCGCTGTGCCCGCTGTCGGCGCGGCAGATCCGGGTCATCGGCAAACGCCTGACCGACGAAACGATGGCGATCAGCCTGCCCCCGGCGCGACCCGACGCGGTCGATCGCGCCGTCTAGGCTCGGCGTATGGAACTGCGGCAGTTGCGCTACTTCGTGGCCGTCGCAGAGGAGTTGCACTTCGGCCGCGCCGCGCAACGCGTGCACATCTCCGGACCGGCCCTGTCGCAACAGATCATCTCGCTGGAGCGGGAGTTGGGCGCCGACCTGTTCGTGCGGGACCGCCGGAGTGTTCGGCTGACCGAGGCCGGGCGGACCTTCCTTCCGGATGCGCGCCGAATCCTGTCTCTGGCCGACGATGCCAAGCACCGGCTGCGGCAGGCGGCCGCGCGCAGCACGCCGGTGCGCCTGGGTTACGTCAGCTGGCTGCCCGAGGACATCACCACGATGGTCGGGCCAGCGGCGGACGTGCGCCTCGACGAATGGGTGCTGCCCTCGCACACGCAGGCCGACCGCGTGGCCGAGGGCACCCTCGACATCGCGCTGGCATGGGTGACCGCCGGCCAGGTCGAGGAGCGCGGCCTGACGGCGCATCTGCTGCGGACCGAGCCGCTGCACGCGGTCATTCCCGGCATCAGTTCGACGGAACCCGTTGCTGCGCAACGGGTCAGCGTACTCATCGACGCGGACGAGTCGGCGTGGTCGTCGTGGAACCGGTACGCCGAGGAGTTCGCCGGCCACGCCGGCGCCCGCGTCGTCCACATCGATGACGGCGGCATCACCGGCGACGCGTTCTACGCGCACGTGCGCAGGGTCTGCGCGCCCGTGCTCGCTTCGCCCAAACGCCACACCGCGGCGCTCCCGCCCAGCCTGGGTCAGCGTCCCGTCGCCGAACCGGTACCGCTGTGGACGTGGTCGCTGCTGCACCGCCGCGACGACGACCGCGCCAGCGTGCGCGGCGTCGTGGAAGCGCTGCTGGCGGTCGCGCGTACCCGCGATTGGCCGGCCACTCCCGCCGGCCCGTGGTGGGCGCCGGCCGACGACCCCCACCTGCGGTGAGAAGTCCCACCGAGCACTGGTAGGAGAACGGTCCTGGACGCCGGGCCGACGCTGCGGTTCAGTAAAAGTAAGCAGCCCGGAAGGCGAAAAAGCATGGCAGAGAACTACGTTGTGGATGACCTGGCCGGCTTCGTCGTAGGCGCGGAGTGGGCCGATCTGACCGGACGTCCGCGCGCGCTGATGAAACGCAATGTGCTCGACAGCATCGCCTGCGCCGTCGGTTCCCTGGACGGGGAGCTCGTCGCGACGATTCGCGAACACACCGACCAGTTCAGCGGCGTGCCCACCGCGACTCTGGTGGGCGGCGGACGGGCGTCGGTGGACCAGGCCGCTTTCTTCAACGCGGTGCTGGTGCGCTACCCCGACCTGCTGGACACCTATCTGACGGTCGGAGGGCTGTGTCATCCCGCCGATAACTTCGGCGCCGTCCTGGCCGTCGCCGAGCACACGGGCGCCAGCGGGGCGGACTTCCTGCTGGCACTGGCGGTCGCCTACGAGGTGCAGTGCCGTTTCAGCGCCCAGGTGCCGGTCATGGCTCGCGGGCTCAATCACGCGCTGCAGCTGTCGATGTCGGTGGCGGCAGGCACGGCGAAGCTGCTCGGTCTCAGCGTCGAGGAGACCGCCAACGCCATCTCCGCCGCCACGACCGACAACGTGTCGCTGGCGACGGTGCACGCCGAGCCGGTCTCGAACTGGAAGGGCATCTCGCCGGCCATCACCGGCATGCGCGCGGTGTACGCGACCATGCTGGCCGCCCGCGGCGTCACCGGACCCAGGTCGCTGTTCGAGGGTCCACACGGCCTGATGCAACTCTTCGACCAGCCCATCGATCTCGCGAACACCGACCGGCGGCTCACCTGCGTCGAACAGACCTACCTCAAGCAGTACTGCTCCCTCATCCACGGGCAGGTGGTCATCGACGCGGTCTTGGCCCTGCGCGCCGAGAACGACCTGCGCGGCGAGGATGTCGCCAGGGTGACGCTCGAGGTGTTCCAGGGCGCGTACGACTTCGCCGGCGGGGGAGCGTACGGCGCCAAGGACGATCCGCGCACCAAGGAGCAGGCGGACTACAACCTCAAATACCTCAGCGCGGTGGCACTCCTCGACGGCGGGGTGGGCCCCGAACAGCTGGAAACCGAGCGGGTTTCGCGAGCGGACGTGCGGGACCTGTTGACGCGTGTCGACGTCAAACCGGCCGCCGACCTGACCGCCGACTATCCTCGACGCACCGCGGCCCGGGTCCACCTGGTGACCCGCGACGGGCGGGAATTCGACCGCGAGCAAGCCGATTACGAGGGATCCCCGACCCGCCCCATGTCCTGGGAACGCGTGGCGGACAAGTTCGGGTGGCTGGCCGAGCCGTTCTGTGACAGGGCGCTGCGCGCCGACATCGTCGCGGCCGTCGACCACCTCGACGAGATCCCCGTCGCCGAACTCGCGGGCCTCCTGGGCGCGGCGAGCCCCACCGCCCAACGGCCGCGCACCAAGCCCCGGTTCTGAAGGCGCGCCTGCGCGCCCCCTTGCATGGCCCGCCGCCCGCGGTCGATGATCGGCCATGCGCAAAGATCAGGGCGGCAATCGGTGGGAGTTGGTCACCTGTGCGGTCGCGGGCCACACCACCTACGCGCCTGACGAGGAGGACCTGGCCGCGCGGCTGAGCGGCACCACCGGACTGGGCGAGGTCTGGCGCTGCCTGCGCTGCGGTGAATTCACCGTGGGCGATCCGCACGGGCGGGGTCGGGCCGAGGACGCTCCGATGATTATGCGCGGCAAGGCTTTACGCCAGGCCATCATCATCCGGACACTCGCGGTGGAACGCCTGTTCCGGGCGGTGGTGATCGCGCTCGCCGCGTACGCGGTGTGGAAGTTTCGCGGTGCGCGGGGCGCCATCCAGGCCACCCTCGACCGCGACCTGCCGATCTTTCGCGCCGCAGGATTCAAGGTCGATCAAATGACCATCGTGCACGAACTGGAAAAGGCGCTGGCCGCCAAGCCTTCCACCCTGGTTTTGCTGACCTTGATGCTGGCCGCCTACGCGCTGCTGGAGGTCGTCGAAGGCGTCGGCCTGTGGTTGCTCAAACGCTGGGGCGAGTACTTCGCGGTGATAGCCACCTCGGTGTTCTTGCCGCTGGAGATTCACGACCTCGCCAAGGGCATCACGATGACCCGGCTGGTCACCTTCACCATCAACGTGGCCGCCGTGATCTACCTGCTGTTCTCGAAACGCCTGTTCGGCTTGCGCGGCGGCCGCGAGGCCTACGACGAGGAACGACGCGGCGAGCAGCTGCTCGATGTGGAGAAGGCCGCCGCCAAAGCCTGACGTCAGGTCGGCGACTGCCTGGGGTGGATGAAAATGCCTTCCGCTTCGACCGTGACGCCATCCTCATCGGCCAGGTGACCGACGGCGAACGTCTTGACGCCCTCGGTGCGCTCGACATGCGCCTGCACGCGTAGCGGCCGCTCCAGCTCGGTTCGGCGCCGGTAGCGCAGGGTGAGGGTGCCGGTGTAGGCGGGCCGGCCGGGCCGGTGCGCGGTCGCGCCGAGCACATGGTCGAGCACCAGCGCGCAGATGCCGCCGTGAACGTGGCCGGGCGGTCCCTCGTAGGCCGCGCCCAGGGTGAATTCCGACCACACCACGCCGTCCGGCTCGTGGTGGACCACCAACGGCGGTGCCACCGGGTTGCGCACCCCGACCACCGCGTTACCCCACGCGACGGTCTGGCCGTCGGGCAGGTAGTGCACGCCGACGGGCCCCGGCCGCGCCGCCTCGCCCAATTCGGCCGCGGCCACGTCGATCTTGGCCTGGGCCGCCGCCACCGCCGCCGGTTCCGCCTCGGTGCGGATGCTGATGTCGATCAGCCGGCGGATCGACTCGGCCAGCGGCGCGTAGACGGACTCGAGCCGGCTGAGGTCGATGCAGGGCGTTTGGTCATGCATCCCGGCAACCTAACAGGACGGCTACTGGTAAGAACGGAGCGATGGGCACTTATGCGGTCACCGGATCGGCTTCCGGGATGGGCCACGAGACGGCGCAGCGGCTCAAGGCCGACGGGCACACCGTGATCGGCGTCGACATCAAGAACGCCGATATCGTCGCCGACCTGTCGACGCCGCTCGGTCGCACGCAGGCCGCCGACGGCGTGCTGGCGGCCTCGGGCGGCAAGCTCGACGGTGCGGTGCTGGCCGCGGGCCTCGGGCCCAG
The DNA here is from genome assembly GCF_001665605.1 of Mycobacterium sp. 852014-50255_SCH5639931. GTDB lineage: Bacteria > Actinomycetota > Actinomycetes > Mycobacteriales > Mycobacteriaceae > Mycobacterium > Mycobacterium paraffinicum. The sequence goes on from NZ_LZSV01000011.1 coordinate 242,491, forward strand.
CCCCGGTCGAGAACGCCTGCGCCAGATCGGGCAGGTCAATTATTTCGGCGTCGTCGAGCCGCTCGTCGCCTGGCAGCCGGCGCTGGCCGCGGCCGAAAGCGCGAAAGTGGTCGTCGTGGGGAGCAACTCGTCGACGACCGTGCCCCTCGTGCCGCGCCGGACGGTGAAGGCGCTGCTCGCCCATGATGCCGAGAAGGCGCTGCGGTCGGTGCGGCCGTTCGGTCCGGCCGCGTCGACGATGATGTATGCGGCGTCGAAGATCGCCGTCAGCCGCTGGGTGCGGCGACACGCGGTGCTGCCGGAATGGGCGGGCTCGGGTGTGCGCGTGAATGCCCTGGCGCCGGGAGCCATCATGACGCCGTTGCTGCAGGAACAGCTTGCGACGCCCCGGCAGGCCAAGGCCGTGCGGTCCTTTCCGGTGCCGCTCGGTGGCTTCGGCCAGGCGGGCCACATGGCCGACTGGATGTGCTTCATGCTGTCGGAGTCCGCCGAATTCCTCTGCGGCAGCGTGATTTTCGTCGATGGTGGCACCGACGCGTATTTCCGGGCCGACGATTGGCCGAAAGCGCCGGCGGCGCACGGGTTGCCGGGCTACCTGCGACGGTTCAGACGTTCGGGAAGTGTGTGACAAACGGCCGGCACTCGAGGCGCTCATCAGCGAACCGCCTTTGAATTCGTCCATGCCCCACACGCACCAGGTGTGACGGACGGCGGACCCTGCGGCGGGTGTGCGTCGCACCACAGTACGGCTTTTCGTGGCGTTCACCCCGGCGCGGCGCATCCGTAAAGCGGCCGCGGTGGAATTCAATGATTCGGCGCACAGGCCGAACAGACGAAGGATCGAATCGTGGCAACACTGCCGTCCTGGATCAGCCAGAGCCCTGCCAACTTCGACATGGTGACACCCATCAAGGCGCGCGCCTGCGACGCGTGGCAGGCGGTGCGCAGAAGCGCGCCGCGCCGGGCCCGCACGAACGTGACGCTCATGCAGAGGGGCATCGAGCGCTGCTGACGGGCGACTACTGGAACCACAACGCCGCGTATCACGGCTGGCTGGTCGAACTCGCCGCGCGCCGCGGCGGCGATGTCCTGGATGTTGGGTGCGGTGAGGGGCTGGTGGCCCAGCGGCTAGCCGCGGTGTCGCGCAGGGTCGTCGGCATCGATGCCGACCCGTCCGCGGTCCGGCGGGCCGGGGATCGACTGAAGACCGCAAGCAACGTGTCGGTGCGGCTCGCCCGCTTCGAAGAGTTTCAGGCGCAACCACATTCGTTCGATCTCATCACATTCGTGGCGAGCCTGCACCACCTGCCACTGCGTGAGACACTACGCAAAGTACGCGGAATGCTCAGGCCGGCAGGAGAACTCGCCGTCGTCGGTCTGTCGGCCAACAAGACCGTCGGCGACTGGGCATGGTCCGCGCTGTGCACACCGGCGGCGCGCGCCGGGTCGTTACTGCACCGGGAGACCCGCGACATCGGCGTGGCCGTCGCCGATCCCCGGGAAAGTTTGCACGAGATCCGCCGGGTAACCGCGGACGTGCTGCCTGGCGCGGTCATTCGGCGAGGCCTGTACTACCGATACCGCCTACTGTGGCGAAATCGCTGAGCCGGTCGCGCGTTCACGTTCGCGGCGGCGGGCCCGGGACGCGCGCAGGTTGGCGGCGTTCCCGCACGTCTTGACGTCGTGCCAGACCCCGCTGTTGTTCTTGGAGCGGTCGTAGAACGTCGACGCGCAGCGGTGGTTATGGCAACGTTTGATCCGCCGCCAGGTACCTGCCTGCTGGCTGAGCAGAATCTCGGCCCACAGCGCCGAGGCGAGCCAGCGCCAGCCGGTGCCGCTGGGCTCCAGCCGCACCTCACCGGCTTCGGTGACTACGAGAGCTGCGGGGACGGCGCTTCGTCCACTGGGTGCCTCGCCGGCCACCAGTGAATCGAGCCTGGCCCTCAAGGCGCGCAGCTTGGCCAGGTCCCCGTCGTCGAACGTGGGCACCGGCACGTCAATGCCGCGGGCGGCCGACCAGGCGTACACCGCGTCCGCTACCCATTCGCCCGCGAGCGCGGCGTCGGCGAGCAGGTCCGGGCCGTACCCCTCGATTCCCCTCGTGTTGACGAAGTCCTGAACCAGGCCCAGACCTCCCGGTGCCGCGGTGATGCCGTACCGCTGTGACGCGGACCATGTAACAGACATAACTAAAAGTTACTTGACTATGTCTCACTCGTCAATTACGTTGACAGAATCAAACGCTTAATACCTACGTCAAGGAGTGCGCATCATGGTCAACATCAAGGGGTCGACGGTCGTGGTCACGGGCGGACAGCGCGGGCTCGGCAAGACCCTCGTGGACGAGTTGTTGCGGCGGGGCGCGGCCAAGGTGTACGCCACGGCGCGGGCACCCAAGCCGAGCGCGGATCCGCGGGTGGTCAGTGTCGAGTTGGACGTCACAAAGCCGGAGTCGGTTGCGGCCCTTGCTGTTTCGGCTCCGGATGCCGAGATAGTGATCAACAACGCGGGTGTGCTCGGTGCGCGGAAGCTGCTCGAGAACGACATCGAGGAAGTGCGCGCGGTGTTCGAGACGAACTACTTCGGGGCGCTGCGCGTCGCAAAGGCGTTCGCGCCGATCCTGGCCGGCAACGGTGGAGGAGCCCTGGTCGACATCGCCTCGATCTTGTCCTGGATGCCCGGCTCGGGTGGGTACGGGGACTCCAAGGCGGCGCTGTGGTCGGCGACTAATTCGTTGCGGATCGAACTGGAGAAGCAGAGCACCCTGGTCGTCGCCGCGCACCTCAGCTTCACGGACACCGAGATGACCTCTGGCTTCGACGCGCCCAAGAACGACCCGCGCGACGTGGCGCGGGCGATCGTCGACGGCATCGAACACGACGACACCGAGGTGTTGGCCGACGACGACAGCCGTTACGTCAAGGCGGCGCTGTCCGGGCCGGTCGAGGCGCTGCCCCGGATGCCGTAAGCATGAAGGTCTGCCCGAAGGCAGATCCCCGTCTTAAGACGGTGGGTCAATCAGGCCCTTGCGGATGGCCTCGCCCAAAAATGGGCTTGCTGCACTTCGGGCAGACCACCGGGTTGACCCGGCATCACCACGGTCGCACGCACCGGCCGGCGCTTCGACGGGCGAAGGTCCCGAATGCATCGGCCGAAGGTCACATTCACACCGTGCCCCGCTGACGGTCCGCGTGTTTGGATAGCGACATGCCCGACATGGAAATCGAAGGCGCCGTGAGCGCCACGCGCGTCATCGCGGCCAACGCCGCGCGAATCTTCGAACTGATCGCCGATCCCGCCCGCCAGCCGAGCTGGGATGGGAACAACAACCTCGCCTCGGCCGCCCCGGGTCAGCGGGTCCGTGCGGTCGGTGACGTGTTCAAGACGACGCTGACGAACGGCGCTGTGCGTGAGAACCACGTCGTGGAATTCGTCGAGGGCAGCAAAATCGCTTGGTGCCCAGCCGAACCCAGGAAGCAGCCGCCCGGCCACCTGTGGCGGTGGGAGCTCAGCCCGGTGAACGCCGAGCTCACCACGGTGACACACACCTACGATTGGACGGCACTGGCCGACCCAACCCGCCTCGAGCGCGCTCGCGCGACGACGCCGGACATGTTGCGCGAATCCATGGACCGGCTTGCCGTGGTCGCGCAGGCCCCCGACTCGGGAGGGTAAGGCGAAAGCGCGCCGGACTCAGCCGTTCTTGCCGCGCACCCACTGAACCGTGCCGAGGCTTTTCACCCGCACGCTGACGAACCCGCGGTCTTCCAGAATGTCGGCGATCTCGTCCTCGTCGAAGACATGCGCCCCCATGTTCGGCAGCCTCTGGAACAGCCGGGCGGCCGGACCGACGGTGGGGACCATGACGGCGAGCCTCCCGCCCGGTCGCAGCACCCGCGCCATCTCGCCGAGGGCCGCCGCCGGATCCGGAACCAGTTGCAAGACGGCCGTCGAGATGACGGCGTCCACCGTGTCGTCGCGCAGCGGAAGTCGTTGCGCGTCGGCCTTGATGAAGCCGACCTGCGGCCCCGCTTCGTTGCGGACCGCGCGGGCGAGCATGGCCTCGGAGATGTCGATCCCCAGGGCCAGCCCGTCCGGACCGGCCGCGCGCGCCAGGGAGGCGGTGACGTTGCCAGGGCCCGAGCCGACGTCCAGCGCGATGCCGCCCGGCGGGATGTTCAACCACTCGAGGGGTGTCTGCCACGCGGCGATCAGCCGCCGCGACAGGGCCTGGGCGTTGTCGTAGAGCATCGACCCGATCGGTGACGCCCACGCGGCCTGGATCGGTCCGGTGTTTTTCGCGACGCGTTCGTCCTCGTCGGATCCGCTGCCGAGCAGGTCGAGATAGCCCTTGCTCACGTCGGGATCCGCCGGCGGATCGGCGAGCAGATCCAGCGCTCGACGCAGCGCGGGAGGCAGCGACACGTGCACATCAGTCATGCATACTCCTTTGACCAAAAACCAAGCTATGCGCCGGAACTCGCCCGGAAAGCCGGGAGCCTGACTCCGCTGGGCCCCGATGGCAGCTTACGCCGAGCCGCGCCTGCTCACCGCCGGACGATCGCGTGCTCGCGCACCAGGGAGTACAGCCGCCAGTGGCCCGGCACGCCCTTCAGTGCGGTCTCGCCGCGGTCGCCGAAGCGGTGTCGCGACCCGGTGACGATGTCGCGCAGCGTCGAGGACACCAGCACTTCGCTGGGGCCGGCGAGTGCCGCCACCCGCGCGCCGATGTGGACGGCCATGCCGGCGACGTCTTTGCCGCGCACCTCCACTTCGCCCGCGTGAATGCCGACCCGCACCTCGATGCCCAGCACGCGGACCGCGTCGACGATGGCGTCGGCGCAGGCGATCGCGGCGCTCGGGCTGCTGAATGTGGCGACGAATCCGTCGCCGGCCGTGTTGACTTCGCGCCCGGCGAATCGCTGCAACTCGTGGCGCACCAGGATGTCGTGATTGTCGAGCAGGTCGCGCCAGCGGTGGTCGCCGAGCAGTGCGGCGCGCTCGGTGGAGCCGACGATGTCGGTGAAGACGATCGTGGTGAGCAGACGCTCGGCGTCGGAGCCGCCGCGCACACCGGTGATGAACTCCTCGATCTCGTCGAGAAGGGGCGCGGTGTCGCCCACCCAGTACAGGGTGTCCCCGCCCGGGCACTCGACGAGCCGTGCCCCGGGAATGTGCTCGGCGAGATACCGCGCGTGCCCGACGGGGCTGAAGCCGGGGTTGTCGCGATGCAGGATCAGGGTCGGCACGGCGACGCGGGGCAGTCGGTCGCGGACGTCGCCTTCCCTGACCTTGTTGATGAACGCGCGGGCCATGCTGGGTGACGCGGCGCGGTTTCCGGCCATGTCCCACCACGCACGAAACGCGTCGTCGCCCGCCGCGGAGGGCGCGATGATGCCGAGCATGTCGAAACCCTGCTCGACGGCGTCCGGCTCCATCCCGACCGTCGTGAAGCGGTCGGCATCGTCGAGGTCACTGCCGATGGGGTAATCGGGACCCCGCAGCGTGCGGGCCGCGCCGTTGGAAATGACGAGGCTGTTCACCCGGTCGGAATGGTCGGCCGCCAGAACGACGCCGGCCAACGACGTGAAACCCGGGGCGAAGACGGTCGCACGCTCGCATCCCACCGCGTTCATGACCGCGATGGCGTCCTGCGCCCAGGACTCCGGGCCGAGCATGTCCAGCGACGGCACCCGCGAGGACAGGCCGATGCCGCGCTGGTCGAACCGGATCACCCGGCAGAACGATGCGAGCCGGCGATGAAAGCGGTACATCGACGGCTCGAGGTCGACGCAGTCGATCGGGATTAACGGGCCCGGCAGCACCAGCAGGTCGATCGGGCCATCGCCGAAGACCTGATAGGCGATGTCGATCTCGCCGCAACTGGCGTACCGGGTCCGCGGAGCCGCAGAACTCCCAGCCACGTATTCAGGCTAGTGCAGGTCACCGACAAGCCGGAACGGGTCAACCCCGGATGATCGGCACCAGATAGCGGGCGGCGTACTCGCGGACGGCCGTGGAATCCGACGTGTCGAGCCGGTCGGTGGGAAACACGATGATGCCCAGGGCGACGCGAAGCAGGATGTCGGCGATGTTGGTCAGGTCGCGGTCGGGGATGTCGGCCCCGCACCGGCGCAGGGTGTGCGCGATCCCGTCGGCGAACTGACCGATGGGGAAGGCATGCGAGCGGGAGAACATCCCCAACAGCTCAGGTTCGCTGTCCGCGATCCGGGAGTACAGCGGGGAATCGTGGACCAGGCGCACCCCGAGCGCGAACGCCTCGATCACGGCCTGCTGCGGGTCGCAGCCCGTCGCGGCCCGGTCCAGTGTGGTGAAGAACGATTCGGCCTCACGCCGCACCACGTGCCCGAACAGGTCGTCCTTGGTGGGGAAGCGCCGGTAGATGGTGCTCCGGCTGACCCCGGCGCGCGCGGCGATGTCCTCGATGTTGGCCCGGCGCACGCCGTAGGTCTCGAAGACGACGCGCGCGGTGTCCAGGATGGTCCGGTCGAGGTCGGTCTTGTCGCCGAGATCGCCGGCAAGGCTGTGGTTCTGCACGGATTACGCCCCTCACGGCAGTCTCGGCACAACAACGCTCGTTTGACACAAAGATACGCATTTGTTTCACTGCTTCACAACGGGGTGTGCGCGCGTGGGGGCGAGGAGATTCGGATGACAGCGCAATGGGCCGGCCAGGATTTCGACACCGGTGTGCGGGAGGCGCTGCCCATGCCGGTCGACGGGCCGGACGACGAAGCCGACGACTTCACGCGGCTGGGTCCCGAGTCGTTGATCTGGAAGTTCTACGGGGACAACCGCACCCAGTTCTTCGGGTTCCAGCGCACCGCCGGGGTCGAGAACTGCATCGAGCAGCTCGCCCAGGGCGTGCTCGACCACTCGGTCGTCTTCAGCGACACGTTGGGGCGGGCCAAGCGGACCGCGCCGCCGCTGATGAAGACCGTCTACTCCGACCAACCGCGCGAGTGGGGCCGCAAGGTCCGGGACTTCCACAAGACGATCAAGGGCACCATCAGTGACGGCTCGAGGTATCACGCGCTGAATCCGGAGCTCTTCTACTGGGCGCACGCCAGCTTCGTCGATCAGGTCATCTACAACACCGACACGTTCATCCGCCGGCTGTCCCGTGCGGAGAAGGAGCAGATCTTCGACGAGGGCAAGGTGTGGTACGGCCTCTACGGGGTCAGCGACCGCGGCCAGCCGCAGACCTACGACGAGTTCCTCGCCTACTGGGACGAGATGCTCGAGCGGTTCGTCCCGCATAAGACCGTCCTGTACGGCACCGGCTACATCAGGAAGGGGATTCCGGGCCCGCGCTGGATCCCCATGCCGATCTGGCGGGTTTTGTCATCGCCGCTCAACGCCTACACCCGCCTGGTCCTGGTCGGGACCATGCCGCCGCAGATGCGCGAAGTCTGCCAGTTGGAGTGGAACACGAAGAAGGAGAAGCGTTTTCAGCGCTTCGCCGCCGCCATGCGCGCGCTCAACCCACTGATCAACCGGCTGCCCGTCGGGGCGATCTACACTCCGTGGGCGGCCAGGGCGTGGCGGCGCTCGGGCGTCGATCCGCGCCGGCTACACAACCGCGCGGCCTGAGGCCGCGCTTAACCCCGCGAAAGTGAACAGCGGGTACACGGCGCCGAAATTCCGTGCGAAGTAAGCCAATACGGCGGCGGGCGCTTGGCGAGCGGTTGAGGATGGGCGAGGATCTCTTGATATGGCCGATATCGACTTCTCGCTGTTGGACGTTCCGAGATCGGAACCGGTCGACGATCCCGAGGCCTATCTGCGCGCGGCGATCGCCTGGCACTTCGGTGAAGACACCGGTTCGGCGTTCTGGTTGCGGACCGCTGCGACGCTGGACTTCGACCCGATGGCCGACGTCAACACGTTCGCCGATCTGAAACTGTTTCCCAACCTCGTCAACGAATTGCGCGGCGTGCCGGTGGAGGACCTCATCCCGCGCGGCTACGGAACGCCGCCGCCGGTGCCCCAGATATTCGAGTCCGGCGGCACCACCGGCGCCCCGAAACGGACTGTGCAGCTGCCGGATTGGGTCGCCCAGGTGGTGCGATGGCAGACCGAGGACTTCGCCACCGGCGGGTTTCGCCGCGGCGAAGGCTTCCTGTGCCTGATGCCCAGCGGACCGCACGGGGTGGGCTATTTCTCGCGGCTGGTCTCCGAGCGGCTCGGCGCGACGTTCCACGCGATCGACATCGATCCCCGCTGGGTGAAGAAGATCGCCGCCCGCGGCGCCGCCTCCGAAGTCGCCGCCTACGTCGACCACGTCGTCGAGCAGGCCGTGTTCGTGCTGGAGACGCAGAACGTCGCGAACCTGCACGCCACCCCGCCGCTGCTCGAGGCCCTGGCCCGGGACGACCGGCTGGTCGACCTGCTGAACGACAAGATCCGCTACCTGTTGCTCAGCGGCGCGCACGTGGACGCCGACACCCTCGACCTGCTCCGCGGCATCTTCCCGGAAACGACGATCACCATGGCCTTCGGCAGCACGATGGTGCTATCCCAAGCGGTCACGCGAACGGCCGACGGCGACGTGTTCGTGTTCGACCCTCGCACACCGTACGTCGTGTTCTGGGTGGTCGATCCCGACACCGGAGAACGGGTGCCCTACGGGCAGACCGGTCAGGTGGTGATGAACCACGTCAGCAAGGGCATGTTCATCCCGAACAACCTGGAGCGCGATCTGGCGGTCCGGCTGCCCGGTCCGGCGGGCGAGCTCAGTGACTCGGTCAGCGAGGTGCGGCCGGTGGCCACGTTCGAGGGCGAGGCCGTCATCGAAGGCGTGTACTGAGCATGACCGACGAACGTGCCGGCACCGCAACCGATTTGGCCGCGATCGATGCGCTCGGCCCCGACGGGGAGTACCGGACCCGCCGTCGGGAGGTCATCTTCAGCACCGCCGTCGCCGCCGTCGCCGAGTTGAGCCTCGTGCCGCCGCTATATGTTTCGCGCACCTTGGCCGCGCAACGCAAGGTGGCGCCGCTGCCGGTCGAGCAGCGCGCGGCGGCGCTGGCGCAGGCCGCCGGCATCTTCGCGGACGGGGTCGTCGCCGGCCTGGACTTCGAGGCGTACGTCCGGCTGGCCAGCCGGATTTCGGGGGTGCCCATCGCGGTGACCCGCGCCGGGGCGCGCAGCGTCGCCGACGCCGTCGGCGGCGCATTCGACGCGGTCGGCCCGGCCCGGCCGGTGGGCGCGGCGCTCGATTGGCGCGACGAACGCGCCCGGCGCGGTGGCGCGGTGTGGGTGCGGCGGGGGGAGGTCTTCGCCGTGCACGCGGCCGGAAACGGCCCGGGCGTGCACGGCCTGTGGCCGCAGGCACTGGCCCTCGGCTACCGGGTTGCGGTGCGCCCGTCCCGCCGCGAGCCGCTGACGGCGCACCGGCTGGTAAACGCCTTGCGGCGGGCGGGTTTCCGCCCGGAGGACGCCGTCTACCTGCCCACCGACCATGCCGGCGCCGACGAGATCATCCGCTCGGCCGACCTCGCCATGGTGTACGGCGGCCAGCAGGTCGTCGACAAGTACGCCGACGACCCGTCGGTCATCGTGAACGGCCCCGGGCGCAGCAAGATCCTCATCACCGCCGACCACGATTGGCGCGATCACGTCGACGTGATCGTCGACTCGATCGCCAACCTCGGGGGCATGGCCTGCGTCAACACCACCGCCGTGCTCTACCAGGGTGACCCCGGCCCGCTGGCGCGTGCGATCGCCCGGCGGCTGGCGGCAATCGAGCCGCTGCCCACCGACGACGAGCGTGCGCTGCTGCCCACCCAGCCCCTCGATCAGGCCCGGGCGCTGGCGGACTACCTGGCGGCCAAAGCCATCGGATCGACGCCGCTGCTGGGCGCCGATCAGGTGGTTGCCGACCTCGGCGACGGCTACGCGGCGCTGCGTCCGGCCGTACACCTGCTGCCCGCGCCCGCCGCGGACACGCTCAACGTCGAGCTGCCCTTTCCCTGCGTGTGGGTATCGCCATGGTCGCCCGGCGCTGGCGTGGAACCGTTGCGGCATTCGTTGGTCGTCACCGCGATGACCGATGACGAGCGCCTGATCGACGACCTGCTCGCCGAACCGACGATCGCCAACGTGTACGCCGGGCCCCACCCGACGTGGCACGCGGCGCCGGGCATCCCGCACGACGGGTTCCTGGCGGACGCCCTGATGCGCAACAAGGGCTTCATCCAGGACAGCGGCTGACGCGCCGACTCAAGGCCGGCCGGCCTCGCCGCGCTCCGGGCGAGGCACCAGGGTGGGTGGAACCAATTGCCCCGGCTGGGGCCAATTGCTGAACGCCTCGGCGTAGCTATGACTCATGACTTCGAGGACGGTGCCCCAGGGGTCAGCCGTGTAGGCGAGCGCCCACGGGCGTCCGGGCACGAATTCATAGGGCGCCGCCAGCATTGTGCCGCCATGGTCGACGACGCGGTCGACATGGCTTGGACATCGGGGTGGGTGATGCACAGATGCCAGATTCCGCGGTCGAACCACGGCTCCCGCTCCTGCGGCCGTCCCGTCTGCCGCGTCGGCGGGTCGATGAATTGGAAGAGCTCGATGCCGACGGAGTTCCCGGTGAGCAGATGCGCCTGCCAGGCGCGGCGGAACCCGCCGCCGAACACCGAGGCTGCCTCCGGATGACCGACGCCCTCGAGCACGCGGGGTCCCATGATGCAGCGAAATCCGAAAACCGCGCCGTACCAGTCGATCGCGGCGTGGATGTCGGGGACCGTCACTCCGACATGGTTGATGGCCAGTGCCGCCGCTTTCTCGGTCGACATTGGCAACCCTTCAGGTTTGGATCGGCGGGCCGGCCGGCGGCGGGCACCAGAACCCGCGCCGGCCGGCGTGTCCGTCGAGCGACGAACTCAACAAAGTGATCGCTCAGCTTCCGAAGCCACCCCTGCCGCTCGCGACCGTCGAAGCTCCAGCGGTCCCCGCGTCGAGGTGGCTGGATGCGAAGGCGACGCCTTTGTCGATCATGGCGCCATCGTCGGCGTAGGTGTTGTGGGCGGAGAAGTTCATGCCGTCGGAGCAGACCGGGTCTTCGGTGGCGCAGACCTTGACGGTCTTGTCCTGATAGGCCGGGCCGATGACGACGGGGGGTTCGCCGAGGAAGTTCATGGCGCGCACGTTGGGCATGCCGAAGAGCACGACCGAGGAGACGTGGCTGGCCACCGAGGGGCCCAGGGGCTTGGGCACGGTGTTGGGGTCGACGCCGTCGGGAACCGAGGGTGAGGTGACAAAGCCCATCACGGCCGCGCCCTGGGAGTAGCCGCCGAGCACCATTCTGGTGTTGGGGCAGTCGTGGGCCATCGAATTGATATGGCCCGCGGCGTCTCTGATGCCGTCGACGCCGGTGTCCCATTGGTCGCTGGCGGGGTAGTTGACCGGGTAGACGTCGAAGGACTTGGCGCCGACGCGCGAGTGCAGGGCGTCGACGAACGCTTGTCCGGTGGGGCCGACGCCGGGGGCTTCACCGGTGCCGCGGGCGAACACCACCTGCACGTCCGGACACTGGGCGGCGGCGGAGGGGAGGGCAGAGCCGGTGATGGCCGACGCGCCGAGGCCGGACGCGGCAACTACTGCTGGACCTACAAAACGGGCTATTTGACGTGCGATCATGCCGCAATTGTGCCCAATCGACCCCTCGCCTAAACAGGTGAAAGCATGGAAATTACTGCGAATTCACACAACCCCGGTTTCCTTGCGGTTTGCGGGCTGAGATCGCTTGCGCGGGCGCCCCATCCGGCGCCGCGGCGGCCGGTGATCCGGCGCCGGTCCCGCCCGGAGCGACAACGCCGGGGCGGGGCGCGGGCCCGGATCGCGATGTGGTCTGCTAACTGTGACGAGTCGGGCGCACGGTGAAGCCATCCGCCGCCGCTCGACACGCGGCCCGAGTGAATGCGGCGGCAAAGTTGAACGTGATAGTGCAGGCCCTCAATAAGGTCACGGACCACGTGGCCAATCCGGCCCGAGTGTCGGATGCCGACAAGCTGCGCCGCGCCGTCGCCGGCAAGACCGCGCTGGTCACCGGTGCCTCATACGGCATCGGCGAGGCGACCGCGCGCAGGCTGGCCGCCGCGGGGGCCACCGCGCTGGTGGTCGCCCGGTCCGAGGAACGGCTCGACGACCTGGCGGCGTCGATCAACGCCGCCGGCGGTCGCGCGATCGCATACCCGACCGACCTCACCGACGAGGCCGCCGTCAGCGCGCTGACGAAGGAGATCACCGAGCAGCACGGCGCGATCGACATCCTGGTGAGCAACGCCGGCAAGTCGTTGCGCCGCTCGCTGCATCACCAATACGACCGGCCGCACGATTTTCAGCGCACCATCGACATCAACTATCTCGGGCCCATCCGGCTGCTGCTGGGACTCCTGCCGGCCATGCGCGAAAGCGGGCGCGGGCACATTGTGAACGTCTCCAGTGTCGGCGTGCGCGTCGTGCCGGGGCCGCAGTGGGGCGCCTACCAGGCGTCGAAGGGGGCTTTCGACCGGTGGCTGCGCAGCGTTGCCCCGGAACTGCACGCCGACGGTGTGGAGGTCACCTCCGTCTACTTCGCCCTGGTCCGGACCCGGATGATCGAACCAACGCCCATCCTGGGCCGGCTCCCCGGGTTGTCGGCCGACGAGGCCGCCGACGCGATCGCCAAAGCGATCATCGAGCGGCCCCGCAGCAACGAGCCGCCGTGGGTGTTGCCGGCCGAGTTGGCCTCGGTGCTGTTGGCCGGGCCGGCCGAACGCGCGGCCCGGCTGTGGTACCGGCGGTTCTTCTCGGATTCCAGCAACGGCGAGGCCCGGCGATGAGCCACCAGGGCGTGGTCGGCACCGCGGCCCGGGCGCTGGTGCGGTCGCGACTGCTAGCTCCGCCGTCGCCGCTGGCAGCCCTGCGGCTGATCCGGGCGGCGCGCCGGGGCGGCACCAACCCGTACACCCTGCTGGCGGTGACCGCGATTCGATGGCCCAACCGGGCCGCGATCGTCGACGACGACGGCGTCTGGGATTACCGGCAGCTGCAGTCGGCGACCGAATCGCTGGCACGCAGGTTGTCGCGGGAGGGGGTCGGACCCGGCGACGCGGTGGGCATCATGTGCCGCAACGGCCGCGGTTTCATCGCCGGCGTCTTCGGCGCCGCGCTGGTGGGCGCCGACGTGGTCCTCGTCAATACGGACTTTCGCAGCGACGCCCTGGCCTCCGCGATGAGCGGTCACCGGATCACCACGATGGTCGCCGACGCCGAATTCGGCGAGCGTGCCCTGGCCGCCGACGGATCGGTCGTCGTGATCGACCCGGCGACGATCACCGCTCAGGAGGGTGAGCCGCGGCCCGACGTGGCCACGCCGGGCCGGATCATTCTGCTGACGTCGGGCACCACCGGCACGCCCAAAGGGGTGCCGCGCTCACCGCAGCTGCGTTCCGCGGTGGGCGTTTGGGTGACGATCCTCGATCGCACCGGCCTGCGCACCGGGTCGCGAATCTCGGTGGTGATGCCCATGTTTCACGGGCTGGGGCTGGGCATGCTGATGCTCACCGTGGCCCTGGGCGGCACGGTGCTCACCCACCGCCACTTCGACGCTGAAGCCGCGCTCGCGCAGGCGTCGCTGCATCGCGCCGACGCGTTCACCGCGGTGCCGGTGGTGCTCGCGCGCATCCTCGCGTTGCCCGAGCGGGTGCGCGCCCGCAACCCCGTGCCCTACCTGCGGGTCGTGATGTCGAGTGGGGACCGGCTCGATCCCACCCTGGGGCAGCGGTTCATGGACGCCTACGGCGACATCCTCTACAACGGCTACGGCTCCACCGAGGTCGGCATCGGCGCGCTGGCCACCCCCGCGGAGCTGCGCGAAGCGCCCGAGACCGTCGGGAAGCCGGTCGCCGGCTGCCCGGTGCGCATCCTCGACAAGAACGGCAAGCCGGTCGGTGCGCGCGTCACCGGCCGCATCTTCGTGGGCGGCGAGCTGGCCAGCGAGGGGTATACCGGCGGTGGCGACAAGCCCGGCGCTAAGGCCGTCGTCGACGGCATGACCAGCACCGGCGACATGGGCTACCTCGACAACGCGGGCCGCCTGTACATCGTCGGCCGCGAAGACGACATGATCATCTCCGGCGGGGAGAACGTTTATCCGCGCGCGGTCGAAAACGCCCTCGCCCAGCATCCGGCGATCGCCGACAACGCGGTCATCGGTGTTCCCGACGAGAAGTTCGGTCATCGACTGGCCGCGTTCGTGGTCCTGCACCCGGACAGTGACACCGATGAGGCGGCGTTGCGGGAGTACCTCAAGGGCAAAGTCTCGCGATTCGAGCAGCCCCGAGATATCAACGTGGTCACCAGCATCCCGCGCAATCCGGCGGGCAAGGTCGTGCGCAGGGAGCTGTCCGGCTAGGCGCGCGGCGAAAGCCTCACTGCTGCTTGGGTTCCAGGGCGGCGACCTGCTTGGCCAGCCAGTTGGGTGCCAGCACCGAGACGACGGTGGTGCCCGCGGTGGCGCTGATGACGCCGGTCCAGGCGACCGGGCCCAGCGGCGTGCAACCGAAAAAGTGGCTGACGCCGGGGGTTTGGACGATGGCGACCAGCACACCCGCGCTCCCCAGCGCCGTGCCCAGCACCAGCGGGCTGTGGCGGCGCGTCAGCAGGGTCTGCGCGAGCTGCGTGGTCACCAGCGCGGTCAGCCCCATTGTCGACGTGCGGCGTTCGGTGCCCGGTGTCCAGCGACCGATGGCCCAGGCCGCCGTCGCACCCGCGGCCGTGATGGCGCCTCGGGTGACGATCTGCCGCATCAGCGGCGCGTCGAGGGAGGGCGGGGGCCCGGACAGCGTGGCCAACTGGAAGGCGCGGTGCAATTCCTCGGCGTCGCGGTCGACCCCTTCCTCGGCCTCCTCCGGTTCGGAGAACTGCGGGGTGACGGCGACCGCAAGCGCAGGGAACATGTCGGTGAGCAGGTTCACCAGCAGCAGCTGGCGGGTGCCCACCGGCGCCCGGCCGGTGCCCAGGGCGGTGCCGATGAGGGTGAACAGCACCTCGCCGACGTTGCCGCCGACCAGGATGCCCACCGCGTCCCGTACGCCACCCCACATCCCGCGCCCCTCGACCAGCGCGTCGAGCAGCACGCCGAGATCGTTGTCGGTCAGCACGATGTCGGCGGCCCCGCGCGCGGCGGACGAGCCGCGACCGCTCACGCCGATACCCACATCGGCCATCCGGATCGCGGCCGCGTCGTTGGCCCCGTCGCCGACCATCGCGACCGCCTGACCGCTATCTTGCAGCGCCGCGACGATCTGCACCTTCTGCTCGGGGCTGACGCGGGCGAAGACCTGGACGTCGGCGGCGACCTTGGCGCGATCCTCCTCGCCGAACGCGACGAGTTCGGCGCCCGTCATCTCGCGCGCGTCCGCCGGCAGGCCCAGTTGCCGGGCGATCGCCCGCGCGGTCACCGGGTGGTCGCCGGTGATCAGCACCACCCGCCGGCCGGCTTCCACCAGCGCCTCGATCAGTGGCCGCGCCGACGGCCGCGCGGTGTCCGCCAAACCGACATAGCCGATCAACTCGAGGTCGTGCGCGGCGGCGTCCACGGCGTCGGCGTCGGTGTCTTCCTCGCCGGTGCCGTGCTCCCAAGGGCGCTGAGCCACCGCCAGCACCCGCAGGCCCTGCTCGGCAAGGCGCAACACCAACGACTCGGCGCGGTCGAGGTCGGCGTCCGCATCGGCGAAGCGGCAGCGCGGAAGCACTTCTTCCGGCGCGCCCTTGACCATGAGCATCGGCCCGCCGTTGCCGCCCGCCGTGCCGATCGCGGCGGAGTAACCGCGGCTGGATTCGAACGGTACGTCCGCGATCACGGTCCAATCCGAGTCCCACTGGCGGTCAATGGAATTCGCTGCCGTGAGGATCGCCTCGTCGGTCGCGTGCGCGTGGCCGCCCCCATTGTGTGGCTGCGTGCTGCTGCGCGCCGCGGCCCGCACCACCGCGGCGGACGCCGGGTCGGTCACGTCGGGGAAAGGAGCGTCCGCGCCGGCCCCGTGCGGGACACCGCGGACGACGCGCAGGCGGTTCTCGGTGAGCGTGCCGGTCTTGTCGAAACACACCGTCTCGACCCGGCCCAGCGCCTCGACCGCCCGCGGCGTGCGGACCAGGGCCCCGCGCCGCGACAATCGCTGGGCGGCGGCCAGCTGGGCCAGGGTGGCCACCAACGGCAGGCCCTCGGGGACGGCGGCCACGGCGATGGCCACGCCATCGGCGACCGCCTGACGCAACGTTCCTTGATGCAGCAGCGCCAATGCGGTCACCGTCGCGCCGCCGGCCAGGGTCAGCGGCAGGACCTTGCTGGTCAACTCGCGCAGCCGGGCCTGCACCCCGGCCGCGGACTCGACCTCGGCGATCGCCGAAATCGCGCGCTGCGCGGCGGTGCCCGCACCCGTCGCCACGACGATCGCGCGGGCGTGCCCGGCGACGATGGTGCTGCCCTCGAACAGCATGCTGGCGCGGTCGGAGTCGGCGACGGCCACGGGCTCGACCTGCTTGTCCACCGGCAGCGATTCGCCCGTCAGGAAGGACTCGTCGACTTCGAGGTCCTCGGCGACCAGCAGGCGGGCGTCCGCCGGGACCACCTCGGGGGCGGCCAGGTCGATGATGTCGCCGGGGCGCAGCGACTTCGCGTTCACCGAGACCGTCCGTTCGACGGTGCGGGCCGCCTCCAGCCGGCGGTGTGCCGTGGCCACCGCGGGGAGCACCACGCGCCGCGCGTATTGATCCTGCTCGGCGAACAGCTCGGCGACGGCCGCCTCGGCCCGCAACCGTTGCACCCCGCCGGCGACGGCGTTGGCGGTCATCACGCCCGCCACCAGCAGTGCGTCGACGCTGCTGCCGACGATCGCCGAGGCCGCCGCCCCCACGGCCAGGATGGGCGTCAGCGGATCCGACAACTCGGCCCGCGTCGCGGTCAGCAGCCGCCCCACCCGGCTGGCCGGCCCGCGCAGCGGAGCGACCAGCGGGTTGTAGGACAGGTCGTCGAGGAGTTGTCGCCAGGGCGCGGCGCCGGGTTCGACGGCCAGGGGCCGTGTGCGGCTGGCCAGCCGGGAATAGACGATCTCCGGATCGAGGGCGTGCCAGGCGGTCAGCGGCTGTGGTGTCGGGTCGGGGAGCCGAAGCACCCGGGAGGCCGCGAAGGTGCCCTGCATCAGCGCGGCCGCCGCGGCGGCGTTGACCGGGTTGAGCCAGCGCTGCACGGCGAAGGGGCTCAGCGTGCGCGGGTCGCCGGTGACCAGCAGCAGGCCCGCGAGCGTGCTGCCGCCCTTCGCGAGGCGCACCGCGGACTCGGTCGCCTCCCGGGCCACCGGCAGCGCCGACAAGATGCGCACCGCTGCGGCCAGGTCCGTGCCGGTGATGATGTCCGCCGTCCACGGCGTCGCCGCCTGTGGGTCGTCCAGCGCCACCCCGACGTCGGCGATGGCCAGCGCGGCCAACGTGTCGGTGGACGCGAAGTCGCGGTGCAGCGCGGTGATCAGCAGCACGGGCCCGCGATCCGTGCGCAGGTCGCGTACCAACTGCAGCAGCGGCGTGCCCGGCGGGTGGCTCACGGCGACGCTGGCGGTCAGGTCCTCGGTGCCGGCGACGTTGCGTAACACCACCCGGGCGCCCGTCCGGTGCGCGATCTGCAGGAGCGGGATGGCGAACGGGTCGACCTCCCACCCGACGTCGACGCTGCCGACGCGCTCGCCGTCGACCACGAGATCGGCATGTTCGAGCCCCTGCGCCGGCGTCGCGGACGACCCTTGCGCCCGGGCCCACCGCAGCCGGGCGCCGGTGGCGGGCAACTCGTCCGGGTCCGGTTCGGGGGCTTCCTCACCGTGCAGCAGCGCGTCGGCGACCTCGTAGACGCGGTCCTCGTCCCACCCGGGTACGTCGCCGCGCGCCTGCAGCACGGCGCGGTTGTCGCCACGCAGTGCGGCGCCGTCGACCACGACCACCTTGACCCGGTCCAGCCGCCGCAAGGCGCCCGGGTCGAGAAACAGCTGCCCGGCGTTGGCCAGTCCGCGGCCGAGAACGGCGGCGAACGACTGCCGGCCCGTGTGTGCGGCCCGGGGCACGCCGGCCAGCAGCGCGCCGGCCGCGTCCTCGGTGCCGCCGCCGGCCAGCAGCGCACCGGCCGCGGCCACCAGCGAGGCGTTGGCGGCCTGGTCGGCGTACTCCTCCACCGGCCCGGCCATCGAGCCCTTCGCGGTGTCGATGGCGGCATCGATGGCCCCGCCCACCACCACGTGGGAAGCCTCCCCCGCCGCGGCCGCGGCCCAATTGTGCCGGGGCGCTTGCGATTTGGGGCCGGCCGAGGAGATGATCGGAACGACCGGGGCCTGCGGCCGGTTGGGTGAGGCCAGCTCCGGTTCGCGGTCCCGCCAGCGCTGGCGGTGCGCCGCGGCCTCGGAGACCTGCAAGCTTCGTTGTGCCAGGTCCAGCAGCGGTGTGCCGACCGCCTGCGTCAGCCCGTTGGCCAGTGCGGTCGACGCGCTGAGGGCGATGTCCGTGCCGACGCGACCCAGCCGCGACTCCAGCACGGCAACCACCCGCGGCTGATGATTCAGCAGCGCGGCGGCGGCGCGTGCGCTTCGCGGTGCGACGGGGAGGCGGCCCAGCCAGCCGGTCACCGCGGCTCCGATGGCTGCCACGTCCATGGCCGCCGCGCTGAACGGGACCAGGATCGCCAACGGATTTCCGGGGTCGGCGAACGGCGCGGTCCGGGGTGCCTCCTTGGGGGCGACGAGGGTCAAGTCCGCCGCGACGCGGCAGATCGTTTCGCGCACCCGGTCCAGCACGGCATCGTTATCGGGTTCGTGCTCGAATTCGACCACCAGCCGGCCGAGGGCGCCCTCGACGTGGGCCGAGGCCACGCCCGGAATCCGGCGGACCGGCTCCTCGACCGCCGGCGCGTGCTCGTGCCAGCCCGGGAACGGCAGCAACGGGTCCAGGTCCAGATGCACGCGCCGCCCGCTCTGCCACCGGACCGGCGGGGTGACGCTGGGCCCGGAACCGTTGGTGGAACCGGTCAATCCGACGGCCCGGCCCGTCGTCTGGGCCATCGACTGCACAACCGGGACCGCGAGTTCGGCGACCGGGTTGGTCAACGCCTGCAGAGCGCCCGCGGCCCCGGCGGCGGTGGACACGCTGGCGCGCACCACCTGCGCGGCCCCGTCGGTCATGCCGGCGACGACGCTGGCAACGCCCGGAATCCTCACTCGGTCACCCTTCGATTACCTCTACCGCGCCTAATGATCCTGGGGGGTTGGGGGCCTGTCCACATTTGCAACGGTGGACTTGCGACGACAGCGGTGACGCCGGTGGGTCGTGCCTTCCTTCGGTGACCGGTGGTGCAGTCGCTTCCCCTGCGGACAGGTTACCGGCTCGCCGGAAAACCAAACCTGCTGAACAGGCCGGGGTCCAGGAAGACGGTGATGGTGGCGATGCCGGCGGCGTCCGCGGCGAGGACGTGAATGGAATGGGCCCGCATCGTCCCGTCGGGACCGCGGCGGTACTCGGCGACCGCGGGTTGCGCGTTCGCGGCCGTCGGGATCATCGCGATATCACCGGCCTTGGCGAAAGCGCGCGCGGCCAGGAACCGCAGCACCGCGTCGCGCCCGGCGAACCACACAGGGAGAGGCGGCATTTCGAGCTTCACATCCGCCTGCAGCAACGCGGTGAGGGCGGCCATGTCCGCGTTTTCGAAGGCCGCGCAATAGCGGTCGAGCAGTTCACGGCGCTCGGCATCGTCGGGTTCGGACAGGCTTTCCTCGGTAGGGGAGAGCTCGGCGAGCCGGGCCCGCGCCCGTTGCAGCGAGCTGTTCACGGCGGCCGGTGTCGTTTCGAGCAGCTCGGCAACCTCGGCGGCACTGAACTGCACGACGTCGCGCAGGATTAGCACCGCTCGCTGGCGGGCCGGGAGCTCCTGCAGGGCCGTCATCACGGCCAGCCGCAGGCTTTCCCGCGCGGTGACGTTGTCCTCCGGCGTGAACATCAGCGAGTCGGGAATGGGCTCCAGCCACTCGTGCGCACCACCGACCGCGTCGAGGCTGGCGTCCGGGTCGGTCGATCCGTCACCCAACCCGGCCGGCAGCACGCGGCGGGCGCGGTTCTGCAGCGCCCGCAGGCAGGCGGTCGTCGCGATCCGGTACAGCCACGTTCGCAGCGCAGCGCGTTCCTCGAACGCCTGGTAGCCGCGCCAGCCGTTGAGATAGGTCTCCTGCACGAGGTCCTCGGCGTCGTGCACCGACCCGAGCATGCGGTAACAGTGCGCGATCAGCTCGGCCCGAAACGGCGCCGCCTGCGCGATGAAGTCCTCTTTCGCCGGCATGGCTTCTCCTGTCTCGGCTGCGACCGAACGCTACTCCAGTACAGAGACGGCGGACCGGGGAAATTCATCGGTCCGCGGGCGATGAATTTCGGTGCGGCGACGTCTCTCAACTAGTGGACGCACATTCCATGAGAGCGAGAAAGAACATGAACGAGCCACTGATAACCCATGGGCTGGCCGGCACCACGGCGATCGTGACCGGGGCGAGCCGCGGATTCGGCCGCGCCATCGCCGGCGCGCTGGCGGTGGCCGGCGCCGAGGTGGTCGGCGTCGCGCGCAACGGATCCGGTCTCGACGAGGTGCGCGACGAGCTAAGCGGCTTCCTCCCGGTGGTCGCCGATGCCGCCGACCCGGCGACGGCGCAGCGGCTCATCGACGAGTACCGGCCGCGCACACTGGTCCTGTGCGCCGGGGCGACGCCGCAGATGAGTCCACTGCAGGACCAGAGCTGGCACAGCTTCAGCGAGAACTGGAATGTGGATGTCGCGCAAGCGTTTCACTGGATCCGCTACGCGCTGCGACGGCCGCTCGCGCCGGGCAGTTCGGTGATCGCCGTGTCGAGCGGCGCCGCCGTGGCCGGGTCACCGCTGAGCGGGGGCTACGCGGGCGCGAAGGCCACGGTCAGGTTCATCGCCGGCTACGCCGCGGTCGAATCGGAGCGGTCCGGCCTGGGGATCCGCTTCGTGTCCGTCCTGCCGCGGTTGACCCCGGCCACCGACCTCGGCGCCAAAGCCGTCGCGGCGTACGCCGAACGGCAGGGGGTCGACGTCGAGTCGTTCGTGCGGGCCGGTGGACCCGCGCTCAGTGCGGAACAGGTGGGCGAATCCGTCCTTTCGATCGCCACCGATGGCCGGGGCGGCGGGGACGCGTATCTGCTCACGTCGACCGGCCTGTCGGCAGTGGCCTGAGACCCTCGAAACCCCAAGGAGGACAACGTCATGAACACACCCCCCATCGTGTCGGCGCGGGACTGGGCGGCCGCACGCGAACAATTGCTGGTGAAGGAGAAGGAAGTGTTGCGGGCCCACGACGCCCTGGCGGCGGCCCGCCGGCGGATGCCCTGGCTGGCGGTCGACAAGGACTACGCGTTCGAGGGGCCCGAGGGCCGGGTCAGCCTGCTGGGCCTCTTCGGGGGCCGGCGTCAGCTGATCGTGTACCGCGCATTCTTCGAGCCGGGCGTGGACGGCTGGCCCGACCATGCCTGCCGCGGCTGCTCGATGATGGCCGACCACGTGGGGCACCTCGCCCATCTGAACGCTCGTGACACCACCCTGGTGTTCGCGTCGCGGGCACCGCAGGCCGACATCGCGCGGCTGAAGGCGCGGATGGGTTGGCACATGCCGTGGTACACGCTCACCGACGATTTCGATGCCGACTTCGGCGTGGACGAATGGCACGGCACCAACGCGTTCATCCATGACGGTGACCGCGTGTTCCGGACCTATTTCATCAACAACCGCGGCGACGAGGTGATGGGCAACACCTGGAGTTACCTCGACATGACCGCGCTCGGGCGCCAGGAGAACTGGGAGGACTCGCCGAACGGCTACCCGCAAACCGCGCCGTACGAGTGGTGGGAATGGCACGACGCATACGGGGAGCGCGCGCCGTCACGGTGGTTCGGGGATCCCGATCCGGACAATCCCAACGACCCGCGGCCGGCACGCGGCGGCTAAATCCGGCAGACCGCAATTCGCGTTTCAGGCCCGAATAACACGAATGCGCGGTAGCCGTCCACCGGCTACTCGCGCAATATTCGGCTGAGTAAATTCGCTATAAAATTCGGTGGTTCGCCCTGTTGACGTGGTACCCGGCCGGGAACGACTTCTCGATGACCTGCAGCTGGTGGTCCACCCTGGACTCGAGCTCGAGGACCACGCAACTGTCGCCGACGGCCTTCGATTCGAGGACTATGTACCGCTGACCGCAATCCATGATGGGATCACCTGAGTGCAATGTTTCGACGGGCACCAATTCCGGGCTTCCGTTTGATTCCACCCATCACACGCTAGGTCAATTCCGCGAGCGAGGGAATAGTTTCCCCGCCACCCTCACGATTCACTGCGCTCCGGGCTGCTTGAAGAACACACTGACGCGCGAGATCAGCCCGTCGTCGCCCCGCTCGAACAGGATGCATTCCGGCCACCGCTTGGTGACGCCGTCGATCTCGAACGCCTCGGTCAGCTCCACGTAGGACAGGCGGGTGTTCACGTGCGAAACCCGATGCACGTCCAGCCGATGACCGGCCAAGTTGGTGAGGACCTTACGCAGGTAGGCGACGTAGTGCTGCTTGCCCTCGACGACGTCGCAGAACGGGCCCTCGCGAGTCAGGCCTTCGTCGGCGATCGTCGTGGCAAGGCCGTCCCAGTCGTGTGCGGCCAGGCAGTCCAGGTAGCGCTCGATGACTCCGGTGGTCACGTCGACTTCACGCACAACACAGTAGGCGACCGACGAGGGTCAGAAAACAGGTTTGCCCAAGCGCTGCGCCGGGCGCGGCGAAGCGGGCC
This sequence comes from Mycobacterium sp. 852014-50255_SCH5639931, assembly GCF_001665605.1. GTDB lineage: Bacteria > Actinomycetota > Actinomycetes > Mycobacteriales > Mycobacteriaceae > Mycobacterium > Mycobacterium paraffinicum. Next base: position 265,366 of record NZ_LZSV01000011.1, read on the forward strand.
AGAATAGGGCGATGAGCGCACCCAGCGCACCCGATTCGCCGCCCACGGCCCCGAGTTGCTATCGGCACCCGGGCCGCCCGACGTATGTGCGCTGCAACCGTTGTGAGCGCTACATCTGCGGGGACTGCATGCGCAGCGCCGCCGTCGGTCAGCAGTGTGTGGAGTGCGTCCGGGCGGGCGCCCGGACCATCCGGCAGCCCCGGACCCGCTTCGGTGGGCGGCAACGGTCGGCGACGCCGGTGCTCACGTACGCCCTGATCGCGGTCAACGTGGCGGCGTTCGTGCTGCAGATGGCGTCGGGGCAGCTGGAGAGGCAGCTCGCGCTCTGGCCGCCGGCGGTCGCCGAAGGCCAGTTCTACCGCCTGGTGACGTCGGCATTCTTGCACTACGGGGCAACGCACCTGCTGTTCAACATGTGGGCGCTCTACGTGGTGGGGCCGCCGCTCGAAATGTGGCTGGGCCGATTGCGTTTCGGCGCGCTCTACGCGCTCGGCGGGTTGGGCGGCTCGGTGCTGGTCTACCTGGTGTCGCCGCTCGAAACGGCCACGGCGGGCGCCTCCGGGGCGATCTTCGGTCTCTTCGGTGCCACCTTCGTGGTGGGCAAGCGGCTGGCCGTCGACGTCCGCTGGGTGGTCGCGGTCATCGCGATCAACCTGGTCTTCACTTTCGTTGTCCCGCTGATCAGTTCGCAACGCATCAGCTGGCAGGCGCACGTGGGCGGGCTGGTCACGGGTGGGTTGGTCGCCGCGGCCTACGTCTACCCGCCACCGCAGCGGCGGAACACGGTTCAGGCCGCGGTGACGATCGTGGTGCTGGCGGCGTTCGTCGTGCTGATCTGGTGGCGCACGGCGGAATTGCTCGCGGAGTTCTCCGCATGAGCTGGTGGGTCGCCCACGCCGAGCACACGCTGACCGAGGACGTGCCCGCGCCGCCGGGCGAAGTCCGTGACTTCTACGTGGACCTGGACAACATCAAGATCGTCCACCCGCTGATCGTGTCCGTGGAGACGCTGTCGCGCACCGAAACCGCGGACGGTGTCGTCCACAGCTATCGGGTTCGGGACCGGATTCCGTTGGGGCCGTTCAGAATGACCATCACCTACCGGGCCCGGTTGCGGGTGCCGGCGGCGGGCGATGTGCTGACCGAGGCCGACCAGTCCCCGGGGGTTCACCTGCGCGGGACGGTCAGCTTCGAGCCGATCGCGACGGGCACCCGTGTCACCGAGCGAATCCGGATAGCGGCGCCCCGGCTGCTCGCCCCGATGACAACACGCGAGGCCGTCAAGGCGCACATCGAGATGCTGGCCGGCATCCGCCGGCACTTCGAGACGGGATGATCAGCGCGGCTTCCACTCCGACGTCAGCGCCGACTCCGAGAGATACTTCGTCGAACTCCACCCGCCGTCGACGACGATCGTCTGGCCGTTGATGAAGGCCCCACCGGGCGAGCACAGGAACGCCACCGTGCTCGCCACGTCGTCGACCGTGCCCAGGCGCTGATGCGGTGTCATCTCGATGTTGATGCGCCGGAACCGCTCGTCGTGCAGGCGATGCTCGGTCATCGGCGTCTGAATCACCCCGGGCGCCACCGCATTACAACGTATCCCCTGCGCCCCGTACTGGCAGGCGATGTGGGTGGTCAGCGCCGTGAGGCCGCCCTTGGCCGCCGAGTACGCGCCGCCACGCAGGCCGCCGACCACGGCGAAGGTCGACGTGACGTTGATGATTGCCGACCCGGGAGGCATGTGCGGCAACACCTCCCGGATGAGGCGGAACGGGGCACGCAGCATCAAACCGAGGAAATGGTCCAGCGATTCGTCGTCCGTCTCGTGCACCGGCTTGGGGCTGCCTATCCCGGCGATGTTGATCAGAAAGTCGATGTGGCCCCACCTGTCCAGGGCGGTGTCGGTGATCCGCTTGGGCGCATCGTCGTCGGTGAGATCGACGGCTACCGTCGCCACCCGGTCGGGGTCGCCGATGTGGCGCGCCAGCCCGGCGAGCTTCTCCTCGTTTCTCCCGGTCGCCACGACCGCCATGCCCGCCTCGGCGAGCTTGACCGCGCAGCCGAAGCCGATCCCGCCGCTCGCCCCCGTCACCACCGCTACCTGCATGTCACTGCTCCGCCTTCATGAGCGCCGCCTTGATCTGGTGCTTCAATATCTTCCCCGCGTCGTTCTTGGGCAGCACATCCCAAAGCACAAGCTGCTCAGGGGCTTTGAACCGCGCCAGCCCCGACTCTTCCAGGAAGCCGCGCAGGCTGGCCACATCGAGGCCGGGACCGCCCACGGGCACCACGACGGCGCAGGCCCGTTCCCCGGTCCGGTCGTCGGGCAGCCCGACGATGGCGATCTCCGCGATGCCTGGGTGTCCGGCGAGGATGTCCTCGACTTCCTTCGGTGAGATGTTCTCACCGTTGCGGATGATGATGTCCTTGGCGCGTCCGGTGACGACCAGGTAGTCGTCGTCGAGCCATCGCGCCAAATCTCCGGTGCGGAAGAAGCCCTCGTCGTCGAAGGCGTCCACCTCGTCTTCGGGGTGGTGGTAGCCGGTCAGCATCTGCGGCCCCCGCGCGTGGATCTCCCCGCCGACGATCTTGACCTCGGCCAGGCCGACGCGACCGTCGGTGTCGGCGGCGTGATCGATGTCCCGCACCGACCCGACCGTGGTGACCGGGACTTCCGTCGATCCGTACACCCGGGTGACGATCGCCGACTCGAAAAAGGCCGCGGCCCTGCGGATCAGCGCGGGCGCCACCGACGCGCCGCCACAGACGAACAGCTTCAGATCCGGGAGCCGGGTGCCGGCGCGCTCCGCCGCGGCCAGCATGTGCTCCAGGAACGGTGTCGCCCCGGCTATGTGTGTGCACCGCTCGGCCTGCACGAGGGCGACGGCGTCGTCGCCGTCCCACCGCTCCATCAAGACCGCGGTCGTGCCCAGCAGTAGCGGGCATTCGAACGCGTAGATGGAACCGCCGATGTGCGCGATCGGCGACGCCACCAGGAACGCGTCGCCCGGCTCGATGAGCCAGTGCTCACCGAGCTGGCGGATCAGCGCGTGAATCGAGTTATGGCTATGCAGAACGCCTTTCGGCCGTCCCGTGGTGCCCGACGTGTAAAGGATCATGCGGACGGCATCGGGATTCAGCGTGGGCAGCGCCGCGCCCGAGGGCCGCTCCTCGAGCAGCGCTTCGTAGGGGACGCTATGCCCATCCGGGTCCCCCCGCACCAGCACGACCTCGGGCGGCGACTCCAGCTGCGCGGTCACCCGGCCCAGCATCGCGGCATAGTCGTGATGACCGAACTGCGCTGGGACAAAGATCATTCGGCTGTCGGCGTCTTCCAGGACGAACCGGAGTTCGCGGTCGCGCATGGACGGCAGGATGGGGTTGGCCACCATCCCCGCCAACGTACTGCCCAGGTAGATCACCGCGGCCTCGTGCCAGTTTGGCAGCATGAAGGAGACCACGCTGCCCGGTGGGATCCGCGCAAGCAGCGCATGCGCCAGCGCCGTTGCCTGTCGGTACAGGCTCACACAGTCCAGCCGCCGGTCCCCGTCGACGAGCGCCACCCGTTGCGGCGTACGCTCGGCGGCCTCGCGCAGCGCGTCGGCCAGCGTGCCGGGGACCCACCAACCGCGCGCGTAGGCCTCGGCGGCGCGTTCGTCGTCCCACCGGACCCACCGCCCGCCGATCAGCTTCCGGGTGGATGCCATTGCGGCAGCTTAGCCACGAACCCGCCGCATCGTCATCGAGTGCCGGAAGCGCGACGCGGGATGGGTGTTGATGGTGACCTGGGCGACCCGCCCGTCGGAGGTCGTGTAAGTCCGTTGCACCTGCAATGCCGGTGTCCCCGAATCGATCTCGAGCCCGGCCGCCAGGTCCGGGGAGATGACCACCGCGGCGATCTCCTGCTGGACCTCGACGATGCTGAGGCCGAACAGGTCCTCGATGAGCGGGAAGATGGGGCCCTCGTGGCGCTGCAGCAACCGGCCGACGCCGGCGAACGCGCGGTTGATGTAGTACTCGGTGCGGCAGAGCGCGTACCCAGGTGACTCCGTGGCGACGGCCCGCCGGAAGCCGCGCACGGTCAGCCATTGTTCGCCGGTCGTCAGCCCGGTCCGGGCGGACAGTTCGTCGTCGATGGTGACCATGGCGACCGATTCGATGGCGAATCGGGCGTCCGTCGCGAACGCCAGCAGGTCGTTGATCGACATGACGTGCTGGACGTAGGAGTCGGCCGACGGCCGCGGCACCACGAGGGTTCCGGTCCGTGGGCGCGACGACACCAGGTTGTCCTCGCGCAGGCGCCGCAGTGCCTCCCGAATGGTGTAGCGGCTCACCGCGAATCGCTCACACAGTTCGTGTTCGGTTGGCAATTGCGAGCCCACCGGATAGACGCCCTCCACGATCTCTTTCCGCAATGTGCGGGCGACCTGTAGGTATCGGTGGTCGACGACTCTGGCTTCGGTCATCTCTCCCCTTCAGGATCCCGCCGCAATGCCAGCACGCTGCCGTCGGCGTCCGCCGAGATGTACAGCGTGCCGTCCGGCCCGGCGGTGATACCGGCGAACGGGCCCTGCGGCCCGGAGAAGGGCGGCATCCCGAGCAGCGGCTTCGGCGTCACGCCGGGCGGCGCACCCACCGGCAGGCCCGACGCGATGGTGCGGCGCGCGCCGGTGTCCAGGTCGACGGCGACCAACTCCTTGGCGCCCGCGTCCACCACGTACAGCTGCCCGTCGCGCACCAGGATGCCCTGGGGCCGCTGCAGGTCGTCGCATACCGTGCCGCCCGCGCCGCCCAGTCGGACCACTCGCCCGGCGCCCGCCTCGGAAACCAGGCATCCCCCATCGGGGGTGATGGCCACCCCGACCGGTTCGCTCAGCCCGGTCGCGACCACCTCGACCGCGCCCGACCGGATGGACAGCACCCGTCCCGCGCCCAGTTCCGCCGCCACCACGGCACCGCCCGGGGCGACGGCAACCCCGTAGAGCTGATCGAAACCCTCTGCCATCACCTGGCTTTCGCTGCTGGCCGGCCGATAGCGGGCCACCTGCCCGTTGGAGGTGGTGACGACGAACTCGCCGTCGGCCACGGCGGCCAACCCGCGCAGGAAGCCCGGATAGCCCGGGCTGAACAGCATTCCGGCGGTTCGCAATGAACCGTGCTTGATGGGCGACGACCCGCTTTGCCCGGCTTCGCCGCGCTCGTGATCGTCGCCGGGCGAGAGGAGCACATAAAAGTACGTCCCGTCGGCGATGTAGAGATTGCCGTCGGAACCGACCGCCAGGTCCAGCGGCCAGTTCAGCCCGCCCGGCAGCACGGTCTGAGTACGGCCGTCGCCGAGGATCTCGGTGATCTCGCCGGTGAAGTTCGAGACGAACAACCGCTCACCTACGAACGTGAGGTTGTCCAGGCCGGGATTCAGCGTGGCCAGCACGGTCCGGTCGCCGTTGCGGGGGTCGATACGCAGCACCTGGCCGCTGTGTACCTGTGTCGACACGATGCGCCCGCGGGAATCGAACTTCACCGCGTCGGGGACACCCAGGTCACCGGCCACCCGCTCGGGTTCGCCGCCGGCGGGGTCGATGCGCCATATCTCGTTGGCCCCCATCAGCGGGAAATACAGCATGCCGTCGGGCCCGACCTCCATCGCGTTGGGCGACGGCGCGCTCTCCAGCAGCACGCGCGCCGCGCCGCCCGCCGGGTCGAGCTCGAGCAGGCGGCCGCCGTCGCGGCATTCGCCGATGAACAACCGGTCCCGGTGGAACGTGATGCCGTTGGCCGACGGCACGTCGTCGCGCAGCACCCGGGTGCGACCCGCCGCATCCCGCACGCTCACCCGGCCGTCCATGACCTCGGTCGCGAACAGGTTGCCGTCCGGGTCGAAGGCCACGTCGTCGGGCGCGATGATGTCGCCGCCCTTGGCGCTGACGACGTCCAGCCGACCGGTCGCAGAGTCGAGGGCGCTGATCTGGCTGCCGGTCACCTGGGCGATGTAGATGCGGCCGTCCGGGCCGGTGCGCAGGCCGTTCGCGCCGAAGAGCCGGCTCGGGGGCGTCAGGCGGGCGAGACTCCAGCCGTCGGCGACGCTCGGCGCCCGCTCGGCGGAGAAGCGACCCTGCGACTGTGACAATCCGGCCATCACCGCTCGCACGTTAGCAATCGACCAATAGTCCAGACAATAGCCTCGACCCGATGCAATCCGGCACTTGACGGGTCGCCATCCACGAGAGAATCATGCTCTCTGATGAGTGCACATCATTATCTTGTCCGGACAATTGGTTGACCCAATGGTAGGCGGCCTGCTGAGCCTGGACGGGCGCATCGTCGTGGTCTCCGGTGCGGCGGGGGGCGGCATCGGGACCACCGTCACCCGCATGGTCGCCGAGGCCGGTGCGACCGTGGTCGCGGTGAGCCGGGGGCAGGACAACCTCGACCGGCACCTCGGGCCGCTGCGGGCCGCGGGCCTGACCGTCGTGCCCGTCGCGGCCGACGCCTCCACCGAAGACGGGGTGCGGGCCACGATCGACGCCGTGCGGCGGGCCGACGGTGAACTGCACGGGCTGGTCAACGTCGCCGGCGGCGCGGACCCGTCGACGTGGATGCCGTCGACCCGGGTGACACGCGCCGACTGGCGCGACCTGTTCACCCGCAACCTCGAAACGATGTTCTTCATGAGTCAGGCGGTGGCCGCGGAACTGAAGGGCCTCGACCGTCCGGGCTCCATCGTGTCGATCTCGTCGATCAGCGGGATGAACACGGCGCCTTTCCACATCGCCTACGGCACAGCCAAAGCCGCGATCGTGGCGGCAACCCGCACCATGGCTCTCGAACTGGCCGACAGCGCGGCCCCGATCCGCGTGAACGCGGTCGCGCCGGGTGTGACCGAGACACCGGCGTCGGCCACCTATGTCGACTCCGATCCCGAGCGCGACCGCCGCGCCATCGCGATGGGTCGCCGCGGGCGGCCCGCGGAGGTGGCCAGTGCGGTCCTCTTCCTGCTGTCGGACCTGTCGAGCTACATCACCGGACAAACACTGCTGGTGGACGGCGGATTGAACCTCAAGTGGGGACACCTGGGCGCCGACAACACCTCTGTGTTCCTCAAGGACGAAACATTCCGCGCGGCGATCACGCGCTGGGACGGGTAGAAAGCGAGGGACCCGATGACACAGAACGGCGCGGCCGCGCCCGAGGAGCTGACCGGGCCGGTCACGATCCCGGTGGAGGCGTACCTCTCCGAGGAATACCTGCGCGCCGAGCGCGACAAGCTCTGGCGCAAGGTGTGGCAGCAAGTCGGGCGCGTGGAAGACCTGCCCAAGGTCGGCAGCTACCTCACCTACGACATCCTGGACGACTCCGTCGTCGTGATCCGCACCGGACCCGACACGCTCAAGGCTCACCACAATGTGTGCATGCACCGCGGGCGCAGGCTGGTCGACACCCCGGACGGCGCGAGAAACGCTTGCGGCCACAAGAAGTCGTTCGTGTGCGGGTTTCACGGCTGGACCTACGACCAGGACGGCGCCTGCACCCACGTGCCCGAGCGGCAGGACTGGCAGGGCGCCCTGACGCCGGAGAACACCCACCTGGCGCCGGTCAACGTCGACACCTGGGGCGGCTGGGTCTGGATCAACATGGATCCGGCGTGCGAGCCGTTGCGGGACTACCTCGAGCCCGCCGCGACAATGCTCGACCCGTTCCGCCTGCAGGACATGCGCTGCAAATGGCGGAAATGGCTGCATTTCGACTGCAATTGGAAGGTCGCGATGGAGGCCTTCAACGAGACCTACCACGTCGCCACCACCCATCCGCAGTTCAACAAATTCGGCAACTTCCGCGGCTGGGCGATGGCGCAGGGCAAGCACAGCAACATCGGCTACGACGCGCCCAAGGGGCTCGAAGAGACCAAATCGAAGATCCGCCTGGGCACCGGTGCGGACCCGCGGATTTCGACGGCCGAGATGCAGATCTACACGCTGGAGGAAACCAACGCCACCACCACCAAGACCCTGGTGGAGGCGGCGCGCCGGCTGGTCGACGAGCTGCCCGCGGACACCCCAGCGGGCCGGGTGCTCGAGCACTGGCTGTCCTCGGCGCGGCGCGACGACGCCGCGCGGGGCGTCGAGTGGCCGACCATCGACCCCGAACACCTGGCCAAGAGCGGGACCGCGTGGCAGATCTTCCCGAACTTCCAGATCGGCCAGGGCCTGACCACCGCGCTGTGCTACAGCGCCCGCCCCTTCGGCTACGACCCCGACAAGTGCATCTTCGAAGCCTCGTGCTACGAGCTCTACCCCAAAGGCGAAGAGCCGCAGACCGAATGGGTGTACGCACCGCCGGACGACCCGAACTGGCGCAGCGTGCTGCCGCAGGACTTCTCCAACATGGCCGCCGTCCAGAAAGGCATGAAGTCGTACGGCTTCCGTGGCCCCAAGCCCAACCCGTACATGGAACGTAGCACCGCCAACCTGCACCGCAACCTCGCCCGGTACCTGGGCACCGGTGCCCCGAAGGAACTAGCAACGGAGATACAACGATGAAGGTCAATCTTGGTTTCGGCGCGCACAACTCCCACGACTGGGAGCGCGTGCTCGCCGAAGACTTCAGCCGGCCGCCGGCCACCCCGGACTGGGAGTGCGTCCAGGCGACGCTGGCGATCGCCGACCTGGCGGAGCCGCTCGGGTTCGACGGCATCTGGATGCCCGAGCACTGCGGGACGCCATATGGCATGACGCCCAACCCCATTCAGGCGCTGAGCTATTTCGCCGGCCGCACCGAGCGGGTCGGCCTGGGCACCTTCGTGGTCGTCGCGCCGTGGTGGCATCCCGTCCGGCTAGCGCACCAGATCGCCTACCTCGATATCCTCTCCAACGGCCGCTACACCACGATCGGGATCGGCCGCGGGGTCTCGAAGGGAGAGTTCGACGCCGTCGGCGTGCCGCGGGAGGAGAGCAGGCAGCGGTTCAACGAAACCCTCGACATCCTGCAGCTCGCGTTCTCCGGCGAGCGGTTCTCCTACGAGGGGGAGATATTCAAGGTCCCCGAAATGTCGCTGCGCCCCGAACCGCTCAGCAGTGACCTGTTTTCACGCATCTACAGCTCGTCCTCGACCGCCGAGTCGCTGGAGATCCTGGCCCGCCGCGGCATGGTGCCGCTCTTCGTCGGCAACAAGCCGATCGAGGACGCCGGACGGGAAGTGCAGAAGGTCAACACGTTCCGCAAGGAGGAGGGCCTGCCGCCCTGCCAGCCGAAGAACGTGATGTTCATGTACTGCACCACCGGTGACCCCGCGGCATCCGAGGAGTGGATCTGGACGGCTAACCGCGACGTCACCGTGCACTACGGGTTCGCGGACGCCTCAAACTTCAAGGGCGTCAAGGGTTACGAGGCTTACGCCGCGCGGGAGGCGACCGCGACGGCCGTCCTCGCGTCGTCCGTCACCGGTGACGCCAAGGCCGGCCCGTCCAAGACGCCGGGCTACCACGCGTCGAACCTGCTGATCGGCACGCCGGAGGAGATCTTCAACCGGATCAAGGCCGCCCAGGAGGCGTGCTCGTTCGCGGAGCTGACAATCGTCCCGCAGTTCGGCACCATGCCCTACGCCGAAGCGATGGCCAGCACCCAACTGTTCGCCAAGGAGGTGCTGCCCGCCGTGCAGGAGATGGCCGCGCCCCTGCACGCCGCGGCGCTACCGGAGAACGCCCTGGCATGACGAACCCGGATTGCCCGCCATCGCAGACGCCGGACGACGTCGACTTCGAGGCGCTTCGCGAGAAGTACCGCCGGGAGCGCGAGAAGCGGCTGCGCCCGGAGGGATCCAAGCAGTACGTCGAACTGGTCGACGACTTCGCGGGATATTACGAAACCGACCCGCATTCACCGCCGTTGGTGCGGGATCCGATCTCGGCGGACATCGACGTCGCGGTGATCGGCGGCGGCTTCGGTGGCCTGCTGTGTGGCGCCTACCTGAAGAAGGCGGGCGTCGACGACGTCCGCATCATCGAGCTGGGTGGTGACTTCGGCGGGGTCTGGTACTGGAATCGGTACCCGGGCATCCAGTGCGACAACGAGTCCTATTGTTACGTGCCACTTCTCGAGGAGCTCAATTTCATTCCGTCGAAGAAGTTCGCCGACGGCGCCGAGATCTACGACCACTGCCGGCGCATCGGGAAGCACTACGGTCTCTACGACTCGGCCATCTTCTCCACCCAGGTCCGCGAGCTGCACTGGGACAAGCCCGGCAAGCGCTGGCGGATCAGCACGGACCGCGGCGACGACATCAGGGCCCGCTTCGTGGTGATGGCCTCGGGACCGTTCCACCGGCCCAAACTGCCCGGCATACCGGGGATCAACGACTTCGCGGGCCACAGCTTCCACTCCTCGCGCTGGGACTACGAGTACACCGGCGGGGACACGTCCGGTGGGTTGGACAAGCTCGCCGACAAACGCGTCGCGGTGGTGGGCACCGGCGCGACGGCCATCCAGATCGTGCCGTTCCTGGGCCGGCATGCCAAGCACCTCTACGTCTTTCAGCGCACGCCCTCTTCGGTCGGTGCGCGCAACAACGCGCCGACCGATCCGGAGTGGGTGAAGACGCTCAAGCCGGGCTGGCAGAAGGAGCGACAACGCAACTTCCATGCCTGGACGTTCGAGGGGATGGCGCTGGGCCAGCCGGATCTGGTCTGCGACTTCTGGACCGAGCTGGGCCGCAACACCGCGGCGCGGGTCCTCGCGCTGGCCGATCCGGCCGCCATGACGCCGGAGCAGTTCATGGCCATCCGTGACGAGGAAGACTTCAAAGTGATGGAGCGGCTGCGGCGCAGGGTCGAAAGCCTGGTCGAGGATCCCGAGACCGCCGAAGCGCTCAAGCCCTACTACCGGTTCCTGTGCAAGAGGCCGACCACCAACGACGAATACCTGCAGACCTTCAACCGTCCCAACGTGACCCTCCTCGACGTGTCGGCCAGCAAGGGCGTCGAGCGGGCGACCGCAAAGGGATTGGTGGCCAACGGTATTGAGTACGAGGTCGACTGCATCATCTACGCCAGCGGCTTCGAGATCACGACCGAGATCAGCCGCCGGTATTCCATCGACGCGATCGAAGGCCGCGACGAGGTGTCGCTCTTCGACTACTGGCACGACGGGTACAAGACGTTGCACGGGATGACGAGCCGCGGCTTTCCCAACCAGTTCTTCACCGGGTTCACGCAGGTGGGCATCTCCGCGAACATCGCCGCCAACTATGAACTGCAGGGCGAGCACATCGCCTACATCATTTCCGAGGCCCTGGCCCGCGGCGCGACCACCGTCGAACCCAGCGAGGCCGCCCAAGACCAGTGGTGCCAGACGGTCAAGGACACGGCGATCGACAACAGCCAATTCGACATGGAGTGCACGCCGGGCTATTACAACAACGAAGGTGGTGGCGGCGGCGAGGGCATCCGCTCCCACCTCGGCGAACCGTACGGGCCGGGGTTCTACGCCTTCAGCGACCTGCTGGCCGAATGGCGCGCCAAGGGTGACCTGGACGGCCTAGTGCTGGGATCGTGATGGCGCAACTGAGATTCGACGATCGGGTGGCGGTGGTGACCGGCGCCGGAAGGGGGCTGGGCCGCGAGTACGCGCTGCTGTTGGCCGCCCGCGGCGCCAAGGTCGTGGTCAACGACACGGGGGGCGCACTGACCGGCGCAGGCGCCGACGCCGGTCCCGCGCACGACGTGGTGAGCGAGATCAGGGCCGCGGGTGGCGACGCGGTCGCGTGCACCGAATCGGTCACCACGCCGCAGGGCGGCCAGGCGATCATCCAAGCCGCGCTGGACAACTACGGACGCATCGACGTCCTGATCCACAACGCCGGCAACGTCCGGCGGGGGTCCTTGAAGGAGATGAGCTACGAGGACTTCGACGCCGTCATCGACGTTCACCTCCGGGGCGCCTTCCACGTTGTGCGGCCGGCGTTACCGCTGATGTCCGACGCCCGCTACGGCCGCATCGTGTTGACCTCGTCGATCGGCGGCCTGTACGGCAACCACGGCGTCGCGAACTACGCCGCCGCCAAGGCGGGCCTGCTCGGTCTGTCCAATGTCGTCGCGCTGGAAGGCGCGGCTGACGGGGTGCTCTGCAACGTCATCGTGCCGTCGGCGGTGACGAGAATGGCCGAGGGACTGGACATCTCGGCCTATCCGCCGATGGGCACCGAGCTGGTTGCGCCCGTGGTGGGCTTGCTGGCGCACGAAAGTTGCCCGGTCACCGGTGAAATCCTGGTTGCCATCGCCGGTCGCGTGGCCCGCGCGGTGATCGCCGAGACCCCCGGCGTGCATCGATCGTCGTGGTCGATCGAGGACGTAGCCGAGCAGATCGACGCCGTCCGCTATCTGGCCGCGCCACTGGTGTTTCCCGTCGTGCCCGACGGGCACGGTGACCACATCCGCTACAGCTTCGGAACCGCGGCACGCAAGGAAGGCGCGCGCAATGTCTAGCCGCGGGGCCGGCCCCGGCCACCGCGGCGGCCCGCTCACGGGCGTGCGCGTGGTCGACCTCACCGCGATGGTGATGGGTCCCTACTGCACGCAGATCATGGCCGACATGGGCGCCGACGTCATCAAGGTCGAACCCCCGCAAGGCGACGACACGCGTTATGTGTCGGTCGGGCCGGCCCGGGGCATGGGTGGCGTCTTCGTCAACGTCAACCGCGGCAAGCGGGGGATCACCGTCGACCTGCAGTCGGACTCGGGCAAGGCCGTCCTGCGCGCGCTCATCGAACGGTCCGACGTTTTCATCCACTCGATGCGCTCCAAAGCGGTTGCCCGGCTGGGGTTCAGCTACGACGAGGTGGCGGCGATCAATCCGGGCATCGTCTACACCAACTGCTACGGCTACAGCCGGCGCGGCCCCAACAGGGACCTGCCCGCCTACGACGACACCATCCAGGCCGCGTGCGGGTTGCCATTCGTCCAAGAGCAGTTGACGGGTGAACCCAATTACGTCGGAACGATCATGGCCGACAAGGTCGCCGGTCTCACCGCGCTCTACGCCACCATGATGGCGTTGTTCCATCGCGAGCGCACCGGCGAGGGACAAGAGGTCGAAGTCGGCATGTTCGAGACGATGGCGTCGTTCATGCTCGTCGAACACGCCAACGGCGCCATGTTCGATCCGCCGCTGGGCCCCGCGGTGTATCCGCGGACGGTGGCGCCGAACCGGCGGCCGTACCGCACCAGTGACGGCTACATCGCCGCGCTGATCTACAACGACAAGCATTGGGCCGCCTTCATGGACGCGGTGCGGCCCCCGTGGCAGAGCGATCTGTACGCCACACTCGAGCGGCGCGCGCGCCAGATCGACGCCGTGTACGCGCTGCTGGCCGAGACAATGGCGCAGCGGACGACGCAGGAGTGGCTGGATCTGTTCCGCGAACTCGAGATACCGGCCGCGTCGCTGTCCAGCCCGGCGACCCTGTTCGACGACGAGCATCTCAACGCCGTCGGCTTTTTCGAGACCGTGCACACGCAGTACGGCCCGGTGCGGTTCCCCGGTGTGCCGACCTGGTTTTCCCGCACGCCGGGCCGCGTCGCCGGGCCGGCCCCGGAGCTCGGCGCGGATACCGAAGAGGTGCTCGAAGAGCTCGGGCTGGCCCTCGTCGATGTGAAGGCCGACGTGAAACCGGCCGGGCCCGTATAGCACGCGCGGCACCGGCCAAAAGCGAAGCGGGTCTTCGCGTGTCTCCGGTCGATCCGGCCGCATCGCCTTTAAGCTGGCTCCGATCAAGAGGAGGGGCAGCGACGTATCGGCATCAACTATGGCGCCGGGCGAGATGGTGGTCAGGGCGCGCTAACCGCGAGCGCTGAGCCGGGCGGGACCGATCCCGTGCCGGCCCGTCGTGCTCGGCAGCCCCGCTGGGTCGCTCCCGTGCGCAGGGCCGGTCGGCTGGCGATCTGGGACAAGCCGGAGCGACGCGGCGGCATTCCGGCACTCGATGGGTTGCGCGCGATAGCGGTCGCGCTGGTGCTGGTCGGCCATGGCGGTATCCCCGGCGTGAGCGGCGGATTCATCGGCGTCGACGTCTTCTTCGTGCTCAGCGGGTTCCTGATCACCTCGCTGCTTTTGGACGAGCTGGGACGCACCGGCCGTATTGAGCTGACCGGCTTCTGGATTCGCCGTGCGCGCCGGTTGCTGCCGGCCCTGATGTTGATGGTGCTCACGGTGGCGGCGGCCCGCCAACTGCTTCCCGATCGGTCCTTGACCGGCCTGCGCGACGACGCGATCGCGGCGTTCGTGTGGATGGCGAACTGGCGGTTCGTCGCTCAGAAGACCGACTACTTCACGCAGGGCGCCCCGCCGTCGCCGCTGCAGCACACCTGGTCACTTGGGGTCGAGGAGCAGTACTACTTCGTGTGGCCGGTGCTGCTGATCGCGGTGACGCTGCTGTTGGCCGCGCGAGCCAGGCGCCGCTCCACCCGGGCCACCGTGGGCGGGGTCCGTTTCGCCACGTTCGTCATCGCCACCGTCGGGGCGCTGGCTTCGGCCGCGGTCGCCATGGTGATGGTGTCCGACGACACGCGCGACCGCGTCTATTTCGGCACCGACACCCGCGCGCAGGCGCTGCTGACCGGCGCCGCGGCGGCGGCCCTGCTGGTCCGGGACTGGCCGTCACTGAACCGGGGCTGGTGCCTGATCCGGACCCGGTGGGCCCGGCGGGTCACCCGCGTTCTGCCGCTCGCCGGCTTGGCGGGCCTCGCGGCGGCGACTCATTACGCCACCGGCAGCAGCGGCGAGTTCCGCCACGGTCTGCTCCTCGGGGTCGCGATCGCCGCCGTCCTCGTGGTGGCGCCGGTGGCCCTGGAGCAGCGGGGAGCGGTCGCCCGCGTCCTGGCCGCGCCACCGCTGGTGTGGCTGGGCACCATCTCCTACGGCGTCTATCTGTGGCACTGGCCGATCTTTTTGGCGCTCAACGGCGAACGCACCGGCTGGAGCGGGCTGCCACTCTTCGCCGCCCGGTGCGGCGCGACGGTGGTGCTGGCCGCGGTGTCGTGGTGGCTGATCGAGCAACCCATCCGGCGCTGGCGGCCGGCGCGAGTGCCGCTGTTGCCGCTGGCGGCGGCGACGGGGGCCAGCGCCGCCGCGGTGACGCTGCTGGTGGTTCCGGTGGGGACCGGGCCCGGCCTGCGTGAGGCCGGGCTGCCGCCGGGAGTCTCGGCGGTCGCCGCGGTGTCTCCCTCCCCGCCGGGTGGCACCCCCCCTCCCGGCCCCCGGGACCCCAACCGGCCGTTCACCGTTTCGGTGTTCGGCGATTCGATCGGGTGGACGTGGATGCACTACCTGCCACCCACCCCGGGATTCGCGTTCCTCGACCACACCGTCATCGGCTGCAGCCTGGTGCGCGGCACGCCGTATCGCTACATCGGCCAAACCCTGCAGCAGAGAGCCGAATGCGACGGCTGGCCGATCCGATGGTCGAACCAGGTCAGCCAGGACCAGCCGGACGTCGCGCTGCTGATCATCGGCCGCTGGGAAACAGTCGACCGCGTCAACGAGGGGCAATGGACGCATATCGGTGACCCCACCTTCGACGCGTACCTCAACGGCGAGCTGGAGCGGGCGCTGAACATCGTGAGCTCCACCGGCGTTCGAGTGGTGGTCGCCACCGTGCCGTACAGCAGGGGCGGCGAAAAGCCGGACGGCCGGCTGTATCCGGAGGACCAGCCCGACCGGGTGAACCTGTGGAACACCATGCTGCGCAAGACCGTCAGCCACCATCCGAACGTCCAAATCCTGGACCTGAACAAAAAGCTTTGTCCGGACGGCGTGTACACCGCCAAGGTCGACGGCATCAAGGTGCGCAGCGACGGTGTGCACCTCACTCCCGAAGGGGTGAAGTGGTTGACGCCGTGGCTCGAGGAATCCCTGCGGTAGGCCCTAATCACCGGTGCGGCAGCTGATTTCCATGCTGTCGCTATCCCGTACTGCGAAGTTGAAGCTGACGTAGCCGTTCGCGGGGTTGCGCACCCGGTCCAGATACGGCTGGGTGTCTGCGGCGCTGGTGTTGTCGGCCACCACCAACGCCCCCGTCGACAGCCGCGGTTCGAGCAACTCGATCACCGGCAGATACAGGTCCTTCCAACCGTCCAGCAAGACGAAGTCAATCGACCCGTCCAGACCGGCCAGCGTGGCCAGCGCGTCTCCTTCGACGATGGTGATCACGTCATCCAGGCCGGTTTCGGCGAACGTCCGTCGCGCGGCGGCGATCTTGGTGTCGTTGAGCTCGGTCGTCACCACCTGTCCAGCGCCGTTGTCCCGCACCGCCGACGCCAGGTGGAGCGCGGAGATGCCGAACGACATCCCGAACTCGACGACCGTCGCCGGACGGGTCGAGCGCACCAGGGCGTAGAGCAGCCGGCCCGCTTCGGGTGTGACCGGGATGTAGAACTCGCTCATCGCGTCGGCGCGCTCCTGCGCGGTCATCGGCCGGTCGAAGTCGCCATGCCGCTGGCGTAACAGCGACATCTGGTTCTTCGCTTCGGTATACATGCGGTCGAGCACGCTCGCGACCTTCGGATCTTGCAGAGTGTTGGCCATGCTGTCGAGGGTAGGCGCCGGCGGTGGGCAACCGGCCGCGCGCAGGCCGGAGCGGCGGTGAGCTGCCGTAAGGGATATGTCAATCAGTTTGACGGGCCCTGGACCGCGGTGTAAAAAGGGTTTCGCAAGCACCTCGGTAGGTGAGGCGTCTGCATGGACACAGGCCACTGACCCCGAACGTCGAGAGACGCCCCGGGTCAGGACAGCTCTTCCCGGACCCAAGGGTTGAGCCCAAGTGGCTTCCGGAACGAGGAGCGATCGCAAGCGCGGCGAAGCCGGGCGAAGCGGGTCGCGACCGTCGATCATTTTCGGATACGCCGTGCAGTGCCGAAGCTCCGACGAGAGGGGTGCGCCGGCCGGCACGTCGCCGGCATTCGTGCCTCTCCCGTTTCAGGTGAAATGTGACACCCGCGTGTGTCGTGGCCGTGAGGAGGTGAGGGCGAGATGAGCGAGACCAGTCCAAGCGATAGTCCGTATCCCAATTCCGTCTTGTCCCGATCCGGTTCCGGCACTCCTTCTGCCGCCTGAGCTTTCACGGGCGTTCCGGTGATTCGCGCGCAATGCCTGCCCGCGAGCTGCCGCCCCTGACCCGCGCCATGAGCTGAGCCGATCGGACCTCCCCAAAGGAGAAGATCATGGCTTTTGTTGTCACACAACGCGTTCACGGTCGGACCGGTGGGCGCGGACGGGCGCTGCTGCGCTCGGCGCGGCTGCTGGCCGGCAAGGTGCACGCACGGACCACCCTGACTCCCCAGGAGCGGGCCAACCTGTACGTGTCACGGACGCCGATCGCGGTCGTCACCGCCTCGCTCGGCGGGCACGCCTCGACCGGCAACCGGCGGTGACGGATTCCATGAGAACACCGTGACCTCCGTCTCTTCTGAGGCCGTCGGCGCCGTCAACGCCGCTGCGCCAACGCATTCCGATGCCGCCCAGACCGGCGACATCGTCGGCGCGTTCGGCCGTATCCGGCGTGACGGCGCCGGCGCATCGGGTGGGCGCTGGCGCCGTGTGCGCACGCTGCTCGTCATCAGCGGTCCCGGGCTGATCGTCATGGTCGGCGACAACGACGCGGGCGGTGTCGCGACCTACGCCCAGGCCGGGCAGAACTACGGGATGGCCCTGCTATGGACGCTGGCGCTGCTGATTCCGGTGCTGTACGTGAACCAGGAAATGGTGCTCCGGCTCGGCGCCGTCACCCGGGTCGGTCACGCGCGGTTGATCTTCGAGCGCTTCGGCAAATTCTGGGGCGCGTTCAGCGTCGGTGACCTGCTGATCCTGAACGCCCTGACGATCGTCACCGAATTCATCGGCGTCGCACTGGCGCTCGGGTTTCTGGGCTGCCCGAAGGTGATTGCGATCCCGGCCGCCGCCGTCCTGCTGTTCGCGGTGGTGGCCGGCGGGTCGTTTCGCCGGTGGGAAGGGCTGATGTTCCTGCTGATCGCGGTGAACGTACTCGTCATCCCGATGGTGCTGTTGGTGCACCCGACAGCCAGAGGGGTTGCCGGCGGCCTCGTTCCGCGATTCGCGGACGGAGTCAACTCCACGGTGCTGCTGTTGGTGATCGCGATCGTGGGCACCACGGTGGCGCCCTGGCAGTTGTTCTTCCAGCAGTCCAACGTGGTGGACAAGCGCATCACCGCCCGCTGGATGTCCTATGCCCGAGCCGATTTGGTGATCGGGATCGTCGTGGTCATGGTCGGTGCGACGGCCCTGATGGCGGTCGCCGCCTTCGGCTTGGCCGGCACCACCGACGTGGGTCACTTCACCGACGCCGGCGCGGTGGCGGCCGGATTGTCCAAGCACCTCGGCGGCACGGTCGGGACGCTGTTCGCGATCATCCTGCTCGACGCGTCGCTGATCGGGGCCAACGCCATCGGGTTGGCCACCACCTATGCCATCGGGGACGCGATGGGCAGGCGGCACTCGCTGCACTGGAAAATCACCGAGGCCCCCTTGTTCTACGGCGGTTACGCCCTGCTGCTCGCGGTGTCGGCGGCGGTCGCGTTCAGCCCCGACCACATCCTCGGTCTGGTGACCCAGGGTGTGCAGGCGCTGGCCGGTGTCCTGCTGCCCTCGGCGACGGTCTTCCTCGTGCTGCTATGCAACGACCGGGCGGTGCTGGGCCCGTGGGCGAACAGTGTGCGGCAGAACATCGTCGCGTGGACCATCGTGTGGTCGCTGGTGCTGCTGTCGCTGGCGTTGACGGCGACGACGTTCTTCCCGGGGCTGTCGACGTCCACCATCGAGACCGGCCTCGCGGTCGGCGCGGCGATCGGCGTCGTCGGCGGCGCCGCCGTCATCATCGCCGGCCGCCGCTATACCGGGCTCCGCGACGCGGAAGCCGTCGTGCGGACGCTTGGGGGCGGCCTCGACCCTGAGGAGGTCGACGAGCTCGACGACACCCCGACGCTCACGCGTGCCGAGCGGCGCGCCGTGCGCCGGCAGGACCGGATGACGTGGCAGACCCCCAGCCTCGCGGGTCTGGCGCGCCCGGCCATGTCGCCGACCCGCCGGGCTGGGCTGTTCACCCTGCGCGCTTACCTGGTCGTGGCGGTCGCGCTGGTGGTCGTCAAGATCGTGCAGGCCGGCGTGGTGGGCCCGGCCGCCTCATTGTGAAACGTTGGGCAGCAGAACGATTTTGCCGCGGGTGTGCCGCTTCTCCGAATCTTCGTAGGCGTCGGCGACCCGATCCAGCGGATAGGTGGCGGCGACCTCGAAATCGATGGTGCCGCTGACGACGAGGTCGGCCATCTCGGCCAGCACCTCCGGGGTCGACGCCTCGGCGCTGCCTTCGGTCTTGGCGCCGACTTCGCCGGCCTTCTGAAACGAGATGATGGTGTCGATTCGCTCGGGTGCGACGCCGAGGTCGACGGCGAGCTGCACGTATTCGGGGCCGAACAGATCGATGAATGCGTCGATGCCGGTGGGCGCCGTCGCGCGCAGCCGATCGGCCAGGCCGTCGCCATATGGGATCGGGGTGACGCCGTGAGCCCGCAGCCAGTCGGCGTTGCCCGGCCCGGCGATGCCGAGCACCCGCGCCTTCCGCAGCACCAGAAGTTGCACGACGAGGCTGCCCACCCCGCCCGCCGCCGCTGAGACGGCCACGGTCTCACCCGGTTGCGGCGCCACCGCGCGGACGGCCGCGTACGCGGTCACGCCGACGACATAGAGCGAACCCGCTACTTCCCAACTGAGTTCGGACGGTTTGCGAATCAGCTGGCCGACCGGCACCGCGGCATGGGTCGCGTGGCTGGAGCGGCGAAAGCTGAACCCCAAAACCTCGTCGCCGACCGAGAATTCGGTGACCCCGGGGCCGAGCGCGGTCACCACGCCGGCGAGGTCGCTGCCCTCGCCGGACGGAAACGTCGCGGGAAACATCTCATGTATCGCCCCGGTTCGGATGGCGGCCTCGCCGGGGTTGATCCCGGCGGCGCGGACCTCGACGAGCACCTCGCCGGGCGCGGGGGCGGGCATGTCGATTTTCGCCACGTACAGCACCTCGCGGCCCCCGTACCGGTCGAACCGAACGGCGCGCGCAGTCGCAGCCGTCATCTCGATCTCCTCCCCGCCACGCCCATGGCCTCCCACGCCAGCATAGGCACTGGAAAACGGGTACCCAGTGGCCGTCGCGCGTGCGTATGTTCGAGTGCGCCGCCGGCTAGGACCTGGAAGGAATGGCCATGGAGGTTGCTCGCATCGGTGTCGCCGGATGGGCGATCGCCACCGTCGTGGCCGGCGCGGCGCTTACCGGCTGCGGGGGCAGCAACAACGCGTCCCCGACTGACTCGAGTTCCGCTGCGCCCTCGACAAGTTCCAGCGTCGCCAGCCCGTCGCCGGGACAACCCACGGATTACAGCGCACTACTGATCAAGCCGGCCGACATCGGCGGCGATCTCACCGCCCCGCAGCCGCCGGTGCTGAACCCCAACAATGCGCCCGGGGTGGCTCAGCTGTTCGCGAGCGCCGATAACAGCCGGCGAATCGGCGACAGCATCCTGATTGTCGCCGATCCCGCGACGGCGGCGGCCGGAATCGCCAGGACCAGGGCCAATTACGGCGGCAAGGTCAACGGCACGTGGCAGCCGATCGACGTCGGCTCCAACGGGACCATGATCTCCGGTACGTCGCCCGACACCGCACGAGCGGTGACGGTGTTGCTGTTCAGCGAGGGCAGGGCCCTGATTAATCTCGAATTCCACAGCGCGCCCGGCGATCCGATCGATCCGGCCATGGCCGCCGATATCGGGCGCAAGCAGGACGCCGTCATCAAGAAGGCTCTGCCCGGCTAGGCCCGCCTCATCTACAGCAGGCCGAGCAACCGCAGATCGAAAACATACTTGGCGATCAAGTCCGCCGATAGATGCGGAATGTCTTTATCCGCACCGAGTTTGGCGGCCTGGACCGCTCCGCGGAAGACTTCCGTCGGGGCCGGCGCGCCACGCAGTGGCCTCTCCGGCTTCCGGTACGCGTCCAGCAACGGCAGCACGGACTGTTGGCGCTGTTTGTCCGGGAGGGCTCGAAGCGCGGTGCCGAAGCGACCGAGCCACTCGTCGTAGTTGTCGATGCGCCGGATATCGTGGCGGTCGGCGATCAGCCAGTCCACGAACACGTCCAGGGAGATCCCGTCGTCGTGCGGGTTCATCACGTCATAGGAGCGAAACACCCCGGCGGATCCCGCATCGTCGGCGCCGGTCGCGATCTGCTCGCCGAGCGCGGTCACCGCTTCGGCCACGAAGTCGGCGGGCAGCCCGTCGTAATGTGCGACTGGCCGGCCACCGCCGTCGGTGGTTTCGTAGAACGACGACGGCGCGATGCCGGTGACGAGCAAGCTGAAGATCAGCCGCGTGAAGGCGTCCGGCACGTTCAGCTGTCCGGCGTAGCGGCTGTGGGCGAGGATCATGTCGGACCGGAAGACGGCGACGGGCAGCTCGCACAGGTCGTGTGCCTCGCGCAGCAGCACCTCGCCGGCCCACTTGCTGTTGGCGTACCCGTTGGCGTAGCTGCCCTCGACCGGCCGGACCGGGCTGATCGTGCGGATGTCGCCGTCCTCTTTGAAGTCGGCCGGGTCAACTGACATGGCCACCGCGACCGTCGACAGGTAGGTCACCGGCTTGATGCGGGTGGTGATCGCCAGGCGGATAATCTCGGCGGTGCCAACGACATTGGGCCCGAACAGCTGGTCGTAGGGCAGGATGTGGTTGACCAGCGCCGCCGGGTGGACGATCAAGTCCACGGTGCGGGCCAGCCCGTCCCACGTCGCCTGGTCCAGCCCCAGATTCGGCTCACCGATATCGCCGGCGATGACCTCGAGATGATCGGCCGCGAGCTCGCGGAACCGCTCGAGCAGGTGCGGATCGCCGCTGCGGTAGACATCCTCGAGCCGCTTGGCGGCGGCCGCGGCGTCGGTGCCGCGCACGATGCAGACCAGTTTTCCGCCCGTCTCGGCGAGCCGCTCCAGCCATTCCAGGCACAGGAAGCGGCCCAGATAGCCGTTGGCACCGGTCAACAGGACGGTGTGCGGCGTGCCGGTGGCTCGCGGCAGGACCGGGGCGCCGGCCAACGTTTTCGCGTCGATGAACTTGTCAAGGGTGAGGTCGGCGGCGCGGACCTCGGTGGCGTCCCGCCCGTGCACCGACCCGAATGTCGTTCGCCTGGATGCCGTTCGGCGTTCGACCTCAACGTATTCCGCAAGCTGACCCAAATCGGTGGCCGGGCCGATGATCATGCCCACCGGCACCTCGACGTCGAAGATGTCCTGCAACAGGTTGGAGAAGGTCAAGGCCGACAGGGAATCTCCGCCGAGTTCGATGAACAGGGCATCGGGTTCGGGCGGGCCGCCGGCCAGGCCGAGCAGCGCTTCGGCGGCGCGGGCCAGCGTGTCGATGACCGGGCGGTCGGCCGCCCCCTCGCGCAGCGCGCGGAGCTCGGTCACCCGGTTGGCGGCCAGCTCCGCATACAGCTGCTCGAGCCGGTCGCCGTAGTGCTCCTTGAGCTTCGGCCGGAGCAACTTGCCCACGCCGGACAGCAGCCCGTTGTCCTCGCTGAACGGCTCGGCCTCGACGAGAAAGTCGACGGGCACCTCGTAGGACTGCAGCTCGGCGAGTTTGCCTGACTGGCGCAGTGATTCGCGCAGGGCAGCCTTGAGCCCGTCGGGGTCGCCGGCGAACCTGTCCAGCGCGTCGGCGGTCGGCACCACGACGGCCAACAGATACGGGCGTTCGCTGTTGCCGTAGATGAAGATCTGGCGGACCAGGGCCGCGCTGCTGAACACGGCCTCCAGGCGCGCGACGGCGACGAATTCGCCTTGGGCGAGCTTCAATACGTTGTTGCGCCGGTCGACGTAGGTGAGCCGACCCGGCTCCAGCTCGGCCATCACGTCCCCGGTCCGGTAATAGCCTTGTTCGTCGAAGGCATTGGCGGTGACATCCGGGCGCTTGAAGTATCCGGGCGTCGCCGTCAGCGACTTGACCAGCAGCTCGCCCCGCGGGAACGGTTTGTCGGTAAGGAAATAACCCAGTTCGGGGACGTCGATGAGCTTGTATCCCAGAACCGGCGGCGCGGCGATCCGGCCGTCCTTGGTCACCATCCCGACCTCCGTCAGCCCGTAGCCGTCGAGGACGTGCACGTCCAGGCAGGTCTCCACAAAGCTGCGCATCTCCGCCGCAAGCGGCGCGGTGCCACAGAACGCGGTGATGATGCGTCCGCCCAGAACCTCCTCGCGCAACTCAGCCCGCGCCTCGGCCTCGGCGAATGCCGGGTCGGTCCCCTGGAAGACCCGCCGGTCGACGGCGCTTTGGTAGCGCTGGTACAGCATCTCCGCCACCCGCGGCACCAGCCCCATTTCGGTGGGGCGCACCAGGTTCCAA
Organism: Mycobacterium sp. 852014-50255_SCH5639931; assembly: GCF_001665605.1. Classification (GTDB taxonomy): domain Bacteria; phylum Actinomycetota; class Actinomycetes; order Mycobacteriales; family Mycobacteriaceae; genus Mycobacterium; species Mycobacterium paraffinicum. The sequence continues at coordinate 288,810 of NZ_LZSV01000011.1, forward strand.
TCTTCGAAGAGTGTGGACAGGTCACTTTCGGGAACGAAGTAACTGGTGCCGCCCGCTTGGAACGCGGTCGACAACGGTATCCGGCCACCGAGGTGATTGAGCGGCATGAAGTTGACGTTGAGCACGGGCGTGTCCGCGAAGTCGGGCATCAGCTCGTTGGTCCACAGCTTGCACAGCATGCGCTCGGTGTACATGGCGCCCTTGGGCAGTCCGGTGCTCCCCGATGTGTACATGATCATGGCCAGACGCTGGTCGGTGTCGCCGGTGTACCCCGGCTCGGGCGGCAGGGCGCGACCCCGCTCGATCAACTCGTCGAACGTCTCGATCGTCACCGCCATCCCGGCCGCCGACAGCTTCGCGCGAGCGCGCTCCAAAGCCTCGCGCTGATCGTCGATTTGGGGGGAGTAGTCGAAAACCACCAACCGCCGCAACGACGTGCTGCCCAGCGCTGCCTCGACAGCCAGGTCCAGGTAGCCGGCGCCAGCCGCGAGCACCCGTGGCTCCACCTCGGCGACGATCGGCTGCAACCGTGAGGCCGCCGCGTTGTGCTGCAGCGGCACCGCCACCAGGCCGAGATAGGCGCACACCAGATCGAGGGTCAGGTACTCCGCGCTGGCGAAACCGACTGTGGCGACGAAGTCTCCAGGTGTCACAGGATCGGCCGCGTCGTGCCGCCAAGCGCTGGCGATCGCGCCCACGTTGGCCCACAGGTCGCGGTAGCTGATGGTGTCGAACCGGGGGAGTAGCTGCGCGGTGATGCGGCCGGTCGCCGGATCGGTGACGAGCGACCGCGCCCGCCAACCCAGCGCCGGACGATCGGCATAGCCCTCGACGAAGGTCTGCAGGATCTGTGTCAGGCGAAGCTCCGGTTCGCGGGCCGCTCGTTGCAGTGCGGCATTCGGTTTGGTGCTGCGGAACTGTTCGTCCGTCGCGTCCAGTCGGCGAATGCGTTCGGCAACCCGCTTCCGCGCCGGACCAATCGAACCCGCGATGGTGGATTCTTGTTGTTCCGCATCACCGGTCATGGCCAGCCTCCCGTTCGGATCCTCGTCTACCGGGAACCCACCGGTACGGGCCAGTCTTCCGTTCAATGGTTGTGACGGTTGTCACACCAGCGAGCGGAGGGGTGCGGGCAGCGCCCCTATGCCACGACCTGGATGGGGTCGCCCACGTTCACCTGGTTGAAATACCAGGCGGCGTTATCAGGGCTGAGGTTGATGCAGCCATGGCTCACGTTGGCGTAACCCTGTGAGTCAACCGACCAGGGGGCCGAGTGCACGTAGACGCCGCTCCAGGTGACGCGAACCGCATAACTGGCGGTGATCTTGTACCCCTCGGGCGAGCTGAGCGGGATGCCGATGGTCCGTGAGTCCATGACCACGGTGCGCTGCTTTTCCAGGGCGGTGAAGCTGCCGATCGGTGTGGGCCGGCTGGGCTTGCCCATCGACGCCGGCATGGTGCGCAGCACTTCTCCGTTCCGGCTGACGGTGAAGGTGTGCGCGGAGATGCTGGCGACACCGAGTAACGCGTCACCGGTGTCGAATCCCGTGGTCAGGGCCTGAATGCCCACCGAGACGTGGGTGTGGGCGGGCCAGTACTGGTTCGGAACCCACTGCACGACGTTGTTCTCTACCCACTCGAAGTGTCCGGGCGTGTTGCTCGGTGACATGACGTGGATGGACCGCTCGGCGGCGTCTCGATCCCTGATCGGCGCGGTGAACGTCACCACGACCGGGTGCGCCACGCCCACGACCGAGCCGTCAGCCGGCAAAACCGAGGCAACCGCCGGGGCGGGCGGCGGTACCGGGACGGACGCGTGGCTGCGGCCGATCGGTCCGATCAAACCCAACGCCGTGATCGCGACCATAACAAATAGATAACGAACACCTCGACGCATAGCGCCCGCCCTTCGAGATGGTGCGATTAACACGACTGTATTCTACCGGCTGCTCCCGCACTGCCGCTTTCAGCAAACTTTTGCGGGTGCGCCGGTCGCCACGATAACGATCCGGCCGCCGTTTCGGTTCGACGGTGTTGCGAAGCCGGCGCCGAATTGCGCCGGACGGGCGCGATCACCAGCGCCTTGCCGGCGGTTCGATGCCCGCACAGGCGCTTTGGCGGCCGCGGGCGATCCGCGATGGCATGTCGGTCGCGCATCGAGGCTCCGGATTGGCCGGCGCGCCGGCGACGCGTTAGCCTCAGCAACAATCCGGGGGCAGAGGAGGTGCGGGTGCTCTTCCGTCAGCTGGAGTACTTCGTCGCGGTCGCGCAGGAGCGCCACTTCGCTCGTGCTGCCGAGAAGTGCTATGTATCCCAACCCGCGCTGTCCGCCGCGATCGCCAAGCTGGAACGGGAACTGAACGTCACGCTGATCAATCGCGGGCACAGCTTCCAGGGTCTCACGCCTGAGGGTGAGCGGTTGGTGGTGTGGGCCAAGCGGATTCTGGCCGAGCACGACGCCTTCAAGTCCGAGGTGCATGCCGTCCGGTCGGGCATCACCGGCATGCTGCGGCTGGGCACGGTCCCCACCGCCTCGACGACCGCCTCCCTGGTGCTCTCGGCGTTCTGTTCGGCGCACCCGTTGGCAAAGGTACACATCCTTTCCCGGCTGTCCGGCACCGAACTGTACCGGCGGCTACGCGAATTCGAACTGGACGCCGCGATCGTGCACGCGGCGCCCGACGAGGCCCACGACGTGCACCTGGTGCCGCTGTATGAGGAGCACTATGTGTTGTTGTCGCCCGCGGACATGCTGGGATCCGCCGGCTCGACGATGACCTGGCCGGAGGCCGCGCAGTTGCCGCTGGCGTTGCTCACGCCCGAGATGCGGGACCGCCAGATCATCGACAAGGCCTTCGCCGACCACGCCATCGAAGTGGCCCCGCAGGTCGAAACCGACTCCGTTGCTTCGCTGTTCGCGCAGGTCGCCGCGGGGAACTGGGCATGCATCGTGCCGCACACCTGGTTGTGGACCTCGCCGCTGGGGCGGGAAGTCCGCGCGGTGGAGATGGTCGACCCGGTGCTCAAGGCCGACGTCGCGCTGGCCACCAGTTCCGCCGGCCCGGGGTCGCCCATCGCCCGCGCGCTCGCCACCTCCGCGGCTCAGCTGTCGCTGAACGAGTTCTTCGACGCGCAGTTATCGCGAATCACGCACGGGCGCTGACCGCTACCGCGCTGGTCGGGTTCAGGCTCGCCAGATGCCCGCTTTCCACCCCGGCCGCCCGGTCGAGCTCGCAGTCGATGATCGACGGCGTCCGGGAGCCGATCGACTCGGACAGCGCCGACTGCAGCTCCGCCGGGGTGATGACGTGATATCCCTTGCCGCCGAAGGCTTCCGCGAGTAACTCGTGATGGGCCCGCGCGTTAAGGACGGTGGGCGCCGGATCCGATCCCTGCGCTGCTTCGTCGCCGCGGTAGACGCCGCCGTTGTTGAGAATGACGACGGTCACCGGAAGCCGGTAGCGGCAAATGGTCTCGATTTCCATTCCGCTGAAGCCGAAAGCACTATCACCCTCGATCGCGACCACGGGGTCACCGGTTTCGACGGCGGCCGCGATGGCGTAGCCCATACCGATGCCCATGACGCCCCATGTTCCCGTGTCGAGCCGGTGCCGCGGCACCTCCATGCCGATGACGTTGCGGGCCAGGTCCAGCGCGTTGGCTCCCTCGTTGACCACGTAAGCGTCCGGGTTTTCCTGCAGCACAGCGCGGATCGCGCCCAGCGCGTTGTAAAAGCGCATGGGATGGGGGTTTTCGGTCAGGCGTTCGCGCATCTTGGCGTCGTTGCGTACGGTGCGCTCGGCCAGCTCACTGGTCCATTCGGCGGGCACCGTGAGGGGGTGGGCGACCAGGCCGTCACGCAGCGCCGACATCACCGAGCCGATGTCGCCGACCAGTGGCGCGGCGATAGGCTGGTTGCTGTCGAACTCCGACGGGGCGATATCGACCTGGACGAACTTGGCGCCGGCGGACCATTGCGGCGAGTCCCCGTGGCCGAGTAGCCAGTTCAGCCGGGCGCCGACCAGCAACACGACGTCCGCGCGCGCGACCGCGAGCGAGCGTGCGGCCGCGGCGGACTGCGGGTGGGAGTCCGGGAGCAGACCCTTGGCCATCGACATGGGCAGGAAAGGAATGCCGCTGGCCTCGACAAACTCGCGAATCACGTTGTCGACCTGGGCATATGCCGCACCCTTGCCGAGCACGATCAAGGGTCGCCGCGCCTTCGCCAGCACTCGCAGCGCGCGCTCGACCGCGTCGGGCGCCGGCAGCTGCCGGGGCGCGGGGTCGACGATCCGCCAGACCGTCTCCGCACCGGCCACCGCGTCCATGGCTTGCCCCAACACGTCGCCGGGGATGTCGAGGTAAACGCCACCGGGACGGCCGGAGATCGCGGTGCGGATGGCACGCGCGACGCCGCGCCCGATGTCCTCGACCCGGCTGATCCGATAGGCCGCCTTTGCGAAGGGCCGTGCGGCGTTGAGCTGGTCGATGTCCTGGTAATCACCGCGTTGCAAATCGACCAGCGCCCGGTTGCTGGAGCCCGAGATCTGGATCATCGGGAAGCAGTTCGCCGTGGCGTTGGCGAGCGCCGGCAACCCGTTGAGGAAACCGGGCCCCGATGTCGTAAGGCACACGCCGGGTCGGCGGGTCAGGAATCCGGCGGCGGCGGCGGCGTTGCCGGCCGACGTCTCCTGCCGGAAACCGATGTAGCGGATTCCGGACGCCTGCGCGACGCGGGCGAGGTCGGTGATCGGGATGCCGACGATCCCGTAGATGGTGTCCACGTCGTTGGCCTTGAGCGCTTCCACCACCAGGTGGAAGCCGTCGATCAAGCGCGTGGACTCGTGCTCCTGGCCGGGAGACGCCGAAACTGCGGTCATGGTGCCGACTCCTCGTGTGTGGTCGGAGGTGAAGTAGAGCCTCAGCCCATACTCTGGCGCGGCCGCCCCGCGGGTGTCCAAGACCAAGCCGCTATGCCGCGATTCACGCCGTCTATCGGCGCTGGCCAACCGGGTTCCGCGACGTCGATAGCCAACGGTTATCGGTCGTGAGTGAATCGATATTGGACGCGCCGGACGGCCACCCGGCATGGTTCGAGCAGGTGGACGACGAAGACAGAAGGAGCGCGGCGATGAAATCTGAGGCGATCATCGGCGGCCATGCCACGGCGGAGATGCCGGGCCCACGCATCGCCGATCTGGTCGAGGAGGCGGCACGCCGCTCTCCAGGGGTGCCCGCGTTGGTCGCCACCTCCGACCGGGTACCGGTCAGCTACCACGATCTGCTCCGGCTGGTGGACGACCTGGCCGCGCAGCTGAAGCGGGCCGGGCTGCGGCCCGGCGATCGCGTCGCGCTGCGCTCCGGGAGCAACGCGGAATTCGTCGTCGGACTGTTGGCGGCCTCGCGGGCCGACCTGGTCGCGGTCCCGCTGGACCCGGCCCTTCCCGTCGGCGAACAGCGCGCCCGCAGCGAGGCGGTGGGCGCCCGGGCGGTGCTCATCGACGGCGAAGCGCCCGTCGATCAGGGAGAACCGGGCCTGCCGTGGTGGCCACTCGCGGTGACGGTCGGCGCCCCAACGGTGCGCTTGGACGTGACCGGGGCTCCCGCACAACACTTTTCGACGCCGGAGGGGCTGCGCGACGACGACGCCGTGATCATGTTCACCGGCGGCACCACCGGGGTGCCGAAGATGGTCCCCTGGACTCGCGGCAACATCGCCGCCTCGGTGCGGGCCATCATCGCCGGTTACGGGCTCGGCCCCAGGGACGCCACGGTGGCGGTGATGCCGCTCTACCACGGGCACGGGCTACTCGCCGCGCTGCTGGGGACCCTGGTGTCCGGGGGAGCGGTGTTGCTGCCCGCGCGGGGACGGTTCTCGGCCCACACCTTCTGGGACGACGTCGGCGCCGTCCGCGCCACCTGGTACACGGCGGTCCCGACGATTCACCAGATCCTGTTGGAGCGGGCCGAAACCGACCGACCGGGCGACGCCGGACTGCGGTTCATCCGCAGCTGCAGCGCCCCCCTCACCGCCGAGACGGCGCAGGCACTGCAGGACACGTTCTCGGCCCCCGTGGTGTGCGCCTTCGGCATGACCGAAGCCACCCACCAGGTCGCCACTACCGAAATCGGCCACACCGAAAACCCTGCTGCCACACCGGGTCTCGTCGGCCGCTCGACCGGGCCGGAAATCAGCATCGTCGGGCCCGACGGCCGGCCCATGCCCATGGGAGAGGTCGGTGAGGTGTGGCTGCACGGACCCACCGTGGTCCGGGGCTACCTCGGCGACCCGGCGATCACCGCAGCCAATTTCACCGACGGGTGGTTGCGCACCGGTGACCTGGGAACGCTGTCGGCGGCGGGCGAACTGATCATCCGTGGGCGGATCAAGGAGCTCATCAACCGGGGTGGAGAGAAGATCTCCCCGGAACGCGTCGAGGGCGTGCTGGGCAGCCACCCCGGCGTGCTGGAGGTGGCCGTCTTCGGGATGCCCGACAAGCTGTACGGCGAGACGGTGGCGGCGGTGATCGTTCCCCGCGGACCGGCCGCACCGACCGCGGACGAACTCGCCGCCTTCGCCCGCGACCGGCTGGCCCCCTTCGAGGTACCGGGCAGCTTCCGGCAGGCGGCGGAGCTGCCGCACACCGCTAAAGGATCACTGGATCGCCGCGCCGTCGCCCAGCGATTCGGGGCGTAGCGACTTATCCGTTCAGACGGTGGCCTTCACCCGAGTGGCCGCGGTTTCCGGCATCGGTTCGTAGCGGGCGAAGGTCCGGGTGAACGACGCCGCCCCGTGGGCAAGTGAGCGCAAGTCGATCGCGTAGCGCGTCAACTCCACCTGCGGCACCTCGGCTTTGACCAAGGTGCGTTCGTGGTCGGCGGTCTCGGTACCGAGCACGCGACCGCGACGGCCCGACAGGTCGCCCATCACCGCACCCACGAAATCGTCGGGCACCAGCACCGAGATCTCATCGATGGGCTCGAGCAGGCTCACCTTGGTCGCCGCGGCCGCCTCGCGCAGCGCCAGGGAGCCCGCCATCTGGAACGCGAAATCCGAGGAGTCGACGCTGTGTGCCTTGCCGTCGAGCAGTGTGACCCGAATGTCGACCACCGGGTAACCGGCGTGCACGCCCTTCTCCATCTGCGCGCGAACGCCCTTCTCCACGCTCGGGATGAATTGCCGCGGCACCGCCCCGCCGACCACCCTGTCGAGGAATTCGAATCCGGAGCCCCCGGGCAGCGGCTCCACTTCGATGTCGCACACCGCGTATTGACCGTGGCCGCCCGACTGCTTGACGTGGCGGCCATGGCCTTTTGCCTTGCCGCTGAACGTTTCTCGCAGCGGAACCCGGAGCTCGACGGTGTCGACCGTGACGCCGTACCGGTTGGCCAGCGCGTCGAGGACCACACCGGCGTGGGCTTCGCCCATGCACCACAACACGATTTGGTGGGTCTCCTGGTGCTGCTCGATCCGCAATGTCGGGTCCTCGGCGGCCAGCCGTCCCAGCCCGACCGACAGCTTGTCCTCGTCGGTCTTGGCGTGCGCCTGGATCGCCACCGGCAGCAGGGGTTCGGGCATCGTCCACGGTTTCAGCACGAGCGGCTCCGCCTTGTCCGAGAGCGTGTCGCCGGTTTCGGCCCGGCTCAGCTTGCCGATGGCGCAGATGTCACCCGCCACCACGGCCGGTGCCGGGCGCTGCTGCTTGCCGAGCGGGAAGGACAGGACTCCGACGCGCTCGTCTTCGTCGTGGTCGGGGTGCGTGCTGCCGTTCCCGTTGACCGCCCCGAAGAACGACGCAAAATGGCCCGACACATGAACCGTCGTGTCGGGCCTGATGGTCCCGGAAAACACCCGGACCAGGCTGACCCTTCCGACGTAGGGGTCCGACGTCGTCTTCACCACCTCCGCGAGCAGGGGTGCGTCCGCGTCGCAGGTCAGCGTCGCGTGCGGGGCGCCCTGCGGCGTAAACACCTCCGGGAGTGGGTGTTCCATCGGGGACGGGAATCCGCGCGTGGCGACCTCCAGCAGTTCCAGGGTGCCGACGCCGGTGCTGCTGCATACGGGGATCACCGGGAAGAACGACCCCCGGGCGACGGCCCGCTCCAGGTCCTCGATGAGCACCGCCTCGTCGATGGACTCACCGCCGAGGTAGCGATCCATCAGCGATTCGTCCTCGGATTCCTCGATGATGCCTTCGATGAGGGTCCCGCGCGCCTCCTCGATCTTCTCCGCGTCGGAGGGATCGGGCGGTTGCATGGTCCGCTTGCCGTCGGCGTATTGGTAGCGGGTCTGCGACAGTAACCCGATCAAGCCTTCGCAAGACGGCAGGCCGGTCGGCAGGTACAGCGGTAACACCTTGTCGCCGAACGCGTTCTGCGCGGCGGCCAACGCCTCGGAGTAGTTCGCCCGGGCGTGGTCGAGCTTGGTGATCACCACGGCGCGGGGCATGCCGACCTGATCGCATTCCTGCCACAGCGATTTGGTGGGTTCGTCGACGCCCTCGTTGGCCGCGATCACGAACAGCGCGCAGTCCGCGGCGCGTAAGCCGGCCCGCAACTCGCCGACGAAATCGGCGTATCCCGGGGTGTCGACCAGATTGATCTTGATGCCGTCGTGCGCGAGGGAGGCGACGGCAACGCCGACGGACCGCTGCTGGCGGATCTCGGCGTCGTCGTAGTCGCATACCGTGCTGCCGTCGGTGACGGAACCCGCTCTGTTCAGCACCCCGCCGGCGACCAACAGCGCCTCGACCAGGGTGGTCTTGCCGCCACCCGAGGGCCCGACGAGGACGATGTTGCGCACATTGCCGGGACCGTTCGCGGTGGGGGCGGCCGCCGCTCCCTGGGAGGCATTCGCCTTGTCCGCCATGTCCTTCCTCCAGTTCTCCCCCGGTGGGTGCGTCCAGCGTGGTGTGTCCTGGCTCACAGGGTCTAGAGGCAACTTTTCCCCCAACCGCGGCCCAACACAAGGCCACGGGCGGGCCACATTTGCGCCGGCCGGGCCGGGAAGGGAGTGTCGGCCGTCAGGCGTGCCAGCTCGACCAGCGGCGCACCGCGATCGCGATCACCGGCCCGTCCAACGGAACGGATTGGTACTGAGGGTATTTGGCGCGCAGCAGCCGGCATGCGGACTCCATCGCCGCTCCGTCGGCATGGATGCTGGCGGTGCCGTCGACCCGCACCCACCACAGCCGCGTCCAATCGTCGGCGTAATGGTCGACGAGCAGGCTCACGTGGGGGTTCTCTTCAATGTTGGCCAGTCGTCGCAGCCGCCGCGTCGTCTTGGGCTTCGCGTCGACGGCGGTGTACACCACGTCGGGAGCGTCATCAGCGACCGCGAATACCACCGGCACCAGGTGGGGGAAGCCGTCGGGCGCGATCGTGGCCAGCCGGGCCACCGGGGATCGGGTGAAGCTGGCCTTGGGGTCGAATTCGCCCACCGTGTCAGCCTAGGCGGATCGGAACCTTGCCACTGCCATGAATAGCTACCTGCATTACGGTTATATACACATCATTGTGCCGCCCAGAACCGCAAGGCCGGGACAGTTCGGTGTTACCGCAAAGCAGGAAGGGTGACGGATGAGCAAATCGCACCACCGCTCGGTCTCGTGGTCATGGTTGGTCAGCGTGCTGGCTGTGGTCGGATTGGGCCTCGGTCTGGGCACCGTGCCGGCGGTCGCAGCGCCATTCACCCAGCCGCAGGCGCCCCTCGACCCGGCGGCATTGGTCGGCCAGGTGGGGCCGCAGGTGGTCAACATCAGCACCAAGTTCGGCTACAACAACGCGGTGGGCGCCGGAACCGGCATTGTCATCGACCCCAACGGCGTCGTGCTGACCAACAATCACGTGATCTCCGGCGCGACCGATATCAGCGCGTTCGACGTCGGCGACGGGCAGACATACGCCGTCGACGTGGTCGGTTATGACCGCACCCAGGACATCGCGGTGCTGCAACTCCGCGGCGGGGCCGGCCTTCCGACCGCCGCGATCGGCGGCGGCGTGACGGTGGGCGAGCCGGTCGTCGCGATGGGCAACGCCGGCGGCCAGGGCGGAACGCCCAGCGCGGTGTCCGGCAAGGTCATCGCGCTGAACCAGTCCGTGTCGGCGACCGACACGCTGACCGGCGCCAACGAGTCGCTGGGTGGGCTGATCCAGGCCGACACACCGATCCGCCCCGGCGACTCCGGCGGTCCGCTGGTCAACAACGCCGGGCAGGTAGTCGGTGTGAACACCGCCGCCACCGATAACTACAAGATGTCGGGCGGCGGGCAGGGCTTCGCCATCCCGATCGGCAGGGCGATGGGCGTGGCGGGGCAGATCAGGTCGGGCGCCGGCTCGAACACCGTGCACATCGGCCCGACCGCGTTCCTCGGGCTGGGTGTGACCGACAGCAACGGCAACGGCGCGCGCGTCGAGCGCGTGGTCACCGGCGGCCCCGCGGCGGCGGCCGGGATTTCCCCCGGCGACGTCATCACCGGGGTTGACAACGTCGTGATCACGGGGGCCACGTCGATGACCGAGGTGCTCGTCCCGCACCACCCCGGCGACAACATCACGGTGCGCTACCGCTCCGCCGGCGGCGGCGACCGCACCACGAACGTGACGCTGGCGGACGGACCTCCGGCCTGATCCCCATGTCGACGAGGCCCGGTGGGCGGCCAATTCTCTTGGCGCCGAGTGTTTTTCGTCGCATGTCAGTGGGCGTGATTCCGAATGTCGCGCCTCGGGTACCCGTGGCATCGTGGATTTGATGAACGACGCACGAGAAGCTGTCGAGCACCATCCCGGAGGGGGCAGTCACGTCCAGGACGGTGTCGTCGAGCACCCCGAGTCCTATGACTTCGACAATGCCGCCGCGCTGCCCACCGACCCGACATGGTTCAAGCACGCCGTTTTCTACGAGGTGCTGGTGCGGGCGTTCTTCGACGCCAATGCGGACGGGTCGGGCGACCTGCGCGGACTCCTGGGGCGCCTGGACTACCTGCAGTGGCTGGGCATCGACTGCATCTGGCTGCCGCCGTTCTACGACTCGCCGCTGCGTGATGGTGGTTACGACATCCGGGACTTTTACAAGGTGCTGCCCGAGTTCGGCACGGTCGAGGATTTCGTCGCGCTGCTCAACGCCGCGCACGAGCGGGGCATCCGGGTCATCACCGACCTGGTCATGAACCACACCTCGGATTCGCACCCCTGGTTCCAGGAGTCGCGGCACGACCCGGACGGCCCGTACGGCGACTTCTACGTGTGGAGCGACACCAGCGAGAAGTACACCGATGCCCGGATCATCTTCGTCGACACCGAGGAGTCCAACTGGACCTTCGACCCGGTGCGCAAACAGTTCTACTGGCACCGGTTCTTCTCGCATCAGCCGGACCTGAACTACGAGAACCCGGCCGTACAGGAAGCCATGATCGACGTCCTGCGCTTCTGGCTCGGCCTGGGCATCGACGGGTTCCGCCTGGACGCGGTGCCCTACCTGTTCGAACGGGAGGGCACCAACTGCGAGAACCTGCCCGAGACGCACGCCTTCCTCAGGCGCGTCCGTAAGGTCATCGACGACGAGTTCCCGGGCCGCGTGCTGCTGGCCGAGGCCAACCAGTGGCCGGCCGACGTGGTCGAGTACTTCGGCGACACCAGCACCGGCGGCGACGAATGCCACATGGCGTTCCACTTCCCGCTGATGCCGCGCATTTTCATGGCGGTTCGCCGGGAGTCGCGGATTCCGATCTCGGAGATCCTGGCGCAGACGCCGGAAATCCCCGACATGGCGCAATGGGGAATCTTCCTGCGTAACCACGACGAGTTGACGCTGGAGATGGTCACGGACGAGGAACGTGACTACATGTACTCCGAGTACGCCAAGGATCCTCGGATGAAGGCGAACGTCGGAATCCGGCGCCGGCTGGCGCCGCTGCTCGACAACGACCGCAACCAGATCGAGCTGTTCACCGCGCTGCTCCTGTCGCTGCCCGGCTCGCCGGTGCTGTACTACGGCGACGAGATCGGCATGGGCGACGTCATCTGGTTGGGTGATCGCGACGGCGTGCGCACCCCGATGCAGTGGACACCGGACCGCAACGCCGGGTTCTCCAAGGCCAACCCGGGCCGGCTCTACCTGCCGGCCAGCCAGGACTCGGTCTATGGCTATCAGGCCGTCAACGTGGAGGCCCAACGCGACACGTCCACGTCGCTGCTGAACTTCACCCGCGTGATGTTGGCAGTGCGGCGCCGCCACGAGGCTTTCGCGATCGGCACATTCGAGGAGCTGGGGGGCTCCAACCCGTCGGTGCTGGCGTTCGTGCGCCAGGCGCCCGACGGGGGCGACACGGTGTTGTGCGTCAACAACCTGTCGCGGTTCCCTCAGCCGATCGAACTGAATCTGCAGCACTGGAGCGGTTGCACGCCGGTGGAACTGACCGGGCACGTCGAATTTCCGCGGATCGGGCACCTGCCCTACCTGCTGACGTTGCCTGGGCACGGGTTCTACTGGTTCCAGCTGACCGCATGTGGGGATGAAGAGGAGCGGCGCACATGACTGAGCCAGCCAAGTTGCCCTGGTCGGACTGGCTCCCACAGCAACGGTGGTACGCCGGGCGCAATCGAGAACTGACCTCCGCCGAGGCCGCCGTGGTCGTCCCGCTGCGGGAGGACCTCGACCTGGTACTGGTCGACGCCCAGTACGCCGACGGCTCGTCCGAGCGTTACCAGGTGATCGTGCGGTGGGATATCGCGCCGGTCTCCGAGTACAGCACCGTGGCCACCATCGGTGCGGCCGGTGACCGCACCGGTTTTGACGGCCTGTACGACACCGAGGCGCCGCAGTTCCTGCTGTCTTTGATCGATTCGTCGGACGTTCGAACCGCGTCGGGCACCGAAGTGAGGTTCGTCAAGGAACCCGACGCGGTGCTGCCGCTGGAGGCGATGCCGCACGTCTCCGACGCCGAACAGAGCAATACCAGCGTGATCTTCGATCGCGACGCGATCTTCAAGGCGTTCCGCCGCGTCAGCAGCGGCATCAACCCGGACATCGAACTGAACCGGGTGCTGGGCCGCGCGGGTAACCCGCACGTGGCCCGGCTGCTCGGCACCTACGACATGGCCGCCCCGGACGGAACGGCCGATGAGGCGTGGCCGCTCGGCATGGTGACGGAGTTCGCATCCAACGCCGCCGAAGGGTGGGCGATGGCCACCGCCAGCGTTCGCGACCTGTTCGCGGAAGGTGACCTGTATGCCCACGAAGTCGGTGGTGACTTCGCCGGCGAATCCTGCCGGCTCGGCGAGGCCGTGGCGTCCGTGCACGCCACGCTGGCCGAGTTCCTCGGAACGGCGCAGTCGGCCTTCCCGGTCGACACCGTGCTGGGGCGCCTGTCGTCGACCGTGGCGAAGGTGCCCGAGCTGCAGGAGCACGCGGCAACCATCGAGGAGCGATTCGCCAAACTCGCCGGCCAGGCGATCACCGTCCAGCGGGTACACGGGGACCTGCACCTCGGGCAGGTGCTGCGCACGCCCGAAAGCTGGTTGCTCATCGACTTCGAGGGCGAACCGGGGCAGCCGCTCGACGAGCGCCGGGCGCCGGACTCACCGCTGCGCGACGTGGCAGGCGTGCTGCGGTCCTTCGAATACGCCGCGTACGGACCGCTGGTGGACCAGGCGGCCGACAAGCAACTGGCGGCCCGCGCCCGGGAGTGGGTCGAGCGCAACCGGACCGCGTTCTGCGAGGGCTACGCCGCCGCGTCGGGCACCGACCCGCGCGATTCAGCCGAGCTGCTGGCCGCCTACGAGCTGGACAAGGCCGTTTATGAGGCCGGCTACGAGGCGCGGCACCGGCCCGGTTGGCTGCCGATCCCGCTGCGCTCCATTGCCCGGCTCACCGCCTCATAGCAACTCTGATCTGCGAGTGACACGGGCTTCTGGAACCATGTCCGTGTGACGAAGGAGATCTTTGACAGCGAGGCGCGGCTGTCCTGGGTGCTGGCAGCGCTGGCCGGTGTGTTGGGGGCCACGGCTTTCACACACTCCGCCGGATACTTCGTGACCTTCATGACCGGAAATGCCCAGCGCGCCGCGCTCGGATACTTCCGGGGCGATGTCTTGCTCTCCGTCAGCGCGGGACTGCTGATCGTGTGCTTCGTCGGGGGCGTAGTCGTCGCATCGGTGTGCCGGCGGCATTTCTGGGTGGCGCACCCCCACGGCCCGACAGTGCTCACCACCTTGAGCCTGATCGCCGCGACCGTGGTGGACGTCTTCGACGAAGGATGGGAAGAGAATTTTCTTGACTTCGCGCCGATCACGTTGGTGGCGTTCGGCATTGGCACATTGAACACGTCATTCGTCAAAGACGGCGAGGTGTCGGTTCCGCTGAGCTACGTGACCGGAACGCTGGTCAAGATGGGCCAGGGCATCGAACGTCACATCGCCGGTGGAACGGTGGCCGACTGGCTGGGCTACTTTCTGCTGTTCGCCAGCTTCGTCCTGGGCGCCACGGTCGGCGGCTTGATCAGCATAGTGGTCAATGGGACGTGGATGCTGGTGGTCGCTTCGTCGGTGTGCGCGTTGACAACTGGCTATACGTACTTTCACCAGGATCGCCGCGCCCTGCTGGACGGAACCCAAAAGCATCGGCAGTAGCGCTGACCGGTGCGCTACTGCCGATGCTGGTTCGGGGTTAGGCGGCCGGCTGCGCCGGTTGTGCCGGCTGGGCCGTGGTGTTGCTGGCCAGCAGCACCTGCTGGATGTCGGGCTTCATCGCGACCAACTGCTGGTTCCAGTAGGGCCACGAGTGCGTCCCGTTGGCCGGGAAGTTGAACGTCCCGTTGCGCCCGCCGGCGGCGGCGTAGGTGTTCTGGAACTGCTGGTTGGTGCGCAGCGTGAGGCCTTCCAGGAACTTGGCCGGCATGTTGTCACCGCCCAGGTCACTGGGTGTGCCATTGCCGCAGTACACCCAGATGCGGGTGTTGTTGGCGACCAGGCGCGGGATCTGGACCATCGGGTCGTTGCGCTTCCACGCCGGGTCGGTGGACGGACCCCACATGCTGTTGGCGCTGTAGCCGCCCGAGTCGCTCATCGCCAGGCCGATCAGCGTCGGCCACCAGCCATCGGAGGGGTTGAGGAAGCCCGACAGCGATGCGGCGTAGGGGAACTGCTCCGGGTAGTACGAGGCCAGGATCAGGGCGGAGCCGCCGGACATCGACAGGCCCACCACGGCGTTGCCGGCCGGCGAGATCTGCTTGTTGGCCTGCAGCCACAGCGGCATTTCCTGGGTCAGGAACGTCTCCCACTTGTAGGTGTAGTTCTGGCCATTGCTCGACGACGGCTGGTACCAGTTGCTGTAGAAGCTGGACTGGCCTCCGACCGGCATCACCACCGACAGGCCGGACTGGTAGAACTCCTCGAAGGCCGGGGTGTTGATATCCCAGCCGTTGTAGTCGTCCTGGGCCCGCAAACCGTCGAGCAGGTACACCGCGTGCGGTCCGCCGCCCTCGAACTGGACCTTGATGTTGCGGCCCATCGACGGTGACGGCACCTCCAGGTACTCCACCGGCAGCCCCGGCTTCGAGAACGCCCCCGCGGTGGCCGCGCCGCCGGCGGCAGTGACGAGCCCAGACACCAGGGCAGCCCCCACAGCCGCGACCGCCAGTTGGCGCGGCATGGTCGCCGCGGCGCCACGCAACTTCCGCAACTCTTCGAAGAACTTCATAGCTCTCTACCCATCCCAACTTTCATCTGCCGTGTGCGGCGGTCGAATCTGTTCGCTGGGCAGTCAAACACGTGGGGAGGGCTCATTTCGCCTGTCACGGCCGAAGCTTCACATCGCGGTTGGTTAACGATTGGGAATCAGCCCGGAATCGTCACCGTTGGATCACGATTGGCTATCGGAACCGCACGCCGGCCTTCCCAACGGCCGGCGCATCGGCTAACGCCGCCCGCCGCCCCTAGGCGACGAGTCGGCGCAATAACGTTGACGCCGCGGCGATTCCGAGCACCGCGGCCACCACCAGCACGACGATGTCCATCGGGTTGAAGGGCGTGCCGATGAGCAGTCCCCGCAGGGCGTTGACCTCGTAGCTGAGCGGGTTGACCCTGCTCAACACGTGCAGCCACGTCGGCATCACGTCGACCGGGTACAGCGCGTTGGAGGCGAAGAACAGCGGCATCGTGATCGCCTGGCCTATTCCCATCAGGCGATCGCGATTGCGCACCAGGCCGGCCAGCGTCATCGACAGGCAGGCGAAGAACGCGGCGCCGAGCATGACGACGGCCATCGCCGCCAGAATTCGCAGCGGGTTGACCGTCAGGCCGACATTCATCAGATACGCCAATGCCATCACGCCGACCACCTGGGCCACCGAGCGGACCCCGGCCGCAAACGCCTTGCCCGTGATCAGTGCCGACGCGGGCGCCGGCGTCACCATCAGCTTGGCCAGGACACCGGCGTCTCGATCCCAAATGATCTGTATCCCATAGAAAATCGAGATGAACAGCGCCGACTGGGCAATGATCCCCGGCGCCAGGAAGGCCAGGTAGGACACCGACCCGGTCTGGATGACGTGCAGATGGCTGAAGGTGGTTCCGAAGATCAACAGCCACAGCGCCGGCTGCACCATCCGGGTGACGAGCTCGGTCCTGTCGTGCTGCAACTTCTGCAGTTCGACGATCGCGAACGCGCCGATCCGGCTCAACACGGCGCCGACCCGTTGCCATCCGCGCGGCGCGCGGACCAGGGTCCCCGGCATGGCGCTGTCAACCGACACGGCGCGCAACCTTTCTGGCAGAACGGATTTCGCGGAACGATCCCGCCGAATCGCCCTCCAGGCCCGAGGCGGCATAGTGGCGGAACACGTCCTCGAGGGTTGCGCGCGGCGACACCGTCGACTTCAACTTGGCGGGCGTGCCCACCGCGCGCAACTCACCCTGGTGCATCAGTGCGACGCGATCGCACAACGCGTCGGCCTCTTCCATGTAGTGGGTGGTCAGCAGCACGGTCATCCCGAACTGCGCCTGCATCTTCTGCACCTGTGTCCAGACGCCGTCGCGCGCGATCGGGTCCAGCCCGACGGTCGGTTCGTCGAGAACCAGCAGTGACGGCCGGTTCACCAGCGCCTGCGCCACCTCGAGACGGCGGACCATGCCGCCGGAGTAGGCGGAGGCCAGCCGGTCGGCAACGTCAAGCAGGTCCATGGCCGCCAGCGCCTGCCCGACCCGGTCGGATCGCTCGGCCCGGGGCACCCCGTAGAGTCGCGCGAACCATTCGACGTTTTGTCGGCCCGTCAATGCGGGCTCGATCGAGAGTTGTTGCGGCACATAGCCGATGTTGCTGCGAATGTCGGTGGTTTGACGGCGGGCGTCCAGCCCGAAGACGCGCAATTCGCCCTGTTGCACCGGCGCCAGCGTGGTGAGCATCCGGACCATGGTCGTCTTCCCGGCGCCGTTCGGACCGAGCAGGCCCATGGTTTCGCCCGGCCGCACCTGCAACGTCACGTCGTTGACGGCGGTGAACTGGCCGTACCGATAGGTCAGGTGCCTGGCATCGATCGCCATCGGCAGTGATGCGCTCATGGCCGTCGCTCCTGCAGTGTCTGGGTCATCAATTCAATAACCTCCAATCCTCTTGTCAAAGACTCGATTTGGTCGTCGTCAAGTTCGGCGAGCACCTCGGCCAGCACTGCTCGCCGCGCGGCCCGGGACGCGTCGACGATCTGCTGGGCGGGCTCGGCGAGGTGTAACCGGCCGACCCTGCGGTCCGTGTCCGCGACGGTGCGCATCAGCAAACCGCCGGATACCAGCTTGGACACCAGGGTGGAGGCGGTGTTGGGGGCCAGCCCGAGCTCGGCGGCAGCGGCGTTGACCGAGATGCCCGGCCGCCGGCCCACCAGCCACAGCAGCTCGGACTGTGACTCGGTCAGCCGCGACGAATCGAAGCCGCGGCCGGCCGACCGCCGGAGTTGCCGGCGAAATCTGCCGACGACGCGAAACACCTCGGTGACAACGTCGGTACTTGACTTCACCTGTTCCATAATACCTCTGTAGCCGAGCTATATATGTGTAGAAGCTGTGCAGAAGGTATGTACCCGCCACTACGGGAGGCGATGCAGGACCACGTCGGCGAGCGTCCCGTCGGCGACGTCGGCGGTCATGTAGGTGCAGAACGGTTGTCGGCGCCGGTCCGTCGGCGAGCCCGGATTGAGCAGGCGCAGGCCGGTGTCGGTGCGGGTGTCCCAGGGGATGTGGCTGTGCCCGAACACCAGGACCTGGGTGTCGGGATACAACCGCGACATCCGGGCTTCGCGGCCCGTCGCCGCGCCGGTCTCGTGCACCACCGTGAATCGCACGCCCGCCAGGGTCACGTCCGCCCGTTCCGGCAGCCTGGCCCGCAGTGCCGGCCCGTCGTTGTTGCCCCAGCAGGCGACCAGCCGGGCCGACCTGGCTTCGAGTTCCTCGAGCAGCTCGGGCACCACCCAGTCGCCGGCATGCACGACGACGTCGGCCGCGTCCACCTCATCCCAAATTCGTGCGGGCAGGTCGCGGGCGCGCTTGGGGACGTGGGTATCGGAAATCATCAGCAGCCGCACAACCCCATCTTGCCGCGCCCCTGGTCTTTACCTCGCCGTCGACGCCATCGCTTGTTCGGGCTTGGTGATCGGCGCGTCGGCCTCCTCGCCGAGCAGGAGGGAACGAACGAGGCGACGGGGTCCGAAGGGCCGCAGCATGGCGCTGGCGGGGCGGGGCCGCACGCGCATCGGCCACCAGAACCAACGCCCCAGCAGCGCCGCGATCGACGGCGTCATCAACGAGCGCACGATCAACGTGTCGAACAGCAGGCCGAGACCGATCGTGCTGCCGGCCTGGCCGATTGAGCGCAGGTCGCTGGCGACCATCGACATCATGGTGAAGGCGAAGACCAGACCCGCCGAGGTGACCACGCCACCCGTCCCGCCCATGGAGCGGATGATGCCGGTCTTCAGTCCCGCTCCGATCTCCTCCTGGAACCGGGAAACCAGCAGCAGGTTGTAGTCGGATCCGACCGCCAGCAGGATGATCAGCCCGAATACCGGTGCGATCCAGTTCAATTCCAGCCCCAACAGGTGTTGCCAGACCAACACCGAGAGCCCGAAGGCGGCACCCAGCGAGAGCAGCACCGTGCCGACGATCATTAGGGATGCGACCAGCGCACGCGTGATGATCAGCATCACGACGAAGATCAACGTCAGCGCGGCGAGCCCCACGATCAGCAGGTCGTAGTGGGAGCCCGACTGAATGTCGCGGTAGATGGCCGCCGTGCCCGCGAGGTAGAACTTGGCGCCCGTCAGGGTCGTACCCTTCACCGCTTGATGTGCGGCGGCCAATTCCGGCATGACCGCGGAGATGCCCGCCGGCGTTGCCGGGTCCGCGTCGTGGGTGATGATGAAGCGGGCGGCCTTGCCGTCCGGCGACAAGAACAGCTTAAGCCCGCGCTGAAAGTCGGGATTCTGGAACGCTTCTGGCGGCAGGTAGAAGTAGTCGCCACTGCGGGAAGCGTCGAAGGCCTGACCCATCGCGCTCGCCGTGTCCGTCATCTGCGCCATTTGGGTGACCAGACCGGAGAAGCTGCTGTGCATGGTGAGCAGAGTCCCCTGCATCGACTGTGCGACGGCGATGATCGGTGGGAATTCGGCGAGCATCTGGGGCAATATCGCGTCGACGTTGTTCACGTCATTGATCAGCGTGCTCATGTTCTCGCTGAACTTGTCCACACCATCGATCGCCTCGAACACCGACCTCGCAGCCCAGCACACCGGGATGTTGAAACAGTGCTGTTCCCAATACAGATAGCTGCGGAACGGCCGAGCGAAATCGTCGAAATCCGCAAGGTGGTCGCGCATCTCGTCCAGCGTGGCCTGCATCTCGTGCATGTCGCCGACCATGTGATGGGTGGCGCCGCTCATCTGCCCGACCAAGCCCTGCATCCGCTGCATCGAGACGATCATGGCGCCGAGGTCGTCGCTCATCTTGAGCATGTCGTCGGTGCGGTCCCGCATGAATTGCAGGTTCTGCTGGATCGGGATCGATTGGGCGCTGATCTGGAAGGGTATCGAGGTGTGCTCGATGGGGCCGCCCAGCGGCCGGGTGATGCTCTGCACCATCGCGATTCCGGGCGAGCGAAAGATGTCTTTGGCAAGCCTGTCGAGGATGATCATGTCGCCGCTGTTCCGCATGTCATGATCGCTTTCGATCATCAAGATGTCGGGATTCATTGTGGCGGCGCTGAAATGGCGCTCCGCGGCCGCATACCCGACGCTCGACGGGAGGCCGCGGGGTATGTAGAAGCGGTCGTTGTAGCTGACCTTCATGCTCGGCATGATGAGAATGCCGACGATCGCGATGACCAGCGAGGCCGCGAAAACCGGGCCGGGCCAGCGCACGGTGGCGGTGCCGATGCGCCGCCAACCGCGCGTCTTGATCATCCGTCTCGGGTCGAGCAGGCCGAACCGGGTTGCCACCGCGACGACGGCGGGGGCCGCGGTCATCGCTCCCGCCACGACGACGAGCAGGCCCAAGGCGGACGGAATGCCCAGCGCCTTGAAGTACGACAGGCGCGCCAGGTGCAGGCAGAACGTGGCACCGGCGATCGTCAATCCCGAGCCCAAGATGATGTGCGAGGTACCGCGAAACATCGTGTAGTAGGCGGTTTCTCGGTCTTGACCGGCCTGGCGCGCCTCCTGGTAACGCCCGATGAGGAAGATCGCGTAGTCCGTGCCCGCCGCGATCGCCAACGAGGACAGCATCGCAACGACGAACGTTGAGAATCCCAACAGCTCATTGTTTCCAAGCAGCGCGACAAGCCCCCTGGCCGTGCCCATCTCGAAGCCGACCATGACCAGGACCAGAAGAACCGTGCTGACGGAACGATAGGCGATGAAAAGCATGA
Source organism: Mycobacterium sp. 852014-50255_SCH5639931 (assembly GCF_001665605.1). GTDB lineage: Bacteria > Actinomycetota > Actinomycetes > Mycobacteriales > Mycobacteriaceae > Mycobacterium > Mycobacterium paraffinicum. The sequence continues at coordinate 309,715 of NZ_LZSV01000011.1, forward strand.
TCATGATGACGACACCCGTGACGCCCATCATCTTGAACATGCTCTTGTCGGCGGCCTCGTTCATGTCCGTGGTCAGGGGGCCCGGACCGGTGACGTAGACCTTGAGTCCCTTGGGGGGCTCTGACTTGTCGACGATCTTCCGCACCGCGTCGACGGACTGGTTGCCCATGGTGCTGCCCTGATTACCGGCCAGGTTCAGTTGGACGTAGGCGGCCTTGCCGTCGCGGCTCTGGACACCCGCGGCGGTGAGTGGATCTCCCCACACGTTCTGGACGTGCTGGACGTGCTTGGGGTCGGCCTGCAGCTTGCGCACCAAGGCGTCGTAGTAGCGGTGCGCCTCGTCGCCGAGCTGCTTATCGCTCTCCAAGACGATCATCCCGGTGCTGTCGGAGTCCGACTCGTGAAAGGTTGCGCCGATGCGCTTGGCGGCGATCATCGCCGGAGCGTCCTGGGGCGACATCGTCACCGCGTGGTTCCTTGCGACCGACTCGATCGGCGGCACAAGCACGTTCAGGGCGACGGTGAGTAATAGCCAGCCGATGATGATGGGCCACGCGAACCTGCGGACGAATCGCATGAATTTCGGACGGGCGTCGGTGTCGGTGTTCATGCGGCCTTCACCAGACAGGAGGTTTGGGCGTGGCGCCCGGCCGAGGAACGCTGGTCCTTGACCACACCGTTGACGGTGATGCGGCACCCGATGTCGTCGCTGTTGCCTTGCGCCACCACGCTGGCGATCACGGCGGGCACCGTGGTGGTGACCGTGAAGGTCCACGGCAGCGTGGTGAAGTCCACCTGTTCCGGCTGCGCGTTGTTGTCGAGGTAGCTCACGGTTCCCGTTGTGCCGCTGGGGCCGTAGACCTCGTAGGTCACTTGCTTGATGTGTGAGGGTTCGAGTGGTTCGGCGCTACGGCCCGTCGCGGTAAAAATCGCGTCGGACCCGAAGACGCCGCGGAGCCGCTCGACGGCGATGCCGCCGAGGGCGACTGCCACCACGACGACCAGCGGCACCCACGCCCGTCTGAGAAACGTGGACACTGACGTTCCTTCCCTCGTGACCGGGTCGTTCTGGTACGGAGTCTCAGCCCGCATCGCCCCCGCGAATAGGGCCGTTTGGCCCGCACCTGAGGGCCAGCGGGCACACGTTGCACGTGATCGCGTGCCTGGTACCCACGAGTCGCGGCATGAACCGTAGCTCAATTCGTACCATACCCCCCCGGGTATTATCAATCGGTCTCGGTATACCCCCGTGGGTATGGTATGAAGGAGTCATGGCAAACGAAGTTCACGACCCCGGCGACATGGACGCCGTCCTGGCCCGGTTGCGTCGGGCGCACGGTCAGCTCGGCGGCGTCATCGCGATGATCGAGCAGCGCCGCAGCTGTAAGGACGTCGTTACCCAACTGGCCGCGGTATCACGGGCGCTGGATCGCGCCGGCTTCAAGATCATTGCCTCGGGGCTGCGCGACTGCATCGCCCGACCGGAGGGTAGTCCCACCGACGGGCCGGCCGTGTCGATCGATGAGCTGGAAAAACTGTTCCTGAGCCTGGCCTGACGGGCCGGTGCCGACGAAAGGGAAGCGCAATGAACCCCGCTGAAAGCGGTCGAGCCGGATCGGCGGTCACACTCTGGTTGGACCCGGTGTGCCCGTTTTCGTGGAACACCGCACGGTGGCTCCGCGCCGTTGCCGAGAAGACCGGCATGGCTGTCGATTGGCAGCTGATGAGTTTGGCGGTGCTCAACGAGGGGCGAGAACTCCCGGCCCCTCAGCAGGCCCGCATGCGCGACTCGCAAAAAGTTGGCCGGCTGATGGCCGCCATCGCGCGCGAAAACGGCGCCGCCGGGTGGACCGCCGCGTACTTGGCGTTTGGTGAACGGTACTTCGACGGCTCCGAACCCCTTGACGACAGTCTCGTCGCCCACGTTTTGACCGCGGCCGGTGCGCGAGACACCACCGCCGCGGTCACCTCGGACGCATCGCTGGACGAAGTCGTGCGACGCGGACACCAGGCGGCGCAAGCCGCGCTCGGCGAAACCGGGGGGAGCCCGATCCTACGGATCGACGGGCATGCGTTCTTCGGGCCGGTCCTGACCGCGTTGCCCGACGCCGCGGACTCGATCGCGCTGTTCGATGCGGTCGCCACCTTGGGTGCGGTTCCTCAGTTCACCCAGCTGCAACGCCCGCGCACCGCGGGTTAGTTGTGACCAGCCAGCTGCGAATTACCTTAGCGTCGAACGAAATTCCGGGTAGATCGAAACCGAGGAGGAAGAAATGACATCAGGATTGACCGCCACGTTGCACACCTCGTTTGAGGAAGCGGTGGAGCAGACCACCAAAGCTCTGGCCGAACAGGGTTTCGGAGTGCTGACCACGATCGACGTCAAAGCCACGCTGAAAAACAAGCTCGGGGAGGACATGGAGGACTATGTGATCCTCGGTGCCTGCAACCCGGTGCTGGCGCATCGCGCGCTGGGCATCCACCGCCAGATCGGCCAGTTACTGCCGTGCAATGTCGTGGTGCGGACCGATCCCGCCGAAAACGATGCGGTTCTCGTCGAAGCGATGGATCCGCAACTCATGGTGAAGGTGACAGGCGAGCAGGGGGCCCTGCAGGAGGTCGCGGATCAGGCCACCACCAAATTGCAGGCCGCGATAGGCGCACTTCGGTAGCCGATCCGCCGAGGTGCAGGGGAGTCAGCCTTGCTGGCTCCGCGCTTCGGCACCCGTTTCCCCGGCATCGAAAGAATCGTCGGAACCAGCCGCTCCCACGTAGGAGCCGTCGGCCTCTCCGGCCGCGGCGCGTGACCGAGACTCGTGAGCCTCCGGTTCGACGTCGGACTCTGTCTTGTGGCCCTTCGGCTCTCCCATTTGCTCCCCTCCGGTGCGGGTCTTGACTTCCGACGGGGTTCCCCGTGCATGCGCCGCCAAACCAGATCGTGCGTGCTGCGGTGGCCGGGATGGCTGATCCGGCACGAGGACCTCGGCGCTATTCTTAGCGCCCGGAGTCAAGGAGGAACCTCAATGCGCACCTTCGAATCAGTAGCCGAGCTCACGGCCGCTACCGGCGAAACCATCGGCCACAGCGACTGGGTCACCATCACCCAGGAAGATGTCAATCTGTTCGCCAACGCGACCGGCGATCACCAGTGGATCCACGTCGACCCGGAACGCGCCGCCGCCGGTCCCTTCGGCGGGACGATCGCCCACGGTTTCATGACCCTGGCCCTGTTGCCGCGCCTGCAGCACCAGATCTACACGGTCAACGGCATCAAGCTCGCAATCAACTACGGCCTCAACAAGGTTCGCTTCCCCGCCCCGGTGCCGGTCGGCTCCCGGGTGCGCGCGCAGACGTCACTGGTCAGCGTCGACGACGTCGGAAACGGCGCCGTGCAGGCGACCATGTCGACCACCGTCGAGATCGAGGGCGCGCCCAAGCCGGCGTGTGTGGCCGAGAGCATCGTCCGCTACGTGTCGTGACCTACTACCGCGAAACCTAAACCACGGCGGCCCTTTACGGCGTGTCGTCGCCAAGGTTTACGTGTCGTGAGGCGCCCAGGCGAGCCGGGTCAGAACTCCGCGACGGAATGCTCGAGCCGCTCGGCCAGCCGCGCCTGGGCTTCCGCGCGCCGGGTGGGTATGTGCGCGGACGGGAATGGCGTTGTAACCGGCTGGTATTCGCGCAAGGTGCGGCGGGCCACCGTCATCTTGTGCAGTTCGGTGGCGCCGTCGGCGATGCCCAGCGACTCGGCCGCCACCATCATCTTGACGAACGGCATCTCGTCGGAGACGCCGAGCGCACCGTGCAGGTGCATGGCCCGTTGCACGACGTCGTGCAGCACCTGGGGCATGGCCACCTTGACCGCCGCGATGTCGCGGCGCACCTTCTGGTAGTCGTGGTGCTTGTCGATCAACCACGCGGTGCGCAACACGAGCAGCCGGAACTGTTCGATCTGAATCCAGCTGTCCGCGATCTTCTCCTGGGTCATCTGAAAATCGGACAGTCGCCCGTGCCGCGTCTTTCGGGACACGGCACGCTCGCACATCATGTCAAAAGCGCTGCGCGCCAACGCGATCGTGCGCATCGCGTGGTGAATGCGCCCACCACCGAGCCGGGTCTGCGCGATCATGAACGCATGACCCTCACCGCCCAGCACGTGATCGGCCGGGACGCGCACGTCGGTGTAGCGGACATACCCGTGGCTGGCGCGCGCCGACGATTCTGCTCCCACGCCCACGTTGCGGACGATCTCGATGCCCGGTGTGTCGGCCGGGACGATGAAAAGGGACATCTTGTCGTACGTGCGCGACTCGGGGTTCGTCACCGCCATGACGATGAAGAACGAGGCGTGCTTGGCGTTGGTGGAGAACCACTTCTCCCCGTTGATCACCCAGTAGTCGCCGTCGCGGGTAGCGGCGGTGACGAACTGTCCGGGATCGGAACCGCCCTGCGGCTCGGTCATCGAATAGCACGAGGTGATCTCGCCGTCGAGCAGCGGCTGCAGGTAGCGGGCCTTCTGTTCGTCGGTCCCGAACATCGCCAGGATCTCGGCGTTGCCCGAATCGGGCGCCTGGCAGCCGAACACCGACGGCGCCCAGCGGGAACGGCCGAGGATCTCGTTGAGCAGCGCGAGCTTGACCTGGCCGAAGCCCTGGCCGCCGAGCTCTGGCCGCAGATGCGCGGCCCACAGGCCCTGATCCTTCACCTGCTGCTGCAACGGCCGCAGGATCGCCATCATCTCGGCGTTCTTCTTGTCGTAGGGGTCGAGAGCGACCAGATCGAGCGGTTCGAGCTCGTCGACCATGAACTTTTCGACCCAGTCGAGCTTTGCCTGATATTCCGGGTCTGTTTCGAAATCCCACACGGTGGCCACCCGTTCCCCGGCGCCGCGTCGCGCCGGACTCATCGATGAAGCCACCCCATCGTAAATGGCGGCGGCGGGGAATCAGTCGTCGCTGCGAGTATCGATGACGCGCTGCGCAACGTCGACGAGCTTGGCCTGGCTCTCCTGGGACAGGCGGCGCAGTAGGTCGAAGGCGCGCAGCTCGTCCACGCCGTAGCGCTCCATGATGATGCCCTTGGCCTGACCGATCCGGTCTCGCGTCGACAGCGCCGATTGCATCTGCTGCCCGTGGCGCCCGGCCATGATCGCGGAGGCGGCGTGTGCGGCGAAGACGATGCCGATGGTCTCGGCCTCGGTATCCCATGCGCCCGGCCGGAAGCTGAACAGGTTCAGCGCGCCGGCCGTGCGCTCCGCGGTGTACAGCTTGAACGAGAGGCTGCTCAGCACACCGCGTTCCACGGCCGCCGGCGCATAACGGGGCCAGCGTGGTTCCTCGCGGAGGTCGTCGGTGCGCACGATCGTTTCCTTCAGCGCGGCGTCGTGACAGGGACCCTCACTGAAGTCGTGCTGCAGCTTGTCGAGCTGCGCAACCAGGCTGTCGGTGTCCGCGACCGACTCGAAATCTCCGCCCCCCTTGATCAGCAGCACGCCGGCAATGTCGGCGCCCGGTATCAGCTCCACCGCGGCGGTGGTCACGTCGGTGAGCACCTGACCGAGGTCGCGTGGTGCGGCGATGTCGCGGGCCAGTTCGGCCATGCGCCTCGCCAGCTCGTGCTGGGAACTCGGGTCCGATAGGTCCATAGGCGGGATTGTCCATGATGTACCCCGTTGCGTCACGCGGGCATCCTCCCGCGGCGCCCGTCGGCCGGCGTTCATCCGGAATTCGCGCATCCCGGAGCCGCCCGTGGTGCTGCTCGAAGACAGCGCCGCGCTGCTCGGTCTCGGCGTAGCGTTTGCGGGCGTGACACTCACGGCGGTCACGGGAAACCCGTTGTGGGACGCGGTCAGCACGCTGGGTATCGGGGTGCTGCTGGCCGTGGTCGCCGTGGTTTTGATCGTCGAGACGCACAGCCTGTTGATCGGCGAGGGGGCAACGACCAACCAGTGCAAGATGATTCGGTCGGCCCTGCAGCGGGCCGAGCACGTCGACAACGTCCTTGACCTGCGCACCCAGTACCTCGCCCCGGACCAGATGGTGGTGGCCGCCAAGGTCGTGTTCGGCCCCGAGCGGGAATTCGCGGTCGCGGCCGATGTGATCAGAAACGCGGAGGCGCGCATTCGGGAGGCGGTGCCCGCGGTGCGCGTCGTCTACATCCAGCCCGAGGTCGAGCCCAGGTCCGTCTAGTGCAACTTGGGCAAGACGTTGGTGCGGTAGAAGTCGATGGCCGTCAGCGGATTGCTCTGGGGGAAATGCAGAAACGGCACGGCGCCGGCGTCCAGGACCGCTTGCACCGCCTTGATGTGGGGGGCGGGGTCGGTGCCGACGGTCCAATTGGCCAGCACCTTGTCGATGGGATTGACCGCCGCGGCGCGCTGTATTTCGACCGGATTCGGCTGGTCGACGGCGCCGGCGGTGAAGCGCCATAGGCTGGCGGCCGTCGTCGCCTCGGTGTTATCGCCGACGACAGCGAACAGCTCCGCGCGCTTGCCCAGGCTGCCCGGGTCGCGGCCGGCGGCCTCCGCGCCGGCGCTGAATGCGGCCACGAGTGCGGGGTTCGTGACATCCCGGGCCTGACCGATCCAGCCGTCACCGTATTGACCGGCCACAGCCGCGCTCTTGGGTCCGCTGGCCGCCACGAAGATCGGTGGCGGTGTGGACGGTGTGTCGTAGAGCTTCAGCGCGTTGGTCTGAAAGTACCGGCCGGTGAACGAGGTTCGCGATCCGCTCCACAACTGGCGGATCAGGTTGATCGCCTCGACCAGTCGGTCGTGGCGCTCGGCGTATTTGCCGAATGTGTTGGTGGTCGCCTGTTCGTTGAGCCGTTCCCCGGTGCCGACCCCCAGGAATACCCGGCCGGGGGTGAGGATCGCCAGCGAGGCGAACGCCTGTGCCACCACTGCCGGGTGATAACGGTACGTGGGGCAGGTGACCCCGGTGCCGAACGCGATGCGACTGGTGGCGTTGCCCACCAGCGCCAGCGTCAGCCACGGGAACATCGAATGGCCCTCGTTGTCCTGCCAGGGCTGGATGTGGTCGCTGGCCCAGACATACTGAAAGCCGGCCTGTTCGGCCGCCTGCGCTTGCGCCACCAGTTGGTCGGTGCGGAACTGTTCGTGCGAGAGGACCACGCCCACCCGCTTGACCGCGGGCGCTGGCGGGGCGGCGGGGCCGGCGTGGTCATTACCCGGGCGCCCACAGCCGGCGGGTAGCCCGGCTGTGCCGAGCATGCCCGCACCGGCGGCCATCCGCCCGAATGCGCGACGCGAAACGCCGGTCACCGCCCTAACGTACCCGCCGCTCCGGTCATGACACCCGGACGTGGCTCACCCGCTAGCCTGACTCGGGTGACTCCCCAGCCACGCCCGGCGCGCAAGGCCGATGTCCGCGAGCTGTCGCGCACCCTGGGCCGGGCCTTTTACGACGACCCGGTGACGACCTGGCTGCTGCCCGACCCGAAGGACCGGGCCGCCAACCTGCACCGGTTGTTCGCAACGATGACCCGCCACCACCATTTGGGCTGCGGCGGCGTCGAGGTGGCCTGCGACGGCCCGGACATCGGCGCGGCGGCCCTGTGGGATCCGCCGAATCAGTGGCGCGAGACTCGCCGGGGCGAACTGGCGATGATTCCGACGTTTCTGCGGGTGTTCGGCCTTCGTGCCGCGAGGGCGCGCGGCCTGCAGGAGCTCATGAAGCGCATGCATCCCGAAGAGCCGCATTGGTATCTCGCCGTGATCGGGAGCGACCCCTCGGTCCGCGGGCGGGGCTTCGGGCAGGCGTTGATGCGGTCGCGGCTGGATCGCTGCGACGCCGAATACTGTCCGGCCTACCTCGAGTCGAGCAAGCCCGAAAACGTGCCGTATTACGAACGTTTCGGCTTCGCGGTGACCCGCGAGATCGTGGTCGCCGACGGCGGTCCCACCATGTGGGCGATGTGGCGGTCGCCGCGCTAGGGGCGGGTCGCGTTTCGCCCCCCGATCCGGCGGGCAACCGTTCCCGCATGAGCGAAGACCCCCAAGCCGACGAGCTGGTGGACCCCGCGGACTTCCCCGAGGAGGGCGGCCCCGGTGACACGTTGAACGCGAGCGAAGGCACCGACTCCGACGAGTTGCACAACGACGACGGCGACATCGTCGTCGACCCGCCCGAGGGCTGGAGCGAAGCGAACCGGTTCGGCATGACCGCGCGGGAAGAGCGCGAGGGCGAATCTCTGGATGCCCGGCTGGCGGAAGAGGAGCCGGACATCTCGCCCGATTCCCCCGGGGAAGGTGGGGACGCGCTCGCCGACGGCCCTCCCGGACGCGCTCATCGGGGCCAGATCGATGGCGCGCCCGAAGACGGCCAGTCGCTGTATGAGGTGGTCGATGAGAACGGGGCGCCGGACTTCAGCCAGACGACGGAGTGAGGTAGCCAGTGTCCGACTGTTCACTCCGGGTGCGGTGCGGCTAAGGCTTGCTCTTCCAGCCGGCGATGCCGATGGCGATCATCCGCAACTGCTTGACGGCGAGCCGCCGAATGTCTTCCAGCGTTTCGGCGCTCTGCGAATCCTCGATCGCCTCCGCGATGACGATCATCGCGTTGACGAACAGGGTCGCGAGCACGTTGAGATCCTCGGTGGTCCACTCGTGCAGCCGTGGAAAGCGCGCCAGGTCGGTGGCCAACTCGGACGTGATCAACCGGATCTCGGTGCGGATGGCATAGCGCAGCACGCTGAGCCCGCTGTTGCGTTCACGAGCAATGAATCGCCAATGTTCCCGCCGCTGCGCCACACTGGCGACCAGGATTTCGACGGATGATTCGATCACCCGGTTCGGGTCGAGCTTGCCGGCACGCGCGTCACGTAGGGTGTCGCGCAAACTTCGGAATGACTCGTCGATCAAGACCAGCCCAAGGGCCTCCATCGACTCGAAGTGGCGATAGAAGGCGGCCGGCACGATCCCGACCTCACGGGTCACCTCGCGCAGGCTGAGACTGGAAAAGCTGCGGTCCTGCAGCAGCTTGAGTGCCGCGGCGATGATTGCGCGACGGGTCGCCTCCTTGCGCTCCTCACGCGACCGACTTTCGCGCGAGCGCTCGCGACCAGAACCGCGCACCCGTGAGCTAGGAGTACGGCTGTTCACTGTGTGAAGCCTACCACAGACCTGCGGAAACCCTTGACTGACCGGGGGGTATGGCCCCACGGTGTACATATGTTCACTCAAACCGCTCAGACTTCGGGTCGAGCCCTCGCTCGGACTTTTCGGAAGCGAGTCTTGGGTTCAGACCTTCTCGACCTGCTCACCGGCCCGCACGGCGTCGACCGGTACACCGAGCTGGTGGCGCCGACCTGGACGCTGGGGGAGGCCCGCGCCAAGGTGATCGACGTGCGCCGCACCACCGCGCGCAGCGTCACCCTCACCCTCGCTCCGAACGACAGCTTCACATCCGCCCATACCGTCAAAGCCGGGCAGTACGTCAACCTTGCCGTCGAGATCGACGGCCGCCGGCACAGCCGCTGCTATTCCCCGGCCAATGCCGAGGGGACCGCCCACCTCGAGCTGACGATCGGGCAGCACGACGGCGGGCTGGTTTCGAACCACCTGTACGAACACGCCCGCCCCGGCATGGTGTTCGGTTTGGCCGGCGTCGGCGGCGACTTCGTGTTGCCGGAGCCGGGCCCGCAAAGACCGCGCCGGATCTTGTTCGTTTCCGGTGGAAGCGGCATCACCCCGGTGATGGCCATGGTGCGCACCCTGGTCGCCGAGGGGCACCCCGGCGAGATCGCGTTCATCCATTACGCCCGCAACGCGGGCGAGGCGTGCTACCGCGACGAGCTCGCGACGCTGCCCGGGGTCCGGGTGCTGCATGGCTACACCCGAGCCGAGGGCGGCGACCTCGCCGGCCGATTCGGCGCCGCGCATCTGGCCGCCGCGATGCCATCACCCGATGCGGTGTTCGTCTGCGGGCCAACGCCTCTGGTCGATGCCGTCCGAAACCACTGCGACAACGTCTACACCGAGAGCTTCGTACCACCATCCTTCGAAGTGCCGGCCAATCCCTCGGGCGGGCGGGTTACGTTCTCCGACAGCGGGGTCGATGTCGTCGACGACGGACGTCCCCTGCTGGAACAGGCGGAATCGGCCGGCCTGTCACCCGAGAACGGCTGCCGGATGGGCATCTGCCACACCTGCACACGGCGGAAGACCACCGGCACGGTGCGCAACCTGATCACCGGCGCGGTCTCTACCGGCCCCGACGAGGACGTGCAGATCTGTGTGTCCGTCCCGGTCGGCGATGTGGACCTGTCGCTTTAGTCCCAACCAATACTGGAGGAAAAGCCATGACACAGAACAAGATCAACCTGACCCCGGAACAGGCCGACGCATTCGGCCGCGAACTGGATGCCATCAGGGAACGCGTGATGGCCAGCCTCGGCGCGGAGGACGCCGACTACATCCGCCGCGTCATCAAGGCCCAGCGCGCGCTGGAAGTCGGCGGCCGCGCGCTGCTGTTCCTGCCGCCCGCCTGGCTGCTGGGAACCACGATGCTGGGGTTGTCGAAAATCCTGGACAACATGGAGATCGGCCACAACATCATGCACGGCCAATACGACTGGATGCGTGACCCGAACATCTCCGGCCGGTCCTTCGAGTGGGACACCGCGTGCCCGGCCGATCAGTGGCGCCATTCGCACAACTACATGCACCACACCCACACCAACATCGTGGGGATGGACCGCGACATCGGCTACGGCATCCTGCGGATGAGCGAAGACCAGCGCTGGCAGCCGTACTTCCTGGGCAACCCGCTCTACGCCTTCTTGTTGATGGTGCTGTTCCAGTACGGCGTCGCGCTGCACGAACTGGAAACCGAGCGAATCCGCTCCGGCGAAATCGAGCTGGCCGACAAACGTGAGGTGCTGCGCGCGATCTGGAAGAAGACGCGGCGGCAAACGCTCAAGGACTACGTGGCCTTCCCGTTGCTGGCCGGTCCCTTCGCGCCGTTCGTCTTCGCGGGCAACCTGTCGGCCAACCTGATGCGCAACGTCTGGTCCTACATGATCATCTTCTGCGGCCACTTCCCGGACGGCACCCAGGAGTTCACCGTCGAGGAGACCAAAGACGAGTCGCGCGGCCAGTGGTACTTCCGCCAGGTCCTCGGTTCGGCAAACCTCACCGGTGGCAGGCTCTTTCATCTGCTGTCCGGCAACCTGTCCCACCAGATCGAGCACCACCTGTTCCCGGACATGCCGGCGCGGCGTTACGCCGAGATCGCGCCCGAGGTGCAAGCGATCTGCGAGCGCTACGCAATCCCCTACAACCGCGGCCCGCTGCTGCGTCAGTTCGGCACCGTCGTCCGCAAGATCGTCCGGCTCACCTTCCCGGACTCGGTCCTGCGCAAGGCCGGCCCCGACCGGTCGGCCGATCAGGTGACCGCGGCCGCCTGACAGCCGCCCACGACCCCGCACGTGATCCGAGTATTCACGTGCGGGGGCACAATGGGCTGCGTGGAGTGGACCGGCGCGCGGTATGCGGACAAACCGACGGTGGAGGCATCGACGTGGATCGATGCCGATCCGGTCCGGGTGTGGAGCCTGGTCTCCGACATCAAGCTCATGCCGACGCTCAGCAACGAGCTGCAGGCGGTGGAGTGGGCCGACGGTGCCGACGGCCCGCGCGTGGGCGCCCGCTTCGTCGGACACAACGAGCACGACGCGTTCGGGCGATGGACCACCACCTCGCAAATCGTCGCGTGTGACGAGCCGCGCGAATTCGCCTGGGCCGTCGGGGAACCCGACAACCCCGCGGCGATGTGGCGGTTCCGGCTGAACTCCCGCGATGGCGGCACGGCGCTGAGCTACTGGATGCAGATGGGCCCGGGACGTTCGGGGTTGTCGGCGGCCATCGAATCGATGCCCGACAAGGAACAGAAGATCGTGTTCGTGCGGATGCGCGAGTTCGAGGCGGCGATCGGCAAGACGCTCGCGGCGATCAAGAGACTGGCCGAGCACGGGGTGCGCTGATGCGCACCGCCACCACGGTCGAGTTGTCGAGCGCCGGCCGGGACACCGCAACCTTCGTCGTCGAGGCGGAGAAGCTGGGCCTCGATGTGTGCTGGGTGGCCGAGGCCTGGGGCTCCGACGCACCGTCGGCCCTGGGTTACCTCGCGGCACGGACCGAACGCATCCTGCTGGGCTCGGGCATCCTGCAGGTCGGCGTTCGATCGCCCGTGATGGTCGCGCAGACTGCCATCACGCTGTCCAACCTGTCGGGCGGGCGTTTCCTGCTCGGGCTGGGCGCGTCCGGCCCGCAGGTGATCGAGGGCTTGCACGGCGTCTCGTTCAGCGCGCCCCTGGCCCGCATCTCCGAAACCGTCGACATTGTGCGGCAGGTGTGCACCGGAGACAAACTCGCATACTCGGGCAAGCAGTTTCAGATCCCGCTCCCCGGCGGCGAAGGGCTGCCGATGCGGTTGTCGACCCGGCCGGAGCATCCCATTCCGATCTATCTGGCCGCGCTGTCTCCGGCGATGCTGCGGCTGACGGGCCGGGTCGCCGACGGGTGGCTGGGCACCAGCTTCGTCCCGGAGGGTGCCGGCGCCGCCTACTTCTCGCATCTCGACGAGGGCCTGGCCGCCGCCGGCCGCGCGCGCGCCGACGTCGACATCTGCCAGGGCGCCGAAGTCGCGTTCGCCTCGGACGAGGACGAACTGCGCGCCATGGTCGCCGGCCGCAAGAAGGAGCTCGCGTTCAGCCTGGGCGGGATGGGGTCGTCGAGCACGAACTACTACAACCAGGCCTACAGCCGGCAGGGCTGGGCCGGCATCGCCGCCGAGGTGCGCGAGCGCTGGCAGCGGGGCGACCGCGACGGCGCGGCCGCGTTGGTCACCGACGAAATGGTGTTGGCCACCACGCTGATCGGCACCGAGGAGATGGTCCGCGCGCGGCTTGCGGTGTGGCGCGACGCTGGCGTGAACACCGTGCGGCTCTACCCGGCCGGCGACACGCTGGAGGCGAAGCTTCGCACGCTCGGCCGGGCCGTCGAGTTGGTTCGCGAAATCGAAGTGCCGGCGGGCTAGCTGGTAACGGTGGGCGCCTGTGTCGCCTTCACCAGTTCCACCTCCGGCCGCGGCGGTACCCCGTCGGCGAGGAACCACCGGAAGGCGAGGTTGCCGCGCGGATAGCCCAGTGTGGTCAGTGAATTCGGGTGGCCGGTTCTATCGCGGGACAAGACGATCGTCACCGAGCCGTCGCTGTTGACCGCGGCGCTGTGGCCGTTGATCGAACAGCGGGCGTCCGGGCCCTCGGAGGCGCCGAAGGTGGCCATGAATTGGTTCCACACCACCAGGTTCCAGAACCGGCATGCGGGCGGCCGGTGCGTGATGATCAGCGCTTCGTCGTCAGCGAGCACAAAGCTGCCGTATGAGTAGCAGGCGTCGCGCGCCGACCAGCCGAAGTTTGCGTCGGGAACCTGATAGGGATCGGCGAATTGATTTGCCGCGTGCGTGGTTTCGTGCCCCAAGGCATGGCCGTCGTCGACGCGCGTCCCTACCGCCAGCGGCACGATGGCGAACATGGTGCGCAACCAGGTCGCGACCGCCCGTAGGCTCGCGGCGGTCTCGGCGTCGCCGTGCCGGATCGGCTCCGGATCGTCGAGCGCCTCGATCCGCCAGGTGACGGGGCGGCCGGTCAGCGGGTCGGCCTGATAGTCGCGGGTCATCAGCACAGCGGCGTCGGGGGTGGGGCCGAGTTCGAAGGCGAAGTTGCCGTCGGCGCCCACGTCGAGATCGCTGTCGCGGACGATTGCGACCACCCGGTCCGACCACGCGCCCGGTGACGGCTCGTTGTAGGCGGTCACCGAAAAGTACACGCTGTCACCGCGATTGCCACTGATGCGGTAGCGGCGCTTCGGGTCGACCGGACACATGAAGTAGTAGGCGTCGGTGTTGTCGCCACCCCAGCGGCGGTCGCGGCGGAACGGCGTGTTCACCGCGACGAACTGGGGCCGGCCGGGCTCGGGGAACAGGTAGGCGTCGAAGGCCACGCCGAGCGTGCTGGCGAGCATGCGGTAGCCGTCGGCTATGTGGCGGTCGTCGGTCACCGCCCGGTCGCCCTCCAGGAAGGAGCGGTCCAGGGTTCCCAGGGTGGCGAGCAGTTCCTGCCACGCGGCCGTCGTTTCGTGCGTCATGCGCGGATTCCCTTCAGGAGCAACGTCGTTGTGCGATCGACCCAGGCGTCATCGAGTTCACCGACACGGGTGAGCAAGCCCATCAGGGTGATGCCGGCGATGGCGTCGGTGAGTTCGGTGGCGGTCACGTCGGGCCGGACCTCGCCGCGGCCCGCAGCCCGCTCCAGCAACTCGGTCAGGCCGCCGCCGATGACGCCGGCGAATCGCTCCAGCAGCGCCGAGTGCAGGGTCGGGTCCGCGGCCATCTCGCCCACCAGGCCCGGCAAGGCCGCCCTCGCGGCCGGCGTCGTCAGGAAAGCCATTGAGCGACGGACCATTTCGTGTAGGTCCCCGGGCAGTGAGCCGGTATCGGGTAGCTCGGTCGCGATACCGATGGGGAACACCGCCTCATGGACCAGGTGCGCCTTGCTCGGCCAGCGTCGGTAGATCGCGGGCTTGCTGGTGCCGGCGCGTTCCGCGATCGCGGAGACCAAGAGCCCGGCATAGCCGGTTTTGGCGAGCAGCTCGACCGTCGCGCTCAGCACCGCGCCGTCGATGCGTGGGTCACGGGGCCGGCCAAAATCCACTACCATTACGAAACTGAGAGTAACATAAGTCGCCGTGACCGACGCCGTTCGCCTCGATGACCTCGCCGCGCCTCGCTTCACCGCCGAGGCGCAACAACTGCTCGACATGATGGCCTCGCTGGCGCCGGACTGCCCGCTGGATGCCGTGGCGTTGCATGCGAGGGCCGCCGCGGACACCGGCCTGGACGACTTCGGTGCGGACGACTATCGCGAACGGCTCGAGGTCTACCTCGCGGCGCTGCGCGACATCGACGGGCTACACGAGGCCGGGGTGGTGAACTTCTTCGGGCAGCTGTTGCAGTTGCTCAAGAACCGGCTGCTGTTGACCGACCTGGTGCGCAGGCATCCGGAAATCGACGACATCGAGCTGCAACCGCCGGTGGTCATCGCCGGCCTGCCGCGCACCGGCACCACCCATCTGCACAACCTGCTGGCGGCGCCGCCCACCTTTCGCACCATGCCGTACTGGGAAAGCGTCGAACCGTTTCCCTTGCCGTCCGAGGCCGGGGTCGAGCCGGATCCCCGCCGGGCTCGGATGGACGTCGCGGTCGGGCTGATCAACACGGTGATGCCCCACTTCCCGCTGATGCACGAGATGACCACCGAGCACGTCCACGAAGAGATCCAACTGCTCGCCAACGATTTGTCGACCATGCTCTTCGAGACGCTGGCCGACGTGCCCCGCTGGCGCGACTACTACCAGGCCCACGACCAGACGCCGCACTACGCCTACCTCGCCCGCCAACTCAAGGCCATGCAGTTCTTGCGGGGCGGACGGCGCTGGTTGCTCAAGTCGCCCCAGCATCTCGAGCAGGTGCCGGTGCTCGATCGGGTTTTCCCCGGCGGCATCGTCGTTTTCACGCACCGTGACCCGGTGCCGGTGGCGCTGTCGATGATCGCGATGATCACCTACTCCGCACGCATGCACCGGTCACCGGTGCCCGTTCAGGAGATCGCGGCGTCGTGGATCGACCGCTTGGACGACATGCTTTCCGCCCTCGTGCGCGACCGCGACACCATCGGCCCGGAACGCTCGATCGACATCCGCTTCGACGACTTCATGGCCGACGAAACCGGCGTCGCCGAGCGGGTGTACGCCCTGGCCGGCGAACCGTTCACCGACGAAGTTCGAACGGCGATCGACGAGTACCTGGCCAGGCACCAGCGCGGCCGGTTGGGCAACGTCGCGACCTCCTGCGAGATGTTCGGCCTGGACGAGGCCGACCTGCGTCGCCGCTTCGCGCCGTACGTCGAGCGGTTCCTGGCCTAACCCGCGGCAGGCGGCTACGTTCTCACTTCATGGTCACTATGCCCGCGCTGGACGGTGTCGAACACAGGTACGTCGATCTCGGAAGCGGTGTGACGATCCATGTCGCCGACGCGGGACCGGCCGACGGGCCGGCGGTGATGCTGGTGCACGGCTTCCCCCAGAACTGGTGGGAATGGCACAACCTGATCGGGCCGCTGGCCGCCGACGGCTATCGCGTGCTGTGCCCCGACCTGCGCGGCGCCGGCTGGAGCTCGGCGCCCCGCTCGAGTTACACCAAGACCGAGCTGGCCGACGACCTGGCGGCCGTCCTGGATCGCCTCAACGTCCAGACGGTCAAGCTCGTCGCACACGACTGGGGTGGGCCGGCCGCGTTCATCATGATGCTGCGTCACCCGCAAAAGGTGACCGGCTTCTTCGGGGTGAACACGGTGGCGCCGTGGGTGAAGCGCGACCTGCGGGCGGTGCGCAACATCTGGCGGCTGTGGTATCAGATCCCGATCTCGTTGCCGGTCATCGGGCCGCGGATGATCAGCAATGTCAACTCGAGGGCGAGCCGTGTGCTCGGGTCCTGGGTGGGTGGCGGCTACGCGCTGCCCGAGGAGGACCTCCGCCTCTACACCGAATGCATGCGTCAGCCCGGCCACGCGGAGGCGGGTTCGCGGTGGTATCGCAGCTTCCAGACCGGGGAGATGCTGCGCTGGATGCGCGGCGAGTACGCCGACGCCCGCGTCGAGGTGCCGGTCCGCTGGCTGACCGGCACCGAAGACCCGGTGATCACACCCGACCTGACCGACGGATATGCCGACCACATCAGCGATTTCAAGGTGGAGCTGGTCGACGGCGTCGGCCATTGGATCGTCGACCAGCGTCCGGAGCTGGTGCTCGACCGGGTGCGCGCCTTCCTGCGCGGCCAAAGATAAACTGCTGCGCGCCGTTTCGCCGTGTCGTCGCAACTGGTTATGTGTCGCGGGAGAACGGCGCCTCAGGGCTGGACGAGGATACGGATGGGGTTGCCTTGTTGACGTTCGAGCATCTCGATGCCGTGCGCCACGTCTTCCAGGGCGACGATCTCGCTGATCGACCGTGAAAGGTCAAGGCGCCCAGCCGAAACCAGCTTCGCGAGGGTCTCGATGTCGACGTTCTGATAGCCCAGGTGGCCGAGCACCTGCTTGCGGGTCAAACCGAACAGGGAGGTGGGCCCGATGGTCGGCGCCTGCGCGCTCATGCCGACGCCCACCAGGCGGCCGCCCGGGGTGAGGCAATCGAGCCCCTGCTCGAACGTCGCCTTCAGCCCGACGGCGTCGAAGGCCACATCCAGCAGCCGGCCGCCGGTAACCTCGGCGATCTTGTCCCTGAGCCCGTCGTCGCGGGAGTCGAACGCGTAGTCCGCGCCCACGGCCAGGGCACGCTCCAGGACCGCGGGGTTGACGTCGACGGCGACGATCGGCACGGCGCCGACCAACCGCGCCAGCTGGACGATGTGGGTGCCGAGGCCGCCGACGCCCCACACGCCGACCGACTCGCCGACCGCCACCTTTCCGGTCCGGACGACCGCGCCGAACGGTGTGGACACCGCGTCGGCCAGGATCGCGGCCTGCTCCAGCGGAACGTTGTCCGGTACCCGGGTCAGGCCCGCCGCCTGCGCCAGGGTGTACTCGGCCCACGCTCCGTCGTAAGCGAACGCCATCA
This sequence comes from Mycobacterium sp. 852014-50255_SCH5639931, assembly GCF_001665605.1. Taxonomy (GTDB): domain Bacteria; phylum Actinomycetota; class Actinomycetes; order Mycobacteriales; family Mycobacteriaceae; genus Mycobacterium; species Mycobacterium paraffinicum. The sequence continues at coordinate 327,407 of NZ_LZSV01000011.1, forward strand.
ATTGGATCCGCAGGCAATTCACCACATCGCCGCGCCTGCAGTTCGCGCATTTCTGGCAGGGCCGGCCGGCGGCAACCACAACGCGGTCGCCCTCGGCCCAGCCGGTCACCTCGGGGCCCAGCTTCGCGATGGTGCCCGACGCTTCGTGGCCCTGGATCACCACGGGGCGCTGCGCCGGGAAGGTGCCGTTGATAAGGCTCAGGTCGGAATGGCAGATGCCGCAGAAGGCGACCTTGACCAGGACTTCACCGGGACCGGGCTCCGGTATTGGAACGTCTTCGAGCGCAACCCTTTTGGTGTCCGCGTAGAAGCGCTCGGCGCGCATCGTCGTCGTCATGGGGTTAGTCGACGCCGATGGTGACTTCCGTGGACTTGATGAACACGGTTGCGGGCTGCCCGACCTTCAGGCCGAGATCGGTCGCGGCGTCCTTGGTGACGGAGGAGGTGACGACCTGGTCGCCGCCGTCGAGCTTCACCTTCACGATTGCCATCACGGTCCCGAGATCGACCTCGGTGATGGTTCCTTTGAGCTGGTTTCGGGTTGATAGCCGCATCGCGAGGTCCTCCGTCTGGGTTAGGCGTCTGCGGTTGACCCTAGCCCGGTGACGATGCAGGCCGGAACGGCCTGCGGTGGAGGCGGGCGATTCAGGTCAGTGTCGCGGGCCGAGCAGGGCTATGGAGGCGTCGACGGCCGGCTCGACGATTTCCCGCACCGGCTTTCCGTCCTCGACGGCAAGGGCGGTGAGTTCGCGCAAACCGCCCAGCAAGATGACCGCCAGCGCCGCGGTCAGCGGGGGCAGCTCGGCCCGCTGGAACCCGGGGCTGGCGCTGAGGTCGATCAGCAGGCTGGACAGCAGCTGTAGCCCGCGGCGCTGCACCGGGCGGGCGGCGGCACCGAGCGACGGAAGCTCCCGGATCCAGCTCAGCGTGATGGCCGGCCGGGACTCGATGTAGCCGACGTATGCCTCGACGGCCTGACGAATCTGCTGATGCCAATCGGCCTCGGGGTCGACCGCTGCCGCGATGAACGCGCCGAGCTTTTCGTTGTCGGACCCGAGCAACTCCAGGAAGCACTCTTCCTTGCTCGCGAACTGGTCGTAGAAGGTGCGCTTGGATGTCCGGGCGTGACGAACGACGTCGGCGACGGTGCTGGCGCGGTAGCCGCGCTCGGCGATCGAGGTGGCGAGGCCGTCGAGCAACCGGAGCCGGAACGGGTCGCCGAGAACCGCTTCGTCAGCCGTTGCTGTCGCCGCTGATGTCACCGCCGGCACCCCTTTCGGTCGGTACGGCACCCTTGTCAGGTCTGGTACCACAGAGTACCGTATGTTCGAAAGCATTGGTACACCGCGGTACCACCCCGATGCTCGGGGCAGATACGGGGAGCAGTCCGCTATGAGTGAAGTAGTCACCGCCTCGCCGGCCACCACCGCCCTCAGGTCGCCTCCCGCAACCCGGCTGCCGAAGCTGTTGCAGGGGCTGGGTTTTGCCGTATCACGGCGGGGGATGATTCAACGGCTGGCTCGTCGGCACGGCGATGCCTTCACCCTGAACCTGCCCATCTACGGCCGGGTCGTGGTGGTCGCCGACCCGCAGCTGGCCAAGCAGATCTTCACCACCAGCCCTGACGAGCTCGGCAACATCCAGCCCAACCTGAGCCGGCTGTTCGGCTCCGGCTCCGTCTTCGCGCTCGACGGGGAGGACCACCGCCGGCGACGGCGGTTGCTCGCGCCGCCGTTTCACGGCAAGAGCATGAAGAAGTACGAGGCGATCATCGAAGAAGAGACCTTGCGCGAGACCGCCGGCTGGCCGGAGGGTGAGGCCTTCCCGACGCTGCCGTCGATGATGCGTATCACGCTCAACGCCATCCTGCGCGCCGTCTTCGGGGCCGAAGGCGCCGAACTCGACGAGCTGCGCCGGCTCATCCCGCCGTGGGTCACGCTGGGCTCACGGATGGCGACAATGCCGAAACCGCAACGCAATTACGGGCGCTTCACCCCGTGGGGGCGGCTCGACGAGTGGCGCCGCCAGTACGACACCATCATCGACAGGCTGATCGAGATCGAGCGGGCCGATCCCAACTTCGACGAGCGCTCCGACGTGCTCGCACTGATGCTGCGCAGCACCTACGACGACGGTTCGGCGATGTCGCGCAAGGACATTGGCGACGAGCTGCTCACGCTGCTGGCCGCCGGCCACGAAACGACCGCCTCCACGCTGGGCTGGGCGTTCGAACGGCTGACGCGGCATCCGGATGTGTTGGCCGCCCTGGTCGAGGAGGCCGACAATGGCGGCCAGGAGCTGCGACAGGCGACCATCCTGGAAGTCCAGCGGGCCCGGACGGTCATCGATTTCGCGGCCCGGCGCGTCTACCCGCCGCGTTATCAACTCGGGGAGTGGGTCATTCCCCGCGGCGAATCAATCCTGGTGAGCATCGCGCGGATTCACGAAAATCCCGACGTGTTCCCGAATCCGGAGCGCTTCGACCCGCAACGGTACGTCGGGACCAAGCCGTCGGCGTTCGCGTGGATCCCGTTCGGCGGCGGCACCCGCCGCTGCGTGGGGGCAGCGTTCGCCAACATGGAGATGGACGTCGTGCTGCGAACGGTGTTGCGCCACTTCACCCTTGAGACCACGACGGCGCCGGGGGAGCGGTGGCACGGCCGGGGCGTTGCCTACACGCCGAAGGATGGCGGCCGGGTCGTCGTGCACCGGCGCTGAGCCGGAGCTGCCTACTGGTCCGCGGTGGCCCGCCGCGGCAGTTTCCAGCCCGGGCGGATGTAGTGACAGGTGTACCCGTTCGGGTAGTGCTGCAGGTAGTCCTGATGCTCGGGCTCGGCTTCCCAGAAGTCTCCGGCGGGGCTGACCTCGGTCACCACCTTGCCGGGCCATAACCCGGACGCCTCGACATCGGCGATGGTGTCAAGCGCGATCCGCTTCTGCTCCTCATCGAGGTAGAAGATGGCCGACCGGTAACTGGGCCCACGGTCGTTGCCCTGGCGGTCTTTCGTTGTCGGATCGTGGATCTGGAAGAAGAACTCCAGCATGGTGCGGTAGTCGGTGACGGCCGGGTCGTAGACGATCTCGATGGCCTCGGCGTGCGTGCCGTGATTGCGGTAGGTCGCATTCGGGACGTCGCCGCCGGTGTAACCGACCCGGGTCGAAACCACACCCGGCTGCTTGCGGATGAGTTCTTGCATCCCCCAGAAACAGCCGCCGGCCAGGATCGCTTTTTGGGTTGCCATTGCTCGTCCTCCTCACGGGCCACGATGCCGCCCAGGCTACACTCCGCCGATGAGCTGCAACGGTGCCGCGAAGTGACTCCCCGTTCGTTCTCCCGCACCGAACTGGCCGCAGCTTTCGAGAGGTTCGAGGAGACGGTGGCCCGGGCCGCCGAGACGCGCGACTGGGACGCCTGGGTCGAGCAGTACACGCCCGACGTCGAGTACGTCGAGCATGCGGCGGGCACGATGCGCGGCCGCGACGAGGTGCGCGAGTGGATCAAGCAAACGATGACGACCTTCCCCGGCAGCCACATGGTCGCGTTCCCCACGCTGTGGTCGGTGATCGACGAGCCCACCGGGCGGGTCATCCTCGAACTGGACAACCCGATGCGCGACCCTGGCGACGGCAGCGTCATCAGCGCTACCAACATCACGATCATCACGTACGCCGGTGACGGCCAGTGGAGCCGTGAAGAAGACATCTACAACCCGCTGCGTTTCCTCAAGGCCGGGATGAAGTGGTGTCGCAAGGCCCAGGCGCTGGGCACGCTCGACGAAGACGCCGAGAGATGGATGCAGCAATACGGAGGATCTCAGTGAGCACCAAACCCAAATTGGTCATCGGCGCCAACGGCTTTCTGGGTTCGCACGTCACCCGCCAACTCGTCGCGGACGGCTTCCAGGTCCGGGCGATGGTGCGCCCGAATGCCAACACCCGCTCCATCGATGACCTCGAGCTCACCCGTTTTCATGGCGACGTTTTCGATGACGCCACGTTGCGCGAGGCGATGGACGGTGTCGACGACGTCTACTACTGCGTGGTGGACACCCGCGCATGGTTGCGTGACCCCGCGCCGCTGTTTCGCACCAACGTCGACGGCCTGCGCAACGTTCTCGATATCGCCGTCAGCCAACCCGACCTGCGCAGGTTCATCTTCACGAGCACCTACGCGACGGTGGGCCGGCGGCACGGCCACGTGGCGACCGAAGACGACGTGATCAGCCCGCGGGGACAGACCCCGTACGTCCAGTCGCGGGTGCAGGCCGAAGAACTGGTGATGCGGTACGTGGCCGAGGCGGGGTTGCCCGCCATCGCGATGTGCGTGTCGACGACCTACGGCGGCGGTGACTGGGGCGGCACGCCACACGGTGCCTTCATCGCCGGCGCCGTCTTCGGCAAGCTGCCCTTCGGAATGAACGGCATCCAGCTGGAAGTCGTCGGCGTCGACGATGCCGCGCGGGCCATGATCCTGGCCGCCGAGCGCGGCCGCATCGGTGAGCGATACCTGGTCTCCGAGCGGATGATCGCGTTGAACGACGTCGTACGCATCGCGGCCGACGAGGCCGGGGTGCCGGCGCCGCAACGCTCGATTTCGGTCCCGATGCTGTACGCCCTTTCCGCGCTGGGCAGCCTGAAGGCCCGGCTCACCGGCAAGGACTCCGAACTCAGCCTCGCGTCGGTGCGCATGATGCGCGCCGAGGCCAACGTGGACAGCGGCAAGGCCAAGCGCGAATTGGGTTGGGAGCCGCGCCCGGTCGAGGAGTCGATCCGCGAGGCCGCCCGGTTCTGGGCCGCGATGCGCAATCCGCGAAAGACCAGCCCGGCCGCACAGTCCGAATAGGCGCCCGGCCCGTGGACCGAATACGCGTCGATCTCGAGGGGCCGCCGCAGACGATGCTGGCGACGCTGTATGCAAAGGCGATCGACGCTGACCTGCCGAACCCGATTCTGGGCGACCGTTATGCCAAGGAGGTCGTCGAGCGGATCGAGTACGACTGGACGAAGACCACTATCACCGCCCGCAATTCATCGTCGGTGACGACTCGCGCCGCGCACTTCGACATGTGGGCTCGCCAATTTCTCGACGCGCATCCGAGCGCCGTTGTCCTGCACTTGGGCGGCGGACTGGACGGCCGATATTTCAGGCTCCAGCCGAGCCCGCTGGTGGAGTGGTACGACGTCGACTACCCCGACGTCGCCGAACTGCGCACCCGGCTCTACCCCGCTGCCCCGCACTGCCACGTCGTCGCTGCGTCGGTAACCGATCCGGCCTGGCTGGCGGAGATACCCGACGACCGGCCCGCGCTGATGCTCGCCGAAGGCCTGACCATGTATCTGCGCGAACAGGACGGCATAGCGCTGCTGCAACGGGTCGTCGATCGCTTCGAACACGGCGAGCTGCAATTCGACGCGTTCAACCGGACGGGTATCAAGTCGCAATGGATGAACCCGGTGGTGCGCCGGTCCGGATCGAAGTTGAGCTGGGGCATCGACGGGCCGGACGAGATCCTCCAGGCGGTGCACGGCACTCGACTACTTTCCTGGGTGCGGTGGTTCGAATCCGAGACCTTCGAGCGACTTCCGCGGGTCTACCACGTGCTGGGCCGGGCCATGTCCTTGGTTCCGGCCATGGCCAATATGTCCCAATATCACCGCTACGCATTCGGGCCGCCCTGATCGGGAAGTGTCGGGCGCCGGCTCGTGTTGAATCCTTTATCGGCGTCTAGGAGGAGACCATGAGCCATCCCGAAATCAAAGAACCCAGTGCCGGCCACCCGATCACCATCGAGCCGACGAAGGGGCGGGTACAGGTGCGCGTCAACGGCGAGGTGGTCGCCGACACGGCGGCCGCGCTCGAATTGCGTGAAGCCACTTTGCCTGCGGTGCAATACATTCCGATGAGCGACGTGGTGCAGGACCGGCTGATCCGCACGGACACCAGCACGTATTGTCCCTTCAAGGGCGAGGCCAGCTATTACAGCGTGACCACCTCGGCCGGTGACACCGTGGAGGACGTGATCTGGACCTACGAGCAGCCCTATCCGGCGGTCGCGGCGATCGCCGGGCATGTCGCGTTCTACCCGAACAAGGCCGAAATCAGCGTTTCTGCGTCCTAGAAGATCCACCCCGGCAGCGCGGCCTCATGGGCCCGGGTGTCGCTGTACATCCGCATCGAGACGATCAAGCCGTCGCGGGTGTCGAAGATGCAGACGAATGGGCTGTCGTATTCGACGCCGCCGGTGGTGGTGCCGCTGGCGTGCGCCTCGACCACCACGGTCTCGCCCTCGTTCACACACCGCACCAGGTCGATGGTCAGCTCGAGGTCCCGTTTGCGCCGCTCGATGGCTTGCCGGAACGCTTCCTTGTCGCACGAAGCCCGCGTGACGAGCGACCAGTAGGTGAAGTCGTCGCTGAGCAGTGAAAAACCCTCGTCGAGGTCGCCCCCGTCGCTCGTACTTTGCAGGAACATCCAAGCCAGTTCGCCCTGCGGGTCATCGAACGGCGTCATCACACCGCAATATTGACTTGGCACATCGTTAACGGTCAATCGGAGATTTGGTCGGTGGAAAGCGCGCGCACTGTCACGTTCCCCGGGGCGGTCAGCTTCGGGCACACGTTGGCGCCCCTTCGCCGAGGTCGCGGGGATCCGTGTTTTCAGGCTTCCGGTGACGGCACGATCTGGCGGACCAGCCTGCTGCCGACCGGACCCGTCGCCGCGCGGATCGGCCGGGTGGCCGCGAACGCCGCGCACTGTGTGGCGTGGGGTAGCGGCGCACCGGAGTTCGTCGAACGGTTGCCCGCGCTGCTCGGCCACGAGGACGACGCTTCCGATTTCGTGCCCCGGGACCCGATAGTTGCCGCCGCGCAGCGGCGGGTGCCGCACTTGCGGCTCGGCCGTACAGGCCTGGTGCTGGAGGCGCTGATCCCCGCGATCATCGAGCAGCGGGTGCCCGGCGCCGATGCGTTTCGGTCGTGGCGCCTGCTGGTGTCCAAGTACGGGTCGCCGGCGCCGGGGCCGGCGCCGGCGCGACTGCGGGTGCCGCCGTCGGCCGACGAGTGGCGGCACATCCCCTCGTGGGAGTTCCATCGAGCCAACGTCGACCCGGGACGTGCGCGGACCGTGGTGACCTGTGCGCGACGGGCCGCCGCGCTGGAACGGCTGGCGTCCCGTCCGCCCGCGCAGGCGCGCGAGGCGATGATGTCGTTGCCGGGGGTGGGGGAGTGGACCGCCGCGGAGACCGCGCAACGGGCGTTCGGTGACGCGGACGCGCTCTCGGTCGGCGACTATCACATCCCGAAGATGATCGGCTGGACGCTGGCGGGCCGCCCGGTCGACGACGCGGGCATGCTCGAGCTGCTTGAGCCGATGCGACCACACCGCTACCGAGTGGTCCGGTTGCTCGAGGCCAGCGGGCTGGCATACGAACCGCGGCGCGGCGCCCGGCTACCGGTGCAGCACATCAGCGACCTCTAAACGTGGTCATGGCCTCGTTGGCGCCGCGTTTTCGGCAACGGTCACGGGGTAACCAACGTCAAAGACGTGACCGTGTGCGAAACGGAGGAAATCGATGACACCGTTCACCATCCCGGGGCTCACCGACAAACAGGGAGCGCGCCTGACCGAACTGCTGCAAAAGCAACTGAGCACTTACAACGATCTTCACCTGACGCTCAAGCATGTCCACTGGAATGTGGTGGGGCCCAACTTTATTGGTGTGCATGAGATGATCGACCCGCAGGTCGAGGCGGTCCGCGGTTTCGCCGACGACGTTGCCGAGCGCATTGCGGCCCTGGGCGGATCACCGCAGGGTACGCCGGGAGCCATCATCAAAGACCGCACCTGGGACGACTACTCCGTCGGCCGCGACACCGTTCAGGCTCACCTGGCCGCGCTCGACCTTGTCTACACCGGCGTCATCGAGGACACCCGCAAGTACATCGAGGAGACCGAGGAGCTCGACCCGGTCACCCAGGATCTGTTGATCGATCAGGCCGGGAACCTGGAGAAGTTCCAGTGGTTCGTCCGGGCGCACCTGGAGAGCGCGGGCGGGCAGTTGACCCATGAGGGCACGACCACCGAGAAGGACGCCGCCAGCAGCGCGCGCCGTTCCTAGCGGTCGTCCTCGGCCCGACCTTCGCGCTCGGCCGCGGCGGTCTCGCGGTTCAGGCGCTGTGATTCGTAGATCGTGACGTTGGTGCGCGACATCAGCAGTGCCGCGATGCCGACGGAGAGGATCGCTCCGGGCACGACCGAGAACGAGCCGGTCATCTCGGCGACCATGATCATGATCGCGAGCGGCGCCCGCGCGACGCTGCCGAAGCACGTCATCATGCCGACCACGACGAAGATCCCGGGCTCGTGCGGCACCCCGGGCAGCCCGGACAGCTCGCCCAGCCGCCACACCGCCGCCCCGACGAAGGCGCCGATCACGATTCCCGGCCCGAAAAGTCCGCCGGATCCGCCGGTGCCGATCGACAGCGACGTGGCGACGATCTTGGCGATCGGTAGCACGACTACGATCCACAACGGGATGCCCAGCAGCGTCCCACGGTCGGCCGCCAGCTGCGCCCAGCCGTAGCCGCTGCTGAGGATCTGGGGAATCAGCAACCCCAGCAATCCGACGAGGAGGCCGCCGACCGCCGGCTTGAGCACCGGGCCGCCCGGGAGCCGGCGGGTGAGCCGCACCGCGGCGTGGAAGGTGCGGGCGTACAGGTAGCCGACCGCGAAAGCGACCAGTCCGATGACCACGAACCACAGCAGCGGCCATGCCTTCTCGAAGCGGTACTCGGCGTCGATGTAGCCGAACAGCGGGTCGAAGCCCAGGAACGCGCCGAGCACCGCATAGGCCGTGCCAGAGGTGATGAACCCGGGCAGCAGGCAGCGGTAATCGAAATCGTCGCGGTAGGTGATCGATGCGGCGAGCACCGCACCGCCGAGCGGCGCGGCGAAGATCGCCCCGATTCCGGCGCCGATGCCCAGCGCCACCGCGGTCCGGCCGTCCTCATCGGGCAGGTCGAGCCGTCGTGCGAGCAACGAGCAGAAGCCCGCCGAAATCTGCGCCGTCGGACCCTCCCGCCCGGCCGAACCGCCCGACCCTATCGTCAGCGCGCTGGCGATCATCTTCACCAGCACCGCCCGGAAACGGATGGCGCGTGGGTCCCCGTGCACGGCCTCGATGGCCTGGTCGGTCCCATGGCCGGTGGCCTCCGGGGCGAGCTTGGCGACGATGAAGGCCGAGATCAGCGCTCCTGCCGTCGTCACCAACGGGATCGCCCACGCGCGGTGAAAACCGGGATCGCCGCGACCGCCGCCGCCCTCTCCCAGCGGCGTCGGGATGTGGTAGCCCCCGAGATAACCGAGCAGGAACTCGCCGGTGTACCTGAGCGCCAGGTAGAAGACGACGGCTCCCAGACCGGCGACGACGCCGATCGTGACGCCGAACAGCAACCACTTCTGCAGGTAGCCGGACTTCCTGATCGACGCCCCGAACCGCCCGCCGGCGCCGGACACCGAGCCCGCTGGGGCCACCGCGGGCCGGGGCTCGTCGTCCGTCTGTTCGGTCACGGCGCGGGCTTCACGCGCGGTCGTGGCTCCGGTCCCCCAAGCATCCGGTCATCCTATGCAGCGCAACGTCGGCGCACCGGGGAATAACTGGACCGCGGTCCGGTTATTCGGGGTAGTTCTCATTACGGAGGTCACATGCCCGCTATCACCGCCAACACGTTGACGTTGCCCCGCGTCGGTGTCGCCGCACCCGCCGACACCGAGCGCCCGGTCCGGTCGATCACCACCGGGCCGCGCGGCTACGAGGGCGAGGGCTTTCCCGTCGTCCGCGCCTTCGCCGGGGTGAGTGCGGCCGCTCTGGACCCCTTCGTGCACATGGACGAGATGGGCGCGGTGGAGTACGAGCCCGGCGAGCCGAGGGGCACGGACTGGCACCCACACCGCGGGTTCGAAACGGTCACCTACATGGTCGACGGCAAGTTCGCCCACCAGGACTCCCACGGCGGTGGCGGGCTGATCACCGACGGCGCGACGCAGTGGATGACCGCCGGATCGGGGATCCTGCACATCGAGACGCCGCCCGCGGAACTGGTCGACAGTGGCGGCCTCTTTCATGGCATCCAGTTGTGGGTGAATCTGCCGAAGAGAGACAAGTTCGCGCCGCCTCGGTATCAGGCCATCGAGGGTGGCGACGTGCAGTTGATCTCGTCCGACGACGGCGGGGCGCTGGTCCGCATCATCGCGGGCGAAGTCGACGGTCACCGGGGCCCCGGGATCACTCACACGCCGATCACGCTCGCCCACGCCACGATCGAAACCGGCGCCCGCCTCAACATGCCGTGGCGGCGCGATTTCAATGCGCTCGTGTATGTGTTGTCCGGCAGCGGATATGTCGGCCCGGTTGCTCACCCGATTCGCGAGAGTCAATTGGCGGTGCTGGGCCCCGGAGATCGGATCACGGTGGGTGCCGATCCGGCGCAGGAATCGGCGCGCAAGACCGCGATGGATGTGCTGATTCTGGGCGGCCGACCCATTCGTGAGCCGGTATTCCACTACGGGCCTTTCGTAATGAACTCGCGCGCGGAATTGGTCGAGGCGGTGCAGGACTACCAGGCCGGGAAGTTCGGCAGCATTCCGCCAAATGCGCTAATGCCGCACCGGGGCGGTGGCACACTTTAACGATGTCTTCAGGGGTGGGTCGCAGGCCTGGACGCCCCCCTGCCGCAAAGGCGGATGAGACGCGTCAGCGAATCATGCGGGCCGCCCGCCTGGTGTTCAGTGAACGCGGTTACGACGGCGCCACGTTCCAGGCGATCGCGGCCCGCGCCGATCTGACCCGTCCCGCCATCAACCATTACTTCTCCAGCAAGCGCGTCTTGTATCGCGAGGTATTGGAGCAAACCAACGAAGCCATCATCGGAACCGGCATCAAAGTGGCCAGCCGCGAGACCACTATGGCGGCGCAGCTGACGGCGTTCATCACCTCCGCGGTGCAAGCGAATTCGGAGAATCCCGCCGGATCGGCGCTGATAATTTCCGGGGTGCTCGAGTCGCAGCGGCACCCGGAATGGAACAAGACCGAAAACGAGTCAGTCCGGGCCGTCCGGGAATTTCTGGATCGAGTCGTCAAGGACGCGATCGAGCGCGGCGAGGTCGCCGCCGACGTCGACGCGTCGGCGCTGATCGAGTCGCTGGTCGTCATCATGTGCGGCGTCGGCCTGTACGCGGGCTGGGTGGAGAGCCCCCAGCAGATGCTGGCCGTGACCGGAATGCTGCGGCAGTTGATGGAAGGCGCGCTCTGGCGGCCGGAGGCCTAGCCCATCGCGTGGGCAGTGAAGTTGCGCACAAAGCGTATAGGCTAACTAACTTATCCCGGTAATATGGCCCCGTCATGACTGATGTGGACGCGTCGTTACCGCCTTCCCTGAGATCTGCCGGCGACAGCTGGGCCATCACCGAACTCGTCGGTGCCACCGCGCTGGGCGTCGCCGCGTCGCGCGCGGCGGAAACCGCCGGGAGCAACCCGTTGATCCGCGACGAGTTCGCCCGCGTTTTGGTCTCGTCGGCCGGCCCGGCATGGGCCCGGCTCACCGATCCCGAATTGGCGTGGCTCGACGGCGACGAGCAGGGCCGTCGCGCGCATCGGATCGGCATCGACTACCAGGCCGTGCGCACCCACTTCTTCGACGAGTACTTCGCCGACGCCGTGCAGGCCGGGATTCGGCAGGCGGTCATCCTGGCCGCCGGCTTGGACTCGAGGGCCTACCGCCTGCATTGGCCGGACGGCACCGCGGTCTACGAGATCGACCAGCCCAAGGTGCTGGAATACAAGACCTCAATCCTGCAGCAGCACGGCGCCGCCCCCGTCGCGAGCCGCCGCCCTGTCCCCGTTGACCTGCGCGACGACTGGCCCGCGGCGTTGGCCGCGGCGGGCTTCGACCGCACGCGACCGACCGCCTGGCTCGCGGAGGGCTTGCTCCCGTACCTGCCAAGCGACGCGCAAGACCGTCTGTTCGAGATGTTCACCGCTCTCAGCGCCCCGGGCAGCCGGGTCGCCATCGAGGCGTTCGGCCTGAACTCGCGGAGCAATTCGCAGCGCTGGCTGCGGATGCGGGAGCGGCTCGGCCTGGACGTCAACGTGCAAGCGCTGACCTATCACGAGCCGGACCGTTCGGACGCGGCCCAGTGGCTGACCGACCACGGCTGGCAGGTGCGGGCCGTGGACAACCGCGAGGAAATGGCCCGACTGGGCCGCCCGATACCCGAAGACCTGGCCGAAGACGCCGTGCGCAGCGTGCTGCTGCGGGCGCACCTCGGCGAGCCGACCGCCTGACTTCCGCCCGAGGATCAAGGAGCAACTCAATGAGCTCACTGCGCACCCACGACGACACCTGGGACATCAAGACCAGCGTCGGCAGTACCGCGGTGATGGTCGCCGCCGCCCGGGCCGTCGAAACCGAACGGACCGACGCCCTCATCCGCGACCCGTACGCCAAACTTCTGGTCACCAACGCCGGTGCCGGGGTGTTGTGGGAGCACATGCTCGACCCCGACGTCGCGGCCAAGATCGAATCCCTCGACGCCGACTCCGCGGCGCAGCTCGAGCACATGCGCGGCTATCAGGCGGTGCGCACCCACTTCTTCGACACCTACTTCAACGACGCCGTCGCCGCCGGAATCCGGCAGGTGGTAATCCTGGCGTCGGGCCTGGATTCCCGCGCCTACCGCCTCGACTGGCCCGCCGGCACGGTGGTGTACGAGATCGACCAGCCCCAGGTCTTGGAGTACAAGTCCGCGACGCTGGCGGAAAACGGCGTGACGCCGTCGGCCGAGCGCCGCGCGGTGGCCATCGACCTGCGGCAGGACTGGCCGGCCGCGCTGCGCGACGCCGGGTTCGACCCGACGGCGAGGACCGCATGGCTGGCCGAGGGCCTGCTGATGTACCTGCCGGCCGAGGCGCAGGACCGGTTGTTCACCCAGATCGGCGAACTGAGCCCGGCCGGAAGCCGGGTCTCGGCGGAAACCGCGCCCGCGCACGCCGACGAGCGCCGGCAGCAGATGCGCGAGCGGTTCAGGAAGGTCGCCGACGAGCTGGGCATCGAAGAGACCGTCGACGTCGGCGAGCTGATGTACCGCGACGACCACCGGGCGAACGTCACCGACTGGCTGAACAACCACGGCTGGCGTGCTCAGGCGCAGCGCTCGACGGACGAGATGCGCCGGCTGGGCCGCTGGATTGAGAACGTCCCGCTGTCAGACGACAAGGACGCCTTCTCCGACTTCGTCATCGCCGAACGGCTGTAATGCCCCGCTCGCTGGACGACTCCTGGGACATCGCCACCAGCGTCGGCGCCACCGCGGTGATGGTCGCCCTGGCCCGCGCCGCCGAGACCTCCAGCGACTCACCGCTCATCCGCGACCAGTTCGCCGAGCCGCTGGTCTCCACGCCCGAGCTGGCCGGAGTCCGCGAGCAGGTGGCGGCCTGGTGGGCGGGCGAGCCGGACGACGACTCCGGTGGTGACGCCCCGGACCCCAACCACATGATCAACTACCAGGCGGTGCGCACCCACTTCTTCGATGCGTACTTCGCCGACGCCGTGGCAGCCGGTATCCGGCAGGTCGTGCTCGTGGCCGCCGGCCTGGATTCGCGTGCCTACCGGCTGGACTGGCCGGCCGGCACCGTGGTGTACGAGATCGATCTGCCCAAGGTGCTCCAGTACAAGACCGAGACGCTGGCGAGCCACGGCGCCGAGCCCACCGCCGACCGCCGGCCCGTGCCCGTGGACTTGCGCCATGATTGGCCAAAGGCCTTGCGCGACGCCGGTTTTGACGCGGACCGGCCGACGGCGTGGCTGGCCGAGGGGCTGCTGCCATTCCTGCCCGCGGCGGCGCAGGAGGCGCTGTTCGCCTCCATCGATGCGCTGAGCGGATCGGGCACCCGGGTGGCGGTGGAGAACTTCGGAGTCGACGAGGAGAAGCGCCGCGAGGCCGAGCAGAGGTGGCAGGAACTGCGGGCCAAGCGCGAAGCACGCGGCCAAGACACCTCGTTCAACCCCTTCGACCTCTGGTTCTCCGATGAGGGCCGGCCCGACTGCGCCGAGTGGTTCGCCGGGCACGGCTGGACCACGAGCATGGTGAGCGCGCGCGACGAGGGCGAGCGGCTGGGCCGTGCGCCGCAACCGGAAGACCGGCCGTTCGCGAACAGCTTCGTGACGGCATCCAAACCCTGAGCCGGTTCGCTGGGTCAGATCCTTTCTACTGCTCTCCCAACCGGATGGTTAGGATCGCGGTTATCACCCATGAGCGCTCGTGCGACGAGCAGCGGGCGCATCGGGATGACCGAAGCAGGGGAAGGACAACGATGACCACCGAATCGGTTACACCCACGACATCCGCCGCCAACGGCGCACCGACACCTCAGCCGGCGAACATTCCCGCGACCGTCGCGCGGCTGCGCAAGACGTTCGCCAGCGGGCGCACCCGCGATGTCGAGTGGCGCAAACGGCAGTTGTTGCAGCTGGCCAAGCTGATGGAAGAGAACGAAGGGGCGATCGCGGATGCTCTCGCCGCGGATCTCGACCGCAGCCCGTTCGAGGCGTTCATCGCCGACATCGCAACCACGGCCGGCGAAGCGAAGTATGCGGCCAAGCGGGTGCGCAAGTGGACGCGCCGCAAATACCAGCTGCTCGAGATGCCGCAGCTCCCCGGCCGCGGTTGGATCGAATACGAGCCCTACGGCACCGTGCTGATCATCGGCGCGTGGAACTACCCGTTCTATCTGACGCTGGGGCCGGCCGTCGGCGCGATCGCCGCGGGTAACGCCGTCATCCTCAAGCCCTCGGAGATCGCCGCGGCGTCCGCGCACCTGATGGCCGAGCTGGTGCCCAAATACCTCGACAGCGACGCGATCGCCGTGGTGGAGGGCGACGGTTCGGTCAGCCAGGAGCTCATCGCGCAGGGCCTGGACCGCCTGCTGTTCACCGGCGGCACCGAGATCGGTCGCAAGGTCTATGAAGGTGCCGCCCCACATCTGACCCCGTGCACGCTGGAGCTCGGCGGCAAGAGCCCCGTGATCGTGGCGGCCGACGCCGACGTGGACGTGGCGGCCAAGCGGATCGCCTGGATGAAGCTGCTGAACGCCGGCCAGACGTGCGTCGCCCCCGACTACGTGTTGGCGGACGCCAAGATTCGCGATGAGCTGGTGAGCAAGATCGGCGCGGCCATCACGAAGTTCACGTCGGACAAGCCCAACGGAATGCGGATCGTCAACCAGCGTCAGTTCGACCGGATCAGCAGCTATCTGGCCGGCGGGGACGGCAAGGTCGTCGTCGGCGGCAAATGCGACCCGTCGAGCCTGCGCATCCAGCCCGCCGTCGTGGTCGACCCCGATCCGGACGGGCCGTTGATGCAGAACGAAATCTTCGGACCCGTGCTGCCGGTGATCACCGTCCAATCCCTTGATGACGCAATACGTTTCATCAACGCGCGGCCCAAGCCGTTGTCCGCCTATCTGTTCACCAAGACGCGCGAGACCCGCGAGCGGGTGATCAAGCAGGTGCCGGCGGGCGGCATGCTGGTCAACCACCTCGCGTTCCAGGTGTCGACGGCCAAGCTGCCGTTCGGCGGCGTCGGCGCATCGGGTATGGGCGCCTATCACGGCCGCTACGGCTTCGAGGAGTTCAGCCACCGCAAGTCGGTGCTGACCAAGCCGACCCGGCCCGACCTGTCCAGCTTCATCTACCCGCCGTACACGGCGCGGGCCTTCAAGATGGCCCGTCGGATGTTCTGACCACTGCTTCAATTCGCTTGCTAGGCCGTACTTTTCACCTTAGAGAGGAACCTGATGCCCGGAGTGCAGGATCGCGTCATCGTCGTCACCGGAGCCGGCGGGGGGCTGGGCCGTGAATACGCCCTGACCCTGGCCCGCGAGGGGGCCAGCGTCGTCGTCAACGACCTCGGTGGGTCCCGTGACGGCACGGGCGCCGGCCACAACATGGCCGATCACGTCGTCAACGAGATCAAGGACGCGGGTGGCCGGGCGGTCGCCAACTACGACAGTGTCGCCGAGCCCGAGGGCGCCGCGAACATCATTCAGACGGCGCTCGACGAGTTCGGCGCCGTGCACGGCGTGGTGAGCAACGCCGGGATCCTGCGCGACGGCACCTTCCACAAGATGACGTTCGAGAACTGGGACGCCGTGCTCAAGGTGCACCTGTACGGCGGGTACAACGTGCTGCGCGCCGCCTGGCCGCATTTTCGGGAGCAGAGCTACGGGCGGATCGTCGTCGCCACCTCCACCAGTGGCCTGTTCGGCAACTTCGGACAGACCAACTACGGCGCGGCCAAACTCGGCCTGGTCGGCATGATCAACACGCTGGCGCAGGAGGGGGCGAAGTACAACATCCACGCCAACGCCGTCGCGCCGATCGCGGCCACCCGGATGACCGAGGACATCCTCCCCAAGGAGGTGCTCGAGAAGCTGACGCCCGAGTATGTCGCGCCGGTGGTGGCCTACCTGTGCACCGAGGAAAACCCCAACACCGCTTCGGTTTTCGTCGTCGGTGGAGGCAAGGTGCAGCGGGTGGCCCTGTTCCAGAACGAGGGCGCCAACTTCGACAAGCCGCCGACGGTCGAGGATGTCGCCTCGCACTGGTCGGAGATCGACGACCTGTCCGCGGCCAAGCAGGCCAACTTCAAGCTGTAACGGTCAGCGCCGGGGCCGCGTGGTTCGAGTCAGGCCAGCAGCGCCTGACGTAGTCGATCCACGTCGGCCTCGGTGATGCCCGCGTCGCTCAGATAGGCGTCCAGCGAACCGAATTGCTCGTCGATCGTCTCGCGCGCGGCGGCCAGGTACTCGGGGCGCACGCCGAGAACACCGTCGGACAGCCGGGCCTCGGTGAAAGTCCTGACCTCCGGTGTGAGTTCGGTTTCCGAGCGCTGCTGAATCATCTCGGAGATGCGGACCCGCAGCTCCGCGACGGCGTCATTGCTGCGCAGGTAGTCGGCGACGATCGTGTCGCGATCGATGCCGACGGTCTCCAGCACCGTCGCCACCACGAAGCCGGTGCGGTCCTTGCCCGCGAAGCAGTGCGTGAGGACGGGCCGCCCCGCGGCCAGCAGCGTGACGACCCGGTGCAGCGCCCGCTGGGCGCCGTTGCGGGTGGGGAACTGGCGGTACTCGTCGACCATGTAGCGGGCGGCGGTGTCGTTGATGGACTCGTCTGGATCGCCGTTGGTCATCAGTTGCCGGAACGCGTGTTCGTGGGGGGCTTCGTCGCCCTCACCGGCGTCGTCGGCGAGGTCCGGGAACGGCAGCAGGTGAACGTCGACACCGTCGGGCACGCGTCCGGGCCCGCGGCGGGCCACCTCCCGCGCCGCGCGCAGGTCGGCGACGTCGCTGATGCCGAGCTCGCGCAGCGTCGCCTGGCCGTCGTCATCCAGGCGGCTCAGCTCGCTGGACCGAAACAGCCGGCCCGGCCGCAGCGCGCCCGCGCCGTCGGCGACATCGCGAAAGTTCCACGCGCCGGGCAACTCCCGGAGGGCGGCCTTACCCATGTGCGGTGACCGCCGCGGCGAGCGGAGATTTTCCCCGGCCGAGCTCGGCGCGCGCAATGGTCCGCATGTGTACCTCGTCGGGGCCGTCGAAGAGCCGCATCGCCCGGTGCCAGGCGTACATGCGCGCCAGCACCGTGTCCTCGCTGACGCCCGCGGCCCCGTGCACCTGAATCGCTCGGTCGATGACGTTGCACGCCACCTGCGGCGCAACCGCCTTGATCTGCGAGACCAACGTGTGGGCGGCCTTGTTCCCGTGCTGGTCGATGGTCCACGCCGCCTTTTCGCACAACAGCCGCGCCTGGTCGATCTCGTTGCGGGACTTGGCAATTGCCTCCCGCACCACGCCCTGCTCGGCCAGCGGACGGCCGAACGCCACCCGGTTCTGCGTCCGGTCCACCATCAGGGCCAGCGCCCGTTCGGAGCCGCCCAGCGCACGCATGCAGTGGTGGATGCGGCCCGGGCCCAGCCGGGCCTGCGCGATCGCGAAGCCCCCGCCCTCTTCGCCCAGCAGGTTGGTGACGGGCACCCGGACGTTGTCGTAGATGATCTCGCAGTGCCCAGGCTGGTCCTGGAAACCGAAGACCGTGGTGGAGCGGACCACCGTCACGCCCGGCGTATCGATCGGCACCAGCACCATGGACTGCTGCTGGTGGCTTGCCGCCTCGGGGTTGGTGCGGCCCATCACGATGAGGATCTTGCAGCGCGGGTCGGACGCCCCGGAGGTCCACCACTTACGGCCATTGATCACATAGTCGCCGCCGTCGCGCACGATGGAGGTCTCGATGTTGCGGGCGTCGCTGCTGGCGACCGCCGGCTCGGTCATCGAAAAGCCACTGCGGATCTCACCGTTGAGCAACGGCTCCAGCCACCGCTTGCGCTGCTCCTCGGTGGCGAACAGGTGCAGGGTCTCCATGTTGCCGGTGTCGGGTGCCGCGCAGTTGAGCGCCTCGGGGGCGATCTCCAGGCTCCAGCCGGTGATCTCGGCCAGCGGCGCGTATTCCAGGTTGGTCAGGCCCGACTCGGCCGGCAGGAACAGGTTCCACAGGCCGCGCTCCTTGGCCTTGGTCTTCAGCTCCTCGAGGATCGGCGGGACCGTGTGATCGTTCGGGCCGACCTCCTCCCGGTACTTGTCGTATTCGGCCTCGGCCGGGAAGACGTACTCGGTCATGAAGTCGGTCAATCGCTTGTGGTAATCGTTGGCTTTGGCCGACATCGCGAAGTCCATGCCGCCACCATAGGACACGTCCCGCGACGGCCCATATGGCGAGCCTTATTGGTCACCTTCGCGACACCGAAACCACGCCGCGACGGGTGTGCGCGCACGCAGTCTCGAGGTGTGGATCGCGGTCGCGACGCGCACGATGGACGCTATGACCGAATCCCGTCCGCCGTTCCCGCCGTTCACCTCTGAGACTGCCCTGGAGAAGGTGCAGTCCGCCGAAGACGCGTGGAACACCTGCGATCCGCACCGCGTCAGCCTGGCGTACACGCCCGACTCGCAGTGGCGCAATCGCGACGAACATGTCGTGGGCCGCGACGCGATTGTGGCGTTCCTGACCCGCAAGTGGCAGCGCGAGCTCGACTACGCGTTGCGAAAGAGCCTGTGGGACTTCCACGGCAACCGCTTCGCCGTGCGGTTTCAGTATGAGTGCCGCGACGCGAGCGGCCAGTGGTTTCGCAGCTACGGCAACGAGCTGTGGGAGTTCTCGCCCTCGGGGTTGATGGCGCGCCGCGAGGCCAGCATCAACGACGTGCGGATCGACGAGTCCGAACGCCGCTACTTCGGGCCCCGGCCGGTGGCGGAGCACGGGCAGGACATCCCGCTCTGGTAGCAACCGGCCACAACGCCGTCTTGTGGGTCCACAACGCCGCGGCCGCTACTGCGTGCGCCTCGGGTAACGAACCATCGACGGGAGTCCGTCTGCCGCGCCGGCGGTATCCCGCCCCGGTCGATCGCACGTCCGGGGCGAAATTCGGCAGGCGTTAAGGTAGCGAAGCGTGCGGCCAGCCAGCGGCACATCAAACGGCAGGAAAGTGCGGGAAAGCAGATGTACGCGCCATGACAGATGCGCAGACGACGGTAGGGGTGGTCGCCGAGTCCGGGACCGACGAACGACGGGTCGCACTGGTACCCAAGGCGGTGGCGTCGCTGATCAGCAGCGGTGTGGCCGTAGTGGTCGAGTCGGGTGCGGGCGAGGGCGCATTGCTTCCGGACCAGCTCTACATCGAGGCCGGCGCCAGCATCGGGGACGCCTGGGCCGCCGACGTCGTCGTCAAGGTGGCGCCGCCGACCAAAGAAGAGGTCGGCAGGTTGCGCCGCGGGCAGACCCTGATCGGGTTCCTGGCACCGCGCAACGCCGACAACTCGATCGGCGCTCTCACCGAGGCCGGGGTGCAGGCGTTCGCGCTCGAGGCGATTCCGCGCATCTCGCGCGCCCAGGTCATGGATGCGCTCTCTTCGCAGGCCAACGTGGCCGGCTATAAGGCCGTGCTGCTGGCCGCCTCCGAGTCGACCCGATTCTTCCCGATGCTGACGACCGCGGCGGGCACCGTGAAACCGGCCAGCGTGCTGGTGCTCGGCGTCGGGGTGGCCGGGCTGCAGGCGCTGGCGACGGCCAAACGGCTGGGCGGGCGCACCTCCGGCTACGACGTGCGCCCCGAGGTCGCCGACCAGGTCCGTTCGGTCGGGGCGCAATGGCTCGACATCGGCATCGACGCGGCCGGTGAGGGCGGGTATGCCCGCGAGCTCACCGAAGAAGAACGCGCCCAGCAGCAGAAATCCCTGGAGAAGGCGATCGCCGGGTTCGACGTGGTGATCACCACCGCGTTGGTCCCGGGGCGCCCCGCGCCGCGGCTGGTGACCGCCGCGGCGGTGGAGTCGATGAAGCCCGGCAGCGTGGTGATCGACCTGGCGGGGGAGACCGGGGGCAACTGCGAACTGACCGAGCCGGGGCAGACGGTCGTCAAGCACGACGTCACCATCGCCTCTCCGCTGAACCTGCCGGCAACCATGCCCGAGCACGCCAGCGAGCTCTACAGCAAGAACATCACGGCGTTCCTGGACCTGTTGATCAAAGACGGCAAGCTGGCCCCCGACTTCGACGACGAGGTCGTCGCGGCGGCGTGCGTCACCCGGACGCCCGCGGCCGGCTAGAGAGGACTACATGTACGACGAGCTGTTGGCCAATCTGGCGATCCTGGTGCTGTCCGGGTTCGTCGGGTTCGCGGTCATTTCCAAGGTGCCCAACACGCTGCACACGCCGCTGATGTCTGGAACGAACGCCATTCACGGCATCGTGGTGCTCGGCGCGCTGGTGGTCTTCGGCGAGGTTGAGCATCCGTCGCTGGCGGTGCAGATCATCCTGTTCGTCGCGGTGGTGTTCGGGACGCTCAACGTGATCGGCGGCTTCATCGTCACCGACCGGATGCTGGGCATGTTCAAGGGCAAGAAGAAAGCGGTGCCCGCCAAGACCGACGACCTGGCGGTGAAATGAACTACCTCGTCACCGTTCTCTACATCATCTCGTTCGCGCTCTTCATTTATGGCCTGATGGGCCTGACCGGCCCGAAGACGGCGGTGCGGGGCAACCTCATTGCCGCGGTCGGCATGGCCCTCGCGGTGACGGCGACCCTGATCAAGATCCGGCACACCGAGTCGTGGGTGCTCATCATCGCCGGCCTGGTCGTGGGTGTCGTGCTCGGTGTGCCACCGGCGCGGCTGACCAAGATGACCGCCATGCCGCAGCTGGTGGCGTTCTTCAACGGCGTCGGCGGCGGCACCGTCGCGCTCATCGCGCTGGCGGAATTCATTGAGACCAAAGGATTTTCGGCCTTCCAACACGGGGAGTCGCCGACCGTGCACATCGTGGTCGCGTCGCTTTTCGCCGCGATCATCGGGTCGATCTCGTTCTGGGGATCGATCATCGCCTTCGGCAAGCTGCAGGAGATCATCTCCGGCTCGCCGATCGGCTTCGGCAAGCTTCAGCAGCCGATCAACCTGCTGTTGCTGGTGGCGGCGGTGGCCGCCGCGGTCATCGTCGGCATCCACGCCCATCCCGGCACCGGTGGGGCGTCGCTCTGGTGGATGATCGGCCTCCTCGTCGCCGCGGGTGTGCTCGGCCTGATGGTGGTGCTGCCGATCGGTGGCGCCGACATGCCGGTGGTCATCTCGCTGCTCAACGCGATGACCGGGCTGTCGGCCGCGGCGGCCGGCCTGGCGCTCAACAACACCGCGATGATCGTGGCCGGCATGATCGTCGGCGCGTCCGGTTCTATCCTGACCAACCTCATGGCCAAGGCCATGAACCGGTCCATTCCGGCGATCGTCGCCGGTGGCTTCGGCGGTGGGGGCGTGGCCCCGGGCGCCGGCGGGGACGGCGGCGACAAACACGTCAAGGCGACCTCGGCCGCCGACGCCGCGATCCAGATGGCGTACGCCAACCAGGTGATCGTGGTTCCCGGCTACGGGCTGGCGGTGGCGCAGGCGCAGCACGCCGTCAAGGACATGGCCAGCCTGCTCGAGGAGAAAGGCGTGCCGGTGAAGTACGCGATTCACCCGGTCGCGGGGCGGATGCCCGGGCACATGAACGTGCTACTGGCCGAGGCCGAGGTCGACTACGACGCCATGAAGGACATGGACGACATCAACGACGAGTTCGCCCGCACCGACGTCGCGATCGTCATCGGCGCCAACGACGTCACCAACCCGGCGGCCCGCAACGAACAATCCAGCCCGATCTACGGCATGCCCATCCTCAACGTGGACAAAGCCAGGTCGGTGATCGTGCTCAAGCGGTCGATGAACTCCGGCTTCGCGGGCATCGACAACCCGCTGTTCTACGCCGACGGGACGACGATGTTGTTCGGGGATGCAAAGAAATCGGTGACCGAGGTCGCCGAGGAATTGAAGGCGCTCTAGAGGCGCCAAACGGTTTAGACCGGCGGGTAGGCGGGCGGCGGGTAGCCGTTGCCGTCGACGACGCCGCGTAGACCCCAGGGCACGTAGCGGAAAAAGAACTCGATTTCGTCGCTAGCGTCGTAGTCCGGGCTCGGATCCATGAGGCCACCCCTCCAGTCGCGACTTGAGCTTTCGAAAAGCGAGTCTAGTCCCATCCTCGTCGGGGCGACACCTCGCGTTTGCCTAAACTGTCCAACCAGTTGATTGATAATTGGCCTTGCCCGGCACCCCAGCGCCCCGCCCGGCAGTGACGATAGCGAGGACAGATGCCATCCGATAGCGGACTAACGCGGCGCGAGGAGCTGCTGGCTGTTGCCACCAAGCTGTTCGCCGCCCGCGGCTACCACGGCACCCGGATGGATGACGTCGCCGACGTGATCGGCCTGAACAAGGCGACGGTCTACCACTACTACGCCAGTAAGTCCCTGATCCTCTACGACATCTATCAGCAGGCCGCCGAGGGCACGCTGGCCGCCGTCCACGACGATCCGTCCTGGACGGCCCGCGAGGCGCTCTATCAGTACACGGTCCGGCTGCTCACCGGCATCGCCGCCAATCCCGAGCGGGCCGCCGTCTACTTCCAGGAGGCGCCCTACATCGCCGAGTGGTTCACCGAAGAACAGGTCGCCGCGGTCCGGGAGAAGGAGACCCAGGTCTACGAGCACGTCCACGGCCTGATCGACCGGGGGATCGCCAGTGGCGAGTTCTACCCGTGCGACTCCCACGTGCTGGCGCTCGGATACATCGGCATGACGCTCGGCGCCTATCGGTGGCTGCGGCCGAGCGGGCGGCGCAGCGCCAAGGAGATCGCCGCCGAATTCAGCACCGCACTGCTGCGCGGCTTGATCCGCGACGAAGCGATCCGCACGAGTTCCCCGCTCGGCCCTTAGTTCGATGGGGGCGACCCGCTTCGCCCGGCTACGCCGCGCTCGCGATCGCCCCTAGTTCGATGGGGGCGACCCGCTTCGCCCCGGCTACGCCGCGCTCGCGATCGCCCCTAGTTCGATGGGGGCGACCCGCTTCGCCCGGCCACGCCGCGCTCGCGATCGCCCCTAGGCGCCCGCGCCCTTCAGGTGCTTGTCGAGGAAGGCGAGCTGGTCGGCGACGACACGCTCGAACGCCTCGCCGACGTAGATGGCGAAATGGCCCTCGGGATAGAGCTTGACCTCACCGCGCGGGGCCCTGGCCGCGTGGCGCAGCGTCGCCGCCGCGGGGGCCACCGAGTCGGCTTCGCAGACGCAGAACAGGATCGGGCAGGTGATCTTGGGCGTGCGGCGCCCCGGGCGATAGGCCATGATCTTCAACGCGATTCGGGCCGCCACTTGCTGGGGGATGTCCACACCGTCGGGCACCAGTCTCAGGTAACCGGGGTAGGCGTCGGGCGCGTTCATCAGCGCGACCTCGCCCGGTTTCCCCACCGTGGGAACCATCACCGGTGGTTTTCCGCGGCGGGCGGCGAGCAGGTCGCGGGCGCCCAGAATGCCGACGCGCAAGAAGATCAGCGGGGACAGCGTTCGTATCGATGCGACGGCGTCGGTGAAGGGGCATTGGACCACCGCGGCGGCGATGCCCGGCAGCCGCGCCGCCGTGGCGATCACGTGCCCGCCGGCAAAAGAGGTGCCCCACAGGGCGATTCGCTTGGGATCGATTTCCGGGAGGGTGCGGGCGTAGGCGACCGTGGCGGCCCAGTCGGCGAGCTGCAGCCCGATGTCGAGCAACTGGCGCGGCCGGCCCTCGCTGTCGCCGAAGTTGCGGTAGTCGAACACCAGGCAGGCATAACCGGCCGCGCTGAATCGTTCGGCGTAGGCGTCGAGCCGCATGGTGCGCACCGCGCCCAGCCCGTGCGCCATCACCAATAACGGCGCGGGTCCGCTGCCCGGCGGCCGGTAGAGCCACGCGCTGATCAAATCGCCACCGGAGGGGAACTGGACGTCTTCACGTTGTGCCATCAGCGAGTCATTCTGCCCGGGGATACGACGCTCAGTCCGCCGGTATGCGCCACAAATTTTATGGACTAGTGTCTAGAAAAGTTTTGAGCGCTCAAAGGACGGAGACTCTCATGGCGATCCGCGTCGCGCACGTCGGTACCGGAAACGTCGGAGGGCTGGCCCTGGCCGAGCTGATCACCAACCCGCAGTTCGAGTTGACGGGCGTGTGTGTGTCCAGCCCGGAGAAGGTGGGCAGGGATGCCGGCGAGCTGTGCGGCGTGGGCCTTGAGGCCGGTGTCGTCACGGGTGTCACGGCCGTCTCCGACCTCGACGCCCTGTTGGCCACCAAGCCCGAGTGCGTCGTGTACTGCGCTATGGGCGACACCCGCCTGCCCGACGCGATGGCCGACGTCATGCGCATCCTGGCGGCCGGCGTCAACGTCGTCGGGTCCTCCCCGGGGCTGCTGCAGTACCCGTGGGGCGTGATGCCCGACAAGTACATCGGCCGCGTCGAAGATGCGGCACGGCAGGGCAATTCGAGCATCTTCATCAGCGGCGTCGACCCGGGATTCGCCAACGACCTGATCCCGTTCGCGCTCGCCGGCACCTGTCAGCACATCGAGCAGGTGCGCTGCATGGAGATTCACGACTACTCGTCGTACAACGGGACCGAGGTCATGGACTACATGGGATTCGCCAAGCCCATGGACGAGATCCCGATGCTGCTGCAGCCGGGCATACTCAGCATCGCCTGGGGAACCGCGATTCGTCAGCTGGCGGCCGGTCTCGGCATTGAGGTCGACGAGATCACCGAGTCCTACCAGCGCGAGCCGGCACCCGAGGATTTCGACATCGCGGTCGGCCACGTTGCCAAGGGCACCGTGGCCGTGCTGCAGTTCGAGATCCGCGGCATGGTCAAGGGTCATCCCGCGGTCGTCATCGAGCACGTAACCCGGCTGCGGCCCGACCTGCGACCGGACTTGCCTCAGCCCGCCGCGGGTGACGGCTCGTACCGCGTCGAGATCACCGGGGAGCCGTCGTATGCCGTCGACATCATCCCGAGCAGCCGCAAGGGCGACCACAACCACGCCGCGATCGCGGGCGCCGCGGGCCGTGTCGTCAACGCCATCCCCGCCGTGATCGCCGCGCCGCCGGGCATCCGGACGACACTTGATTTGCCGCTGATAACGGGCAAAGGCCTTTACGCACCAAGCACTTTGGTGACCACCTGAATCGAAAGGAGACCCACGTGGGTCGGGTAGACGGCAAGGTAGCGCTCATCAGTGGTGGCGCCGGCGGTATGGGAGCCGAAGATGCGCGCCTGCTGGTCGAGGAAGGCGCCAAGGTCGTTATCGGCGACATTCTTGACGACCAGGGCAAGGCGTTGGCCGACGAGATCGGCGACTCTGCACGCTACGTGCACCTCGACGTCACCCAGCCCGACCAGTGGGACGCCGCCGTCGCCACCGCGATCGGCGAATTCGGCAAGCTAAACGTGCTGGTCAACAACGCCGGAACCGTCGCGCTCGGCCCGCTGAAGAACTTCGATCTGGCCAAGTGGCAGAAGGTGATTGACGTCAACCTGACCGGGACATTCCTGGGCATGCGGGTTGCGGTCGAGCCGATGATCGCGGCCGGGGGCGGCTCGATCATCAACGTGTCGTCCATCGAGGGCCTGCGCGGCGCGCCCATGGTGCACCCCTACGTCGCGTCCAAGTGGGGCGTGCGTGGCCTCGCGAAGTCGGCGGCACTGGAGCTGGCGCCGCACAATATTCGGGTGAACTCCGTGCACCCGGGGTTCATCCGCACCCCGATGACCGCCCACCTGCCCGAGGACATGGTGACGATCCCGCTCGGGCGTCCGGGCGAGGTTCGGGAAGTCGCGACATTCGTGCTCTTCCTGGCCAGCGACGAATCGTCATACTCCACCGGCAGCGAGTTCGTGATGGACGGTGGCCTGATCACCGATGTGAATCACAAGGAGTTCTAGCGGCGGAAAGTGCGACCGGCAAAGGTAGGTGACCGGTCGGCTAATATCGAAAGTATGCCGCGCCCGCCAAATCCGGAGGTCCGCAACCGCCTGCTCGCTGCAGGGCTCGGGCTCGTGCACGCGCGCGGATTCTCCGCCAGTGGGGTCAAGGACATCACCGACGCGGCCGGCGTGCCGAAAGGCTCGTTCTACGCGTATTTCTCGAGCAAAGAGGCGTTCGCGGCGGCGATCCTCGCGCACTACTGGGCCGATATCGAGGCGCGGCTGCTGCCGATCCTCGCTGCCGACGGGCCGGCGCAGGAGCGGATCACACGCTTTTTCCACGCCCTCGCCGACGAACACGAGGCCGGCGACTTCCTGCTGGGCTGCCTGGTGGGCAACTTGTCGCTGGAACTCGGCGGATCCAGTGACCCGGTGCGCGCCGAGCTTCTCCGGATTCTCGAGCGCTGGGACACGGCCCTCACCGATTGTGTGCGGTCCGGCCAGCATGGTGCGGGGGCTATTCGCAGGGACCTCGACGCGGGGCAACTCGCCGCACAGCTGATCGAGGCGTGGGAGGGCGCGGCCCTGCGCGGCAAGGTGACCCGGAGTCGCATGCCGTACGACCGGTTCGAAGCGGTTACGGTCCCGGCGCTCTTGCGCTGAATTTCGGCGAGAGGAATGCGGGGCGCTGCACGGTTGTTAAATAGACGACTGGTCATCTATAGTGTCGATATGAACCGATTCCGACCACGAGGACGGCCCCGATGACGGACCCGGCCACTTACGCCGACCCACAGGATCCCGCGCTGCCGCCTTCGGGCTTCGCGTTCGATTTTGAGCACGCCGCGCTCGTCGTCACCGATCCGCAGATCGACTTCCTCAGCCCCGACGGCGCCGCGTGGCCGGCCTTCGGCGACAGCATCCGCGACAACGGCACCGTGGCCCACATCGGCGAACTATTCCGCGCCGCCAAACTGGCGGGCCTCACCGTCGCCGTGTCGCCGCACTACTTCTACCCCACCGACAGGCAGTGGCTGTTCGGCGATCCGCTGGAGAAATTCATGATCGGCGTGGGCATGTTCGACCGTCGGGGCGCTTACACGACGGACGGATTCGCGGGCTCCGGGGCCGACTTCCTGCCCGCCTACTGTCACCACATCCACGACGGGCAGACCGTCATCGCCTCCCCGCACAAGATCGTCGGCCCCGAATCGAACGACCTTGTGCTGCAGTTGCGCAAGCGGGGCGTGAACCAGGTCGTCCTGGCGGGGATGGCCGCCAACCTCTGCGTCGAAGGCCACCTGCGCGAGCTCATCGAGCAGGGCTTCGAGGTCGTGGTCGTCAAGGACGCCACCGCGGGCCCGCGTTTACCCGAGGGTGATGGCTACCTCGCGGCCCTGGTGAATTTCCGGTTCCTCGCCAGCGCCGTCTGGACAACTGCCGAAACCGTCGCGCGCCTCGTGAAACGGGTTGCGCCCGAAAGTATTCGATAACGATGTAAGGAGACCGACCATGGCACCGAACGAGACCCTGAGCCGGCACAGATTCGCCTTGAACGACGGCAGCACCGAGATTCCGGCGCTCGGGTTTGGCACCTCGCTTTCCGACAACACCAAAACCCGAGACGCCGTCAAGACCGCGGTGGAAGTGGGATTCCGCCACCTCGACGCCGCCGAGCGGTACCGCAACGAAGCCGAGGTGGGTGCGGCGCTCAAGGAGTTATTCGCGCAACGAACGGTCCGCCGCGAGGAGCTGTTCGTGACCACCAAGCTGTGGAACAACAACCATCGACCGGAGCGGGTGAGGGCCGCGCTGCAAGCCAGCCTGAACAGGCTCGGGCTGGACGCTGTCGACCTGTATCTGGTGCACACCCCGTTCGCGTTCAAGCCGGGCGACGACCAAGACCCCCGGGATATCCATGGAGCCGTCGTTTACGACGACGGAGTCAGCTTGGCCGAAACCTGGACGGCCATGGAAAGCCTTGTTGACGAGGGACTTACGCGCGCGATAGGACTCTCCGACATCGACGCCGCAGGGGCCAGGAACATCATCGAAACCGCTCGCATCAAGCCGGCGGTCGTAGAGGTCGAGTCGCACCCGTATCACCCGCAGTGGGAACTCCACGGACTACGCGAGACCGACGGGGTCATCCTATTGGCGTTCGCCTCACTCGGGCACGCCCTGGAACCGCGGTTGCTCGACGACCCTCTCGTGGTGTCGATCGCTCGACGTCTGGGCAAAACCCCCGCGCAAGTACTGCTGGCCTGGGGCATCCAGCGTGGCAGCGCGGTTCTGACGGCATCCGTGACGCCGGCGCGCATCCGCGAGAACTTCGATGTCACCGCGCTTCCCGAAAGCGCGATCCACGAGATCAGCGAGCGTCTCGAGACTCGGATCAGGTTCAATTCCGTTGTCGAGGCCGGCGAGCCGGGATTCGCCGAGGTGCCCCGGGGCTAGGGTCGCGGGATGAAGGCGATGGCCGGTATCGGCGTGCCGTCACACCTACCGACCGTGGTGACCGGTTCCGACGGCGTCGTTCGATGTCGCTGGGCCAGCGCGACGGGCCGCGACCTGACCGCCTATCACGACGACGAGTGGGGGACGCCCACCCGCGACGAGGCCGAACTCTTCGAGGCACTGGTGCTGACCTACTTCGAGAATGGCCTGTCCTGGGCGAGCGTCTTCGACAAGCGGGGCAATCTGCGCGCGGCGTTTCACGGTTTCGACCCGGCGGCGGTGGCCGCAATGACCGACGGCGACGTCGAGCGTTTGATGGCCGACACCTCGATCATCCGCAACCGGCAAAAGATCGAAGCCACGCTGAACAACGCTCGCCTGTTATCGAAATACCCGCTGTGCCAACTGGCGTGGCAACATCAACCGCTTACCCAGCATCGGCTCCGGAGCTGGAGCGATGGCCGGATGGTGTCCGCGGAGTCGCGCCGGCTCTCAGCGGCGTTGCGAGAAGCGGGTTTTCGGCTGGTCGGCCCAGTCGTCGCCCATTCGTTCATGCAAACCGTCGGAATCGAGAACGGTCACTTCGAGGGCTGTTTTCGCGCAACGGCATGAGGTGCTATAACCGCGAGCATGCTGCGCAGTCTGGCTGATCTGGTCGGCTCGAACCACGTCGTCACCGATCCGGACGTACTCACGGGCCGCAGCATCGACCACACCGGTCGCTATCGGGGCCGGGCCAGCGCGCTGGTGCGCCCGGGTTCTCCCGAGCAGGTCGCCGAGGTTTTGCGGGTGTGCCGGGACGCCGGGGCGCACGTGACGGTGCAGGGCGGCCGCACCTCGCTGGTAGCCGGCACCGTTCCCGAGCACGACGACGTGTTGCTGTCCACCGAGCGGCTGCACGCCCTCGATGACGTCGATACCGTCGAGCGCCGCGTCCGGGTCGGCGCCGGCGCGACGCTGACCGCGGTGCAACGCGCCGCGGGCGCCGCGGGCCTGCTGTTCGGCGTGGACCTGGCCGCCCGCGACACCGCGACGGTCGGGGGGATGGCGTCGACGAACGCCGGCGGCCTGCGCACGGTCCGCTACGGCAACATGGGCGAACAGGTGGTCGGCTTACAGGTGGCGCTGCCCGACGGGTCGCTGCTGCACCGGCACAGCCGGGTGCGCCGGGACAACACCGGCTACGACCTGTCTTCGCTGTTCGTCGGCGCGGAGGGCACCCTCGGCGTCATCACCGCGCTCGACCTGCGGCTGCACCCCACCCCCTCGCGGCGGGTGACGGCGGTCTGCGGGTTCGACGAGCTGGATGCTCTGGTGGACGCCGGCCGGATGTTTCGGGACGTGGACGGCATCGCGGCACTGGAATTGATCGACGGCCGCGCCGCCGCGCTGACCGGCGAGCACCTCGGCGTCGGCTCTCCGGTCGAGGGTGACTGGCTGTTGCTGGTGGAGCTGGCCGCAGACCACGACCAGACCGACCGGCTCGCCGAGCTGCTCGACGGTGCGCGGTTGTGCGGGGAACCCGCCGTCGGCGTGGATGTTGCTGCGCAGCAACGGTTGTGGCAGTTACGCGAGTCGCTCGCCGACATCCTTGGCGTGTACGGGCCGCCGCTGAAGTTCGACGTCTCCCTGCCGCTGTCCTCCATCGACGGATTCGCCAGGGAGGCAGTCGATTTGATCGCCGCGCAGGCTCCCGAGGCGCTGCCCGTGCTGTTCGGCCACATCGGGGAGGGCAACCTGCATCTCAACGTGCTGCGCTGCCCCGTCGACCGGGAGCGGGCGCTGTACGAGCCGATGATGGAACTCATCGCGCGGTCCGGCGGCAACGTCAGCTCCGAACACGGCGTGGGCACCCGCAAGCGGCACTACCTAGGCATGTCGCGGGAGCCCGCGGACATCGCGGCGATGCGGACCATCAAGGCAGCCCTGGACCCGACCGGCTACCTCAACGCCGCGGTGCTGTTCGACTGATCGTTCTTGCGCCGTCTGGCATACGCTGGGCTTCATGGCATCCGGGATCTTCGACACGCCCATCGTCGGAATCGTCAACAATTTGTTCAGTGGCATGATCGATGCGCCCGTCGTCGGGCCACTGGTACGACGCGGGCTGATCAAGATTCGCTACGTCGGCAGGCGTTCGGGTAAGACGATCCAGACCCCGGTCGGGTACCGCCGCTCCGGTGACGGCATCGTCATCAACGTCATGTCGCCCGATAGCAAGGCATGGTGGCGAAACTTTCTCGGCGAGGGCGGTTCGATCACACTGCTCAACTTCGACGGCGCCGACCGCACCGGACACGCGATCGCCAGCCGCGATGAGAAGGGCCGCGTCAAGGTCGAGGTGCAGCTCGACTAGCTCCCCTTGATGCCGACCGCGTGCCGCAACTGCGCCAGGAACTGGTCGGCATCGTCGCTGGGGACGATGTAGTGCGAGATCGCGATCCGGATGACGGTCGCCGCCTTCACCGCGGCGTTGGGACCGGGCAGGTGGCGCTGCAGGCCCTCGCGCATCTGCGGGATGACCCCGGAGAATTGGGCGATGGTGTGCTCGGGCTCGACATCGACCATGCGCACGCCTGAATACGAGTGCTGGTACTCGACGATGAACCGCAGCACGGCGTCGAGTTTGTCGACCCCCTTCAGGCCGGCCGTTGCCCGGACCAGGCCGCTCTCGAAGATCTGGCGCTCGTAGCTCGAAAAGGCCGACAGCAGTTCCTCTTTGGACGCGAACCAGCGGTAGAGCGTCGGGCGGGACACCCCGGCCTGGGCGGCGACGTCGGACAGGCTGAGCTTGGTTTTGCCGTTGCGGCCAAGCACCTCGGCGGTGGCGTCGAGGATGCGCTGACGCGTCGAGGTGTCAGGCTCTGCGGTCTGGGCCGGACTGCTCATGTCTGCAACTCTACGAAGTTGTCCACGGTCATTTCGCTTCCCGGTCGGACTTGCCCGGGCGCGGGCGCACCAGCACCGACTGCTGGATCGCACCGACCGCGCCGCGCTCGTCGAACAGCGTGCCGATCGTGGTCCCGATGCCGTCCGGGCCGTAGCTGGTCTCGGCGCGAATGCCGATCCACTCACCGTCGGGGACCCGGAACACGTGCACGGCCAGGTCGGTGTTGAGGAATGTCCACCGGGAGATGTCCAGCTTGCTGCCGATGCCGTTGGCGCAGTCGGCCACCGCGAACAGGCGCTCCAGCGGCGTCATCGTCTCGCCGGTGACCAGGTCCACCGTCGGGTGGATCCACGATTCGCCCGGCCCCTCGCTGAGCGGCTCCGTCAGCCACAGCCAGTCGAGGCTGTGCACGTAGTTGCGGTCCCAGTCCCGTGCCTTGAGGTTGCGGTTGCGGGCCTCGCTGCGCGGCCCGGGCATCGGCGCGGCGGCGTGGGCCACCGCCCGGGTGTCCAGGGTTTGCAACCGCCATCCGCTGGCGCGCGCCACCGGGCGGGGTTCGCCGTCGGGACCGGGGGCGAGCATCTCGGCGCTGACGAGTTCGATCTGCTTTCCGCCGCGCTGAACCCGCGAGCTGACCCACAGGTCGCCCTCGGCCGGCACCCCGCCCAGCAAGTCGATGACGACGCGGGACAGTCGGGTGTCTTCGCGTTGTTCGCACCGCTCCAGCCCCCGCACCAGCAATGCCGACACCGGCCCGCCGTGCTGTATCGCGGACGACCAGGTTCCGCGCGCCAGGTCGGTGGCCCGGAACTTTTCGCCCAACGTATCCGCGCCGTCGATGAGCTCGTAGTAGGAGTCGGTCATCGTCACCTCTCGTCAGGGCAGGCCGGCGCCGGGCGTGGTCACCGTGACGGCGTCCAGCCGGGACAGCCGGGTGCCGACCAGGCGCTGCGGATACGCCTCCGTGCTGGACAGCAAAAACAACGTCCGGCGTTCGGGGCCGCCGAGCGCGCAGGCGATGGCGACGCGCTCACCCATGTCGATGCGGTCGGTCACGGCGCCGCCCTCGACGATCCGCTCGAATTGGTGGGCCAGCGTCATCGACGCCCACACCGCGCCGTCGGCGTCGAGCGCGATGCCGTCGGGCGGCCCGTCCAGGCCCTCGGCGAAAACGCGGCGGTCGGCCAGCCCGCCGTCCGCGCCGATCGTGAACGCGGTCAACCGCCGGCCGACCGACTCGGCGACGATCAGTCTCTGCCCGTCCGGCGTGATCACCATTCCGTTTGGAAAGTCGAGGTCTTCGGCGACGACGACGGCGCTGTCGTCCGGATCGAGCCGGATGATGGCGCCGCCGTTAAAGGCTTGGCATCCGATGTACGCGCGGCCCGCGTCGTCGATGACCATGTCGCCGAGGTTGACCGGTGTCAGTTCGGCGAGATCGGCGATGGTGTCGACGTTTTCACCGTCGTAGCGCAACACCTTGCGGTCTTCGACCGAGACGATCAGGAGCGATCCGTCGGGGCGAAAACCCAGGCCCGACGGGCAGTGCCCGGGCAGCGGCAACGTGGTCAGCGAGCCGCCCATGGTCGAGGTGTGGACCGCCTCGCCCAGCATGTCGGAGAACCACAGCAGTCCCTCGAACCAGCGCGGTCCTTCGCCGAAGCAGAAGCCGTTGGCCAGCGGCTCGGGAATCATCCGCTACCGCCTTTGACGGCATCTTCCGCTTTACAAAACACCGCCAAAGTGTCATGCACCGCGGGTACCGGTGTCAATCTCGCTGCCGGGCGGGTTCCCGCGCGACGGCCTGCAATTCTCCGGATTGGTGACGAAGTCGTAGACGGCCTCTGCCGACTGGGTGAAAGCCGTTAGCCAAGCTTTACAAATCTTAGCCAAAGTGTCACGCTGTGCGATGAGCTGCCAACGAGATAGGAAGCGGATTTGACTACCGAATCTGAGCAGACCGAGTGGACGGTGCAGGGCCTGCTGGACCTGTTCGACGTGCAGGCAGACGGGCAGGACCGGTTCACCGGTGACACCGGCGGTGATATTGGAGCCGCCGGCGACGAACGGCAAGTGGTGGAAGGCACCCAGGTGCTCGCCCAGGCGATCGTCGCGGTGGCCAAGCGATTTCCGGACAAGTCGGTGCGCTCGGCACACGCGGTGTTCTCCCGCGCCGTAACCGTTGGACCGCCGATCGAGCTTGTCCTCGACGTCGTCGCCGAGGGCCGGTCCACCGCCACCGCGGTGGTCGCGGTGCACCAAAACGGGCGGCGCTGCCTGAGCATCACGGTGCTGGCCGACGTCCCCACCGGTGACGTCGTCCGACACCACCTGCCGCGCCCCGACGTGGCCGCACCCGCCGATGCCAACCCCTCGCCGATGCCGATGGTCGGCCGGGAACTGCGCCTGGTCGACGTCGTCGACGTCAACAGCCCGGACGAGGTCGGGCCGCCGGAGCTCTACGCCTGGCTGCACTACGACCCCATCCCGGAACGGGACGACCTGGCCAAGGCGCTCATCGCTTACTTCACCGGACATCTCGGGATTTCCACCACGATGCGGGCGCACCCCGGCATCGGCACCGCCCAGGCGCACCTGACGGTGTCCACGGCACCGATGAGCATCTCCGTCGCGTTCCACGAGCCGGTGCGCTGGAACGGGTGGCTGCTGTACACCCACGAAAGCACCCAGGTCGGGGCGGGCATGTCGTACGTGCGCGGCACCGTGCATTCCGAGGAGGGGGAGCTGCTGTGCTCCTTCGCCCAGGAGGCGCTGATCCGCCCGCTGCGCACCACCGACACGGCCATCGACTCCCGCGCACGGTTCTAGCGGCCGGTCGCTGTCATGCATTTCACCATCACCCACCCGATGCACAGCCACCCGTACAACCCGGAGTTGGTGAGCGGAGATGGCATCGGGAAGGTGGCCGCAGCCACCGAAGCGGCCGGAATTCACGGGTTCGGCTTCACGGATCACCCGGCGCCGTCGCAGCGATGGCTGGAGGCCGGTGGGCACGACGCGTTGGATCCCTTTGTCGCACTGGGTTTCGCGGCGGCCACGACGACCACACTGCGGCTGATTCCCAACATCGTGGTGCTGCCGTATCGAAACCCGTTCGTGGTGGCCAAGTCTGGTGCCACGCTGGACCTGCTCTCCGGCGGCCGGTTCACGCTCGCGGTGGGCGTGGGTTACCTCAAGCGGGAATTTGCCGCGCTGGGGGTCAGCTACGACGAGCGGGCCGAGCTCTTCGAGGAAGCGCTGCAGGTAATCCGGGCGGTCTGGACCGGTGACGACATCGTTTTCGAGGGAAGGCATTTCAGTGCACGCGGGATCACCGCGCACCCCCGGCCGCTGAGTGACCCGCATCCGCCTATCTGGATCGGCGGCAACACGTCGTCAGCGCGCCAACGGGTGGCGCAATACGGTGACGGCTGGTGCCCATTCCCCGCGCCGCCCCAACTGGCCCAGACCGCCGGCACGGCGGTCATCGACTCGCTGGCGCGCCTCACCGACGGCATTGACGACCTGCGCCGGCGGTGCGATGCCGCGGGCAGGGACTGGTCGGCGATCGACATCACCTTCACCAACTTCGAGGGCGGCAGCCCCGCCGACGACGAATTCAACGCCGATGCCTACCTCGACGGCCTGGAGAAGCTGGCGAAACTGGGCGTGACGTGGGTGAGCGTCCATCTCCCCGGAGACGGCATGGCGCACGCACTCGAGACCCTCGATCGGTTCCGCACCCTCGTGATCGACGCGGCCTGATGGACTTCTGCCGCGTCGAACTCTCGCCCGAAGACCGGGCCTTCCGCGACGAGACCCGCGCCTTCATCGCGAAGCATGTCACGGACGAAGTGCTCCACCGACAGCTGGAGTTCGGCGAAAACTTCGACGAGCAAGTGCATCTGGCGTTGGGCGAAGCTGGCTACCTCGCATCGGATTGGAAGCTGGAGTCCGAGGGCGGATTCAGCGCGGTCCGCCGGCGCATCTTCCAACTCGAGATCGCCCGGGCCCATACGCCTTGGTATCACTGGGGTACGACGTCCGTCGTCGCCCGGTTGGTGCGGCAATTCGGGGCACCGGAGCTCGCCGACCAGGTGGTGCCCGGCGTGCTGTCCGGCGAGATTCGGCTCTGCCTGGGCTACACCGAGCCCGAGGGTGGCTCCGACGTCGCCACCTGCAAGACGCGCGCGGTGCGGGAAGCGGATGGATCTAGCTGGATCATCAACGGCTCCAAGATGTTCACGTCGAATGCGCAGAACGCCAGGTATGTCTTTCTGCTCACCAACACCGACCCCCAGGGCCGGAAACACCGCAACCTGACCATGTTCCTGGTGCCCCTCGACTCGCCGGGCGTCGAGATCCAGGGGATCCGGACCCTGGACGGTGACCGCACCAACATCGTCTACTACAGCGACGTCCGCGTCGACGACCTCCACCGCATCGGTGAAGTGAACGATGGCTGGACGGTGATGCGCGCGGCGCTGGACTCAGAGCACGGCCTGGTGGATCGGGAAGATCATGGCCTGCAATACATTGCGGCGATGTCGGCGCACGGCGACCTGATGGCCGAAGTCATCGACGCGGTCGCGGCCGTCGTCGGTCGACCGGGTCCCGACGGGCGGACGCCGCTGGACGACGACTCGGTCAAATACCGGCTCGGGCGTGACGTGGCCCGGATGGAGGCGGCACTGTCCACGCCCGGGATGTTCGGGCGGGTAGCGATCGCGCAGACAATGCGCGACGTCACCCCGGACCTGATGGACATCATGGGGACCGCATCGGCATTGCCTACCGAAACTCCCGGCTCCGCCACCGACGGTGCGGCGGAACACCTTTACCGGCTAGCCCTGCCGCTGGGGATCTACGGCGGCACGCTGGAAGTGTTCCGCAACATGATTGCCCAGCACGAGCTCAAGCTAGGGCGGCCTAGCTACGGCGGCTAGCTTCAGGCGTTCGGGTGGGCCAACCCTCCCCGAGGGCGCTACCTTTTCACCGAGCATCTCCTCGCAGAGAGGTAGGCCCCCGCAGTGGTTGTTCTCGTGGCCCTCGGCTCGTTCGTGACCACATTGCTGGGCGGTTTTGCCGCGCTGCGTATCGGTTCCTACCGCTATCTGGTGCTCGGGTTGGCGGCCGGGCTGATGCTCGGCGCGGTGGGCTTCGACCTGCTGCCGGAAGCGATGAGCCAGACGCCATGGAGTCTGTTCGGCATACCTGCTCCGCTGGTGGCCTTCGTTCTCGGCTTTCTGGTCCTGCACGTCATCGAACACACCGTCGGCATCCACCGCGGTCACGGATCGGAGGATGCCGGTGATCCGGACGCGCCCGGCGTCGGGATCCTTGCCGCGTCGGGGCTGATCGGCCACAGCGTCATGGACGGATTCGCCATCGGTGCCGCCTTTCAGGCGGGAACTGCGGCGGGCGCGGTGGTGGCGGTCGCGGTGATAGGCCACGATTTCGCGGACGGTTTCAACACCTACACCGTCACATCGCTCTATGGAAACAACCGTCGAAGGGCATTGGCACTGCTGGCCGCGGACGCGATCGCACCGGTGGCGGGCGCGGCGCTCACACTGGCGGTGACGATCCCCCATCGCCTGCTCGAGCTGTATCTCGGATTCTTCGCCGGTTTCCTGATGTACTTGGCCAGCGCCGACATCCTGCCGAGGGCGCACGCCGGACATCGGACTCCGGTGACCTTGGCGTGCACCATCGGCGGGGTGCTGTTCATGCTGGCGATCGTCGGGCTGGCGAGTTAGCCGCCCGTGCGCGGCAGCTCGGCCACGACATCCACGCGGGCGAGGTCGAAGCTCAGAAATCCCTTGATGGGCAGGCTTTCCGGCGGCGGGTCGGCGTAGCTCCATGCGATGTCGTCGGCCAACCGGCCGTCCACATCGGCGGACCAGTAGGTGGCGAAGCCCTTGTAGTTGCAGTAGCTCAACGTGTCCGAGCGGCGCAACAGGTCGGTGCGCACACGCACCGGATCGACGTAAAGCCTTGGAGCCAAGGATGTTTCGAACACGATCACCGTGTCGTCGGTGTCCACCAGCACCGTGCCGGCGACCGAGACCCGCAAGCGACGCTTGGTGGGGCGGCAGTCGACGCGGTGGTAGGGATTGGGCGGGTAGTGGACGAGTTCGCGGCCCTCTTCCATCCAGGTGTCGACCGCATCCCAGGGCACGTGCACGAAGCCCGGCGCCTCCGGCTCGGGTTCGGTGGGCAGGTCACCCACCTCGTCGGAGCGGAAGACATAGCTCAGCGGCTGCCCCCGCCGGTGCACCAGCAGCGCCCCTTCGGTGTCGATCACAAGCCGCCCATCCTGGATAGCTTGCACGCGGCGCGGATGAGGCTCGATCAAGACGACCTCGGCGGGCAGCGGGGGCGCGAATCGCCCGGCCGGATCACTGCTGAGCGGACCACGTCCGGCTACCAGGCTCATGGTGTGAGGCTAGACCTTTGTCCGCCGAGCCGGTTCACGCCGTGACTGGCTCAGTGGTCCGCATCGAGCAGCGCCGCGTACTGGCGCTCGAGCACCTTGATGGCGCCGCTGTCCCAGCGCTCGGCCAGCGACCTTGACAGCGGATCGGGGAAGATTTCGTCATCGTCGTTCTCCACCCCGTCGAAGATGGCGTGCGCCACCGATTGCGGCGAGGCTTTCGGTATGTCGAGGCCGCGGGTCATCTCGGTGTCCACCGGCCCGGTCAGCACGGCATGCACCCGCACCCCCTGCCCGGCCAACATGGCACGAAGCGACTGCGTCATGGAGAACGCGGCAGCCTTGGAGACGGAGTAGGCCGGGATGAGTGGCAAGGGGGCCAACGCGTTCACCGACAGATTGTTGACAATCGATCCTCCGGAACGGACCAATAAGGGCAGGAAGGTCTGGATGACGGCGTAGGTGCCGAAAAGGTTGACCGCAAGATGTTGCTGGAGCGCGGAGGGGTCACTTAAGTCATCGTAAAGAGCAAGCCCGGCATTGTTGATGACGATATCGAGAGAGTCGACCTGCCCGGCCGCCGCCTCGAGATCAGCCTTGTCGGTTATGTCCAGGGTCAACGGCGTCACGCGCGAATCGCCGGTGTCCGCCAAGGCCTTTCGGGTACCCACGTACACCCGTCCCGCGCCTCGCTTCAACGCTTCCACGGTCAGCGCGTGCCCGATTCCGCGATTGCCACCGGTAATCAGAATCGCTTTTCCCGAGAGTATGGTCACGACCGTCTCCTTTCTTGTTGAGGTTGCCGGCAGGCCGCACATCTGGTGGGCACACCGCCGCGAGCCGTCGCACGATGCCCGCATGTTCTTCCGATACACCGCGGCGCGCAGAATCATCGGTCGGCAGATCAGGGCTCCGCCGATAACGGGCGCGAAATCCCGGGATGCGTGCGCTTCGGGCGGCCAACCGGTAGGAACTTAGCCATGGCGGGACCGATGGAGGGTGTCAAGGTCGTCGAGCTCGGAGTCTGGGTGGCCGGACCGGCCGCCGGCGGCATCCTGGCCGACTGGGGCGCCGACGTCATAAAGATCGAACCGCCGAGCGGTGACCCTGGACGCATGTTCGGCAGGATGCTGGGCTGCGACCTGGGAATCAACCCACCCTTCGAGATGGACAACCGCTCCAAGCGCAGCGTCGTGTTGGACCTCGCGGAGGAGGCAGACCTCGACACCGCGTTCGAATTGCTCGCCGGTGCCGACGTTTTCGTGACCAATGTGCGGCCCGGCGCGCTGCAACGCCTGGGGCTCGACTTCGAATCGGTGTCCGCCCGCAACCCGAGCCTGGTGTACGGGCTGATCACCGGATACGGCGAGACCGGACCCGACGCGGACCGGGCCGCCTACGACGTGGCCGCCTTCTGGTCGCGCGCCGGGGTGGCGCATCTGCTCACCCGGCCCGGCGATACGCCACCGTTCCAGCGCGGTGGCATGGGCGATCATTCGGCCGGCATGACGCTGGCGGCGGCCATCTGCGCGGCGCTGGTTGCCCGTGCCCGCACCGGGATCGGTCAACTGGTGAGCACATCGTTGTATCGGCAGGGCGCCTACACCGTGAGCTTCGATCTCAACACCTACCTGCTCACGGGCCAACCGATCGCAATCGGGCAACGCGAATCGATGGGCAATCCCTGCATGAACAACTACGCCACCGCCGATGGGCGGCGATTCTGGATCGTCGGACTCGAAGGCGATCGGCACTGGCCCCCGCTGTGTCGTGCCGTCGGCCACCCGGAGTGGCTGACCGATCCGCGGTTCGGCGACGCATACGCCCGCTTCGTCAACTCGGCGGAGCTGATCGGCGAGCTGGATGCCATCTTTGCCACCCGCACCCTCGACGAGTGGGCGCAGGCCTTCGCGGCCGAACCCGATTTCTTCTGGTCACCGGTGAACAGCCTCGAAGACGTCGTCGCCGACGAGCAATTTCACGCCGCGGGCGGCATCGTCGACGTGCCCGACGGCCAATCCAGCGTTCCGATGGTGGCCACACCGGCCGATTTCCACGGCACACCCTGGGCACCGCGTTCTGCGGCACCGGAACTCGGGCAGCACACCGAGGAAGTGCTCGCCGAACTCAAGGCGCGCCGCGGCTCGTGACCACCGGTCGCGCCTTTACAAATTTACTCTGAAGTGTCACGCTGTCCGGTGAGTCGCCTCAGGCGGCCCCAGCCCAGGACAAGCGTTGCGGTAAACGCCAATGCACGGATTCGGTGCGGCGGTGAGGAACGGATTGAATGGTCACGTCAACGTTCGACATCAGGGAAGGCAGCCGGGTGCACGCCGCCCGGGCGAGCCGTGCCGACCGCGAATGTCTGCGCTATCGGCTCGACGTCATTGCGGTGAGTGCCCTGGACGTCGTCGAGTCGGCCGGAGGTTGGCTCTACGACCGGGCGATGGCCGGCTGGCAGGTGACGGTGCTGCTGCCAAACGACGGCGACGCCCGCTCCCTGCGGATCCTCGGCGTGCAGGCGCGGAATCTCGAGGAGTGGCTCGCCGCGATGGGCGCCGGCTCGACGAGCGACAGCCTGGCGGTGAGCGCCGAGGCGTTCACCGCGGATGCGCGCGTGCGCGACAAGGTGCTCACATCGCTCGACGACCGGTTGACCGAAGTCACGTTGTGGGGTCAGGCGCCCTCCGGGTGGCCCCTGCGCGTGGACCGCGGGGTGGCCAGGGCGCAGTACGCGCTCAGTGCGGCCGCACGAAGGTTCAAGGGCCACGCGCTGGCGGCGGCCGGGAGTGATTGTCCCGCAGTGTATTACACGGAGACATTGCTCTGCGATTTGGTGACCTGTGGGCGCGGCGACTCGGGGTTGGTCCGGCTCGACCGATGAAGAAGTACTACCGCCACGCGCTGCTCTATCTGCACGAGACCATTTCGCTCGGCTCCGGGCGAAGCGACCGCTTCACCGAGGTGTTCTCCGACACCTACCGGCCGATGATGGAAGAGATCGGCGCCCGGCTGTTCGCGATCTGGGAGACCACCCCCTACAACGGCCACTGGCCGCAGGTGACGGTCATCTGGGAGATCGACGGGTTCGCCGACTATGCGCGGATCGGGGCCGCCCAGGCCCGCGGCGGCAGTCACGAGGCCGCGGCCGGCAAATGGTCCGCCTTTCTGGCCGACATCGGCGCCGCGGGGGAGGGCCGAATCATGTACCCCGGCCCCAGCAACAGGACTCTGGCCCAGCTGCGGGAAGCCAATTTCGCTGCGCCGCTGGTGATCCAGGAGATCATGCAAACCAAGCCGGGGCGTCAAGACGACTACATCCGCGAACTCGAGCGCCTTTACGTCCCATGGTCGGAACGCACCGGCAAGCGCTGGCTGGGCTCGTTTACCACGACCTTCCGCTACAACGAGGTCATCCACTACTGGGCGCTGGACGGCGGCTGGGAATGCTTCGCCAACCACTACCCCTCGTGGAAGGAGAGCCCACCCGCCGAGATCGTCACCTGGATGAGCGTGGCGCCCGCGCTGCGCGACGGCTGGGAGGACTCGATCCTGCAGGCCCTACCGCCCTCGCCGCTGCAGTGATGCGGCAGCAAGAGGCCGTGCACTTCGCCTACGACCCCTTCGACGCGCACGTGATGGCGAATCCGCTGCCGTACTACCGAATCCTGCGCGACCATCATCCGGTGTACTACATGCCGCAGTGGGACACGTTCGCGCTGTCCCGCTTCGAGGACATCTGGCAGGTGCTGGAAGTCAACGACGGGACGTTCGTCGCGTCGGAAGGGACGCTGCCGGCGGCGTCGGTTCTGGCCAAGCACAACACCGGGCCGGTGGACGACCCGCCGCTGCACCCGCTGCCATTCCACGCGGTGTTCGACACGGATCTGTACGCGGAGATCCGGCGCGCGCACTCCCAGCCGCTGCGCCCCAGGGCCGTCACCGGCTGGGAGGCCAGAATCCGCGAGCTGGCCAACGAGCGCCTCGACCAGCTGCTGCCCCGCGGTTCGTTCGACCTGACCCAGGACTACGGCGGCATCGTCGTGGCATCCGTCGTATGCGAATTGCTGGGAATTTCAACCGATCTCGCGCCCGAGGTGCTCGCCGCCGTCAACGCCGGCAGCCTGGCCGAGCCCGGCGTCGGGGTGGACACCGCCGAAGCGCGGCCCAACTATTTCCAATACCTGCTGCCGGTGGTTCAGCGTCGCCGCGCAGACCGGTCCGGGGGCCCGCTCGCCGTCGTCGACGGCCTGCTCGGCTACCGCCTGCCCGACGGCAGCCCGCTCGACGACGTCGAAGTCGCGACCCAAATGCTCTGCATCTTCATCGGAGGCACCGAGACGGTGCCCAAGATCGTCGCCCACGGTCTATGGGAGCTCAACCAGCGACCCGACCAGCTCGC
Organism: Mycobacterium sp. 852014-50255_SCH5639931; assembly: GCF_001665605.1. GTDB lineage: Bacteria > Actinomycetota > Actinomycetes > Mycobacteriales > Mycobacteriaceae > Mycobacterium > Mycobacterium paraffinicum. Next base: position 370,012 of record NZ_LZSV01000011.1, read on the forward strand.
CGCGGTGCGCGCCGACCCCGGCAACAACGTGCCGATCGCGCGGGAGGAGATGATCCGGTTCTGTGCCCCGGCGCAGTGGTTCGCCCGAACCGCGCGCAAGCCCTTCACCCTGCACGGCGAGACCATCCGGCCCGGACAGCGGGTCATCACCCTGCTCGCCTCGGCCAACCGCGACGAGCGCGAATACCCCGAACCCGACGAATTCGTCTGGGACAGGCCCATCCGCCGGTCGCTGGCCTTCGGCCGCGGCCAACACTTCTGCATCGGCTACCACCTGGCCCGACTGGAAGTCGATGTGTTGCTGCAGGAATGGCTGCAACGGGTGCCCGACTACGCGATCCAAGCCGAGGCCGCCAAGCGGCTGCCCTCCAGCTTTCAATGGGGTTGGAACAACATCCCGGTGGAGGTCTGACGTGTGGTCTTACCGGATCGTCGCCCCCTACTTGTTCGAGCGGACAACGATCCCAGAGAAGACGCCCGAGTGCCTCGCCGAGGGGCAGGTGTTGTTGCGGTTCCTGGCCGCCGGTGTCTGCGGCAGCGATCTGCCGGCCTTTCGCGGCGCCCGCGGCCGCCTTCCGGGTGACGACGGGGCCAGTGCGGCCGAGAAGGACGGCTTCCCCATCCACGAAGTCGCCGGCGAGGTGATCGCCAGCCGGCATCCCGAACACCGTGCCGGCGACCTCGTGGTCGGCTGGGCGTCCGGGTTCGACGGCATGATGGAACGCGTGGTCAGCAACGGTGACGGCCTGGCGCCGTACGACCCGGCGCTGACCCCGGTGCAGGCCGTCGGCCTGCAACCGCTGGCGTGCGTCCTCTACGCCTGCGAGCAGCTGCCGGATCTCGCCGGCAAGCATGTGGCGATCATCGGCCAGGGCTCCATCGGCCTGCTGTTCTCCTACGTCGCCAAGGCGGCCGGAGCGCTGCGCGTCACCGGAGTCGACCCCGTCGACCGGTCAAGTCTGGCAACCGCATTCGGTGTCGACGACCCGGTGCGCGCCCCCAGCGACCGCTGGGTGAGCCGGCTCGCGGCCGGTGACCGCGCCGACATCGTCATCGAGGCCGTCGGCCACCAGGTCGCCACGCTGGGCCACGCCGTCGACGCGACCGCGCCCGGCGGCACCATCTTCTACTTCGGCGTCGCCGACGACGACGCCTATCCCATCAACATGCGCGCCATGCTGCGCAACGGCCTGACGCTGAAATCCGGTGTGACACTGGATCGGCGGCGGATGCTGGAACTCGCGGGCAAGTTCGCCGCCGAACATCCCGAGCTGCTCGCCACCTACCTGACGCACACGTTCGGCATCGACGACGTCCAGGGCGCCTTCGAGCTGGCCTGCCGCCCGATCCCCGAGCGCATCAAGATCGCGATCGGACAGTGAGCGTGACCGACAGTTCGCGGAGCGCGTTGCAGCGGGCACTCAACCGCGGCGGCCCGATGTGGGGCGGCTGGATCACCGGGCCGACGCTGCTCGGCCCGGAGGAATTCGCCGGCGCCGGTTACGACTACGTGGGTTTCGACGCCCAGCACGGCTACCTCGACGACGCCGACATCGCCGGGATGCTGCGGCGGACCGAACACCTGCCGATCGGCACCCTGGTGCGGCTGCCCAACGCGGACGCGGCCCCGATCGGGCGCGTGCTGGACGCCGGCGCCGACGCGGTCGTCATCGCCATGATCGAATCGGCGGACCAGGCCGCCGCGGCGGTGGCCGCCACCCGCTACCAGCCCGCGGGCATTCGCAGCTTCGGCCCGCTGCGCGCCGACCTGGGCCGCGACACCGCCGCGCTGGAGTCCCGGGTGAGCGTGTTCGCGATGATCGAGACGGCCGCGGCGCTGGCCGGACTGGACGACATCTGCGCCGTCGACGGGCTCGCCGGGCTGTACGTCGGCCCCGCCGATCTGGCGCTCTCGCTGGGCGCGGGTGTGGTTGGCGCGACGAAGGATCCGGCCGTCCTGGATGCCATCGTGCGAGTCCACCGAGCGGCGACCGGCGCCGGGTTGGTGACCGGCATTCACGCCGGGGACGGCACGACGGGCCGCGCCATGGCGAAGCTGGGGCTTTCGATGATCACCCTGACGGCCGAATCGCACGCGCTGCGCCGGGGAGCCGCGGAACACCTGCGCGAGGCGACCGAACCATGAGCGACGATCAGACCGCGATCCGCGAGTTGATTGCCGGTTACGCCCTCACGCTCGACGCGGGTGACGTCGACGGGTGCCTGGCGCTGTTCACCCCGGACGCCGAATTCCTGGTCTACGGGCGGACCTTCGCCGGTCACGACGGCATCGGACGGATGTTCCGGGATGCCCCGCGGGGGCTGCACCTGACCGGGGTCTTCCGGATCCACATCGACGCCGACACCGCGACGGCCCGGTCGCAGGTGCTGTTCGTCCGGGCGGGTGATCTGCACCTGCGGCCCGCCCTGTACGACGACGAACTGGTCCGCAGCGACGGGCGGTGGCGTTTCCGGCGACGGCGGTGCCAGTTCGTCACCAGCCGCGGCCTGTCCGACACCCCCGAGGTCACGTCATCATGAATCAACACGTCGCACTGGTGACCGGCGCCGCCGGCGGTCAGGGTTGGGCCATCGCCAAACGGCTGCGCGCGGAAGGCTATTCGGTGGCCGCCTGTGATCGGCGCGCGCACGAGCTGACCGCCTTGGTCGACGAATTGGGCGACGAGGGGGTGATCGCGATCGAGCTCGACGTCACCTCCGAACCGCTGTGGGAGTCGGCCATGCACACCGTGATCAGCCGATTCGGGGCGCTGACCACGCTGGTCAACAACGCCGGCGTGCTGCACCGCGCCTCACTGGCCGACGAGACCGCCGGTGGGTTCGAGAACTCCTGGCGGGTCAATTGTTTCGGCGCTTTCCTAGGCATCCGTGCGACGCTGGAGCATCTGCGCGCGGCGCAGCACGCCGCCGTCGTCAACATCTGCAGCACCGGAGCCATCCGCCCCTTCCCGCACCACGCCGCATACAGTTCGGCGAAGTGGGCGCTTCGCGGCCTGACCCAGAACGCCGCCGCCGAACTGGCGCCCTTCGGCATCCGGGTCAACGCCGTGTTCCCCGGACCGATCGCCACCCCGATGCTCGATGACTCCACGCAACTGCGGCTCGCCGCGTCGTCGGCCTTCGGGCGGATCGGCCAACCGCGCGAGATCGCCGACGCCGTCGCGTTCCTGGTCTCCGAGGAGGCATCGTTCATCACAGGTTCCGAGCTGGTCGTCGACGGTGGCCAATGCGTGCAGATCCGATGATCGAATGTCCTGGACGCGACGGGCGCGGGACCTTCGGCTCTACTCTGAGCACCCGGGCCATCGGCAGAATGTCCTGCCATGAAGATCACCGGCCTCGAGGTGGTGCCGTTCGAGACGTTTGTCGATCGAATCTCGTTCGGCCAGCTGATGACCGACTATCGCGTGGTGCAGACCGTGACCAAGGTGCTCACCGACGAGGGGATCGAGGGCTACTACTTCGGCGGTCACTTCCATGGCGACCAGGACGGCCTGCTCCCCGGGGATCAGGCGCTGATCACCCAATTCCTGAGCCCACTGCTCGCCGGCCAGGACCCGTTTGACAGGGCGGAGATCTGGCGACAACTTTGGGCGGCGAAGCTCCCCGAAAACGTCTGCAGCGTAGTCGATCTGGTCCTGTGGGATCTGGCCGGCCGGGTCACCGGGTTGCCGGTGCACAAACTGCTCGGCGGGGCGCGGGACCGGGTGAAGGCCTATGCCAGCAGTTTCAACAACCTCGGATCGCCCGACGACTACGCCGCCCACGCCGTCGAGTGCAAGCGTCAGGGCTACGGCGCCTACAAGATTCACCCCTACCACTACTGGAATCCCGCGACCGGCCAGTTCGCCCTGCCACGGCCGTCCCACGTGGACTGGGACATCCGGGTGTGCCGCGAGGTTCGGGCGGCGGTGGGCGACGAGATGGTGCTGATGTTCGACCCCTGGGGCACCTACCACACCCACGAGGACGCGCTGCGGGTCGGCCGCGAGCTGCAGCAACTGGGCTTCTACTGGTACGAGCACCCGATGCCCGAGTACCGGGTTGAGGCCTACCGGCGACTCGGCGACGAACTCGACATCCCGATCTGCTCTCCCGAGATCGCCGAGGGCGGCGTCTACACCCGGGCGGATTGGATCCTGCGCCATGCCTCTGACATCAGCCGCATCGACGTGCTGCGCGGAGGCATTACCGGCGTGATGAAGCTGGCCGGGATGTGCGAGGCGGTCGGCATGCGGTGCGAGCTGCATATGAGCGGCTTCGGCAACCTGCAGGTGCTAGGGGCCACCAGCGAAGACGTCTGCGAGTACTACGAGCGCGGCCTGCTCGGGCCCGGGGCCAGATACGACGCCGCGCCGCCGTATCTGAACTCGCCCTGCGATCCGCTCACCCCGGACGGGTTCGTCGAGATACCGTCGGCCCCCGGGCTGGGCTACGAAATCCGTTGGGAATACATCGAAGAACACCGCCTGCCGGACGCGGCGGTGGAACCCGTCGCGCCCCTGCACCCGAGATAGCGGCTAGTCGAACCTGATGAGCTGCCGGACGGCGGTACCGTCGGCGAGCTTGTCCATCGCCTCGTTGATCTCATCCAACCGGATCGACGACGACACCAGCGATTCCACCGGCAGCCGGCCCGCCTGCCAGAGTGCGACGAACCGGGGAATGTCGCGGCCGGGCACCGCCGAACCCAGGTAACTGCCGATCAGCGAGCGCCCCTCGGCCACAAAACCCAACGGCGACAAGGTGATTCGCGCATCCGGTGGCGGCAGTCCGACGGTGATGGTGCGGCCGCCCGGCGCGGTGAGCGCGATGGCCGTCTCGAGTGCGGCGGGATGACCGACGGCCTCGACGACCACGGCGGCCTTCACCCGAGCGTCGGCGGCCTGCTGCGGCGTGTACGCCTCGTGCGCGCCCAGGGCGCGGGCGGCGGTCAGCTTGTCGGGCAATTGGTCGACGGCGACGACGCGCACGCCGTCATAGGTGAGCGCGGTGAGCACCGCCGCCATGCCGACACCGCCCAGGCCGACAACGGCGACCGTCTGGCCCGGCTGCGGATTGCCGACGTTGAGCACGGCGCCCCCACCCGTCAGCACGGCGCACCCCAGCAGCGCGGCGACGTCGGGCGGCACGTCCGGCGGCACCGGAACCACACTGGCCCGGTTGACCACCGCGTGCGTCGCGAATCCCGAAACCCCGAGGTGGTGATACACCCGTTGACCGGCGTGGTGGAGCCGGATGTCGCCGTCCAGCAGGGTCCCGGCGGCGTTGGCCGCGCTGCCCGGTTCGCACGGGGTCAGGCCCTGGGTCGCGCAGGCCGCGCAGTGACCGCACCGCGGCAGGAACACCAGCACCACCCGCTGACCGATGGCGAGGTCGGACACGCCGTCACCAACCTGCTCGACGATTCCGGCCGCCTCGTGACCGAGCAGCATCGGCACCGGCCGCACCCGGTTGCCGTCGACCACCGACAGATCGGAGTGGCACACCCCAGCCGCCTCGATGCGGATCATCACCTCGTCGCTGCCCGGCGGGTCCAGGTCGAGATCGACAACTCGGATCGGCCGGGAATCGGCGTACGGCCGAGCGAGACCGACCCGGTCCAGCACGGCCCCCCGAATCTGAACCATGTTGGAATACAACCATGGCTTCGGAACCCCCGGCCTCGCCGGCTCCGGTGGTACCGCCGGCACCGGATGGGCTCACCAGTGACGACTTCCCCGTGCTGTGGCCGGTCGGAACCCGGTGGGCCGACAACGACATGTTCGGCCACCTCAACAACGCGGTGTACTACCAGTTGTTCGACACCGCCATCAACGCCTGGATCAACACCGGCACCGGGCTGGACCCGCTCACCACCCCCGCGCTGGGCATCGTCGCCGAGTCGGGCTGCCGGTACTACTCGGAACTGCACTTCCCCGAAGACCTCGCGGTGGGCCTGGCGGTGACCCGGCTGGGCCGCAGCAGCGTCACGTACCGCCTCGGCGTCTTCCGGGCGGCAAACGCAGAGCAGGCGCAGCCCGTCACCGCGCTGGGCCATTGGGTGCACGTCTACGTCGACCGGTCCAGTCGCAAGCCGGTCGAGATTCCCGACCCCGTCCGCTCGTTGCTGTCGTCGGCGCGCGTGGACCGATAAACCTGAGATCGCCCGCGGGACCGGGGCTTTCGTACGAAACCGCGGGCCCGGCGGCACTGCCGGAACGCGTCGCCCACCCGGCTATGCTTCGCCAATGCCCGTTATGAGCAAGACCGTCGAGGTCAGCGCCGACGCGGCCTTGATCATGGCGATCGTCGCCGACTTCGAGGCCTACCCGCATTGGAACGAGGAGATCAAGGGCCTCTGGGTGCTCGCCCGATACGACGACGGGCGCCCCAGCCAGCTGCGGCTCGACACCGACTACCAGGGCATGCAGAGCATGTTCATCCAGGCCGTGTACTACCCCGGGGAAAACCAGATCCAGACCGTGCTGCAGCAGGGTGACCTGTTCACCAAGCAGGAGCAGCTGTTCAGCGTGGTGGCGATGGGAGCGTCGAGCTTGCTGACCGTGGACCTCGACGTCGAGACCTCGATGCCGGTCCCGGCGCCGATGGTGAAGCAACTCCTCCACAACGTGCTGGACCACCTTGCCGAAAGCCTCAAGCGGCGCGCCGAGCAGCTGGCCGCGGGCTAGGCGCTCGCGATCGCCGCGGCTTTATGGCGGCGACCCGCTTCGCCCGGCTCCGCCGCGCTCGCGATCGCCGCGGCTTTATGGCGGCGACCCGCTTCGCCCGGCTCCGCCGCGCTCGCGATCGCCGCTAGTCGAAGATCCCCGTGCGGCCCCGCATCTCGTTCAGCCGGGCGGCCGCGTCCGTGAATTGCCACACGGTGTGTTCGATCACCGCGGCGGCATCGCGCCGGCGCAGCGCCGCGATCAGCTGCCGGTGATTGTCGACGGCGGCCGCACCCCACTGCTGATCGGCGGCATACATCAGCACCGGCATGTAGCGCGCGGCGTTGAGCAGGAACCAGGCCAGCTTGATCCGCCCGCTCGCGTGATTGAAGACCCGATGGAACGCGAACTCGATGCCCGCGATGGTCTCGGCATCGCTGGAGCCGACGGCCGCGGCGAGCGCCTCGTTGATGCGCTCCAGCTCGTTGATCTCCGCGTCGGTGATGTGGTCGGTGGCCGCGGCCGCCAGCTCCTTGGCGATGGTGGCCTGCAGCCAGAAGATGTCCTCGACGTCCTGGCGCGTGAGCGGGAGCACGACGTGACCCCGGTGCGGCTCGAGCTGCACCATGCCCTCGCCGCGCAGCTTCAGCAGGGCTTCGCGCACCGGCGTGACGCTGACGCCGAGCTCGGCCGCGGTCTCATCGAGGCGGATGAACGTCCCCGGCCGCAAGGCCCCGGACATGATCGCCGCCCGCAGGTGGCCCGCGACCTCGTCGGACAACTGCGCCCGGCGCAGTGGCCCTCGGCGCCTCAGTCGCGTGGATATCGGTGCGTTCACGGGGGCTGCCAGGGCTTTCGGAGCGTCGCGGAGGTTGATTTGAAACTTTTGTCGGGGCTTGTCAGCAGGGCTGTAAGGCCATAATGTGACCCAGACAACACCATGTTTTATCAAATATCAACCTGGCGCAAGCGGTGCGGGAGTGAGGGAAGGGTTGGGGTTGACCGCGCAATTAGCGAGCCATCTGGCGCAGGGAACCGAGCAGCCGTATCTGGCCCGGCGACAGAACTGGGTGAATCAGCTCGAACGGCATGCCTTGATGCAGCCGGGCGCGACGGCGCTGCGGTTCCTTGGCAAGACCGTGACGTGGGGCGAACTGCGGCGCCGGGTCGGGGCGCTGGCCGATGCGTTGAGCCGTCGGGGAGTCGGCTTCGGCGATCGGGTCATGGTCTTGATGCTCAACCGCACCGAGTTCGTCGAGTCGGTGCTGGCGGTCAACATGCTCGGCGGGATCGCCGTTCCGCTGAACTTCCGGCTCACCGCCGCCGAGATCGCCTTCCTGGTGCAGGACTGCGAAGCCCGCGTGATGATCACCGAATCGGTGCTCGCCCCGGTCGCCACCGGGGTTCGCGAGGTCGAGCCCCTGCTGGACACGATCGTCGTGGCCGGTGGCGCCGGCGACGACAGCGTGCTCGGCTATGAAGACCTGATCAACGAGCCCGGGGCTTCGCACGAGCCCGTCGACGTCCCCAACGATTCGCCGGCGTTAATCATGTACACCTCGGGCACCACCGGCCGCCCGAAGGGCGCCGTGCTGACCCACGCCAACCTGACCGGCCAGACCATGACCGGCCTCTACACCAACGGCGCCGACATCAACAGCGACGTCGGTTTCATCGGCGTCCCGTTCTTTCACATCGCCGGGATCGGCAACATGCTGACCGGGATGCTGCTCGGCACCCCCACGGTGATCTACCCGCTCGGCGCCTTCGAGCCGGGGCAACTGCTCGACGTGCTGGCCGAGGAGAAGGTCACCGGCCTCTTCCTGGTGCCCGCCCAGTGGCAGGCGGTCTGCGCCGAGCAACAAGCGCGGCCCCGTGACCTGAGGCTGCGGGTGATGTCGTGGGGGGCGGCGCCCGCGCCCGACGCGCTGCTGCGCGAGATGTCGGCGACGTTCCCCGGAACACAGATCCTGGCCGCCTTCGGCCAGACCGAGATGTCGCCGGTCACCTGCATGCTGCTGGGCGAAGACGCGATCCGCAAACGTGGATCGGTCGGCAAGGTGGTCCCGACCGTGGCCGCACGCGTGGTCGACGAAAACATGAACGACGTACCGGTCGGTGAGGTCGGTGAAATCGTTTATCGCGCACCGACTTTGATGAGCGGCTACTGGAACAACCCGGAGGCCACCGCGGAGGCGTTCGCGGGCGGTTGGTTCCATTCCGGCGACCTGGTCCGGATGGACGCCGACGGCTACGTCTGGGTGGTGGACCGCAAGAAGGACATGATCATCTCGGGTGGCGAAAACATCTACTGCGCCGAGGTGGAGAACGTACTGGCCAGCCACCCCAGCATCGTCGAAGTGGCGGTCATCGGGCGTTCCCATGACAAGTGGGGCGAGGTGCCGATCGCGGTTGCGGCGGTGGCCGGCGAGCAGCTGCTGCTGGACGAGTTGGCCGAATTCCTGGCCGAGCGGCTCGCCCGGTATAAGCATCCCAAGGCGCTCGAGATCGTGGACGCGCTGCCGCGTAACCCCGCCGGCAAGGTGCTCAAGACTGAGCTACGGATCCGTTACGGCACCGCAAATATTGATGAAAACCGTTCTACCGCAGAAGGTTTCACTGGCAGAGAGGAAAGCTGACGGAAACTGTAACGTTTGCCCGCTGTTGACGAAGGGTTAATTGTGCAGATGCAGTTCACACGTGCATGGCCATCGGGTACATTCCTGTGGTCTCCGTTACTACTTGCCAGTAGGGAGCCCATGGTCACACACGTTGGGTCGCGGCAAGGTGGGGGCACCCCCGGCCGCATAGCGGCGAGGGGGCGAGGCGTGCTACACGATCCGCCGCGGCGCCCTGAGGCTCGCGGTATCGGCTGGAGGGGGCAGCGGTGACTTCAACGTCGACGAGTCGACAGGGCCCCTACCTTGTCGGCTACGTACGCGACCAACTGCAGACGCCGTTGACGCTCATCGGAGGGTTCTTCCGGATGTGCGTCCTCACGGGAAGGGCACTGTTCCGCTGGCCCTTCCAGTGGCGCGAATTCGTCCTGCAGTGCTGGTTCATCATGCGAGTCGCGTTCCTGCCGACCATCATGGTGTCGATCCCGCTGACGGTGCTGCTGATCTTCACGCTGAACGTGCTGCTGGCCCAGTTCGGAGCCGCCGACCTGTCCGGTGCCGGTGCGGCGATCGGTGCCGTCACCCAACTCGGGCCGCTCACCACGGTGCTGGTGGTGGCCGGCGCCGGCTCGACGGCGATCTGCGCGGACCTCGGTGCCCGCACCATCCGCGAGGAGATCGACGCGATGGAGGTGCTCGGCATCGACCCCATCCACCGCCTGGTGGTTCCCCGCGTGATCGCCGCGACGCTGGTCGCCACTCTGCTCAACGGCCTGGTGATCACCGTCGGCCTGGTCGGCGGCTACCTGTTCGGTGTCTACCTGCAAAACGTCTCCGGTGGCGCCTACCTCGCCACCCTCACCACGATCACCGGCCTGCCCGAGGTGGTCATCGCGACCGTCAAGGCCGCCATGTTCGGCCTCATCGCCGGACTGGTCGGCTGCTTCCGCGGGTTGACCGTGCGGGGCGGGTCCAAGGGGCTCGGCACCGCGGTGAACGAAACCGTCGTGCTCTGCGTCGTCGCCCTATACGCGGTCAACGTCGTGCTGACGACCATCGGCGTGCGATTCGGGACGGGCCACTGACATGTCAACCTCTGCCGTATTGCGCGCCCGCTTCCCGCGGGCAGCCGAAAACCTCAACCGCTACGGCGGTGCCGCGGCCCGCGGCGTGGACGACATCGGCCAGATGGCCTGGTTCGGGGTGGAGGCCATCGCGCACATCCCGCACGCGCTGCGCAACTACCGCAAGGAAACGTTGCGGCTGATCGCCCAGATCGGCATGGGCACCGGCGCCATGGCCGTCATCGGCGGCACCGTCGCGATCGTCGGCTTCGTGACCCTCTCCGGTAGCTCCCTGGTCGCGATTCAGGGCTTCGCCTCGCTGGGCAACATCGGGGTCGAGGCCTTCACCGGCTTCTTCGCCGCACTGATCAACGTGCGCATCGCCGCCCCGGTTGTCACCGGCATCGCGATGGCCGCCACCGTCGGCGCGGGCGCGACCGCCGAGTTGGGCGCCATGCGCATCAGCGAAGAAATCGACGCCCTGGAAGTCATGGGCATCAAGTCGATCTCGTTCCTGGCGACCACCCGAATCATGGCCGGTCTGGTCGTCATCATCCCGCTCTATGCGCTGGCCATGATCATGTCGTTCCTGTCCCCGCAGATCACCACGACGGTGCTGTACGGACAGTCGAACGGCACCTACGAGCACTACTTCCGGACGTTCCTGCGTCCCGACGACGTGTTCTGGTCATTCCTCGAGGCCATCATCATCACGGCGGTCGTGATGATCACCCACTGCTTCTACGGATACAACGCCGGCGGTGGACCCGTCGGCGTCGGAGAGGCCGTCGGCCGATCGATGCGTTTTTCGCTGGTATCGGTGCAGGTCGTCGTTCTGGCCGCTGCGTTGGCGCTCTATGGCGTCAACCCCAACTTCGCGCTCACGGTGTAGCCGCCATGACATCACCAGTGAAGGTCAACGCCCCCCGGAAGCCGCCGTACAAGCTGGCCGGCATCGCGTCGTTGATCATCGCCGTGGTGGCCGGGGCCCTGATCTACGGGCAGTTCCGGGGTGATTTCACACCGAAGACGAAGCTGACGATGCTGGCGTCGCGGGCCGGGCTGGTGATGGATCCGGGCTCGAAGGTCACCTACAACGGGGTCGAGATCGGCCGGGTGGGCAACATCTCGGAGAC
>NZ_LZSV01000012.1 GCF_001665605.1 Mycobacterium sp. 852014-50255_SCH5639931
GCCGGCGCCGCCGCGGGCTACTCCCACAAATACGGCTTCCGCTACAGCGTCCTGACCCGCCCACCATCAGCCGGATAAGGAAAGCCCAGGTGAACGGAAGTTGTACACGAATGAACAGTCGGCACTAGGGAGGCGAGGCACCGCGTGACCCCATTAATCTCACCAGTAAGCCATGCCTGCGGTAAGCCCACCGGCAAACCGTTCCTCGAAGGCCAGCGAGCCTAGAGAATAGGGAGGGAATCCAAATGTCGTTCGTCACGACGCAGCCCGAGGCCTTGGCCGCGGCGGCGGGCAATCTGCAGAGCATCGGTTCGACGCTGAACGCGCAGAACGCGGCGGCGGTGGCCCCAACGACGGGGGTGGTGCCGGCCGCCGCTGACGAGGTGTCAGCACTGACCGCGGCGCAGTTCTCTGCGCACGCGCAGACGTACCAGGCCGTGAGCGCCCAAGCCACGGCGATTCACGAGATGTTCGTCAACACCCTGGGCATGAGCTCGGGATCGTACGCGGTGACTGAGGCGGCCAACGCGGCCGCGACGGGTTAAAGGAGTCAATGGTGTTTGATTTTGGGGCGCTTCCGCCGGAGGTTAATTCGGCGCGGATTTACGCC
>NZ_LZSV01000013.1 GCF_001665605.1 Mycobacterium sp. 852014-50255_SCH5639931
CCCCCCCCCCCTTTTTTTTTTCACGCACAACACGGAATACGAGATGTCTTAGGGTCTCGTGGGCTCGGAGATGTGTATAAGAGACAGGGAACGGGGGGCGGCGGCGTGAAGGCCGGCTCGTTCGTGGGCGCGAAATTGCGCACGCCATAGTCGCGGTATTCCGCCGAGTGGCGCGATCGTGCACGGCGACCCGATTCGCCGTACGGCGGCGTCACCGGCTCGGCGGGCGGGCCGGCCCAGGCCTCGTCCGACTCGGTGTTGCGGGCGCGCCGCCGCCGGCCCGACGCTTCGTCGGCCGGTGTGACGGACGGTTCGGAGCCGGCCCAGTTGCTGCCCGGCGTTCCGGGCGGCAACCACAGTCCCGACGCACCCGCCGGCTGCCAGCCCTGCACATGTGGCTGAGGCGTCGGCTCCGGCTGCGGCTGGGGCGGCGGCGGAGGCTGCTGGGGCGGCGGCTGGCGAGGTTCGAATCGCGGCTCCGGCTGGGGCGGCGCGGCGCTGTACGACGGCTCCGGTTGGAGCGGTGGCGCCGACTCCGGTGGCGCTTCGTACTGGTGACGGACCTGCTCGCGGCGGGGCTGCGCCTGCCGGGGCGGCAACAGCGGTTCCTCGGGCACGTCGATGATCGCCGTTTCGTCGGCACGGCCCGGCGGGCTGTCCTGGGTGGCGGCAGTGACCCGGTCGCTGGAGACCCAGTCGTAGGGCGCATCACGCGGGGTTTCGCCGTTGCGGTCCCACTCGCTGTACGCGCGCTCGCGTGGCGCCTGGGTCTCCGGCGTCTCCAGGGCCGGGCGCTGGGCGAGGTCGGTGTCGAACAGGATCTCCAGGCTGGTGCGCAACGCGCTCAACTCGGCCCGCAGCTCAGCCAGGTCATCGGCGGCCTGGGCGCGCAGCTCGGAAGCCAACTCCCGGCGCAGCTGGGACTCCACGGTCAGTTCATACTCGCGGCGGGCCGAGATTTCGCGATCCAGCTGCAGGTCGTACACCAGCTTCAGGTCGCGGACGCGGGATTGATCCGCGTCGCTCTGGCGGCGGTACAGCACCGAGACGAAGGCACCGGCGACTGCGGCCCACAGCGCCAGGATTACAGCGAGCTTGAGGAGTTCCACCCGATTGGTGAAAACCAGTGCGGAACTGGCCCCCATCGCGAGGACCAGCAACGCGGTCAAGAGCACCCACCCCGGCCTGCGGCCGCCGCGCCGAACCCGGGCGCCGCGGGACAGAACGGTCATGGCCTGACTGTACCTGCGCGAGGTCATTCCGCGTGTCGCCCTTCTCCGGCGATTCTCACGCCGGTTGTCGGCGACACACGAGTGGGCTAGTTTTCCGCGCCTTCACCGTGCTCGGTCTGATCCGGCGGGGACTTGCAGCAATGCTGCAGCCACAGCGCGGCGACGAGTAGCGCCAGCGCGCTGACGGCCGCGACCACGGCGCCGGTCGTGTCCTCGGCGACCGAACGGAGCCAGGACCGCCGCGGCAGGAAGTACACCAGCACGCCGACCCACCAGCCCAGCACCAGCGCGCCCACCCAGGTCGACGCCTTGGCGACCATGAGGCTGCGCGCCACCGCCAGCGGATGCAGCCAGCCGGGGCCGACGCCGATTTCGCCGTCGGTGATCTTGGCCCGCACGTGGCGCGCCCACAAGGCTTCCGCGATGGCCACCGCCAGCAGCGACAGGCCCGTCCAGACCGTGATGGGCGGAAACCACCGGTAGAGGGCGTTGACCAGCAGATAACCCACCACCGCACCGCCGACGACCGCGGCTGTCAGGTCACGTTTGCGGGTCGGGCCCATCAGGCTTCCGGTTCCGGGTCGGCCGGCGACCCGCCCGCTCGCTCGAGCGTCAGACTGGTCAACCGGACGCTTTCCCGGTCGGCCGGCTCCAGTTCGGCGAGCAGGCTCGCGACCGGTCGCGGGCCCTCCCCGACGGTCAGCTGGGCATCGGGGTCGATGGCAAGCCACGGGATCATGACGAAGGCCCGCAAATGGGCCAGCGGGTGCGGCAGCGTCAGGTTGTTCTCGCGGGAGACCACCTCCGCCTCGCCGAAACAGGCGATCAGGTCGACGTCGAGGGTGCGCGGGCCCCAGCGCTCGCCGCGCACGCGGCCCGCCGCCCGCTCGAATTCCTGGGCCCGGCGCAGCCAGCACTGCCCGTCGCACGCCGGGTCGTTGGCGATCAGCACCGCGTTGAGAAACGGCGCCTGATCAACCCGGCCCCACGGATCGGTCTCGTACACCGGGGACACCGCGAGCACCTTCTCGCCCAGCCCGTCGACGACCGACTGCAGACGCGCCAGTCGGTCACCCAGGTTGGACCCGATGGACAGCACCACCCACGTCATAACGCCCGGCCCGCCGGAACCACCGAACCGCGACCGCCGCGCCGCGACCGCCGCACCACCACCGCGACGTCGGCGAACTGCTGCGGGATCGGGGCCTGCGGCTTGTGCACCACCACCTCGACGGCGTGCACTCTGTCGTCTTCCATCACCCGGTCGGCGATCTCGCCCCCGACCGCTTCGATCAAGTTGCGCGGCGGCCCGGCCACGACGTCGGCCGCCAGCTCGGCCAGGGCGGCGTAGTCGTAGGTGTCGGCCAGCTCGTCGCTGGCGGCGGCCCCAGCGAGGTCGATCCACACGGTCATATCGACAACAAAGTCTTGCCCGTCGGCCCGCTCGTGATCGAAAACACCGTGTCGTCCACGAATCGTCAATCCCCGCAATTCGATTCGGTCAGCCATCGTCTCCAGCCAGGTCGGTCTGCTGCGTTTCGCTTTGCGTCCACGCCCCCACCACCTTGAGCGCGTCGGCCGTGGCCCGCACGTCGTGCACCCGAACACCCCACGCCCCGTACAGCGCTGCGAGCGCGGAGATCACCGCGGTCGCCGTCTCACGGCCGGCGGGCGGGCGCGGCGAGCCATCCGGCCCGGCTAACAACGTACCGAGGAACCGTTTGCGCGATGCGCCCAGGAGCACCGGGATCCCGGTGTCGACCAGCTGCGGCAACGCGCGCAGCAGCGCCCAATTGTGTTGACCCGTCTTGGCGAACCCGAGTCCCGGGTCGATCACCAGATTGGCGGGGTCCACGCCCGCGGACACCGCGGCGTCGACGCTGGCGAGCAGCTCGGCGCGCACTTCGGCGACCACGTCGTCGTAGTGCGGGGCCGCATGCGGGCGGGCGGCCGACACCGACCGCCAATGCATCAGCACCCAGGGCACTCCGGCGTCGGCCAGCAGTGGCGCCATCGAAGGATCGGCACGTCCCCCCGACACATCGTTGACGATCCGCGCACCATTCTGCAGCGCCGCCCGCGCGACGTCCGCGTGCATGGTGTCGATACTCACCGTGATCCCTTCTGCCACAAGCTCTTTGACGACAGGGATCACGCGAGAGGTCTCTACCTGTGGGTCGATCCGCGTAGCGCCGGGGCGAGTCGACTCCCCCCCGACATCGACGATGTCCGCGCCGTCGGCCGCCAGCGCCAGTCCGTGCGCCACTGCGTCGCCGGTGTCGAGATAGCGGCCGCCATCGGAGAACGAGTCGTCGGTGACGTTCAGGACTCCCATAACCCGCACAGGCGCCGACTTACTTACGCAGGATGAGATCGAGGGCTTCGGCTCGGGAAGCGGCGTTGGATTTGAACTGTCCGCGCACCGCCGAGGTAGTGGTGACCGCGCCGGGCTTGCGGACGCCGCGCATGGCCATGCACAGGTGCTCGGCCTCGATCACGACGATCACGCCGCGCGGATTGAGTTTCTTCATCAGGGCATCGGCGACCTGGCTGGTCAGCCGTTCCTGTACCTGCGGCCGCTTGGCGTAGAGGTCGACCAGTCGCGCGATCTTCGACAGCCCGGTGACCCGGCCGTCGTTGCCCGGGATGTAGCCGACGTGGGCCACACCGTGGAACGACACCAGGTGGTGTTCGCAGGTGGAGTACAGCGGGATTTCCTTCACCAGCACCAGCTCGTCGTGGTCTTCGTCGAACATCGTGTTCAGCACGCTGTCCGGATCGGTGTAGAGCCCGGCGAACATCTCCTGGTAGGCACGGGCTACGCGAGCCGGCGTCTCCCGCAGACCGTGTCGGTCCGGGTCCTCGCCGATGGCGTACAGCAATTCCCGGACCGCGGCCTCGGCGCGCGGCTGGTCGAACGCCCGAGTTGTGGGAGTGGCGGTGTCCGGCCCCAAACCAGTTAAGGCCATCGAATCCTCCGTTCGTCAGCCGTGCGCCGGTGGGTTGGACCGGCTCACGTCATCGTCCTGCT
This sequence comes from Mycobacterium sp. 852014-50255_SCH5639931, assembly GCF_001665605.1. Classification (GTDB taxonomy): domain Bacteria; phylum Actinomycetota; class Actinomycetes; order Mycobacteriales; family Mycobacteriaceae; genus Mycobacterium; species Mycobacterium paraffinicum. Next base: position 4,264 of record NZ_LZSV01000013.1, read on the forward strand.
GGTCGGGAGACTTTCCGCCGTTCGGGTCGGGCAGCCCGGGTGGCGGGTAAGGCGGATACGGCGGGTAGGGGGGCTGCGTCTGACCCTGCGGACCCTGCTGACCCGGATGAGCGGGCTGGCCCGGATAACCCGGGTAGTTCCCCGCCGGCTGCGGCCAGTAGGGCTGCTGCGGGGCCTGGGGCGGCGGATACCAGTGATTGGGCTGCTGATCATGCGGTGGCCATCCCGGCGCGTGCCAGCCCGCCGGCGCACCGTAGTCCGGTTGGGTGGGGCCGTGCGCCACGCCCGGACGGGGGCCGTTCCCTTGAGAACCGTTGCCGCCATTGTTGTTTCGGTCGGCGTCCGCTCCCGCGGCCGCGGCGGCTTGGCTGGCTCGCGCGATGGCCGCCTTGAAAGCCGGTTCGGGAACCGGTGGTGGCCACGGCTCGCCGCGCTCGATGGCCAGCTCGCCGGGCGTCTTGATCGGCGGTTTGTCGGACGGGATGCGGCCACCGAAGTCGTCGAACATGGTGAGTCGGGGCCGCTTTTCGACGTCGGCGAAGATGCCCTCCAGCTCGGCGCGGTGCAGTGTTTCCTTTTCCAGCAGCTCGCCGGCCAGCGTGTCGAGTACGTCGCGGTATTCGGTGAGGATCTCCCACGCCTCGGTGTGGGCCGCCTCGATGAGCTTGCGGATTTCGTCGTCGATGTCGCGGGCGACCTCGTGGGAGTAGTCGGCCTGCGTCCCCATGGTCCGGCCCAGGAACGGGTCGCCGTGTTCGGTGCCGTATTTGACCGCACCCAGCTTCGAACTCATCCCGAACTCGGTGACCATCGCACGGGCCACCTTGGTGGCCTGCTCGATGTCGGACACCGCGCCGGTCGTCGGCTCCCGGAACACCAGTTCCTCGGCCGCACGCCCGCCCATCGCGAACACCAGCTGCGCGATCATCTCCGAGCGCGTTCGCAGGCCCTTATCTTCCTCGGGCACCGCCACCGCGTGCCCACCGGTACGTCCCCTCGCCAGGATCGTCACCTTGTAGATCGGCTCGATGTCCGGCATCGCCCAGGCGGCCAGGGTGTGCCCGCCCTCGTGGTAGGCGGTGATCTTCTTTTCCTGCTCGCTGATGATGCGGCCCTTGCGGCGCGGCCCACCGATCACTCGGTCCACCGCCTCCTCGAGCGCGGCGGTGGTGATGACGGTGCCGTTCTCGCGGGCGGTCAGCAGCGCCGCCTCGTTGACGACGTTGGCCAGGTCGGCGCCGGTCATGCCGACGGTCCGTTTGGCTAGCCCGTCGAGGTCGGCGTCGGGCGCGATGGGCTTGCCCTTGGAATGCACCCGCAGCACCGCGCGGCGGCCCGCCAGGTCCGGGTTGGACACCGGGATCTGCCGGTCGAAGCGGCCAGGCCGCAACAGCGCGGGGTCGAGGATGTCGGGCCGGTTGGTGGCCGCGATCAGGATGACCCCGGCGCGCGGGTCGAACCCGTCCATTTCGACCAGCAACTGGTTCAGCGTTTGCTCGCGCTCGTCGTGGCCGCCGCCGAGGCCGGCGCCGCGCTGGCGGCCCACCGCGTCGATCTCGTCGACGAAGATGATGCACGGGTTGTTCTGCTTGGCCTGCTCGAACAGGTCGCGTACCCGCGACGCGCCGACGCCGACGAACATCTCGACGAAGTCGGACCCGGAGATGGTGAAGAACGGAACTCCCGCTTCCCCGGCCACGGCACGGGCCAGCAGCGTCTTGCCGGTCCCGGGCGGCCCGTAGAGCAGCACGCCCTTGGGGATCTTGGCGCCCAGTGCCTGATAGCGGCCGGGGTTCTGCAGGAAATCCTTGATCTCGTAGAGCTCTTCGACGGCCTCGTCGACGCCCGCAACGTCGGCGAACGTGGTCTTGGGCATGTCCTTGTTGAGCAGCTTGGCGCGGGACTTGCCGAAGCCGAAGCCCATGCGTGCGCCGCCCTGCATCCGGGAGAACATCACGAACAGGCCGACCAGCAACAGCAGCGGTAACACGTAGACCAGCAGCTCGCCCAGGATGCTGCCCTGGTTGACGACCGTGCTGACCTTCGCGTTCTTAGCGCTCAGCGAGTTGAACAGGTCGACCGCGTACCCGCTCGGGTATTTGGTGATGACCTTGTCGGAATTGTCGGTGTCGTTGTTGCCCTTTTTCAGGGTCAGCCGCAGCTGCTGCTCGCGATCGTCGATCTGCGCGCTCTTGACGTTGTCGCCGTTGATCTGCGCCACCGCCACCGACGTGTCGACGGGCTTATAGCCGCGAGTGTCGTCGCTGAAATAGAAGAACGACCAACCGAGCAGCACCACGACTGCAATCGCCGTGATGGTGCGAATAACGTTTTTCCGGTTCATCAATCATCGGCCTCGCCGGCCAGGTCCTTCCCCGATATACACGCAGCTCGAAAAGTCCAGGTTACCGCTAGTGGCGATCGCCAGCTCCGGCAGAGCCGGGCGCTGGGGGTACCGCCCGCTTGCGGGGGCCGGGTCGCCACCATTTGTCGATATAACGAGGAGGGGTTCCCACCGGGCGTGCCGAGCGTCACGCCAGCGTGACGGTGGGCGGCGGGCGCTCACGTCGGGCGGATCCATCATTCGTAATACCGGGCCTCAATCACATTGCCGTCCGGATCGGTGAAGTAGTACCCCTGCGGCGCCCAGCCCCGGGCCCCGAAGGTGCGACTCAGCCGCGCGCTGGTGTCCACTCCCTCGGCTTGCAGGCGCTGATCCAGCGCCTCGTACTCGGCCTTCGACAATGCGAGGCAAACGTGATTCACCGGATGGCCGGCGCTGCCTTGCGCCCGTGTCATCGACTCGGTGTCGTCGGCAGCGGCATGCGGCGACAAGTCGATGATCGAGTCCTCACACACTCGCACGCTGGGGAACGGCGCATCGCCGGCCTCGAACTCGGCAAACCGGACCGGCTCCAAGCCAACCACCCTCGTATAGAAATCCATCGACGCGCGCGGATCTCCCGTCCAGAGGACAACGTGGTCGAGCCGCTTCATCTCCGGGTTCACCTGCTTTCAGTCGTGCGGGCGCTCAGGGCGATATCTACCAGGCGACCAAAGCCGTTGGATGCAAATCGCGATCAAACGCGAATACTTCTCAGCCCCGCGGGGGGTGTGCTTTGGTGGCATGGTGCTCAAATCAACCGAACGGTTAGTCGAGACCAACGGTGTGCAGCTGCGGGTGGTCGAGGCGGGAGAGCGCGGCGCACCCGCGGTGATCTTGGCCCACGGCTTTCCCGAACTGGCCTATTCGTGGCGCCACCAGATACCGGTCCTCGCCGAGGCCGGCTACCACGTGCTGGCACCGGATCAGCGCGGCTACGGCGGCTCCTCGCGCCCGGACGCCATCGAGGCTTACGACATCCACCAGCTGACGGCCGACCTGGTCGGTCTGCTCGACGATGTCGGCACCGAACGCGCCGTCTGGATCGGACACGACTGGGGCGCCGCCGTGGTGTGGAATGCGCCATTGCTGCACCCGGATCGGGTCGCCGCCGTCGCCGCGCTCAGCGTCCCGGCGGTGCCCCGCTCGCATATTGCGCCGACGAAGGCGTGGCGCAAGATGTTCGGCGACAAGTTCTTTTACATCCTGTACTTCCAGGAGCCGGGCGTCGCCGACGCGGAGCTCAACGGTGATCCCGCCCGCACGATCCGCCGGATGCTGGGCGGGCTGCGCACATCGGGTGACCCGCTCTCCGCGGCGCGCATGGTGGCGCCCGGTACCGAGGGGTTCATCGATCGCCTTCCGGAACCCGACCGGCTGCCGGACTGGCTCAGCCAGGACGAGCTCGACCACTACATCGACGAGTTCTCTCGCACCGGGTTCACCGGTGGCCTGAACTGGTATCGCAATTTCGACCGCAATTGGGAGACCACCCCCGAGCTCGACGACGCGAAAATCACTGTGCCGGCGCTCTTTATCGGTGGGACCGCCGACCCGGTGTTGACGTTCACCCGCGCCGACCGCGCGTCGCAGTCAATCACCGGCCCCTACCGTCAGGTCATGATCGACGACGCGGGACACTGGCTGCAGCAGGAGCGCCCGAACGAGGTGAACGCCGCCCTACTGGACTTCCTCAACGAATTGGAGCTGCGATGAGTGCCCCCCTGCGCTTCGGTGTCTTCATCACACCGTTTCACCCGATAGGCCAATCGCCAACGGTGGCTTTGGAATACGACATGGAACGCGTGGTCGCACTGGATCGGCTCGGTTTCGACGAAGCGTGGTTCGGCGAACACCACTCTGGTGGCTACGAATTGATCGCCTGCCCGGAAGTTTTCATCGCGGCGGCGGCCGAGCGGACGAAGCACATCCGGTTGGGCACCGGAGTGGTTTCGCTGCCCTACCATCATCCGCTGATGGTGGCCGATCGCTGGGTGTTGCTCGACCACCTCACCCGCGGCCGGGTGATGTTCGGCACCGGCCCGGGCGCGCTGCCATCGGACGCCTACATGATGGGCATCGACCCGGTCGATCAACGGCACATGATGCAGGAGTCGCTGGAAGCGATTCTCGCGCTGTTCCGCGCCGGTCCCTCCGAGCGAATAGACCGCCATGCCGACTGGTTCACCCTGCGTGACGCGCAGTTGCATATCCGGCCCTACACCTGGCCCTACCCCGAAATCTCCACGGCGGCAATGATTTCGCCGTCCGGGCCGCGGCTGGCGGGTGCACTAGGCACGTCATTGTTGTCGCTGTCGATGTCCGTGCCGGGTGGCTACGCAGCTCTGGAGACCACTTGGGACGTGGTGCGCGAGCAGGCCGCCAAAGTCGGCCGCGACGAACCCAATCGGTCCGACTGGCGTGTTCTGAGCATCATGCACATCGCGGACAGCCGCGAGCAAGCCATCGACGATTGCACTTACGGGTTACAGGATTTCGCCAACTACTTCGGCGCGGCGGGGTTCGTCCCGTTGGCGAACGCCGTGGAGGGCGCCCAGACGCCGCACGAGTTCGTCGAGGACTACGCGGCCAAGGGCAATTGCTGCATAGGTACCCCCGACGACGCGATCGCCCACATCGAAGACTTGCTCGACCGCTCAGGCGGGTTCGGCACGCTGCTGATGCTGGGCCACGACTGGGCATCCCCCGAGGCGACTTATCACTGCTACGACCTGATGGCGCGCAAGGTGATTCCCCATTTCAAGGGCCAGCTCGAGGCGGCGCGATCGTCGCACGACTGGGCCAAGGGCAATCGCGACCAGTTGATCGGCCGAGCGGGTGAGGCCGTGGTCAAAGCCATCACCGAGCATGTCGAGGAGCAGAAGGGCGCGGGAAGCTGATGCGCGCGGCGGTACTGCGCGATGGACGGATGGTCTACCGGGACGACGTGCCGGAGCCCGTGCCCGAGGCAGGGCAGGTGCTCGTCGGCGTGCGGGCGTGCGGGATCTGCGGGTCAGACCTGCATTTCGCCGCTCACGGCGCACAGGTGCTCGAAATGAGCAATCGAGTGGCCGCGGGCGCGGGCGGCATGCACGTCGACCTGGACCACGACGTCTTCATGGGACACGAGTTCAGCGCCGAGGTGCTCGAGGCCGGACCCGACACCGAAACCCACCCGCCGGGAACGCTGGTCACCTCGCTTCCGGTCTTGCTGTCCGCCAAGGGCGTGGAGCCAATCGTCTACAGCAACAGCACAATCGGCGGCTACGCCGAACGAATGCTGCTCTCGGCGCCGCTGCTGCTGCCCATCCCGAACGGCCTGGACTTCAAACACGCGGCCCTGACCGAACCGATGGCGGTGGGGTTGCACGCCGTCAACAAGTCCAACATCGCGCCCGGCGAGACGGCGCTGGTCATCGGCTGCGGCCCGATCGGTATCGCGATCATCGCGGCCCTGCGTGCCCGAGGCGTCGAAACCATTGTCGCGGCCGACTTTTCGCCGAAGCGGCGCGAACTCGCCACCGCCATGGGCGCCCATCGGGCGCTCGATGCCGCACAGGGTTCGCCGTTCGACTCGGTCAAACCCTCGGTGGTGTTCGAGGCGGTCGGAGTGCCGGGGATCATCGACGACGTGTTGCTTCGGGCCCGGCCCGGCACCCGCCTGGTAGTCGCCGGTGTTTGTATGCAGCCCGACACGGTGCATCCGTTCTTCGCGATCGCCAAAGAGATCAGTGTTCAATTCGTACTCGCCTATACCCCGGAGGAGTTCACCGACTCGCTGCGCGCGCTGGCCGAGGGCGAAATCGACGCGACCCCGCTGATTACCGGCGAGGTCGGCCTCGACGGGGTCGGCGCGGCCTTTGACGACCTCGCCGACCCCGAGCGTCACTGCAAAGTTCTCGTCACTCCTTAGGTCGATGGTGGCGACCCGGCCACTAGGCCCAGCTGGAGCCGACGGCGCTGTCGGTGCTGGCCATGTTGCTGCCGGCGCTCTGCACCTTCTGCCCGTGGGCGTTGGCCTGCTCGTAGATCACCTGGAAGTTGCGACCTAACTGGGTGATGAACTCCTGGCAGGCCACCGAGCCGGCACCGCCCCAAAAGTCCCCGGCGGCAAGCACATCGCGGACGATGGCCTGGTGCTCGGCCTCCAGCGACGCGGCCTGCGCGCGGATCAAGGCACCGTGGGTGTCGACATCACCGAATTGATAGTTGATGGTCATCGTTAATCGTCTCCTGTTTTGTTGGTGGGCTAGCTGCCCAGGATCTGCTGTGAGGCCTGCTCTTGCTGCTCGTAGTTGTTCGCGTCGCGAACCAGTCCGTCGCGGACGCCGTGCAGCATGTTGACGATGTTGCGGAAGGCCTGGTTGACCTGACCCATGGTGTCGTACGAGGTGGCCTGCGCCTGACCGCTCCAACCGGAGCCGGCGATGTTCATCGAGGACGCCCACATCTTGCGAGCCTCGTCCTCAACCGTCTGGGCGTGCACCTCGAAGCGGCCCGCCATCGCCCGCATTTCATGCGGATCGGTCATGAATCGTGTCGTCATTAAATGTCTCCTTCGAAAGTTGTTGTCAGTTTTGAAGTTTGGTCACCGATACCTCGATTTATTCTCCCTTCCCTCATCCGACCACGCGCGGCAGCACACTGGCGGGAGCCGGCATGGTGGCGCCGAATCCGCGCATCTCCATACCGCCCACCTGAGCCGCAGAGCTACTCCGGGGACTCAGCATTCGAGCCGCGGCGCCGGCACCCGCCAGTGGGGCCCCGGTCGGTGCGGCGGCCTCGGGAGTCGCCGCGGTCCAGCTCGGCGGCACCGAAAGACCTCCGACCGGAGTGGCCTGCCCCATTGCCGCCGACGGCATTAGCCGCGCCGGCGCCATCCGCTCCGGTGCAGTCATCAACGGCTGCGCTGGGATGAAGCGTGCGGGCATCGCCGCCGGGGAAAAGGCCCCGGATGCGGGCATGGCGGTCGCAAATCCCGCGTTGGGTGCGGCCATCCCGCCCACTCCCGATGTGGCGGTGCCGCCCTGCCCGAACGGCATGCCGAGCAAGTCGGAAAAACTGCTGATCGCGGATGGGAAGCTGCTGGCGAGCGATGACGCGGACGAATTGAGCGTTGACGGCAGCCCCATGGTCGCTTGGGTGGCCAATCCCTGCATGTTGGCCTCGCCCGCCGCCATGGCGCTGGCCGCGACCCCGCCGGGATTGGTGGTGGGCGGGGCGACCATCATCGGAGCCAGCATGGCCGCCGCCGCCGAGGAGCCGGCGTAGGCGTACATGGCCATCGCGTCCTGGGCCCACATCTCGCCGTACTGCGCCTCGGTGGCCGCGATCGCCGCGGTGTTTTGACCCAGGAAGTTGGTCGCGACCAACATCATCAGCAACGAGCGGTTAGCCGCGATCACCGGCGGAGGCACGGTAGCCGCAAACGCCACCTCGTGCGCGACGGCGGCTGCGGTCGCCTGCATCCCCGCCTGCTCGGCCTGCGCCGCCGTGGCGTGCATCCAGGCCACGTAGGGGGATGCGGCGGCCGCCATCGCTTCCGACGACGGGCCCTGCCAGGCGGCATCGGTGAGTTCGAGGATCACCGTCCCGTAGCTCGTCGCGGCCGAACGCAGCTCCGCCGCCAGTCCCTCCCAGGCCATCGCGGCCGCCAGCATCGACGCTGGTCCCGGCCCCGCATACATCAGGCCGGAATTGATCTCCGGGGGCATCGCACCGAAATCCATGACTACCTTCCTTTCCCTAGGTCGTTTCGCTACGCCAGCGCCGGCAAGGGCTTCGGGCCGGTAGCAGCTTTGAGGGCCCCGTGCGCCTGCACGACCTGCTCGCCGGGCATGCCGGCGGGCAGGTGCCTGGGGGCGACGTGTTCGGCGGGCAAGGCGGCCGCCAGCGGCATCCGGTGGATGGGCGCCGTCGGCGCCAGCTGAGAAGGCAAGACATGCTGGCCGGCCGCCGAGTCGGCCAGCGCGACATGCCGGTCTCTTATACACATCTCCGAGCCCACGAGACCCTAAGACAGCTCGTATGCCGTGTTCTGCTTGAAAAAA
>NZ_LZSV01000014.1 GCF_001665605.1 Mycobacterium sp. 852014-50255_SCH5639931
ATGGGCACCGGCACCCACGCCGGCGCCGGACCCCGATACGGATTCCGCCCCACCGTCATGGCCCGACCCCCCTTCGCGGGCTGATCACCCGCGGTGGAACCACGTAGCCGGCGTGAGGACGAATGGACGTAGACGCAGTCACGCGTCGTGTTGCCGCTCACCGGCCGACCATCCCGGCCGAAAGGACCTAGTGCCCCCGCTCGAGGGACTCAAAACCCTTTCGGAGAGGTCCGGTCGTCGGGGATGCTGTGGGCGGTCGCCGACCGTGCGGAAGGAGTTTGCGAGCAACGAGATCTTATTGGGAACCGCGGTGCCACAGCGGCTGGGAAAGGTCTACCAGCAACTTTGCCTGCCGGGTAAGTCACAGTTTGCTGTGACGCAACCGAAAGGTGCTGCGATCCAGGTCAGGCGCTGTTACTGTGGCGTTACCAAAAATGAATTCGCCGTACCGTCAAGTGAACAGTTGCAAACAGGCGGCTTCCGAAAGAGCTTGAGGGGTCGCGGTCATCTACTCTCTGCAGAGTCGGGGATTGAACTAGGAGGGAACCAAGTATGTCGTTCGTGACCACACAGCCCGAGGCTCTGGCTGCGGCGGCCGGAAACTTGCAGGCCATTGGCTCAACGCTGAGCGCTCAGAACGCGGCTGCCGCCGCCCCCACGACCGGGGTGGTGCCCGCTGCTGCCGACGAGGTGTCGGCGCTGACGGCGGCGCAGTTCGCGGCGCACGCGCAGATGTACCAGGCGGTTAGCGCGCAGGCCGCCGCCATTCACGAGGCGTTCGTGAACACGCTGTCGACAAGTTCTGGCTCGTACGCTGCGGCCGAGGCAATCAACGCAGCTGCCACGGGCTAGTCGCTTGGCGGTTGACGGTCTGGGACAGGACGTCTTCGACGTGGAATCCCGCCTGACCGCCCAGCTACCGATGATCTCGGGGGCTGACGGCCGGACAACTCAAACGCCGGAGTTCGGGTTTGACGTCCGTCTCACCGTGTTAGAGCAACCGGTGGCCGCCGGCTGACGGGAAGGGGGGATCATCCTTTTGCATTCGGCTCGGCGGCTCGCCAGCGCGTGACCGGTCCGGCCATCGTCGTAACCACCGCAAGTATCTGAGTACTCACTTAAGGAGACAGCCACATGGCAACACGTTTTATGACTGACCCGCACGAAATGCGGGCGATGGCGGGCCGCTTCGAGGTGCACGCCCAGACGGTTGAGGACGAGGCTCGCAAGAT
>NZ_LZSV01000015.1 GCF_001665605.1 Mycobacterium sp. 852014-50255_SCH5639931
CCCCACACGACGAACCCCCACCCTTCTAAGGCATTGGGCGTCATGGCCTGCGAGGGCCCATCATTCGTCCGCAGCCCATCCCGCCCGGACCCATCATCTGTTGCATCATGGCCGGCATCCCGTCCCGCACGAAACCGGTGACCTCGCGCGCGTGCGCACGGATGACATCGGTGAGGGCCGGATCGTCGGCGGTCTCCTCGGCGATCACGCCTTTCGGCGTGAATGTGAGCTGCCGCCGGTAGCCGCCGGCACGACGGAAAAGGGTCGGCAGGCTTTGGCTCATGCAACGGATTTCGGTTCCCTGATCGAGGTGGGCGTACATGCTCGAAACATGCTCTTGCAGTTGAGCAGTCAGGTCTGGAGATGTCGATTCGGTGGTGGTGCGAACACCGCCGGGAATGTCCTCGACGACGCGGTCGATTTCGCCGTGCCGCATGAACATCTCCATGTAGCGGCTCATGTCCATATGGCCGGCGCCCATGAAACCGCCCCCGTCCGTGAGGCGGATAGCCGTCGAAGGAGGCCGAAAGACGCGGGGACGCAGATGTGCCAAACCCAGGATGCTGCCCGCGCCGAGCGCGGCAAGGGCCGCCCGCCGAGTCAGTCCAGCCATCCGGCAAGCCGACCACATAGGTAACGCCCATTCTAGGGCCAATGGTCCCTACCCCCCGTGGGTATATCCGTGCCATCTTTTGGGGCATGACGCAAAATCCTGAATCCAGCGTCGGACCGACCACCGTGACCGGCCTCCCCGGGGACGGGCATCGATTCGGCGCGCACAGTCGGCTTAATCAAGTGGTCGCGTGGGTGGTCATCGTCGCCGGCGTCGTCTTCGTCGTCGCGGTGATCTTCTTTACGGGGCTCTTCTTGGGCGCCGCCGCGGGTGACCGTTACGGCTGGCACCATGGCTACGGCGGCGGGCGTGGCGGCACCTGCCCGATGATGAGCCCCGGCGGCATGATGAGTCCCGGCGGAATGATGGGCCCGGGCATGATGGGGCCCGGCGGAATGGGTCCGGGTGGTCCGATGGGACCTCAGCAAACGCCCACGCCGACGCCGCGCCCCTAGCGCACGCGCCAGGGCGCCCCTTTGAAGGCGCCCTGGCGTTCGCTATCCGAATATGAAACTTGCCCGGCGTCTGCCGTTCCGCAACGGGCAAGCCGTCCGCAACCCCGCGCTGCTGTCGCCGGGGCTGGCGTTGAACCGCGGCTTCATTCGGACTGTCAGGGTTAGCCAACCGCTCTAGAATGAGACCCTTTGGTGCTGCCCTTTAGCCGGTCGGGATGAGGTTGGTATGAATAGCCCTGCGCGCAATCGACGTCAGCTGGCCGGTGGCCGTCCGCGGAGGGCGGCCACCTTGCTGCGGGCGGCCTTCAGTTGCGCAGCGGCGGCAATCGTTGTGGCCGGGTGCGCATCCTTCGTCGACGGGCGGGCGCTGTCGATGCTCAACGACCCGTTCCGGGTGGGCGGCCTGCCCGCGACCAACGGCCCCAGCGGGATCCGCTCGAACGCACCCGCTCCCACCGGCACGGTCGTCAATACCGACAACGGCGAGATCGACATGCTGGCGTTGCTATCGGTCAACGACATCGAGGAGTATTGGAAGTCGGTCTATAGCCAATCGTTGAAAGGCGACTTCGTCCCGGTTGGCAAGATGGTGTCGTATAACTCCAACCAACCGTCCAGCCCCATCGTTTGCCACAACGACACCTATAAACTCGTCAACGCCTTCTTCACGTCGCGCTGCAACTTGATCGCCTGGGATCGCGGGGTGTTTATGCCCGTCGCGCAACGGTATTTCGGCGACATGTCCGTCAACGGCGTGCTGGCCCACGAATTCGGCCACGCCTTGCAGACCATGGCGAAGCTGGTGACCAGACGAGATCCCACGATCGTGCGCGAGCAGCAGGCCGACTGCTTCGCGGGCGTCTACCTGTTCTGGGTCGCCGACGGTAAATCGCCGCGGTTCACGCTGAGCACCGCCGATGGCCTGGACCACGTGCTGGCGGGGATCATCACCACCCGGGACCCGGTGATGGACAGCGACACCGAGAACGATGACGAACACGGGTCGGCCCTGGACCGGATCAGCGCGTTCCAAATGGGTTTCATCGACGGCGCCTCGGCCTGCGCGGCGATCGACAAGAAGGAGATCAGCCAGCGTCGCGGCGACCTGCCCAACGCCCTGCGCGTCGACAACAGCACCGGCAACCCGGAAACCGGTGAGGTCCAGATCGACCAGGACACCCTGTCGACGCTGATGGAACTCTTGGGAAAGGTGTTCTCCCCGAAGAATCCGCCGGCATTGTCCTACCAGGCCGCCGATTGCCCGGACGCCAAGGCCAGCCCGCCGGCGTCCTACTGCCCGGCCACCAACACGATTGTGATCGATCTGCCGAAGCTGGCGGCGATGGGAAAGGTCGCCGACGAGAACGAACAAACGCTGCCGCAGGGCGACGACACCGCGCTGTCGGCCGTGATGTCGCGGTACGCGCTGGCCGTGCAGCACGAACGCGGGCTGGCCATGCAAAGCCCGTGGACCGCGCTACGCACGGCGTGCCTGACGGGCGTGGTGCATCGCAAGATGGCCGAACCCATCGAACTGTCGTCGCAGAAGCAGCTGCTGCTGACGGCCGGCGATCTCGACGAAGCGGTGGCCGGGTTGCTCACCAACCACCTCGTCGCCAGTGACGCGGACGGCACCAGCGTGCCGGCCGGTTTCACCCGGATAGCGGCGTTCCGCGGCGGCGTGACCGGCAACATGGACGCGTGCTTCTCCCGCTATCCGGGATGACCGAAAGCCTGCGCTGTCAACCGATCTGGGCGAGCTTGGGTATCACTTCGTCACCGAGCCGGCGGATGAAGCCGACCGGATCGGGGTTGCCGGGGAACGGCCCGGCATTGACCATCTCTACGCCGAGTTCGCCGTAGAGCTCGGCGGTCTTGAAGTAGCCATCGAGGTCGTCGAAGGGATTGACGAAAAAGCCCACCGTCTTGCGGATTTCGCTCGGGTCTCGGCCGACCGCGTCACAATGGCGGTTCAGCACCTCGATCTTGTGCTCGAGCGTGTCGGGGTCGCTGGCGGTGCTGTTCCAGACGTCGGCGTACTGCGCCACCAGGCGCAGCGTCTTCTTCTCGCCGTCGCCGCCGATCAGAATGGGAGGGCGCCGGATCGGTTGCGGCTCACAGATTGTCTCCGCCAACTGGTAATGCTTGCCCTGGTAGGGGCCGTTGTCCTCGCTCCACATCTGCCTGCAGATCTGCAGCGTCTCTTCGAGCATCTCGAAGCGCTGACTCACCGGCGGATAGGGAAAGCCGAGGGCGGCGTGCTCACGGTCGTACCAGGCGGCGCCGAGCCCCAGCATCGAGCGGCCCTGCGACAAGACGTCCAGTGTGGTGACCGCCTTGGCCAGCAAGCCCGGATAGCGATAAGTGACCCCCGTGACCAGCAGGCTCAGCTCGATCTTGGTCGTCTGCCCGGCCAAGAAACCCAGCGACGTGTAGCCCTCGAGAAACGGGTCCTCGGCGGGTCCCATGGCCTCCATCTGAAGGAAGTGGTCGGCGAGCGTGAACAGCGTCGCCCCGCCCTGCTCGGCGGCCTTGGCCGCATCGGCCAGCGTCGGACCCAGTGCCGCCGGGTCGCCGGGTAGAAAATCGATGAAGTGCAGCCCTACTTTCATTGCAGCCCTTGCCCTTTCATTATTCGGTCAAGCGCTCGAGCAGCGTTAGCGCGTCGAGGATTACGCGACGTTCGCGTTCGGAATACCGCTCGTGGATGGCGCGTGCCAGCCACTCCTCCCGTACCTGTCGGTTACTCTCGGCGCGCCGCCGGCCCGCCGCGGTCAGCGAAATCAGTTGCCGCCGGCCGTCTTCAGGGTCGGGCGTGCGCTCGATGAGCCCCCGCTGCCCGAGGGCGGCCACTATCGTGGCCATGGACTGTGGACGTACCCGTTCGGCTGAAGCCAGGACGCTCGCCGATGAGGCGCCCTCTTTCCAAAGCCGGTTGAGCGCCGCGGTCTGTGAGGGGGTCAAGTCGCTGTCGGTGGCGAGGTCCCTCAACTGGCGTCGCAGCCGACTGAACATCACCCGCAGGTCGCGGGCCGCCGCAGCCGCTGACTCGGCGATTCCGTCCACAAAATCAGTCTAAACTGATAAGTCCAAACTGTCTAATTGCGTCCGAGCAACTGCAGGGCCGCGTCGACGGCCAGCGCCGCCACGTTCAGCGTCTTGGAGCGCAGATCGTGTCGCGCCCCGGCGATCTCGACGACAGCGGTCGTACCGGTGACCAGCGCGGCGGCGGCGCGCAGTTCGTCGGGCGTGCCGAAGGGATCCGACGTCCCGTGCGTGAACACGGTCGGCACCCTGATGTCGGGCAGGTGTTCGGTGCGGGTCCGCTCCGGCTTTCCCGGGGGATGCACCGGATACGAGAACAGCGTCAACATGTCCACTTCGATAGGCGATGCCTCGCGGGCGGCCACCACCATGGACGTCTGCCTACCGCCATAGGAATGCCCGCCGGCGATCAATGGGCCGTCGGCGAGGCCGCGGCACAGCGTGATCGCCTCGACGATCCCAGCGCGGTCGGCGGCGGCCGAGCCGGACGGCGGTCCGGTGGGACGGCGCCGACGGTAGGGCAGGTTGTACCGGACGGCGAGCCAGCCGCGCCGCGCCCATTCGTCGCAAACTTGCTGCAGGAGCTGGGAATCCCGGTTGCCGCCGGCCCCATGGGTCAGCACCACCACCCCGGCGGCCGGCCCGTCGGGTTCGTGTGCGATGCCCGCGATCTGGTCGAGGTTCATGCGCCCGCTGATGACGCGGTCCGGAACGGACCGAGGTGGGGGCACGACCGGGTTGCGGGGGAAAGGCGGGCAATCATGACAGCCGGAAGAAGGGGGACACGGGGCCGTGGCCATGGCCCAGCGGATAGGAGGCGCGCAAGCATTCGGTGACCCATCGCTTCCCGAACCCGACCGCGTCGGGCACGGTGAAGCCGTGCGCCAGCGCACAGGCGATGGCCGTGGCCAGCGTGTCGCCGCCGCCGTGGTCGTTGCCGCCCGGCAACCGTTCCGAATCGAATTCGTAGCAGGAGGCGCCGTCGTAAAGCAGGTCGCAGCTGCGGTCGGATGACCGCAGGTGTCCGCCCTTGACCAGCGCCCAACGCGGTCCCAGCGCGTGCAGCGCCTTGGCGGCCGCCCGCTGTGTCTCCGCGTCCACCACATCGACGCCCACCAGCAGTCGCACCTCATCGAGGTTCGGCGTGACCAGGGTGGCTAACGGAAATATTTGTGAGCGAAGGGCATCCAGGGCGGACGCCTCCAGCAGTGCGTCGCCGTGCATGGATGCGCACACCGGATCGACGACGAGGGGCACCGTTAACCCCAGCCGCTGCCACGTGTCGGCCACCGCGGTGATGATCAAAGACGACGCCAGCATCCCGGTCTTGGCGGCCTGGACGCCGATGTCGGTGACCACCGCCTCGATCTGATCGGCGACGACGTCGGGAGGAACCTCGTGAAACCCCTTGACGCCCACCGTGTTCTGCACGGTGACCGCGGAAACCGCCACGCAGGCATGCACGCCCAGCAGCGCCATGGTGCGCATGTCGGCCTGAATTCCCGCGCCACCCCCCGAGTCGGATCCGGCGATGGACAGCACCCGCAGCGGCGTGGTGCCCGGCGGAGCCAGCGGGAGGTAGCTCACTGGGTGATCGGCAGGTACACCCGCTTGCCGTGCTCGGCGAACTCGCGCGACTTCTCGGCCATGCCCTCGCTCATGACGGCCTCGATCGCCTCCTCGCTGTCGAGCCCGTGCTCCGCGGCGTAGGCCCGAACGTCGGCGGTGATCCGCATGGAGCAGAACTTGGGCCCGCACATCGAGCAGAAGTGCGCCGTCTTGGCGGGTTCGGCCGGCAGGGTCTCGTCGTGGAATTCCCTTGCCGTGTCGGGATCCAACGACAACGCGAACTGGTCGTTCCAGCGGAACTCGAACCGCGCGGTCGAAAGGGCGTCGTCGCGCTCTTGGGCGCGCGGATGCCCCTTCGCCAGGTCCGCGGAGTGGGCGGCGATCTTGTAGGCGATCACCCCGTCCTTGACGTCCTTGCGGTCCGGCAGCCCCAGGTGTTCCTTGGGCGTCACGTAGCACAGCATCGCGGTGCCGGCCTGGGCGATGATCGCCGCGCCGATCGCCGAGGTGATGTGGTCGTAGGCCGGCGCGATGTCGGTGGCCAGCGGGCCCAGGGTGTAGAACGGGGCCTCCTCGCACAGCTCCTCTTCCAGCCGCACGTTCTCGACGATCTTGTGCATCGGGACGTGTCCCGGTCCCTCGATCATCACCTGCGCGCCACGGGCTTTGGCGATCTTCGTCAACTCGCCCAGGGTCCGCAGCTCGGCGAACTGCGCGGCGTCGTTGGCGTCGGCGATCGACCCCGGCCGCAGCCCGTCACCGAGCGAGAAGGTGACGTCGTAGCGGGCGAAGATGTCGCAGAGCTCCTCGAAGTTGGTGTAGAGGAACGACTCCCGGTGATGAGCCAGGCACCAGGCCGCCATGATGGACCCGCCGCGGGACACGATGCCGGTGACCCGCTTGGCGGTCAGCGGCACGTACCGCAGCAGCACGCCGGCGTGCACGGTCATGTAGTCCACGCCCTGCTCGCACTGCTCGATCACGGTGTCGCGGTAGATCTCCCACGTCAGTTCCGTCGGGTCGCCCTTCACCTTTTCCAGCGCCTGGTAGATGGGCACGGTGCCGACCGGGACGGGGGAGTTGCGCAGGATCCACTCGCGGGTTTCGTGGATGTTCTTGCCAGTGGACAGGTCCATGATGGTGTCCGCACCCCAGCGGGTGGCCCACACCATCTTGTCGACCTCCTCGGCGATCGAGGACGTGACCGCGGAGTTGCCGATGTTGGCGTTGACCTTCACCGCGAAGGCCTTGCCGATGATCATCGGTTCGATCTCGGGGTGGTTGTGGTTGGCGGGGATCACCGCGCGGCCGCGGGCGACCTCGTCGCGCACCAGCTCGGCGGGCACGTCCTCGCGGGCGGCGATGTATGCCATCTCCGCGGTGATCTCGCCGGCCCGGGCCCGCTGCAGCTGGGTGCCGCGGTCGCGGACGACGCCCGGCCGAGCCGGCAGCCCGGCCGTCAGGTCGATGACCGCTTCCGCGTCGGTGTAGGGGCCGGAGGTGTCGTAGAGATCGAAATGGTCCCCGGTGGACAGGTGCACGCGCCGGAACGGGACGCGTGCGCCGGGGAACCCCTCGACGTCGCGGTAGGCCTTGCTGCTGCCTGCGATGGGTCCCGTGGTGACGGAAGCCTCGACGGCTTGGGAAAGGACATCGGTCATTTTTTCATCTCCCTACGCCGGCATTACCCGGTCAGGTTCGTACGGTCGACGGCCCCGAGCCGTCCTCTCAGCGCATTCGACGTGCGCTCCCGCGTTTTTGGATGGTCCGCACGCGACGTTACCCCCACCTCGGACCTCCTGGCACGTGGGCGGGCCTTTTTGGTCAGGGCGGTAGCCGGTGTGATCCCCCGAGTGCGAGGATGCAAACGTGCACGAGCAAGGGGAAACGGACGGGCCGACACCCGATGCGTCCCGCAGCGGCCCACAGCTGAGCCCGGTCGAGGCCGTCGCCCGCTATCTCAACGTCGGCGCCTTCCGGTTCTGGTTCATCGGTGAGCGCTGGGAGTGGTCCGACGAGGTGGCCAGGATGCACGGCTACGAACCGGGCACCGTCGAGCCCACGACGAAGCTGTTGTTGTCGCACAAGCACCCCGACGACCGTCGGCACGTCCAGGAGGTGCTCGACTACGCCCTGCAGTCGGCGGAGTCCTTCTCCAGTCGGCACCGGTTCCTCGACACTTCCGGCAAAGTGCACGACGCGATCGTCGTGGCCGACCGCATGCACGACGAGTCGGGCGCCGTGGTGGGAACCGCGGGCTATTACATAGACCTCACCAACACCTTCGACGAGACCCGGCAAGAGGTGCTCGACGAGGCCCTCCCGGACCTCTTCGAAAACCGCGCGGCGATCGAGCAGGCCAAAGGCGTGCTGATGTTCGTCTACCGGGTCAGCGCCGAGCAGGCCTTCCGCGTGCTGCAATGGCGGTCGCAAGAGACCAACGTGAAGCTGCGCGCACTGGCCCGGCAACTGCTGACCGAGGTGACTACCATCGAGGGCTCGACCGCCACTCTGCAGAGTCAGTTCGATCATCTGCTGCTGACGGTGCATGAACGGATATCCGCCGAGTCTGCCGGGTAACCAGAGGAATACGCGAACGCGGCAGCCCGCAAACAGTTAGTGTTCCTGGACACTCCGAACGGCGCATCCCGCGCATTCGGTCGACTGTGAAAGGCACTGGAGTTGTTGGCGGTGGAACATGAGTCTCTCGAAGGTGCGGTCGTCGTGCGGGTTACGGGCGCCGTCGACTCCAGTACCGTCGATGAGGTAACCGCTCACCTGACCGCCGCGCTCAAACTGGCCGAGACTCACCCGGCCCGGCTGGTCGTCGTCGACCTGCAAGCCGTCGACTTCTTCGGGAGCGCGGCGTTGAACGCCGTGCTCGACTGCCACGACGAAGGCAAGGAAGCCGGGACGGCCGTCCGCCTGGTCGCGAGCAACGACCAAGTGCTTCGTCCGATCGAGGTGACCGAACTGGATCGGATCTTCGACATCTACCCGACGCTGCCCGAGGCTCTGCAGCACAAGCGACAGCAATGAACCGGACGCTGCCGGCCGACTTGGCGGCTGCGGTGGAACTGGGCGGTGAGATGGGCCGCCGCTTCGCCGAATTCGACTGGGACACCCATCCTTTGGGGTCGCCGCGGGACTGGTCGGCCGAGGTGCGGGCGGCCGTGGCGATCGCTCTGACCTCGCGGTTCCCCATCGTGCTCTGGTTAGGGCCGGAAAATCTGTTCTTGATGTACAACGACGGCTACGCGCAGATCCTGGGGGACAAGCACCCGGCGGCCCTGGGTTGCCCCGCGGAGCAGGTGTGGTGGGAGATCTGGGAGCAGATCTCCCCGATGCTCACCAGCGTGATGGACACCGGCATCGCGACCTGGTCCGACGACCTCATGCTGCCGCTCATCACGGGTGGTCAGTCCCAGGAGCGGTATTTCACCTTCACCTACAGCCCCATCATCGGCGGCGACGGTGCGGTGACCGCCGTTTTCTGCCCGGTGATCGAAACGACCGACCGGGTGTTGAGTGAGCGTCGGCTCCACCTGCTCAACGCGGTGGCGACCGCCGTGATGGACGCGCACGCCATCGACGACGCGGTGAGCAGCACCGTCGCGGTATGCGATGCGCAGCCGCTGGACTTGCCGTTCATTGCCGTCTACGTGGCGGACGACGAGGCGACGCGCGACAGCACACTGCGGGGGGCCACGCCGTCGATCCTGCCGCTGCTGCCCCGCTCGCTGTCCGAGCTCAGGGGTTGGGACACGACGCCACGTGCCCGTGCCGCGCGCGTCATCGACCGGCTCGATGACGTAATCCCGGGCATCACAGAGCGTTTCGGCGAGAACTCTCCCCGGCAGGCCCTGGTGTTGCCGCTGGGAGAAACCTCGAACGCGGGGGCGGTGGTGATCGGCGTCAGTCCGCGGCGTCCCCTCGATTCGATGTACCGCGGGTTCTGCCAACTGCTGGCCGACCAGCTGTCCGCGGCGTTCGCCTCCGCCGTCTCCTACGAACAGCAGCGACGCCGGGCCGACGCGCTGGCCGAATTGGACCGCGTGAAAACGGCTTTCCTGACCAACGTCAGCCACGAGTTCCGCACGCCCCTGACGCTGCTGCTCGGGCCCCTCGACGATGCGCTGTCCGAGGCGGCGCCGGGAAGCCCATTGGCGGACCGGCTGAGCACGGCGGCCCGCAACGCGCGGCGCCTGCAGCGCCTGGTGGACTCGCTGCTCGACTTCTCCCGCATCGAGGCCGGCCGCGCGAACGCGAAGTTCGCGTGTACCGACGTCGGCGCGCTGACCGCCCACATAGCATCGTCTTTCACCGAACTGTGCCACCGGGCGGGGCTCGATCTCGTGATGAACTGCTCCCCGGTGCTGGCCGACGTCGACCCGGGCATGTGGGAGACGATCGTCCTGAACCTCCTGTCGAACGCGGTCAAATACACTCTGCGGGGATCGATTTCGGTCGAGGTGCGGGCCGAACCCGCGCACTGCGTCGTCACCATGCGCGACACCGGAGTGGGGATCGCCGCCGAGGACTTGGACCGCCTGTTCGAGCGCTTCTACCGGGCCGACAACCTTCGCGGCCGCAGCGTGGAGGGCACCGGCATCGGGCTCTCGCTGGTGCGCGGGCTTGTCGAGCTGCACAGTGGAACCGTGCAGATCGACAGTGAATTGGACTGCGGCACAACGGTAACCATCCGGCTGCCGCAATCTGCCGGCACGGCGGCCGATCAGTCACCCGCCGGCCCGCTGGACGAGACCAACCCGTACGTGGCGGAGGCCCGCCAATGGCTGGCGCCGATTCCGGAACGCGACTCGTCGGCGGCCGCGGCCGAGGGGTCTCGACAGTTGGTGTTGATCGCCGACGACAACGCCGACATGCGGGACCATCTCGACCGGGTGCTGTCGCCCCACTGGGAGACGGTCCTTGCCGCAGACGGCGAGTCGGCGCTGGCGGCGACCCGAAGCCTGCGCCCGGACGCGGTCGTCACCGATGTCATGATGCCGGGCGTCGACGGCTTCGGACTGGTGGCGGCCATCCGGGCGGACCCCGAATTGGCGGCGACGCCGGTCCTCATGCTGTCCGCCCGGGCCGGCGCGGAGGCGGTCGACGAGGGCTATGCCGGTGGGGCCGACGACTACCTGCCCAAGCCGTTCCGATCCCAGGAGCTGATCGACCGGGTGAAGTCGCGGCTGTCCGCGGTGGCCCGCGAGCGCGACCGCCAGCGGCGGGCGGCGGCCTCCGATCTGGTGCCCCTCGACTCCGCTCTGCAGGCCACCGACTCGATCGCCGGCATCATGGATGCCTTGCTGGAGTCGCCATTCGGCTCGGCCGACGCCGCCGCCGTCACGATCGGCGTCCTCGACGGCGAACGCCACATCCGGTTCGAATACGCCGGCGACCTACCCGGCGAATTGCGCGACCGCTACCACGTGACCGAGCTCGACTCGCCGGTGGTCGGGGCCGACGTCGTGCGCACCGGCGAGCCGATGGTCATCACGGACACATTCGACCTGCCTCCGCGTTACCAGCACGCGGTGCAGGACACCGCCGACAGCGTTCGGGCCTGCGTCGCCCATCCGTTGCGGGATCACACGGGCCGCGTCATCGGCGTGCTGGGCCTGCTGTGGTCCGCGCCGCGTCAGTTCGACGCCGCCGAACTCGACGCGTTCAGCCGCATGGCCGAGCTGACGTCCTCGGCGTTGGACCGGGTTCGCGTCATGGCGCGCGAACACCGCATCGCCGTCGACTTCCAGGAGCATCTGCTGGATCTGGACCGGGGCTCGACCGCCGCGGTGGTGGCCGCCGTTTACCAGCCCGCCGGTGAGGCGATGCGTGTCGGCGGCGACTGGTATTCGGTGACCCCGCTGGATCGCGCCGGCCGGGTCGGGATATCGGTGGGCGACGTCGTCGGACACGGGTTGGCCGCCGCGATCGTGATGAGCAGGCTGCGCGCCGCGGTGGCCGCCTCGGCCCTCACCGCGGGCGAACCGGGCGCGGTGCTGGGGGCGCTGGACCGATACGGGGCCAGCGTCGCGGGCGCGCGCTGCGCGACGGTGGCCTATGCGCTCGTCGAGACCGAACCGGACACCGGTTGCGCCACCGTCCGGTACAGCTGCGCCGGCCACCCCTATCCGCTGCTGGTCTTTCCCGACCATCGCGCGGTGTTCCTGAGGTCCGGGCGGCGTCTGCCGGTGGCCATCAAGGAACACCATGCCGAGAGCTATCCCTCCGATGCCACCGCGACGGCGAACCTGCCACCGGGAAGCCTGATCCTGCTCTACACCGACGGGCTTATCGAGCGCGCCGGCGAGCCGCTCGACGACGGGCTAAGCCGCCTGAAGGCCGCGGCCGCGGAATGCGTCGACCTTCCGGTCGAGGCGGTCTGTGCCGAGCTGCTGTCCCGGATGGCCCCACCCGCCGGCTACCGCGACGACGTCGTCGTGCTCGCGTTGCGGCCGAGCCACGATTCCCCACGCAGCTTCGCCACCGTGGTGACGGCCGCGCCGGGGCAGATTCCCGTGGCGCGCGAGCGGTTACACAAATGGCTGGCCGGCATCAACGTCGACCCGAAGCGCGAAATGGACATCCTGCTGGCGACCGGCGAGGCCGTGACCAATGCGATCGAGCACGGCAGCGACGGCGAGCCGCGCCGAACGGTGTCGGTGGAGGCCTTCCTGCGCCGGCAGACGGTCGCGGTCACGGTCAGCGACACCGGGCGGTGGGTGGGCGATTCCTCGGCCAGCCTGCGCAGCCGGCGGCGCGGCCGGGGTCTGACCCTGATCGGCGGGCTGGCCGATCACGTCGACACGCTTCGCACCGCGGGGGGCACCCGGGTCACGCTGCGGTTCGACCATGTCGGGACCGCTTGACCCGCTATCAGGCCTCTTCCATCGCCTCGCCGAGCTCTTCGAGGAGCTTGTTGTGGTGGTTGCTGGCCAGGAGGTGTCCGGCGGCGATCACCACGGCCACCGGCCAATCGATGAGTTCGAGCGCCGCCAGGGCGGCCAGGCCCCCGAAGTAGGCCAGCTGCTCGGGGCGGGGAATCTCCATCTGACCGAGCACCGGGAGGTTGACGTGGAACGTTTCGCCTTCGCGGATCTTTTGCACCGCATCGCGCTGCGATGTCCCCCTACGTGACTTCTTTTCCGCCATCATTTGCCTTTCGGTAACGAAGGGTTTGCCGACTCGCCGGGTGGCGGGACCACCGTCGGACCTATGTCGACGATGACCGACACCGGGGGCGATCCGCTAGTTTCCTCTATTGCTCTGGTGCTGAAGGTGCCGTTACTGGAACTCTATGCGCTGCTATGGCGGGCCGGGGTCGTCGAGGTTCGGGCACCGCAGCGGGTGCATCGGCCGCTTTGTCCGGACCCGTCAGCGCACGATTCGCAACGCCGATCGCGACGGTCGCCGCGGCAGCTGATCCCAGCCCCTGCGCCCAGCCGACTGGACCCAGCGGTGTGCAGCCGAGCAACTGGCTGACCACCGGGATGCTGATCAGCGTCCCCATCGCCGCGAGCGAGCCCACCGCGGTGAACACCACCAGCGGGGCATGCGAATCCAGCAGCGTTTGACCCAGCTCGGCGCCCACCAGGGCGACCAGCGCGACCGTGGATGCGCGCTGCGGGCGCCCGGTGACGCTTCCCATCGCCCACGCCGCCGTCGTCGCGGCCGCCGTGGTGACGCCGCGGATGGCGACGGCACGCCACAACGCGGGCTGATCGGGGCCCCGGATACCCGGGTCGACCGGCCCGCTGGGCTTGCTCACCGCGAGGGCCGCGGCCGGCAGCGCGTCGGTCATCATGTTCACCAGGAGCAGCTGCCGCGTGTTCAGCGGCGAGGTCCCGGTGATCGCGCTGCCGACGATGGCGAACAACACCTCGCCGGCGTTGCCCCCGAGCAGCACGGACACGGCGGCCTGCACCCGCTGCCAGAGTTGGCGGCCCTCCTCGATGGCGTGCAGCAGGCCCTCGATGCGGGCGTCGACCAGCACCACGTCGGCCGCCATGTGCGCGGGGTCGCTGCCGCCTGCGACGACCCCGATGCCGACGGTGGCGGCCCGGATGGCGGCGGCATCGTTGGCCCCGTCGCCGACCATGGCGGTGCGCACGCCCGCGCTTTCGAGCGTCTGAACGACCTGGACCTTGTTCTCCGGTGTCATCCGGGCGAAGATCACCCGCTCGGTCACGACGTGTTCCTGATCCTTGCGCGACATCGCATCCCATTCGGCGCCGCTGATCACCTGTTCGGCGGTCACGCTCAGCCCGAGCTCCTCGGCGATGGCTTTGGCGGTGATCGGATGGTCCCCGGTGATCAGCTTGACGCCCACCGAAAGCCGGCGCAGGTCCGCGAGCAGGCCGGCCGCTTCGGCGCGGGGGGTGTCGGACAAACCCAGGAACCCGGTCAGGGTCAGCCCGTCCCGGGCGAAATCGGCGATGTCGTCGGGCTCCCGCTGGATGGCCGCCGCCTGGGCGGGGCTCAGCTGCCGCCGCGCCACCGCTATCACCCGCAGGCCCCTGCCGGCCATCTCAGCGACCGTCTCCTCCAGGGTCGGGCTCACGTTGCCGCAGGCCGCCAGCACCACTTCGGGCGCACCCTTGACGGCCAGCTCGGTGTCCGTCACGGACGCGGAGAACGACCGGCCGGAGCGAAACGGCAGGTGCGCGACGGGTGCGTTCGAGTTGTGCCCATTGAGGGACGGGGCGGCCGCGGCGGCCTCGACGATGGCGACGTCGGTGGCGTGCACGTGCGGTCCGCCGTTGGACGCCGGCGCGGCGTGCACGGCACAGCGCAATACCTCGTCGCGCGATGTTCCCGGCGCCGCAACGACCTCGGCCACCCGCAGCCGGTTCTGGCTGAGCGTTCCGGTCTTGTCAAAGCAGACGACGTCGATGCGGCCGAGCGCCTCCACCGAACGCGGAACGCGCACCAGCGCGCCGAACTTCGTCAGTCGCCGCGCCGACGCCGCTTGCGCCAGGGTCGCCACCAACGGCATTCCCTCGGGAACCGCCGCGACGGCGATGGCGATGCCGCTGGCGACCGCCTGACGCAACACCGAGCCCCGCAACAGCCCCAGCACGCTGACCAGCGCGCCGCCCGTCATGCTGACCGGGAAGGCCCGGTTGGTGAGCTGGCTGAGCTGATGCTGCAGACCGATGTCCGACGACAGGTCGCCGGACACCAGCTCGGCGGCGCGGCGTTCCTGCGTGTCTGCCCCGACCGCGGTCACCACCGCCACCGCGGTGCCCGCCACCACGGTCGTCCCGGCGTACAGCATGCAGCGGCGCTCGGCGAGGGCCGCGCCGGGCGTCGGCTCGACCTGCTTTTCCACCGACAGCGATTCACCGGTCAGCGTCGACTCGTCGACCTCGACGTCGACCTCCTCGATGATCCGGGCGTCGGCCGGCACCACCTCGTGGGTGCGCACCTCGATGACGTCGCCGGGCTGCAGCTGCGCCGCGATGACGTCGCCGTACACCCGATCCCCGGCGCCATCGGAGATCACCTTGCGGGCCGGTGGGATTTGTTGTGCCAGTAGGTGATTGAGCCGGTTTTCGGCGCGCAGCCGCTGGCTGGCCGCGAGCATGGAGTTTCCGGCCAGCACCGAGAAGACCAAGACGGCGTCGACCGGCGAACCGAGCACGGCGCTGGCCGCCGAGCCGAGCGCCAACACGGGGGTCAGCGGGTCGGTGAGCTCGGCGCGAACGGCGGTCACGAACTGCAGGAAGGCGTGCGCGCGCGTCTCCGGGCGCGGGGCGCCGAGGGCGGCCAGCGCGAGTTGTCTCCGATCGCCGGCCGGCTCCGAGTCGGGCGGCGGCAACGCCCGGCGGACGTGCTCGACCGCCATCGCGTGCCATTCCTGCACGGGGGCCGGGCGCGGGGTGTCCGCCTTGAGGATGCCGCGCGCCAACAGATATCCCGACATCAGGCCGGCCGCCGCGCCGCTGGTCACCGGCCCGCGCCCGATGCCGCGGACACCGGGGATCATCAGCAACGAGCCCATCGCCGTCGCGCCGGCCGAGATCCCGACGCCGCGTTGGGCGGCGGCCCGGGCCGCCGGGAGCGCGTGCAGCACCCGCCAGGCGGCCGCCAGGTCGGGCAGCAGCAGGTCGGCGTACCACGGCGGCGGACCGGCCCCGGGCTCGGGCATCATGCCCAGTGCCACGTCGGCCGACCAAATCGCTTGTGCCCCAGGTGATGACAGCACGGCGACCGTGCGGCCCGCCTCCTGCAGATCCGCCACGGCGCGGGCCAGGGCGTCGTCGATGGATCCCCGCTGCAGCGGCCTGATCTCGTCGAACGCGGGGCGCAATTCGCCCAGCGAATCGTCCTCGACCGAAACCAATTCGGATCCCGTCCGGTGCGCCTCGGCGACAACGGCCGACGCCAACGGATCGTGCGTGAAGCAGAAAAGGGCCTCCACTTTGGCAGTGGGCTCACTGGCCGAGATTCCGGGCACCGGGTGCCAGCCCGGCCGCAACCGGTTCTTCTCCAGCAGCAGCTGGGCGCGCGACCACGCCGCGGACAGCTCGGCTTCCCGCGCGCCGCGGATGAGCGACACCCGCAAGCTCTTGGTGCACAGCGCCCGCGGGTCGATGACGATCGCATCCACCCGGTCCAGGCGGCGCAGCGCCTCCGGACGCAACGAGAGGACCGCGTGCCGGTCGGCCAGCCCCTGGCCGAGCGCCGCCGCGAAGGCCTCGGGCGTGGTGCGGTTGGCCGCGGGGGTGGTCACCAGGACGGCCAGGGCCGCCTGGTGCAGGTTGCGGGTGGTGGCGCCGACGACCCCGACGCTGATCGCCTGGACGAGCGCGAATCGGTCGCCGTGGTGATCGTCGGGGCGGCCGCGCGGCGGCTTCGACCCCGCCGACGCGTCAGTGTGCGGGTGATCGGCGTGACCGGCCAGCTGCGGTTCGTGCTGGACCCAGGCCCGCGCCTCGGCGCGGCATTCGGCGGCTTTCAGCGACTGCATCAACAGGCCCACCGACAGCGACGCGGGAGACAGCGTGAGGGTTTCCGCGGTCGTCACCGCCAGGGCAAGCACGGTGTCGGTCGCGGGCCGGCCGATGCGATCCTCGAGCAGGCGGCGCAGCCGCGGTTGGTAGTCGACGGCCACCACGGCCGCCAGAACACCAATGGGCATCCGGGGCCAGCGCAGTGCCCGCCCGGTCAGCGCTATGCCGAGCCCGGCCGCGCTGGCGGCCGCCGTGGCGGTCCGGGTCGCCAGCACCACACCATCGCCCGGCAGACTCGTCGGGGGTGCCACCGACCTCACGACTTTTTTTGGGGCGCAATGCTTCTCGGCAGCTTCGACGATGTGGCACAGCTCGCGCAGCGACGTGTCCGCGTCGCCGATGGTGACCACCACACGCGACAACGGGTAGTTCAGGGCCGCCGACGTGATCCCGGGATGGGCCAGCACCGCGTCGAGCACCGCGCGCCCGAGCTCACCGTCTTGGGCGCCGTCCAGCCCACGCACCTCGATCCAGGCGCGCTCCTCACCGCGCCAGCACCGCCGGCTCAGGGTTGCCGGTATGTCTTGGGGCAGTTCGCCCGCGATGGCCCGCGCGCCCTCGCGCAGGGGAATCGCGGCGATGGTGATGCTTGCCTCGACGAGCGAGGTGGTCGCCTGGACGCCCGTCGCGACGGCGCGCACCGGCATGGAACGTCGTATCGCGGTCGCAATGCTCAAAGCGTTTGAAGGCAGTCCCGTTAGTTGGTGCTACGCAACTGGGTGCTGCCGGCCCGGCGTCCGGCGGCCTTCTTGGCCGTCGATTTGCCGGCCGCTTTCTGCGGTGCCGCCTTCTGCGGAGCGGCCTTCTGCGGCGCCGGCTCCACCGGTACCGCCTTGAGGCTCGCCTTGGCCGGCTCCCGCTTGCGGCTCAGCCGTTGCAGCAAAAGGGCGCTGCCGCCGACCGCCAGCAGCACCGGCCACTCGACCAGTCCCGCGACGCCCAGCGCGCCGAAGGCCACCGCGGCAGCCGGCGCCGAGTGGCTGCCGCTGCTCATTCCCTTTTTGACGCCCTCGGCGGCTCCGGTGACACCGCCGATGACTCCGTTGACCGCCGCGCCACCCACAGCGCCGGCGGCCGCGGTGGTCGTGGTCGCCGCGCGACTCACCGCCTGGCTCACGCCTCGTACCGCTCCGCCGATGACACTCATGCTGACTCCCTGGCTTTCTGCCTGTGCCGCGAAACCCGCGCCATAGCGAGGTATACCCGCTGAACGCTTCGTTAACGGCAAAAAAACATTGTATCTGCTTCTAACAAAAGCAAAGCCTGCCACCTTGCAAACCCGCAGACAACGAGCAGCCGCATTTAATTTGCCTGACCTTAACCTGGGTGTGTTTGCGGCGAGAATGCGCAAAACGCCATTTAGGCATGGCTAATGTCGATCAGCACCGGTGCGTGATCGCTGGCGGCCTTCCCCTTGCGTTCCTCCCGGACGATCTGGGCGTCCGTCACGCGGCCGGCCAGCTCCGGGGAGGCGAGGATGAAATCGATACGCATGCCCTGCCGTTTCGGAAACCGCAACTGGGTGTAGTCCCAGTAGGTGTATACACCCGGGCCGGGCGCGAAAGGCCTTACCACGTCGGCGAATTGCGCGTCGACGATGGCGCCGAACGCGCGGCGCTCCGGCTCGGAGACGTGGGTGGCGCCGGCATAGAACTCCGTGCTCCAGACGTCGTCGTCGGTCGGGGCGATGTTCCAGTCGCCGGCCAGCGCGATCTGCGCGGTGGGATCGTCGCGCAACCAGCCGGCCGCCGTATCGCGCAGCGCGGCAAGCCATTCCAGCTTGTAGGTGTAGTGCGGATCACCCAGCGCGCGCCCGTTGGGCACGTACAGGCTCCACACCCGGATGCCGCCGCAGGTGGCCGCCAGCGCGCGGGCCTCGGCCGTCGCGGCCACCTCCGGCTTGCTGCTCCAGGTGGGCTGGCCGTCGAAGCCGATCTGCACGTCGTCGAGACCCACTCGGGAGGCGATCGCCACGCCGTTCCACTGATTGAACCCGACATGGGCCACCTCGTAGCCGAGTTCGAAAAACGGCAGGGTGGGAAATTGCCCGTCGGAACACTTGGTCTCCTGCATGGCCAGCACGTCGACCTCGGCGCGGGCCAGCCAGTCGACGACGCGGGGCAGGCGGCTGCGGATCGAATTCACGTTCCAGGTGGCCAGCCGCATCGCTAGACCGTATCCCAGCCGAGGGAGCGGGCCGGAAAATAGCGGCGGCGATGGTGTGCCCGGAAGCCGAGCGCGGAGGCGAGCGTCATGGAATCGGTTTCCGGCACGATCAGATAGGCGCGACTCGCGCCGCGCGCCGCGGCCCAGGCCAACAGCGCCTCGCACGCCGCCGCGGTCGCCGGGTCATCGGCGGCCCCCGTGGGCGACAGCCCCACCCACCGCGTGCCGTCGGTTGCGTCGGTCACGGTCGCCCGCGCGAGCGCCAGCGCGCCGTCGGTGGCGGGTTCGACCGCTGCCGAAGCGGAGACGTCGCGGACCAGAACGCGTTCCGTGTGTTGGGCGCTCAGCCCCGGCGGCAGCGGCAACAAGCGATCCGGGATCGCCAGTCGCGGTGTCAGGCCGCGGCGCTCATACCATTCCGCGATGGCCGCAACGGTACCCAGGTGCGCCGAAACATCGAGCGGCACAGCGTAATCGACCCCACCCCCGGCGCGCAGCAGCCAGCCCTCGAGCCAGGTCCGCTCTCTGCCGGGCGACGCCGCGGCGGCCGCGTGCTCGAGCGCCCGGATCTGCGAGGTGCGTACTGGCGCGTCGGTAAGCACCCGCAGCGCGACCACGTCGTCGGCGGCCACCTCGACCACCGCGCCCGTCTTGGTCCGAACCCGCACCGCCGGCTCGACCGCCAGCAGGTGGCCCACCGCATCGGTCAGCGGCGGGACCGAGCCTTTCGGGCGCCGGTAGCGAAGCGTCACCCGCGTGCCCAGGTCCGGCCACGAGAACATCAGTGGCCGAAGGGGTCCGGCCCTTCGCCGGGTAGCCATGACAGGCCCGGGACGCCCCAGCCGTGGGACTTGACGGCGCGTTTGGCGCTGCGGGCGTGGCGACCGATCAAGCGGTCGAGGTACAGAAAGCCGTCCAGGTGACCGGTCTCGTGCTGCAGCATCCGCGCGAACAGGTCGGTGCCCTCGATTTCGACCGGCTTGCCGTCGGCATCCAGGCCGGTGACCCGGGCCCAGGTGGCGCGGCCGGTGGGGAACGACTCGCCGGGGACCGAGAGGCAGCCCTCGTCATCGGTGTCCGGATCCGGCATGGTCTCCGGTACCTCGGAGGTTTCCAGCACCGGGTTGACGACCACGCCGCGGCGGCGGTCGGTCCGGCCGCGGTCGTCGGCGCAGTCGTAGACGAAGACCCGCAACGCGACGCCGATCTGGTTGGCGGCCAGGCCGACTCCGTGCGCGGCGTCCATGGTTTCGTACATGTCGGCGATCAGCTTCGGCAGGTCCGCCGGCAACGACCCGTCGGCGCCGACGGGCACCGGCTGCGTCGGGGTGTGCAAGACCGGATCCCCGACGATCCGGATCGGTACGACTGCCATGGTCGGCTAAGCTACCGCACGCCCGTGCGGGCCGATTCCGGCCATGTTCGCCCGGGCAATCTGAGGCAATCGGCCGACTCGCGGGTCTGGATGACGGCTTGAGGGTTTGCGCCGTGGTTCAATATTCGCCGAAACACGCCCTCAGGTAAGTCAAGTCATCAGAGCAGCCGAGAATTCGCCGGAAGGGTCCAGGGGAAGCTATATGGACAGCGCCATGGCGCGGGCAAATCGATCGGGGGACGATGCCGAGATCGCAGATGGCCTCACCCGCCGCGAGCACGACATCCTCGCCTTCGAACGTCAGTGGTGGAAATTCGCGGGCGTAAAAGAAGAAGCAATCAAAGAACTGTTCTCGATGTCGGCGACACGCTACTACCAGGTGCTCAACGCGCTCGTCGATCGGCCGGAGGCGCTGGCCGCCGACCCGATGCTGGTGAAGCGGTTGCGGCGGCTGCGTGCCAGCCGCCAGAAGGCGCGGGCTGCGCGGCGCCTCGGCTTCGAGGTGACCTGACTCGCTACAGTGGGCTCGATGAAAGAGCGAGTCCCCGACTCCACGGGGCTTCCCCTGCGGGCCATGGTGATGGTGCTGTTGTTCCTGGGGGTCATTTTCCTGCTGCTCGGCTGGCAGGCGCTGGGGTCGTCCGGCAGCTCCGACGAGGACTCATCGGCCGCGGTCTCCACGTCGACCACCACCAGCTCGGCCACGCCGACGAGCACTAAGCCCGCGGGCAACCGGTCCGAGGTGCAGGTGTACAACATCTCGGCCAGGGAGGGCGTCGCCGCCCACACCAAGGATCAGCTCACGGCCGGCGGCTTCAACGTCACCAAGGTCGACAACCTGACCGTGCCGGAGGTGTCGGCCACCACGGTGTATTTCACCGACGCCGACGACGAGCACGCGACCGCCGACGCGGTGGGCAAGATCCTGGGCGCGCCGGTCGAACCCCGCATTCCCGCGCTGGCCGGCCAACCGCCCGGGGTCATCGTGCTCGTTACGGGCTGACGACCGCCGAAGCGGTTAGGCTTCCGCTATGCCTCAGCTCGCTGGTCACCGCACTGCCGTCACCATGTCCGCGCTTTCCGCAGCCACTTCCGTCGCCCTGTTGGGGGCGTGTTCGTCGCCCCAGCACGCCTCGTCCTCGCTGGGCACCACGCCGGCGGTTTGGACCGGATCGCCGGCGCCGTCGGGAACCGGGACCCCGGAGGGCGGGCCCATCGCCGCGCCGTCGGGGCCGAGCATCGTCACCCACCTGAAGGCGCCCGACGGCACCCAGGTCGCGACCGCGACCTTCCAGTTCAACAACGGCTACGCCACCGTCACCATCGAGACGACGGCCAACGGGGTCCTGACGCCCGGCTTCCACGGGGTGCACATCCACAAGGTCGGCAAGTGCGAGCCCAACTCCGTCGCCCCGACCGGTGGCGCGCCGGGTGATTTCCTGTCCGCCGGCGGGCACTTCCAAGTGTCCGGGCACGCCGCCGAGCCCGCCAGCGGTGACCTGACCTCGCTCCAGGTGCGAAAGGACGGGTCGGCGATGATGATGACCACGACGGACGCCTTCGCCATGGACGACCTGGTCACCGGCGAGAAGACCGCGATCATCATTCACGCGGGCGCCGACAACTTCGCCAACATCCCGCCGGAGCGCTACAGCCAGACCAACGGAACACCGGGGCCCGACCAGATGACGATGACCACCGGTGACGCCGGCAAGCGGGTCGCGTGCGGTGTAATCGGTGCCGGCTAACAGGGCCCACGCGCGCATCGATTTCGCCCGTTCACCGAGGCCGACCCTCGGCGTGGAGTGGGAGTTCGCGCTCGTCGACGCGCAGACCCGCGACCTGAGTAACGAGGCCACGGCGGTCATCGCCGAGATCGGCGAAAACCCGCGCGTACACAAGGAGTTGCTGCGCAACACGGTCGAAGTCGTCAGCGGTGTCTGCCATTCCACGTCGGAGGCGATGGAGGATCTGCGCGAGACCCTGGGCCCCGCGCACCGGATCGTCCGGGACCGGGGAATGGAGCTGTTCTGTGCCGGCGCACACCCGTTCGCGCAGTGGTCGACCCAGAAGCTCACCGACGCACCCCGGTACGCCGAACTGATCAAGCGCACCCAATGGTGGGGACGCCAGATGTTGATCTGGGGCGTGCACGTGCACGTCGGAATCTCCTCGGCACACAAGGTGATGCCGATCATGACGTCGTTGCTGAAGTACTACCCGCATCTGTTGGCGCTGTCGGCATCCTCGCCGTGGTGGACCGGCGTGGACACCGGGTACGCCAGCAACCGCGCGATGATGTTCCAGCAGTTGCCGACCGCCGGCCTGCCGTTCCAATTCCAGACCTGGGCGGAGTTCGAAGGCTTCGTCTACGACCAGAAGAAGACCGGCATCATCGACCATGTCGACGAAGTCCGTTGGGACATCAGGCCTTCGCCGCACCTGGGCACCATCGAGGTGCGGGTCTGTGACGGCGTGTCCAACCTGCGGGAGCTGAGCGCGCTGGTCGCGTTGACGCACTGCCTGGTGGTCGACCTGGACCGCCGGCTGGAAGCCGACGAGACGCTGCCGACCATGCCGCCGTGGCACAACCAGGAGAACAAGTGGCGCGCCGCGCGTTACGGGCTGGACGCGATCATCATCCAGGACTCCGACAGCAACGAGCGGCTGGTCACCGAGGATCTCGACGAGGTGCTGAATCGCCTTGAGCCCGTGGCAAAATCGTTGAACTGTGTCGACGAGCTGGCCGCGGTGGCCGATATCCCCAGGCGGGGCGCCTCGTACCAGCGGCAGCGCCGGGTGGCCGAGGAACACGACGGCGACCTGCGGGCCGTCGTCGACGCGCTGGTGGGCGAGCTGGAGATCTGATGGAGCTGGCGATGTTCCCGCTGGAGTCGGCCCTGCTGCCCGACCAGGACCTGCCGCTGCGGATCTTCGAGCCGCGCTACGGCGCGCTGGTCCGGCACTGCCTCGACACCGGCGACCCGTTCGGTGTGGTGCTGATCTCCCGGGGCCGCGAGGTCGGCGGCGGCGACGCGCGCTGCGATGTCGGCGTGCTGTCCCGGATCACCGAATGCGCCGAACACGGCGCGGGCCGCTACTCCATGCACTGCCGGACCGGTGAACGGATCCGGGTGTCCGAATGGCTGCCCGACGATCCCTACCCGCGCGCGACGGTGACGCTGTGGCCCGACGAGCCGGGGGACCCGGTCACCCCGGCCCAGCTGCTGGAGGTCGAGGACCGGGTGATGGCGCTGTTCGAGCGGATCGCCGACGCGCGTGGCGTGGCGCTGCCGGACCGCGCGGACCTGTTGGGCCCCGCCACGGCCGACGATCCCGGACAGCGCCTGTACGCGTTGGCGTCTCGCATCCCCATCGGCACCGCCGACCGGTACACGGTGCTGTCGGCGCCGTCGGCAGCCGAGCGCCTGGCCGCGCTCCGCGAGTCCGTGGCCGCGGTCGCCGAGGTGGTGGAGTTCCAGCTCTTCGAATAGTTCGACAGGGGAATACATGAAGGTACAGCTGCAGGTCAACGGCTCACCGGTGGATGCGGCGGCCAGCGCTGCCGACATCGCCGCGACGGGAGCCGACGGCCTGTTCACCTTCGAGGGCCAGCACGACGTGTTCTTTCCGTTGATCATCGCCGCCGGCGCGACCGGCCTGGACCTGATGACCAACGTGGCGATCGCCCCGCCGCGCAGCCCGCTGCACCTGGCGCACGCCGCCTACGACCTGCAGCTCTACAGCGGCGGCCGGTTCCGGCTCGGCCTGGGCTCACAGGTGAAGGCCCACATCGAAAAGCGTTACGGCAGTAAGTGGGAGCGCCCCGCGGCGCGGATGGCCGAAACCATTGCGGCGATCAAGGCGATCTTCGCGGCCTGGGAAGGCCGGCGCCGGCTGGACTTTCGCGGCGAGTTCTTCACCCACACCATCATGGCGCCCAACTTCAACCCGGGGCCCAACCCGTTCGGACCGCCGCCGGTGCTGCTGGGCGCGTTGGGACCGGTGATGACGCGCACCGCCGCCGAGGTTGCCGACGGGCTGCTGGTGATGCCGTTCAACAGCGCCCGCCACTTTGCCGAACGCACCGTCCCCGCGGTCGCCGACGGGCTGCGCCGGGCGGGCCGATCCTCCGACGGATTCCAGATAATCGCCCAGGCCATGGTCGCCGTCGGCCGCGACGAGGCCGACCTGGCCGCCGCGGTCGACGGTGTGGCAGCGCTCATTTCGTTCTACGGCTCGACTCCGGCCTACCTGCCCGTGCTCGAGGCCGAGGGGTGGGGCGACGTGCAGCCCGAGCTCAACGCGCTGTCCAAGCAGGGCCGCTTCGCAGACATGCGCCGGCTGATCGGCGACGAGATGGTGGCCCGGATCGGTGTCGTCGGCACGCCCGAGCAATGCGCCGAGCAGATCGCCGCCCGGTTCTCCGAGCATGCCGCCGAGGTGTGCTGTTACTTCCCGGGCTACACGCCGCGCGCCGCGGACATCGCCGACCTGATCGGCGCCCTGCACCGCGCCCCGGCCCTGCGATGAGCCGCGATCTGACGGTCGACGTCGACGCGGGCGTGGCGGTGCTCACGCTCAATCGGCCCGAGCGGCTCAACGCCTACACCGCCGAGATGGGCGCGCTGCTGGGCAGCGCGTACGCCGAGTGCGACGGCGACGACGACGTCCGGGCCATCGTCGTGACGGGGGCGGGCCGCGCCTTCTGCGCCGGGGCCGACTTCTCCGGCGACACAAGCCCATTCGACGCCCCGGCCGCGGAGTTCTCGGCGTCACCGATCACCCCGGCCGCGTTCGAGTTGCGCAAGCCGGTGATCGCCGCCCTCAACGGCCACGCGATCGGCATCGGCCTGACCATCGCCTTGCAGGCCGACCTGCGCGTCGTCGCCGAGGACGCCAAATACGGTGTGGTGCAGGTCCGCCGGGGAGTGATCCCCGACTGCATGTCGCACTGGACGCTGGCGCAGCTGACCACGCTGGGGGTGGCCGCCGACATCCTGCTCACGGGGCGAACCTTCGGCGGGACCGAGGCCGTGGCGCTCGGCATCGCAAACCGGGCCCTGCCGGCCGAGCGGGTGCTCGACCACGCTGTGGAGCTGGCGCGCGACATCGCGGCCAACGTGGCGCCGATGTCGGCGGCGCTGTGTAAGCGGCTGCTGTGGGACACCGCGATCAACAACTACACCCCGCGGCAGGTTGCCGCGCTGGAAAGCCAACTGCACCAACGGGTGATGGGCGGCGCCGACGCGCGCGAGGGGGTGTCCGCCTTTGTCGAGCGCCGGCCGCCGTCGTTCACGTCGCGGCTGTCCCGCGAGTGGAGCGAGCTGCCCCGGCCGTGAGCTCCTCGGAGAGCTCCCACCACTGGTCCGCGCGCTGCTCGTCGCGAGCGTAGGGCGCCACGGCCTGGCTGACCCGGCAGTCTTCGAGATACAGGCCGCCCCGACCGGCCAGCTCCGGGCTGACCGCCGCCCACACCTGGGTGGCCGCGCCGCGGTCGGGCGTGGTGACGTCGAGCCGCTCGCCCGTCGGTTTGCGCAGCCGCGAGAAGTCCGCCCGGGACATGTGCCGCGCGAGCGAGGTGGCCACGGTGCCGGGATGGACGGCGTAGGCGCGGATTCCCGCGTCGCGCAGGCGGCGGTCGGCTGCCACGGCGTGCAGGATGTTCGCCGTTTTCGACGCGCCGTAGGCGACGAACTTGTCGTACTCGCGGCGCTCCCAGTTGGGATCGTCGAAGTCGACGTCGCCGATGATGTGTCCCGCAGACGACAGGTTCACGATCCGGGCCCCGCCGGCGGCGGCGAGCTGCGGCACGAGGAGCCGGGTCAGTTCGAAGTGCCCGAAATGGTTGGTGCCGATCTGCATCTCGAATCCATCGCGCGTCCTGCCGAACGGTGTGAACATCACGCCGGCGTTGTTCATCAGAACGTCGATGGCCGGGGCGATCTCGCCGATGGCGGCCGCCGCCGCACGAACGGCCTCCAGCGCGTTGAGATCGAGCTCGACGATCGACGTGCGCGCGCCGGGCACCCTGGCCGCGATCCACCGCGCCGCCTCCGCCAACGCCGCGGGGTTGCGGGCGGCCAGGACGACGTGCGCGCCCGCGGCGGCCAGCGCGCGGGCCGCCTCGCGCCCCAACCCGGACGACGCGCCGGTGATCACACAGACCTTGCCGGACAGGTCGATTCCGTCGACGACGTCCAACGCGGTCGGTGGCGCGGTCATGCCGGTATACGCTGCCACACCGCGGCGCGCTTCATCAGCCGCGGCGCGACCGCCCGGTGCAGCGGGCCGACGAAAGCCCAGACCGTTCGGGCGGCGGTTTTGCGGCAGTACTGCACGCGAGTGGTGAGGCTGGCGCGCCGACCGTCCTGGCGTCGCAGCGTCAACTCGCCGAGCATCAGCGGCCCGCGTGCGGTCAGCACGAGTTCGTCGCGATCCGAACGCGCGATCGTCCAGCCGATGATGTGCTCGGGCGACGAATACGGCCCGAGGCGGAATCTCAGCACGTGGCGGTGGATCCACGGGACGACGCCGCCGCCCGCGCCCCGCCCGACCGCGTCGCGGAACGTCTGCTCGGCGGTGCGTGAGTCGCCTTGCGGGAGTGGGACTTCGAAGACGTCCGTGTAGTCGGCCCGCTCGGCGGCCGCCGCGATGCGTTTGAGCGTCCACCGGACGGCGACGCGGTGCCCGCCGGTGCCGATGACGAGCGCCCGGTAGACCTTGCCGTGCAGGCCCGGGAAGGCCGCCCAGGTCGCCGAGCGCACGCGGGTACGGCTGCCGGTCAGGGGCTCCAACTCGAACACCCACCGGTAAACCGCGAAGGGGTGCCTGCCCTTCAGCGCGAACCGCACCGGCGGCCGCGCCTCGTCCAGCGCGAAGCCGATCGGCACGGTCGACGGGTCGCCGGGGTCCCGGCACATCACCCGCAACAGCGCCGACCAGGTGTCCGCGCGCCCCGCGTCGACAGTTATGGCATGCTCATCGATATAGGGTAATCGTTCCATATAGAAGGAATGTACTAGATCGTGGCACCTCCGCGAAAGCACGAAACCGATGTGATTCTCGACGCCGCCCGGACGCTGGTGCTCGACGGCGGACCGCGCGCGGCCAGCGTCGCGGCCATCGCCAAGACCAGCGGCGCCCCCGCGGGCACCCTCTATCACCGATTCGGCAACCGCGACGGCATCCTGACGGCGGCGTGGCTGCGCGCGCTCGAACGCTTCCAGGCGAGGGCGCTGGCCGCCCACGGCGAAACCCCGGCGGACACCGCGATAGCCATGGCCGTAGCCGCCGTCAGCTTCGCGCGCGAGCTGCCGGACGACGCCCGGCTGTTGTTGACGATCCGGCCCGGCGACCTGCTCGACGAGGAGCCCGACGCGGAGTTCCAGCGGACGCTGGCCGCGATGAACGCCCCACTGACCGAGCGGGTCGCGGTGTTGGCCCGGCAGCTGTATGGAAACGACAAGCCCCGGTCCGTCGACGCCGTCGCGCGTGCGGTCGCGGACCTGCCCTATGCGGTGGTCCGGCGCCACGCCCACGACGACCCGATGCCCGACTGGCTGGAAGCAGACGTCGCGGCGTCGGTGTTGGCCGTGCTACGGAGCTTTGGCGAACGCCCGTAGCGCCTCCACCTGCGTGGGATCCAATGAGGGGCGCACGATTTGGCGCGCGGCCGCGATGTCGGCGGCCGTCACGTCGGTGGCATCGATGGACCGCCGCATCGCGGTCAGCGCCGCCTCCCGCAGCAGCGCCACGCAGTCGGCGGCGCTGTAGCCGTCGAGCCCGGCGGCCACCTCGTCGAGGTCGACGTCGTCGCTCAGCGGGACGGATTTTCCTGCGGTGTGCAGGATTTCGCGGCGAGCGGCGGCGTCGGGCGGTTCGACGAACACCCGCCGCTCCAGCCGGCCCGGGCGCAGCAAGGCCGGGTCGATCAGGTCGGGCCGGTTGGTGGCGCCCAGCACGACGACGTCGCGCAGGGGATTGACGCCGTCGAGCTCGGTCAGCAGCGCGGCCACCACCCGATCGGTCACGCCCGAGTCGAAGCTCTGCCCGCGCCGAGGCGCCAGCGCGTCGATCTCGTCGAGGAACACCAGAGACGGGGCCGAGTCGCGGGCACGCCGAAACAGTTCGCGGACGGCCTTTTCCGAGCTGCCCACCCACTTGTCCATCAGCTCGGACCCCTTGACGGCGTGCACGGACAGCTGCCCGGTGCTGGCCAGCGCGCGCACGACGAAGGTCTTGCCGCATCCGGGCGGCCCGTAGAGCAGCACCCCGCGCGGCGGTTCGACACCCAACCGGGCGAAAGTGTCGGGATGCTGCAGCGGCCACAACACGGCCTCGGTCAGCGCCTGCCGGGCCTCGGCCATGTCGCCGACGTCGTTGAGCGTGACATTGCCGACGGTCACTTCCTCGCTGCCCGACCGGGACAGCGGCCGGATGACGGTCAGCGCGCCGACGAGATCGTCCTGGTTCAGCTCGGGTGGCCGGCCGTCGGTGCTGGCCCGCGACGCCGCGCGCAGCGCCGCCTCCCGCAGCAGCGCCGCCAGGTCGGCAACCACGAAACCCGGTGTACGCGCGGCGATCCCGTTGAGATCCAGGGCGCCGGCCGGCACCGATTTCAGCAGCGACTCCAGCAGCGCCTTGCGGGTGCCGGCGTCGGGAAGGGGCAGGCTCAGCTCCCGGTCGCACAGGTCCGGCGCGCGCAGCCGGGCATCGAGCTGGTCGGTCCTCGCCGAGGTGGCGATCAGCGCGACGCCCTCGGTCGCCACCGCGGTTCGCAGCTCGCCCAGGATCAGGGCGGCCACCGGCTCGGGGGTGGCCGGCAGCAGGGCGTCGACGTCGGTGATCAGCAGGACGCCACCGCCGTCACGGACGGCCTGCACCGCCGAACTCACGGTCTTGAGCCGGTCTTCGGCGTTCAGCGCGCCGACCTCCGGGCCGTCCAGTTTCACCAGCCTGCGGCCGTCGCACACCGCGCGCACCAGCGTCACCTTGCCGACGCCGGCCGGACCCGACACCAGCACACCGAGGTTGGCGCCCGCGCCCAACGTCTTGAGCAGGTGCGGTTCGTCGAGGGCGAGCTTGAGCCACTCGGCGAGCTTGGCGGCCTGTGGCTGCGATCCCTTGAGCTCCTCGACGACGGTCTCCGGGCTGGCGACGTCGACGAAGTCCTGCGCCGGCGCGACCGTGGTCGGCACGCCGACACCCCAGGTGACCAGCGAGTTGGGCTGCACGCTGACCGGGCCCGTCGGGTCGACGCCGGTGACGGTCAGCAGCTCGGACGTCCAGCTGATTCCCACCGAGGCGGCCAGCGCGCGGGCGGCGGCCGACGTCGAGAACGGCGGGCCGAGGTCGCGGGGCAGCAGCGACACGGCGTCGCCGACGGTCAGCACCTTGCCGAGCAGCGCCTGCCGCAACGTGACCGGCGAGATCGACTGGCTGGCCAGCGACGAGCCGGACAGCGTCACCGACCGGGCGCCGTAGACGGTGACCACGCCGACGATCACCGGGTTGCCCTCGCGCAGCCCGGTGTTGGACAACGTCACGTCGTCGAGCAGCACCGTGCCGACCGGCGTGTCCGGCCCGGCGAGGGCCGCCACCGCCGCGGTGGTCCGCGAGCCGGTCAGCGCCACCGCGTCCCACTCCCGAATGCCAAGCGCGGCAACGGCGCTCGGATGCAATCGGACGACGCCGCGGCGCGAGTCCACGGCGGAGGTGTTCAACCGCGCGGTGAGCGTGAGCTGACGGGCCGCATCCTCACCCGGCCGGCTCATGGCAGGCGCCCGCCCGGTTTGCGCAGCCCCAGCCGCGCCATCGACCGGCGGTTCGGTTGCGCCCGGCGGATCGCGCGCCGCGCGGCGCGGCGCTGCTTGGGCTTGTCGGCCCACGCCTCGGGGTGCGCGGCCAGCCAGCGCTGGTTGCGGACCGCGAACGGCACGTGGCACAGGTAGGCGATGATGATGACCCAGATCAGGATGTAGGGCGCCAGCACCGCCGCGGCCGCGCAGATCGCCAGCAGGGCCAACAGCGGCGCGGCCCAGCTGGGCGGCACCGCCGCGGCGTGCATCTTGCGCATCGGGATCTTGCTGATCATCAGCATCGACGTCCCCGCGATCCAGATGCACAGGAACGTCGTCGACGTCCACCAGCCCTCACCGAACTGCAATTTGAGTCCGATCAGGCCGATCATCGACACCGCGCCCGCCGGCGCGGGCATGCCGACGAAGAACTCGTGGGTGTAGGCGGGCTGACTGCCGTCCGCCTGCAGCGCGTTGTACCGGGCCAGCCGCAACACGACGCACACCGCGTAGAGCAGGATCACCACCCAACCGGCCGGCGACTTCCCCAGCAGCGTCACGTAGAGCACGATCGCCGGCGTGACACCGAAGTTCACCGCGTCGGCCAGCGAATCGATCTCCTCGCCCATGCGGGACTGGGCATCCAGGATGCGGGCCACCCGGCCGTCCAGGCCGTCCAGAATGGCCGCCGCGGCGATCAACGCCATCGCGGCCTTCGGCTGGTGCTCGAGGGCGAACCGGATCGAGGTCAGGCCCGCGCAGATGGACAACACGGTCATCGCGCTCGGCAGGATCTGCAGGTTGACCGACGGCCTGCCGCGCGGCTTGCTGATCATGACAGCTCGGCCAGCACGGTTTCGCCGGCGA
The DNA here is from genome assembly GCF_001665605.1 of Mycobacterium sp. 852014-50255_SCH5639931. Lineage (GTDB taxonomy): Bacteria > Actinomycetota > Actinomycetes > Mycobacteriales > Mycobacteriaceae > Mycobacterium > Mycobacterium paraffinicum. The sequence goes on from NZ_LZSV01000015.1 coordinate 30,915, forward strand.
TCGCGCGCTGCCCGACTTGGACCAGCGGCTCGGCGCCCGGCGGCAGATAGGTGTCGAGCCGGGAGCCGAACCGGATCAGCCCGTAGGTGTCACCGATCGTCAGCTTGTCGCCGACGCGCGCGTCGCAGATGATGCGCCGCGCCAACAGCCCGGCGACCTGCACCGCCACCACCTCCGCGCCGGTGGCCGTCCGGATCCGCAGACTGGTGCGCTCGTTCTCGGTGCTGGCCGCGGCCAGGTCGGCCGACCCGAACCGGCCGGGCCGGTGCTGCATGGCGATCACCTCGCCGCTCACCGGTGCGCGCTGCACGTGGGCGTCCAGCAGCGACAGGAAGATGCTGACCCGCGGGAGCGGCGCGTCGCCCATGCCGAGTTCGGTGGGCGGGGCGGCGGAATCGATCACGCACACCACCCCGTCGGCGGGCGCGACGATCGCGCCCGGCCGGGTCGGCGGCACCCGCGGCGGATGGCGGAAGAACCCCGCGCAGGCGCCCGCCGCCAGGAGGCCGGCCCGCCGGATCCACCGGTGCCTGCGGCCGGCCAGCGCCACCGCCAGGCCGCCGGCGATGAACGGGCGGCCGGCCGGGTGTACCGGCGGAATGGTCGAGCGCACCAACTCCAACGCGTGCTGCGGGCTGAACGTTGGATCCTCGGCGGTGGGGCCGATAGGGCGGGGGCGTCGTGCCACGCGGCCATCTTACGAAAGGCGCGGCCGGTTGGTTCGGGCCCGCAGGGGGAAAGCCCACCTTCGATATGCATCCGAATGACGATTGGGCGCCGCGGCTGCGCCCGGCGAAGATCGCCGTCACCGCCGTATTCATCGCCCACGCCGTGGGGTTCTCCTCGTGGGCCGCCCACATCCCCGCCGTCAAGGCCGACCTCGGCCTGTCCGACGCGGCGCTGGGAACGGCGCTGTTCGGTGCGCCCCTGGGGTCGGTCGTGGCCACGCTGGGCAGCCACTGGGCGCTGCCGCGCTGGGGAAGCCACCGGCTGATCCCGGTGACGGCCGCCGGCTACGCCCTCGCGGGCACGACGGTGGGGCTGGCCCGCTCCGGGCCCTGGCTGTTTGCGGCGCTGGCGTTGTGGGGGATGTTCCAGGGCGGGCTGGACGTCGCGATGAACACCCAAGCCGGCACTGTCGAGCGCCTGGCGCGGGCGCCGATCATGGCCCGCTTCCACGGCATGTGGAGCCTCGGCGCGTTACTGGGCGCCCTGATCGGCGCGGCATGCATCGGCGCGGGGATCGGTCTGACGCCCCAGCTGGCGGCGGTCGGGCTCGTGGTCCTGGTCGTCGTCGGGGCGCTGACCCGGCGGCTGATTCCGGACCGGGCGGGCGGGGCCGCGGAATCGCCCGCCAAAGGGGCCTGGCTGACGCGGACGGTGGCGATCCTCGCGGCGGTGGCCTTCGTGTCGTTCCTGTGCGAGGGCGCCGCCACCGACTGGTCGGCCAACTACCTGCGCAACGTCGTCGGCGCGGGTCCCGGAGTCGCCGCGTTGAGCTACGCGGCGTACACGCTGACGATGGTCGTCACCCGGCTGGGCGCGATACGCCTGCACGCGCGGGTGTCGGCCCGCCGGCTGCTGCCCGCCCTCGCGCTGTTCGCCGCGGCGGGCATGGGTGTGACGCTGGCAACCGCCAATCCCGTTGTCAGCGTTGTTGGATTCGCGTGTCTGGGGGTCGGCGTGGCGCTGCTGGTGCCCACCGCATTCAGCGCGGCCTACGGCGCGGGCGGTGCGGGCTCGGCGATCGCCATCGTCGCGGCGACGGGCTGGCTGGGCTACCTGCTGGGGCCGCCGCTGATCGGCCACCTGGCCGACCGGGTCGGATTGGCCGCGGCCCTGGTGACGATCCCGGTGCTGATGACCGTCGTCGCCGTCGCCATTCGCTGCGCCACCGCCTTTGACCGGGCCGACGAATTCCACCGGCAGGTGGCCACCCCCGCGGCCTAGGGCTAGGCGAGATCCCACACCTGCAGCTCGGTCCCCTCGGACACCTCGACGACGTCCTCGGGGATGTCCAGCAGCGCGTTCGCCGACGCCAGCCACCGCAGGTGGTGCGAGGCGGGCGGGCCGTAACTGGTGACGGTGCCGGCGGCGCGGTCCAGCACCGCGCGGCGGAACTGCCGCTTGCCGCGCGGCGAGGTCAACGACTCGGTGAGCACCGCGGCCCGGTGCGGGCGTTCCGGGTCGGGCATGCCCATGGCTTTGCGCAGCGCGGGCCGGATGAACACCTCGAAGGACACCAGGGCGCTGACCGGGTTGCCGGGCAGGGTGACGATCGTCGCGCCGGCCACCCGGCCGATGCCCTGCGGCATCCCGGGCTGCATCGCCACCTTGACGAACTCCACACCCTGGTCGCCCTCGCGGCCGAACGCGTCCTTGACCACCTCGTAGGCGCCGGCGCTGACCCCGCCGCTGGTGATGATCAGGTCTGCCTCGCCGGCATGCTTGTGGATGAGCGAACTGAACTGTGCGACATCGTCTTCGGCGGTCGCCGCCTCGATCACGTCGGCGCCCGCGTCGCGGACGGCGCCGGCCAGCATGATCGAGTTGGACTCGTAGATCTGCCCCGGCCGCAGCGGGTTGCCCGGCGCCACCAGCTCCGACCCGGTCGATATCACCAGCACGCGTTGGCGCGGGAGCACGGGCAGCTCGGCCATTCCCAGCGCCGCGGCCAGGCCGAGCACGGCAGGCGTCACCACCTGGCCGCGCCGCAGGACGGTGGTGCCAGGGGCGACGTCCTCGCCCGCACGCCGGATGTGCTTGCCGGCCTCGCGCGGCGCGCGGATCGACACGACATCCACGCCGCCGTCGGTGTCTTCGACGGGCACGACGGCCGTCGCCCCGGCCGGCAGCGGCGCGCCGGTCATGATGCGGTGCGCGGTGTTCGGTTGCAACGTCAACTCGTCGGTGCGCCCGGCCGGAATGTCCTCGGCGACCTCGAGCACCACCGGGTTCTCGGGCGTGGCGCCGGAGGTATCCTCGGCGCGCACCGCGTATCCGTCCATCGCGGAGTTGTCGAAGACCGGTAGCGCCAGCCGCGCGACCACGTCGTCGGCCAGGACCAGGCCCTGCGCCTCGGCCAGCGCGGCGGTGGCCGCCGGCCGGGGACGGATCAATTCGGCTACGACGCGCTGATGTTCTTCGACCGACCGCACCCGGCCATTATCGGCCCGTCGGATTGCGAAGCTGACCCCGGTGAGTTGTTCGGACACGGGCCAGAGCCGGCGTTGCAGCTCCTCGTCGTGGGACTGCGCGCCAAAAGTACCCATCTCGTTGGGGGTGGCGGCGCTTCGACGTACAGTCGAGAACGTGATTACCGGAATGGCCCACACGGGGGTGTGTGTTCCGGATTGCGAGGCGGCCGTGGCGTTTTACCGAGACGTATTGGGCCTGCGTGTGCTCTCGCCGCCCTATGTGATGACCGGTAACGCCATTCGCGACGACATGGGCGAGCTGGTGGGAGACCCCAGCATGAAGGCGGCCATCGTGGGGTTGCCGGGCGACGGCGATCGCGTGCTCGAGGTCATCGAATACCTCGGCGCGCAACCGGACGGGCACGCCGGCGGCAGGGCGCTGACCGACCACGGGCTGTCCCACGTCGGGCTCATCTGTGAGGACATCGACGCCACCCGGGCGGAGCTCGAGGGCAAGGGCGTGCGCTTTCTGGTCGCGGGAATCGCGGAGGTCGCGCGGGTTCGCACCACGTGGTTCGTCGACCCCTGGGGCGTGGTGTTCATCCTGGTGGAGAAGAGCCGCCCGCAGCGACCGTACTTCTCGCAATGGGCGTGAAGCCGACCGTCGGGATCATCGGCGCGGGCGCCGGCGGCATCGCCATGGGCATCCAGCTGGCCGAGGGCGGCTACGAGTTCGCCATCTTCGACCGCGCCGACGGATTCGGCGGGACCTGGCGCCACAACACCTTTCCGGGCGCGGCGTGCGACGTCCCGTCGCACCTGTACTCGTATTCCTTCGCGCCCAACCCGCGGTGGAGCAAGACGTACGCCAACCAGCCCGAGATCCTGGCGTACCTGGAAAAGGTGGCCGCCGGGCACGGGTTGGGCGCGCGCCTGCGGGCCAACACCGCGATTGTCGCCGTGCGCTGGTCGGACACCCGGCGCCGCTGGACGCTTACCGACGGCGACGGGCGCGAGCACGAATTCGACATGGTGGTCAGCGCCGTCGGGATGCTCGACGTGCCCCACGTCCCGGAGATTCCCGGCGCGCGGCGGTTCCGGGGGCGCCAATTCCATTCGGCCCGTTGGGATCACAGCAAGTCGACGGCCGGGGAGCGGGTGGCGTCCATCGGCACGGGCGCCAGCGCGATCCAGTACGTGCCCGCGATAGCGCGAAAGACCGCGCACCTGACCGTGTTTCAGCGGACCCCGATCTGGATCGCGCCCCGATTCGACTTCCCGTTCACCCCCGAGCAGCATGAGCTGTTCGAGCGCGACCCCGCGATGGCGCGCAAGCTCAGGGACGAGGCCTTCGACGCCTACGAGTCGGCCAGCTTCGACGTCGAACATGCCCAGACGCGGGAGGCGACCGAGCTGGCCCGCAGTTACCTCATGCGCAAGGTCGCCGACCCCGAGCTGCGGGCCAAGCTGATGCCGGACTATCCCGCCGGCTGCAAGCGGCCGCTGATGTCACGCGAGTGGTACCCCACCTTCGCGTTGCCCCACGTCTCCCTGGAGACCACCGCCATCGCCGAGCTGACCGAGCGGGGGGTACGCACCGCGGACGGCGTCGAGCACCGCGTGGACACCATCATCTACGGCACCGGATTCAAGGCCGCCGATTATCTGGCGAGTATCGACGTGTACGGCACCGGCGGTCGACGCCTGGCCGACGACTGGAGCGGCGGCGCCGAGGCGTACCTGGGCACGCTGGTGGCCGGGTACCCCAACTTCTTCACGCTGTATGGCCCCAACACGAACGGCGTCAACTCGATCATCTACATCCACGAGGCGCAGACGACCTTCGTCCGCCGCATCCTCGACGCGATGAACGGCAGCGGCGCGCGCACGGTGGAGGTGACACTCGCGGCGCAGCGCCGGTATAACGACGAGATCCAGGCCGCGATGGCGGGCAAGGTCTGGCTGGCGTGCAGCAACTACTTCCGCCATCCCAGCGGGAAGGTGGTCACGCAATTGCCTTACAGCGGGCGGATTTTCTTCGAGCGCACCCGCGAGTTGGTCGACGCCGACTACCGCTTCGGTCGGTGACCGGTCGGCGGCCTGAGCCGCCGCCCGCGGACCCTGGCGGACGCCGTCGGCAGGCGCCTCAAGCCCGGGCGCCTCGGCCGTTTGACCCGCTCCGCGGTCCTGATCGGGGCGCTGAACGCCGTCTCGACCTTCATCCGCAACCACGCCGCAGCCCGCTTCGACCTCACCTGCACGGCCAAACCCTACGTCGCGCACATGGCGCGCATCGCCACCGAGCGCCGAAAGTTCGCTCACCATTAACCCGGCGGGTCTACTGCACCCAGTAATTGTCGTGGCGGACGAACCACTCCCTGCGCTCGTCGTCGGTCATGTCGGCGAGCGCCCCGAAGCCCTCGAAGTAGGCCTCCCGCGGCGCGCCCGGCGCGAAGAGCATCAGGATCGACGCCGGCTCGTCGGCCCCGTTGCGGAAGCCGTGGACGCCGCCGGGCGGGACATAGAGGAAGTCGCCTTGCCGGCCGTCGGCCCACTGGGTGCCGTCGTAGAGCTTCATCGTCCCGGACAGCACGAAGAAGGCCTCGGACATCGCCCGGTGAAAGTGCGGGCCGGGCCCACCGCCCCCGGCTGGGAGGTCGACCCGGTACAGCCCGTAGTCGCCGCCGGTGGCCTGTTGGTTGGCCAGGTAGTGGTACTGCACGCCGCCGGCTTCGTAATCGGCCGGCGAGTCGGCCCGCTTGAGCCAGGCGCTGATCTCCGGCTCGTCCCTGGTGTATCGGGGCGGGGGATAGGGCGGCACGACGAGGGACATGCCTCCAGTTTGCGGCTATAACATCGCGGGCGTGGCGGACGAAGAAGTTCGGGCGGAACGGCTGCTCGACGCCCAGGAGAAGGCGACGCAACTGTTCGACGAGATCGAGCGGCGCGCAATGATTCGCCCCGGCGTCTCGGAAAAGCAGTTGTCCGACGAAATCAACCAGCTCGCCGCGGAAATGCTCGGGGTCACCCGGCACTGGCATCGGCGGATCGTGCGGGCGGGTGAGAACACCCTGCAGCCCTTCAGCGAGCGCCCGCCGGACCGGGTGGTCGACGACGGCGACATCGTCTTCCTGGACCTCGGACCGATATTCGCGGAGTGGGAGGCGGACTTCGGCCGCACCTTCGTGCTCGGCGACGACCCGCACAAGACCGCCGTCCGCGACGCGCTGCCCCGGGTGTGGCGGGCCGGCCGCGAGTACTTCGACGCGCGCCCGGACATCACCGGCGCCGAGCTGTACGACTTCGTCGTCGGGCTGGCGCACGCCGAGGGCTTCGAGTTCGCCAGTGCCATCGCCGGCCACCTGGTCGGGGAGTTCCCGCACAAGAAGATCGCCGGCCCCGGCGTCCAGTGGTACATCATGCCCGGATCGAACAAGCCGATGCGGCGCACGGACCCGGCCGGCCGCGCCTGCCACTGGATCCTGGAGATCCATCTGGCCGACCGGGCCCGCGGCTTCGGCGGCTTCTACGAGCAGCTGCTCGACCTGCCCTAGTGCTGATCGCAAGCGCGGCGCATGCGCCGGGCGCTGGTGGTACCGCCCGCTTGCGGGGGACGGATCGGCACCATCGGGTCAGCCCACGGGATACGTGACGCCGGTGAGCTCCTCCGAGACCGCCCACAGCCGCCGCTGCACGTCGACGTCGTGGGACTTCTCGCTGGACCCCACGAGCTTGGGGTGGCCGCGCAGCTCGGCGAACCCGTCCGGGCCGTAGTACTGGCCACCCAGCACGCCCGGGTCGGTCGCGGCGCGCAACGTCGGCAGGGCGCCCGCGGCCGCGTCCTGCATGAGCGGGTTGAGCACCGGCGTGGCGATGCGCTCGACCAGCGGGGGCAGGTTGCGGGTCAGCTCGGTGCGCGAGCCGCCAGGGTGGGCCGCCGCCGCGATCGTCGTCCCGCGGGGAGCGAGCCGGCGCTGCAGCTCGTAGGTGAACAGCAGGTTGGCGAGCTTGGCCTGGCCGTAGGCCGCGACCCGGTTGTAGCGGCGTTCCCACTGCAGGTCGTCGAAGTGAATGTCGGCAAGGATGCGGTGGCCGGTGCTGCTGACCGTCACGACCCGCGAACCCGCGACCGGGAGAATCCGATCCAGCAGCAGGCCGGTGAGGGCGAAGTGGCCGAGGTGGTTGGTGCCGAATTGCAGCTCGAAGCCGTCCTTGGTGGTCGACTTCGGCGTCCACATCACGCCCGCGTTGTTGATCAGCAGGTCGACGCGGTCGTAATCGGCCTTGAGTTGCTCGGCCGCGGCGCGGATGGAGTCCAGCGACGTCAGGTCGAGCTCTTGCAGCGCCACCTCGGCGTGCGGACTGCGGGCGGTGATCCGGGCGGCGGCGTCCTTGCCCTTGTCCAGATTGCGCACCGCCAGCACGACGCGGGCGCCGCGGTCGGCGAGCGCGGCGGCCGTCTCGTAGCCGAGGCCGGTGTTGGCCCCGGTGATGACGGCGACGCGACCGGTCTGATCGGGAATGTCGGCGGCGGTCCATTTGGCCATGGGTTTCTCCTAGAACGGTAGACTAAACGGGGCGAGCGCTCCGGTTGATTGGAACTATACGGAACGCGCGCCCCGTTTTGTCAACTGGAAGGGGTGAATAGATGGCGCAGCCCGCACGCCCGTTGCGCGCCGACGCGGCGCGCAATCGCGCGCGCGTGCTGGACGTCGCCTACGACACCTTTGCGGCCGAGGGCCTGTCCGTGCCGATCGACGAGGTCGCCCGCCGCGCCGGCGTCGGCGCCGGCACGGTATACCGGCACTTCCCGACCAAGGAAGCGCTGTTGACGGCGGTCATCCAAAACCGCATGCAGCGCCTCGTGGACGACGGGCACGCCCTGCTGCAAACCGAGGGGCCCGGTGAGGCGCTCTTCGCGTTTCTGCGCTCCATGGTGCTGCAGTGGGGCGCCGCCGACCGGGGCCTCGTTGACGCCCTGGCCGGCTACGGGATCGACATCGCCTGCGCCGCGCCCGAGGCCGAAGACGCCTTCAAGGCCATGCTCGGCGAGTTGCTGCGCGCCGCGCAGAACGCGGGGACCGCGCGCCGCGACATCGATATGCGGGACCTCAAGGCAATCCTGGTCGGCTGCCAGGCGGTGCAGGCCTACGACGCGGCGCTGGCCGAGCGGGCGACCGACGTCGTCATCGACGGTTTACGCGCGCAGCGATAAGGCCTAACCGTTCTTGCACTCGGCATAGGCGAGTGCTAAGAATGACGTTGGCACTCGCGACTGGCGAGTGCTAGGTCGGGACGGTGAGACCAGCAGACACCTGGGGTCGTCCGTCGCGGGCACTGCACCCGGCCAGCGTAAATAAATGGGGTGGCCACACGCGGTCATCCGGTGTCATTCCCGATCCGGAGGAATCACTTCGCAATGTCCAAGATAATTGCGTACGACGAAGAGGCCCGTCGCGGCCTCGAGCGGGGCTTGAATGCCCTCGCCGACGCGGTAAAGGTGACGCTGGGCCCCAAGGGCCGCAACGTCGTCCTGGAGAAGAAGTGGGGCGCCCCCACGATCACCAACGATGGTGTTTCCATCGCCAAGGAGATCGAGCTGGAGGACCCGTACGAGAAGATCGGCGCCGAGCTGGTCAAGGAAGTCGCCAAGAAGACCGACGACGTCGCCGGTGACGGCACGACGACGGCCACGGTGCTGGCCCAGGCGCTGGTCAAAGAAGGTCTGCGCAACGTCGCTGCCGGTGCCAACCCATTGGCTCTCAAGCGCGGCATCGAGAAGGCCGTCGAGAAGGTCACCGAGACGCTGCTCAAGTCCGCCAAGGACGTCGAGACCAAGGAGCAGATCGCTGCGACCGCGGCCATCTCGGCCGGCGACCAGTCGATCGGCGACCTGATCGCCGAGGCGATGGACAAGGTCGGCAACGAGGGCGTCATCACCGTCGAGGAGTCCAACACCTTCGGCCTGCAGCTCGAGCTCACCGAGGGTATGCGGTTCGACAAGGGTTACATCTCGGGCTACTTCGTCACCGACGCCGAGCGTCAGGAAGCGGTCCTCGAGGACCCCTACATCCTGCTGGTCAGCTCCAAGGTGTCGACGGTCAAGGACCTGCTCCCGCTGCTGGAGAAGGTCATCCAGGCCGGCAAGCCGCTGCTGATCATCGCCGAGGACGTCGAGGGCGAGGCTTTGAGCACCCTGGTCGTCAACAAGATCCGCGGCACCTTCAAGTCGGTGGCCGTCAAGGCCCCCGGCTTCGGTGACCGGCGTAAGGCGATGTTGCAGGACATGGCCATCCTCACCGGTGGTCAGGTCGTCAGCGAAGAGGTCGGCCTCTCCCTGGAGACCGCCGACGTCGCGCTGCTCGGTAAGGCCCGCAAGGTGGTCGTCACCAAGGACGAGACCACCATCGTCGAGGGCGCCGGTGAACCCGACGCCATCGCCGGACGGGTTTCCCAGATCCGCGCCGAGATCGAGAACAGCGACTCCGACTACGACCGCGAGAAGCTGCAGGAGCGCCTGGCCAAGCTGGCCGGCGGTGTTGCGGTGATCAAGGCCGGGGCGGCCACCGAGGTGGAGCTCAAGGAGCGCAAGCACCGCATCGAGGACGCGGTCCGCAACGCCAAGGCGGCCGTCGAGGAAGGCATCGTCGCCGGTGGTGGCGTGGCCCTGCTGCAGGCGGCTCCGTCCCTGGACGAGCTGAAGCTGTCCGGCGACGAGGCGACCGGCGCCAATATCGTCAAGGTGGCGCTCGAGGCTCCGCTCAAGCAGATCGCCTTCAACTCCGGGCTGGAGCCCGGCGTGGTGGCCGAGAAGGTCCGCAACTCGAAGGCCGGCACGGGCTTGAACGCCGCCACCAATGAGTACGAGGACCTGCTCAAGGCCGGCGTTGCCGACCCGGTCAAGGTCACCCGCTCGGCGCTGCAGAACGCGGCGTCCATTGCCGGGCTGTTCCTGACGACCGAGGCCGTCGTCGCCGACAAGCCGGAGAAGGCGGCCGCTCCGGCGGGCGACCCGACCGGTGGCATGGGCGGCATGGACTTCTAAGTCCAAGAGCGGAAAAGTCCCAAGCACTGAAAAAGCCCGGTCCCTCTGGGGGCCGGGCTTTTTCGTGTCCGCCGAGCGTGAGCTCAGGGCGGGATTTCGGCGATTTTTCCGCCCTGGTTGCACGTTCGGCGTGCTTGGCCGCCTTGTACGTTTAACCGCGTGACCCTTCCGACTCCCTCACCCACCAGCACCGCCGTCGTGACCGGCGCATCGTCGGGCATCGGCGCCGACATCGCGCGGGAGCTGGCCGACCGGGGCCACGGCGTCACGCTCGTCGCCCGCCGCGAAGACCGGCTGCGCGAGCTGGCCGAAGAACTGGCGCGAAGCGTGCGTGTCGAGGTGATCGCCTGCGACGTCGCGGACGCGACGGCCCGCGCCGGCCTCCTCGACGAGGTGGACCGCCGCGGGCTGGCCACCGACATCCTCGTCAACAACGCCGGCATCGGCACCATCGGATCGGTGACGAAGACGCGTGTCGACGACGAGATCGCCCAGGTGCGGGTCAACGTCGAGGCCGTCATCGACCTGACCACCCGCGCGGTCCAGCAGATGGTGCCGCGCGGACGTGGCGCGATCCTCAACGTCGGATCCACCGCGGGCTACCACCCGTTCCCGGGGCAGGCGGGCTACGCCGCCACCAAGGCGTTCGTGAGGACCTACACCGAGGCGGTGCGCGGCGAACTCGCCGGCACCGGTGTCACCGTCGCGCTGCTTTGCCCGGGGCCGGTGCGCACCGAGTTCCTGAAGAATGCCGGCATGGACGAGCGCAAATTCGCCGACGCGTTCCCGAAGTTCATGTGGATGCCGTCGCGTGACGTGGCGCGCGTTGGCGTCGACGCGCTCGAGCACGACCGCGGCACCGTGATCGCCGGGCTGCCAAGCCAGCTCAGCACCCGGCTGTTCCAGTTCATGCCGCGACGGGTGCTGCTGCCGCTGTTGAAGAGCCAGCACCCGGGCCTCAAAACGGACCCGAGCCGCGACCGGTCAGCCGGCTGACGGCCAGCGTCGCATCCAGCCCTCCGCCGGCAGGGCCAGTGCATTGCACAGCGTGCAGATCGTGCGATACCAGCCGACGGCCGTGAGCAATTCGATCCGCTGCTCGTCGGTAAGGAAGCGCCCCAATGCAATCCAAGTCGGCTCCGACCACGAACCGGTGCGCTCAAGTTCGTCCACCGCCCCGATCAGCGTCCGTTCGGCCGCGCTCCACCGCGGGTCGGCAGCGGCATCCTTGCCGCCGGTCACCAGCGCGTCGCACTCGTCGTCGCTGACCCCCGCGATCGGACCCCAGAACGCCGCCTGCCCGCCCCACTCGTAAGCGCAGCCGACCAGCGCGCAGGTGCGCAGGATCGCGATCGTCCGGGTACGAGCCGGCAAAAGCGCTGCGACATAGAGTGATTCGCCGAGCTTGCGCAGCCGGGTGGCCAGCGCCGGGTGGCGCTGCAGGCAGCGCACCAGAAGCAGCGGCTCATAGGTGCGGTCCGGATGACCCCAGCTGTTGATCCCAGTGGCATCTTCCTCGCTCCACGGCGGGGCGAGCGGTGCGACGCGGCTCACGGATCAGACTGTACGGCGCTAGGCCGGCAGCGAGAACACCACGCAGTCGTGCAGGCAGCCCTTGGCCGCACCGGGGGAGTCGGGGTCGGCCTCGCGGTGCAACAGCGCGCGGGTGGGCACGACGCCCAGCCGTACCGCGTCCCCCGCATCCGTCACCTCGGCCGTGCCGTCGACGATCAGCGAATAGCCGCCGGGCTCGGTCGGGGGCCACAGCAGGGTGACCTCGCGCCGATGCGCGAGATTCTGCCGGGTGCGGCCGCCGATGAGGCCGACGTCGACGATCGCCTCGCGCAGCCGCGGCTCGACCGTCACGGTGTGCACGCGGTAGTCGTCGTCGACGGTCACCAGGTACGCGTACGGGTAGTCGGCGAGGGCGGCGGCGAGCCGCTCGATGTCCACCTTCTTCTTCGTGCGCATGACGCTCCAGGATAGGCGCGGGCAGGGGCCGTCAGAGCGTGCGCGGAACCCGCGCCGCGGGCAGGCCAAACGTGAGCTGTCCGCTGCTGCTGAAGTGGAAGCCGAGGTTCTGCAGGACCTGCTGCCAGGGCGCCAGTTTCTCCACCGCCGCCGACGCGTCGGCGTGGTAGCCGTACATCGCTTCCACGTCCGACGCCCACATCTGGTCGTAAGCGGCCTCGATGTCGGCGATCGCGGGGGTGTTCTGGCCCAGATGATTGTTGGCCGACAACGCGTGCGCCAGAGCACGGTTGGCCGCGACCACCGCGGGCTGGACCGTGGCGGCCAGCGCCCCCTCGAACGCGTGCGCGACGGCCGACGCCTGGCTGGACACCGCCTCGGCCTGGGCCGCGGCCGCGCTGAGCCAGCTCACGTAGTGCGTGGCGAGGGCCATCATCGCCGCCGACGACGGGCCCTGCCAGGACCCGTTGGCCAAATTTGACGTGACCGAAGAAAATGACGATGCTGACGATGACAGGTCCTCGGCCAGGCCATCCCAAGCTTCCGCGGCAGCAAGCAACGGCCCGGCTCCGGGACCCGCGAAGATTCGTGCCGAGTTGACTTCTGGCGGCAACCACGCAAAATGCGGGCTCGTCACCGGCTCAACTTACCCGGGATTTGGCGGTTTTGGTGGCGTTATTGCGCGGGTAGCGGGCGAGGTTGCCGGCCGCGGACCAACTTGCCTGGGCGGGCTTCGGTGGGCACACCGTTCTCCGCGATCACTTGGCCGGCCACGACCGTGGCGACGTACCCGGCGGCGGTCTGGTCCAGCCGCCTCCCCCCGGCCGGCAGGTCGTAACTGATCACCGGCTTGTGCAGCCGCAACGCCGCGTGATCGATGACGTTGAGGTCGGCCTTGTAGCCGACCGCGACGCGGCCCCGGTCGGCGAGCCCGGCGATGCGGGCCGGCACCGAGGTGAGCTCGCGGACGGCCTCCGGGACCGTGAACCGCCCGGTCTTGCGGTCGCGGGCCCAGTGCGCCAGGAAGTACGTCGAGTAGCTGGCGTCGCAGATCATCCCGTAGTGCGCACCGCCGTCGCCGAGCCCCAGCACCACGTCGTCGCGGTGCAGCAGCTCCCCGACGGTGTCCAGCGAGTTGCCCTGCAGGTTGCTGGTGGCCACCAATAGCATGGCCCGGCCGTCGTCGTCGAGCAGCCGGTCGTAGGCCTCCTCCATCGGGTCCACGCCCTTGGCCCGGGCCCGGGCCCCGATGCTGGTCGACGGGTCCGGCTCGTAGTCCGGGTTGTCGCCCAGCGGGAAGATCCAGTCCCACATCTGCGCCACGTACAGGATCGGGTGACCGACGCCGGGCTTGTCGGACAGGATGCGGGCCCGCACCTCCGGCGTGCGCATCTCGGCGACCCGCTCGGCCAGCGGCAGGTGAGCGATCTCCCGATAGCTGGGGTAGAGCACGAACGGGTTGGCAGTCAGCTGCAGCCCGATGATCAGCCCGATCGGGCGCGGGAGCAGCTGCGCGGTGATGTCACCGCCCGCGGCGTTGGCCTTCTCGATCATGGTGATGGCGTCCGGCCATGTTGGGTCGCCCGCGTTGGCGACGACGAGGGTGAACGTGAGCGGGAGGCCGACGTCCTCGGCCACGTCGAACACCGTCTGCAGCACGGGCTCGTAACCGCCGGCCGGGATGTCCGGCACGAACTGCAGCAGGCCGCCGCCGCCGTCGACGACACCGCGGGCGATCTCTTCGATCTCCTCCCGGGCGGCGTCGTAGCTCGGGATGGGCGAACCGCTCTCGGTCTTGTGGATCGTCAGCCGGGACGACGCGAAGCCCAGCGCGCCGACCTCGACCGCCTCCTTGGCGAGCGCCCGCATCTTGGCGAGGTCTTCGGCGGTGGCCGGCTCGCGGTCGGCGCCGCGCTGGCCCATCACGTAGACGCGCAACGGGGAGTGCGGCAGATACGCGGCGACATCGATGTCGCGTTGTCGCGACTCTAAGGCGTCCAGGTATTCGGGGAACGTCTCCCACGTCCAGGGCAGGCCGTCGGTCATGACGACGCCCGGAATGTCCTCGACGCCGGCCATCACGTCGACGAGCACGTCGTGGTCTTCCTGGCGACACGGGGCGAAGCCGACCCCGCAGTTGCCCATGACCACCGTGGTCACCCCGTGCGCCGACGACGGCGTCAGGCGTTCCGACCAGATCGCCTGGCCGTCGTAGTGGGTGTGCAGGTCGACGAAGCCCGGGGTGACCAGCAGCCCGGCGGCGTCGATTTTCCGCTCGGCCCCTTCGCCGTTCACGTGACCGACGGCCGCGATGACGCCATCTTTCACCGCGACGTCGCCGACATACGGCTCACCGCCCAACCCGTCGATGATGGTGCCGTTGCGGATGATCAGGTCATACGTCATCCAAACAATCTACGACCGTGCCGGTGGGTCGTGCCAGGATCTAGTGTCGCTGGTATGGCCCACACCTCCAGCCCCGACGCCGCCGTCCAGGAACTGCTTCGCGACGCCTTCACCCGGTTGATCGAACACGTCGACGAGATCGCCGACGGATTGACCGACGCGGTCGCCGAGTACCGGGTGACCCCGGACGCCAACAGCATCGCCTGGCTGATCTGGCACAGCGCGCGCGTGCAGGACATCCAGCTGGCCGACGTCGCCGGCGTCGAGCAGGTGTGGCTGCGCGACGGCTGGGTGGACCGGTTCGGCCTGGACCTGCCGCGCAACGACACCGGCTACGGGCACAAGCCCGAGCAGGTCGCGAAGGTCAAGGCCCCGGCGGATCTGCTGGCCGGTTACTACCACGCCGTGCACAAGCTGACCCTCGAGTACGTCGCCGGCGTGACCGCCGC
This sequence comes from Mycobacterium sp. 852014-50255_SCH5639931, assembly GCF_001665605.1. GTDB lineage: Bacteria > Actinomycetota > Actinomycetes > Mycobacteriales > Mycobacteriaceae > Mycobacterium > Mycobacterium paraffinicum. The sequence goes on from NZ_LZSV01000015.1 coordinate 45,923, forward strand.
CGAGCTGGAGCGGGTGGTCGACACCAACTGGGACCCGCCGGTGACGGCCAGCGCGCGGTTGGTGAGCATCATCGACGACTGCGCTCAGCACCTCGGGCAGGCCGCCTACGTTCGCGGAATCGCTCCGTAGGCGTCGTCGGGTTTTCCGGCGTGCGATTCGTGGCCGCGGTCTTCCGGGCGGTGCTGTGGCTGGCCACCACCGTCGCGCTGGCCGTGGCGATCCCGGCGGCGTGGCTGCAGCTGAACGTGGTCAGCGAAGGCGGGTATGTCGCGCTGGCCCAGCGGGCCGCCGGCGACCCCGCCCTGCAGTCCGCCGCCGCGGACGAACTGGCCAACCGCGCGATGGCGCTCATCGCGGAGCACAACGGCGGACGCCAGCCGGTCGAGGGCGCCGAGGTGCACCTGGCCGCCGTCGCGTTCACGGCCGGGCCCGCGTTTCCGGCCCTGTTCGCCCAGGCGAACCGGGCGGCGCACCGCTGGTTGTTCACCGCCGACGGCGCCGGCGAGTCGTGGGCGATCGACGTGGCGCCGATGCTCAAGGACGCCTCGATGCAGCGGATCCTGAGCCGCCACAACGTGAAAGTGCCTGCGACGCTGACGGTTCCGTTGACGGCGTCGGCGCCTTCGGCCCACGGGTCGCTGCGGCCGGGGCGGCTGAGCCCGCTCGCCACGTGGGGTCCGTGGGTGAGCGTCGGCGCGGTCGCCCTCAGCTTCGTCTGCGCCGTCCTGATGCTGGCCACCGCGCGCCGCCGCGGGAAGGCGCTCACCAGCCTCGGGGTCTCCGCGCTGCTGGTCGGCGCCGCCGGCTGGGCGGGCATCGAGGTCGCCGGCCGCCATGTCGGCGATGCGCTCAACCGCACCACCGACGAGATCCGCCGCATCGCCGAGGTGATGGTCGGCCACGCCGAGACGGGCCTGCACGAATGGCTCAACCTCACGCTGCTCGTGGGCGTCGCGCTGGTGATTGGCGGTGTGCTCGTCGCGATGTTGGGCAGCCTGCGCAAGAAGCCGGCCGGCTAGCCGAAGGTGAACGAAAACACTTGCAGCCCACGGCTGACCCGCATGTCGAGCTGGTCGCTGCGCGCCGCCTCATCCGCCACGATGGGGTGCAGCATGGGTGGCCCGCCGATCGCCGTCGTCGTCGTGTTGCCGTCCCGGGTCACGGTGAGGGTGCCCGTCCCGCCGACGACGACGTAGACGTCCTTGGCGGTGTAGTTCAGCCGGATGGCGGCGTCATCGCTGTCGGCGGTGGCGCCCTGATCGTCGAGCTTCCATCGGCCGGTCAGCGCGAACCGGTCGGCGGCCAACTGCGGCGGATAGCTGAACGAGCCCGACTTGTAATCGCCTCCACCGCCGTAGTTCAGGGCCCTCTCGACCCCGAGGTAGGTCTCGGCGGTGAGCCTGGTGCGCGGCGTGGTGTCCGCCGAATGCGTCGGCGCGGGCAAACGGGCATCGGGATGGGCATCGACGAGCAGTTCGCGGATCAGCTCCTCGGTGCCGTCGTAATCGCCCTCACCGAACTTCGTGTGCCGGACCGTTCCGTTGGCATCGATCAGGTATTCCGCCGGCCAGTAAAGGTTTTGGAAGTTGTTCCACGTGGTGTAGTCGTTGTCCAGGGCGACGGGGTAGGTGATGTGTAGCGCGGCGGCGCCGCTGGACACATTGGCGGGGACCCGTTCGAAGGCGTACTCGGGGGTGTGCACTCCGACGACGACGAACCCGGCGTCGTGATACCGGTTGTACCAATCGGTTACGTGCGCGATGGCGCGTTGGCAGTTGATGCACGAGTAGGCCCAGAAGTCGATCAGCACCACCTTGCCCCGCAGCGAGGCCAGGTCGACCGGAGCGCCGCCCGGGGTGTTGAGCCACCCCGTGATGCCGCCGACCGCGGGCGCGGCCCCACACTGCTCGAGCCGGTCGGCGCCTTCGGTGCAGTCGCCCAGCGCGCCACCGGACGGGGCGCCGAGCTGCTGGCGGATCTTGTTGGCTCCGAACGCTTTCTGCATCGACGCCGTGTAGTCCGGCACGGCGCGTTGCAACATCGCCGGCAGGTTGAACACCAGCGCCACGGCCAGCACGATCATCGTGATGCCGCCGGCGACCTGGACCATGCGCTGTCGGCGTCGGAATGCGCCGATGCGCTCGGCGGCACCCCGACCGGCCAGCGCGAACGCCAGCAGCGGCAGGGCGGTGCCGATCGCGAACGTGGCGGTGAGAATCAGGATGGGCAGGCCGATCGAGGCGGTGCCGCCCGCGACCACGATCGCGGCCAGCACCGGTCCGGCGCACGGCACGTACAGCGCACCCAGCGTCAAGCCCAACCCGAATCCACTTCTGCCCGTTCCTATTTGACGCTGGGGTAGGCGGGCGAACGGCCGCTCGATCAGGTGCTGCAGCGGGGGGAAGATCAGGCCGAGGCCGATGAGTGTCAGCACCACCAGCGCGGCCCAGCGGATCGCGTCCTGCGGCAGGTGTAGCGCGGACAGGATGGCCGAGCCGGCCAGGGTCACCACGCCGAAGCTGCAGACCAGACCCGCGATCACCAGGTACGGCCGGGCGGCGGCGGCGCGCGCCCGGGTGCCGTCCACGCCGGAGAAGAAGACCACGGGAAGCACCGGCAGGATGCACGGCGAGATGCCGGTGATGAGGCCGCCGAGGAATCCGATGAGCGCGATGGTGTGCATAGCTACTAACACCTTTACCGGCCCGGGACGGTTCAATGTGGCCTGGTACAAATCACACGCCGTGCGTTATACAAATCACACGACGTGCGTTACGCTCTGGCGGTGGCGCAACTCACCTTCCAGCGCGCCCGCACCGAGGAGAAAAAGCGCCAACGTGCGGAGGCACTCGTGGAAGCCGCGCGTTCACTGGCGCTCGAGACCGGCGTCGCGTCGGTCACGCTGACCGCCGTCGCCAGCCGGGCCGGCATTCACTACTCCGCCGTCCGCCGCTACTTCAGCTCGCACAAGGAAGTTCTCCTGCACCTCTCCGCCGAAGGGTGGGTGCGCTGGTCGAACACCGTGTCGGAGAAGTTGGCCGAACCAGGGCCGAAATCACCGTCGCGAATCGCCGAGACGCTGGCCAACGCTCTGGCCGACGACCCGCTTTTCTGCGACCTGCTGGCCAACCTGCACCTGCACCTCGAACACGAGGTGGACGCGGAGCGGGTGGTCGAGGTCAAGCGGATCAGCACCGCCGCCACGCTGTCGCTCGCCGATTCCATCGAGAGCGCCCTGCCGGAACTGGGCCGCTCGGGGGCGCTCGACATTTTGCTGGCGGCGTACTCGCTGGCGGCCACGCTGTGGCAGGTCGCCAACCCGCCCGAGCGCCTCACCGACGTCTACGCCGAGGAGCCCGAAGTGCTTCCCCCGGAGTGGAATCTGGACTTCACTTCCGCCCTGACCCGCCTGCTGACTGCGACGTGCGTCGGTCTCATCGCGGAGAAGCCATGAACAAGGAGGCGGGGGAGCTATGGCTTGGCGAACTCGAACCGGTGAAGACGGGAAGGACTTTGGAGTGCCCATGACGACGACTGAGCCAAGGACCGAGCCGCTGCAGAAGCAGGGCTCCGCCGGCGGGGAGGGCAAAGATGTCGCTCCGCGGCGCGCCAAGAAAAAGGGGCTTTTTGGGCGTTTCTGGCTGGTGCTCACGATCGCAGCTGTCGTCGCGGTGTCGGGATTCGTCGTATACCGATTGCATGGCGTCTTCGGCGTTCACCGCGGTTCGTTCGGTGGTGGCACCTCGGGCGAGGTCCTCGACCAGTTCAACGCCAAGACGATCACGCTCGAGGTCTGGGGCTCACCGGGCAGCACGGCAACCATCAACTACCTTGACGAAAACTCCCATCCGCAGCAGGCACTGAACGTGCCCTTGCCCTGGAGCATGGTATTGAGTTCAACGAAGCCCGGCATCCCGGCAAACCTGGTGGCGCAAGGAGACGGTAGTTGGATCGCCTGCCGATTCGTCGTGAACAACCACGACGGGCACGGTGACGTCATCAAGGCTCCGAATCGCTCAGATTCCAACGAAACCGTGAACCCCTTCGTCTACTGCCTGGACAAGTCCGCATGAGCGAGCCAGGCGAGGCTCCGCCGCGCGTCGATCAGCCGCTGATCCCGCCGTTCCTGCCGCGGATGATCCATCGGCTTGCCCTCCCGATCGTCCTGGTGTGGTTGGGCATCGTGTTCCTCACCAACACCATCTCGCCACAGCTCGAGGTCGTCGCCAAAACCCACTCGGTGTCGATGAGTCCGACTGACGCGGCGTCCTTTCAGTCGATGATGAAGGTCGGATCGACGTTCAAAGAGTTCAACTCCGACAACTCGGCCATGATCTTGCTCGAGGGCGACAAGCCACTCGGGGCCGAAGCGCACCGCTACTACGACGAGATCGTCAGGCGCGTCGAGCAAGACAAGAAACACGTTCAGCACGTCCAGGATTTCTGGAGTGATCCGCTGACGGCGGCGGGTTCCCAGAGCCACGATCAAAAGGCCGCGTACGTCCAGGTCTACCTCGCCGGCAACATGGGCGGCGGACTGGCGAACGAGTCTGCCCTGGCCGTTCGCAAGATCGTGGATTCGGTGCCCGCGCCGCCGGGAATCAAGGCATACGTCACCGGCGCGGGTCCGCTGTTCGCCGACCAGTCCCACGCGGGCGAGAAGGGCGTCATGGTCGTCACTCTTGTCACTTTTTTGGTGATCGTGGTGATGCTGCTGTTCGTCTACCGCTCGGTCACCACCATGCTGATCATGCTGGCGATGGTGTTCATCGAGTTGGCCGCGGCTCGAGGCGTCGTCGCGACGCTCGGTAACTACGGCGTCATGGGGCTTTCCACGTTCGCCAACAACATGCTGGTGCTTATGGCGATTGCCGCCGGGACGGACTACGCGATCTTTGTGGTCGGCCGCTACCACGAGGCGCGCGGTCTCGGCGAGACCCGCGAAGAAGCGTTCTACACCATGTTCCACAGCACCGCGCATGTCGTGCTGGGATCGGGCCTGACCATCGCCGGCGCGATGTACTGCCTGAGCTTCTGCCGGCTGCCGTACTTCGAGTCGCTGGGGGTGCCTTGTGCGGTCGGCATGCTGGTCGCGGTGTTGGCGGCTTTGACGCTGGCACCGGCGGTCCTGACGGTGGCATCGTTCTTCAAGCTGCTCGACCCGAAGCGAAAGCTGCAGACCCGGGGCTGGCGTCGCATCGGCACCGCGGTCGTCCGCTGGCCCGCACCGGTTCTCGCGGTGACCATCGGGGTCGCGTTGGTTGGTCTGCTCGCCCTGCCCGGTTACAAGACGGACTACGACAACCGCCACTTCCTGCCGGCAGACACCCCGGCCAATGTCGGTTATGCCGCCGCGGACCGACACTTCGACCAGGCTCGGCTCAATCCTGAGCTGTTGATGATCGAGACCGACCACGACCTGCGCAACCCGGCCGATTTCCTGATCCTGGACAAGGTCGCCAAGGCGGTGTTCCACATCCCCGGTATCGGCCGGGTGCAGACCATCACCCGACCATTGGGCACCCCGCTCGACCACAGCACGCTCGGTTTTCAGATGAGTGCACAAGCCGCAGGGCGGATCCAGACCCAGCACTATCAAGACGAACAGGCGGCAAACCTGCTCAAGCAGGCGGACGAGCTGCGCAAGACGATGGCAACGCTACATGAGCAGATGCAGGTGACCCAGGACCTCAGCAACACGACGCACGAAACCACCAGGCTCACCAAGGAGACCGTGCAGATCACCGAATCGTTGCGCGACGACATCGCCACCTTCGACGACTTCTTCCGGCCGATCCGCAGCTTCTTCTACTGGGAGAGGCACTGCTTCGACATCCCCGCCTGCTGGGCGCTCCGGTCGATCTTCAACGCGCTCGACGGCATCGACCAAGTGGCCCAGAACATCGTGAACCTCAGCGCGAATCTGGACAAGTTGGATCAGATCCAGCCGAAGCTGGTGGCGCTGATACCGCCGCAGATCGAGAGTCAGCAGCGCAACCTCGACACCATCATGTCGAACTACGCGACCACGATGGGCCTTAACGAACAGGCGAAAGCGCAGTCCGACAACGCCACCGCCCAAGGCGATGCCTTCGATAAAGCAAAAAATGACGACACGTTCTACCTTCCGCCGGAGGCGTTCAAGAGCCCGGATTTCGCGCGGGGTCTCAAACAGTTCATCTCGCCGGATGGGCACGCCGTCCGGTTGATCATCTCCCATGAAGGCGACCCGGCGACTCCTGAAGGCATCAGCCACATCGAACCGATCAAGCAGGCCGTGCACGAGGCGATCAAGGGCACGCCCTGGGAGGGCGCCAAGGTCTACCTCGGCGGTACCGCCGCGACGTACAAGGACATGCACGACGGCTCTAACATCGACCTGATGATCGCCGGAATTGCCGCAGCCACACTAATTTTCATCATCATGCTGGTGATCACCCGAAGCGCCGTGGCGGCCGTTGTGATCGTCGGTACGGTGTTGCTGTCACTAGGCGCCTCATTCGGACTCTCGGTGCTCCTATGGCAGTACATCCTGGGCATGAAGTTGCACTGGATGGTGCTGGCGATGGCGATCATCCTGTTGCTGGCGGTCGGCTCGGACTACAACCTGCTGTTGATATCGCGGTTCAAGGAGGAAATCCACGCCGGGCTCAAAACGGGAACGATCCGCGCGATGGCCGGTTCGGGCTCGGTGGTGACCTCCGCCGGTCTGGTGTTCGCCGCGACCATGGCCACGTTCATGTTCAGCCCGCTGGTGGTGATGGCCCAGGTGGGTACGACGATCGCGCTGGGTTTGTTGTTTGACACTTTGATCGTGCGGTCGTTCATGACGCCGTCGCTGGCCACCCTGCTCGGTCGCTGGTTCTGGTGGCCGCAGCACGTGCGTCCACGGCCGGCCAGCACCATGCTGCGACCGTACGGCCCGCGTCCCGCTGTGCGCGATTTGCTCCTGAAGAACGTCGAGGAGCACCCCCCGGGCGGATTGGTACAGCCGCGCTGATCCTACGAGCGTCACACAAAGAAATCCGCGCGCCCCTTCCTCGGGGACGCGCGGATTTCTTTAGGCGCTCAGGCCCAGTTCCACACCGACATGTCGCCGGGCGGGTACTGGGCGCACACGTCGGTCGCCTTGGCGACGACGCCCTTGTTGTTGAAGAAGAGCTTCATGTGGTTGGGCCACGCGTACCACAGCGGGTCGTTGTTGTAGAAGTTCTCGGAATACGTCCGGCGGTCCTCCGGCGACAACGAGTAGAACCAGTGGACCTTGTCGATCGTCGCCTGCTGGACGTTCGGGTGGTTGTTGAAGTCGATCATGTATCGCTGGTAGTACACCGGGCTGGTGTCGCGGGTGGCCGCCATGATCTGCTCGGCGTCGCAGGTGGTGTTGATCATCCTGCGCGGAATCGGGAAGTCCTCCGTGGAATCGGCCACGGCGGTTTTCGGGAACGCCGTAGCGGCGATACCCAAAGCGAACACAGCGACGCCTGCACGCAGGCCAGAACTCAGCCGGGACATAGTTGTTAACGGTAACACTTTTTGGGCGGCGGCGGACAAGTTCCTAGTTCATCTCAGCATTGGCCGCGATCAGGCACGATGACGTGCGTGGGGTCGGGCCGCAGCTCCGGCGGGGCCTGGCTGTAGTCGCCGAAGGGACCGTCGCGGCGCTCGACCGCGGCCCGAACGCCCTGGGTTTCGGCGGTCTTGATGAAGTCCAGGGCGTCGGGGGTGTTGCGCATCAGGCCGTCGAGGATGCCGCCGAGCGTCTGGGTGGACGCCAACCCCATGTTCTCGTAGGCCTGGTTGACGATCAGCTTCTGCGCCTGCAGCTGCGACAGCGGAATCCGGGCCAGCTCGGCGGCGATCTCGGCGACCCGGGCCTCGAGGCGCTCGAACGGCACCGCCTCGTTGATCAGCTCGACCTCGGCCGCCTGCACGCCGGTCAGCGGCCGCCCGGTCAGCGAATGCCACTTGGCCTTGGCGAAGCTGAGCCGGTAGAGCCACATCCCGCTCAGGTATGCGCCCCACATCCTGCTGTACGGGGTGCCGATCACCGCGTCGTTGCTGGCGATGACCAGGTCCGCGCACAGCGCGTAGTCGCTGGCCCCGCCCACGCACCAGCCATGCACCTGGGCGATGACCGGCTTGGATGCCCGCCAGATGGCCATGAACTTCTGCGTCGGCCCGGTCTCGCGGGAGGTGACCATCGCGAAATCCTTGCCGGGATCCCACTTGCCGTCGGTCATCATCGACTCGCCCCAGTGCACGAAGCCGCCGCCGAAGTCGTAGCCGCCGGAGAACGCCCGGCCTGCGCCGCGCAGCACGATGACCTTGACGGCCGGGTCGCGCTCCGCCAGCCCGACGGCCGCCTCGATCTCGTCGGGCATGGGCGGCACGATCGTGTTGAGCTGCTCCGGACGGTTCAGCGTGATGGTGGCCACCGGGCCGGCCGTCGTGTACAGGAGCGTCTCGAAGTCGCTGGTCGGCATGGCTTCCTTACGGGTCGGGCTGACGGTTTTCCGGTAACGACGCGTAGATCCTGTCGCCGATCTTCAGATACGGCGTCGTCAGGTAGGCCGACAAGACGACGAGGCCGGAGAAGATCACCGCCACGCAGACGGCGTTGGGCCAGAGCCTGCCCGTGCCGGCCCCGAAGCAGACGGTGCCGATGATCGCGGTCGCCCAGTAGAACCGCCGGCCGGCGCGGCGGTCACCGATGAAGCGGTAGCGTGCCTGCGCCGCCGAGACCAGGACGAAGATCAATCCGGTCGCGAGCAGCGTGAGTTCGATGCGTTGGGTCGCTGACACGCCGACGATCTTATGACCTGGCCAGCATCCGCCACAGGAACGAGTAGGTCAGCGCCGACTTGAACGCGACCTGTTGGTTGTCGGCCGCCCCGGCGTGGCCGCCCTCGATGTTCTCGTAGTAGTAGACCCGGTGCCCCGCCGCCTCCAGCGCGGCCGTCATCTTGCGGGCGTGGCCCGGATGCACGCGATCGTCGCGGGTGGACGTGGTCATCAGCACCGGCGGGTAATGGCGCGTGGCCGAGATGTTCTGGTAGGGCGAGTATTCGGAGATGAACGCCCAGTCGTCCGGGTTGTCGGGGTCGCCGTACTCGGCCATCCACGAGGCGCCCGCGAGCAGCAGGTGGTAACGCTTCATGTCCAGCAGCGGCACGCTGCAGACCAGCGCGCCGAACCTGTCGGGGTACTGGGTCAGCATGATGCCCATCAGCAGGCCGCCGTTGCTGCCGCCCTGCGCACCGAGCTGGTCGACGGTGGTGATGCCGCGATTCACCAAATCGGTTGCCACCGCGGCGAAGTCCTCGGCCACCTTGTGCCGGTCCTCGCGCATGGCCTGGGTGTGCCAGCCGGGCCCGTACTCCCCGCCGCCGCGGATGTTGGCCAGCACGTAGGTGCCGCCGCGGGCCAGCCACAACCGGCCGAGCACGCCGCTGTAGGTGGGGGTGTTGGCGGATTCGAAGCCGCCGTAGCCGTACAGCATGGTCGGCCCCGGGCCCCGCGGATCGGCGGGCCGCACCACGAAGTACGGGATCGGCGTGCCGTCCTGCGACGCCACAAAATGCTGGGCGACGGCCATGTTGCCGGCGTCGAAGAAGGCCGGCGCGGACTTGGTCTGGTCGAGCGGGCCGGCGCCGGTGCCGCGCATGAGCCGCGACGGGGTGACGAATCCACTGGAGTCGAGGAAGAACTCGTCGCCGGTGTCGTCGGCGGCGACGACGACGGTGTTGGTCGCGTCGGGGATGCCGGCGACCGGCTCGCGTCGCCAGGTGCCCGGCGTGACGATCTCCACCCGGCTGGCCACGTCGGCGAGGGTGACCATCAGCAGGCGGTCGCGCGTCCACGCGTAGTGGTTCAGCCCGGTGTGCTCGTCGGGCTCGAACACCACACTCAATTCTGCTGTGCCCGAGAGGAATTCGTCATAGTTGGCCGCCAGCAGGGAACCGGCGGGATAGCTCTGAGCGCCGTAGAACCAATCGGTGCGCAGCTCGATCAGCAGCCACTCCCGGTGTATCGACAAGCTGGCGTCGGTGGGCGCGTCGATCCGGATCAGCTCGGGGCCGCGCAGTTCGTAGACCTCTTCGTTCCAGAAGTCGAGTGCCCGCCCCAGCAGGGTGCGCTCGAAGCCGGGGGTGCGGTCCACCGAGGCGGACACGCGGACGTCGGTGCGGGCGCCCTCGAACACGGTCTCCGCGTCGGTGAGTGGGGTGCCCCGTCGCCACCGCTTGATCACCCGCGGGTAGCCCGAGTCGGTGAGGGAGTCGGCGCCGAAGTCCGTGCCCACCAGGACGGTGTCGGGATCCGCCCAGGCCAGTTGCGACTTGGCCTCCGGCAGCGCGAATCCGTCGGCGACGAATTCGCGTGTGGCCATGTCGAATTCGCGCACGATGGAGGCGTCCGAGCCGCCCCTGGACAGCGCGACCAGGGCGCGCGTGTACTCCGGTTCGATGACGCCGGCGCCGGCCCACACCCACTTCTCGTCGTCGGCCCGGCCCAACTCGTCGACATCGATCAGCACGTCCCACTCGGGGGCCTCGGTCCGATAGCTCTCCAGCGTGGTGCGCCGCCACAGCCCGCGCGGGTTGTCGGCGTCGCGCCAGAAGTTGTAGAGGTACTCGCCGCGGCGGACCACGTACGGGATGCGGGCGTCGGTGTCGAGGACCTCGAGCGCCTCGGTGCGCATTCGCTCGAACTCCGCGTCGCGGAAGGTCGCCAGTGTCGGTTCGTTGCGCGCCCGCACCCAATCCAGCGCCTCGTCGCCGGTGACTTCCTCGAGCCACAGGTAGGGGTCACGGTCGTCGTCGGGGGCCGGGGGGGCTTGCGATGTCATGACCGCCATTGTGGCTCCGGCGGTAGTGTGAGGTGTATTACACAGGCGAGCGAGGAGCCGAGCAGATGACCGTTTTCGCACGTCCAGGTTCCGCTGGGGCGTTGATGTCGTATGAAGCCCGCTACGACAACTTCATCGGGGGCGAATGGGTCCGGCCAGCGCAGGGGCGCTATTTCGAGAACCCGACACCGGTGACCGGCCAGCCGTTCTGCGAGGTGGCCCGGTCCGACGAGGCCGATGTCGAGAAGGCGCTCGACGCGGCCCACGGGGCGGCGGGGGCGTGGGGCAAGACCCCACCGGCCGAACGCGCGACGATCCTGAACAAGATCGCCGACCGGATCGAGGAGAACAAGGCCGCGCTGGCGGTGGCCGAAGTGTGGGACAACGGCAAGCCGATCCGTGAGGCGCTGGGCGCCGACATCACGCTGGCGGTCGACCATTTCCGCTACTTCGCCGGGGCGATCCGCGCGCAGGAGGGCTCGCTGTCCCAGATCGACGAGGACACCGTCGCCTACCACTTCCACGAGCCGCTCGGCGTGGTCGGGCAGATCATTCCGTGGAACTTCCCGATCCTGATGGCCACCTGGAAGCTGGCGCCCGCGCTGGCGGCCGGCAACGCGGTGGTGCTCAAACCCGCCGAGCAGACTCCGGTTTCGGTGCTCTACCTGATGTCGCTGATCGGTGATCTGCTGCCGGCGGGCGTGGTCAACGTCGTCAACGGGTTCGGCGCCGAGGCGGGCAAGCCGCTGGCGTCGAGCAATCGGATCGCCAAGATCGCGTTCACCGGGGAGACCACCACCGGACGGCTGATCATGCAGTACGCGTCGCAGAACCTGATCCCGGTCACGCTGGAGCTCGGCGGCAAGAGCCCCAACATCTTCTTCTCCGACGTGATGGCCAAGGGTGACGACTTCCAGGACAAGGCGCTCGAGGGCTTCACCATGTTCGCCCTCAACCAGGGCGAGGTCTGCACCTGCCCGTCGCGCAGCCTGGTCCAGTCCGACATCTACGACGAGTTCCTGGAGCTGGCCGCCATCCGGACCAAGGCGGTGCGGCAGGGCGATCCGCTGGACACCGAGACGATGCTGGGTTCGCAGGCATCCAACGACCAGCTGGAAAAGGTGTTGTCCTACATCGAGATCGGCAAGGACGAGGGCGCCAAGGTCATCACCGGCGGGGAGCGCGCCGAGCTGGGCGGCGACCTGTCCGGCGGTTACTACATGCAGCCGACGATCTTCGCCGGCAACAACAAGATGCGGATCTTCCAGGAGGAGATCTTCGGCCCCGTAGTGGCGGTGACGTCGTTCTCCGACTACGACGACGCGATCTCGATCGCAAACGACACCCTCTACGGTCTGGGCGCCGGGGTGTGGAGCCGCGACGGCAACACCGCCTACCGGGCCGGGCGTGACATCCAGGCCGGTCGGGTGTGGGTCAACTGCTACCACGTGTATCCCGCCCACGCCGCGTTCGGCGGCTACAAGCAATCGGGCATCGGCCGCGAGAACCACAAGATGATGCTGGACCACTACCAGCAGACCAAGAACCTGATGGTGTCCTACTCCGATAAGGCGCAGGGCTTCTTCTGATGGTCCCGGGCCCTCCAGCGGGTGTCGTCATCACCGCGGACGCCGCCGAACTGTTGGAGCGACTGCAGGACCGGCACGGTCCGGTGATGTTCCACCAGTCCGGTGGCTGCTGCGACGGGTCGTCGCCGATGTGCTACCCACTCGGGGACTTCCTCGTCGGCGACCGCGACGTGTTGCTGGGGGTGCTCGACGTCGGAACGGACGGGGTGCCGGTGTGGATCTCGGGCCCGCAGTATCAGACCTGGAAGCACACCCAGCTCGTCATCGACGTGGTCCCGGGCCGGGGCGGCGGGTTCAGCCTGGAGGCGCCCGAAGGGGTGCGGTTCCTGTCCCGTGGCCGCGTCTTCAGCGACGACGAACAGGCCGGGTTGCGGGACGCCCGGGTCATCACCGGCGCCGACTACGAACGTGGCGAACGCCCTTGCGCGCGCGGTCAGGTGGTGACTGACGCGGCATTCCGAACGTGTCCTCCCGGTCGGTGACCGCAGTAATGTCGAAATCGTGATCCCCCTCCCGCGTCCGCGGTTGTTGGCCGGCGCCATGCTGATCGGCGCCGCGGTCGGGTTACTGGCGGGGGTGGGATTCGCCGTGGCCGTCCATCCGAGCCTCCGCCCGGCCTTCGCCATCGCCGCGGTGGCCGGGATCCCCAGCGTGGCCGGGCTGCTGACGATCCTCTTTTCCGGACGTCGGTGGGTGACGATGCTCGGCGCGTTCATCCTGGCGGTGGCGCCGGGCTGGTTCGGTGTGCTCGTCGCCCTCCAGGTGACCTCCCATGGCTGACGACGACACCCCGTCGAGCCCGGGCACCCAGTCCTGGGTGCCCGACTTCTCCGATTCCGGCGAGGACACCGGCACCCAATCGTGGGTGCCGGACTTCTCGGACGACTCCGAGGACGCCGGCGAGCAGCCCGCCGCCGCGAAGGACGAACCGGAGGCCTCAGAGCCCGCCGCGTCCGAACAGGCCGCCGACGCCGAATCCGCTGTCGCGCCGGTGCAGCCCGTCACCGTTCCCGGGCGCTACCTCTACCTGAAGTGGTGGAAGCTGCTGCTGGTGATCCTCGGCGTGTGGTGTGTGGCGGGCGTCGTCGGGTTCGGCCTGTTCTATTGGTGGTATCACTCGATCGACCAGACCGCGGCGCTCTTCGCGGTCCTGGTGTACGTCGTGGCGTGCGCCGTCGGTGGCGTGCTGCTCGCGATGGTCGAGGGCAAGCCGCTGGTCTCGGCGCTGTCGCTGGCGGTGATGTCGGGGCCGTTCGCCTCGCTGGCCGCCGCGGCGCCCCTGCACGGCTATTACCACTGCGCGCGGGTGGGCCCCTGCCTGCTCGGCCTCATTCCGTATTAACGCCCCGCCCGGGCGGCCACTAGGGTAGGGGCCGTGACCCATTTTGACGTCGTCGTCCTCGGGGCCGGTCCCGGCGGATATGTCGCAGCCATTCGCGCCGCACAGCTCGGCCTGAACACCGCAGTCGTGGAACCGAAGTACTGGGGCGGAGTCTGCCTCAACGTCGGCTGCATTCCGTCCAAGGCGTTGCTGCGCAACGCCGAGCTGGTGCAGATCTTCACCAAAGAAGCCAAGACTTTCGGGATGAACGGCGAGGCGACGTTCGATTACGGCGCCGCCTTCGATCGCAGCCGCAAGGTGGCCGAAGGCCGGGTCGCGGGCGTGCACTTCCTGATGAAGAAGAACAAGATCACCGAGATCAACGGGTACGGCAGATTCACCGACGCCAACACGTTGTCCGTCGACCTCAACGACGGCGGGACCGAGACCGTTACGTTCGACAACGCCATCATCGCCACCGGCAGCAGCACCCGGCTGGTGCCGGGGACGTCGCTGTCGGCCAACGTGGTGACCTACGAGGAACAGATCCTCTCCCGCGAGCTGCCCGAGTCGATCGTCATCGCCGGCGCCGGCGCGATCGGCATGGAGTTCGGCTACGTCATGCAGAACTACGGCGTGGACGTGACCATCGTGGAGTTCCTGCCGCGCGCGCTGCCCAACGAGGACGCCGACGTCTCCAAGGAGATCGAGAAGCAGTTCAAGAAGCTGGGCATCAAGATCCTCACCGGGACCAAGGTCGAGTCGATCTCCGACAACGGCACCGAGGTTACCGTCGTGGTCAGCAAGGACGGTAGCGCGCAGGAGCTCAAGGCCGTGAAAGTGTTGCAGGCCATCGGTTTTGCACCCAATGTCGAGGGCTTTGGCCTGGAGAAGACCGGGGTCGCGCTGACCGACCGCAAGGCCATCGGGATCAACGACTACATGATCACCAGCGTTCCGCACATCTACGCCATCGGTGACGTCACCGGGAAGCTGATGCTCGCCCACGTCGCCGAGGCCATGGGCGTGGTGGCGGCCGAAACCATCGCCGGCGCAGAGACTTTGGCGCTGGGCGACTACCGGATGTTGCCGCGGGCCACGTTCTGCCAACCCCAGGTGGCCAGCTTCGGGCTGACCGAGCAGCAGGCGCGCGACGAAGGGCACGACGTCGTGGTGGCCAAGTTCCCCTTCACGGCCAACGGCAAGGCGCACGGTCTGGGCGACCCCAGCGGCTTCGTCAAGCTGGTCGCCGACGCGAAGCATCTCGAGCTGCTCGGCGGGCACCTGATCGGCCACGACGTGTCCGAGCTGCTGCCCGAGCTGACGCTGGCGCAGAAGTGGGACCTGACCGCCAACGAGCTGGCGCGCAACGTGCACACCCATCCGACCCTGTCGGAGGCGCTGCAGGAGTGCTTCCACGGCCTGGTCGGCCACATGATCAACTTCTAAGGCCACATGCGCAGCGACATCGTTCTGGGGGCCATCGGCGGCCTCGCCGCGGGTTATGTCCTGTGGTTGGCGGCCTTTTCGATCGCCGACGACAACGCGGCGGTGGGGCAGTGGGCCCCGACGGTGTTGCTGCTGTCGCTTGCGCTGGCGGTCTGCGCCACGATGTGGGCGTCATTGCTGCGCAGGCGCAGGAAATACGCCTGGTCGGGGTTCGGGTTCGGGCTCTCCGTGCCGCCGCTGCTGCTGACGCTGGCCGTGCTCGCCAGCGTCTACCTCTGACGGGCGCGGGTCTAGCGCGGGTTGTCCAGCGGGATGTCCAGGGCCGCCATCGTCGCGGCCAGGCCGTCGTATTGGCTTGCCAGCAAGCAGAATTCGATCAGCTGACGCCGGTCCAGGTGCTCCGCGAGCTGCTGCCACGTGGCGTCGGTGATGGTGCGGTCCTGGACGAACTCGTCGGTGGCCGTCAGCAGTGCCTGCTGCCGCACGGTCAGTCGCGCCTCGACGCGGTCCAGCCGCTCGGGCCACGCGAAGATGGCGGCCTGCAGTTCGGCGTCGAGCCCCTGCTTGGCGGCCATCCGGCGATGGTGCTGCAGTTCGTATTCGCAACCGCGTACATGCGCGACCCGCAGGATCACCAGCTCGGTATCGATCGCCGGCAGCCGGCCCCGCAGCACGCGGCCGCTGTAAATGCTCCACGCCAAAAACAGCAGGCGGTGCTGACCCAGCGTGGTGAACAGATGCATCTCGGGCGCCCGGACCGTGCGCGCGGCCAGCTTCGCGAGAACCCAGTTGACCGGGCCTAGTTCGCGGAACCGCCCCGACGGGATGCGGCCGTTCGGAGCGCCGGTCACGGTTGCTTCACCAGGTACGGGGAGACCGTGCTGCGGTGCTCGTCGAGATCCAGGGCGCGCCCCAAGGCCGGGAACGCCCGCTGCGGGCAGTTGTCGCGTTCGCAGACCCGGCAGCCCGCGCCGATCGGTGTGGCCACTGTTCCTGAATCTCCCGAGACGTCGAGTCCTTCCGAGTAGACGAGCCGGTGCGCATGGCGCAGCTCGCAGCCCAGCCCGATCGCGAAGGTTTTACCCGGCTGACCATACCGGGCGGCCCGCCGCTCCACGGTCCGGGCCACCCACATGTAGTTGCGGCCGTCGGGCATCTGGGCGATCTGGACCAGGATCTTGCCCGGGTTGGCGAACGTTTCGTACACGTTCCACAGCGGGCAGGTCCCGCCGCTGGACGAGAAGTGAAACCCGGTGGCGGACTGGCGTTTTGACATGTTGCCGGCACGGTCGACGCGGACGAACGAGAACGGTACGCCGCGCATCGACGGCCGTTGCAGCGTCGAAAGCCGGTGCGCGATCGTCTCGTAGCTCACCGAGTAGAAGGAGGACAACCGCTCGACGTCGTAGCGGAAATTCTCCGAGACGTCGTGGAATTGGCGGTAGGGAAGCACCGCGGCGGCGGCAAAGTAGTTGGCCAACCCCAGCCGGGCCAGCGTGTGCGACTCGTCGCTGGTGAATTTGCCCTCCTCCACCAGGTGATCGATGAGATCGCCGTACTCGAGGTAGGCCAATTCGGCGGCCATCTTGAACACCTGCTGACCGAGCGAGAGGTGGTTGCTGATCTCCAGCGTCTTGGTCCCAGGGTCGTACCGGTGCAACACGCTGTCGCCGAGATCGATCCGCCTGTTGATGTGCACGCCGTGCACCTCGGTCAGCCGGCGGTTGAGCTCGCGGGCCAGGTCGCCGTGGTGCATCCGCATCTGGATCGTGAGATCTTCGGCTGCGGTGTCCAGCTCGTGCAGATAGTTCTGGCGTTGGTAGAAGTAGTCGCGCACCTCCTCGTGCGGCATGGTGATCGAGCCGCTGCCGCTGCCGTCGGAGAACCGCTCCTCGGTCGCGGCGGCGAGCTGCGCCGTGGTGATCCGGTAGCGCCGGTGCAGGTTGACCACCGCGCGGGCCAGGGTGGGGTGGGCGCTGACCATCTCGGCCACCTCGGTCGGATCGACGTCGATGTCCAGGTCGCGGTCCATGGTCACCTCGCGCAGCTCGGCGACCAGCCGGGTGTCGTCCTGCGAGGCGAAGAACGTCGCATCCACGCCGAACACCTCGGTGATCCGCAGCAGCACCGCCACCGTCAGGGGACGCACGTCGTGCTCGATCTGGTTCAGGTAGCTCGGGGAGATCTCCAGCATCTGGGCCAGGGCGGCTTGGGAGAAGCCGCGCTCGTGGCGCAGCTGACGGACCCGGGAGCCGACGAAGGTCTTGGACACTTCACCCAGGGTACCGGGGTTGCTAAGCGGAAGTTGGCAGAGTTCGCAGCGGCTCGGGTCGCGTCGCGATTGGTTTTTGACCCGGGGCGTTGGCATGATTCGCAACGGAGGTCCCAGGGTTAGCCTGGGGTGCCCACGAGGAAACGGGGACCACAGCCGTGAGCCTGGACAAAGAAATGATGCCGGTTCCCGACGGCCACCCCGATGTGTTCGATCGCGAATGGCCGCTGCGGGTGGCCGACATCGACCGCACGGGCCGGCTGCGGCTGGACGCGGCGTGCCGGCACATCCAGGACATCGGCCAGGACCAGCTGCGCGAGATGGGTTTCGAGGAAACCCACCCGCTGTGGATCGTTCGCCGCACGATGCTCGACCTGATCCGTCCGATCGAATTCCAGGACATGCTGCGCTGTCGCCGGTGGTGTTCGGGCACCTCGAACCGGTGGTGCGAGATGCGGGTTCGCGTCGACGGGCGCAAGGGCGGACTGATCGAGTCCGAGGCCTTCTGGATCAACATCAACCGGGAAACCCAGATGCCGTCGCGCATCTCCGACGACTTCCTGGCGGGCTTGCACAAGACCACCTCCGTTGACCGCCTGCGGTGGAAGGGTTACCTGAAGCCGGGCAGTCGCGATGACGCGCAGGAGATCCACGAGTTTCCCGTCCGCGTCACCGACATCGACCTGTTCGACCACATGAACAACTCCGTGTACTGGAGCGTCGTCGAGGACTACCTGGCGTCGCACCTGGCACTGATGGCGCGGCCGCTACGCATCACGATCGAGCACGAGGCGCCGGTGGCGCTGGGCGACAAGCTGGAAACCATCTCGCACATCCATCCGGCCGGTTCGACCGACCAGTTCGGTCCCGGACTGGTCGACCGCCCTGTTACAACGCTCACATATGCGGTCGGCGACGAGACCAAAGCGGTCGCCGCGCTCTTCAACCGCTAAACCGGACAAGCGTCCCGCTAAATTGCCGCTGACCTGCGGATATTGAGTTACTGACCGGTAGTTTCTGAAACGGTTAAGTTCCCGTTCATCTTCGCAAGATTTGCTAATCGGGGCCGAGTCGTTGCCGAAATTGGCAAATGAAACGGCTGGACCTGCGTCAATAGCTGTGCCATCTTCGAGTTAGCACACCAGCGAAGTTGAGCCTCTAGCTGCCGCCGGTGAAGCGTTTCATCCACCCAGTAGTGAAGATTCGTTAAGGAGCATGCCCAATGTCTGTCGTTGGCACCCCCAAGAGCCCGGAACAGATCCAGAAGGACTGGGACACCAACCCGCGTTGGAAGGGTGTCGCCCGCACCTACAGCGCCGAGGACGTCGTCGCCCTGCAGGGCACCGTGGTCGAGGAGCACACACTGGCTCGCCGCGGCGCCGAGGTGCTGTGGGAGCAGCTGCACGACCTGGAGTGGATCAACGCGCTCGGCGCCCTGACCGGCAACATGGCCGTCCAACAGGTCCGCGCCGGCCTGAAGGCGATCTACCTGTCGGGTTGGCAGGTCGCCGGTGACGCCAACCTGTCCGGCCACACCTACCCCGACCAGAGCCTGTACCCGGCCAACTCGGTGCCGCAGGTGGTGCGTCGCATCAACAACGCGCTGCTGCGCGCCGACGAGATCGCCCGGGTCGAGGGCGACACCTCGGTGGAGAACTGGCTGGCCCCGATCGTGGCCGACGGTGAGGCGGGCTTCGGCGGTGCGCTGAACGTCTACGAGCTGCAGAAGGCGATGATCGCGGCGGGTGTCGCCGGCTCGCACTGGGAGGACCAGCTCGCGTCGGAGAAGAAGTGCGGTCACCTCGGCGGCAAGGTGCTCATCCCGACCCAGCAGCACATCCGGACGCTGACCTCGGCCCGCCTGGCGGCCGACGTCTGCGACGTGCCGACCGTGGTCATCGCCCGGACCGATGCCGAGGCAGCGACCCTGATCACGTCGGACGTCGACGAGCGTGACCAGCCGTTCATCACCGGTGAGCGGACCAAGGAAGGCTTCTACCGGGTGCAAAATGGCCTGGAGCCCTGCATCGCCCGGGCCAAGGCCTACGCGCCGTACGCCGACCTGATCTGGATGGAGACCGGCACGCCGGACCTCGACCTGGCCGCCAAGTTCGCCGAGGGCGTCAAGTCCGAGTTCCCCGACCAGATGCTGGCCTACAACTGCTCGCCGTCGTTCAACTGGAAGAAGCACCTGGATGACGCCACCATCGCGAAGTTCCAAAAGGAGCTTGCCGCAATGGGATTCAAGTTCCAGTTCATCACGCTGGCCGGCTTCCACGCGCTGAACTACTCGATGTTCGATCTGGCCTACGGCTACGCCCGCAACCAGATGAGCGCGTACGTGGAGCTGCAGGAGCGCGAGTTCGCCGCCGAGGAGCGCGGTTACACCGCGACCAAGCACCAGCGCGAGGTCGGTGCCGGTTACTTCGACCGCATCGCCACCACGGTTGACCCCACCTCGTCGACCACAGCGCTGACCGGCTCCACCGAAGAGGGTCAGTTTCACTGAGGACGAGCGGGCCTTGGCCCGCGAGGACGAAGTGAAACCGATGGCTTGGAGTCACTGAGGACGAGCGGGCCTTGGCCCGCGAGGACGAAGTGAAACCGATGGCTTGGAGTCACTGAATCCTCTGGGGAGCAGAGCGGATCAGCGCGGCTGCGATCCAGATTGTGCGAATCTGCCCCTGTTCACCGTGAAGTAGCATTGGCCCCGCCCAGCGATCCTGGGCGGGGCCTATTGCGGTGCAAGACGATACGAAACCGAAAGAGATGACAGTGAGCGACGCAGCGATTCAACGGGTAGGGGTTGTCGGGGCCGGCCAGATGGGATCCGGCATCGCCGAAGTCTCGGTCCGCGCCGGTGTCGACGTGACGGTGTTCGAAACCACCGAGGCCCTGATCACGGCCGGACGCAACCGCATCGTCAAGTCGCTGGAGCGCGGTGTCAGCGCGGGCAAGGTCACCGAGCGGGAGCGTGACCGCGCGCTGAGCAAGCTCACCTTCACCACCGATCTGAAGGACCTCGCCGACCGCCAGCTGGTCATCGAGGCGATCATCGAGGACGAGGCCGTCAAGGCGGACATCTTCGCCGAACTCGACCGCGCCATCAGCGATCCCGACGCGGTGCTGGCATCCAATACGTCCAGCATCCCGATCATGAAGATCGCCGCGGCCACCAAGAACCCGCAGCGAGTGCTGGGCCTGCACTTCTTCAACCCCGTGCCGGTGCTGCCATTGGTCGAGTTGGTCAGCACGTTGGTCACCGACGAAGCCGCCGCCGCGCGCACCGAGGAGTTCGCGAGCGCGGTCCTGGGTAAGCAGGTGGTGCGTTGCTCCGACCGGTCCGGCTTTGTCGTGAACGCGCTGCTGGTTCCCTATCTGTTGTCGGCAATTCGCATGGTGGAGGCCGGCTTTGCCACCATCGAGGACGTCGACAAAGCGGTTGTCGCCGGGCTGTCGCACCCGATGGGCCCGCTGCGGCTGTCCGACCTGGTGGGCCTGGACACCCTGAAACTGATCGCGGACAAGATGTTCGAGGAATTCAAGGAACCGCAGTACGGGCCGCCGCCGCTGTTGCTGCGCATGGTGGAGGCGGGCCGGCTCGGCAAGAAGACCGGCCGGGGCTTCTACACGTACTGACGGCTGAGCCGACTATGGGCTACTTCTTCTCCAGGGTGAACTGGTCGACGTCGGTGTAGCCCTGGCGGAACAGCTTCGCGCAGCCGGTCAGGTACTTCATATACCGGTCGTAGACCTCTCTGGACTGGATGGCGATGGCCTCCTCGCGATTGGCCGCCAGTGCGGCCGCCCACGTCTCCAGGGTTCTCGCGTAGTGCAGCTGCAGCGAGTGGACCCGGGTCAGTTCGAAGCCGGCGGTGACCGCGTACTCTCCGACGGTCTGCGGTGTCGGCAGCCAGCCCCCCGGGAATATCTCGGTCAGGATGAACTGCGAGAAGTGCACGATCTCGTGGGTCAGTGTCATGCCCCGCGCCCGGGCGTCCTTGAAGGACGGGCGAACGATGGTGTGCAGCAACATCGCTCCGTCGGACGGCAGCGCCTGATACGCCATCTTGAAGAAGCGGCCGTAGCGCTGGCGGCCGAAGTGCTCGAAGGCGCCGATGGAGACGATGCGGTCGACGGGCTCGTGAAACTTCTCCCACCCCTCCAGCAGGACCCGCCGGGTGCGGGGGGTGTCGAGGTCGTCGAACATGGCTTGCACGTGCTTGGCCTGGTTCTCCGACAACGTCAGGCCCACGACGTTGACGTCGTACTTCTCGATCGCCCGCCGCATCGTGGCGCCCCAGCCGCAGCCGATGTCCAGCAACGTCATCCCCGGCTCGAGCCTCAGCTTGCCCAGCGCCAGGTCGATCTTGGCGAGCTGCGCCTCTTCCAGGGTCATGTCGTCACGCTCGAAGTAGGCGCAGCTGTACGTCTGGGTGGGGTCCAGGAACAGCCGGAAGAAGTCATCGGACAGGTCGTAGTGGGCTTGCACGTTTCCGAAATGCGGCGTGAGCTGCACGGACATGTCGAGTAGAGCCTTTCGTTATGCGGAGCCAGGGGCCGCTGACCAGCGCGACGCACCCTCGCGTCACCCCCCATGCATCCCTGCATGCTAGTCGCTGCGGCTATGCGAGTCGTCCGGCCGAGCGAGTCATAAGCGTCACACGGGACGGTTGGAATTGAACCAAGACGGCCGGCCGCGCCGGGTCCGGAAGGCGCCTAAAGCGGTTCCTCATCGTCACGCCCGCGGGGCGGCACGATGGGCGACGGATGGGGCTCTTCGCGGAACTTATCCAGCGATCCGCCCACCTCGACGATGCCCTTCAGCGCGTTCCAGCTCAGCATCGTCAGGTAGTCGATCAACTCGTCGCGACTCATCCGCGGATCCGACATCCAGGAGTGCGTCGCCAGCTGCACGCCACCGACGATCAGGTAGGCCCACGGTTCCGCGCCGCGGGTGTCCATCCCCGCCTGTTGCATGCGGCGGCGCATCAGCACCGCCAGCATGCGGGCGATGATCCGCTCGGAGTCGGCGATCACCTTGCTCTTGCTGGCAGAGCTGTTGGACATCACGAAGCGATACGGCTCGGGTTCGTTGGCGACGGTTTCGACGTACACCCGGATGACCTCCCGGGTCAGGTCGAAGCCGTCGAGATTGGATGTCAGCGCCGACGCCATATTTGGAATCAGGGTGGTTTGGGTGAACCGCATCATGACGGCGGTCGTCAGGTCGTTCTTGTCGACGAAGTAGCGATACAACACCGTCTTGGAGACGCCGATCTCCGCGGCGATCTCGTCCATGCTCAACGTGCCGCCGCGCCGCCGGATCGCGTCGATGGTCCCGTCGACCAACTCGTTGCGGCGCTCCACCTTGTGTTGATGCCAGCGCCGCTTGCGACCGTCCGTCTTGGCCGTCACAGCCAACATTTGCTCTGTCACTGTCGCCGATTTCCCATTCACTAGACGCACTCGATACTACGGTGTGCGGCCCTGTTCCGGGCTTTGGCCGCACCCCGCCACGGGCCTCCCGAGCAGTGCCGTCACACCAATCGGCCGGGACGATGAATGATGGAGTGGTGGTACACAGAGCCTCGCCTCGAGGCGCAGCGCCGGGCCCGCGAGCGGCGGGGCCGGACTCGATGACACCTTCGACCGGAACCGGGCGACCGCACGCGTCGTTGGCCGAATCGTTCGCGGGTGCCGATCCGCAGGCCGATGCGGAGCGCCGGGTGGCGCTGCGCCGGATGAAGGCGGTGGCGCTGGGCTTCCTGATCGGCGCCACCGGCCTGTTCCTCGCCTGCCGGTGGGCCCAGGCCCACGCCCACCTGGGTGCCTGGGTCGGCTACGTCGGTGCCGCCGCGGAGGCGGGAATGGTGGGCGCGCTGGCCGACTGGTTCGCGGTGACGGCGCTGTTCAGGCATCCGCTTGGTATCCCCATCCCGCACACCGCGATCATCAAGCGCAAGAAGGATCAGCTTGGCGAGGGGCTGGGAACCTTCGTGCGGGAGAACTTCCTGTCGCCGCCGGTGGTGGAGACGAAGCTGCGGGACGCCGAGGTGCCCGGACGGCTCGGCAAATGGCTGTCGGAGGCCGCACACGCCGAACGCGTCGCCAGCGAGACGGCCACGGTGCTGCGGGTGCTGGTGGAGCTAATGCGCGACGACGACGTCCAGCAGGTGATCGACCGGATGATCGTGCGCCGCATCGCCGAACCGCAGTGGGGGCCGCCGGTCGGGCGGGTGTTGGCGACGCTGCTGGCCGAGAACCGGCAGGAGGCGCTGATTCAGTTGCTGGCCGATCGGGCCTTCCAGTGGTCGCTGAACGCCGGCGAGGTGATCCAGCGGGTGGTCGAGCGTGACTCCCCGACGTGGTCGCCACGCTTCATCGACCATCTGGTCGGCGACCGCATCCACCGCGAGCTGATGGACTTCACCGACAAGGTGCGGCGCAGTCCCGACCACGAGCTGCGCCGGTCGGCGACGCGCTTTCTGTTCGAATTCGCCGACGACCTGCAAAACGACGCGGACACCATCGCGCGCGCCGATGCGATCAAGGAGCAGCTGATGGCGCGCGACGAGATCGCCAACGCCGCCGCCACGGCCTGGAAGACGCTGAAGCGCCTGGTGCTTGAGGGCGTGGACGACCCCTCCAGCACGCTGCGCACCCGCATCACCGACACCGTCGTACGCATCGGGGAATCGCTGCGCGACGACGCCGACCTGCGCGACAAGGTGGACAACTGGATCGTGCGGGCGGCCCAGCACCTGGTTTCGCAGTACGGCGTGGAGATCACCGCCATCATCACCGACACCATCGAGCGCTGGGACGCCGAGGAGGCCAGCCGGCGCATCGAGCTGCACGTGGGCCGTGATCTGCAGTTCATCCGGATCAACGGAACCGTGGTCGGCTCCCTGGCCGGTCTGGTGATCTACGCCGTCGCCCAACTATTTTTCTAGTAGTGCTAACAAGTGCTTGCAAAAGCAAGCACTTGTAGTAATCTGGTGGCCGTCAACATCGATCAGCCGACCAGGAGCACGCCATGGCACCCGAGGAGAAGCTCTCCGCCAAGGTGTCCAACGCCGCCTCCGACATGGCCTCGGACATCGGTAGCTTTATCCGCAGCCAGCGCGAACTCGCGCAGGTCTCGGTGCGCCAACTCGCCGAGAGATCCGGGGTCAGCAATCCGTATCTGAGCCAGGTGGAGCGTGGATTGCGTAAGCCGTCCGCCGATGTGCTCAATCAAATCGCGAAGGCGCTGCGAGTTTCCGCCGAGGTCCTTTATGTGCGGGCCGGGATCCTCGAGCCCAGCGACAAAAGTCAAGTGCGCGACGCCATCATCACCGATACCGCGATTACCGAGCGCCAGAAGCAGGTTCTGCTCGACGTCTACGCATCGTTCACCCAACAAAACGAATCAATCGAATCAAGCGACGAGGAGTGTTCCACCGAACCCAATGGCGACGAGTGATCAATGGCCCTTCCGGCCGTCGGGACTTCCGCGTCACGCTAGTGGGTGGTGATGTATCAACCACCGACCGCACGGGTTACCCAGGAGCGTGAATCCGGCGGTCGCCACGGAGAAGGAGACGCTCGCCTTAGCTTTCACAACCAACACCCAAGAACGCCAATAACGGAAAACCATGAAAGGAATAACCATGGCGGACAATTCGAACATCGAAGATTTGCGGGCACCCCTGCTCGCGGCCCTGGGCGCGGCCGACCTGGCCCTGGCCACTGTCAATGACTTGATCGCGAGCCTGCGTGAGCGCGCCGAGGAGACTCGCGCCGACACCCGCACCCGGGTGGAGGAGAGCCGTGCCCGGCTGACCCGGCTGCAGGAGGACCTGCCCGAGCAGCTGGACGAGCTGCGCGAGCGGTTCACCAGCGAGGAACTGCGTAAGGCTGCCGAGGGCTACCTGGACGCGGCGACCAACCGCTACAACGAGCTGGTCGAGCGGGGCGAGGCCGCCCTGCAGCGCCTGCGCAGCCAGACGGGCATCGACGACGCCTCCGCGCGCGCCGAGGGCTACGTGGACCAGGCCGTCGAGCTGACGCAGGAGGCGCTGGGTACCGTCGCATCGCAGACCCGCGCGGTCGGCGAGCGCGCGGCCAAGCTGGTCGGCATCGAGCTGCCTAAGAAGTCCGACGAGACTGCCAAGAAGGCTCAGAAGGCTGTCGCCAAGAAGGCGCCCGCCAAGAAGGCCCCGGCCAAGAAGGCTCCCGCCAAGAAGGTGTCCGCCAAGAAGGTCACCCAGAAGTAAGTCAAGACGTCGACTCGGAGTTGTCCTTCGGGCCACTCTGAGTCGACGTTTTGGACGGTGCCCGCATACGCTTAAGGCGTGAGCCACCTCGTGGGTACCGTCATGTTGGTCTTGCAGATCGCCGTTTTGGTAACGGCGGTATACGCGTTCGTGCACGCAGCACTTCAGCGGCCCGACGCTTACACCGCCGCCGACAAGCTGACCAAGCCGGTGTGGCTGGTGATCCTCGGTCTGGCTGTCGCCCTGACATCCATCCTGAGTTTTGTTTTCGGGGTACTCGGGATGGCGATCGCCGCGTGCGCGGCGGGCGTGTATCTGGTCGACGTGCGGCCGAAACTTCTTGAAGTCCAAGGTAAGTCGCGCTAGCGGGATGAAGGCCCTGCTGACGGCGCCCGCCGCGGTGCTCGTCGCGCTGTGGGGCCCAGCGGGCGCCGCCGCAGCGGACCCGGCCACGATGTCCCCGCCGTTCATCGACCACACCGAGTGGGCGCAGTGGCACGGCTTGAGCAGTCTGCGGGTTTTCCCGACTCCGTCGGGGCGGTTGGCCGCCATGCAGTCCGGCAACGCGGCCCTCGCCGACGAGGCGTGGGCCGAGGTGCTGGCGCTGTCGCCGGACGTTGACACCGCCGGGATGCGTGCGCAGTTCATCTGTCATTGGCAGTTCGCCGAACTGGCCGAGCCCGGCAAGAGCAGCTGGAACCTGGAGCCGTGGCGCCCGGTCGTCGACGACAGCGACATGGTCGCGTCCGGATGCAATCCGGGCGGACCCGAGGAAAGGTTCTAGTGGCGAGCAAACCCACCCGGGCTCTGCTGGCGGCCATGGTCGACCACACCCTGCTCAAACCCGAAGCTACCGAGGCGGACGTGGCCGCCCTGGTCGCCGAGGCCGCCGAATTGGGCGTCTACGCCGTGTGCGTCTCGCCGTCGATGGTTCCTGCCGCGGTGCGAGCTGAAGGGGGCGTCGCGGTGGCGAGCGTAGCGGGCTTCCCGTCGGGCAAGCACATTTCGGCGGTCAAGGCCCACGAGGCCGAACAGGCCGTGGCGTCCGGCGCCACCGAGGTCGACATGGTCATCGACATCGGCGCCGCGCTGGCCGGAGACATCGAGGCGGTGCGGGCCGATATCGCGGCCGTGCGCGCCGCCGTCCCCGGCGCCGTGCTCAAGGTGATCGTGGAGTCGGCGGTGCTGTTATCGGGACCGGACGAGCGCGGGCTGGTGCAGGTGTGTCGCGCTGCCGAGGACGCCGGCGCCGACTACGTCAAGACCTCGACCGGGTTTCACCCCGCCGGCGGCGCCTCGGTGCGCGCGGTCGCCCTGATGAGCCAGACCGTCGGCGGCAGGTTGGGCGTCAAGGCCAGCGGCGGCATCCGCGACGCCACCGCCGCGCTGGCGATGCTGGACGCCGGTGCCACCCGGCTCGGCCTGTCCGGCACGCGGGCGGTGCTCGACGGGCTCGACTGAGCTGCCGTCAGAGGTTGGCGAAGCAGGGGTCGTTGTTGTTGCCGGTGGGGATGCTCGCGTTCCGCGTCGAGAAGTGGCTCGTCACACCGCTCGAGGTGACCTGAACGCTGTCCGCGTGAATGCCCAGCGGGTAGTTCTTGGTGAACTGCGAGGTGAAGTCGTCCAGGGTCGACTGCACCGACTCCTTCGGCATCGTGAAGCCGAGCGCGTTGAAGCTGACGATCTGCAGCTGCAGGCCGGTGCCCGACACCACCGGCTTGGTGGTCAGGTTGTCCAACATGCCCTTCAGCTCGATCGTGCCGTCGTTGGGGTGCGTGGTCACCGTGTTGGTGACGAATGGGCCCAGCACCGGAATCGCGTTCTGGACGGATTCCTTGATGCCGTCGGACGTCCAGGTGACGGTCGCGTCGAGCGACCCGATGGTGCCCTTGGAGTCCTGCGTGTCCCTGAGTTGGACGTCGCGGATGTTGATGTCGATCTTCATGCCCTTGGCGTCACGCACCTGGTTGCCCGCGGTCGACACCGAGATGTTGGTGTAGTGCTTGGTGAGCTGCTGCCACAGCATCAGCGGCGCCACCCCGAACGACGCGGTGGCCTGGTCCTTGACCTCGCACGCCACCGCCTCGGCGACCTTGCTGTTGGCGACGTGACGGACGTACAGCTCGCCCCCGACCCTGTCTCTTATACACATCT
>NZ_LZSV01000016.1 GCF_001665605.1 Mycobacterium sp. 852014-50255_SCH5639931
GGCTCCGCAGTCGCGGTGGCCGACGGGATGGTCACGAGGGTGCCCGTGACCGCGGCAAGAACGAGCGTCTTACGGACGTTCTTCAATATCTTTCCTTTCGCGGTGCGCGCGCGCCAAAGCAAGCCCACGGGGGTGGGCTGACGGTCTCTGGTTGATGCGGAAACCTGCTTCGGAACGTGCCGACTTGTTCCGGCACGACAGCGGTGGGCTCGAATCGCCCAGCGGACTGCTGTCCGCCGGCCGCGGACTGGTCTTCGCCGTCCGCAGCCCCGCTCACACGCGGGTCCGTGATTCTGTTTTCAGTTACTCTTCCGTAACCCGTTGGGGGCTAACAGGGACCGTACGAGAACCAGCCGCGTTCGTCATCTTCGGAAAACGGCCATCTCGTTTCGGTAACGGGGTGATCACGGCGCAATACCGCCGTCATTTTGGCAGGTCAGCCGCGCGATTTCGAGAAGTACCCAACAATCGTGCGGCCTTTCAAATCGTGAGCCGAATCACGTCCATTTTGTGAACTGGCGCACGTATTTGCGCTACCACGTTTGGGCCGCTTCGGGTCCAACGGACTCGGGTCCGCCGTCGCGAAGCAGCGTAGCCTACAACAAGTTACGTTGCTTCGCCGCGCGCCACGCCCGACTACGAGAGCGAATTGTGTTGTGCTGCTGGCTAACTTACATCGTTCGAATAACGGGCGCGGACACCGGCGGGCGTCGGCGCGTCGAGAGCGGAGTAAGATGAAACAGTCTTCCGCATAACACTTTTCGGTCACCACGTGCCCCCGATGAGGCCAGACCATGGAAGGCGACTGCTCCGCCGAACGCCTCCGGCACACCGTCCGATTCGGCTATGCCAATTTGCTCACGGGAACTGTGGTTTCGGTCGACGCCCAGGTGCATAGACACCGCGGCCTCCGATGAAGTGGCGGGCAATGGACCTGAAATCTGCGGTGTGCCAACAGATCACGATCCGCGGCCGGATTACCTATTCCACCAATGGCGAGTTACTTAGCCGATATCTAAGCGAGGAGGAGCATTTGTCTTATGTCGAATAGGGCTTGCGCATTCTCGGGCATGGGCGGTGCCCGAATTTACGCAGAATTTATCCGACGCGATTTCGCCGCGGCCGGCTCGCGAGATTGCCGTCAGCTGCGGGGCTGCGCGAGGGCGCGGAGCTCCGCGTCGGTGTTGACGTTGGTCAGCCACCGCGAATCCGACGTCACGACGCGCTGGGCATCCGATGAGTCCAC
The DNA here is from genome assembly GCF_001665605.1 of Mycobacterium sp. 852014-50255_SCH5639931. Classification (GTDB taxonomy): domain Bacteria; phylum Actinomycetota; class Actinomycetes; order Mycobacteriales; family Mycobacteriaceae; genus Mycobacterium; species Mycobacterium paraffinicum. Next base: position 1,247 of record NZ_LZSV01000016.1, read on the forward strand.
CAAGGCGCGCATTTTGCGCTCGCCGACGGCCACCAACGCGTCGACACGGTCGGCCAGGTCCGTCCGGTACACCGCGGCAAGATAGTGGTCCTGGCCATCCCAGGGCAGCACCACCTCCGCACCGGTCTCCAGCGCCCGGCGCGCGAGGTCGTCGATGAGTTCGACGGCCAGGAACGGCATGTCGACGGCGCAGACGAAGGCGAGGCGGGCGCCGGCATCGGCGGCCGCGCGCAATGCCCGCCCCGTCGCCGGCAACGGGCCCAGGCCGCGCAGTTCGTCGCGCATGACCCGAGCGTGCAGTTCGGGCAACGGCTGCCCTTGGGCGGCCATGACAAGGACTGGGTCGCAACGCTGTTCGAGAATGCCGACGACGTGTTCGACCATCGTGGTTGCGTCGGAGCCCGCGGACCCGGGGACGGGCAGGCTCGCTTTGTCGCGCCCCATCCGTTGCGATGCGCCGCCGGCGAGCACTACGCCGGCCAGTGAACTCGTTTCGCCCACGTCAGTCGACGGTCCAGGTGTCGCGCCCACGCAGCAGCGACTGCAGGGCGGCGTCGTCGAACGGCTTCGCGGCGCGGGCGGCCTGCACCTGCGAGCGCACCGCGTCGTCATAAGTGGGCCGGCTGACATCCCGGAAGATCCCGAGCACGGTGTGATCGAGATTCTGATCGGAGAGCCGCGACAGCGCGAAGGCGTAGGCCGAGTCGTCGGTGTGCGCGTCGTGCACCATGATCTCGTCGACGGACACGTCGGCAGTCTTGGCGAATTCGAGGCCGAAGCCGGACTTCACCACGCAGTACTCGCCGTCGGCGCCGAAGGTGATGGGCTCGCCGTGGCGGATGTTGATCACCCGTTCCTCGGCGCCTTCCTTGCGGAGCACGTCGAACGAGCCGTCGTTGAAAATCGGGCAGTCCTGCAGGATTTCGACCACCGCGGCACCGCGGTGCTCGGCGGCGGCGCGCAACACCTCGGACAGTCCATTGCGGTCGGAGTCGAGCGCGCGGCCGACGAACGTCGCCTCCGCGCCCAGCGCCAATGACGCCGGGTTGAACGGGTGATCCAGCGACCCCATGGGCGTCGACTTGGTGACCTTGCCGACCTCCGACGTCGGCGAGTACTGGCCCTTGGTCAACCCGTAGATCCGGTTGTTGAACAACAGGATCGTGATGTTGACGTTGCGGCGCAGCGCGTGGATCAGGTGGTTGCCGCCGATCGACAACGCGTCGCCGTCACCCGTGACCACCCACACCGACAGGTCCTCGCGGGCCAGCGCCAGACCCGTTGCGATCGCCGGCGCGCGGCCGTGGATCGAGTGAAAGCCGTAGGTCTCCAAGTAATACGGGAACCGGCTCGAGCAGCCGATGCCGCTGATGAACACGATGTTCTCGCGACGCAGCCCGAGCTCGGGCAGGAAGTTTCGGATGGTGTTGAGGATGACGTAGTCACCACACCCGGGGCACCAGCGGACCTCTTGGTCACTGGTGAAGTCCTTGCCCTTCTGCGGCTGATCCGTGGTGGGCACACCGTCGTTTTTCTTCAACCTCGGGGTCAGCCCGAGGTCTGTGCCCGCCAGATTTCCCATCAGGTCGGTCATTCGCTAGCTCCCGCTCCAACCGTTGCTGCCGCCAGTCTGGCGACCATCGTCTTGTCCTGCTCGATTTCGGCGAGCGTGCCGCCCTGTGCGGCGCGGATGAGGCGCCCGATCTCGTCCGCGAGGAACGCGACACCCTGGACCTTGGTGACCGATTGCACGTCGATCAGGTACTTGCCGCGAAGTAGCAGCGCCAGCTGGCCGAGGTTCATCTCCGGGCATACCACCATCGGGTAGCGCCGCAACACATCACCCAGGTTCGCCGGGAACGGGTTCAGGTAGCGCAGGTGTGCATGTGCGACCTTGACGCCCTTGCGCCGCGCGCGCCGGCAGGCTTCACCGATCGGACCATACGAGCTGCCCCAGCCGATGAGCAGCAACTCGGCGTCTCCGGTCGGGTCGTCGACCTCGAGGTCGGGAACCGAGATGCCGTCAATCTTGGCCTGGCGCAACCGAACCATGAGGTCGTGGTTGACAGGCTCGTAGGAAATGGCACCCGAACCGTTCGCCGCTTCCAGGCCACCGATGCGGTGCTCGAGCCCGGGGGTGCCCGGAACGGCGAATTGCCGGGCCAACGTTTCGGGGTCGCGGTTGTACGGCTGGAAGGGCTCGTCGGGTTTGGCGAAGGTGTGCTTGATCGGCTGCAGCGAGCCGACGTCCGGAATGCGCCACGGCTCAGAGCCATTGGCGATCGCGCCGTCGGACAACACGATCACCGGCGTGTGGTAGGACACCGCGATCCGCACCGCCTCGATCGCGGTTTCGAAGCAGTCGGACGGCGAGCGTGGCGCCAGGACCGCAACCGGCGACTCCCCATTGCGGCCGTACAGCGCCTGCAGCAGGTCGGCCTGCTCGGTCTTGGTGGGCAGGCCGGTTGAGGGCCCGCCCCGCTGCACGTCGATGACCAGCAAGGGCAGCTCGGTCATCACCGCGAGGCCCAGCGCTTCCGACTTCAGCGAAATGCCGGGTCCGGACGTGCTGGTGACGCCGAGGGCACCGCCGTACGAGGCGCCGATCGCCGCGCAGATGCCGCCGATCTCGTCCTCGGCCTGGAAGGTGATGACGTTGAAGTTCTTGTGCTTGGACAGCTCGTGCAGGATGTCCGACGCCGGCGTGATCGGGTAGCTGCCGAGCACGACCGAAATGTCGGCCAACTGACCGGCCGCGACGATGCCGTAGGCCAGCGCGGTGTTGCCGGAGATCTGCCGGTATTCGCCGGACGGCAGGGTCGCCCGTGAGACCTCGTAGGTGGTGCCGAATGCCTCGGTCGTCTCGCCGTAGTTCCACCCTGCCTTGAGCGCGAGGACGTTGGCCTCCGCGATGTCAGGCTTGCGGGCGAACTTCTCCTTGATGAATTTCTCGCTGGCTTCGATCGGCCGCCCGTACATCCATGACAGCAGGCCCAGCGCGAACATGTTTTTGGCGCGTTGCCCGTCCTTCTTCGACGCGCCGATCGCCTCGACGGCGCCCAGCGTGAGCGTGGTCATCGCGACGGAATGCACCACGTAGTCGGACAACTCGTCGGACTCGAGCGGGTTCGTTACGTAGCCCACCTTGGTCAGGTTGCGCTTGGTGAACTCGTCGGAGTTCGCGATGACCATGCCGCCGCGCGGGAGGTCACCGAGGTTGGCCTTGAGCGCCGCCGGGTTCATCGCTACGAGCACGTCAGGGCGGTCACCGGCGGTCAGGATGTCGTAGTCGGCGATTTGGATCTGGAAGGACGAGACCCCGGGCAGGGTGCCTGCGGGGGCGCGGATCTCCGCGGGATAGTTCGGCTGGGTCGCCAGGTCGTTTCCGAAAAGCGCTGCCTCCGAGGTGAACCGGTCACCGGTCAGCTGCATGCCGTCGCCGGAGTCCCCGGCAAAGCGAATGACGACTTGTTCCAGGCGCTGGCGGTCTGACCCGCCACCGGAAGGCGACCCGTTCGAGCCGTTGTGAGAATCAGACCCGGCTCCGCTGCCGTTCGGATCCACGTATCCGCCTTCCATTCGCTATCCGGATAGGCACTTCGCTGGAGCTTTACGTTACGCGCTGTTCAAGCGAGTCCCGCACCCTCGCGCTGTGTGTCACTGGTGGTACCAATTATGGCACTTCTTTAAGAGACTCTAAGACGAGAATGGCCGTCTCTAAACCATTACACGCAGCGGTTTTCACCTAAAACCGATGTCAGCCGGGGGACGGTGGCGCCGACCATCAAAAGTGTGGTATTGGTCACTCTTGCGCGGCGGCGGCCAATTCTCTGGGCACCGTTTCCTGCATCGCGATCATTCGAGCGCGCCCGTCAGCCGGCGCGGTACGGGGCTGGGGGTGGCAGCGGCGGCCGGCATGCGCATCTAGTACCAAAATGCGCGGCCGCTCGACCGCCGGGGAGTGTTAGGCGCTCTTGTCGCGGCGCTCGGTGCGCGACGGCTTGCGCGGCACGATCGTCGGCAGCACGTTGTCCTGCACGGTCTCCTTGGTCACCACGACCTTGGCGACGTCGTCGCGGCTCGGGATGTCATACATCACCGGCAGCAGGACCTCTTCCATGATGGCGCGCAGACCGCGGGCGCCCGTGCCGCGGTGGATGGCCTGGTCGGCGATCGCCTCCAGCGCGTCATCGGTGAATTCGAGCTCGACGCCGTCCATCTCGAACAGCCGGGTGTATTGCTTGACCAGAGCGTTCTTCGGCTCGGACAGGATCTTGACCAACGACTCCCGATCCAGGTTGGTCACCGAGGCGACCACCGGCAGCCGGCCGATGAACTCGGGGATCAGGCCGAACTTGATCAGGTCCTCGGGCATGACGTCGGAGAAGTGGTCGGTGGTGTCGATTTCGGCCTTCGAGCGGACCTCGGCGCCGAAGCCCAGGCCCCGCTTGCCGACGCGCTCGTAGATGATCTTCTCCAGGCCGGCGAACGCCCCCGCGACGATGAACAGCACGTTGGTGGTGTCGATCTGGATGAACTCTTGGTGCGGGTGCTTGCGGCCGCCCTGCGGGGGAACCGACGCCTGCGTGCCCTCCAGGATTTTCAGCAGCGCCTGCTGAACGCCCTCGCCGGAGACGTCGCGGGTGATCGACGGGTTCTCGCTCTTGCGGGCGATCTTGTCGACCTCGTCGATGTAGATGATTCCGGTCTCGGCGCGCTTGACGTCGTAGTCGGCGGCCTGAATGAGTTTGAGCAGAATGTTTTCGACGTCCTCACCGACGTAACCGGCTTCGGTCAGCGCGGTGGCGTCGGCGATGGCGAACGGCACGTTGAGCATCTTGGCCAGGGTCTGCGCCAGGTAGGTCTTGCCGCAGCCGGTGGGGCCGAGCATCAGGATGTTGGACTTGGTCAGCTCAACCGGCTCGTGCCGGGAGTCGCGGCCCTTCTCCCCGGCCTGGATGCGCTTGTAGTGGTTGTAGACGGCGACGGCCAGCGTCCGCTTGGCGGTGTCCTGCCCGATGACGTAGCCCTCCAGGAACTCCCGGATTTCAACCGGCTTAGGGAGTTCGTCAAGTTTGACGTCGTCGGCGTCGGCCAGCTCCTCTTCGATGATCTCGTTACAGAGGTCGATGCACTCGTCGCAGATGTATACACCGGGGCCAGCAATGAGTTTCTTGACCTGCTTCTGACTCTTCCCGCAGAACGAGCACTTCAGCAGGTCACCGCCGTCTCCGATGCGCGCCATGGTGCTGAGGGCCTACTTCCTTTTCGCCGTTCGTGTTGCTCTGCCGCATGTATGCCCCGACGCTACCCGCTAGATCGGGCCCGACGCGACCATTAAGGCCGAATCGCGTCGGTGGTATTCATGCTGTCCGTCTGCATGAAACATATAGCCAGACGGCGCCCGTCACTCGCGAAAGACGCGCTTTGCGTGTCTTTGGCGTGTCGCGGTCGTTACCCAACCGAGGCTGGTGCGCCGACCGATCCCCACTTCCGCTGGAGATGCCGACCCCGGAAGAAATGGGCAGATCCCCAAGAAATCACCCTACAGTGGCCGGGTGGAATTGGCTCTGAACAGCGGGGCGGTCCTGATCAACGATGGCGGCCTGGCCACCGAGCTCCAAGCGCGCGGGCATGACCTCTCCGACCCGCTGTGGTCGGCGAGGTTACTGGCGGACGACCCGCACGAAATCGTCTCCATTCACGACGCGTTTTATCGCGCCGGTGCCGCGATCGCGACGACAGCGAGCTACCAGGCGTCGTTCGAGGGCTTCGCTTCCCGCGGGATCGACCGAGCAGAAGCCGACGTGCTGCTACGCCGCAGCGTCCAACTTGCGAAGACCGCGCGTGACCACGCGGACGCGGGCGGGCTCGTCGCCGCCTCGGTCGGCCCGTACGGCGCCGCATTGGCCGACGGATCGGAATACCGCGGACGCTACGGCCTATCCGTGGCGGCTTTGCGGAGATGGCACCGACCCCGGCTCGAGATCCTGGCCGACGCCGGCGCCGACGTGCTGGCGTGCGAGACCGTGCCCGACATCGACGAGGCCGAGGCGCTGGTCGATCTGGTCGGTTCGGTCGGCGCGCCGGCCTGGCTCAGCTTCACCATCGACGGCACCAGAACCCGGGCCGGGCAACCGCTGGCCGAGGCGTTCGCCGTCGCCGCCGGGGTGCGCGACATTGTCGCGATTGGGGTCAATTGCTGTGCACCCGAGGACGTGCTGCCGGCGATCGAGATCGCCTCGGCAACCGGCAAGCCGGTGATCGTTTACCCCAACAGCGGCGAGCGCTGGGACGGTCGAGGCTGGGCGGGGCCGCGTTCGTTCTCCGCGCGGCTGGCCACGCAGTGGGTCGCGGCGGGCGCGCGCATCGTCGGTGGCTGCTGCCGGGTGGGGCCGGCCGACATCGCCGACGTCGCGGCCACCCTGCGCCCGACGTGACCGACAGACCTACGCGTTCTGCGCGGAGAGCTTCCGGTACTCCAGGACGGTGTCGATGATCCCGTAGTCCTTCGCCTCTTCGGCGGTCAGGATCTTGTCCCGGTCGGTGTCCTTGCGGACCGTCGCGGCGTCCCTGCCGGTGTGGCGGGCCAGCGTGGTCTCCATCAGCGTGCGCATCCGCTCGATCTCGGCGGCCTGGATCTCCAGATCGGAGAACTGGCCCTGGATCACGCCCTGAAGCGACGGCTGGTGGATCAGCACCCGCGCGTTGGGCAGCGCCATCCGCTTGCCGGGAGTTCCCGCGGCCAGCAACACCGCCGCGGCAGAGGCGGCCTGGCCCAGGCACACCGTCTGAATGTCGGCGCGCACGTACTGCATGGTGTCGTAAATCGCCATCAGCGAGGTGAATCCGCCGCCGGGCGAGTTGATGTACATGGTGATGTCGCGGTCGGGGTCCAGCGACTCCAACACCAGCAGCTGCGCCATGATGTCGTTCGCCGAAGCGTCGTCCACCTGGACGCCGAGGAAGATGATGCGCTCTTCGAACAGCTTGTTGTAGGGATTCGACTCCTTGACACCGAAGCTCGAGTGCTCGATGAACGACGGCAGGATGTAGCGCGCCTGCGGCTGGATCTGAGGGTGCTGAGTACTCACTGGGCTTCTCCGTTGGTGATGTGGGCGGCGCGCGTGATGATGTGGTCGACGAACCCGTATTCCAGTGCTTCCGGGGCGGTGAACCAGCGGTCACGATCGGAATCGGCCTCGATGCGTTCGATCGACTGCCCGGTGAATTCCGCGTTCAGCCGGAACATCTCCTTCTTGATGACGTGGAACTGCTCGGCCTGGATGGCGATGTCGGCCGCGCTGCCCGTCACCCCGCCGAGCGGCTGGTGCATCAGGATGCGCGCGTGGGGCAGCGCGTAGCGCTTGCCCTTGGTGCCGGCCGCGAGCAGGAACTCGCCCATCGAGGCCGCCATACCCATCGCGTAGGTGGCGATGTCGCAGGGCGCCAGCACCATGGTGTCGTAGATGGCCATGCCGGCGCTGATCGATCCGCCCGGGGAGTTGATGTACAGCGAGATGTCCTTGTCGCCATCCTCGGCGGCGAGCAGCAGGATCTGCGCGCACAGCCGGTTGGCGACCTCGTCGTTCACCTCCGAACCCAGGAAGATGATGCGCTCGGAGAGCAAGCGCTCATAGACCGAGTCCGTGAGGTTGAGCCCTTGCGAGGGCGAACGCATGTCAGACACGACTGGGTTACCTGCTTTCTCGAGTTCTTCTATGCACCGACACTAACCAACCGAGCCCACTCTTTCGCGGCCACGCTCCCCCTCAATTGGGCGCTTTCGCTCACAGCGTCAAACCGGTCACTCCGTTTCGTCGCCGGGGGCCTCAGCTTCGTCGGCGTCTTCGGCTTCCTCGGCCTCGTCCGGACGCTTGCCGAAGAACTCACTGGTGTCGATCGCGTTCCCGTCGGTATCGGTGACCGTCGCCGCCCGCACCACCTCGGCGATGGCCAGCCCGCGTCGCACGTCGGCGAACATGGCCGGCAGCTGGTTGTTCTCCTGCAGGTAACCCAACAGCTGCTGCGGCTCGATGCCATATTGCCGCGACGTCGCGACCAGTCGTTCGGTCAAGTCGTCCTGGCCGACCTGGACCTCCAGCTCATCGGCCAGGGTATCCAGCAACAGCTGCCTCTTGACGTCCGTCTCCGCCGCGGCGCGCGTCTCGGTCTCGAACTCTTCGCGTGTCTTTCCCTGCCCGGCGAGTGCCTCTTCGAGCTTGGCTTCGTCGTGGTCGAGGCTGTGCAGCGCGTCGTGAAGCGAGCTGTCGACCTGCGCCTTGACGATCGCTTCCGGCAGCGGCACGTCGACCTGTTCGAGCAGCGTGTCCAGCGCTGCGTTACGAATCTGGTCGGCCTGCTGGGCGCGCTTGACCCGCCCCACCTGGTCGCGCAGGCTCGACCGCAGCTCCTCGATGGTGTCGAACTCGCTGGCCAATTGGGCGAACTCGTCATCGGGCTCGGGGAGCTCGCGTTGCTTGATCGACTTGACCGTGACCGTCACCTGCGCGTCCTGCCCGGCGTGTTCACCGGCCGCCATCTGGGCGGTGAACTCCCGGGACTCATCGACGGACAGACCGACCAGGGCGTCGTCGAGGCCGGCAATGAGCCGGCCCGACCCGACCTCGTGGGACAGTCCCTCCGCGGCGGCCCCCGGCACCTCTTCGCCGTTGATGGTGGCCGACAGATCGATGGAGACGAAGTCGCCGGTGGCCACCGGTCGGTCGACGCCGGTCAGGGTGCCGAACCGGGCGCGCAGCGACTGCAATTCGGCGTCAACGTCCTCGTCGCTGACATCGATCGGGTCCACCGAGATCTTCAGCGCGCCGAGGTCCGGCAGCTCGATCTTGGGCCGGACGTCGACCTCGGCGGTGAACGCCAGCTCTTCGCCGTACTCCTTCTTGGTGACCTCGATCTCGGGCTGGCCGAGGGGCTGCACTTCCGAATCGACGACCGCCTGCCCGTACCGCGCGGGCAGCGCCTCGTTGACGACCTGGTCGAGCAACGCCTCCCGGCCGAACCGGGCCTCCAGCAACTTCGCCGGCGCCTTACCGGGCCGGAAGCCGGGAAGCCGCACCTGCTTGGCCAGCTCCCGGTAGGCGCGCTGGAAATCGGGCTCGAGTTCGGAGAACGGCACCTCCACATTGATGCGGACCCGGGTGGGGCTCAACTGCTCGACAGTGCTCTTCACGGGGGTGCTCCTCGGTGGTCGTTCCTGGCGTTCGGTGGGCCGTGTGCATGCGGCACGGGGTCGTGCTGGTCGGGGTGACAGGATTTGAACCTGCGGCCTTCCGCTCCCAAAGCGGATGCGCTACCAAGCTGCGCTACACCCCGCGCTGACCTCGATGATCCTAAGGCCCCTCACGTCCGGGTTGGCCACGGGCTTCGCGGCGACCTCGCGGACCCTCACGGAGCGATCACAAGACCGCGTCGATTAGATTTGATCTTCGTCGACAGCTACAGTCACGCTCGACTAGCACATGCGGGCGTAGCTCAATGGTAGAGCCCTAGTCTTCCAAACTAGCTACGCGGGTTCGATTCCCGTCGCCCGCTCGGGGTAAGGATCTGCTCCATAGAAAGGCGCCATGAGCGACGTCGAAATCCATGGCTCATGCGCGTCGGACTTCGTCGGAGTGCGCGACGCGTTCGAGCGCAACTTCGCGCTGGGCGATGAAGTTGGCGCGGCCGTCGCAGCCTGGGTGGACGGGTCTCTCGTCGTCAATCTCTGGGGCGGCTGGGGCGACGCCGCCCGTACCCGGCCCTGGCAGCAGAACACCCTGACCACGGTGTTGTCCGGCACCAAAGGCCTGTCGGCCACCTGTATTCACCAGCTGGCCGACCGCGGCGAACTGGACCTGCAGGCCCCGGTGGCCCGTTACTGGCCCGAGTTCGCGCAGGCGGGCAAACAAGACATCACGCTGGCGATGGTGATGAGCCACCGGTCCGGCGTGATCGGCCCGCGCACCCGGATGCGCTGGGAAGACGTCGCCGACTGGGACTTCGTCTGCGCACAGCTGGCCGCCGCCGAACCTTACTGGGAGCCGGGCACCGCCCAGGGCTACCACATGACCACCTTCGGATTCATCCTCGGCGAGGTGTTCCGCCGGGTCACGGGCCGGACGATCGGTCAGTACCTGCGCACCGAGATCGCCGAACCGTTCGGCGCCGACGTCCACATCGGGCTGTCCCTGGCCGAACAACGCCGCTGCGCCGAGCGGGTCAACAAGCCACACGCCCGCGACCTGCTGGCCGACGCGCAGGCGCCCGGCTACCCGGCCAGCCTGGCCGAGCACCCCAAGGCGGGGTTGTCGATCTCCATGGGGTTCGCCCCCGACGACGAGCTGGGCTCCCACGACCTGCAGCTGTGGCGCCAACTCGAGTTCCCCGGCACGAACGGGCAGGTGTCGGCCCTGGGATTGGCGACGTTCTACAACGCGCTCGCCCAGGAGAAGGTGCTCAGCCGCGAGCACATGGACCTGGTGCGGGAGTGCCAGGGCGGCCTCGAGACCGACTTGGTGCTGGGGCCGCGGGTCGCCGATCACGGCTGGGGTTTGGGCTACATGCTCAACCAGCGGTGCGTCAACGGGCCCAACCCGCGGATCTTCGGTCACGGTGGCCTGGGCGGCTCCTTCGGGTTCGTCGATCTCGAACACCGGATCGGCTACGCGTACGTGATGAACCGCTTCGACGCCACCAAGGCCAACGCGGACCCGCGCAGCCTCGCCCTCAGCAACCAGGTTTACGCCGCGCTGGGCGTCACCTAGCTCGCCGCACGGGCGCGGCGGGTCATTTCTGACAGCTGGGGCACCAGAACACGTTTCGCCCCTCCAGCACGGCCGTGCGGATCGAATCTCCGCAGACCCGGCAGGCCTCGCCGGCGCGCCGGTAGACATACGTCCGGGGCCGCCCGGCCCGGTACGACGGCGCTCCGTGGTCGTGCTCGGGCCGCACCACGATGATCTTGCCGCGGCGCAAGCCGACCTTCATCAGCGCCACCAGATCGGTCCAGGCCGCATCGAACTCAGCCTCGCCGATATCCCGGCCGGGACGGAACGGGTCGATGCGGTGGCGGTAAAGCAGTTCGTTGCGGTAGACGTTGCCCACGCCGGCGATGATGGTCTGATCCATCAGCAGTGCGCCAATGGGTCTGCGGGACTTTGTGATTCGGTTCCATGCCCAGGACGGATCGGCGTCGTTACGCAGCGGATCGGGACCGAGCTTGGCCAGCACGTCGGAAACCTGGCCCTCGTCGATCACCTCGCAGACCGTGGGGCCCCGCAAGTCGGTGCCGTAGTCGGCGCCGACCATGCGCATCCGCACCTGCCCGACCGGTTCGGGAAGGACCGCGTCCGCGCGTGGCCATTCGGTGAAGGCACCGTAGAGGCCCAGGTGCACGTGCACGATCGGTCCGCCGTCGTAGTGGTGGAACAGGTGTTTGCCCCAGACGCTGGTGCGGCGCAACACGCGGCCGTCCACCACGGCCGAATCGGCGAAGCGGCCCTGCGGGCTCGACACCGCGACGGGCGCCCCACCGAAGCGGCGCTGATGCAGCCGGGCCAGCCGGTGCAGGGTATGCCCTTCGGGCATGGGCGTCTCAGCCCTGCGCGCCGGGCACCGGCGGCGCCTGGTGAGTGCGCTCGTACTCGGCGAGGATGTCGATACGCCGTTGGTGGCGTTCGGCTTTCGACCATTGCGCACCCAGGAAGGCGTCCACGATGGCCAACGCCTCGGGGACGGTGTGCATGCGACCGCCGATCCCGATCAACTGGGCGTTGTTGTGCTCGCGGGCCAGGGTCGCCGTCTCGACGCTCCACCCGAGCGCGCAACGGGCTCCCGGCACCTTGTTGGCCGCGATCTGTTCGCCGTTGCCCGAACCGCCCAGCACGATGCCCAGGCTGCCGGGGTCGGCCACCGTGCGCGTCGCGGCCGCGATGCAGAACGCCGGGTAGTCGTCCTCGGCGTCATAGGTGAAGGCGCCGCAATCGATCGGCTCGTGCCCGGACGCTTTGAGGTGCTCGATGATCTGCTGCTTGAGCTCGAATCCGGCGTGGTCAGAGCCGAGGTAGACGCGCATGCCCGCAATCCTTACACGGGCCGCTCATCAGTCGAATTCGGGCTTCTCGGTGCGAGTCCGCTTGAGCTCGAAGAAGTGCGGGTAGGACGCGAAGGTCACCGACGCGTCCCATAGCTTGCCGGCCTCCTCGCCGCGGGGAATCTTCGAGAGCACCGGCCCAAAGAACGCCACACCGTTGACGTGAATGGTCGGCGTGCCGACGTCGTCGCCGACGGCGTCCATGCCGGCGTGGTGGCTCTTGCGCAGCGCGTCGTCGTAGGCCTCGCTGGTCGCGGCCTCCGCGAGCTCGGCGGGCAGGCCGGCGTCGGCCAGCGACAACTTGATGACCTCCTCGAGATTCTTGTTGTCCTCGTTGTGAATCCGGGTGCCCATCGCGGTGTACAGCGGGTCGAGGACCGCGGCCCCGTGGGCCTGCTCGGCGGCGATCGCCACGCGCACCGGCCCCCAGGCGTGCTTCATCATCTCGCGATACTTGTCGGGCAGGCCTTCGCGGTTCTCGTTGAGGATCGCCAGGCTCATGACGTGGAAGTGCACGTCGATGTCGCGGACCTTCTCCACCTCGAGGATCCAGCGCGAAGTGATCCAGCACCACGGACACAGCGGATCGAACCAGAAGTCGGCTTGGTCTTTCTCGGCAGCCTTCTCAGCCATAGCGCAGTCCTCTCGTCGGTCGGTACACCGTTCAGCACAACCGTAGGCGCCGCGCCCCTGTTCCCGCACCGACCGAGATGCGGACCGGGCACGTAAGTTGGACGCGTGGCCCTTCCTAATCTCACCCGGGACCAGGCCGTCGAACGCGCCTCCCTGATCACCGTCGACAGCTACCAGATCGACCTCGATGTCACCGATGGCTCCGACGCACCCGGCGAACGGACGTTCCGGTCCACCACCACGGTGGTGTTCGACGCGCTTCCCGGCGCCGACTCGTACATCGACCTCGCCGCCGCGACGGTGCGCGGCGCCAGCCTCAACGGCCACGACCTGGATGTGTCCGGCTACGACGAATCGACGGGCATCGCGTTGCGCGGTCTCGAGAAACACAACGTCCTCGTGGTCGACGCGGACTGCCGCTACTCCAACACCGGCGAGGGACTGCATCGCTTCGTCGACCCGGTCGACAACGAGACCTACCTGTACTCGCAATTCGAAACCGCCGACGCCAAGCGCATGTTCGCCTGCTTCGACCAACCCGACCTCAAAGCGACGTTCGGCCTGCGGGTGACGGCGCCCAAACACTGGAAAGTGGTCTCCAACGGCGCGACGGTGTCCATCGAAGACGGCGTGCACGTCTTCGCCACCACCCCGCGGATGAGCACCTATCTGGTGGCCCTCATCGCCGGCCCGTACGCCGAGTGGAAGGACAGCTACACCGACGAACACGGCGAGATCCCGTTGGGCATCTTCTGCCGGGAATCGTTGGCGCGCCACATGGACGCCGAGCGGCTGTTCACCCAGACCAAGCAGGGATTCGGCTTCTACCACAAGAACTTTGGGATGCCCTACGCGTTCGGAAAATACGACCAGCTGTTCGTGCCCGAATTCAACGCCGGCGCAATGGAAAACGCGGGCGCGGTGACCTTCCTGGAGGACTACGTCTTTCGCAGCAAGGTCACCCGGGCCTCCTACGAGCGGCGCGCCGAAACCGTGCTGCACGAGATGGCGCACATGTGGTTCGGCGACCTCGTCACCATGACCTGGTGGGACGACCTGTGGCTCAACGAGTCGTTCGCGACGTTCGCGTCGGTGCTGTGCCAGGCGGAGGCCACCGAATTCACCGAAGCCTGGACGACTTTCGCGACCGTCGAGAAGTCGTGGGCGTACCGTCAGGACCAACTGCCGTCCACGCACCCGATCGCCGCGGACATCCCCGACCTCGCCGCGGTCGAGGTGAACTTCGACGGCATCACCTACGCCAAGGGCGCCTCCGTCCTCAAGCAGCTGGTCGCCTACGTCGGGCTGGAGCATTTCCTGGCCGGGCTGCGCGACTACTTCCGCAGCCATGCGTTCGGCAACGCGACCTTCGACGACCTGGTCGCCGCGCTGGAGAAGGCGTCGGGCCGGGACCTGTCCGACTGGGGCCAGCAGTGGTTGAAGACGACCGGTTTGAACACGCTGCGGCCGGATTTCGACGTCGACGCAGACGGCCGGTTCACCCGGTTCGGCGTGACACAGAGTGGCGCCGCCCCGGGGGCAGGTGAAACCCGAGTGCACCGGCTGGCGATCGGGATTTACGACGATGACGGCGCCGGCAAGCTGGTGCGGGTCCGGCGCGAAGAACTCGACGTCGAGGGTCTCGTCACGGAAGTGCCTGCCCTCGTTGGTGTTTCGCGCGGTCAGCTGGTGCTGGTCAACGACGACGATCTGACGTATTGCTCACTGCGGCTGGACGGCGAGTCGCTTCGTACGGCGCTGCAGCGGATCGCCGACATCGCCGAGCCACTCCCGCGCTCCCTGGTGTGGTCGGCGGCGTGGGAGATGACGCGCGAGGCCGAACTGCGCGCCCGCGACTTCGTGGCGCTGGTCTCGGGCGGGGTGCACGCCGAAACCGAGGTCGGCGTGGCGCAGCGGCTGCTGCTGCAGGCGCAGACGGCGCTGGGCTCCTACACCGAGCCGGGCTGGGCGCGCGAGCATGGGTGGCCGCAGTTCGCCGATCGGCTGCTGGAGCTGGCGCGCGCCGCCGACCCCGGCTCCGATCACCAGCTCGCCTTCGTCAACACCCTGTGTTCGTCGGTGCTGTCGACCCGGCACGTCGTGGTGCTGGCGGACCTGCTCGACCACGACCCGGCCGAGTTGGGGTTGGCCGGTCTCGAGATCGACACCGACCTGCGGTGGCGCGTCGTGACCGCGCTCGCCGGCACCGGGGAAATCGACGCGGACGGGCCCGCCACGCCCTTCATCGACGCGGAGGTGCAGCGCGATCCGACCGCCGCCGGCAAGCGGCAAGGCGCCCAGGCGGCGACGGCGCGGCCGCAGCCTCGGGTCAAAGAGGACGCCTGGACAACGGTGATCGAGGACGACACCCTGGCAAACATCACCGCCCGCAGCATCATCGCCGGCTTCGCCCCGGCCGGACAGCATGACTTGCTCACGCCGTTCACCGACCGCTATTTCGAGGCGATACCCGGCGTGTGGGCGCGGCGGTCGAGCGAAGTCGCGCAAACGGTGGTGATCGGCCTGTACCCGCACTGGAACATCAGTGCGGCCGGCATCGCGGCCGCCGACAAGTTCCTGTCCGCCCCGGAGGTGGCGCCGGCGTTGCGGCGGCTGGTGCTGGAGGGCCAGGCCGGGGTGAAGCGGGCCTTGCGGGCCCGCACGTTCGACGCGGCCGATTAGGCCGATGGTGGCGACCCGCAGCGCCCGGCTACGCCGCGCTCGCGATCGCCACTAGAACCGACGGTGGCGACCCGCAGCGCCCGGCTACGCCGCGCTCGCGATCGCCACTAAGCCGGGGAGATCCCCGCGCTGAGGACGCGGATCGCGCTGACCAGTCCGTCCACCAGGTCGCCCCGCTCGAACGCCGACGATGCGGCGGCGACGCCCAGCGGCGCGGACGACTCGGCGCCGCGGCCGCGGACCTGGGAGCCGTACACCACCTCGATGACCTTCTGGTCGGGCGAGACCGCCAGCAGCACCGCGTTGTCCGGCGTGGGCACCTTGGCCAGGATCTCGCGAGCCCGGGCGGCGGTGTCGCCGCCCAGGTCACCGAGGTAGACGGCGAAGCGCGCCTTCGATGCCCGGGAACCGAACTTCAGCGCGTCGTCGATGGCGACGAGGTCCTGGGTCGGGAACGGGAAATGAACGGAGAGCTCGCCGGGCTCGGTGACTCCGGAGAGCCGTCCGCTGGTGGTGATCACCCACCCGTTGGGCAGCTCGCCGGGCTCGATCGTCGCCACATCACCATGTGCCACTGGCGCCACCTCCAACTGAGAACTCGTGTCCGCCGTGCCCGCCGTGGGTCTGGCCGACGTCTTCGTCCGTGGCCGCCCACAGGATCGGCGGATGCGTCCACTTCTCGCCCAACTTGTAGGTCGCCGGGTGCGGTCCCTTGTGCGACCAGATCAGCACCGCCAGCACGGCCACCAGCAGCAACGGTATCCCGATGAAGAACAGGTGAATCTGCAAAAGGCTCACGACGAAACCGTATCCCACGCGGTTCCGTCGGCACACCCGGACACAGGGTGTCGAGCGATCCGGGCGCTATGCCGCGCCTTCGCCGAGGTAGCGCGCCCAGGCCGGGTCGAGCTCCTTGACCGTCGACAGCAGCCGCCAGTGCTGGCCCGTCGGTGGCAGCGGAGTCCGGCGCAGCACCCAGCCCAGTTCGGTGAGCAGTTTGTCGCCCTTGCGGTGGTTGCACGTCGAGCAGCACGCGACGCAGTTCTCCCACGAGTGGTCGCCGCCGCGGCTGCGTGGCACCACGTGGTCGACGGTGTCGGCCTTCGCCCCGCAATACGCGCAGGAGAATCGATCCCGGTGCATCAGCGCTGCCCGGGTCATCGGGACGCGGGCCCGGTACGGGACTCGGACATAGGTCCGCAGCTGAATCACCGAGGGCACCATGATCGAGCTGGTGGCCGAGTGGATCACCGGTCCGGCCGGGTCGTGGTGGACCACGTCGGCCTTCCCGCAGACGACCATCACGATGGCCCGCCGCATCGGCAGCGCAGTCAGCGGCTCGTAAGTCGAATTCAGCAGCAGCACCCGCCGGCGACTCCACAGGGACGCGCTGTCTTGGCGGGTGGGGGGATGGGTGTCGACGCTATGCAGGCATGACGCGGTCGGGGGCCCGGTTAACCCTGCCGCGGCACCAGAACTGCGGTGGCTGCGGCGTCTCTTGCCCTGCGCCATAGATCCTCCGCGGATAGTCCACCATGATTCGCCGCCAATCGCACCCCTATTGCAGGTGAACGGCATGTCGTCCGGGTGAACAGCGGTTGTGCCCTCGGCCCGGCTCAGGCCGCTGCCGCCTCGATGGACCACAATGGAGGCGATGGATGCCGAGCCACAGTCCTTCTATGACGCCGTCGGCGGTGCCGAAACCTTTCATGCGATCGTGTCCCGCTTTTATGCCCAGGTCGCCGAGGACGAAATTTTGCGCCAGCTCTACCCCGAAGACGATTTGGCGGGCGCCGAGGAACGGTTGCGCATGTTCCTCGAGCAGTATTGGGGCGGCCCCCGCACCTACTCCGACCGGCGGGGTCATCCGCGGCTGCGGATGCGCCACGTCCCGTTCCGGATCACTCCCATCGAGCGCGACGCCTGGCTGCGCTGCATGCACATCGCCGTCGCCTCGATCGACTCTCAGACCCTCGACGACGAGCACCGACGTCAGTTGCTCGATTACCTTGAGATGGCCGCCCACTCGCTGGTCAATGCGGCGCTGTGATGTCGGCCCACGAAACTGAGCGGGGTGGGATGAACTCCTCCAAGCCGTGGTGGTCAAGCGCGGTCTTTTATCAGGTGTATCCGCGGTCGTTCGCCGACAGCAACGGCGACGGCGTCGGCGATCTGGACGGCCTGACGGCCCGGCTGGACCACCTGGAACGACTCGGTGTCGACGCGATCTGGCTCAACCCGGTCACCGTCTCGCCGATGGCCGACCACGGCTACGACGTGGCGGATCCCCGTGACATCGACCCGCTGTTCGGCGGGATGGCGGCGTTCGAGCGGCTGGTGGCGGCCGCGCACGAACGGGGCATCAAGATCACCATGGACGTGGTGCCGAACCACAGCAGTTCGGCGCACCCCTGGTTCCAGGCCGCGCTGGCGGCCGGTCCGGGCACCGAAGCACGGGACCGCTATTTCTTCCGCGACGGGCACGGCGCCCACGGCGAGCTGCCGCCGAACAACTGGAAGTCGGTGTTCGGTGGGCCCGCCTGGACCAGGGTGGTCGAACCGGACGGCAATCCCGGCCAGTGGTACCTGCACCTCTTCGACGCCGAACAGCCGGACTTGAACTGGGAGCAACCGGAGATCTTCGACGACTTCGAGAAGACGCTGCGCTTCTGGCTCGAACGCGGCGTCGACGGGTTCCGCATCGACGTGGCGCACGGCATGGCGAAACCGCCGGGCCTGCCGGACGCGCGGGGCGACAGCAGGGTGTTGCACCACAACGACGACGACCCGCGCTTCAATCACCCGAGCGTGCACGAGATCCACCGCGGCATTCGGTCTGTCGTCGACGACTATCCCGGGGCGGTGACCGTCGGCGAGGTGTGGGTGACCGACAACATGCGCTGGGCGGAGTATCTGCGGCCCGACGAACTCCACCTCGGCTTCAATTTCCGGTTGGCGCAGATCGATTTCGACGCGGCCGAGATTCACGACGCGATCGAAAACTCGTTGGCGGCCACGGCAATTGAGAACGCAACACCCACGTGGACGTTGTCCAACCACGACGTGGGCCGCGAGGTCACCCGCTACGGCGGCGGTGAGATCGGGCTGCGCCGGGCGCGCGCCATGGCGATGGTGATGCTGGCGCTGCCGGGGGCGGTGTTCGTCTACAACGGCGAAGAGCTCGGGCTGCCGGACGTGGAACTGCCCGACGAGGTGCTGCAGGACCCGACGTGGGAACGCTCCGGGCATACCGAGCGCGGCCGGGACAAGTGCCGGGTCCCGATCCCATGGTCGGGCGACGCTCCCCCGTTCGGGTTCTCTTCATCGCCCGACACGTGGCTTCCGATGCCGCAGGACTGGGCGGCACTGACCGTCGAGAGGCAGCTCGCGGACCCCGAGTCGACCTTCGCGTTCTTCCAGCACGTCATCGAAGTGCGCAAGGAGCGCACCGAATTCGACGGCGAGGAGATCGATTGGTTGGCCGCGCCCCGCCATGCGCTGATCTTCCGGCGCCGCGGCGGCGGGGCGGTGTGCGCAGTGAATGCCGGCCGCCGGCCGATCCCCCTGCCGCCGGGAGAGCTCATCGTCGCCAGCGCCCCGCTGGTCGACGGCAAACTCGCGCCGGACGCCGCGGCCTGGCTGGCCTGAACGGCAGACCCCAAAGGCGTGACCGAGCAGTCGGTTTCGCAATGCGGTTGGCCGCTTGCCCGGGGTGTCGCTTAGGGAGCGATACCCTGCGGGGGTACTGTCGTGCGATGACAGAGATTGGAGCCGGCTTTGCGCCTTGAGCTGATGCCGGGCGAGCCCACCGGCGAAAGGCGGGTTGGTGGATAACACGTTGCGGTGGGTGGTGACGGCGCTGTTCGCCGTCAGCTTCGCAGCCTACGCGTATTTTCTTGTCGCCCAACGCCGCTGCTGGACGGGCATGGTCAGCCAGCTGCTACACCTGGCGATGTCGGCCGTGATGATCTTGATGGCATGGGGCATGGGAATGACCCTGCCAACCGTCGCGGCGACGATGTGCTTCCTGCTGGGTGGGGCCTGGTTTGCCGGCATTGCCGGCCATGCGCCCTGGGCCGTCGATGGCCGGCTGACGAACTACTACTACGCCGCGATGATGGTGGCGATGGCCTGGATGTACGGGGCGATGAACGGCAGCCTGCCGGGCAGGTCAGGCCACCCCGGCGGCGACGCGATGGACATGACCATGCCGGGGCGGCAGCACGCGGGACACCACATGCCCGAGGCCGCCCCGGACTGGGTCACCATGGTGAACTGGACCGCGGCCCTCGGGTTCGCCGCGGTGGCGATCTATTGGGCGTACCGCTGGGTGGCGCGGCGCTGGACGAACCTGATGCCGCGCGCCGTTCGGCTCACGCACGCGCAACTCGTGACTCAAACGGTCACCGCCGCCGGCACGGCGCTGATGTTCGCCGACATCGTGTGAGCGGATTTTGCGGTCGGCTGGTGCGGCCGACCTTGCGACTCAGCGTTTGGCCTGTCGCTCCTCTATACCTAGTACATGGCGACCTACGCGTGGACAGTGATCGGAGCCGGACCCGCCGGAATTGCTGCGGTCGGCAGGCTGCTCGATCAGGGCGTACCGCCTGACAAAATCGCCTGGATCGATCCCGCCTTCGCCGCGGGAGACCTGGGCGGTAAGTGGCGGTCGGTGTCCAGCAACACCATTGCCGGGACGTTCATGAGTTTCCTGAACGGCTCTGCGGCCTTTCGGTTCTCCCAAGCCCCGCCATTGCCGCTGGCCGAAGTGGACCCGGAGGAGACCTGCGCCCTTGCCCTGGTCGCCGACCCATTGGTGTGGGTCACCGCGCAACTGCGCGAACGGGTACACACCTTCCAGACAACGGCCACCACCCTGTCCCTGCAGCGACGGCACTGGCGGATCGAAACGCAGGATCCGGAATTGGCCTCGGACAACGTGATCCTCGCCATTGGCGCGGCCCCCAAGAGGCTCGACTATCCCCTCGACGAGATTCCGGTCGAGGTCGCCCTCGATGCCGACAAGCTCGCCGAGGTGCCGCTGGAGGGCGCGACGGTTGGCGTCTTCGGCTCGTCGCACTCGTCGATGATCGCATTACCGCACCTGCTGCGGATGCCCGTCGGCAGGGTGATCAACTTTTACCGCAGTCCGCTCAAATACGCTGTCTACCTGGATGATTGGATCCTATTCGATGATACCGGCCTCAAGGGTCGGGCCGCCGAGTGGGCCCGCGAGAACATCGACGGCGTGTACCCGGAACGGTTGGAGAGGTGCTGGGTTGCCGCCCCGGACTTCGAAGAGAAGATCGCCGAGTGCGACCACGTCATCTACACCGTCGGTTTCGAGCAGCGGAAGCTGCCCGAGACGCCCCAGTGGGGCCCGCTGCAATACAACCGGATGAACGGAATCCTTGCCCCCGGCCTGTTCGGGCTGGGCATCGCCTTCCCGGAGTACGCCGAAGATCCATACGGCTACGGGCAATACCGCGTGGGCCTCAAGAAGTTCATGGACTACCTGGACTCGGTTCTTCCGCTGTGGATGGTCTACAGTACGTGACGACTCGCCCCGCATGCCGGGGTTTGACTCAAGGTGATTCGGAACGTGATACGAGTCAGCGCAGCAGCAGCGCCGGGTCGCCGCGGCGCCGGTACACAGAGCCGAACCGGGCGTCGATGCGCAACCAGGTCGGCAGTATCCGGACCCTGATCATTTCGTCGGCGCCGACGGCATCCGGCGACTGCGGTAGGAAACCCATTGCGGTCAAGGCGAACACACACCGCATGGGTACGCCCACACTCGCATCGGAGAAACTCACCTGGATGACTTCCTGGTCGAGCAGGGATACGGGAGGGCCGTGAGAACTGCTGTGTTCCTTGGCAAGTTGTGCGCCGCGCTGCGCCAGGTCGAGCATCACCCGGGCGGGTATGTCCTCGAGATGGGTGAAGCCGGCATCCGGGGGCAACGCACCCCGCCACGCGGAGTCCATCGCGAAGCCGGGATCGACGAAGCCCGAGTCGTCCATCGCGGCCAGGCCGCGTGCCAGGGCGTCCGCGCCCACCGACAGATCCTCGGGTCGCACCTCGCCACTCACCACCCGACTGGCCAAGACGTCGAAACCCGTTGCCACCCAAGCCGTCAGCAGACCGGCCGATCGAGTGCGGAGCCGAATCACCGCCGCGTCGTCGAGGCGCAGCGCGTAATCGACGAACGCTGCCAGATCCCTGCGCTGGGCGGCCCGGTCCGATGGCCCCAGCCAGAGCCCGCGGTCAACTACCGAATCCACCGTTGCAGGTACTCCCGATGGTGTGGGGAGAGCCGCACCAAGCGCTCCTCCTCGATGTGGACCGCCGCCAGTTGCGATTCGGCGATGACGGCTGGCTTAGACTCGGGATCGGCGCTGACCGAGCGCACTTCGTAGCCCAGCGTAAAGTCCACCGCCCGCAACCGCTTGGTCCACATCGTCACCTGCAGCGGCGAATCGACTAGCCGCAGTTGACCTTTGTAGGTCACCTTGACTTCGGCGATTAGCAGCCCGATGGTCAAGATATCGACCTCGAATGCTTCGCGCAGGAACTGGACCCGGGCCTCCTCCAGAATCGTGACCATGGTGGCGTGGTTGACGTGCTGATACATGTCGATGTCCGACCAGCGCACCGGCACGGGGGCGACGAAGCCGACGCTCAACTTGAGGATCCTCTTCCGCTGGTGCGGGTCATGCGCCGGATCTGACGCGCGGCCACCGACAGCGTCGCGAGATCCTTCTCCCCGCTTTCCTGAATTTCGATGAGGGTGCGGCGGGCCCGCTCCACCCGTGATGCGGACAGGTGTTCCCACTCGGCGATCTTCTCCTCGCCGCTTTCGTTCGGCTCGCCCACGGCGAGCACATCGAAGCACAACGATCGCAGCGAAGCGTAGATGTCGTCGCGAATCGCCAAGCGCGCCAGGGAATGCCAGCGGTCATTGCGGGGCAGTTCGGATACCGCGGTCAGCAGGCCGTCGGTGCCCAGCCGGTCCATCAGCGCGAAATGGGTATCCGCGACCTCGGCGGCGTCGATGTCGTTGATGTCGCCGATGTCGATGATGTCCAGCAAACTGAAGCGGTACAGACCGGCGGCGATCATGTACGCCAGGTCGTCGGGTGTACCTTGCGAAGAGAATTCGGCGGCTTCCTTCTCGACGATCGCCTTGTCGTCGCCGCGCAGCCACTCCGACATCCGCGGAGTCAGGTCTTTGACCTTCGCGGCGAACCGGTTGATCTCCGCACCGACGGCCAGCGGCTGCGGACGGTAGTTGAGCAGCCAGCGGCCGGCGCGGTCGATCAACCGTCGGGTGTCGAGTGTGAGCCGGTCCGACAGCGCGACCGGCAGATTCGCCGCGCGGATCCGCCGCCAAATCTCCCCCACGCCGAAGATTGCGTCGGTGGCGACGTACGTCCGCACCGCGTCGACGGGCCCGACCCCGACATCCTCGGTGATCCGGAACGCATAGCTGATGCCGGCGGTGTCGACCAGGTCGTTGATCAGCATGGTGGTGACGATCTCACGGCGCAACTGGTGGGTGCGGATCTCCGCGCTGAACCGTTCCTGCAACGGCGTCGGAAAGTATTGCGGCAACCGGGATGCAAACACGTCCTGCTCGGTCAGTTCGGTGTTCAGCATCTCCTCTTTGAGCCCGAGTTTGACGTGCGCCATCAGGGTGCACAGCTCGGGCGACGTCAGGCCGATGCCGGCCTCACACCGCCGGTCGATCTCCTTTTCCGACGGCAGGGCTTCCAATTCGCGGTTGAGCCCCCGCTCGTCGACGAGGTACTGAATCTGCCTGCCGTGCACCGGCAGCAGGCTGGCCGCGTTGGCGCGGCTGGTGCCGATCAGGTCGTTCTGATCCTCGTTGTCGGTGAGCACCAGTTGCGCGACCTCGTCGGTCATCGACTCCAGCAACTCTTTGCGCTCGTCGGGGTCGACCCTGCCGGCGGTGACCAGCGAGTCGATCAGGATCTTGATGTTCACCTCATGGTCCGAACAGTCCACGCCGGCGGAGTTGTCCATCGCGTCGGTGTTGATGCGCCCACCCGACAGATCGAACTCGACCCGGCCCAGGGCGGTCACCCCCAGGTTCCCGCCCTCGCCGATCACCTTGGCGCGCACCTGACTTGCGTTGACCCGCACCGGATCGTTGGCGCGATCGCCGACGTCGGCGTCGGACTCGGACTCGGACTTGATGTAGGTGCCGATGCCGCCGTTGAACAGCAGATCGACCGGCGCCTGCAAGATCGCCTTGATCAGGTTGGGCGGGGTCATCTCGGTGATCTCGCCGTCGATGCCCAACGCGTCGCGCACCTGCGGGCTGACGGGGATGGATTTGTGCTCACGGCTGTACACGCCGCCGCCCTCGCTGATCAACGACTTGTCGTAGTCCTCCCAGCTGGACCGCGGCAGGTCGAACATCCGCCGGCGTTCCTCCCACGAGGCCGCGGGGGCGGGGTCGGGGTCGAGGAACACGTGCCGGTGATCGAAGGCGGCGATCAACCTGATGTGCTTGGACAGCAGCATGCCGTTGCCGAACACGTCGCCGCTCATGTCGCCGATGCCCACCACCGTGAAGTCCTCGGCCTGGGTGTCGACGCCCATCTCCCGGAAGTGTCGTTTGACGGCCTCCCACGCGCCCTTGGCCGTGATGCCCATCGCCTTGTGGTCGTAGCCCACCGATCCGCCGGACGCGAAGGCGTCACCCAACCAGAATCCGTAGGACTTCGCCACGTCGTTGGCGATGTCGGAGAAGGTCGCGGTGCCCTTGTCCGCAGCCACCACCAGGTAGGCGTCGTCACCGTCGCGCCGTATCACCTCGGGCGGCGGGCTGACCTTTCTCGTTGCGTGATCGACGTTGTCGGTCACGTCGAGCAGGCCCGAGATGAAGAGTTGATAGCAGGCGACGCCCTCGGCGCGGGTGGCGTCGCGGTCCTCCGCCTGATCGCCGGTCGCCAGCGGCGGCCGCTTGACGACGAATCCGCCCTTGGCCCCGACCGGCACGATGACGGCGTTCTTCACCGCCTGCGCCTTGACCAGGCCGAGAATCTCGGTGCGGAAATCGTCGCGGCGGTCCGACCAGCGCAGCCCGCCGCGGGCCACCGGGCCGAACCGCAGGTGCACACCTTCGACGCGGGGCGAATAGACGAAGATCTCGTACTTGGGACGCGGCAGCGGTAGCTCGTCGATGAGCTGCGCATTGAGCTTGAGCGCCAAGATATTTCGGGCGCGGGCCGAACCCTCGCGCGTCACAAAGTAATTGGTGCGCAACGTCGCCTGAACCAGTGATGCGAACGCCCGCAGGATGCGGTCGGTGTCCAGGCTCATCAGCGCGTCGATGTCGGCGGCTACCGCGGCCGCCGCCGCTTGTGCGTCACGGTGGGTTGACGCGCCCGACGGCCGGGGATCGAAAAGCGCCTCGAACAGGGCGACCAGCGACCGCGCGGTGGACGGGTGCTCGTTCAGCACCGACTCGATGTAGGACTGGCTGTACGGAAAACCCGCCTGCCGTAAGTATTTCGCGTAAGCGCGCAGCAGCACGACCTGCTGCCAGGTCAGCCGGGCACGCATGACCAGCTCGTTGAACCGGTCGATCTCGACGCGACCTTGCCAGATCGCGGTGACCGCATCGGCGAACCGCTGCGCGGTCGCGTCGCGGTCCGCCGTGGTCGTCGCCGGCGCGATCGTCGGGTGCGTCGAAATCTTGAATTGGTAGATCCACACCGGCAGCCCGTCCGGGCGGGTGACGGTGAACGGTCGCTCCTCGAGCACCACCACGCCCATGCTCTGCAGCATGGGCAGCAGCTGGCTCAGCGAGGCGGTGCGCCCGCCCAGAAACCAGGTCAGCTGGGCGGCCCCGGCCTCGCCTCGCTCGGAGAACACCAGCTTGACCGAATTATCATGCAGCCCTTCGATGATGGCGATGTGCTCGATGGCATCGGCCGGGGTGACGGCTTGTTTGTAGGCCTCGGAGAAAGCGGTGCCGTAGTGCTCGGCATCGGCCTGTTCGACGGAGCCCTCCGCGGCCGCCCCGATCAACCGGTCGGTCCAGGTCCGCGCGGCCTCGCTCAGCAATCCCTGGATGCGGACCCGGTTGTCTTCGGAGACGTCGACCGGCGCCGCATCTTCCGGCAACCGGACCATGAAATGCATGAGGGCCCAGGGCGATTCGCTGACACGAGCGGTGAATTCCAGCCGCGTGCCACCGAACTCGCGGACCAGAATGTCCTCAATTTGCAGCCGCACCTGCGTGGTGTAGCGATCGCGGGGCAGGTAGACCAGGCACGAGACGAAGTATTGGAGCCGATCGGCGCGCAGGAACAACAACGCCCGCCGTTGGGATCCCAGATCCACCACCGCTTTGGCCATCGTCAAGAGCCGTTCGGCGCTCAACGTGAACAGCTCTGAGCGCGGGACAGTTTGAATGACGTCGAGCAGCAGCTGGCCGGGGTGGATCGGGTCGCTGTCGGCCAAGGCGAGCGCGCCGCGCACTCGGGTCGAGATCGTCGGGATTTCCAGAACGTCCGCGTTCATGGCGGCGACGGTGAAGAGCCCGACGAAGCGGTGCTCGACAACGCCGTCGTCGCCGCCGACATTTTCCCGCACCGCGACGGCGTACGGGTAGGCGCCGTAGCGCAGGTAGCTGCCGACGACCGATTGCGCCAACACCAGCAATTTGTCGTCATCCGTCAGCCGAGGGCGGGAACCGGTGCGGGAGCGCAGGACGCCCAGCCCGGGTGACCCGTCGCCGGAGACGAAACGGTCGTGCACGCGGCAACGTTGGTAGCCGAGCAGCAGGAAGTTACCGTTGCCCAGCCAGCGCAGCAGCGCCGCGACATCGGCGCGGTCGGGGGCTGAGAAGTGGCCCTGCGCGTTGGTTTCCACTTCCGCGGCGAGGCCGCTCAGGGTGGCGATCAACGCGCCCGCGTCGCTGGCGACCTGTTGCACGTCGGACAGGACCTTGGGCAACAGCCGTTTAACCTCGGCGAGGCCCTTGCTGTCGACCGCGGGCAGCAGTTGCACGTGTATCCACGCCTCGCCCACGTACTGCGGGGCGCCGGGCGGTTTCGATTCGACGCTGACCAGGTCGCCCGCGGGGTTGCGGTGCACCTCGAACACCGGGGTCATGATGGCCGCGTAGGGCACACCGAGCCGGTGCAGCAGGACCGTGACGGAGTCCAACAGCATGCCGCCGTGGTCGGTGACGACTTGTAGCGCGGGCCCGAATCCGGCCGGGTCGTCCGCGGGGTAGACCGCGACCCGGCTTTGGCCGGCGGGACGGTGCTGGCCGAGCCGATAGTGCGCGCCGAGCATGGCGGGGGTCACGATGGCGGTCGGGACGGTCAGGTCGATTGGGCCGGATTCCGCCCCGAGCTCGTCGCCGTGCGGGCCGCGATAGCTCTCGATATAGGCCTTCGCGATCCACTCGGGAATGTCCTGTTGCCGGGTGAAGGCGGTCCACGGCTTGAGCGCCTGCTTGGCTCCGGGATCGATCGTCATGCCGATGGCTCCCAACTCGTGACGAACGCCACTGCGCTCAACTGCCCACTCTCCCCCCGCAAGCGGGGTGCACCCGCCGCGACCGTCTGGGCCGCATTGTCGGGGTGCTGCGCAGCTGACACTAGTCGCGCGTGAGCTTCCGGTGGGTCACTCTGTGCGGCCGGGCCGCGTCAACACCGAGCCGTTCGACCTTGTTTTCTTCGTATGCGCCGAAGTTGCCCTCGAACCAGAACCACTTGGCCTCGTTGTCCTCGTCACCCTCCCAGGCCAGGATGTGCGTGCAGGTGCGGTCCAGGAACCAGCGATCGTGGGAAATGACCACCGCGCAGCCCGGGAATTTCTCCAGGGCATTCTCCAGCGAACCCAGCGTCTCGACGTCGAGGTCGTTGGTGGGCTCGTCGAGCAGAAGCAGGTTGCCGCCTTCTTTAAGCGTGAGCGCCAGGTTCAGCCGGTTCCGCTCGCCACCGGACAGCACGCCGGCCGGCTTCTGCTGGTCGGGACCCTTGAACCCGAACGCCGAGACGTAGGCGCGCGACGGGATCTCGTTCTGGCCGACCTCGATGTAGTCGAGGCCGTCCGAAACGACCTCCCACACGGTCTTCTTGGGATCGATGCCGGCGCGGGACTGGTCCACGTAGCTGAGCTTGACCGTTTCTCCCACCTTGACCGTCCCACTGTCCGGCTGTTCCAGCCCGACGATGGTCTTGAACAGCGTCGTCTTGCCCACCCCGTTGGGGCCGATCACGCCGACGATGCCGTTACGGGGCAGGGTGAAGGACAGGTCCTTGATCAGGGTCCGCCCGTCGTAACCCTTGTCCAGGTGGTCGACCTCGACGACCAGGTTGCCCAGTCGCGGCCCGACGGGGATCTGGATTTCCTCGAAGTCGAGCTTGCGCGTCTTTTCAGCCTCGGCGGCCATCTCCTCGTAGCGCTGCAGGCGGGCCTTGTTCTTCGCCTGCCGCGCCTTCGCCCCCTGCCGCACCCAGGCCAGCTCCTCGGTGAGCCGCTTGTGCAGCTTGGCGTCCTTGCGGCCCTGCACCGCCAACCGCTCGGCCTTCTTCTCCAGATATGTCGAGTAGTTGCCCTCGTAGGGATACGCACGGCCGCGGTCGAGCTCGAGGATCCACTGGGCGACGTTGTCCAGGAAATACCGGTCGTGGGTCACGGCCAACACCGCGCCCGGGTAGGCGGCCAGGTGTTGTTCGAGCCACTGCACGCTTTCGGCGTCCAGGTGGTTGGTCGGCTCGTCGAGCAGCAGCAGGTCGGGCTTGGACAACAGCAGCTTGCACAGCGCCACGCGGCGGCGCTCACCGCCGGACAGATTCGTCACCGGCTCGTCCGGCGGCGGGCAGCGCAGGGCGTCCATGGCCTGCTCCAGCTGCGAGTCGAGGTCCCAGGCGTCGGCGTGGTCGAGGTCCTCCTGCAGCCGGCCCATTTCCTCCATCAACTCGTCGGAGTAGTCGGTGGCCATCAATTCGGCGACCTCGTTGAAGCGGTCCAGCTTGACCTTGATCTCGCCGAGCCCCTCTTCGACGTTGCCGCGCACCGTCTTTTCCTCGTTCAGCGGCGGCTCCTGCTGCAGGATGCCGACGGTGGCCCCGCTGGCCAGAAAGGCGTCGCCGTTGTTCGGCTTGTCCAGCCCGGCCATGATCCGCAAGACGCTCGACTTGCCGGCGCCGTTGGGGCCAACGACACCGATCTTGGCGCCCGGGTAGAAGCTCAACGTGACGTCGTCCAGGATCACCTTGTCGCCGTGCGCCTTGCGGACCTTTTTCATCGTGTAGATGAACTCAGCCATGCCGCTGTTGTGCCTTTCTGGTCTGCAGAGTGATCTCGCGGACCATCCTAGGCACCGGCCGACAACCGCCGGCCCGCCCCCAAGCCGACCGTCAAGCCGGCACGGAGAGCGGGGCGCGGTCAGCGGCGGCGTCACCGGAGTCGGCCGGGTCGTCGCCGGCCTTCAGGTCCTCGTCACCACCAACGTCGATGGCCACTACCGAAGTTCCGTTGGCGGCCGCCTGCTCCGGGTTGAGACCGGTGTAACCCGGCTTCTCGATCCGCACAATCGCGCGGGACACGTCGGGCCCGACGGAGGTCGCACGCATCTCCAGTGATGAGCGGCGGTTGCCGTCACGGTCCTCGTACTCGCTGGTATAGACGTGGCCGACCACGATCACCGGGGCGCCCTTGCCCAACGCGGCACCGACGCCAGTGACCAACTTGCCCCAGCAGTTGACGTTGATGAACAGCGAGTTACCCGGCTCCCAGCCGCCGTCTGCCGTGCGCCGGCGGGAATTGCTGGCGACGCGAAACTTGATGACCTCCTGGGTGCCGACCTGGCGGCGTTCGGGGTGGTTGACGATGTGCCCGACGACGGTAAGCGGGGTTTCGAACATTGGAATGATCCCTTCTCGGTTGCTATTGGGCGGTGAACGCGACACCGCCCGTCGTGGCTGCCATTGAGCCCGGCGCCACCGACGGGCCGGCGGGCGAATGGCCCGATCCGGCGGTGCCCCGCCGGCCCTGTGGAAGGAATCGCGACTGTGGATCAGTCCGCGTGGGAGGGCTTCGGCGTGTCGCGCCGCGACAGCTCGGCGAGCATCGCGTTGTAGGCGACCAGCTCGGCGTCGTCGTCGCGGTCGGCGGCGCGGTCCAACCGCCGGGCGGTGCGGTCGTCACTGCGCGCCCACTGCACCAGCAGCGCCAGCATCACGATCACCAGGGGCAGCTCCCCCGCCGCCCAGGCGATGCCCCCACCCAACCGCTGGTCACCGAGCAGGTCGGTGTGCCAGGTCAAACCGAGCGAGCGATAGTAGTCGGCGCCGAGCACCCTGCGGGTGCCCATCAGCACCACCCCGAAGAACGCGTGCAGCGGCAACGACGCGAACACCACGCCCACCTTTGCCAGCGGCGGGATCGGGCGCGGCGTGGGGTCGACCCCGATGACGATCCAGTAGAAGAGGTAGCCGCTGAGCAGGAAGTGCAGGTTCATCGCCAGGTGCCCCGCATGACTGCCCACGGCGTCGTCGAACAGGCTCGACAGGTACAGCCCGTAGAAGCCGGCGACGAAGAGCACGGTGGCCACGACCGGGTTGGTGAGGAACCGCGACAGCCGGCTGTGCAGGGCGGCCAACAGCCATTCCCGCATACCGGGCGGGTCGTCGCGCCCGGCGGCGGGCAACGCCCGCAGGGCCAGGCTCACCGGGGCGCCCAGCACCAGCAGGATCGGCACCAGCATCGACAGGCCCATGTGGGCGACCATGTGCACGCTGAACATCGCCGGCATGTAGCGACCGACCCCCGAGGACGTGACGAACAGCAGCGCCAGGCAGCCGAGCAGCCAGGCCACGGTCCGCCCCGGCGGCCAGGCGTCACCGCGGCGGCGCAGGCGGACCACGGCGGCCACATAGAGGGCGGCGAAGACGATGGCGGCGCTGCCGAAGATCAAGTCGAAGCGCCAGTCGAACAGGATCCGCGCCGGGGTCGGCGGACCGTTGAAGTCGTAGCCGATCTCGGCTTCGGGAATCGAGGGCAGCCGGCTCGGCGGCGGTGGTGGTGGGGTGCGGCCCAGCCCGACGGCGACGCCGAAGGTGAGGCCGAAGACCGCGGCCTCGGCGAGCGCCAGCCGGAGCAGGGCGCGGCGCGCCTCCGGCTGAGCCGGTCGCGCTTGCAAACCGGCGACCGACGAGCGCCGTTGGCGCCAGCCGATCACCCCGAGCACGCACAATGCGACGAACTTGCCGACGACCAGTCGGCCGTAGTCGGTGGTCAGCAGGTCGCCCAGCGGGACGCGCACCGCGGCGTTCACCAGACCGCTGAGCGCCATCGCGACCCAGCACCACAGCGCGATTGCGGAGAACCGCCGCGCCGCCAGGGCGACGTGCCCGCCGCCGCGCAGCCCGTAGGCGGTCAACGCCAGCAGGCCGCCGGCCCACAGGCCCGCGGCGACGAGGTGGATCAGCAGGCTGTTGGTCGCCAGGTCGTGTGAACCGCCCGCCGACGAATGGCCGGTCAGCCCGAGCGGGATGAGCGTCAGCAGCGACCCGGCGAACAGCAGCGGCGTCCACGACCAGCGCAGCACCGAGAGGCTGGCCAGCATCACCAGCGCGGCCAGCGCCGCGGTCCAGCGCCACGCGGAGGCGGTGGTGACCAGGCCGGCGATCGACCAGATCCGCACCGGGTTCAGAAGCGCGACCAACGGGCGGCCCGACACGTCGGAAATGGTCAGCGGAACCAGCAGCGCCGCACACGCCGCCCAGACACCCGACGCCACGGTCCCCAGGCGAAGCGCCCGGTACCCGTCGGCGTCCAGGACGCCGCTGCGTTGCGGCGGCACCAGAAACGCCGCGAACAGGAACGACCCGACGGCCAGCACCGCGGCGATCTCCCCCGCCGCCCGGACGAGCGGTAGCCCCAGCGTGGTTGCCGGACCCGGGTTCGGCAAACCCGTGGCGGTCAGCGCGTCGGCCAGGGAGAGCGCCCCGATACCGGCCGCCGTGCAGCCCGCCAGCAGCGCGACACCGACCAGCAGCGGCCACACCCGCGCGCGGGGTGGCGTCACCGACCGATCGACCGTCATACAGCCAGGGTATGGGCCCCTACCGGGGACTACCGAGCCAGGCGCTCCCGACGTGCCTTGACCTCGCGGGCGACGAACTGGCCGCGCGCTATCCGCCCGACGTAATCCGAATCCCGCAGAATGTCCCGCAGCTCCCCCCGAAAAGCGGCCCGACGTTCGGCGAGGTCCGGCGCGGGCGCGATGAGATCCTGGTCGACGACGACCTGATAGGCCGTGGCGAACAACAGCGTCGACACCGATTCGCTGCTGCGGACCCGGGTTTGCGCCACGTATTGGCGGCCTACGCCGAGCGCCGACTCGGTGAGGTCCTTCTGGCCGACGTCGGCCGGCGCATCCCGCAGCACGTCGGCGACGATCTCGTAGGCCTCGAAGAACACCCTCAGCATCGCGTCCGCCATCAGCGGACGCTTGGCGAACAGCAGCGCGTCGATCTCCTCGCCGCCGGCGCTGACGTGGGCTTCCCAATCGTCGTGCCAAGCCAGCTCTTCGGCGATGTTGTCCCGGAACGCCGCCGAGTCCGCGAAGTAGAAGTCGAACTTGAGCAGGTCGCGCAGCCGCATCGCCTGTTCCCAGAAGGCGCGCATCCGGTCGCCCTCGGCGTGCCGGGCATGCGCCAGCGCCAATTCGACGATCGAGGTCTCCAGGAAGGCATGGATCAGCGAGTTGCGGTAAAACGCGGCCGCGTGTTGCTCGTCGGGGGCGATGTGCCACACCGGTTCCCGGCCACCGTCGACCCGGGTGATCGGGTGCCCGTTGGACAACGCGTCGACCGCCGCTCGAACACCGGCGCGCGAGCGCAGCCGCAGCGCACTCGTCGACATCGGGTTCTGTTTGCGTTCCAGATAGTCGAGCGAGTCCTGCAGGGTGTGGTGCAGCTGATCGAGCGTCAACGCCGCGCCGCGAGTGGTGAGCAGCAACGCGCACACCAGGCCCGTCGCCGTCACGGGTGTCGCCTGCAGTATCCGCCACGCGACCTCGAACGACATCTTCTGCAGCGCAAGCCGTTTGGCGTCCTGGTCGTGAGTCAGCGTGCCGTGCGTCGGGCCCAGGTACTGGCGCATCGAAACGGCCTCCGGGAAGCGGACGTAGATCTTGCCGTAGTTGCGTTCGCCCTGCGCCCTGATGAAGTTGTACAGCCAGCCAACGCCTTCGGGCGTCTTCTCCCCGCCGCGGGCGTAGGCCGCGTACTCGGCGATCTCGTGCAACTGGTCGAAGCTGATGGACACCGGCTGCAGCAGGATGTCTTCACTGCGGCCGTCCAGGTACGCGTCCGCGACGTAGGCCAGCAGGCCGAGCTTTGGCGGCAACATCTTGCCCGTGCGCGAGCGCGTGCCCTCGATGGACCAACTCAGGTTGAACCGCTTTTCGACGATGTACCCGACGTATTCGCGGAGAACATATTTGTAGAGCGGGTTTTCGCCGATGTTGCGGCGAATGAAGATGACACCGGACCGGCGCAGCAACGGGCCCATCGCGCCGAACGACAGGTTGATGCCGGCGAACACATGCACGGGCGGCAGCCGATTCTCCTGCATCGCCACCGGCACCACCGCGCCGTCGATGTAGGAGCGATGCGAGAACAGCAGCACCGCCGGATGGGTCTCCAGGGCGGCGCGCATCGCCGCGACCTGATATCCGTCGTAGTCGATCTCCGGATCGAATCCGCGGC
Source organism: Mycobacterium sp. 852014-50255_SCH5639931 (assembly GCF_001665605.1). GTDB lineage: Bacteria > Actinomycetota > Actinomycetes > Mycobacteriales > Mycobacteriaceae > Mycobacterium > Mycobacterium paraffinicum. The sequence goes on from NZ_LZSV01000016.1 coordinate 34,427, forward strand.
TCAGCATCCTGCCCAGGACGGAAACGAGGTCGACGGACACCCGGCTCCAGCCGGTGGAGAGTTCGTCGAGCATCTCACCCGCTTCGTCGACGGTCGCGCCGGGGATCTTCTTGAGCCCGGCACGAAATCGGCTGGACTCCAAGATCTCCGGCTTTACCAGGCGCGGAGACTTGTACTGCGGCCCCAGGATCCGATACTCGACGCGTTCCAGCGCCAGCAGCGCGCGCCGGATGACGAATCGGGCGAAGTCGCTTTCATTCTCGCCAACGGTGATGTCGCGCCACTGCTCGCGCAGTTCGGAAACTTTCGCGGGTTCGCCGGCCACCACCCGCGCCCGCTGGGGAGCGTTGCGCATGATCTGCAGTTGCCGACGTTCGTTGGGGTGGTAGGGATCTCGCCCCGGTAGCAGGCCGGCCAGCTTGGCGATTCTGCCGCGATCCGGTGGGGGCAGCCAGAACACCCGCACCGGGACGATGGAACGGTCGTCGCCGCCGCCTGCCTCGAGCTGCTCGATCAACGCGGTCAGCGCGTCGCGGGCCGCGGTGGGCGGCGGGAGTTCCAGCACGTCGAATGTCGCCTCGGGCTTATCCGCGCGCTGTTGAGCCATCCAGGCCGTCATCAGTTCCCGCTCTACCGGCGAGGCCATGGACGCCAACACCAGCGAGTCTTGGCCGGTGAGGACCGCGGTGGTATCCGCGGCCGCTTCGGTCACGGCCGCCCTTCGGGCGCGGATTCCGGCGGCTCCGCGCCGGCGGCGGACTCGGCGGGCCCGTGTGCCTCACCGTCTTTGAGGGCGGCCTGGGATTCATGGGGATTCGCCTTGGCGGGCTTGGCTTTCGAGGCGGCCTTCTTCGGCGCGGCCTTCTTCGCCGGTGCTTTCGAGACGGCCTTAGCCGCAGTTTTTTTCGCGGGGGCCTTCGCCTTCTTCGCCGCCTTGTTCTCGGCATATATACCGACCTGGGGCAGCTCGTCGATCGGCCAGTTGGCCAGCGTGTCCAGATACAGCTGGCGAACCTCGGCGATGCGCTCCGAGAGGTTCTCGACGGTCCAGTCCTGCACCGAGATCGGCGGAAAGACGGCGATATCCACGGTACCGGGATTGACTACGGTGGAGTTGCGGGCGGCGACGATTTCCGCGTTGCGGATCACGATCGGGACGATCGGGATGCCGGCCGCCATGGCCAGGCGGAACGGCCCCTTCTTGAAGGGCCCGACTTCGGTGGTGTCGACGCGGGTGCCTTCCGGCGCGATCACGATCGACAGTCCCCTCCGCGCCCGGTCTTCGATCTCGTGCATCGTCTCCACCGCGGCGACGGGGTCGTCCCGGTCGATGAAGACGCCGTCGAGCAGCTTGCCGAGCGTGCCCATGATCGGGTCTTTCTTCAGCTCCTTCTTGCCCACGCCGATCCAATTGTCGCGCACCAGCGCGCCGGCGATGACCGGGTCAACCTGGTTGCGGTGATTGAAGATGAACACCGCCGGTCGCTGCGCGGTCAGGTTCTCCTGACCGATGACGTTGAGCTGCACCCCGGCGATCGCCAGCGACAGCTGCGAGAAGGTCGAGGTGAAGAAGTTGACCCCGCGCCGCCGGTTGCGGGTCAGCACGCCGATGCCCACGGCGCCGGCGGCGACGGGGAACATCGAGCCGAACCCGGCGAGGGTGCGGATCTGCCGGCGCAGGCCCACCGGACCGCGGCTGCTGAACCGCAGGATCGGCCAGCCTCGGCGTTTGGCCACGGCGGCCATCTTGCCCTCGGGATTGGTTGGGCGCGGGTTGCCGACCAGGTACATCAGGGCGACGTCCTCGTCCCCGTCGGCGTAGAAGTAGCTGTCCTTCAGGTCGATGCCGTTCTCGGCGGCAAACCGTTGCACCGCAGCAGCTTTGCCGGGACCCCACAGGATCGGCTTCTGCACACCGCCAGTGAGTATTCCGTCTTCCGTGGTCTCGAACTTGTTGGTGAGCATGTTCGAGATGCCCAGGAACCGCGCCACCGGGTTGACCTGGATGGTCAGCGCCGACGAGCTCAGCACCACGGTATGCCCGCGAGCCACGTGCGCCCGCACCAGCTCGCGCATCTCCGGGTAGATCCGCGACTCGATCCGCTGCACGAACAGCCGCTCGCCGATCTCCTCCAGGTCGTCCAGCAGGCGGCCGGCCAACGCGGCGGCGGCCTTGCCGATGAGGTCCTCGAACTCGATGCGCCCGAGCGTGTGGCTCAGGCCGGCCTGGACCATGCCGAGCAGCTCACCCACGCCCATGTCACGGCGCAGCAGTCGCTCCTGGGTGAGAATCACCGCCGTGAAGCCGGCCACCAGCGTCCCGTCGAGGTCGAAGAACGCCCCGATCTTCGGACCCGGTGGGCTGGCCATGATTTCGGCGACCGAGCCCGGCAAGCGCATGTCCGACCCGGCCGCTCCGCGCTCGTCTCCCTGGTCCTTGGCGGCGCTCATGAGCCCGACACCGCCCGTGCCGAAGTCGCCGGTTCGGTGAACGAGGCGGGCACCGCGTGGGGTGCCCCCTCGCCGGCCAGCGCCAGAATTTCGTCGAAGCCCTCCAGCAGGCATTGAGCGAACAGTGGCTCGTTGCGCACCGACGCCCTGTCATAGCGCACGGTGATGGTGCACCACCCGCCCCGCGAGATCAACACCACCATCATCGCCACCCCCGGTAACGGACCGATCCCGTACTGCCGCAACACCTTTGCGCCGGCGATGTAGGTGTCTCCGGGGTACACCGGGACGTTGCTGGCCTGCACGTCGGAGCCGATCACCGAGCCGGTGAGCCCCTCAAGCACCGCGGTCGGCAGGACGCTGAGCAGTGGTGCGACCGAACCGATGATGTTCATCGCGGGCTCGTCGCGGCGCTGCGTCATCTGCGCGCGGATCTTCTTCATCCGCGAAACCGGGTCGACGGTACCCACGGGCGCGGCCAGGTTGACCCCGGTGAACCGGTTGCCGCCCGCCGTGTCGGCCTCGGCCCGCAGGCTCACCGGCACCGCCATCGGCAGCGTGCCGATCGGCACGCCGAGCGCCTCGTGGTAGCGCCGCAGGGCGCCGCACAAGCCGGCGAGGTAGGCGTCGTTGATCGATCCGCCGCCGGCCTTGGCCGCCCGGTGCAGGTCGGAGAGCGGGATGTCGATCGCCTCGGTGCGGGTGGCCAGGCTGCGGCGCCGCAGCAGCGGAGACGGCTCGGCTGACCGGTTCAGCACCCGCATCCCGGACATGGCATAGCCCACGATCCCGGACACGGTGGACCCCGGTTCCAGGACGGCCCGTCCGGCCGCCGACACCGCACCGGCCACCGCACTCACGACACCGCCGACCACGGCGGTGGGCAGGTGGTTAATGCCTTGCCGCATCAGGTCATTGGGCGTGAGGTCCTGCGGGATGGGCAGCGGGGGCGTCGGCTTGGAAGGCGGATCGCGCTCCAGGTCGTAGATTTCCGCGAACATCTGCACACCGCCGACGCCGTCGGTGACCGCGTGGCTGACGTGCAGCAGCGTGGCGGCTTTGCCGTCGGCCAGACCCTCCACCAGGGTGGCCGTCCACAGCGGACGGGAAATGTCCATGGGCGACTGCAGGATCACCTCGGCGAGGTTGAAGACGTCGCGCAGTGTGCCGGGTTCGGCCACCCGCATCCGGCGCACGTGGAACTCGAGGTTGAAATCGGGATCCACCACCCAGCGCGGCGACGCGGTCGGCAGGGTCGGCACGACAACCTTCTGGCGCAGCCGTAACACCCGTCGGGAAGCGTTCTCGAATCGGGTCAGGAACTCATCCCAGTCCGGCGTGGTGTCGAGAAGTTCCAGCGCCATGATCCCCGACCGAGTCCGGGGATTCGCTTCACCACGATGCATCAGATAGTCGACCGGTCCAAGTTGGTCGGACAATTTCACGACCTCGACGGACTCAGTCATGGTCCTCCGCCCGACGCGCCAGCCCTGTCACCGTCGATCAAGCCTCCTGCCTCGGCCCCGCCAACCCCATAGCCAACACAACGCTAGTCGGGTTGCCGCGCTGGTGAAAGGAGCGGCCGGACCGCGGCGCCGGTGACCGAGGGCCCGGGCTCAGCTGGCCGACGTGGCTGCCAGCTGGTCCAAGTCCAGCAGGGAGTTGACGCGCCGGCCATAGATGACGCCCAAGAAATCGGCGACGGCGTCGGCGGCCAGCCGTGATCGAACCGTGGAGAGGATGTCGAACGCGTGGTGCGCATTGGCGAGCTCCGCGTGGGCCACCGTGGCAGCGCCGGTCGCGCGCAACGCCGCGCAGAAGCCCCGGGCCTGGCCACTGGGAACCAACTCGTCCTTCTCGCCGTGCAGCACGAAGAAGGGCGGCGCGTCGCTGTGCACGTAGGTAACCGGTGACGCCGCCCTGAACCGCTCGGGCTTGTCGGCGTAGCGGGCCTTCACGACGAACTGCTCGAGGAACGGCACCATCAAGTCGTGCATGTTCTCGAAATCGGTGAAGTCGTAAACGCCGTAATAGGGCGCGACGGCCTGAACCGTCGTGTCGGCGCCTTCGAATCCGGGTTGGAACGCCGGGTCGTTCGGGGTGAGCGCGGCCAGGGAGGCCAGGTGTCCGCCGGCCGAGCCGCCGGTGATCGCGATGAAGTCGGGATCACCCCCGTAGTCGGCGATGTTTTGGCGGACCCACGCGATCGCCCTCTTAACGTCGATGAGGTGCGCGGGAAACGTCGAACGTGGGCTCTTGCAGTAGTTGATCGAGACGCAGATCCAGCCGAGTTCGGCCATGCGGCTCATCAGCGTGTAGGCCTGCACTCGTTTGTCGCCGACCGTCCACGCCCCGCCGGGGACCTGGATCAGCACCGGCGCCCGCCGCCCCGGCGCCAGGTCATGGCGGCGCCAGATGTCGAGCAGGTTGTCGCGCCCACCCGGACCGTAGGAGATGTTTGACGTCTGCGCCGCGTACCGGCGATGCGGCCCTGGCCTGTTCAACATGCCGCTGCGCGGCGCGCAGACCGGCTTGATGCTGGTCGGGTGGCACACCTGCTCGCGGAAGTCCGGACCGAACGACTCCTCGAGCGCGGCGGTCAGCGCCCTATCCGCCCGCTGCGCCGCCCAGGATGTGCCGACGCGGCCGATGGACGGGTGCGCAACCCGCGACAACGCGTGCCCGGTCACGACGTGCGGTGGAAACTCCGTCGAAAGCCAGCCCACGAGGCAGCCCAGCGCCAATGGCGACCCCCGCAGCAAAAGGGTGCCGGCCCGGTAGGCATCCATCGCGTCGGCCGCCAGGCGTGCTGCCTGGGTACCAGCCCAAGAGCACCGTGAAGTCAGGTGCGTGGTCACGCTCATAGCAACGCCACCCCTCGACGATCTGCACACGCCTCGTTGCGGTAAACGGCCGATTACCGGCCGGTGTTGTACGTGTGTCGAGGGTCCCAACCATAGCCGATAACCGCGGCGCGGGAACGCTTTTCGCGCGCGTCGCGGCGGCGAGTCGTCTCGCGACACGCCGTTGGAATAGACTGACCTGCACATTGCCTCCGTAGCTCAGGTGGATAGAGCAAGGGCCTTCTAATCCCTAGGTCGCACGTTCGAGTCGTGCCGGGGGCACTATCTGGTGTGTTTCGGCTGATGCTTTACACCCGGTTTCGGTTGATCCTTGACACTCCACTTGATGAGGGCGTTGAGCGTGGCCGGGCGCGGTACACCGCCGTGAGGGCGGTGATGAGTGATGGGTTTGCGTGCGACAGCGCTGCGGGTAACCACCCGGGGTGCGCGCGGAATCTGTGATTCCTGCAGCTGCGGCCGCCGTGGCCATTGCCGCATGCTCGTGTCCCACCGGTTCGGCTGACCCCACGTCCGAGAATCCACCGTTCCCGATCGGTCAGATGGGCGTGCCCGTGCATGCGCGGGCGGCCGGCGGCGCGACCGCCGACATCACTGTCGACAGTGCAACGTGGTTACCGCCGGGGTGCACCTCTCATTTTGCGAATCCGACGTATGGCTCCGCATGCAGTGTGGTGGAAGTGACTATCACCGGTACGTCCCACCGGTTCTTCCAGTTCGACCAGAACTACATATTCGCCCGATACGGCGGCGGCAGTCAGCCATGGACCCATCCCGACGATGCGCCCCAGCCGGCAACGTTTGCGGTCGACTACCAGAGGCTCGACAAGATGCCCCCGCTGCAATCGGGCGGCCTTCACGACGGGCAGACCGCACATGGATTCGTCGGCTTCGGTATGCCGACGGGAGGCGACCTGTACATCACGATCAACGATCCCGCGCAACACGCTCCCTACACCGAAGCCGGCTGGATCGTCCACACCTGACGCGGGCACCAGGCACTAACCGGAGACTCCAGCCAGTTCGTGCGCCACCGCATCGAACGCGCGCAGCGTGTCCAGCATGTGCGGCTCATGGGAGTGCGGCTGGGTGGACACCTTGGCGGCCACCATCTCCGCGGCGCGGTTGACGTAGATCATCTGGCCGCACATGCCCAGGGACAGCACCACGTTGTTGCCCGGGTAGGGGAACCACATCTGATTTCGGTACATCCCGCCGGGCAGGTCGGTGTCGTGGTCGGGGCTGGCGGCGAACGCCTGACGGGAGTCGGCATCGCCGTCGAGGGTGTCGGCGATCCACGCCGCCGGCATCACCTGCTGCCCGGTCAGTGAGACACCGTCGCGCAGGAACAGCGACCCAAACCGGATCATGTCGGTCAGACAGGCGCTGACGCCGCCATCGCAAAACCCGGTACCGACCGGGTCGACGGCAATGGTGGCGTCGCGTTGGGCGCCGATCCGGCTCCACAGCAGTTTCGACATCAACTCGGGCATCCGCTGGCCGGCAGCGACCTCGCAGATCCAGCCGAGGACGTCCGTTTCACACGAGCGGTATTCGAACGGTCCGCCGTGAGCCGACTTCTGCCGCAGGGTCAGCAGGAAGTCGTGCAGCGTGGCAGGGACGTCCGGGCCGCTCTTGGGTGCCCACCCCATCGCCTGGTCGAGACGGTGGATCTCGGCGGCCGGGTCGTCGTAATTTTCGGAGAAGGCGATGCCCGACCTCATGTCCAGCAGGTGGCGCACCGTCGCACCGGCGTAGCCGCAATTGGCCAGGGCGGGAACGTATCTCGTGACCGGCGCGTCAAGATCGATCGCACCGGAGCCGTGCAACCCGCCTGCCACCGCCGCCACCATCGACTTGCTCACCGAGAACAGCAGGTGCCGGGTCGTGGCCGTCATGCCGTCCAGGTACTCCTCGGCCACCGTCGAGCCGCGGTGGGCGACGGCCCACCCGTCGGTGACGGTGGCGGCCATTACCGCGCCGACGGTGGCGGCAGTCCCGTTGGTGTTGGTCACCGGAATTTCGGCCACGGGAGCGCGGGCGGCGGGCAGGCGCGCGACCGGCCCGGCCCCCCGGGGGATTACCGCGGTCGGCACCATGTCTTCGACATGCTGGAAGGACCACCGCGAGTAGGGCGGCGACAGCCAGTTGTGCAGTGCGATGCCGGCCGGCCGGCTCACGCGCGCGCGACGAGTCGCGAGACGATCGGCGCGGCGGGCGTCAGGGGCGTTGAGGTGAACTTCGCCTTCATACCCTTGACCCAGCGCTGGCAGCGCTCGCTGAGCTGATAGTCGTCCGTCTGCAGGTGTGCGCGGGTGACGAGCACGCCGAGTTGGGCGCCCTCGGAACGCAAGTCGCCGGGTGCCGCGACCCGCATGTAAAAGGCCTCGGAGCCGTCGAGCAGCGTGGCCCAGTCGTTGGCGGTCCGCGAAAAGGAGACCCGACCGTCGTCGTCGATACGCCATACCCCGGTGCGTGGCGTCGCGGTGAAGATCTCGATATCCGGCGAGGTCTCGGTGAGTATCACCTGGCCCCAAACCTCGTCTTCGCCGTAGCCGCGCTCCCAGCGGGAGTTGATCTCGTCGATGTCGAGCTCGTACTCCACGTCCATGTACTCGAGCAGGTGAAAGAGGAACAGCGGCATGTCGGCGTAGGCCTCGGTGGTCAAGTTCGTCATCGGACTCGCGCCACTCAGGCGCGGATTCACCTCGCCGAGGTAGAGCTCGTCGGAGTCGAGGTCGTGCAGCAGGTCCACCTCGAAGTAACCGAGGTAACCCTCGCGGCGCATGACGTCGCCCAGCTTTGTCACCATTTCTCGCGCGGCACGCGTCTGGGCGGGCGGCAGCACCTCGTGCCAGATGTCATTGCCACACCAGCTGCCCCGGCTCGGAGTCAGCTCCGAATAACCGACGAGACTGGTCATCGCGGGGCCGACCACAGTGCCGTGGCGGGTCACGGCCCCCTCGAGGCACACCTCCACATTGCGGATCCGCTTCATGACTTTGAGGTCCTGCCCGAACAGGTCACCGGCGTGCTCGTCCCAGTCGCGCTGACCGTGCACAAAGAACGTCCCGCTGCCGGCATTGCCATACGCGATCGAGATGACGAGATCGTCTCCCAAGCCGGCGTTTTGTGCGAGCGCCATCAGTTCGTCGTAGGAGCCGGCCCGCCCAATCGTATTTGGCACGCTCGGCACCCCCGCCTCGCTGGCCAGGCGCGTCATGACGATCTTGGAGCCCAGGCGATTGCGCAGCTCGATCGGCGGATGCATGACCTCGAGGCCCGCGGACCGCGCGAGGGCCTGGATTTCCTCGTTCATCATCACAAAGCAGCACTTGCCGCCGGGACCTTTACCGGCGATGAACTCCAGCGTCTCGGGGTCGGACAGGAGATGGCTGCACACCTCGTCCATCGAGTCGAAATCGCGGCGGTCGCGTCGCCGCGGCACGAACACGCGCGAGTGTGTGCCCTCGAAAGAGTCAAAGTAGGTCAGGTAGAAGAAGTTTCGTATCCAGCGGTCAACGCCCAACAGGTTGAACGGGGTCGGCGAGATGAAGTACAGCGGCACCTTGTTGGTGTGAAAGAACGCGCGTATGTCCGAGAGGCCCTTCAACGGGCGGCGCGGCTCCGGCTCGGCCATGTTCACGCCACCCGTGCTGACGTCGACGCCAGGGGCAGGGGCGCCGGGCTCAGCGCGTCGGCAATGCAGTCACACATGTTCATTGCACAAGTGTGAACCCGCATGGCCTGCGGCACTCCCTTAACGGAGTTCCTTCATGAACTCCTTCGCCAGAGGCCCAGCGGAGGCGGGGTTCTGGCCCGTGAAGAGGTTGCGGTCTCTCATCGTGTAGGGCTTCCAGAGTTCGCCGCGCGAGAAGTCGACGCCCATCTTCACCAGCTCGTCCTCGGCGGTCCATCGCGCCCTTTCCCGCAGCCCGACGGCGTCCTCCTCGTCGTTGGTGAAGGCCGTGACCTTGTAGCCGGCGAACGGTGAAACCCCGTTTCGCCGAGTAGCCATCATGGCGACCGGTGCGTGGCAGACAATGGCCAGCGGCTTGCCGGAAGTGAGCGCCGCGATCAGGAGCCGACCCGAGTCCGCGTCCTGCCACAGGTCCTCCATCGGGCCGTGCCCGCCCGGGTAGTAGACGGCGTCGTAGTCCTCGAGTTGGGCATTGGCCAACTCGATTGGGCGGCGCAATTCCTCAGCGGAGCGCAGGATCTCCTCCAGCTCTTGGGCGATCTCTTCGCTACCGGCCATCGACGGACGCAGGCTCATCACATCCACATGCGGCACAACGCCTTTGGGGGCGGCCACCACGACCTGGTGACCGGCGTTGGTGAGCTCGCGGTACGGGGCGGCGAACTCCTCCGCCCAATAGCCTGTCGGATGCCTCGTGCCGTCGGCGAGCGTCCAGTAACTTGCTCCGGTCACGACGAACAAAACCTTCGCCATCGCGCTTCCCCTCGTTAGCGTGTACCGGATCGACCCGCCCAAGCGTCGCCCATCCCGTGCCCCGCGTGCAACCGCGAACCGCCACTACGATGCCGGTGCGACCTGCCAGACGAGGTCACGCGCACTTGCGGTCGTCCGGTCGCACGAAACCGTGTGGCCGGTCGCGTCCTTCGTGGTCACATTCCGCATGGAACAAGGGTGACCCGCGGCGGGCCTGTTCGCGGAGATCAGACACAGACCGAGCACGATCAGACCGGCGATTACGGCAGTGACTATCGCCAGGCGAACGTAACCGACTTTCTTGTCTGCTGTCTTCTGCTCCGCCACGATTCGCATTGAGTGCTCCTGCCGTCGGCGCCTTGCGTGGGCGCTCTCTGCGGCCCGGTACCAGCATCAGCGGTAGGCCTTGGCGGATTCTCAAAGGCTCCTTGGTGCCCTCGCGCACCGTCGCTGCGCCGCAGGACACAACGGTGTTAAAGCCTCTCAACAAGTGCTGCGTTGCCGCCGGTCGCCAAACGTTTGCCAAATAGACCGTTAGGGAACGACAATTAGCGTGTCGTGCGAGCAGATGACGCTGGTCGGGGGATTATGACTTAGGGCGTCTCTATTCGAGGGGTGGTCGATGTGACGTCGGACGACTGGCAACCGGTGGTGCGAGTTGGAGAACCCAAGTTCGTAGCCGGGCTGGGGAACAGGATCAAAGTTGAGGTCAAGACACGGGGGTGGCTAAGCCGAGACTGGCGCGGCTACTTCGGCGCCCAGGTTTCGCAGCAACGGCTCGATGCCCGGTACTCCTCCTATCCCTGTTGGGATGAGGTCCAGCGCATCGAGGGCACGTGCGCCGTGGACGAAGCGGAGCGTTACATCGAAATGATCGATGCGGCAATCCACTATGCGAATACGAGGCTGCGCTACGACGCGTTGCCAAGCACGGTGATCCAAGGAACGCAGCGGGATCAACGAGCGGGTGCCGTCAGACGGCGCCAAGCGGCGCTCGATCAGCTGGCGAAGAGGTTGGCTAGACCCGATGCGGGTGAGCAAACGAGTCAAGGCTCCAGGCTCAATGCGTGATGCTCCTTGGGCGTCGGGTCAAGCGCGGTCGCGCATTTTCGGTCCTGAATCACATCCCCGTCATTAAACGACGTGCCGTGTCTCGGCACCTTTTCGAGCGTCGCTCGAGCGCCCAGTGGCAAACGTATTCGCCTTTTCACAACCATTCTTTGGAAATGCCCGTAGCCGACCTCCAATAGCGTTCGCGTCCTGAGGGGAAGCGAATCCCCTGCCGGTCAAGACCGAATGCGAAGGCATTAAAGGGTTCCCGCTGGTGCCTATCGGGCGAAACTCGCGGCGACCGCGCTCACACCGGTTGCCATCCGCAAGCAGGTCGCGCAGTACCCTTACCCTGCCCCGGAGTCGCAGCCGACGGCACAGCATCGTGCGTCGCCCGGACCCGACAAACCCAAGCCGCGGAGGTGCCCGATGGCCCAATCCGACCTCGTCTTGTTCACCGTCGACAAACGCGTCGCACTCATCACCGTCAACGACCCCGACCGGCGCAACGCGGTGACCGCCGACATGTCGGGGCGCCTGCGCGCCGCCGTGGAGCGGGCCGAGGCCGATCCCGACGTACACGCCCTGGTGGTCACCGGCGCCGGCAAAGCGTTCTGCGCCGGCGCGGACCTCAGCGCGCTCGGCGCCGCGGGCGGCGACAAGGCCGAGACGGGTCTGCAGCAGCTCTACGACGGCTTCATGGCCGTCGGCAGTTGCCGGCTGCCCACCATCGCCGCGGTCAACGGCGCGGCCGTCGGCGCGGGTCTGAATCTCGCACTGGCGGCCGACGTGCGCATCGCCGGTCCGGCGGCGCTGTTCGACGCCCGGTTCCAGAAGCTCGGGCTGCATCCCGGCGGTGGTGCGACCTGGATGCTGCAGCGGTCGGTGGGCCCGCAGGTGGCCCGCGCGGCCCTGCTCTTCGGCATGCGTTTCGACGCTGAGGCCGCCGTGCGCCACGGCTTGGCGCTCTCCGTCGCCGACGATCCGGTCGCCGCAGCGCTGGAGCTCGCCGCGGGGCCCGCGGCCGCCCCGCGCGAGGTCGTGCTGGCGACGAAGGCCACCATGCGCGCCACCGTCAGCCCGGGATCGCTGGACCACGAGCAACACGTCTTCGCCATGCGCACCGAGCTCGGCCCGCAGGCCTACTCCATCCAGTCGCCGGAATTTGCCCAGCGACTGGCTGCGGCGCAGCGACGGTAGTGCAATCATGGGCTAGCAGGTTGGGATCGGTAGCAGAGCAAACGTTGTGTGCTTGCTGCGACGACGCCAACCGACCTCGCGCATGGACAAAGGACACGTTGCGTGAACATCACCCTCACCCGCATCGCCGCCGGGGCTGTGCTTTCCAGCGGACTCGCCACGGCCGGATTCGCACTGGCTGCCGGCACCGCCCACGCCCAGCCAAGCCCTGCGCCGCAGGCCTACTGGTGCCCCAATCAACCGTGGAACCCGGCATGGGGCGAGAACAAGTACTGGAATCAGTGCTGGGACACCGATAACCCGCCGAACTACCCACCCCCGCCTCCTTCGCGCGAGCCCAATTTCAACTGCGGCCTGTTCTGGTGCCCCGTACCGCCGCACCCCTGAGCTTTTACAGGTCGAGCAACGCGGTCGCGGGCGACTCGACCAAGTCCCTCAGCTCGGTGACGAACCGGGCGGCCTGGGCGCCGTCGGCGACGCGGTGGTCGAACACGCAGGTCAGGGTCATCGTCGGGCGCACCAAGACCTGATCACCGACGGCCAGCGGGCGCGGCTTGATCGACCCCATCCCCAGGATGGCCGCTTCGGGATGGTTGATCACCGGCACGCCGTCGTCGGCACCCAGTGCCCCGAAGTTCGACACGGTGAAGGTGGAGCCACGCAACTCCCCCGGCGTGAGCGTGCCTTCGCGCGCGCCGGTGATCAATTCGGCTGCCCGAGCGGCCAGTTGGCGGGTGGTCATGGTGTGCGCGTCGGTGATCACGGGAACCAGGAGCCCGCGTGGGGTGGCCACTCCGAATCCCAGGTGCACTTGATGATTGATGCGAATCTGCGGGCCCTCGGGCGAGTCGACCCACGCTGAGTTGAGAATCTCGTTGTGGCGCAGCGCAATTACCAGCATTCGCATTGTCAGGACGAACGGCGTGATCCTCTGCTCTGCCGACGCCAGGTCGGACAGCCTCAACAACTCGGTACAGTCAACTGCGACGCTGACCTTGGCCGCGGGGATCTCCCGGTGCGACGCCGTCATTTTGTCGGCCATCCGGGCGTGCACGCCTCGGACCGGTCGAACGTCGGCCCCGTTTTGGTCAGCCGCCGCCAGCACGTCCGCGCGGGTGATGATGTCGGCGGGATCGCGCTGCAGCGAGCGCAGGTCGACCATCAGCTCCTTGGCCAATTTGCGGGTTGGCGGGGCCGCGCGTGGGCGGCTGCTCCGCCGGCTGACATCGATGTCGGCGTCCGCGCCGTAACCGACCAACGTGGGCAGCTGCCCGGAGGGCGCGGGGATGTCGCCGTTCAGCGGTGCGGTGTCGATGCGGACCAGCACCGCGCCCACCGGGAGCACATCGCCTTCGCCGCCGTGGGTTTCGACGATGCGGCCCCCATACGGGCTGGGCAGTTCCACCTCCGCCTTGGCGGTCTCGACGGAGCAAAGCACCTGGTTGAGCTCGACATCGTCGCCCGCGGCGACATTCCAGTGCGTCACCGTCACTTCCTGTAATCCCTCACCGAGGTCGGGAACCCGGAACGACTTGACCCGCCCGTCGGCGCTCACGGCTGCCCCAACGCACGCTCGACGCAGTCCAGCAGCCGGTCGGGCCCCGGTAGCCACAATCGCTCCAGTCGCGCGGGCGGGTACGGAGTGTCAAACCCGCAGGCGCGCAACACCGGCGCTTCCAGTTCGTAGAACAATTCCTCTTGGATCCGGGCGGCCAACCCGGCGCCGTATCCCAGGCTGCGCGGCCCCTCGTGCATCACCACACAACGTCCCGTCCGATGAATTGACGCCGCCACCGTATCGAAGTCCAACGGGACCAGTGACCGCAGGTCAATTACCTCCAGGCTCCAACCACGTTGCCGCTGCGCCTCTTCCGCGGCGCCGACCGCGGTGCTGACCAAGCTGCCGTAGGTCACCACAGTGACGTCGGAGCCGGGCCGGCGCACCGCCGCCCGGCCGATCGGCGGTTCGGGCCGCTCGGTGTCGACGGTGCCGCGGACCTGATAGCGGCGCTTCGGCTCGAGATACATCACCGGGTCCGGGCAAGAGATGGCATGGCGAAGCAGCCAATACGCGTCGGCCGGGTTTGACGGAACCACCACCTTCAGGCCCGCGGTATGCGCCCAATACGATTCGGTGGAATCCGAATGATGTTCGGCGGCACCGATTCCGCCGAAGGACGGGATCCGCACAGTCACCGGCATGTTGATCTCGCCGCGGGTGCGGGTGCGGTATTTCGCCAGATGGCTGACCACCTGATCGAAGGCCGGGTAGGAAAAGCCGTCGAACTGAATTTCCGGCACCGGCACGAAGCCGCGTAGTGCCAGTCCCACCGCGATCCCGATGATGGCGGACTCTGCCAGCGGCGTGTCGAAACATCGCTGCTCGCCGAACGTTTGGGCCAGCCCTTCGGTTACCCGGAACACCCCACCCGCGACCGAGACGTCTTCGCCGAATACCAGCACCCGGTCGTCGGCGGCCATCGCGTCATGCAGGGCACGGTTGAGCGCCTGCACCATGGTCAGCGACTGCGCTCCGGCGTTCTCCCTTGTGGCGGTGAGGGTGTCGTCGGGACTCGCCGGGCGATCAGCAAGCTGAGTCATTCAGGCCTCCCCATCGCTTCGGTCGAGTTCGGCCCGGAGCGCTTGGCGTTGGGCGTGCAGCCCGGGCGTGATCTCGGCGTATACCGTCGTGAACACCTCGTCGATGTCGAAATCGTCTGCGCCGAACACCGCGTCGCGCAGTTCGGCGCGCATCCGCTTGGAGCGGGCAGCGACGCGGTCCTCCAGGCGGTTCGACCACAATCCCTGGTCCTGCAGGTAGGTGCGGTAGCGCGGGATGGGGTCGAGCGCCGACCAGCGGTCCACCTCCTCCTGGGTCCGGTAGCGGCTGGGATCATCCGAGGTGGTGTGCGGGCCGAGCCGGTAGGTGACCGCCTCGATCAGGGTCGGGCCACCGCCGGCCCGGGCGCGGGCCGCGGCCTCGGCCATCACCGCGTAGCAGGCCAACACGTCGTTGCCGTCCACCCGGATCCCGGGCATGCCGTAGCCGATTGCCTTGTGCGCGATGGATGGTGCCGCGGTCTGTTTGTGAATCGGCACCGAGATCGCCCATTGGTTGTTCTGCACGAAGAACACGCACGGCGTGGCGAACACGGCCGCGAAGTTCAGCGCCTCATGCACGTCGCCCACGCTGGTCGCGCCGTCGCCGAGGAAGGCCACCGTCACCGAATCCTCGCCGAGGCGTTGCGCGGCCATCGCCGCCCCGACGGCGTGCAGGGTCTGGGTGCCGATAGGGATCGCGGTCGGGGCGCAGCACTTCTTAGTGAATTCCAGTCCGCCATGCCAGGTTCCACGCCACACCGCGCCGACGTGCCCGGGCGGGATACCGCGCACCAGATAGACGCCAAGCTCACGGTATTGCGGAAACAACCAGTCCGTCTTGCGCAGACAGGCCGCCGCGCCCACCTGGGCGGCTTCCTGACCGCGGCACGACGCGAACAACGCCAACTCTCCCTGGCGCTTAAGGTTGATGAACTCGGTGTCCAGCTCGCGGGTGACCACCATCATCTCGTAGAGCCAGCACAGTGTCTCCGCGGGAAGGTCACGGCCATAGCGGGGTTCGGGCGTCGGTGTCCCATCCGCGGCGACGAGTTGCACCGGCTCAAGGTCGACGCTCATCGGCAGTTGGGGCACCGTCGCCATACCGTCTCCCTACCTCGGTGCCGCAGGGGTCACAGTCTCAGCCGGGACCAACCGCGAAGCCGAAGCCGATCGCCAGCTACACGAAAGGCTCCGCTCGCCGCGACACTGGCGTACTCACCATTATGCGCTCAAATGAGAAGAGACCGCGGTGATCGCGCACGTGTCGCGCCCCCGGCGGCGACGCGGGCCGGGCGGCTTTCGACGGTCACCCCGCGGCGGACTGCTCCGCCCGGCGCACCAGCATTTCCGCATGCTTGAGCACAGGCGAGTCCACCATCTGTCCCTCGAACGCGAAGACGCCGCGCTCGGTCCGCGCCGCCTCCAATACCCTTCGGGCCCAGTCGACTTTCTCCTCGCTGGGGCGGTAGGCATCGCGCACCACCGGAATCTGGGTTGGGTGGATGCAGACTGTCCCGTGGAACCCCACCGCGACGGCGTCGTTGGCTTCCGCGCGTAAACCGTCGATGTCGCGGATGTCCAGATGCACCGCGTCGAGCGCGACCCGGCCGAAGGTGGACGCCGCCAGCAGGACCGTGGATCGGACGTGGCGGGCGAAGTCCCGGTAGGTGCCGTCGGCCAGGCGGCTGGAGCTGCCCCCGAGGGCCGCGACGAGATCCTCGGCGCCCCACATCATTGCGACGGTCCCCTCGGCGGCGGCGATCTCGGTGCTGAAGACCGCACCGCGGGGCGTCTCGATCAGCGCGATGACATCACGCGGCGCCAGCGCCGACACCTGCGCGGCCGATTCGGTCTTGGAGAGCATCACCGTCGTGTAGGGGGTCTCGGCCAGGGCGTCCAGGTCGCGGCCGTGCTCCTCGGTGCCGGCCGCGTTGATGCGCACCACAGTGCGCTCGGGATCCAGCAGGGTCTCCCGCAGCGCCTTGCGCGCGGCGGGCTTGTCCGCTTCGGCCACGCCGTCCTCGAGGTCGAGGATCACCACGTCGGCCGCGGCGGCGGCCTTCGCGAACCGCTCGGGCCGGTCCGCAGGGCAGAACAGCCAACCCGGGCCGGCGGCTTGCAGGTTCACTCGGCCTCCTCGCCGCTCGGGCGTTTCTGGACCAGAGTTGTGCGCGCGGCTCGTGCGACTATGTCGCCGTGCTGGTTGCGCCCGGTGTGCTCGAGGGTGACGATCCCTTCGCCGGGCCGGCTCTTCGACTCCCGCTTAGCGGTGCACACGGTCTCTGCGTACAGGGTGTCACCGTGGAAGACCGGCTTGGGGAACAAGACCTCGGAGAATCCGAGGTTCGCGACGATGGTGCCCAGCGTCAGCTGCGAGACCGACAGTCCGACCAGCGTGGACAGGGTGAACATCGAGTTCACCAGCCGCTCGCCGCGAAAGCCGGGCTGCTCGGCGGCCCACGCCGCGTCGAGGTGCAGCGACTGGGTGTTCATGGTCAGCGTGGTGAACAAGACGTTGTCGGCCTCGGTGATGGTACGGCCGGGCCGGTGCAGATACGTCGTGCCGATCTCGAATTCCTCGAACCACAAGCCCCGCTGGATGATTGACCTAGCTTCGGTCATGACAGCCCCAGCGATCGAGCGATGAGCATCAGCTGGACCTCGGTGGTCCCCTCACCGATTTCGAGGATCTTGCTGTCGCGGTAGTGACGCGCCACCGGATACTCGTTCATGAAGCCGTACCCGCCGTGGATTTGCGTGGCGTCGCGCGCGTTGTCCATTGCCGCTTCCGACGCGATCATCTTCGCGATGGCCGCCTCCTTCTTGAACGGCTTGCCGGCCAACATCTTTGCGGCCGCATCGTAGTAGGCCGTCCGCGCGACATGAGCCCGTGCTTCCATCCGCGCGATCTTGAAGCTGATCGCCTGATACGAGCCTATCGGCTGCCCGAAGGACTGGCGTTCCTTGGCGTACTTGACGCTCTCGTCGACGCAGCCCTGCGCGGCTCCGGTCGACAGCGCGGCGATCGCGATGCGGCCCTCGTCCAGAATGGACAGGAAGTTCGCGTAGCCGGTGCCGCGGGGGCCCAGCAGGTTCTCCTCCGGGACGCGCGCGTCGGCGAAGCTCAGCGGGTGGGTGTCCGAGGCGTTCCAGCCGACCTTGCTGTAGACCGGCTCGACGGTGAATCCCGGGGTGCCGTTAGGCACGATGATCGTCGAGATCTCCTTTTTGCCATCGGCAACAGTGCCGGTGACCGCGGTGACGGTGACCAGCTTCGTGATGTCGGTACCGGAATTGGTGATGAATTGCTTGCTGCCGTTGATCACCCACTCGCCGCCGTCGAGCCGGGCCGTGGTCCGGGTGGCGCCCGCGTCGGAACCGGCGCCCGGCTCGGTGAGCCCGAAGGCGGCCAGGGCCCGGCCGGCCGTCAGGTCCGGCAGCCAGCTAGCCTTCTGTTCCTCGGAGCCGAAGCGGTAGATCGGCATTGCACCGAGGCTGACGCCGGCCTCCAGCGTGATCGCCACCGACTGGTCGACCTTGCCGAGTTCCTCGAGCGCCAGCGATAGCGCGAAGTAGTCACCGCCCATGCCGCCGTATTCCTCTGGGAACGGCAGGCCGAACAACCCCATCTCGCCCATCTTGGCGACGACCTCGTACGGAAAGCTGTGCTCTTCATCGTGTTTGGCCGATACGGGGGCGACGACGGTGCGCGCGAACTCGGCCACCGTGTCGCGAAGATCCTGGTATTCCTTGGGTAGCGTTCCCGCGGTAATCGATGTCGTCATGTTTCGTCCTTACTCGAATCGGCTGCTGCTTCAGGCTCTTCGGGAACCAGTCGGGCCAGCACCTGGTCAACGGTGACCTGATCGCCGACAGACACCAAGAGCTCCACCCGTCCCGAAACCGGCGCGGAGAGCGAGTGTTCCATCTTCATCGCCTCCACGACCACCACCACGTCGCCCTCGGCTACCTCGGCGCCGGAGGCGGCCTGGACCGCGATCACACTGCCGGGCATGGGGCTGACGATCTCGGCCTGCTGCGCACCGGCGGCGCGGTGGATCTTGTGTTCCTCGGCCTCGCGCAGGTGCCACGCTCCCCGCTCGTCGCCAATCCACAGGTGACGGTCAGCCTCCGCCCATCGGTATTCGCGGCGCACCCCGTCCAGCGTGACGTCCATCCGCGCGCCCTCGACTTGCGCGCTCGCGGAATGGATCTCACCCACACCGACCTGTACCCGGGCGTCGTTCGGCGGTCCCCATACCGACACGGTCTCGCTGCGCAGCGGGGTCTGCATTTCGGTGCGTACGGGTGCCGGCGCGCCCCCGACCCGCCATCCGGTCGGCGCCGCCCACGGGTTGCCCGCGGCACGACGGTCCAGTGCCCACTGGCGGTAGAGGCCTCCGGCGGCGAGTACGTCGTCGGGCGCCGGCAGCGGCGCGAAGTCGGCCACGCGCTCGTCCAGCAGCGCCGTGTCCAGGTCACCGGCCTGCACTCGCTCGTCGGCGAGCAGGAACCGGAGGAATTCGATGTTGGTCTGCACACCCAGGATCGCGGTCCGCGCCAGCGCCCCGTCGAGTTTCGCGAGCGCTTCGTCGCGGTCCTCCCCGTGGGCGATCACCTTGCTCAGCATCGGGTCGTAGTCGCTGCCGACCTGCGTGCCCGCCAGCAGTGAGGAGTCGACCCGCACGCCGGCGCCGGAGGGTTCGGCGACGTGCAGGACCCGGCCGCCGGTGGGGAGGAATCCCCGCGCGGGATCCTCGGCGTACACCCGGGCCTCGATCGCGTGGCCCCGCAATTCGATGTCGTCCTGCGCGAACCCCAGCTTCTCGCCCGCGGCCACCCGGAGCTGCCACTCCACCAGGTCCAGGCCGGTAATCGCTTCGGTGACCGGATGTTCCACCTGAAGCCGGGTGTTCATCTCCATGAAGAAGAATTCGTCGGGCCGGTCGGCGGACACAATGAACTCCACCGTGCCCGCGCCGACGTAATCGACACTGCGGGCGGTGTTGCAGGCAGCCGCCCCGATGCGGGCGCGTGTCTGCGGATCGAGCAACGGCGAGGGCGCCTCTTCGATCACCTTCTGGTGGCGGCGTTGCAGGCTGCACTCACGCTCGCCGAGGTGCACCACGTTACCGTGGGTATCGGCGAGAACCTGCACTTCGATATGCCTGGGGCGCAATACGAATCGCTCGAGAAACAGGGTGTCGTCGCCGAACGACGAGGCGGCCTCCCGCCGGGCGCCCAGCAGGGCATCGCGCAGCCGGTTCGGGTCGTCCACCAGGCGCATGCCCTTGCCGCCGCCGCCCGCCGAGGGCTTGATCAACACCGGATATCCGACTTCTTCGGCGGCCGCGACCAACTCGTCGTCGCTCAGTCCGGGCTTGGCCACACCGGGCACCACCGGCACGTCGAAGGCGGCGACCGCGTTCTTAGCGGTGATCTTGTCGCCCATCACCTGGATTGCCCGTGCCGGCGGACCCAGGAACACCACGCCGGCACGCTCGCAGGATGCGGCGAATTCGGCGTTCTCGGAGAGAAATCCGTAGCCGGGATGGATAGCCTGAGCTCCGGTGCGTGCCGCCGCATCGAGCACCTTGCCGATGTCGAGGTAGCTCTCGCGGGCCGCGGCGGGACCCAGGCGCACGGCCGTGTCGGCCTCCAGGACATGACGGGCGGTGGCGTCGGGGTCGCTGTACACCGCCACCGACCGGATGCCCAGCCGGCGCAGGGTCCGCATTACCCGGACGGCGATCTCGCCGCGGTTGGCTACCAATACGGTTTCAAACATGGTCATCACATCCGGAAGACGCCGTAGGAGACCGGCTCCAACGGGGCGTGGGCACATACCGAAAGCGCCAGCCCGACAACCGTTCGGGTGTCGGCCGGGTCGATGATGCCGTCGTCCCACAGGCGCGCGGTCGAGTAGTACGGGTTGCCCTGGTCCTCGTATTGCGCGCGGATCGGCGCCTTGAACGCCTCTTCCTCGTCGGGCGGCCACGGTTTGCCGGCCGCGGCGAGTTGCTCACCGCGCACCGTGGCCAACACCGAGGCGGCCTGCTCGCCGCCCATGACCGAGATGCGCGCATTGGGCCACATCCACAGGAAGCGCGGGGAGTACGCCCGTCCACACATCGAATAGTTGCCCGCCCCATACGATCCGCCGATCACGACGGTCAGCTTGGGCACCCGGGCACAGGCCACGGCGGTGACCATCTTGGCGCCGTGCTTGGCGATGCCGCCGGCCTCGTAGTCGCGGCCCACCATGAACCCGGCGATGTTCTGCAGAAACAGCAGCGGAATCTTGCGCTTGTCGCACAGCTCGATGAAATGGGCGCCCTTCAAAGCGGATTCGCTGAACAGCACGCCGTTGTTGGCGATGATGCCGACGGGATGGCCGTGGATGCGCGCGAAGGCGGTCACCAGCGTCTTGCCGTAGTTGGCCTTGAATTCGCTGAATTCGCTGCCGTCGACCAGGCGCACGATGACCTCGTGCACGTCGTAGGGCACGCGCGGATCCGGCGGCACCACCTCGTAGAGCTCGCTCTGCGCGTGCTTGGGGTCGACCACGGGCTGGACGTCCCATTGGCTGGGTACGCGCGGACCGAAAGTGGCCGCGATGGCGCGGACGATCCGCAACGCGTGCTCGTCGTCGTCGGCAAGGTGGTCGGTGACCCCGGAGACGCGCGAGTGCAGGTCGCCGCCGCCGAGGTCCTCGGCCGAGACGATCTCACCCGTCGCAGCCTTCACCAACGGCGGACCGCCGAGAAAGATGGTGCCCTGTTCGCGGACGATGACGGCCTCGTCGCTCATGGCCGGCACATAAGCGCCGCCCGCCGTGCACGATCCGAGGACGGCGGCCACCTGCGGGATTTCCTCGGCGCTCATGGTCGCCTGGTTGTAAAAGATTCGGCCGAAGTGCTCGCGGTCGGGAAACACCTCGTCCTGGCGCGGCAGGAAGGCGCCGCCGGAGTCCACCAGGTAGATGCAGGGCAAGCGATTCTGCAGCGCGACTTCCTGTGCGCGCAGGTGCTTTTTGACCGTCATCGGGTAGTAGGTGCCGCCCTTGACCGTGGCGTCGTTGGCGACGATCACACACTCGCGCCCCGACACCCGGCCGATCCCGATGATGATGCCAGCCCCCGGGGACTCGTCGTCGTACATGCCGTTGGCGGCCAGTGGGGCGAGCTCCAAGAACGGGCTGCCCGGGTCGAGCAGTCGATCCACCCGTTCGCGCGGCAGCAGCTTGCCGCGGCTGACGTGGCGCTCCCGCGCGCGCTCGTTGCCGCCCAGTGCCGCGGCCGCCAGCCTGGCGTTCAACTCGCCGACCAACCGGCGGTGCTCATCGGCGAACGATGGAGCGGTCATCACGGATGAACTCACGAATGCCTCCCGGTTGTCGCCAGCACAAGCGGCGGTTCGGTCTTGTCGATCACCTCGTCGGTCGAGACGCCCGGCGCCGTCTCGACCAAGTGCAAACCGTCGTCACGGACATCAATGACGGCCAGGTCGGTGATGATACGGTCGACACAGCCCGCGCCCGTCAGCGGAAGCGCGCACCGCTCAACGATTTTCGGGCTGCCGTCGCGCGCGGTGTGCTCCATCATCGCGATCACCTTGCGGGCGCCGTGGACCAGGTCCATCGCACCGCCCATGCCCTTTACCATCTTCCCGGGAATCATCCAGTTGGCGAGGTCGCCGGTGGCCGAGACCTGCATCGCTCCAAGCACGGCGACGTCTAGGTGTGCACCGCGAATGATCCCGAACGAGGTCGAGGAACCGAAGAAGGACGCGCCGGACAACGTGGTGACCGTCTCCTTCCCCGCGTTGATCAGGTCCGCGTCGACGTCCTCGGGCCGGGGATAAGGTCCCACGCCCAGGATGCCGTTCTCCGAATGCACGACCACGGTGACGCCGGCTGGGATGTGGTTGGGGACCAGGGTGGGCATCCCGATGCCGAGGTTGACGTATTGACCGTCCTCCAGTTCGGCGGCCACCCGCGCGGCCAAACCCTCTCTGCTCCATGGCATCAGCGCACCGTCAGCTTCTCGATCGGCTTGACGGGGTCGGGCGCATGCACGACTCGTTGCACGAAGACGCCGGGGGTGTGCACCGTAGCGGGGTCGATCTCTCCCGGCTCGACGAGGTGTTCCACCTCGGCGATGGTGATCCTGCCGGCCTGCGCGCAGTCGGGGTTGAAGTTGGCGGCGGCGCGGTGGTAGACGAGGTTGCCGTGCCGGTCGCCCTTCCAGGCGTGCACCAGCGCGAAGTCCGTGCGGATCGCCCGCTCCAGAACGTAGGTGACACCGTCGAAATCGCGGGTTTCCTTGGGCGGCGACATGACGGCCACCGCGCCCGAGGCGTCGTAGCGCCACGGGAGCCCACCGTCGGCGACGGGAGTACCCACCCCCGCCGGGGTATAGAAGGCCGGAATCCCCATGCCACCGGCACGCAGTCGCTCCGCCAGCGTGCCCTGTGGGGTGAGTTCCACCTCGAGCTCACCGGCGAGGAACTGGCGGGCGAACTCCTTATTGTCACCGACGTAGGAGGCGACAGCACGGCGAATCCGCTTGTGCACCAACAGGTGCACCAGCCCGACACCGTTTCCGCCGCAGTTGTTGGACACCGTCTCCAAGTCACGCACCCCGGTGGCCACCAGCGCGGCGATCAATGCCTCGGGGATGCCACAGAACCCGAAGCCTCCGACCGCCAGGGACGACCCGTCGGTTATGTCGGCAACCGCCTCAGCGGCCGTCGCCACCACCTTGTCCATCGCCGCAGCAGCCTCCTTGCCGTCGGGCGGGGCGTTTTGAGTTAATCCTCATTAACTCAGGGCGACAATACCATCGTCGATCCCGCTGGTCCAGGGACTACTGCACCGAAAGGTCGCCGCACGTTACCGCAGGTTAATCGTGAATAACTCGTGCTAAGTTAGTGGCGATTAACCAACTGGACGGGGGTTCGTCATGACAACGTCCACCTCCGACGGCCAGGCCGGCCCCGCCGATGCCCCAAATCGACGCAGCCAGTTGAAATCCGACCGTCGCCTGCAGCTGCTATCGGCCGCCGAGCGACTGTTCGCCGAGCGCGGCTTTCTCGCCGTGCGGCTGGAAGACATCGGCGCCGCCGCCGGCGTCAGCGGCCCGGCGATCTACCGGCACTTTCCCAACAAGGAGTCGCTGCTGGTCGAGTTGCTGGTGGGCATCAGCGCCCGGCTGCTCGCCGGCGCCCGCGACGTGCGGGCCCGCAACTCCGACGACCCGGCCGCAACGCTCGACGGTCTGATCGACTTTCACCTGGACTTCGCGCTGGGCGAACCGGACCTGATCCGCATCCAGGACCGCGACCTCGCGCACCTGCCCGAGGCCGCTGAGAAGCAGGTACGCAAGGCTCAACGCCAATACGTTGAGGTCTGGGTCGGCGTGCTTCGCGAGCTCAATCCCGACCTCGCCGAGGCCGATGTGCGGCTGACCGCCCACGCGGTTTTCGGTTTGCTCAATTCGACGCCCCACAGCATGAAATCCCCCGACGCCTCGCGCGGCAAGCCCGCCCGCGCCGCACGGTCCCGCGCGGTGATGCGCGCGATGACGGTCGCGGCTCTCGCCGCGGGGAACGAGTGCCCCTAAGCCGCCCATGAGGTGATTCGCCGTCCGAGCGCCCGGCGCAGGTACTCTTGCAAGCTATGAGGTGGACATGAACGATTCACGTCCCACCGAACGGTTCAGTGACTCTTTGCCGGGATCGGGCCAGCAGCGCGCCTGGTACCCGCCGCCCGTCGACCCGGCTTACGCCGATCAGGCGCCCTATGCACCGGCCTATGGCGCGCAAGCTCCGCCGTGGGCGGCCGGGCTGAACGACACCAACACGACCAGGCAGCTGCCCGCGTACTGGCAGCAGGAGCTTCCTCCGTCGGGTCAGCTGCAGCAGCAGGGCTCGGCTCCCCCGCCGCCCGAAGGACCGAAGCCTCCACCGCGATGGCTGTGGATCGTCGCCGGCGCGGCCGTGCTGCTGGTGGTCGCCTTGGTCATCGCTCTGGTGCTGGTGAACAACGCGATCAAGACCCAGACCACCGTCCCGCCGCTGCCCGCCATGCCGGAGACGACTCCCCCGATGCCGAGCCCGTCGACACGCACGTCAGCGCCGCGCATCCCCGCCCCGGTGCCCCCCACCGGCGGATTGCCGACGCCCACCGAGTCGACCGGCCCGGCCGGCCTGCAGGACATCGTCTACAGCGTGGCCGGCGATGGCCGCGCCATCAGCATCATGTACATCGACACCGGGGATCTGATCCAAACCGAATTCAACGTCGAGCTGCCCTGGACCAAAGAGGTCAGCCTCGCCAAGTCGGCGGCGCACCCGGCCAACGTCACGATCGTCAACATCGGTCACAACGTCACCTGCTCGGTCACCGTCAACGGCGTTCAGATGAGCAAGCGCACCGGCGTGGGCTTGACCATCTGCGACACCCGGGGCTAAGCGCTTTACGACGGTTCGCCGGCGAGGGCACCGCGTGCCGGGACCCGGACCGCCAGCATGGCCAGCAGACCGGCGATCAACACCAGCGAGATGCCGCCCAGACCGGCGCGCACGGCGCCGAATACATCCACGAACACGGAGAACAGCCACGGCGCGACGAACGCCACCGCCCGCCCGGTCATCGTGTACAGGCCGAACGCGACGCCCTCCCGGCCGTGCTTCGCCATCTGCAGCAGCAGGGCACGCGAGGACGACTGCGACGGCCCGATGAACATGCACAGCAGTAGCCCGCAAATCCAGAAGGCCACCGAACCGGACAGCAGCATCAGGGTGAGCCCCAGGACGACGATCGCGGCCAGCGACGCCACGATGACGGGTTTCGACCCGATGCGGTGGTCGACGAAGCCACCCAGCACCGCGCCCACCGCCGCCACCACGCTGGCCACCACACCGAAGATGAGCACGTCGCCCTGCGAGATGCCGTACACGTTGACGCCGAGGACGGCGCCGAAGGCGAAGATCGCCGCCAACCCATCCCGGAAAAGCGCGCTGGCGAACAAGAAGTAGACCAGGTTGCGGTCGCGCCGCCATTCGGCGGCGACCTCCGCAAACAGCTTGCGATAGCCGCCCAGCATGCTCGTCGGCTCGTGCACCTCGGTCGAGTCGGGGAGCCGGTGCGCGACCAGCAGCAGGGGCAAAGCCAAAATCGCCAGCCATGCCGCCGCGACCAGCATCGCCTCGCGAACGTAGAGGCCGTCGTGCAGAGGCGTCCGGAACAGCCCGCGCGTGGCATCCGGCCCGGAGCCATTTCCGGAAATGAATCCGGTGTAGACCACGAGCAGTAGCAGGACGCTGCCGATGTAACCGGCCGCCCAACCCAATCCGGAAATCCGGCCGGCGGTCTGTGGCGTCGAAAGCTGGCGCAGCATCGCGTTATACGGGACGCTGGCCAGATCGCCGCAGGCCGCCGTCGCCCCCAGCAGTGCCAGCCCGGCCCATAGGTAGCCGGGGCGGTCATGGATGAAGAACATCCCGCATGTCAGCGCGACGGCCAGAGCGGTCAACACGCTCAGGGCCACCCGCCTGCGATGCGGGGACCCCACCCAGACGCCGACGGCCGGCGCCAGCAGCGCGACGGTCAACCCGGCAATGGCCGCGGCACGCCCCAACCAGCTCGCCGGTGTGGTGCCGCCGGATATACCCACCCCCACGCTGCTGGTCAGATACACGGAGAAGACGAAGGTCGCCACTATGGCGTTCAGGCCGGTGGAGCCGCAGTCCCAGAGCGCCCACGCCACTACCCGGGAGGGCGTGGGCGTGAGTGAATCCGGCGACGGCTGGCACATGCCCGGCACTCTATGTGTTTCGCACACCGCGTGCCGCATGCTTTCGGCAGCCGACCCGCCGCGCCCGGCTACGCCGCGCCGCCTGTCTACGATTGGCTCATGCCGATCCCCGCGCCCAGCCCAGACGCGCGTGCCGTGGTGACCGGAGCTTCGCAGAACATCGGCGAAGCGCTGGCTACCGAACTGGCCGCGCGCGGACACAGCCTGATCGTCACCGCGCGACGCGAAGACCTGCTCAACGAGCTCGCCGCCCGCCTGAGCGACAAGTACCGCGTCGCCGTCGAGGTGCGGCCCGCCGACCTGGCCGACCCGGGGGAACGGGCGAAGCTGTGCGACGAACTGGCCTCCCGACCCATCTCCATCCTGTGCGCCAACGCCGGCACCGCGACCTTCGGCCCGGTGGCGACGCTCGACCCGGCGACCGAAAAGGCGCAGCTGCAGCTGAATGTGCTGGGCGTGCACGACCTTACGTTGGCGGTGCTGCCGGGCATGGTGGAGCGCAAGGCCGGCGGCATCCTCATTTCCGGTTCGGCGGCGGGCAATTCGCCGATTCCCTACAACGCAACCTATGCGGCCACCAAGGCGTTCGCGAACACCTTCAGCGAATCGCTGCGCGGCGAACTGCGCCACTCGGGTGTGCACGTGACGCTGCTCGCACCGGGACCCGTGCGCACCGACCTGCCTGACGACGCCGAGCGGTCGCTGGTGGAGCGGCTGGTGCCGGACTTCCTGTGGATCTCCACCGAGCACACCGCCCAGGTGTCACTGGATGCGTTGGCGCGCAACAAGATGCGGATCGTCCCCGGCCTGACGTCCAAGGCGATGTCGGTGGCGAGCGGTTACGCGCCGCGCGCGATCGTGGCGCCGATCGTGGGCAGCTTCTACAAGAAGCTGGGCGGCAGCTAGCCTTACTTCCGCCGCCGACGGCCGTTGCCGAACTTGACTCGGATAAGTTCGCGGATCCCGGTGTTCACCGCGCTTTGCACTTCCCGATCGTGCCACAGCCGTTCTAACAAGCCGGACCCTTTGGGCTCCGCCGGCTCCGGCATCGGCGGCACCGGCTCGTTCGCCGGAACTGGCGGGTACTCGGACTGGACCTGCGGCGGCTGCGGCCCCGGTTGGGCTGGCGGGCCCGGCTGCGGCGGCACCGGTTGCTGAACCGTCCGGCCGTACTTCGCCTGCAACGAACTGTCTTTCGCCGCCTGCGCGATAGCGTCGGCGCCGATCGAGGCCATCAGCGACCGAGGCACCCGCATCCGGGTCCACGCAACGGGTGTCGGTGCGCCCTTCTCGGACAGCACCGTGACAACGGCCTCACCGATTCCCAGCGACGTCAACGCCGACTCCAGTTCGTACACATCGGTTTTCGGGTAGGTGCGGACGGTCTTGCTCAGCGCTTTCTGATCGTCCGGGGTGAATGCCCGCAGCGCGTGCTGGATGCGGGCGCCCAGTTGGGAGAGCACGTCGTTGGGGACGTCGGTGGGGAGCTGGGTGCAGAAGAACACCCCCACACCCTTGGAGCGGATCAGCTTGACCGTCTGTTCGACCTGTTCGAGGAAGGCCTTGGAGGCATCGGCGAACAACAGGTGGGCCTCGTCGAAGAAGAAGACCAGCTTGGGCTTGTCGACGTCACCGACCTCCGGCAGCACCGCGAACAGATCGGTCAGTAGCCACATCAGGAAGGTGGAGAAAATGACGGGGCGCAACGACTGACCACTGAACTCCAGCAATGAAATGATGCCGCGGCCCTGCCCGTCGACGCGCAGCAGATCGTTGGGGTCTAGCTTCGGCTCGCCGAAGAACGTGTCCCCGCCCTCGCCGCCCAGGTTCACCAGTGCCCGCAGGATGACGCCCGCCGTCGTCGGCGACACCCCGCCGAGATCTTTCAGGTCGGCCTTACCCTCCTCGCTGGTCAGGTGGCTGATGACGCCGCGCAGATCGTCCAGCGTCACCAGCGGACGATTGTTCTCCTTGGCCCAGTGAAAAATCAGTCCCAGCGTCGACTCTTGGGTAGCGTTGAGCCCCAACACTTTCGACAGCAGAACCGGACCGAAGCTGGCGACGGTCGCGCGTACCGGTACGCCCACTCCCCCGGTGCCCAGCGACAGGAACTCGACCGGGAATCCGGTCGCCGCCCAGTCGTCGCCGGTGTCTTTGGCCCGGGCGGCGGTCTTGTCGTTGCCCTCACCTGGCCGGGCCAGGCCCGAAAGATCGCCCTTCACGTCGGCCATCATCACCGCAACGCCCGCCGCGCTGAGTTGTTCGGCGATCAGCTGCAGCGTCTTGGTTTTGCCGGTTCCCGTCGCACCGGCCACCAGACCGTGCCGGTTGATCGTGGAGAGCGGGATGCGGATCTGTGCCGTCGGGTCGGCCGCGCCGTCGACGACGACCGTGCCCAATTCGAGTGCCTGTCCGTCGACGGCATAACCGTCGGCGATCCGGCGTGCGGGTGTCTCCGCTGATTCGGTGCTCATCGTGCTGCGCCCCCCTGTTCTCCAGTGGTTCGGCATGCGGTCCGGCAACGCTCACACTACTTCTCCGGCGGAGTCGGGGGTGACGGACAACGTGAGCGCCACTTGGGCCTAGTCTGAGCGCTGTGCGAGACGAGTTGGTGTGGATCGACTGCGAGATGACCGGGCTGAACCTCGGCTCGGACAAGTTGATCGAAATCGCGGCCCTGGTCACCGACGCCGATTTGAACATCCTGGGCGACGGCGTCGACGTGGTGATCCACGCCGACGATGCGGCGCTGTCGTCGATGATCGAGGTCGTCACCGAAATGCACTCGCGTTCCGGGTTGATCGACGAGGTGCGGGCGTCCACCGTCGACCTGGCGACCGCCGAGGCCATGGTGCTCGATTACGTCGGCAAGCACGTCAAGCAACCCAAGACGGCGCCACTGGCGGGCAATTCCATCGCCACCGACCGCGCGTTCATTGCCCGCGACATGCCCGCGCTGGACTCGTTCCTGCACTACCGGATGATCGACGTGAGCTCGATCAAGGAGCTCTGCCGACGTTGGTATCCGCGGATTTACTTCGGCCAGCCGGTCAAGGGACTCGCCCATCGGGCGCTGGCCGACATCCACGAATCGATCCGCGAGCTGAAGTTCTACCGCCGGACGGCGTTCGTCGCCCCGCCGGGGCCGTCTACCAGCGAAATCGAGGCCGTCGTGGCCGATCTGGACGGCACGCCGGGCCCGTCCGGAGCAATTGATTCGGCGACCGAGCCACCGAACCGCTAATATCGACAGTCGCTGCTCGTGGGCCCCGGCCCGGCGGCGGCCATGGTGGGTGTAGTTCAGTTGGTAGAGCGTCAGGTTGTGATCCTGAATGTCGCGGGTTCGAGTCCCGTCACTCACCCCAATCGGTTGGGAGGCGTTGTCGCTTCCCGACCGCCTGGGCGTAATCGACCCAGCGCAATGCGATCGCGCCCCTACGCAGGAGGGACAGCGGCCCGTGCCGCCGAATCATCGTCGGATACGCCGCCCCCTTGCCCGGCGAGCGGCCATCGCGGGCTGCGCTGTTCTTCTGGCCGGCTGTGGGGGATCGAGCCACACGGCGACCACCGTCACCTCGACGCTGCCCGCAGCGACCAAGACGGTGACCGTGACCGTCGCGCCGCCACCGCCGCCGGGGCCCAAAACGACCATCGCGGCGAATGGCACGTTCATCGTCGGCAGCGATATCGCACCGGGCACCTACCGCAGCGCCGGCAATTACGGATGCTATTGGGCGAGGCTGCGCAGCCTGGACACCGGCGACATCATCGACAACAACGTCAACGACGGTCCCCAGGCGGTGCAGATTCTGCCGACCGATCGCGCCTTCATGACCAGGAACTGCGCAGCCTGGCAGAAGGTCGGCTGATCGCGCGTCAGGTGTTGGCGTTGCCCGCTTTCCACTGCGGCCAGGGCACGTTCCAGTCACCTAGCCCCTCGGTGCCAGGCAGCGTCGGCCCCACGGTGTTGATGACCTCGACGATGTCGCCGCTCTTGCTGTGGTCGTAGAACCACTCCGCATTGCTGGGGCTCACGTTCAGGCACCCGTGGCTGGTGTTGGTATGTCCCTGTGCGCCGACCGACCACGGCGCGGAGTGCACGAACACGCCGCTGTAGGACATCTGGGTAGCCCAGTCGACTTCGGTGCGATATCCGTTGGGCGAGTTGACCGGAACGCCGTACGTCGACGAATCCATGATGATGTGCTTGAACCGGCCGCCAATGATGTAGAACCCGTTGGCAGTCGGCGTGCTGTCCTTACCCATCGACGTCGGCATCGTCTTGACCACTTCGCCGTTGACGCGCACGGTCACCGTCTTGGTGGTGTCATCGGCCGTCGAAATGACCTCGTCGCCAATGGTGAAGTGGGTCTTGACGCTGTCCTCGCCGAACATTCCGTCACCCAGGTCGACGCCGTAGGTGTTGACCGCCACATCGACGGTCGTTCCCGATTTCCAGAAATGCTCTGGGCGCCAACGTACTTCGCGATTGTTGAGCCAGTAGAACGCACCCTCTACGGGTGGGTTGGTGGTGATCGTGATGGCCTTCTGCGCCGCGGCGCGGTTGGCGATGTTCTCGTCGAAGCGGATCGCCACCGACTCGCCGACGCCGACGACATCGCCGTCGCCCGGGTTGACGTACGGCATGGTCAGATGGGCGGGTGAGCTGGTCTGGAAGGTCATCTGCCGATTTGCCGCGCCACCCATGCCCAGTGCTTTGGCGCTCAGCGTGTAGCGCCGGTTGTAGCCGAGCTGCTCGGTGGTCGACCAGCGCAGCCCGTCGGGGCTGAGTTGGCCGCTGATCGACCTGCCGTTCTCGTTGACCATGGTGACCGATGCAAGGACGCCGTCCGCGACGCTCACTGTCACCGGTGAATCGACGGTGACGCCGACGGCGCCGTCGGTCACCGAGGCGGTGAGCTTCGGGACGAGCAGATCGGCAAACGGAGTGCCCTTGTCGAAGATCACCTTCTGCGGCGCCGCGGTGTTGCCGCCGCCGCAGGCAACGCCGAAGACAGCAACCGAAGCGATCGCGGCAGCCAGCCACGATCGTCGTTTGCGCAAAGGCGTCATCGACCGACCTTCCATGAAATTTGATGAGTTGGTCACCGCTGACCAGAAACAGTGCATGAATTGTAATGGGTTTTTGGGCGCTCACGTGCCGTCCTCGGCAGGTCCACGATCCGGTGTCACGCGATCGTGACGAATTGCGCCGTCAGGCCATTTCAGCCGGGTCTTCAGGCCGGTTGATCGACCGTCTCGTGGAGTTCGGCGTCGCCGGACCACAGAACTGCGGCCGGGTGCGATACACGACTTGGATGCCGCCTTTCGCACCGACCGGGCACCGTACTGCGGGACGCTGTTCTGAGCACGCTGCGCTGCAGGCCATTTCGTCGATCGAGGTGACCGGAGCGTCCGGGCGGGGGCCTGCCATCTTCTCGGTGGCTACGCTGGAGAGGATTCCAAGGATTTCACTCCGCGGCAGGACGCCTGTTATTGTCGCGTACGCGGTCTCGACCGTCGAAAGCGCCGTTAGCTCAGTTGGTAGAGCAGCTGACTCTTAATCAGCGGGTCCGGGGTTCGAAACCCTGACGGCGCACAACCCATAACCCGAGGTCAGAAAAACTTTTTCTGGACTTTGGTGTTTGGCGACATGCCGGGCACCGGTTCGGTGAACATCCCCCACGCTGGGGCGGGCGGCCCCTGCAGCAATGGCACGCCGGTGCGTTGTCTTTAACTTGAACGACTATTCGACCCCATGCCGTCGTACCCGCCGCAGGCGATGATGGTGGGGATGAGGGCAGCGCCAATCGAATTCAGTCGGACGGCATTCCCATGCATCGTCTCCAATCGGGGTTTTGGGGGTCCCCGTTATATAGGGCGGCGCAGTTTCGTGGGGCGTTGCTTGTCGGGGTCGGGTCGGGGCTGGCTTTGGATTCGCTATGGCAGCCGCCGACTACCGTCGCCACCGCCGCTAGAGCGACCAGCGCGAACGCGGCGCGCTGGGTTGACCGCAGAACGGACATGCATACCTCCCGAGGGCGATGTCGACATCCGGTCGACGCGGTGACGGACTGACCTAGAGGGAACCCGACCAAACCGGGCGAGCTTGCTGCGCTACTTGCCGATGACGAGATTTGGGCGCGTGAAACTAATCAGAGCGCCAATAACTTGCAGCATGCCACAGCAAACCCCGTGGCGGTATCTGTATCACGCGCGCTGGTCCGGACGGCGTGCGACTTCAGCCCGTCCATGCATAGCGACTACGTCGGTGGGGCCGAGAGGGCCTGGATGACCGCATTCAGCGGCTCCGGCGAGGTCGCAGTGTCGCCGATATACGGATGGGCGAGTTCCAAGACGAGAAACAGGTCGGTGGCCAGCAGCACGGCCACAGTCGCGACCAACGAGTAGTGAATGACGGGGTTTTCGACGCTGTAGACGATGACGCAGCCAAGTACCAGCCCGCTGAGCAGGAAGAAGACTATCCACATCGACGAGGGCAGCCCGTTTGCAGTGCGAGCCCGGATCAGCCGATCCGTGCGTGCCTGACCGATCTTGTCAAGGGAGTCGGAAGACGCAGCGAGAGAAGCCTTTTGGATATCGGTGCGCGGCTGAACTACCTGATATGCGGCGCGAAGGCGCTGCAGCGCCTGGCCGGCCGCAGGGTAGGCGTGGCCGTTGGCGGCCATCGGCCACTCAGCTACGGCCGCGCGTTCATAGTCCAGCAGCGCTTGGCGGATTCGGTCGCTGTCAGCCTTGTCGAACACGGTGAGGCCGTTGGCCAGCTGTACCCCAGTCGTGCCCTCGGCCCGCATCGCGTCGTCCGCATTATTGTTCTGACCCCACATCGCGGTAACGATGAAACCTGTGAAAAACGCGTACACGAACCCGACCAACAAGAAGGCGAACTGCGTGACCTCGCTGCGCTCGTCCCCCCTCAGGCCGGGAAATCGATGCCGGACATA
This sequence comes from Mycobacterium sp. 852014-50255_SCH5639931, assembly GCF_001665605.1. GTDB lineage: Bacteria > Actinomycetota > Actinomycetes > Mycobacteriales > Mycobacteriaceae > Mycobacterium > Mycobacterium paraffinicum. The sequence continues at coordinate 67,827 of NZ_LZSV01000016.1, forward strand.
CACCAGGGCGAGCACTGCTGCGCCCGCGATGAGGACGTTGAGCCCGACTAACAGCAACCACGACGGGACATTGCTCACGATCCAACCACTCACAAGCCACACTCCTCGAGACCACACCCCGAAAACCCGGGCGGAGATGGAAAATTGGGCCAGTCGTGGATACGCGGCCGGCCGTTCGACTCTAGGCGTGTGTCCACCGCGCGACGTCCACTTCGGCCACATTCTGCCCGGTTTCCGGAGTTTGCTGAAAACAATCCATCCAGGCGTCTAGGGTCCGTGGTGCCCCTTGATGGAAGGTGACGCGGCGAACGGGGCAAAACCTTCGACGGCGCCCGGAGAGGCACGCGTCCCAACCTGATCGCCCGCCTGCTTGATCGCAACGGCGCGGCGTACTTCTCAAGAATGCTGATCTTCAACCGCGGCGTGCTGGAGACCGGGCCCTCAGACGCCGATCCCTTCGCAGCGAATTCAGGAGTGACGGAATGACTAGCAAGCTGACGGGCGAGGTGGTGCGCGCGGGCGACCCCGGCTACGAGGCAGCGCGGGTGGGCTGGAATCGCCTGTATTCGCGCTACCCCGAGGCAATCGTGTTCTGCGCCGACACACAGGACGTGGTCAACGCGGTCGGGTGGGCGCGCGAGGAGGGCATAGCCCTGCGTGCCCGCAGCGGGCGCCACAGCCTTGACGGCTGGTCCTCGATCGACGGCGGCCTGGTTGTCGACGTCAGTCGCATGAAGAGCGTCACGATCGACGAAACGGCGCGCACGGCGACGGTCGGCACCGGGCTCACGCAGAAGGAGATCGTCCCGGCTCTCGGGCAGCGCGGCTTTGTCATTCCGACCGGCTCGGAGGGGGGCGTCGGGCTCGGCGGCGTGGTTCTCGGCGGCGGCTTCGGATTACTCACGCGCAGTTTGGGATTGGCGTCCGACAACCTGCTCGCGGCCGAGATGGTGGTGGCCGACGGCCCGCGCTCGGCGAAGGTTGTCGAGGCCTCCGAACACAGCAACGCCGACCTGCTGTGGGCGTGCCGCGGCGGGGGCGGCGGCAACTTCGGGATCGCCACGTCATACACGCTGAAGCTGCACGAGCTCTCGCGGGTCGACTTCGCGATTGTCAGGTGGACCGGTCTCGACGATCTGGGCGCGATCCTTCGCACGTGGCAGCGTGACGCTCCGATCGCCGACGAGCGCCTGACCAGTGCCCTGGAGGCGGGCTCCGCCGCGGTGGAGCTCTCGGCGGTGCTACACGGCGGCTCACGCGAAGAACTGGACGCCGAGCTGCGTTCGCTACTGGCGATCGGCAAGCCCGAGGTGACCTACACGAACGAGGCCTGGCCGACCATCTACGGAAATATCGACAGGGCGGCGGATCTCCCGTTCTGGAAGTTCTACTCTCAGTTCGTCACTCGCCCATTCCCCGATGAGGCGATTGACCTGGTCGTTCGCTTCATGGCGAACACACCCAGCGCGCCGAGCAATTTCTTCTGTTCGAGTTTCGGCGGGGCCGTGCGCCACGCCCCGCCCGGCGGGTCGGCGTTCCCGCACCGTGACGCGCTGTTCTACTGCGAGCCCGGCGCGGCTTGGGACGACCCCGCGCTGAACTCGAAGGCTCTAGGCTGGGCCGTCGACTTCTGGCGCGCACTGCGCCCCTTCGGCGACGGCGCCTACGTCAACGTCCCTAATGCTCCCGCGTCCGACTGGGAGCGTGAGTATTACGGCTCCAACTGCGAACGGCTCCGCGAGGTTAAAGCCAAGTACGACCCGGCGAACGTTTTCTGCTTCGAGCAGAGCGTGCCTCCCGCCGGCTGACCCGGTTGTGGCGTCGGAACTGGCTCGAGCAGCAGCCACACCGCCACCGCCGACGCGAGCAGCAGCGCCGAGCCGACCCCCGCGGCGATGGCCAGCCCGTCGGTGAATGCTGCCTTCGCGGCGGCCAACAAGCTTCGTGCCTTCTCGGCAGGCAGACTTCTCGCAGCCACGGTCGCAGCGGCAAGCGAATTCCGCGCTTGCGACGCCACGGCATCCGCGGCGCCGGACGGAATTTCCAGCCCGCGGTAGACCGCGCTGACGATGGATCCAAGTGCCGCGATGCCGAGCGCCGAGCCGAGCTCATAGGCGGTCTCCGAAACCGCCGCTGCCGCGCCGGCTCGGTCCGGCATGACGCTGGCGATCACGACGTCGCTCGCCGCGGTGAAAGCCAGTCCGAGGCCGACGCCGACGACAAAGAGTGCGACGCCGAGCTGCGGATAGCCGGTGGATGGGCTGATCAGCGTCAGCGACGCCATCGCGCCACCGACCAACGCCAGACCGGTCGCGAGGACCGCGCGCTGCGACCAGTGGCGCACGGCGACACCGGCCAACAGGCCGAACACGGTCGCGGCGACCGCGGCGGGCAGTTCGGCCATCCCGGCCCTCAGCGGGCTGTATCCCTGAACCAGTTGAAAGAATTGCGACAGGAAGAACACCAGGCCCGAAAGGCCAAGCACGGAAAGCAGATTAGCGGCGACGACACCTGAAAACGCGCGATTGGCGAAAAGCCGTACGTCGATCAACGGTGTGTTCAGCCTGAGCTGCCGCCGGACGAACACCGTCAGCGCCGCGGCGCCGACGACACCGGCCGCCGCCACTTGCACCCGAAGCCCATTGGTGGCACCTTCCTTGCCGGCGTAGACGACGCCAAGCATGCCGACGAGCGCCAGCGTGACGCTGGGCAGGTCCCACGGCCCCGGCGTAGGGTCGCGCTGTTCCGGCAACAAGACGATGCCGCCGACAAGGAGCATGAGCATCACCGGGACGTTGATCAAAAACACTGAGCCCCACCAGAAGTGCTCCAGGAGTAGCCCACCCACCACCGGGCCCATTGCGGTACCCGCCGAGAACATGGCGGCCCACACGCCCACAGCCACGCTGCGTTGCCGTGGTTGGGGAAACAGGCCGCGGATCAACGCCAGGGTCGACGGTGCCAACACCGCCCCCGCCACGCCCAGCAGTGCCCGCGCGCCGATCAGCAGGATGGCGGTCGGGGCATATGCCGTCGCCGCCGATATGCAAGCGAATGCCGTTGCGCTGCAGAGTAACAGCTTCTTGTGGCCGATCCGGTCGCCGAGGCTGCCCATCGTGATAAGCAGACCAGCCAGCACGAAGGAGTAAATATCGCCGATCCACAAGACCTGCGTCGCCGTCGCCCCGAGATCGGTGATTATCAGCGGGGTGGCGACGGCCAGTACCGTGCCATCGACGCCGATCACCAGCACTCCGAGGCTGAGCACCCCGAGTGCCAACCCACCCCGGGTCATGACCGGCTCACCCCGTGTAGCAGCAGGTCGGTGATCATCGGGGTGAAGTCTCGGCGCGCGGCCCGTCCCGCCTGGATGACCCACGCCGCGCCCGCGACAAGGTCGTAGAACGCCTCGGTCAACCAGACGGCACTGAGATCGGGGCGGAATTCGCCTTCTCGCTGGCCGCGCTCGAACAGTGCCCTGATCTCGGCGTCGATCTCGGCCCACCCTTCCTGCGCATGATCGGCGTCGAAACCCTGACTCTGGGTGCACAGAAAGGTGAGGTATCCGGCCACGGGTTCGCACGCGGTCACCAAGCGCTGCAACGCTTCTGTGGCCGAGCCCTCCTGCCAGCGGGCGGTCCCCAGGGCCTCACGCATCTGCGCCACCGCGAGTTGGTCCAGTGCCTCGAGGAGTGCGCCCCGCCCGGCGAAGTGACGATGCAGGGTCGCCCGGCTGACGCCGACCGCCGCGGCGATCTCGTCCTGCGTCGCGTTGGGACGCCGACCGAGGAAATCCGCGGCGGCACGCAACATCTGTTCACGATCCGGCGTCATGAGACAAATATATCTCAAGTGAGACGATTATGTCTTACCCTCGTCAGGCACGCGCCCTAACAGCGCCGCGGTGACGGTGGCAAACCCTCGTGTACCACTGTCCAGTCAGGCACACTGAGCCACGTGGGAATGAGCACGTTCGTGCGCACTCGGAGACCGGCGGTAGCGCCATGAGCTGGGAGACCGTGCTCACGACCACTCTGGTGCCGGTCGCGTCCGTCTTGTCGACTGCGACGGTGGCGGTCTGGACGAAGCGTATCGACGCCAGAACCAAGCGGGAGGATCGAGACCACGCTCTGGTGCTCGACTACGAGAAGCGGGCCGGCGAGGACAAGAAGGCGGTGCTGAAGCGTCTCATCTCGGCAACCCTTCACCTCAAGCGCGGGGCGGAACCCCTCGCGGGCACCGAAGTCACCGACGAGAGCATCAGCCGAAGGCGGGCGGCGGCCACCAGAGAGTTGTACGAATTCCGCGCACGGCTGGGTCTCGACGACGGAGTCGCCGAGCTGATGATCTACGCCGCAGAACCGGTTCGTGACCTCACCGAATTGATCCTCGACGAATGGGACCGCCAATTCCGCGAGCACGGCTACTCGCTGACGCAGCTGGATGCGTGCAAGGAGCAACTCCAGACCGCCGTCGACGTCCCACAAAACAGCGATGAGGCGATGGTCGAACGGAAGCGAAAGTGGACTGCGCTGAAGGACGAAGAAGCAACGTTTCTCAAGCAACTCGGCGATGAGTCGGACCTTGACGTCGATGCGCTGGTGGTGCTGTGCAACCAGTTGTTGAAAGCCGCCCACACGGACCTGCGCGGTGGCTACGGCATAGACACGTGACATGCGGCGGGCCCGTCCCGACTTTTTCGACGTAATTCGCCTGCCGCGCGGATGATCCGGCCGGTAGCTTCTCCTTCACAGCGAACGCCCCTGGAAACGAGCCGCGTCGAAGGAGCTGCAATGGGGTTCATCCAGCCGAATCTGCCCGTCGTCGACGTGGCCGAATGGAGCAAGCAGAGCCGCGCCGAGCGGATCGTGCCGATGGTGCGCCACATCGCCGAGAACGGCTTCGGCACCCCACTGGTGATGCACGTGATGTACGGCGTGAAGATCGCGCTGTATATCCTGGGCGGCTGGGTGTTCGGGTGGTGCACGGCCGGCATCGGCAGCTTCACCGGCGTCGCCGCCTGGTGGTCGGAACCGATCGTATTCGAGAAGGCCGTGCTGTACACGATGCTGTTCGAAGTCATCGGCCTGGGTTGTTGCTTCGGGCCACTGGCCGGCCGTTACTTCCCGCCGATGGGCTCGATCCTGTACTGGCTGCGGCCCGGCACCATCCGGTTGCCGCCGTGGCCCGATCGGGTGCCGCTGACCCGGGGCAGCGTCCGCAGCCCAATCGATGCGGCGCTCTACGGCGCGCTGCTGGTGTTGCTCGCCATAGCGCTGGTGGCCGACGGCACCGGGCCGATTCCCGCCCTGCACACCGAGATTGGCGTGCTGGCGCCCTGGCACACCGTCGCGATCCTGGCGGTCCTGGCCGTCATCGGGCTGCGCGACAAGGTGATCTTCCTGGCCGCGCGTGGCGAGGTCTACGCGCCGCTGGCGCTCGTCTTCCTGTTCGCCGGGGCGGACTCCATCATCGGGGCCAAGGTGGTCTTCATGGTGATCTGGCTGGGGGCCGCCACCTCAAAAACCAACCGGCACTTCCCGTTCGTGATCTCGACGATGCTGGCGAACAACCCGTTCATCCCGTCTGGTCCGCTGAAACGGTCGATGTTCAAGCACTATCCGGACGACCTGCGGCCCAGCTCATTGGCGGGTTTCATCGCCCACTTCTCCACCGCGGTGGAAGGCTTGGTACCGCTGGCGCTGCTCTTCTCCCATGGCGGCTGGCCGACGGCGATCGCCGCGTTCGTGATGATCGTCTTCCACCTGAACATCCTGCTGGCCTTCCCGATGGGGGTGCCGCTGGAGTGGAACGTGTTCATGATCTTCGGGGTGCTGTCGCTGTTCGTCGCGCATGCCCCCCTCGGCTTGTCCGGCCTGGCCAACCCGTTGCCGGTGGCGATCCTGTTCGTGGTCATCGCCGGCACCGTCGTCGTCGGCAACCTCTACCCGCGCAAGGTGTCCTTCCTGCCGGGCATGCGGTACTACGCGGGCAACTGGGACACCACCGTGTGGTGCGTCAAGCCGTCGGTCGACGAGAAGTTCCGCACCGGCTCACGCGCGCTCGGGCCGATGCAACACCTGCAACTCGAGCGCCTCTACGGCTCCAAAGAGGAGACCCTGGTCCCCCTTCACCTGGCCATGGCGTTCCGCGGGATGAACACCCACGGGCGCGCGCTGTTCACCCTGGTGCACCGCGCGCTGGCCGGCTACGACGAGGACGACTACAACCTCTGCGAGGGCGAGGTGCTGTGCTCGATGGTGCTCGGCTGGAACTTCGGCGACGGGCACATGCACAACGAATGCCTCATCGCTGCGCTACAGCAGCGGTGCAATTTCCAGCCCGGCGACGTGCGGGTGGTGATTCTCGACGCGCAGCCCATCCACATCCAGCGGCAGGAGTACCGGCTCGTCGACGCGGCGACCGGCGAATTCGAGCGCGGCTATGTCGACGTCGAGGACATGGTCACGACGCAGCCCTGGGCCGACGATATTCCGGTGCACGTGCAGAGCGGCACGGGTGCCGGCATGGCGTGACGCGTCAGCGGTTGCGCACCCGATGCACCACCACCACGACGACGAGGACACCGACGCCGGCCAGTGACACCGCCACCGCGGGCTTCTTGACGAACTCGACCGCCTTCGCCTTCAGGTCGCCGGCGAGGCGGCGCGGGTTGGCCCGCACCGCGAGCGAGTCGACGGTGGCCGCCAGCTGGTCGCGGGCGACGTCGATGTCCCGCTTGATCGCCTCGGGGTCCCGGTCCGCCACGTGTCTGTCCTCCCAGTCGGCCTGATGCACCTGACGCACTACCCTAGATCAGCTGGCGATAACCCCAACGCTCCGGTGAACAGAAAGGGGCCCAGAAATTGGCCGAGACCACGCGGCTTGCGCCGGGCGACAAAGCGCCCCCCTTCAGCCTGCCCGACGCCAACGGCAACCAGGTGTCGCTTGCCGACTACAAGGGGCGTCGCGTCATCGTGTACTTCTACCCGGCGGCCTCGACGCCGGGCTGCACCAAACAGGCCTGCGCCTTCCGCGACAACCTGCACGAACTCGGCGACGCCGGCCTCGACGTGGTCGGCATCTCCCCCGACAAGCCGGAGAAGCTGGCCAAGTTCCGCGACGCCGAAAAGCTGACGTTCCCGCTGCTGTCGGATCCCGACCGCAAGGTGCTGACCGCCTGGGGCGCCTACGGCGAGAAACAGATGTACGGCAAGACCGTGCAGGGCGTGATCCGCTCGGCCTTCGTGGTCGACGAGAAGGGCAAGATCGCCGTCGCGCAGTACAACGTCAAGGCTGCACATACGTCGTCCTTCATCACAAAGCTGCTCAGCGCCTCGTAATTGAGGCGCGATCGTCACGTGCGCGGAAGGGGACCATCGGCCCTACAGAAAGCCGAGATCTGAGCGCATTCTTGATGCCGAATCATTCAGCGTTGAGTTTTTGCAGCCATTCCTTAGGGAGCGATCATGGCAGAAGACACCGAGAAGAAGACGGCGGCGGACCGAGCGTCGGACCTGACGGAACGAGTAGCAGGCCTGTCCGACGAAGTGCTCAAGTCAGTCGAAGCCGGACAACGCACCGCGATCGATGCCGTGCGCAAGTTCGTTGGCGCTGTCGATGAGTCGTTACCCGGGCACGGAGACGACCATCCGTCGAGACGCAACACCATCGTCGACGCCGCCCTCGATATGGCCGATAAGCTCGTCAAGACGCAGTACGAGTTCATCCGGAGCGTCGTCAGCAGCGCGAGCGAGACGCTGAAGAAACAGGGCGACGACAAGCCGGGTGCCTGAGCAAGTCCCGCTGCTTTCCTTAGGGTCCCTTGGTGGGTGGTTGACGCCGGCAATGCGGAGGATCCCGGATCGGTTCAACGAGGGTGGATAAACCGCTGCGTTTTCCAGTGCGGTAGCCCAGTGCACCGAAGGAGAAAGCCACCATGAGTCAACGGTCCCCCGTCACGGCCGTCGGATCTCTCGACCTCAACCGCTACAGCGGCCTGTGGTACGAGCTCGGCAGGCTCCCGCTGAGATGGGAGGAAGCGGATGCCTCGGACATCACCGCCGAATACACGCCCCAAGAGGACGGAAGCGTGCGGGTCGACAACCGGTGCATCGACAAGGACGGCGCGCCGTCGCAGGCGATCGGTCATGCGACCCCTGTGAACGGGAGGGCGGGACGGTTGGAGGTGTCGTTCCTTCCACAGTTCCTGCGATGGATCCCGTTCACCAAGGGTGACTACTGGGTGCTGAAGATTGATGACGCGTACACGGTCGCTCTTGTCGGCACACCCGACCGCAAAAACCTGTGGCTTCTGGCTCGCGAACCTCGCATCGACGACGCCACGAAAGCCGCCTACCTCGCCGAAGCGACCCTGCAGGGGTTCGATCTCGAAAAGTGGATCACACCTAACCAGTCGGGTCGGCGCGTCACCGACGATCTGCTCAACGGCTGACCTTCCGTCGCGCATTACAACGTCAAGGCCACCTCCTAGGTCGCCAGACTGCGCCGCGACCTTTCGGTCTGACAATCTTTCGACGCTTGCACCTCACTCGTACTTCTTCGCGCCAGCGTCGATCTGGACGCGTCACTGGGCCAGGTTGGCCAGCAGCAGCGCCTCGGCGATCGCGGCGCGTTCCAGCACGCCGAGGTGCAGGCTCTCGTTGATGCTGTGGGCTTGGGTGCCGGGGTCCTCGACGCCGGTGACCAGGACCTTGGCTTGCGGGAACGCTTCGGCGAACTCGGCGATGAACGGGATCGAGCCGCCCATGCCCATATCGATGGGCTCGGTCCCCCACGCCTGCCGGAACGCCGCCCGCGCGGCGTCGTACACCGGGCCGCTGGCCTCGATGGCGTAGGGCTCGCCGATGTCGCCGCGGGTGATGCTGACCTGGGCGCCCCACGGGGCATGCTTTTGCAGATGCGACGTCAACGCGTCCAGGTGCGCTTCGGCGTCACCGCCCGGCGCGACACGCATGCTGATTTTGGCGCGGGCCCGCGGGATCAGCGTGTTCGACGCCTTGTCGATGGGCGTGGTGTCGATACCGATCACGGTGATCGCGGGCTTGGCCCATAGCCGCTGCGGCGCCGAGCCCGAGCCGGTCTCGGACACCCCGTCCAGCAGCCCGGAGTCGGCACGGACCCGCTCGGGCGGATAATCCACAGCGGCAGCGGTACTTTCGTGCAGGCCGGCGACGGCCACGTTGCCGTCGTCGTCGTGCAGGCTCGCCAGCATCCGCACCAGCGCGCTCAACGCGTCGGGTACCACCCCGCCCCAGAGCCCGGAGTGCAGCCCGTGGTCGAGCGTGGCGACCTCGACCACGCAGTCGACCAGGCCCCGCAGCGAAACCGTCAGCGCCGGAACGTCGGTGCTCCAGTTGTCCGAGTCGGCGATGACGATCACGTCGGCGGCGAGCGCGTCGCGGTGGGTGGCCAGCAACCGGCCCAGTGACGGGGAGCCGGATTCCTCCTCGCCCTCAACGAAGACCGTCACGCCCACCGGCGGCTGGCCGCCGTGCGCCCTGAAGGCCGCCAAATGCGTTGCGATGCCCGCCTTGTCGTCGGCGCTGCCGCGCCCGTAGAGCCGCCCGCCACGTTCGGTGGGCTCGAAGGGCGGCGACGCCCACTGGCCGGCATCGCCTTCGGGCTGCACGTCGTGGTGGGCGTAGAGCAGCACGGTCGGCGCGCCCGGGGGCGCGGGATGGCGCGCGATGACCGCCGGCGCGCCGCCCTCGCTGACGATCTCCACGTCGCCAAAACCGGCCTGCGACAACAGATCCGCCACTGCCCGCGCACTGCGGTGCACCTCGTCGCGGCGGCCTGGGTCCGCCCACACCGATTCGATGCGCATCAAGTCCTCGAGGTCGCGGCGCACCGATGGCAACACCTCGCGGACGCGTTCAACAAGATCGCTCATGATCCCGAGGCTAGTCGGCGGTCGTCTCCAGGATCGCGACGGCGGCGGCGGTGTCCCCCTCGTGCGTCAGCGACACGTGAATGGTCACGTCGGCCAGATGTTTGGCGATGTCACCACTCAGCCGCACCCGGGGGCGCCCCCACATGTCGGTGACCACCTCGATGTCGCGGTGGATGTCCTCCGGTAGCACGGGCCGTTGCGCGAAGCGGGATCCCGACCAGGCCTTGATCACCGCCTCCTTCGCCGCCCACCGGGCCGCCAGGTGCCGGGCCGCCGAAGAGCTCTTGTCCGACGCGTCGCGGCGCTCACCCGGTGTGAACGTCTCGGAGAAGACGGTTCCCGGCTGGTCGACCTGCTCGGCGAAATCAGGGATGGAGACGACGTCGATCCCCACACCGACAATTCCCATGGGTCGCCAGGCTAACGGACGGTCGAAGACGTCATCCGGCCGAGACCTCGTAGGCCTCGCCCTCACCCAGCCGCGACGCCGGGTTCAGCAGCATCGCCGCCTCCTGGCGCTTCTCCGGCGCGTCATGGTCGAAGCGACGACCCGACGGCCGCTCGTACATCGGCGCACCGCCGGCGATGGCCGAGGCCAACCGGCGCTGACCGGCCAGCAGCCGCCCCTCCGCACGCCGCTGGTAGTCGGCGCGCTGATCAGCGTCCAGCGCGGCGATGAACGCCTGCGGGTGCACCAGCGCCACGAGTCCGGACACGTGGCCGAAGCCGAGGCTGGTCACCATGCCCGCCTTGAGCGGGAACTTCTTGCCGAGCCGCAGCGTCTCACGCACCCAGACGAAGTGGGCCGAACCGGCCAGTTCGTCGTCGACACAATCCAGGCTGCGGTTGGGCGGGATCACCCCGTCGCGCAGCATCTGGCACAGGCCCATCATCTGGAACACCGCGGCACCGCCCTTGGCGTGGCCGGTGAGGCTCTTCTGCGACACCACGAAGAGCGGGGCGCCCTCGGAGCGGCCCAACGAGTCCGCGAGCCGCTCGTGCAGCTCCGTCTCGTTGGGATCGTTGGCCAGCGTGGACGTGTCGTGCTTGGAGATCACCGCGATGTCGTCGGCCCCGACGCCGAGCTTGGCCAGCGAGCGCGCCAGCGCCGAGTCCCTGCCGCCGCGGCCGGCGCCCAGGGCGCCCAGACCCGGGGCCGGGATCGAGGTGTGCACGCCGTCGGCGAACGACTGCGCGTAGGCCACCACAGCCAGCACCGGCAGACCCATCTTGAGGGCCAGGTCGCCGCGCGCGAGCAGTATGGTGCCGCCGCCCTGCGCCTCGACGAAGCCGAGCCGCCGCCGGTCGTTGGGCCGGGAGAACTTCGAGTCGTGAATGCCCCGGCCCCGCATCATGGAAGTGTCGGCCGTGGCCGCCATGTCACCGAAGCCGATGATCGCTTCCAGTGTCAGGTCGTCGAATCCACCGGCCACCACCAGTTCGGCCTTGCCGAGGCGGATCTTGTCGACGCCCTCCTCGACCGACACCGCCGCGGTGGCGCACGCACCGACGGGGTGGATCATTGCGCCGTAGCTGCCCACGTAGCTCTGAATGACGTGCGCGGCAACGACGTTCGGCAGCACTTCCTGCAGGATGTCATTCGGCTTGTTCCGGCCGAGCAGGTTGCCGTGATACATGGTCTGCATCGACGTCATCCCGCCCATGCCGGTGCCCTGGGTGCTGGCCACCAGGCCCGGGTGCACCCACCGCATCAGCTCGGTCGGGGTGAATCCCGAAGACAAGAACGCGTCGACGGTCGCGACGATGTTCCACAGCGCCACCCGGTCGGTGGAGCTGGCCATGTCCTGGCTGATGCCGTACACGGTCGGATCGAACCCGCTGGGGATCTGCGCGCCGACGACCCGCGACAACTTGGTCTTGCGCGGCACCCGAATCTCGGTGCCCGCCTTGCGCGTCACCTGCCAGTCGCTTGAATCGGGAACCGGCCGCACCACCGTGTGCTCGGGATCGAACTCGACGAACCCGCGAGCATCGGCCTCCGACGAGACGACGAAGGTGAAGTCCTTGTCCAGGAACACCGACACCAGCAACGGCGACGCGTGATCGGGGTCGATAGCGCCGTCATCGACGAACTCGCGAATGCCCACCCGCTCGACCACGATGTCGTGGTAACGCTCGACCAGCTCGGCTTCGTCCACCAGGTCGCCGGATTCCGTATCGTACCAACCCGGTTGGGGGTCGTCCTCCCAGCGGATCAGTCCGGTGGTCCAGGCCAGTTCCAGGACGCCGGCGGCCGAGAGTTCGTTGTCGACCTCCATCTCGAAGCGGGTGCGCGACGAACCGTACGGGCCGATCTCGGCGCCACCGACGATCACCACCAGGTCGGCCGGATCGACGTCCAGGTCGTCCCATTCCGGGGGCGGCGCGGGGGTGAAGCCGCGCGGCGGCGACGGCAGCGCGGCGATGGTGCCTTCGGCAGCCGCGTCGCCCGTGGCCTGCTCGCCCGACGTGGCCTGCTCGCGCGCCTTAGCGGCCAGTTCGGCCATGTCGAGGTTGGCCTCGGCGAGGCCGCCGGTCAGATCCGCCTTGATCGGCGCGCCAGCCGCCGCGACCTTCGACTCGACGTCGCAGAGGTCCAGCAGCATGGCCGCCATCTGCTCGGTGGAATACGTGGTGACACCGGCCTCCTCGACGGCCTCGACGATGGCGTCGTTGTGGCCCATCAACCCGGTGCCGCGGGTCCAGCCGATCAGCGCGTGGGCGAGGCTGACCCTTGCGGCCCAGGAGGACTCGGCGTGCCAACGACTCACCAGCGCGTCCAGCGCCGACTTGGCCTCGCCGTAGGCGCCGTCCCCGCCGAACATTCCGCGGTTGGGCGAGCCCGGCAACACCACATGCAGCCGCGACGCGATGTCGCGCTCGGCGCCGATCTTGGACAGCCCGCCGATCAATCGCTGCACCGCCCAGAGCAGGACCTTCATCTCCATCTCGGAGCGCGAACCGGCCTCCGACAGGTCCCCGGCGACGCGCGGCGCCGCGAACGGGAAGAGCAGTGTCGGGGTCTGCGCGTCCTTGATGTGAATGGATTGTGGCCCAAGGCTTTCTGTCTGCTCCGTACCGATCCATTCGACCAGTGCGTCGATGTCCGAGTAGGACGCCATGTTGGCGGCCACCACCCAGAGCGCCGCACCGTACCGGGCGTGGTCACGGTACAGCCCGCGGTAGAACGCCAGCCGCTCATCGTCGAGCTTCGACGTGGTGGCGATGACGGTAGCGCCGCCATCGAGCAGTCGCGCCACGACCGACGCCGCGATCGAGCCCTTCGAAGCGCCTGTCACGACGGCGACTTCGCTGCTGTAGGGGCCGGGATCGGGGTTCTCGGCGCCGGCGGCGATGCGGCCGTACAGCGACGCGTGAATCTGGCGACCGGCGGCCAGCGATTTGCCCTGCCACCAGGTGGCCTGGGTCGCGACGACATGGCCTGCGCCCTCGAACCTTTCGGACAGGCTCTTCCACTGGGCGTCGATGTCACCCTCGTCAGTCAGCCAGAGATTGACCAGGTCCTCCCGGGCGCTGGCCCACCGGTCGTCGAAGACGACGGCCTTCTTGGCGTCGAAAGCCGGCGCCACCAGACGCGGCCAGTCCGCGCCGAGTTCGGCGGTGACCAGGTCGATGAGCTCGGCGTCGGTGGCCGCCGGCGCCGCGCTGACCGGGTCGTCGTGGCCCAACTGGCCCAGGATCAGGCGGGCCGCCGAAGCAAGCACCCCGTCGCGACCGGTGATCTGATCGGTGAATTCACTCAACGCGGCCGCGTCGACGGTCGCCCCGCCGCCGCCACCCGACGATGGCAGCGCCACCGAGATGCCGCGGCGCGCGGCGACGGATGTGACCGCGGCGTCGATGACCTTGTCGACCGAGGCGGCGTCGGCCAGCGCGCCCTCATGCAGGTGGCCCATGGCGCCGCCGCGCACGCTGGTGCCCTCGCGGGTTCCCAGCGCCACTTCGACCGTGACGTGCTTGGCCCAACCGTCGCCGAGCTCCCACGTCTTCTTGACCCGCTCGGCAATGGCGCCGGGCCGCTTGCCCGAGGGCCCCAGCACCGTGCGCAGCTGATCGTTGATCGCGTCGGAAAGCACTGGGCCGAAGGGCTTATAGGTGCGCGCCAGCTTGGTCACCTGCGACCGCAGCCCGGCCAGGTCGGCCTCGGCGGCGCCGTCGATGGCGCCCAGGTTCAGCTCCGAACCGAGGTCCACCAGCAGCTGGTTGCGCCGAGACGAGGCACCGTCGGTGATGGACTCGATGGAGTCCAGCTCCTCGATTTGGTCGATGCGCATCTTGGCCGACAGCGCGATCAACGCCAGGGTGGCGTCGGCGGCGTCGAACCCGATGTCGTCGGGGCGTGGAGTCCCGGACGGAGCTGCGGCAGGAGCCGCAGCGACGGCAGGGACGACATCGGACATGGGTGCACCGTCCGATGAGGCCGGAACGGCCGAATCGGAATCAACGTCTTCCGCCTCCGGCTCGGGGTCGGTGTCGGTGGCGAACAGCACCGCGGCGTCGCGCTCGGCGTTGAGCACTTCGACTGTGCTGTGGGCATATTCGGGAAGCTTCAGGGTGTTGGTGGCCAGTCCGGCGACGGTCGGCGCCGACTTCACGCCGATCTCGACGAACCGTTCCACGCCCAGGCCGCCCGCGGCGTCTTCGGTGAACAGCAGGTCCTGAGTCTCGATCCAGCGCACCGGGCTCGCGAACTGCCATGCCAGCAGCTCGATCAAGACGATGCGCGCCATGTCGTTTCGGCGTTCTGCGAGCCACGTGTCGTAGTCGGCGAGGATCTCGTCGAGCGGCTCGGCGGGCACCAGGTCACGGATCTCCTGGATGAAATCGCGGTCCAGGGTGAACGGCCGCGGCACCAGGTTGGGGATGTAGCGCCCGATGATGACGTCGGGATTCTTGTCCCGCGGCATGACGCGTTCCAGCGAGCGGCGGAATTCGGCCACCCCGACGCGCAACACCCGCGAGTGGAACGGCACGTCGATGCCGGGCACCAGGATGAACGAGCGCTTGCCGCCGGTGAGCTCGCGACGGCGCTCGACCTCGGCTTCCAGCTCCTCCAGACCGCGGACCGTGCCGGCGATCGCATATTGCGAACCACGCAGGTTGAAGTTCACGATCTCCAGGAATTCCCCGGTGCGGTCGGCGATTTCGGCGACGAACGCGGGCACCTCATCATCTGGCAGGTCGATCTGCGACGGCCGGATCGCCGCCAGTCGGTAGTTGGAGCGGCCGAGCTCGTCGCGCGGCACGATGTCGTGCATCTTGGAGCCGCGGTGGAACACCGTCTCCAGCAACGCTTCCAGCTCGTAGATGCCGGTGACGCAGGCCAGCGCGGTGTACTCCCCGACGGAGTGGCCGCAGGCAATGGCATCTTCCACGAACGCGCCCTGCTCACGCATCTCGGCGACCTGTGCCGCCGCAACGGTCGCCATCGCGACCTGGGTGAACTGCGTCAGGTACAGCACGCCCTCGGGGTGGTTGTAGTGCACGCCGCTGGCAATGATGCTGGTCGGGTTGTCGCGCACCACGTGCAGCACCGAGAAGCCCAGCGTGTCGCGGGTGAACTTGTCCGCTTTGTCCCACACCTTGCGGGCGGCCTTGGACCGGGCGCGCACATCCATGCCCATGCCCTTGTGCTGAATCCCCTGGCCGGGGAAGGCATAAACCGTGTGCGGGGCGGCCAGTCGGGCCGTCGCCGACATCACCAGGTCCGAGCCTATGCGGGCGGAGACATCCAAAACCTCTGCGCCCTGGTCGATTCCGACACGCTCGACGCGGAAGTCGACCTCATCGCCGGGGCGCACCATGCCCAGGAACCGCGCGGTCCAGCCGACCAGCCGGGCCGGGGGGCGCGCCTGGCCGTCGGTGGCGGTCACCGCGTGCTGCGCAGCGGCCGACAACCACATGCCGTGCACGATGGGCGATTCCAGGCCGGCGAGCAAGGCGGCGGCCCGGTCGGTGTGGATCGGGTTGTGGTCACCGGACACCACGGCGAACGGCCGCATGTCGACCGGGGCAGTCAACCGCACGTCGCGGCGGCGGCGACGCGGCGTGTCGGTCGCGTTCTCCGACACTGCGCCGCCGGCCCGCACCGGCTCGGTGAGTTCGGCGGCACCCGTGCGGCCTAGGATCGCGAACCGCTCATCGAGGGTGGCGATCGTCGCGCCGCTGGGGTCGGCGATCGTCACCGAGACGCGGACGACGCGGCCCATGTCTGTGTCGATGGCCGGCGAAGCCGTTGCGGTGACGGTCAATTCGGCCGCGACCTTGGGCAGCGCGCCAACCACGTGGGCGGCGTGGTCGAGGTGGACCAGACTCAGCAGGCCCTCCACGACCGGGATGCCGGCGTCGGTGACCGCCGAGCCGATCGCCGCGAAGACCGCGGGCCAGCACAGGCCGACCAGCGCGTCGGGCACGGTGGTGAGACCGGGCGCCAACGGCTCCCCGAAGGTGGCGGTGACTCCGGTGTGGTCGGCGACCCGCTCGGGGTCCCAGTCGACCGCAACGGTGGCGGTCCTGTCGACGACGGCCGGCAGGAATTCCGGCCCGTCGACGCCGGCGGCGATCGCCAGCACCGCGCGCATGGCGGTCGCGGCGTCTTCGGTGGAAACCACCGGGGTGCCACCGTCAATCGTGTTGGGGGGCAACGTGAACGGGATGTCGATCCAGTTGCCCGACACCGGGACACTCAGCACCACTCGGTCCCCGTCGACCTCGAGCCGCGCCCCGGTGAACGAGTGGGTGGCGCGACGGCTTTCGGGGCCTTCAGAGCCTTCGTGCACCAGCCAGTCGGCGGGGTCGGCGATTCGGTGTACCGGGTTGATCGCGGTGCGGCCGGCCCACTGCACGTCGGGAGCGTCGAGCACGACGGCGAGCGGCCCGGTCACGTCGGGGCGACCCAGCCGACGCGACGCGACGGCCCGGGGCTGACCACCGGAGGACAACACCTCGTCAATGGCGGTCTGCTCGAAGCGGTCCAGCAGTTCACCGACGGGCTCGTCCATGCGGGTGATGCCGGCCACGGCCGCGGTGCCCGGGATGATGCACACCTGGTCGGCGTCGTAACGGGCATCGTGCGCCTGCCACAGCGAGTCGCTGCGCCACCAGCGCCGCACGTCCTTGTCGATGACCGGCACGAAGTTGACCGGCTTACCCAGCGTCTTGCACAGGGTGACAAAGAACGGGACGTCGGCCGGGTGCAGCTGCACGGTCTCGGCGTCGGGGTATTCCGCAAGCAGCGTGGCGATGGCCTGCTGGGGGCTCTCCAGTAGCGCCGGGTCATCGAACAGCGTCTCGATCGGGCCGGAATCGTTTGCGTGCAAACGGGCTTCGGCGCGCTGCAGCATCTGCTGGAACCGGTCGCGCCAGGTGTCGGCCAGCCACGGGCTGCCCGGTGCGGCGGTGTCGGCGGTGGAGTTGCCCTCGCCGATGGTCAGCTCGACGTAGCGCTGCAACCACTGCAAGTACGTCATGTCGGCGACGTCGCCGAAGTACGGCTTGGCGGTGTTGGCCATCGCCGCGATGATCTCGTCGCGACGCTCGGCAACGGCCTCCGCGTCACCGGCGACCTCGTCGAGCAGCCGGCCGCACCGCGAAGCGCTGTTGTCGATCTCGTGAATGTCGGCACCCAGCTGGCTGCGGCTGGAAGCCATGCCGCCCGCGGCTTTTCCGGCGCCGACCCACTGTTCGGTGCCTTGCGTCTCGACCAGCATCCGCTTGACCGAAGGCGACGTGGTGGCCTCCTTGGTCGCCATCGCCGCGGTGCCGACCAGGATGCCGTCGATCGGCATCAGCGGGAAGCCGTAGGCCTGCGCCCACCGCCCGGACAGGTATTCGGCCGCCCGCTCGGGCGTGCCGATGCCACCGCCCACACAGACGGTGATGTTGGGGCGCGACCGCAACTCCGAATACGTTGCCAGCAGCAGGTCGTCGAGGTCTTCCCACGAATGGTGACCACCGGCGCGGCCACCCTCGATGTGCATGATCACCGGCTTGGTGGGCACCTCGGTCGCGATGCGGATGACCGAACGGATCTGTTCGACCGTGCCGGGCTTGAAGACGACGTGACTGATGCCGACGTCGTTCAATTCCTCGATCAGCTCGACGGCATCCTCGAGATCCGGGATGCCGGCACTGACCACCAGGCCGTCGATTGCCGCGCCGGACTGACGCGCCTTCTGCACCAACCGCTTTCCGCCAACCTGCAGCTTCCACAGATACGGGTCGAGGAACAGCGCGTTGAACTGATATGTGCGGCCGGGCTCGAGCAGCGTGGCGAGCTCATCGACGCGACCGGCGAAGATTTCCTCGGTGACCTGCCCACCGCCCGCCAGCTCGGCCCAGTGCCCGGCGTTGGCTGCGGCGGCGACGATCTTGGCGTCGACGGTGGTCGGGGTCATGCCCGCCAGCAGGATCGGCGAGCGTCCCGTCAACCGAGTGAACTTCGTCGAGAGCTTGGCCCTGCCGTCGGGAAGACGAACGACGGTGGGGGCGTAGGTCGACCACGCCCGCGCCACCTCGGGGACGGCCCCGACGGTGAAGAGGTTGCGCTGCCCGCCGCGGGTCGCGGCGGGCACGATGCCGACGCCCAGGCCGCGGATCACCGGCGCGGTCAGCCGAGTCAGGATGTCGCCGGGTCCCAGGTCGAGGATCCAGCGCGCACCGGCCTCGTGCACACGGCTGATCTCTTCGACCCAGTCGACACGTCGCACCAGGATCGCTTCGGTCAGCTCACGGGCCAGCGCGACATCGAGCCCCACCTTCTCGGCCCAGCCGCCGACGATGTCGATGCCGTCGGCCAACCGGGGCGTGTGGAAGCCGACCTCCACCTGCACCGGATCGAAGACCGGCGAGAAGACGTCCCCGCCGCGGAGCTTGTTCTTGCGGGCGGCCTCCTCCTTCTCCGAGATCTGCTGGCAGTAGAGCTCGAACCGGGACAGCTGTTCGGGGGTGCCGGTGATGACGACCGAGCGACGGCCGTTGCGGATGGACAGCACCGGCGGCAGCACGGTGCGGACGTCTTGCGCGAACTCGTCGAGCAGTCGGCTGATGCGCTCGGGGTCGGCGTTGGTCACCGACACCATGGGCGGGCGGTCGCCGAGCACAGAGATGCCGCGCCTGCGGGCGACCAGCGTCCCGGCCGCGCCGATGAGCTGAGCCATTGCCAGCAGCTCTGCGTCGCGGGCGCCCGCGGCCTTGAGCACCTCGACCGCGAGCACCCCTTGCGAATGCCCGGCGACGGCCACCGGCGGGGTGGCTTTGAGGTCCATGCCTTGGCGGGCCAGCGCGCGCACGGCCGCGATCTGGGTGAGCAGCACGCCGGGGATGGACACCGCGGCGGACGTCAGGTGCTTGTCCGAGGGGACTGGATCCTCGGCCGCCAACGCGCGCACCCAGGCGAGCGGCTCGAAACCGATCGGCCGTACCACCACCAACTCTTTGGCGACCGGCTCGAGCAGCAGCTCCACCTCACCGGCCAGCGTTGCCAGGTCGGATTCGATGCCGGCGGACGACACGAGTTCTTCGAGGGTTTCCAGCCAGGCGCTGCCCTGGCCACCGAACGCAACGGCGTACGGCTCGCCGGCCGTCAGTCGGTCGACCAGAGCGTGGGTGTCACCGGCTGCCGCGTGGGGGCCTTTTCCATCGCGGTCAGCGGACACCTCCCCTCGCTGCGCTGGGGGACCCCAGTCATGCCTCTCGTGGATCGTCACGTCTGTATCTCCCTCAATGCCTCATATGCGTCTTACGTATCAGTGCGTTCAGCCGGTCCGAAGGGGACAGGAACTCACGGAGTCCGTCGATTCCGCATCGAATCGCGACCGAAAATCTGTCTGGCTGGTGCGTTGTCGGCGGACCCCCCGTGTGGGTTGAGCGGCGCGGCGGACTGCATCGGCTGTACTAAGAGTGTCATAAGGACGGACCCCCGTTTTGTGTGGTGATCGGTTACTGATGAGTTCTACGCACGGGTAACCGTGTCGTGGATAACACCGCGTTTGATCCGCCGCGCGGGCGCCGCGAACAAACCTGCTGCGTGCAGGTGGTTACGGTCGAGTAGCTATAACTGCCCTGATCAAAGCAGTTTTGTTATGTAATCGTTATGTAAAAATTTCGAGCCCTGGAGTCGCGTCGAGCGCGCTTCCGTCGCGTCATCGAGGTGGCCCACGCGCCCGCTGCGCCGGAGAATGAGCGAACGAGTGTTTGCTGGGATCTCTAAGAGTCGCGGCCGGCCGGTGGCCGGAGAGGGTGCAAGGAGGCTAGGCCCACTGCCCGAATTCCGGCTTGAGGATCTCGTTGATGTCGACCCCGACCCCGCCAACGCTGCGTTTGTCGATCTCGACCTGGTGTAAATGGGCGGCCGGGTGGGCGAACCCCTTGGGTGAACCCCAGTTGTGCTGCCAGAAATAAGTGCCCAAACCGTCGTGCAGCGCCCAGTCGATGGTCTTCGAATTGGCGTACACACCTGTGCGCTGATGACCGATCACCGACTCCCAGGACCGCAGGTAGGGAGCTATCTGCTGTTTGTACTGGTCATAGGACGGGTCGTCGTCGATGGAGGCGTAGATCGGCGCGCTGGCGGGCCCGCCAGCGGCGGCATGCAGTTGCATTCCGCGCTGCGCGTGCTGGAGACCGGCGTTGGCTCCGCCGAGCCAATCGGCGGTGTTGCCCTTGCCGTACTGGTAGCACGAGACGATCTTGAGGCCATTGCTGTTGAGGTCACGCGCCTCGGCGACCTGGATCGGCTTGCCCAGCATCCAGTTGCCGCCGGGGCGCCGGTCCGACACGTACCTGATCGAGCCCACGGCGCCGGCGGCCCTGATCTGGCTGGCTGGGATGACCCCGGCCGCGTAGTCCAACAAGGTGCCGAGCGACGCCGACGCAGGCGCCGGACGCAGCGACGCACCGGCAACGCCCAACCCCATCAAGGCAGGGGCCGCTGCGGCCAATTTGAGTACGTCGCGTCGCGAAACCGATGACACAAGCATCAGAGTACGACAGGAACACCACCTGACACATTGACCACACGGGACACATCTGCATCACGGTGGCGCATCGTTGGTTTGGGTCCGCGCCGCAGTGGGCAGCACGATGACGCTCACGGCCTCCAGGCCGCGGCGAGCGGTCTGACGAGCGATCTCGTCGAGGAAGTGGGCGGCCGCGGTGTTGATCGATCCCGCCCATGCACGGAACCCCTGCACGATCACGGGGTCACGCTCCAACGACGGCTGCACCCCCCGAAGCACGTTGACCACGTCGTCGGGCAGCGGGTCGGCGAGCTGCCGGTCGATCCAGCTCTGAGCGAGTTCCGTTGCGGCCGCCCGGTCGTCGGCCAGCCCGATCACGTCGCCGGCGAGGTTGCGCAACCGATCGAACAGCACCTGACGTCCCGGGGTCTCGGCCAATTGGGCCAGCAGGGTGCTGGCCGCCGGCGGTAGCACCATCTGCCCGAACAAGACCGGTACCGGCAAGTCCCACTCGTCGAACAGGTCGGCATACATGGTGGCGATGGGCGCGGACAGCGGCGCGGTGAGCCGCCCCATGACCCCGATGCTGTCGCGGTGGGTGGTCGCCAGCCTGCGCAGGATGTCCTCGCTGACGTCGGAGTCGGCGCAATCGGTGGCGGCGCGGGATTGGTCGATGGCCGCGATCAACTGATCCAACCGGTCCCGCTGGCGCATAAGCAATGTTCGGTGCTCGTCGAGAACACCCGCCAACGTGGTGCGCCCACCCGCGATCAAGCGCTGGATGTCATTGATGCTCACGCCGAGACTTCTCATCAGATCGATGCGCAGCAGGTCGAGCACCTGTTCCACGTCGAAGACCCGATAGCCGTTGGACAGATGCTCGGCGCGCAGCAAACCGATTTTCTCGTAATGGCGGATGCGACCGGAAGCGATCCCCGTCAGGGCCGTGACGTCGCCGATCAGCAACTGCTCAGCCACTCCTTGACCTTACAACTGTCGCAAGGTCTGTACTGAGCGGATGGAACGTGAGCAGCTGATCGACCTCACCCGCCGTGCCTTGAAGTTGGCGCGCGACAAGACCACCGATCTCGCCCCCGCCGAGCACCGCGTCGAGGCGACGTCCTATACGTCGGCCGGGCGCCACGACCGAGACCGGGCCATGATCCTGGCCAGCCCCCAGTTGGTCGGCTACGTCTCGGAGCTGCCCGCCCCCGGCGCCTACTGCACGAAGACGGTGATGGGTCGGTCAATCCTGCTGACCCGAACGGCCGATGGATCGGTCAAGGCGTTCGACAATGTCTGCCTGCACCGCCAGTCGCAGGTCGCAACCGGCTGCGGCAGCGCGAAGCGGTTCACCTGCCCGTACCACGCGTGGACCTACGACAACACCGGCCGGTTGGTCGGCCTGCCCGGCCGCGAGGGCTTTAGCGGCGTGACCGTCAAGGCCGACGGCCTGACCGAACTGCCCGCCGCCGAATTCGCCGGATTCCTCTGGGTCGCACTGGATCCCGGGGCCAGCCTGGATGTCGCCGCACACCTGGGCCCCCTGGCCGACGAGCTCGATTCGTGGGGCATCGGGCGGTGGGCGCCATTGGGTGAGAAGGTGCTCGACTGCCCGATCAATTGGAAGCTCGCGGTCGACACCTTCTCGGAGAACTATCATTTCGCCACCGTGCATCAGCAGACGTTTGCCACCATCGCCCGCAGCAACTGCACGGTGTTCGACGCGTTCGGACCGCATCACCGATTGATCTTCCCGCTCAACACGATCCTGGCACTGGACGACGTCCCCGAAGAGCAGTGGGACCCGTTCCAGAACATGGTGGTGATCTACGCACTGTTCCCGAACATCGTGTTGTCGGTGACTATCGCCAACGGCGAGCTGTTCCGGATCTACCCCGCCGACCGGCCCGGGAGATCGATCACCGTGCACCAGAACTCGACACCGCTGGACCTTTCCGACGAATCGGTCGCCGCCGGCGCGCAGGCTGTGTTCGACTACGCCCACGCCACAGTGCGCGACGAGGATTACCGGCTGGTCGAACGCCTGCAGACCAACCTAGAGTCCGGCGCCCGCGACCACCTGCTGTTCGGCCGCAACGAGCCCGGCCTGCAGCACCGCCACAACGCCTGGGCCCGTGCGCTTGGCGAGTCAGCCGCTCTCGGTTGACGCGTCGGCGGATAGCACCGCCACGAGGTCGTCCAACAGCGTTGCCAGCGGGTCGGTTTGCGCGGGACGCACCGTGGTCAACAGCCCTACGGCTTCGCGTCGGCGGCCGCGGGCCAGCAGCTGCACCAGCAGTCCCGCCGCCATCTGTAGGTCCCGGTCGGCCGGTTCCATGTTCGCGACGGTGGTGGCCAGCACCTCGACCAGCTCCCAGTCCCGATAGAGGGCCAGCGAGCGCTCGTTGAACGCGAAGCCGGTCACCGGCTGGCCCCACAGGGTTCCGCGGTAGCGGTACGGGCCCTCCATGTATTCGATGGGCAGGCCGTGCGCGGGGGCGGGCACCAGCGGCTCCCCGACGATGTCGAGTTGCATGGTGCGGCAGGTGATCCGGTGCCGGTCCGGCATGTAGCGGGCGGCCGCCTGCGGCCGCACCAATGGTTGCACCGCGTCCGGCCACCGCACGTAGCTGCTGACCGTCACCTCGACGTCTTCGGCACACTCCGGCGGCATGCCCGGGTCCGGATGGCTCGTCGTCACACCCGTAAACGGCTGCAGCGCATTGCCATTGGTGCGGTCGAACTGCCGCCAGATGCTCAGGTCCACGCCGTTGTCGAAGTTGATGGTGCGCCATTCGTGGGATCTGGCCCGCGGGTCTCCCCCGTTGCCTCCGCCGCCGGCGTATTTCGGGAACCACTGCCGGTCGATGTGCCCGCTGCTGCCGGAGACCTGCTGGACGAGGTCGCCCCAGCGCAGGGTGCCCGTCATCGCCATGCCGGTCTGGAAATACGAGTAGGTTTCGGTCTGGCCGAAGCAGCAGATCTTCCCGTTGTAGGTCGACGCACCCACCGGTGTCGGTGCACGCGTTGGCGTTATGGCCAGGTCCAGCCGCATGGGCCGACCCGACTGGTCCTCGCCGACCAGGCTGACGCGGTACGTGTAGGGCAGCAGCTCTCCATCGCCGTCGCGGCAGGTGGTCCACGACGCGGTGCCCGCCGCGCTGGAGTAGTGGATGTCGAGATGGCCCGGGGCCAATGTCAGCTTGTGCCGCGCCCCGGGTTCCAGGTTCGCCGGCGGCATGTCGTAATCCGTGAAGGTGCCGTAATCGCCGGTGTCCAGATCGAAGAGCGCCATCGTGTAGAAATCGGCGACCAGGGTGCCGCCGGGCCGGTTCTTGTTGAAGATGGTCAGGAAGGCAAACGACCGGTCGGTCTCGGCCGCATCGAGCTGCCCGGCGATGAACCAGGTGTCCGACTCCTGATCCGGGTGTTCGCCCTCGGCGGCGGGGAAATCCAGTTGGGCGTCGCCGGGCACCAACTGGAACGGGTAACTACGCCAATCGCTGGTCATATCGGCCCTCGCTGCTTTTTTCGCTATGTTAGCGTCAATAGAGAAATCCCGGTCACTGGCTACTTGCGCCCAACCCTCGAGGAAGTGCCCGATGACAGAAAACTCCGGCCACCGGTCTTATGACGAACTCTTCATCGGGGGTCAGTGGCGCAAGCCCGCCAACCCCCAACAGCTCGCCGTCATCTCCCCACACTCCGAAGAACCGGTCGGCCATGTCCAGCTGGCCGGGGCCGAGGACGTGGACGCCGCCGTCACCGCCGCGCGACACGCCTTCGACCGCGGGCCGTGGCCGCGGATGACCCATGCCGAGCGGATGGCCAAGGTCGAACAGCTCGCCGCGATCTACGCCGGCCACATCGAGGAGATGGCCGACCTGATCACCGACGAGATGGGCTCGCCGCGCAGTTTCAGCCGAATGGGCCAAGCGGCGGCCGCGGCGTCGCTCATCCATCTGGCGTTGGCCGCCGCGCGCGAGTTTCCGTGGGAGGAACGGCGCCAGGGCGTGCTCGGCGAAGTGCACCTGCGCAGGGCCCCGGTCGGCGTGGTCGGCGCGATCGTTCCGTGGAACGTTCCGCAGTTCCTGATCATGCCCAAGCTGATCCCGGCGCTGATCGCGGGCTGCACGGTCATCATCAAGCCGGCCCCCGAAACCCCTTTGGACGCTTTGTGGTTGGCGGAAATGATCGAGCAGCTGGACCTGCCCGACGGGGTGGTCTCGGTGTTGCCCGGTGGACCCGAGATCGGTGAGGCGCTGGTGCGCCATGCCGGGGTGGACAAGATCGCGTTCACCGGCTCCAGCACCGTCGGGCGCCGCATCGCGGCCCTGTGCGGTGAACAGCTCAAGCGGGTGAGCCTGGAACTCGGCGGCAAGTCCGCGGCGATCATTCTCGACGACGCCGACATCGGCAAGACCGTCACCGGACTGAAGACCGCCGGCCTGATGAACAACGGCCAGGCGTGCGTCGCCCAGACCCGCATCCTGGTCAGCGATCGGCGGCACGACGAAGTCGTCGACGCGCTGGCCGACATGATGTCGGCCCTCAACGTCGGCGATCCGTCGGACGACGCCACCGACATCGGACCCCTTGTCGCGCAACGACAACAACGCCGCGTCCAGGACTACATCAAGTCCGGCCAGGCCGAAGGCGCCCGCGTCGTCCTCGGTGGCCAGGACAGCCCGTCAACACGTGGCTGGTATGTGCAGCCAACGCTGTTCGCCGACGCGACCAACGACATGCGCATCGCCCGGGAGGAGATCTTCGGTCCGGTCCTGACCGTGCTGCGCTACCGCGATGAGGACGACGCCATCCGAATCGCCAACGAGAGCGACTACGGCCTGGCCGGTTCGGTGTGGACCTCCGACATCGCACACGGCCTGGAAATCGCGGCGGGCGTGCGCACCGGCACGTACGGCATCAACATGTACACGCTTGATATCGGCGCCCCGTTCGGTGGGTTCAAGCAGTCGGGCATCGGGCGCGAGTTCGGTCCGGAGGGCCTCCACGAATACGTCGAGCTGCAGACGCTGGTGTGCAAAGGGCAGCTGCCGCCGCTATCCGGCTGACGCTCAACCACTTTCGGGCATCTGCAGGGTGAGCTCGACCGGGCAGCACAGCGCGCCGTGCTGGTTGCTCACCTGGATCTCGATGTCGACGAGGCAGCGCGGCGGGTCCACCGCGGTGTCCCGCCGCTTGGCCACCGCGCGTCCCCGGCCGATCATCGTGTCACCGGCATACACCGAGCCCGCCAGCCGCAAGGAGCGCCGCACCACCCGGCTGCTCGGGCCGGCCCAATCGGTCGCGACGCGGTCGGCGAAGCCGGCGAGGTGCATCGTGTTTACGTAGATCGTCGGATTGCCCTGGCGCTGCGCGTATTCGGGGTCGAAGTGGCCCGGGAAGTAGTCCCACGTCGCTCCCGCGTTCTCCACCACTCGCTGGTAGCTGATGTGGTCGACCACCTCGGGCAGGTCGACGGGAACGGTGATCTCGTTGAAGTCCAGGTCGTCGCCGGTCACGGGGATGCTCCGGGCGTGAAGCGGAACAAAGTGTTCCTGCAGGTGGCAACCAGGGTTCCGTCCTGGCGGCGGTAGGTCTCCAGCGTCTCGACGAAATGGCCCACGCCCAGCCGCGTTCGCTTCTCCGGCGACACCGACACCAGCTCCTCGACGACGGTAAGGACGTCGCCCTCAACGATGGGCACCACGAACTCGACATCGTTGGCCGCGTTGATGAACGTGGTGCCCGGCAGCGGCACTCGCAGCACCAGGGACGCCGTCGGCGGCCTGCCCTGTGGCTGCCAGGGCGGAGGGATCAGCCACCCCATCAGCAAGGCCGGGGGCGCCAGCAGACCTCCCCATTTCCGGTGGGCGAACTCGGCGTCCCAGTAGGACCGATTGCCGTCGTGGACCATCGCGGCGAACAACTGGATGCGTGCACCGCTGACCGCCGTGGCCGCGGTGCGCGGCTCGCTAGTCGCGCCGACCATGCGCAGCGCGTCTTCATAGGTGCCGAAAGCCAGCTGGTAACTGAGGTCCGGGTCCACGCGGCTCACATAACGAGCGGGTGCCGACTGGGCACCGAATCCCATTGCAGCGCACGGGAAGTGAAGTACCAGCCGCCACGCTCGTAGATCAGCGTGTCCCGGAATATCCCCGTGGCACGCAGCGTGGTGTCGCCGTACATGCTGGCGAAAAGCAAGACGACGCAACGCTGGACGGCGTTGACCCCGTCGACCCGGATCTCGTGGTCGACCGTCACCAGCCGTTGTCCGTCGCCGCCGTCGAAGGCCGCACGCAGATCGTCGAACGTGTCACCGTCACGTTGGTAGGTGGCGCCGGCGTGGCGGAACGTGGCAATCCAGCGCTCGCGATCGCCCTCGGAGTATGCCCGGTTATGGCGGGCGTTCAGATTGAGGATGGCAGCGCGGCCCGTGGCGGCCTGCAGCATTTGCTGTTCCTGATAGGACATGGTCATTTCGGTCTCCAGCCTCTCCCGGGAAACGACTGCCAACGAGCGGACGGATGTAACGATAAAGTCACTTGCCGACTAATACGTAACATTAACGTAACTTACCGGCTAACGATATAGCCCTGAGCTTCACGATCCCACGCCTCTCGAGTCACCCCCCGCTCGCGCAACAAGTCCTTACGTATCCGCCCGATGACAGTCTTCGGGAGTTCACTGACGGTCTCCACGTATCGGGGCACGCAGAAGTACGGCATCCGCGCCGAGCAGAAATCGAGCAGCTCGGCGTAATCCACTGTGGCTCCGGGTCGCAACGTCACGATCACCAGGATGTCGTCTTCGCCCAACGCGCTGGGCACCCCGACCGCGGCGGCTTCCGCCACGGCGGGATGGCTCGTGACCACGGTTTCCACCTCGATCGAGGAAACGTTTTCACCGCGCCGGCGAAGCGAATCTTTCGTGCGGTCGACGTATGTCAGGTTTCCCTCCGCGTCGAGCCGGCCGACATCGCCGGTGCGAAACCATTCCGGGTGTGGAATGACCCGCATGCCTTGCGCGACATAGCCTTCGCTCATCACGTGCGGGTACCGGGCCCGACAGGCGATTTCCCCGGCCGCGCCGGCGGGCACCGGGTCACCGCCCGCGTCGAAGATCCGCACGTCGAAATTCGGATTGGGCCGGCCCGATGTTCCGGGCACCCCGTCGTCGGCCAGGGCCTTGACGGCGATCGGAAACGCCTCGGTCATCCCGTACATCGTGACGATGCGGCAGCCGTAACGCTTTTCGATGTCGCGATAAGCCTTGGCGTCGATCGGAGCCGCCGAGATGAACCGCAGCGGCAACTGGGCGTCACGCGGATCCGCGGGCAGGTTATGCAACATCGACACCATCGCGCCGGCGCCGGCGAAGCCGACGGCACCGCGGGCGCGTATGTCGTCCCACACCTCGGCGGGGTGAAACGCTTGCGCCAGCACAGTCGTCGCGCCGAGCAGCATCGGGGCGAGCACGCTGGGGGCCGCGCTCAAGTGAAACAGCGGCATCGCCGTCCACAGCACCTCCCCCGCGCGCAATTCCCAGGCCGAGGCGACCGTCGCGGCCACCGTGAACAGGTAAGGCCAGGTCGTGGCAACCGCCTTCGACGACCCGGTGGTGCCCGACGTGTAGAAGAGACAGCCCACGTCGTCCGCCGCCGCGTCGACGTCTGCGACCGCACGGGCGCCGCCTCGGCTCAACTCCACGTCAACTGAATCACCTTGCAGCACAACGGTCGGCGCGACCTCCAACGCCCCGGCAACCTCGTCCACCCGGGGCCGGCGCTCGGCGTCGGTCAGAATCACCTTGGCCTGCGACAGCCGCAGGGCGTGCAGCAGAAAATCCCCTTTGTTCGCGGCATTGACGGCGGCGCTCACCGCGCCGATACGCGCCGCTCCCAACCAGAAGTAGACCCATTCCGGGCAGGTTCCGGTGAACAACGCCACGCAATCGCCGCGGCCGACACCCAACTCCGTGAGCATGTTCGCGGCGGCGCAGGAGCGCTGCCGCATCTGCTCGAAGGTCACGTCAACGCCGGCGATCGACATCATCACCCGGTCGGGACACTGCCCGGCCCGCCGATCGAGCACGGCCGGGACCGTGAAACTTTCGACGCCGAAATCGGCGGGCCCGAGAGGTCCGCTCCGGTCGGGACTCATGGGGCTTCCAGGGGCTTTCGCTCAGGCTTTCGCGGCCGCCGGGTCGGGCTCACCGTCGGCCGTGTACCCGAAGTCGGACGGCGACGGCTGCGTGCCCGGGTAAAAGCGGTGCGCCCAGCGGCGAAGGGCGGCATAGTCGTGCGCCTCTTCGGGAGCCAGGTTCGGCTTCTCCAGGTACTTCATGTTCTCCCACGTGAAGAAGTCCTGTTTGATGACCTCTTGCTGCAGCGCCAGGAACTTGGCCGCGCGACCGGTCGGCGCGTCACCGGTGTCGCCGGGCTCGCGGACGGACGCCTGCGTGTAGAAGTAATCGGTGTAGTCCTCGTCGACCGGCGTCTGCCCGGTCACCTGAACCGTGGCCACCAGCTCGCTGGGGAAGCGGACGACCCCCAGCCCCAGCGAGTAGTTGTCATAGATGATCTTGGCGTCGACCGGCCCATTGGGGGTCAGCCAGGTCGACGCACGGCCGCCACCGAAATGGGCGTTGACGGTCGCGTGCAAGTGGTAACCGGACACCTCGAACGCCGCGGTGGTGGCCGGATTGGCTGCCTTGTGCACGTATTGCACGTGATACGGGTCCGCGGCGTTCTCGATGATCATCTGCGGGTGCACCTTGACCCGGTTGATCATCTGCGTGTGCGGGTGCAGTGGGTAGTACTCGTTCGTTTCCAGCTCGGGCAGCACCGGGGGTTGCCAGTACGGCGCCCGCCCGTGCCGCTCGTGCCACACCAGCACGAAGCCGTACCACTCCATGCTCGGGTACGTGCGGATGCGGACGTTGTTCTTGCACCCGATCTTGCTGTACGGGATCAGCGCGTTGCTGCCGTCGCCACGCCAGCGCCAGCCATGCCACGGACAGACGATGTTCTCGCCCTCTACGGTGCCGCCGACGCCGAGGTTGGCGCCGAGGTGCTGGCAGTAGGCGTCCATCACGTGCACCTCGCCGGACTCGGTGCGGAAGATGACGAGTTCCTCACCGAAGTAGTGAGCGCGCTTGACCTGACCGGCGGCCAGGTCCGAGCCGAAGGCGACGATGAACCAGCCCGTCGGGAACCGATACGTCGACAGCGCAATGCCCGACTGCCCGAACTCGCGTTCCGATGGATCCCCGGCCGAATCCGACACCGGGTCAGAAATTGTGTGCGTCACAAACTCTCCATATCCCGCCAAGACCAAGGCGAGCCGAGCGCAACTTGGCCGCCCTTCACTCACCGCGGTTCGACGACAAGGTCTATTTTTACTATTTTAAGCATTGAACGTCAACGCGGCACCAGATGCGCCCGGGCAGAGCGGAGTTTCAGATGACGGCTGCGGCAGTGGACCTTTCCGGTTTCGCCCTGTGGCGCAACGGGTTTCCCGACGAATTGTTCACGGAGTTGCGCCGCAACCGGCCACTTTTCCGTCACGACCTGACCCCGGGCGTAGCCAAGACGGTCCAGCGCCAGTTCTGGGTGGCCACCAAGCACCGGCACGCGGTCCGGCTGCATCGCGATGTCGAGTCCTTCACCGCGGTCGACGGCCCGCTCATCCAGCCGGTCGGGATGTTCTCGTCGTACCCCACCATCATCAACATGGACCCGCCCGGGCTGAACAAGCGCCGCAAGCTGATCTCGAACGCGTTCAATCCGCGGGCGATCGCCAAGCTCGAGGACGGCATCCGGGCGAGGGCCGCGCGCATGATCGACCGCCTGCTCGCCGAGGGCGGCGGCGATTGGATCGAGGACGTGGCCGATGCCCTGCCGATGACGGTCATCGGCGACATCATCGGCATACCGGAGGACGACCGGTCCCGAATCTTCGACGGCCTGGACCGCATATTGAAGGCCAACTCACCGGAGGTGCAGCTGAGCCGGCAGGACGAAACCGACCTCTACGCCAACATCTTCGGGTACGCAATGGACCTCACCGCGGAGAAACGACGCAATCCCACCGACGACATCTGGAGCACGTTGGCGACCGCGGTGATCACCGGCGAAGACGGTGATCACTTCAGCTTGCCACCTCACGAACTCGAATTTTTCTTCTTCGTGCTGGCGTTCGCCGGCAGCGACACCACCAAGAATGCGCTGGCCATCGGGCTGCAGGCATTCGTGGCGAACCCGGAGCAGATCGAGCGCTATCGCGAGCAGGAAGCGCTGCGGCCCAGCGCCATCGAGGAAGTGTTGCGCTGGGCGTCACCGGTCGCGTACTGGACGCGCACCGCGAAGGTCGACGTCGAGATGGACGGCCAGCGCATCGCGAAGGGCGAGCGGGTGGTGTCGATGCTGCGTTCGGCCAACCGCGATGAGGAGGTCTTCGAATCTCCGTTCACCTTCGACATCGGTCGTCAGCCGAACCCGCAGGTGGCCTTCGGTGGCGGCGGGCCGCATCACTGCCTGGGCGCCATGCTGGCGCGCGCGGAACTGCGCGCCGTGTTCGACGAGCTGTTGTTGCGTTGCGACAACATCGCGCTCGGCCCGGCGAAAGTGGCTTATCCGAACCTGACCACGAACATGTCGATCTACGACGAAATGTCGATCTCGCTGGGCGAACGCGCATGATGATTGCCCGACTTCTTACTCGCGCCGTCCCGGTGCTCGCCGTCGTCAGGCGCTGATCCCTCAGTCGGTCAGCCGCAGCGCGGCCTTGGGGCACTGGTCCACCGCGGCGCGCACATCGATCTCCAGCCGCGGCGGCACGGGCCCGTCCGCGATCTGCACCACGTCCTCGTCCCCCAGCTCGAAGACTTCCGGTGCCAGCGATTCGCAGAAGCCGTTGGCCTCACAAAGGTTTTCGTCGACTGTCACCCGCATCAGATGCCCTCCACTTCTCACAGCCCCTTGGGTCGGGTCCCGATCACCCCGCTGGTTGCGAGGCGTGTCAGTTCTTCGCCGGTCAGCCCGCACCGCTCGCGCAGTATCTCTTCATTGTGCTCGCCCAGCCGCGGCGGTGGCCGCAGCAGCCACCTGTCCTGGCCGGTCAACTGGGCGAACGGCGGGCACGGATAGAGACCGGCGCCGGTGCTGGGGTGGTCCAGGGTCTCCAAGAATCCCCGATGGCGCAGTTGGGGATTCTCGATGACCAACGACGGCGACACCACCGGCGCGGCGGGGATGCCGGCGGCGGCCAACCGCTCCACCGTCGAGTCGAGGGGTTGGCGGGCGAACCAATCCGCCAGCCGGCGATCGACGTCGTCGGCCCGCTGGCGCCGCCCGGCGGCGGTGGCCAGCTCCTCGTCGCACCACGCCGGTCGATCCATCACCTCGACCAGGGCACGCCAGTGCCGGTCGTCGCGCACGGTGACCGCGATCCAGTCGTCGTCACCCGCACACCGGTAGATGTTTTGGATCGAGTCGCCGTGACCGCGGTTGCCCCGCCGGGTCAGGGTTATCCCGAAGACCTCGGATTCGATCGCCTGTATCGCGGTGGCGTTCAGCACCGTTTCGAGCATCGGCAGCTCGAGTTGCTGCCCCGACCCGGTGCGTTCGGCGAAATTCAGCGCGGCCAGCACGGCGAACGCGGCGTGCACACCGGCCAGCGGATCGCAAGCGCCGCGCGGTGTGACCGGCGGAGTCTCGGGCAGCCCGGTCACCCAGGCCAGGCCGGCGATCTGCTCCATGGTGGGGGCGAATCCGACGCGGTCTCGCCACGGTCCGTCCAGCCCGAACGCGGGCATCCGGGCGACGACGAGCTTGGGGTTGACGTTCAGCAGCGCATCGGCCGTCAGGCCGAACTGGTCCATCACGCGCGGCGAGAAGTTCTCGATCACCACGTCGGCGCCGGCGGCCAGCTCGGTGAATAGGCGGCGCCCGTCTTCGGAGCCCAAATCCAGTGTGACGGAACGCTTGTTGGTGTTCATGGCGTGGAAGACCCAGCCGTATTCCCACCAATCGTCGACATCGGTGCGCATGCCGCCCGAGTATCGAATGCCGTCGGGTCGCTGTATCGACTCCACCTTGATGACGTCGGCGCCGAACGCGGCAAGCAGGTGGGTGGCCGCAGGACCGGCCCAGAACGCGGTCAGGTCGACGATGCGCACACCCGCCAGCGGCAGCCCGGCCGGCGTTGCGGCCGCCGCGGATTCGCTTCGGGGCCAGACGGTCTCGTCATTGGCCTCGCCGAGCGCTGGGGCGGCCCGCGGCGGGGCGGGCGCGCACGCTGACATCAACCAGGGTGGCCGGGGCTGATGGAAGCCGGCGGGGGTGCGGACGAATGCCCCACGCTCGGTCACGTATTCCATCTCCCGGATCGTCGAACCGTTGCCCAGCGCCGCGATGGGCAGCCGGAACAGTTGGCCGAGCTCCACGATTTCCTCGACGGTGCGTTCGGCCAGCCATGGGCCGACCTGTTCGCGGATCAGGTCACGATAGGCCCACCTGCCGATCTGGAAGCGGAGCTGTTCGATCTCCTCGAGCTGCGGGCATTCGACCATGGCAACGAAGTCGAGCCATTGCTGGCCGGTGACCATGGTGATCCCGACGTAGCCGTCCTTGGCGGGCTCGATCGATGGCACTTCGAGCGTGCGGCGGATCGGGGGCACCCGCAGCAGCTGGGAGTGCAGCCATTCGCTGCTCTGCATTGCGGTCAACGCCTCGAGCATGGACAGATCGAGGTGCTCACCAGGGCCACCGCGCTCGACGCGGCGGCGCACGGCCAAAACGCCGAACGCGGCGTAGACGCCGCCCATGTACTCCCCGAGGTCGCCACCGATCGAGATGGGCGGCCCCGCCGGATCGCCGCGGAAGCCGGGCGAGCCCGCCCACGCCTGCAGGGTGAATTCGCTGGCTGCACGCTCGGCGTACGGTCCGGTCCAGCCGAAGTCGGAGATCGTGACGATGATTGCGCGCGGACAGTCTGCCAGCAGCCGCTGCGGATCAACGCCCAACGCCGCGGCCTGCCCCCGGCCGGCACTGACCACCACCACGTCCGCGGCGGACAGTTCGGCGGAGAAGCGCCCGGCGTCGGGCGGGTAAGTCATGCTGCGCTTGCCGGCATTGAGGTAGGCGAAGAACGGCGAGCTCTCGCCGTCCGGCACCGAAGATCCGGTCGCGGAATACCGGCGGAGCCAATCGCCTTGCGGCGGTTCAATTTTGCACACCTGCGCCCCGGCATCGACCAGCAGCTTCCCGCAGTAACTGCCGGCAATCCGGTCACTGATCTCGACGACACGCAGGTCGTGCAGCGGTGTGGGCCGGCTGTCGGACCGCTCGCTCACTTACACCCGCCCCTCCCGATCGACACGCGATCGAAGAAGCTATTTATACCATTACTGCTAAAATAGCTAAGCCAGCGAGTTGCTATGCATCGAGGATCGGATGACCGCCTTGGGAATTGGGAGCGACGCCCGTCGCCGATTATCGGCACCGCGGATCGCAGAAATCGTAGCCGACGAGTTGCGCCGCCAGATCATCAACGGTGACCTCGCCGACGGCGATCTCTTGCCGCGTCAAGAGGTGCTCGTCGAGCAGTTCAACGTGAGTCTGGTTTCGCTGCGCGAAGCGCTGCGGATTCTGGAAACCGAGGGCCTGGTTTCGGTGCGACGGGGGAACCGTGGTGGCGCCGTTGTGCACGCCCCGGCGAAGACCAGCGCCGCGTACATGCTCGGGCTGTTACTGCAGAGCGAGTCCGTAGCGGTCGCCGACCTCGGCATGGCCTTGCAGGAACTCGAGCCCGCGTGCGCCGCGCTGGCCGCCCGCCGGCCGGACCGGGCGGACACCTTGGTCCCAGAGCTGAACCGGGTCAACGACTCCATGGCCGAGAACATCGAAGACGGCGGGTTGTTCACCGAAATCGGCCGTGAATTCCACGATCTCGTGGTCCGCGGTTGTGGAAACCACACCATCATCGCGGTGGTCGGCAGCTTGGAGACGCTCTGGACCAGCCACGAACAACAGTGGGCGGACGAGAGCGCGGCGCGCGGCACCTACCCCTCGCTGGCCCAGCGCCGCGCGGTGCTCAGCACGCACGTCAAGCTGACCGAGACCATCGCGGAAGGCGACGTCGATCGGGCGCGCCGCATCGCGGGCCGCCATCTCGCCGACACCCAGACCTACGTGCTCTCCGGTCGGCACGATCAACGAATTCACGCGCTGTCGCCGCAGGCATTGTCGCGGACGCGGGATTTCCGCCAAACCTGAGAGGCAGCCCGTGAGAACCGCATTGGTCACCGGCGGCAGCGGCGGGATCGGCAAAGGGTGCGGTCGCAAGTTGGCCGAGCTGGGTTACGACGTGGTGCTGGCGGCGCGTCGCGAGGCCCCGTTGCGCGCGGCCGCCGAGGAGATCGGCGCGCGCCACATCGTGGCCGATGCCTCGGATCCAGACGGATTCGCCGCTGCGACAAGCACATTGGAGACAATCGACCTCGTCGTCCACGCCGCCGGCACGCTGGGTGGAACGTACGCGCGCAAGCAGACGTTCGAGCAGTGGCGGACCATCATCTCGGCCAATCTGGATTCGTGCTTCGTGGTGACCGCCGCCGCCCTGCCCCGGATGCGCGCGGGTTCGCGGTTCGTGTTCATCTCGTCGTCGGCGGCGCACGAACCGATGATGGCGCGAACCGCCTACTCGGCGTCCAAAGCCGGGATGAACGCCTTCGCCCGGGCCTTGGCGCTGGAAGTCGACCGTGACGGCATCAGCGTCCACATCGTCACCCCGGGCCCGGTGGAAACCGAGATGCTTCAGGACGTTCCCTTCGAGATGTACGCCATCCAGGTCTCGGATGTGGCGGACGCGGTGGCCTGGCTGGACACCGTCGACCCGTCGGTCGACCTGCCGGAGATCCGGCTCAGCGCGGTCCAGCGCGGACCGTTCGCGCGGCCGCCGGTCGTCCCCACGGAAGCGCGGCGGCGCGCAGAGCAACGGGGTTGACGGCTACGGCGCCGGGAACGCTTTGATCACCGTTTCGCCGAACTCGTGCAGGGAATCGGGTACGGCGAAATCGGCGAACCACACGTAGAACCGCTCGACGCGCTGGGACGCCAGCCCGGTGAAGTGGCCGATGAGCTCGTCGGCATCGCCACACACCAGCCCTGCGCCCAGGTTGCCGAATCGCCGCGTGCTGACCTCGCGCACCGTGTCGGGGTCGGTACCCGATCGCACGAACCCCACCATCTGCTGAACGGAGAGCCGGGCCGTGCCGGCCGCCGGGGCCAGCGTGGGCAACTTGTCGAGGTGGTTCGCCGGCAGGTTCCACCAATCCGCGTATCTGCGAACGAGTTCCATCATCCGGCGGCCCGTGCCGCCGAGGACCAGCGGTATCGGATGAGACCTCGGCGGGGCTTGCGCAGCCGAGCCGGCGCCCGGATGGTCACCCCAGTACTGCCGCAGCAGCGCCAGGTGCCGATCCAGCTGCTCGACCCGGGCGACCGCGTCCTGCAGGCCGACATCGAATCTGGTGAACTCCGCGGGCCAGGACCCCGCCCCGAGGCCCAGGTCGAACCTGCCCTCCGATGCATCCGACAGGGTGACGGCTTGTTTGGCCAGCACGGCGGGGTGGCGGAAGGCATCACAAAGCACCAGATGACCGATGCGCAGCCGCTCGGTCTTGGCCGCCACCCAACTCGCAATGCCCATTGCCTCCCAAATGCTTTCATCGGGCAGACCGGGCGCCTCGAGGTGATCGATGAACGCCATGCCGTCGAAGCCACTGGCCTCGGCGTGGCGTGCCCGCCCCACGATGTCCGTCGCCGACAGCCGCACCTGCGGCAGGAACAAATACCACTCGACCATGCACCCACCTATGCGTTTGTTCCTGTGCGATTGCGACAGGGCCGCTAGTTTACTATTTTTATTATGTTAGGGGTCTTATGGATGTCGGACTGAATTCGGAGCAGTTGTCGCTGCGCGACACGGTGCGCGACGTCCTACGCACCGAGTGCCCGCCCGACGCCGCCCGCCAGGCGATGACGGATCCGGAGCGGTGGCGCACGCTGTGGAAGACGGTGGTCGATCTCGGTTGGACGGAACTGGCCGCGCCCGGGGCCGGCGACTACGGACCGGTGGAGCTCGCAGTAGTGCTCGAGGAATGCGGTGCCGCCATCGCGCCGATCCCGCTGTTGAGCAGTGTCGGCCTGGCCGCCGGTGCGCTCCGGGGCACAGGTCTCGAGGCGATTCTCGACGACATCGCCGGCGGCGCCGTCGCCACCCTGGCCGTGCACGCCAGGGGATCTCGGCTGCCCGGGGTGCCGATGACCCTGCGCGGCGGACGCCTGCGCGGACGCGCGGTCGCGGTCCCCAACCTGACCCGCTCCGAGCTGCTCGTCACGCTAGCGCGCGCCGACAGCGGCCCTGATGACACGGTGGTGGCGGTCGCGCGCTGCGGCGACGGGGTGACCGTGATCGGGGGCGAATCGACGGATCCCGCGCAGCCGCTGGCAGAGGTCGAGGTCGACGCCGAGCCGTTGGCAACCGCGCCCGTCGATATCGAAAGCGCGTTGACGGCGCCGTTGGTGGCCGCGGCAGCCGACCTGGTAGGCACGGCGAGCGCAGCCTTGCACCGCGCCGTGGAGCATGCCAAGACGCGTCGTCAGTTCGGCACCCCGATCGGCGCGTTCCAGGGGATCAAGCATGCGCTCGCCGACAACTACGTCGGGCTGGAGCGCGCCCGCAGCCTCACCTACGCCGCAGCCGCCCGGCTCGGCGATCCGGCCACCACGCCCGCGGACGCCTGGACCACTGCGGCGCTCGCCAAGGCGGCGGCCGGCGATGCGGCCGCCAATTGTGCGAGAACCGCGGTCCAAGTGCACGGAGCGCTCGGGCAGACCTGGGAGCACGACGCCCACCTCTATGTCCGCCACGCCTGGCAGGCCGCCGCGATGCTGGGCGACAGCCGCGTGCTCTATCACGAGGTGGGCCGCCGTTTCGCGGGAGGCGCGGCATGACCGCGGTCATCGACGAATTCGGCGCCTGGTTAAGGGAGTTTCTGCCGAAGGACTATTACGAGAATTATCGCGAGTACCGCTGGGACCTGAAGCTGCGGCGCGATTACCAGCGAGCGGCCTTCGAGGCCGGATGGATACAGCCGACCTGGCCGCGCGAACACGGCGGCCGATCGCTGGGTCTGCGCGATGCGATGGAGGTCCGGCTCGAGGCGGCGCTGCGGTCCGCGCCCAAGCTGCCCAACATCGCGGGCCCCAATGTGGCCGCACCCGGCATCCGTCAGTTCGGCACCGCCGCCCAGATCGACCGCCTGCTGGCTCCCCTGCTGCGCGGTGACGAATGGTGGGCGCTGGGCATGTCGGAACCGGAAGCCGGATCCGATTTCGCCGGCCTGCGCACGCGCGCCGAACGCGACGGAGAAGTGTTTCGGGTCAACGGCCACAAGATCTGGACCACCCAAGCCCACGAGTCGCGGTGGTGCACCCTGTATGCCCGCACCGATCCGGAGGCACCGAAACATCGGGGCATTTCCTGCCTGATCCTGGACCTGCATTCGCCGGGGGTGCGCATCGAGCCCATCCGGATGGCGTCGATTTCCGACGAGACATTCTGCGAGGTCTTCCTCGACGATGTCGAAGTTCCGATGGAAAACCTGCTGGGCCCGCTCCACGGTGGGTGGAACGTTGCGCTGTCGTCGTTGCACCACGAACGCCAGATGATCTGGATCATGAACTGGGTCGAGATCAAGCGTGGACTCGAATCGGTACGCAGGGCACAGCCGACCGCGGATATCTGCACCGAGCTCGGTTCCCTGCTGGCCGATGCCGAAGCGTTGCGGGCCACCGGATACCGCGCCCTGGGCAACGAATTGGCGGGCCGACCGAGCCCCGAAGCAGACACCATGAAGCTGCTGGGATCGATTACGTTGCAACGGGTTTGGGAGCTTGCTGCCGTTGCCCAAGGAACAGAGTCGCTCAGCGACTCGGATCTGATCTTCGAACGCCAGGACGCGCTGGCCGCGACCATCTACGGCGGAACGTCGGAGGTCCAGCGCAACATCATCGCCGAGCGGCTGCTCGGGCTGCCGAAGGGATGACGACGATGGATTACGACCTCGGCGACGACGCCGCAGAACTGCGAAACCACCTGCGGGAGTTGGTATCCAACCACATCCCCGCCGACTTCCTGGGCGCCTGTACCGAGAACCCGCAAGATCTCGCCACCACCGAGACGTTCTGCAAATTGCTGGCCGCCGAAGGCCTGCTGGCGCTGGCGTGGCCGAAAGAGCATGGCGGCGGCGGTGGTTCGGTGTGGCAGCAGACGGTGCTGCGCGAGGAGATGTGGGCCCAGCACGAGCCCCGCGGTCCCCAATACATGGGGATCAATTGGGTGGGCCCGGCACTGATGCGCTACGGAACCGCCCAACAGAAGGCCAGGCACCTGGCCGCCATCGCCGCCGGCGACGTGATCTGGTGTCAGGGTTTTTCCGAGCCGGAGGCCGGTACCGACCTTGCCTCGTTGCGTACCCGCGCCGTGCGGGACGGCGACGGCTGGCGCATCACCGGACAGAAGGTGTGGACGTCGTATGCGTTGATGGCGTCCTGGTGTGTGCTGGCGGCCTGCACCGATCCCGAGGCCCCAAAGCCCAAGCGGCTCACGCTTTTTCTGATTCCGATGGATCGGCCCGGCTTCACGGTCCGGCCTATCGGGTCGATGCTGGGGCCGCATCACCTCAACGAGATGTTCCTCGACGACGTGCAGGCGTTCCCCGATGATGTTCTCGGCGAGGTCGGCGACGGCTGGCGGGTCATGCGCGAGGCGCTGGCATTCGAGCGTGTGGGCATCGCCCGCTACGCGCGCTGCGAATCTTTGCTCGACCGGATGAGCACCCTGCTCGGCGACGATTGGGGCGCGCTTCCCGAATCGCTTCGCTCGCGGTGGGTGCGGGCGCTCGTCGATCTACGGGTCGCCCGGCTGCTGGCCTATCGAGCCGTGTCGCTGCAAGATGACCCGGCGGCGGGCGCGGCGGCCAGTGCGGCCCGCATCGCCACCACGACGTGCGACCAGCAGGTCGCCGAGCTACTTTTCGACGTGTTGGGCCCGGTCGCGCTGGACAGCGGTGCCGGCGCTGCGCTGCACGGGGCGATCGAAGACCATTGGCGTTACGCGCAGGCCGCCACCGTGGCATCGGGCACCATCGAAGTGCAGAAGATGTTGGTGGCCAGGGACGTGTTGGGAGAACACCGGTGAAAACTGATCTGCCACAAGACATCAGCGACTTCGCTGCGGTCGCGGCCAAGCGGCTGGGCCGACTGGGCGGGCCGCAGGCAGCGTTGCGCGCCGAAACCGACGATGGCATCCGCGACGCGGCGCGCACGGCCCTGGCCGAGGTCGGCGCGTTCGAGCTCGATGTCCGATCGGCGCCCGACGACCTGCTCGCCGCGGCCGTGCTGTGCCGCGCCGCCGGCGCTACCGCGTTGCCCTATCCCCTCGTCGAAGAGTTACTGGCGATCGACGGCGCCCGCCTTGCCCTGGTCGACCCCGCTGCGCCGCGCATCGACCATGGCGACCTGCCCGGTGACTGGATCGCCGCCGACCTCGACGGCACCCGATACCACCCGCGGCCGGCTTCGCGGACCAACGCCAAGCTCGGCCCGTTCCTGGTGCCCGCTTCCCTCGGTGAGCCCGATGGAACTGTTCCGGCCGGCGACGTTAACCTTCATCTCGTGCTGGGATCATGGCGGATTCTGGGATCGGTGCAGCAGGCGCTGCAGATCGTCACCGATCATGTGCGTGCCCGCATTCAGTTCGGTAAGCCACTGGCGGACTTTCAGGCCGTCCGGTTCGCCGTGGCGGAGGCCGCGGTCGCGGTGCGCGGACTGCACGAGTTGGCGAAATTCACCATCTGCCGTCCGGAATCGCTACCAACAGAGGTCCGTTCGGCGGACGCGCTTGTCCTTCGGCTCAAGGCGTCCGACGCCGCGCGCCAAGTGCTACGCACCTCGCACCAACTGCTCGGCGCGCTGGGCTTCTGCGATGAGTCCGATGTCAGCGTGCTCGACCGGCATACCCAGCCGCTGATCCGTCTGCCGCTGAGCGCCGAGGCGCTCGCGTTGCGCCTCATCCCGGGCATCCCGGACGGCTCCTTCGAGACACTGTTCAGCGGGCCGGTATCGGCGTGAGCGCGCCGGCGACGATGCAGTGGGGGCACCGCCCGCTTGCGGGGGACGAAGCGATGAGGAGGAGCGGCGCTCGTGACTAAGCCTGCGGCGGCCGAGGTGGCGGCCAACCCGCTAGCGGACGGAATCCCCTTCGGAACCAAACTTCAACAGCTCGCCGAACAGCGTCGTGACGACATCGGGGTGACGGTCGTCGCCCTCGACGGCACCGCGCAGTCGCTGAGCTTCGGTGAACTCGACGCCCGCGCCAATCAGTGGGGCCGCGCACTGGCCGCCTACGGCGCGGAGACGGGTTCCCTTGTCGCGCTGGCGATCCCGAACTCGATTCACCTGGTGCTGGCCACCCTGGGGTGCTGGAAGATCGGCGCCGTTCCCATCCCCATGCACTGGGACCTGCCCGAGTGGGAGCGAGACAGAGTCCGCGAGGTGATCAACCCCGCGGTCGTCGTGGACGAGGTGAGTCGGTGGCGCCTCGAGGCGCAGGCGGCGGGCGAATCCGCCGGCGCGCTGCCCGAGGCGGTGTCCCCCAATGTCAACGGAATCTGCAGTAGCGGTTCGACCGGGGTACCGAAAGTGATCCTCAGCCTGGCGCCGTCGCTCTGGACCCCCCAGCACGGCGAGCCGTTCCTGTCGAACTGGACGCCGGTCGCTCAGCCACAGACCATCATGGTGCCCGCGCCGATGTATCACACCAACGGCTTCGCCACCTTCTTCTTCCTGCTGGCCGGCGACCGTTTGGTGGTGCTGGAAAAGTTCGATGCCGCACTGGTTCTCGATGTGATCGAACGCTTCAAGGTCACCAACTTCACCGCCACGCCGACGATGCTGGCGCGCATCGCGGCCCGGCCGGAAGTCCGGGAGCGGGACCTGTCCAGCATCGTGTTCATCCTGCAGGGCGCCGCCGTGATGCCGCCGTCGCTCATGCATACCTGGTTCGAACTGCTGAGCCCGCAGCAGATCGTGTCGGCATACGGCATGACCGAAAACCTTGGGCTCACGGCCTTGCGCGGCG
Organism: Mycobacterium sp. 852014-50255_SCH5639931; assembly: GCF_001665605.1. Taxonomy (GTDB): domain Bacteria; phylum Actinomycetota; class Actinomycetes; order Mycobacteriales; family Mycobacteriaceae; genus Mycobacterium; species Mycobacterium paraffinicum. The sequence goes on from NZ_LZSV01000016.1 coordinate 109,937, forward strand.
ACGAGTGGCTCGCCCACCCGGGCAGTGTCGGCCGCGGCTTCCGGGATACCGAAATCCGGATTCTCGACGCCGGAACGAAACAGCTTGGCCCCGGTGAACACGGCGAGATCTACCTGCGCGCACCGATGAGCGCGGGATCGCGCTATGTGGGCGGCGCGGCGCCGCTACCGTCCACCGAAGACGGCTTCCGCTCCGCCGGCGACATCGGCTACCTGGACGAGGACGGCTACCTCTACATCGTCGACCGCCGAGTCGACATGATCGTCACCGGCGGCGCGAATGTCTTTCCGGCGGAAGTCGAGTCGGCTTTAGCGGGACATCCCGACATCGCCGACGTCGTCGTCATCGGCCTTGCCGACCCGCAATGGGGACGCCGGGTGCACGCGGTGGTGCAGCTCGCCGGCGGTGCGGCGCTCACCGAAGAGCAGGTGATCGAGTATGCGAAGACCCGGCTCGCCCACTACAAGGCCCCCAAGACCATCGAGTTCGTCGACGCGATTCCCCGCACCGCGGCGACCAAGGTCAATCGCTCGGCGATGATCGAGGCCCGGGGCGGCTGAGAGGACCGGACTCTGGAATGGTCAGCCGACCGGTGTGATCCCCGAGCTCGAGATGGTGAAGCCGCGACCCGAAACGACGGTACATGTCACCCCGCCGGTCTCCGACCGGCATGTGAACGGGCCGGCTCCCATCGTCTGCCCGTAACCGAGGATCGGAGTGCCCTCCGCCGGATTCGCCAGACAGCTCTCCCCCGCGCAGCGGGACAGGCCCCCACCGGTGTCCATCCGTACGGACGCCGGTGGCGACAAGGTGAAACAGAACGTTTCGTCGGGTAGACCGCGACGCTGGTAGTCGATCTCGCAGCTGATGTTGCGTGACGGGGACAGGAAAGCCACGTAGTTGTCCTGATCGGCGGCGGCCAACGGCGTGAACGCCTGCGGCGCAAGAACGGTTCCGGCGCCGCCCAGTACGGTTGCTGCGGCGGTCAGCGCTTTTCTCAACACATGCCAACCGTGCCACAACGAGGCAACCGGCGGACCGATTTATCGAATCGGTTCGTCACCGAGCACGGTCGTGCGCAGCATCTCGCGTTGCGAGGTGGGGTCGTAGGGGGCCGCGCGGTGGAGCACTCCCCGGTTGTCCCAGATGACGGTGTCGCCCACCGACCAGTGGTGGCTGTACACCTGGTTCGTTCTAGTGGCGCGCTCGAGCAGCTCCTCAAGCAGCGCTCGGCCCTCGTCGAGATCCATGCCCACCACGTAGTCGGCCGACGCGCCCAGCACCAGCGATCTGCGGCCGCTGCGGTGCGTCCACACCAGCGGGTGTTCATGGGTGCGCCGGGATCGCCAGCGGGCCACCTGTTCTGGCGAGGCGTCAGGATGGGCGCGCCGCTGAGAGGCCTCCAGCGAGTGCACGACGCGAAGCGACCCGAAGCGATCCTTGTCTTCTTCGGTCAGTTCGTCGTAGGCGGCATAGGAGTTGGCGAATTCGGTTTCGCCACCCCACTCGGCCACCTGCACCGCCGACAGGACGGTGGCCTTCTGCGGGCACTCGTCGTCGAGCGGCGTGCATCCATCGATGTGCCAATCGAACGTGGCCTTCAAGATTTCCGCCGAGGAGTTCTTGGCCGGGTTCAGTGAGATGGGATAGATGCCGGCGACCGGGTGATGGCCGTCGGCGGAGTGATCGACCTCGCCCAGTAGACGACAGAACCTGACCTGGGCCTCTGGATCGAGCTGCAAACCGCGGAAGACCAGGACTCCGTTGTCCTCCAACGCATCCAAGACCGCCTCACCGACCGGGTCGTCGGAAGCCAGGCGGCCCGGATCGAGGCCGCTGACCTCCGCGCCGACGGACGCGGTGAGCTTGTTGATGGTGAGCAGACTCATGGCCTGTCCTTCCTGATCAATGCCTTGCCGTTAGGGCGACGGCTCGACGGTGCGGATCATGACCGCGTCGGCGGCACTGACGGGCGCGGGCTGATGCATGATCTCCACCGCCATCGCGACCATGATCAACGAATAGATCATGTGCAGCAGGTTGAGCGCATCGTCGGGCAGGTTGTCGAGCGGGAACTTGTCGCAGTATTCGATGGCCTCTTCAAGCCGTGGGAAGAACGCGTCGTAGAACTCGCGCATCTCGGGCATCGTGCTGGCGATTCGGGCGTTCCAGCGTTCGGTTTCGGTTGCCAGGCACCACTGTTGGGCGTACTTCTCCAATTCGGCGAAGGCGCTGGGCAGCATGGCGTCTGACACGGGTTCACACTCCTGCCGGCGCCGAAGCAGATTCGCGCTGGTACGCGTCGACCCAGTCGGTGACGACCTTGTGCAGGTGGCGTACCAGGATTTCTTGGTCGCTGAGTGGAAACGCATCGACGATTCCGTATTCCAGTGCGGCCTGCGTGCCACCGAGCATCCCCGCGTCCTGCAGCGCAAACTCCTTGAGCACCACCGACGCCACTTCGTGTTCGATGCGTTCGCGCACGCTGCGGGCCGGGTGGAAGTAGGTATAGGCCTCGAAGCGATGCGTGTTGTGTGAGGTGGGCCAATACCGGTAGAGCAGATACCAGCCGCCGTAGATCAATATTTCGATGTTGGGGAAGATCTGGAAATTGCTGATGCCCCATGGCTCGATGCCGCCCGGGTTGAGGCCAGGCGGTAGCGCACCGATATCCGGTGTGCGCCACGGGCCGACCAGCCCGCTCTGGGTGGTCCGCTCGATCGGATACATGTACTCGGGAGGCAGCAGCCACCGCCGCCGCCCGGCGGTCGACACCAGCCGGTGCGGACCGTCGAGCTGGAAGTGCCCACAGGTGAATCCGGCGTTGGGGTCGCGCACGTCGGGAGGCACTTGTTGCGGATGCAGCGAAGGTACGTGGTAGTACTCCTGAAAAGCGTCGGCGAAGATCTTCCAGTTGCTGTTGTTATGCGCCACCCACTCGTAGCGTTCGGTCAATTTCTCGAACGGGTACCCGTCGAGACCCGTGACCATAGGCCCGAGGAATTCGCGCAGGCTCTGTCGGGGTTGGGCGTCGAAGTTGATGAAGACGAACCCATTCCAGACGTCACAGTGCACGGGTCGCAGCCCGTAGTCGGACGGGTCGAGGTCGAAGAATTCGGATTCCTGCTGCACGAATGTCAACGCCCCCTCGAGGTCGTAACGCCACCCGTGGTACTTGCAGGTGAATTGCCGGCAGGTGCCTCGGGTTTCCTGGGCGGGAAAGTCGTTCCACACCAGCTTGTTTCCCCGGTGACGACAGACGTTGTAGAAGGCGCGGATGCGTTCGTCTCGCGCTTTCACCAGAATGACCGAACTCCGGACCACCTCGAGCTCTTTGGTGAGGTAGCTGCCGACGCGGGGCAACTCCTCGACCCTGGCGACGTTCAGCCAGGCGCGTTTGAAGATCGCTTCGCGTTCGAGCTCGTAGAACTCCGGGGACGTGGAGTCGCCGAATGACACCGGGCCGGTGCCCAGTTCGGGATAGTGCTCGGTCCAGGATCCCTCCGGTGGCCTGCCCGATCGCGTCATCTGAACCTCCTGATCGACGTCACAACACCGCTCCGCCGTTGACGCCCAAAACCTGGCCGGTGATGAATCTGGCTTCCTCCGAACACAGGAATCCCACCGCAGCGGCGACGTCAGCCCCGGTGCCCAGATAGCCCAGCGGGATGTTGGCGGCGATCTGGTCGTTGGACGGCAGGTAACCGGCCGCCTGCCCCTGATGCTGCATCGGCGTTTCGATGCCCGACGGCGGGATGTTGTTGACGGTGATCCCGTGCGAGGCATATTCGCGTGCAAGCGATTTGGTCAGGGTGATCACACCGCCTTTGGACGCCGCGTAATGGGCGGCGAACGGTGAGCCACGTTGAGCGCTTGACGACGAGATCATGACGATCCTGCCCCAATTCGCATCGACCATGTCCGGGAGCGCAAGTTGGCAGCAATGAAACGTCCCGGTCAGATTGACGTCGATGATCCGCGCCCACGATTCGGCGGTGATGTCGGCGAAGGCCGAAAAGCCGAACAGCCCGGCGCTGGTCACCAGCACGGTGACCGGGCCCAACTCGCTGCGGACCTTGGCGAATGCCTGCTCGAGCGCGGGCCGGTCGGTGACATCGGCACCCACTCCGATCGCGGTGACACCCTCGGCACGCAGATCCTCGGTGACACGCTGCGCCGCTTGCTCGTTGACGTCCAGGACCGCGACCTTGTGTCCCCGCCGGCCCAATTCGTGGCAGGTGGCTTCGCCCATACCCGAGGCGCCGCCCGTCACCACGGCCACCCGGCTCATCGACTGCGCCCCATTGCGGTTGTTCTCCCCTTCACTCGTAGACCACGCGTACGGTGCGGCTGGTCGGCAACGCCTGGCAGGTCAGGACCCACCCGTCGTCCACCTCGTCGTCATCGAGTGCGTCGTTGTTGAGCATTCGGGCGCTGCCCTGCGTCAGCCGCGCCATGCAGGTTGCGCAGGAACCGGTTTCGCACGAGGACGGCGCGGCCAAGCCCGCCATGCGGGCGGTCTGCAGCAAGGTATCGCCCGCACTGTAGGGCACCGTCGTGGCGCGCCGGTCCAGCTCTATGGTCACTTCCTCGGTCACGACCCCGTCGCTATCGTGCGACCCCGACGCGGCGGTCGCTCTGGGCTCTGGCATCTCTCGAACAGTATCAACTACTTGCGATTAATATCAAGTACTAGAGAATCGGCCCTAGTTCTCCACGCGGTCGTTGAAAAGCTCGTGGCCGGTGCCCTTTTCGACCACGCGGCCCAGCAGTTCACGCAGGGTTTGCTGCTCCTGCTCGCTGAGGACACCGAACACCTCTTCGTGAGCGGCGATCGCGTCGTTGACGACCGTTGCGGCGACTTTGCGGCCCTCCCCCGTGAGGTAGGCCTGCAGAATGCGGCCGTGCTGGGGATCGCGCTTTCTTTCCACCAGGCCGCGGCGCTCCAGCGCGGTCAGCGCGAGCTGAACCCCCTGCGGGCTGATCAACAGGCGGCGGGCCAGTTCGGCGCCGGAAAGGCCGGGCTCATTGGCGAGTTGGCGCAACACGCCGATCTGGGCAGTGCTGACACCGTGCACTCGCATCGCGTCGTTGATGGTGGTCAGCGAGTAATAGAAAGCCTGCTTGAGCAACCACAGGATGTTATCGGTGAGTTCCATGGTTGCCTCCCTGTTTGAAAACCTCGCCGCCCTTCATGACAAACGGCACGTCGAGTGTGGCGTCGATGTCCTGCGCGGGATCGCCGGGTACGGCGATGATGTCGGCGAGGTAGCCGGGCGCCAGTCGGCCCAGTTCTTCGTCGGCATCGATGAGCTCCGCGGCCACGACCGTGGCCGCCCGGATCGCCTGCATCGGCGTCATGCCGCGCTTCACCAGCGCGCCCAGCTCCTTGGCGTTGTGGCCGTGCGGAATCGCCGGCGCGTCGGTGCCGCACGCGATCCGCACTCCGGCGGCAATCGCCCTCGGCAGCATGGCTTTCGCCCGCGGGAACACCTCTTCGGCTTTCTTGCGCAGCTCCGGTGCGATCCGGTCGACCGCCATCGCCTCGGTCAGATACGTGGTGGAGACCAGGAAGGTGCCGTGGTCGACCATCATCTGGATGGTCTCGTCGCTGGCCAGGAATCCGTGTTCGATGCAATCGATGCCGGCCCGGATGCACGCCTGGATCGCGCTGTCGCCGACGGCGTGCGCCGCCACCCGCACGCCGGCCCGGTGGGCTTCGTCGGCGATCGCGGCGAACTCGGCGTCGGAGTACTGCTGGGCTCCCGGGGCCGTGCTGTGGGACATGACCCCGCCGGAGGCCGACACCTTGATCAGCTTCGCCCCGTGGCGAATCTGGTAACGGACACAAGCGATCACGTCCGGGACACCGTTGGCGATGCCCTCGGCCACCGACAGCGGCATGATGCCGGGCGCGAGCCGCTGGAAAACCGTCGGATCCAGGTGTCCGCCGTAAGGGGTGACGGCGTGGCCGGCGGGATAGATGCGGGGGCCGGCGTGCCAGCCCTGGTCGATGGCGCGCTGCAGCGCAACGTCGAGCAGGTAGCCGCCGGTCTTCACCATCAGCCCCAGGTTGCGCACGGTGGTGAAACCCGCCTCCAGGGTGGTGCGCGCATTGACCGCACCACGCAAAGTGCGATAGGCCGGATCGTCCTGGACACCGTGCATCGGCGACGGCAAGCCCTCCGGCCCACCGGGGCCGCCGATCAGCAGGTTGAGTTCCATATCCATCAGGCCCGGCAGCAGCGTCACGTCGCCCAGGTCGATGACCGTCGCCCAATCCGGCACGCCGCCTTCGGGATTGATGGCGGCGATGCGCTCACCCTCTACCACCACGACGGCGGGTGAGCGAACCTGGCCGTCGATCACGTCACCCCACCGCGCCGCCCGCAGGACGGTGGTCATGGTACGGGCTCGGACACGCAATCCAGGGTGGACGCACCGGAGTCGGGCACCCGCGGTTGCTTCCAGCACTCCACCGGAAACGACACCATGATCATCGAATACAGCAGATGCATGAGATTCAGCACATCATCGGGCAAGTCGTCGAGGGAGAACTTGTCGCAGTACGCGAGGGCCTCTTCCGCGCGGGGCGTGATCGCGTCGTAAAAGGCCTTCATCTCCGTCATCGTGCTCGCCAGCCTCTTGGCGTAGCGCTCCGGTTCGGAAGGCAGACACCAGTCCGTGAATTGCTCCAGGTCGGCGAATTCGGTTGGCAGCATGGGAGACATCGCGGTCACACCCCCGCCGTAGCGGTGCGGCGATACCGATCGATCCACGCCGCGGTTTCCTTGTGCAAGTGCCGGAGCAGGATCTCCTGGTCGTTGAGCAGGAACCGATCGATGACCCGCGACTCGATCATGCTCTGAGTCGCCTCGAGCGTGTTCGCGTCCTGCAGGCCGTATTCCTTGAACGAAACGGCCGCGAGTTCCTGGGCGACGCGTTCGCGCGGAGTGCGCGGCTGCGCGAAATACAACGTCCCCTCGAAGAGGTGGGAGTTGTAGGAGGTTGGCCAGTAGTGGTACGTCAGATACCAACCCTGTCCCCAGAACAGGATCACGAAGTTGGGGAAGAGCTGGAAGGAGTCCAGCCCCCACGGATCGCATTTCGCCGGGTTGAGCCCGGCGGGCATCTTCCCGAGATCCGGCTTGTCCCATGGACCGAACAGGCCGCTCTGGCAGATGTCCTCGATCGGCTTGCGCATCTCCGCCGCCATCTCCCACGCCCGCACTCCCGACGTGCTGACCAGCCGATGCGGGCCTTCCAATCGGTAATGCGGGGCCTCAAAACCGGCCTCGGCGGCCGCTTTTGAGTAGGCGGTTGGCGACTGGTTCGCGTGTAGCACGGGGGCGTGATAGAACTCCTGGAACGCGTCCATGTAGAGCTTCCAGTTCGCCTTGACCTCCGAGCGGTAGTGCCAGCGCGAGGTCATCCGGTCGAACGGATACCCCTCCAGCGCGGTGACCATCGGCCCGAGGAACTCCCGCAGCGACTGTTCGGGATGCTTGGCGAAGTTGACGAAGATGAAGCCTTCCCAGACCTCGCAATGCACCGGCACCAACCCGTAGCGGCTCTTGTCGAGGTCGAAGAACTCCTCCTCCTGCTGCACGAACGTCAGGTTGCCGTCCAGGTCGTACCGCCAGGCGTGGTATTTGCAGGTGAATTGGCGGCACACACCGCTGGTCTCCTCGAGCGGCATGTCATTCCACACCAACTTGTTCCCGCGGTGCCGACACACGTTGTGATACGCCTTGATCTCCCCGGATCTGGTGCGCACCAGGATGATCGAGGTGTTGACGGCCTTGAGCTCCTTGGTAAAGTAGCTGCCAGTACGCGAAAGACGTTCAACGCGACCAACATTGAGCCAGGCGCGCTTGAAGATGGCCTCTCGTTCCAACTCGTGGATTTCCGGGCTGATGGAATCCTCATACGAGACCGGTCCGGTTCCCAGCTCGGGATAATGCTGCGTCCAGCTGCCCTCCGGCGGCTTGGGGAATCGAGCCATGAACGCTCCTATCCGATCCGATGTCACACGGGCCGCCCGACGGCCGGTTCACTCCGAATGGCCGCGCGGCCACCGGTTTCAGTGATTCCGCAGGACCCCGTCGGGGCCGACGGTATATGCTCCACGACATAATCGCAAGTAGTTGATATTGCCGATGGGAGTCTTTCGATGGAGCAAGACCATGGGTTGCGGATCGCTCCGGGCCGCTCGGTGCTGTCGCACGGTGGGGTATTCGAGGTCATATCCCCACACACCGAGGAATCCATCGCCGAGGTGGCCGCTGCCGAACCCGCGGACGTCGAGGCGGCGGTCAAGGCCGCACGCGCGGCGATCGACTCGGGAGCCTGGAGCCGCACCACCCCCGCCGAGCGGATCGCCGCGATCCGGGGACTCGCCGACGCCTACGACCAGCGGCGCGCGGAGATGGCCGGCATCATCACGGCCGAGATCGGCGCTCCCATCACCTTCGCCCAGCGCGCCCAAGTCGGCCTGCCCGCGATGATGATGCGCGCATTCTGCGACCTGGCCGAGCGCCACACCTGGAAGGAGTCGCGCCGCGGCTTCTTCGGTGCCGACGTGCAGGTGCACAAGGAACCCGTTGGCGTCGTCGCCGCGATCGTGCCGTGGAACATGCCCCAATTCCTCATCACCACCAAACTGGTGCCCGCGCTGCTCGCCGGGTGCGCGGTCCTGCTGAAGCCCGCGCCCGAATCACCCTTGGACGCATTGCTTTTGGCGCAGATTCTCGATGAAATCGACCTGCCGCCCGGCGTGGTCAGTTTCCTGCCCGGCGACAGCGCCGTCGGCGAACTCCTGGTGTCGCACCCCGGGGTGGACAAAGTGTCGTTCACCGGATCGACGGCCGCGGGGCGGGCCGTGGCGGCCGCGTGCGCGGCGAACCTCACGAAGGTCAGTCTGGAACTCGGCGGCAAATCGGCCGCCATCGTCCTCGATGACGCCGCACCCGAGACGGTCGCCACCGGAGTGCGGTCGGCCAGCCTGTCGAACAGCGGGCAAATCTGCAACGCCTTGACCCGCCTGCTGGTCCCCCAGCACCGACACGACGAGTATGTCGACGCACTCGCAGCGGAGATGACCAGTCTGCGGGTGGGTGATCCCAGCGACCCGGGCACCCAGCTGGGCCCGCTGGTGTCCCGCCGCCAACAGAATCGCGTCCGCAATTACATCCAGATCGGCCAGGACGAAGGCGCGCAGCTCGTCACCGGCGGGGCTCACATGCCAGACGGCCTCGACCGCGGCTGGTACGTCGCGCCGACCCTCTTCGCTTCCGCCGATAACGGCATGCGCATCGCCCGCGAAGAGATCTTCGGCCCCGTGCTCACCGTCATCCCCTATCGCGACGAGGACGACGCGGTCGCAATCGCCAACGACTCCGACTACGGCCTGGCCGGATCGGTATGGAGCGCTGACACCGAGCGGGCTCTGTCGATCGCCGCCCGGGTGCGCAGCGGCACCCTCGGGATCAACCAGGGCTACACCATGGACCCGTTCGCTCCGTTCGGCGGTGTCAAGGGCAGCGGCTACGGTCGGGAACTGGGACCCGAGGGAATCGAAAGCTACCTGGAACCCAAGTCCATCGCGATTTCGACGTAATCCTCAGTCACACGCCGGGTTTCGGATCGCCCATCGGCACGGCGCAAAGGTCATTGCGGCGCCCGGGCCGATCGTCAACCCGCCGACGGCGCCGAGGCCTGCTCCATTGCACGAACGCGCTTGAGCATTCCTTTTGCGGCTCGCATCGACAACGCGGGCGAGAGCCGCTCGAGGTACCAAAACGCCTTCCACCACGCGGGCACCACGATGATCGCGTCTCCACGCAACACGGCGCGAAGCGCTCGCTCGGCAAACTTTTCAGGCGCCAGCGGGTGCAGCCGCTCCCACATATCGAGGATTTCCTCGTTGCTGATGCCCGCCATATCAGTCCGTCCGTACTTGCCGCCGGTAAGTATCGGGGTCCGGATCACGCCGGGGCAGAGCACCGAGACCTGCACCCCGTGGCGCTCGGCCTCTAGCCGCAACGATTTCGACAACGCGACGACGGCGTGTTTGGTGGCGGTGTAGCTTGCCTGGCCCGCGGTCGTCATGAGACCGGCCATGGAGGCCGTGTTCACGATATGACCGGAGTGCTGCCGGATCATGATCGGATACACCGCTTGGATACCGTGCACGACACCGCGCAGGTTCACGTCGAAGACGTCGTTCCAGTCGTCGAGCGTGTACTTGTCGACCTCACCGGCGACTCCGATGCCGGCATTGTTGAACAAGTAGTCGATCCGCCCGGATTGCTGCAGCGCCTCGGCCGCGGCGCGCTCAAACGATGGGTAGTCGCGCACATCGAGCTCGATCGCGTGCGCTTTACCACCGCCGCTGTTGAGGCGTTGTGCGAACTCCCGCGCAGGGCCGATCTGCCGATCGGCGATCCAGACCTCGGCGCCCCCGTCGACCAGCGCGGTGGTCAACGCCGCGCCGATGCCGGACGCGCCGCCGGTGACGAATGCAACCTTCCCGGACACGCTCGCTGTCATTCCAGCAGCCTAATCCCTGAATCGCGGCTGGTAGAGCGGATCGTGACAGCAGGCCGCCGATACGACGCGCGCCTGCCCGGAACCACGAACGGGACGGAAACCACGGTTTCTCGGATACACCGGGTGCCCACGGTAACCTCATTCTCATGGCGCGCACCGCGCCAAGGAAGGGGACGAATCGCTCATGACCGACCTTGGCGACGACGTCGAAGTGACCCGCGGCGACCGCTTCATCAAGACGGCCGTCGAGATATTGGGCGAGACGGGACGCACCGACTTCACCGTGCAGGAGGTCGTCGCCCGCTCCAAAACGTCGCTGCGCGCCTTTTACCAGCATTTCAGCAGCAAAGACGAGCTGTTGCTCGCGCTGTTCGACCGGACCATCGCCCAGTCGGTTCAGACGTGGCGCGCCGAGACCGACGGGCTGGACAGCACCGCGGCGCTGAAGCTGGTGATCGATCGCATCAGCCAGCAACCGGAATCGACCACCCAAGACAGCCTCAATCGCGCGTTGACCCTCTATAACCAACATCTGGCCGAGACCCGTCCACGCGACTACGCCCGAGTGCTCTCACCCATGCATCGACTCATTCGCGACATCGTGGGCCAGGGCATCACCGAGGGCGTCTTCAACCCGGGAGTGGACGTCGGGGCGGCGGCCGCCATCGTCATGCAGACGGTGATGGGGGCACAGCGATTGCATTGGCTGGGAACGGAATTGAACGGAGCTCCGGTCGACGTCGGTCAACTGTATGACTTCTGCAGTCGCGCTCTGGGTATCCGGGACGGCGACGAAGATTCGAGCACGCCGTCGCTGAGCGAACTGTTCGCGCAGATCGGCATGCGTCCGGGAACCCGCGATGGCGAATTCGCGATGACGATGCCGGTCAGCCCGGCCGTGGTCAACACTTCCGGCGCACTGCAGGGCGGCCTGGTCGCGACACTCGTCGACGTGGCGGGCGGACAATTCGGGCTGGACTACCTGCAGCCGGACACCACGATGACGACGGCGGACCTCTTCATTCGTTACCTGCGCCCGATCCGGCAGGGCTCCGCCTTCGCCGTGCCCCGGATGCTGCGGTCCGGGCGACGGGCGATGGTGATGCAGGTGGACATCTACGGCGAGGCCGACGATGAGCTCGCCGCGACCGCGACGGTGAATTTCGCCATCATTAACGGGGCGACGCCGAAGCTTCCCAACTGGCCGGACGCTTAGCCGCCGACGACGAACGTCACGCCAGCGCGGCGACCGAGCCGACTGGTGGCGCTACACGCGACGGGGCCAAAGTGGTAACGTCATTACCACCTACAGAGAACCCGAGTACTTCCGCAAGGAGATCGCCATGCCGTCTCGCGAACTTTCCTTCCCCGTGTTCGACGCGGACAACCACATGTACGAGCCGCAAGAGGCGCTGACCAAGTACCTCCCCGAGAAGCGCAAGAACGTCATCGACTACGTGCAGGTGCGCGGTCGCACCAAGATCGTGGTGCGCGGCCACATCAGCGAGTACATCCCGAACCCGACCTTCGAGAAGGTCGCCAAGCCGGGCGCCCAGGAGGACTACTTCCGCAACGGCGCGCAGGGCAAGAGCTACCGGGAGATCCTGGGCGAACCGATGAAGGCCATCCCCGCCTTCCGCGAACCGGGCGCGCGGCTGGAGGTCATGGACGAGCTGGGCATCGACTACGCCCTGATGTTCCCGACCCTGGCCAGCCTGGTCGAGGAGCGCATGAAGGACGACCCGGAGATGACCCACGACGTCATCCACGCGCTCAACGAATGGATGTACGAGCAGTGGTCGTTCAACTACAAGGACCGCATCTTCGCCACCCCGGTGATCACCCTGCCCATCGTCGAGCGCGCGCTAGAAGAACTCGAATGGGTATTGGAGCGCGGCGCCCGCACCGTGCTGGTCCGCCCGGCGCCCGTGCCCGGCTACAAGGGCAGCCGGTCGTTCGGGCTCGAGGAGTTCGACCCGTTCTGGCAGGCCTGCATCAAAGCCGAGCTTCCGGTCTCGATGCACGCTTCCGACAGCGGCTATTCGGAATTCGCGAACGTGTGGGAGCCGGGCGACGAGTTCCTGCCGTTCAAGCCGACCGCGTTCCGGAGCTTCGCGATGGGCCACCGGCCGATCCTGGACGCGATGGGTGCGCTGGTCTGCCACGGCGCGCTGTCTCGCAACCCCGAGCTGCGGATCTTGTCGATCGAAAACGGCGCCGACTGGGTGCCGGACCTGTTCAAGGGCCTCAAGGGCGTCTACAAGAAGATGCCGCAGTCCTTCAGCGAGGATCCCATCGAGGCGTTCAAGCGCTGCGTCTACATCACCCCGTTCTGGGAGGACCGGTTCACCGAGATCGTCAAGATGGTGGGTACCGACCGAGTGCTGTTCGGCTCGGACTGGCCGCATCCCGAAGGCCTGAAGGACCCCATCTCCTTCGTCGACGAGCTCACCGACTTCGACGAGGCGGACATCGCAAAGATCATGGGCGGCAACCTGATGAAGCTGATGAAGGTGTCGGCGCCGGCGAAGAAACCCGTCTCGGCCTGAGGTGTTCGGCGCACACCCTGCAGCGCCAAATTCTTCCTCCCAGCGGGCCGAGCGCGATGGCGCCGATGAAACTGGGTACCCGCCCTTGCGGGATCAGAGGGACGGGAGGACAGATGAGCGTGGCATCGGAAGGCCGGGCACCGGTCAGCATCGACGCCGACGTCGAGTTTCTCGCCGAGGAAATTGCGGCCCTCCAGGCTTTGGGTCGAAAGGATTCGGTCGACGACGGCGAACTTTACGACTTCAGCGTCCGTTGGGGCGCGGCACTGGCGGGGCGGCTACCCCGCCTGGTGCACTACAGCTCGCTCGGTCTGCTCGATGACACGGACGAGCGCCGGTTCCGGTCGCTATGTGAGGATCTCCGCGGGGTTTCCGGTATCGCCGAAAAGTTCGGGCTGCCGCGCCCGGCGCTGCCCGGCGATCAGATCGCGCCGGCAAAGGGACGCCGCCGCCTCAGGACGCGGTCGCGTTCTCCGAAGCCGAGGTTCCCAGGCTGAGAAAGTCCCTCTCCGGCAACACGATTCCGGTGCGCGGCTTCGGACAATCCGGATTGCGGCACGTCAGCGCCACCATGTAGGCGTCGTCGTCCTCGTTGAGGAACAGAAATCCCAGATATAAGGCGTGCCCGACCTCGAACTCGGTTCCGCCGCACGCCTCGCAGTGACCGCCCTTGGCGGAAATATTTCCCATAACACGATGCTGCGCAGCGGAATTCAGGGCGACGAGTTCCGGCCGCACCATCGGATCGCCATCGGTCATGTCAAATCTCCACGTCTTTGTCGTAGTGGACATGGTCCTCACGCCAGCCACCCAGACCTTTACCGATGCCGGAATAATCGTTGATGAACTCAATCCCGTTGATCCACTTGACCATCTTGAATCCGACCTGCGTCTCCACCCGCAATCGCAGCGGTGCGCCATGTTTGATGGGCAACGGCCGCCCGTTCATCTCATACGCCAGCAGCGTCTGCGGTTTGTAAGCGAGTTCGAGGTCCATCACCTCGTAGAACTGGCCCCCCGGTCTCTCTGCCGCGGGTTCGTCACGCCCAGTCTCCTGCATGCTGAGGAAGCAGATGTATTTGGCTTGCGGCAACGGCCGCACCACATCCGCCAGCTGGGTCAGCAGAATTCCGCTCCACTCGCCGATACTGGTCCAGCCTTGCACGCAGTTGTGCATCGTCCGCTGCGTCTGCCGCTCGCCCAGCGCCCGCAACGCGGCCAAGTCCAACGTCACTGGATTTTCGACGAGCCCACCGACCGGTAGCCGCCAGTCGACGAAGTTGTGGACCGCCATCACTTTGTATTCCGCACTGGCGGGTGGCTTTCCGTTCACCCGGTGATCTTTGGTCAACTTGCGGACCGGATAGTCCTGCCGGGAGTTCAGCGGACGCAGCAAGAGCAGCCGGGCACCGGTAACCACGGCGCCGAGTATGCGGTGCACCTGCACGGGATGGCGGAGGCTCCATTTGGTGGCGGCGACGTGGACGGCGACGATCGCTCCGATGATCATCAGCGACCACGCCGTCGCCCAATTGATGTTGCGCACGGAGCCGAAGATCATCGACGCCGTCAGTTGGCCCCAGCCCCAGAAGAAGATCATCGACAGGTGGATCAGGATGAAGACGACAAAGGCCACCAACCCCAGGAAATGCAGGCTTCGAGCCCACTGCCGGCCGCCCCACATCCGCACATACCAGGGAAAGCGCGCCTCGATCGCCGGCGACTGCGCGGCCCCAGTCAGGATCTGGAATGGCGCGAGGATGAACACGACCCCCGCATAGGTCAGCTTCTGAATGGCGTCCAACGGCTCGCCGGGGAGCAGCGGCGGCAGGTTGAACGACATGTACGTGACGATGTCATTGGCCGCCTCGGGAAAAATCGACCACGAATAAGGCCAGTATCGATGCCATTGGCCAGTCGCGAATAGCAGGACGTAGTAGGAGAACCCGAGCAGAATCCAGCAGATCACCGTGAAGAAGTGCCAATGCCGACCCATACCCAATTTCTTGTGACCGGGCAGCGCAACGAGCGAGCTGTAGGACTCTTCTTCGTCGAGGGTGTCGTATAACCGGTTGCGCGGCATGACCTTGCGGGTGAAGCGCGCCCATTCGCTGCCAGGTTTGCTGTCGTCGTGCCAATACAACTTCGGGTGGGTGCCGAGGATCTCGATGCCGCTGCGGATGATCAGGGTGACGAACAGGACGTTGAGCCAATGGTCCACTCGCAGCCACGCCGGGTAGTCGAGTGTCGTCATGCCTGGGCTCCAGTCAGTCGTACCACTGCTGCCGTTGCGGGTAGGCCACGTTGACGCCGGACAGCACCGTCGTGTGCACCGCGATGAACGCGGCGGCGAACACCAAAGCGAATGTGCCCGGCGCCAGATCCCATCGGCCGGTCAGCGACTCCAGCCCCGGCAGGCTGACCCAGCGGCTGACCAGGTAGACCGCCAGGAAAGCCAGGCAGACCAAGCTGCCGAGGTACCACCCCGCCTGTGGCACACGCGGTTTGAAGGCGAACATCATCGCGGCCGCGGCCGTCAGGCAACAGACTGCCAGCAAAGCCGAGTAGACGGCGAAGGACCAGGGAACGCCCGGTTCCCTGATCCAAACGTAGGCATGCACCGCCACCAGGCCCACCAACAGCGAGCCGCCCAACGCGGTCACCGTTCGCGGCAGGTTGAAGGCAACCCAGCCGTTCAGGGTGAGCACCGGTGAGGTCACGATGCTTCGCCAAATCGAGATCGACCGCCGCGGGACGACATTGACCATGCGAGCGTGGTACCCACGCTGATTAATTACAAACCGTCCTGGTTAAATTGCCGAGCTCGAGCCGGCCCGCGCCACGCTGGGAAACTGTTGCATCGAGCATGCGACTGCCATTGATACTCTTACTGTCTGTGCCTGGCGAGTGCTCAGCGCTTTGTGACCAGCTTGCGGGACTCAGCCCGAGAAGGGGTCCGTAGGAGGAACGGTCAATGGCGGCCGAAAGAAACTGGGACAAGACCGTGGGCGCGGCCGACGACGTCCGCCGCATTTTCGAGAATGTCCCCGCGCTTTTGGTTGGCCTCGAAGGGCCCGACCACCGATTCGTCGCGGTCAACGCCGCTTACCGAGCGCTCAGTCCGCCGATCGACAGCATCGGGCTCCTGGTGCGGGAGGTCTACCCCGAGCTGGAGAGCCAGCAGATCTTGCAAATGTTCGACCGGGTCTACGAGACGGGCGAACCGCAATCGGGAAGCGAGTGGCGGGTACAAGCCGACTTCGAGGGCTCGGGGACGGCACAAGAGCACTTCTTCGACTTCATCGTCACGGCGCGGCGCGGCGACGACGGCTCGATCGAGGGGGTACAGCTCGCCTTCGTCGACGTGACCGACCGGGTGCGGGCGCGGCTGGCCGCCGAGTCGCGCATGCAGGAGTTGTCCGAGCGGTACCGCAACGTGCGCGACTCGGCCACCGTCATGCAGCAGGCACTGTTGGCGCCGTCGGTACCCGTCGTTCCGGGCGCCGACGTGGCCGCCGAATACCTCGTCGCCGCGGAGGACACGGCCGCCGGTGGCGACTGGTTCGACGCGATCCCCCTTGGGGATCGGCTGGTGCTCATCGTCGGCGACGTCGTCGGCCATGGCGTCGAGGCGGCCGCGGTGATGTCGCAATTGCGCACGGCGCTGCGGATGCAGATTGTGGCGGGATACCCGCTCGCCGAGGCGCTGGCGGCGGTCGACCGCTTCCACGAACATGTGCCCGGCTCGAGGTCGGCCACCGTGTGCGTGGGGTCGCTCGACTTCGGCACAGGTGAATTCCAGTACTGCACGGCCGGGCACCCGCCGCCGCTGCTCGTCGGTTCGGACAGCGATTCGCGTTACCTTGAGCCGTCCGGCGCCGGTCCGCTGGGCAGCGGCACCGGTTTCCCGGTGCGCACCGAATTCCTGGGCGTGGGCGACGCGGTCATGCTCTACACCGACGGTCTTATCGAACGTCCCGGCCGGCCGCTGGTGGCCAGCACCGCCGAATTCGCCGACTTGGCAGCCAACATCGCCGGTGGCCAGGGCGGGTTCGTGATCGAGTCCTCGGGGCGGCCCATCGACCGCATCTGTTCGGAGACGCTGGAACTGCTGCTGCGGTCAACCGGCTACAGCGACGACATCACACTGCTTGCGGCGCAACGGCGTACACCGCCACCACCGCTCCAGATGACGCTGGATGCAACGATTCATGCCGCACGCGCGATTCGCTCCCGCCTGCGTCAGTGGCTCTCCGAGGTCGGCGCCGCCCCCGATGACATTTCCGACATCGTGCACGCGATCTCGGAGTTCGTCGAGAATGCGGTCGAACACGGTTACGCCACAGAGGTTCCCGACGGGGTCGTCGTGGAGGCGTCGCTGGCCGGAGACGGCAACCTGTACGCGTCGGTCATCGACCATGGGCAGTGGAAGGATCATCGCGAAGGCGAGCAGGGTCGCGGCCGCGGCCTTGCCATGGCCGAAGCCCTGGTATCCAGTGCCCAAGTCACTCACGGGCCCGGCGGAACCACCGCCAGCTTGACGCACCGCCTGTCGCGGCCCGCCAATTTCGTCACGGACACACTCGTCAGCCGGGCCGATCGGCAGCAGCGGTCGACGAACTCCGAATTCGTCTCCGTGGTCACCGAACCGGGCCGCATCGTCGTCAGCGGCGACGTCGACTCCACCACCGCCTCCACACTGGATCGCCAGATCGCGGTCGAAAGCCGTTCCGGCGTAGCGCCGTTGACCATCGATCTCAGCGCCGTTACCCAGCTCGGGTCGGCCGGCGTCAGCGCGCTGGCGGCCGCGCGCGACCGCGCACAACGACAGGGCAGTGAGTATGTGCTGGTGGCCCCGCCGGGGAGCCCGGCGCACCATGTCTTGTCGCTGGTACAACTCCCAGTGGCCGGCGGGCTCGCCGAGAATCTCGTCGCCGAGGGCTAGGGCCGGTCGGATCGCCGGCCGTGCCGCACCTGTTTGAACGGCACGCCCCGGTCGGCTGCGTATTCCCGCGGAAAGCCAAGCACCCGCTCGCCGATGACGTTGCGCGCCATCTCCGTGGTGCCGCCGCCCATCGCGACGGTCTGGCGGGCCAGGTAGCGCAGACCGGTTTCCAGGCCGTCGCCGGGTTCTCCGACCACGGCGGCACTTCCCGCGATCGCCATGGCGGTGTCGACATCCACGAACACGGTCTCGGCGTGGAACAGCCTGATGAGTGTGCCGGCGGCCGGCGGCAGTGTGCCATCTCGGACGCTGCGGTAGACGTGACCGATCAGCTGCTCGGCCACCGCACGTTGTACGAGTGCGCGCCCGGCCATCTGCTGCACGCGTTCGTTCCCGGCCTGACCCGTCTTCTCGATGAGGGCCACGTAGTCAACGGGATTCGCGTTGCCGCCCTCGCTGCCGCTGCCACTGGCGAATTCGGAGCCCTGTCCCACCGCCCGGCGCTCGTGGTACAGCTGCCGCGACGCCACCGCCCAGCCGTTATTGACCTCCCCAACGACGGCGTCGTCGCCGACGTCCACCCCGTCGAGGAACTCCTCGCAGAACTCGGTGGAACCGCTCAGCATGGTGATGCGCCGCAACGTAATTCCCGGATGAGCGATGGGCACCAGGAACATCGTCAAGCCCTCGTGCTTGGGCACATCCCAGTTGGTGCGGGCCAGACACAGTCCGTAGTCAGCGGCGAACGCGCTTGTGCTCCACGTCTTGGCGCCGTTGAGTACCCAGCGGTCGCCCTGGCGCTCGGCCCGGGTCAGGACGCCGGCCAGGTCGGATCCGCCGCTCGGCTCGGACAGCAGCTGCACCAGTACCTCGTCGCCGCGCAGCGCCGCCGCGATGTGTTGCTTCTTCTGATCCTCACTGCCGGTGTCGAGCAGCGTGGCGCAGCAGATGGTGAACGTGGGGGTGTTGAGGATCAGCGGCATCTCATAGTCGATGGTCTCCGCGTCGAATGCCTTCTGATACTCGTAGTCCAGGCCGAGGCCACCGTACTCGCGCGGGAAACAGATCCCGGCGAATCCGCCTTCGTACAGCCGCTTTTGCAGTTCTCTTGCCCGCAGCCAGGATCGTTCGTCGTCGCGCGGGGCGGGCGGTGGGCACTCGGGATCGATGCGGGGCATGTTGCCCGCCAGCCATTCCCTGGCCCGGGCCGCGAACTCGGTAACGGATTCGGTCGGCGTCATTTGTTGGAACGACCCGCCTTCTCGTGTTCATACACGCGCAGGTTGTGTTCCTCCGGTGTTCCGAACATGGAGCGGTACAACGTGATTCGGCGCAGGTAGAGGTGCAGGTCGTGTTCCCAGGTGACGCCGATGCCCCCGTGCATCTGCACGCAGGCCTGGACGATCTGGCCGGCCATCTCGCCCACGTAGGACTTGGCGATGCTGGCCGACAGGCCCGCCCCGGGTGAGTTGGCGGCGACGTCGGCGACCGCCGCGGCCGTGGTGGCTCGGCAGGCTTCCAGCCACAGCTTCATGTCGGCGAACTTGTGCTTGAGGGCCTGGTAGGACGCCAGCGGGCGCCCGAAGGTGTGCCGGTCCAACGCCCACTGGACGGTCAGGTCGAACACCGTCTGCAGGACGCCGACCACCTCGGCGCACTGCAGGGTCTGTGCGATTTGGCTCTGCCGGTCGATCAGCGTGGCCGTCTCGGCGGCGGTGCCGACCGCCGCCGATCGATCCACCATCACACCGTCGAAATGCGCCCGGGAATATTGCTTGACCAGGTCGACCGACTGCTGGGGCTCGATCGTGACGCCGGGCGCGTCCGTGGGTACTAAAAACTGCCGGAGCTCCTCACCGCTGCGCGCCGCCACCAGCAGCACCGCGCTCTGCGCGCCGGCCTCGACCCGGTCCTTGGTGCCGTCGATGCGATAGCCCGAATCGGTCGGGGTGGCCGTCACCGACGGATTCAGCGGCGCCCACCCCTGGCCCGGCTCCGAAACCGCCCACGATGCCACGGTTTCACCGGACATCAGCGCCTCGATGACGGCCGTGTGCGGTTGCCAGTCCGCACACTCGACGAGCGCGGCCAGTACGACGCTGACCGGATACAGCGGCCCGGGCGCCACGGTCTTGCCGAGCTGTTCGGCGACCATGGCCAGATCCGCCAAACCGCTGTCCGAGACGCTGCCGCCGCCCAACTCCTCCGGTACCAAGAGGCCCGTCCAGCCGAGCTCCGCGGCGCGCCGCCACCATGCCGGATCAAACGACACCCCGGCGGCGTGCAACTCCCGCACGCGCCGCAGCGGCGCTTCCTTTTCCAGAAAAGCCTGGGTGGTCGAGGTGAACAGCGTCTTTTCGGGAGAGTCGAGTGTGGTCATGCTGCCTCTCGTCGAGAGTTCTCCGGCGTTTTCGATGGTAGCAACGAGCACTACGGTAAGAGATACCGGAGTTCCATCGATAGCGCTGCTCAGCGTTACATGGCGAACACACGGCGCAGCGAACGCGCGTGCAGCGCCCGGTTCTCCTGAGAAACCACCCAATCGGGAACCAATGAGTCGAACCCGTTGAATGCAGCTGCGATGACGTGCAATTCGGTGTGCACGTAGGCGTGCAACAGCCTGTTCGCGTAGTCGATGGCTTCGTCTCGGCACGGATCGATCTCAGCGCAGCTGATGAACGTCGGCGGCAGGCCCTCGAGGTTCGCGCGGTGCGCGGGGACGTGCTGGCCGTTGGCGCTCGCGTGACCGAGGTAATGACCCCACGCCCGGCTCACGGCCGGCCCATTGAGGCCCGGCGTGCGCTGGAACTCGCGCCGGGATTGGGTGGCGTCGGAATCGAGCATCGGCTGGTGCAGGATCTGCACCAGAATCTGTGGGCCTTCGTCATCGAACATGCGCTGACTCAGGCCCGCGACCAGCGCCGCGCCCGCGTCGCGGCCCATCACGGCGATGCGGTTGACGTCCACCTTCAGCTCGGCGCAATTGCGGATGGCGTAGTAGAGGCCGGCCTCGACATCGTCCAACGCAGCCGGGCACGGGTGTTCCGGCGCGAGCCGGTAGTCCACCGATACCACCAGGCATCCGCCTTCTTTGGCCAGCTCTACGCACGGTGCATGATCGGTGTCCAGGTTGCCGGTCACGAATCCCCCGCCGTGGGCGTATAGGACAAGGGGTGCACCTGACCCGGCTCGATCGAGGTCGGGGCCCCGGTAGAAGCGAAGCTTCAGCTCATGGCCGCCCGGCCCGGCGATGGTGCGCGTTTCGACGGCCACATCGGCGGTGCCGACCGCGGCGGCGCGCTCGGCTGCGAGCCGGTCGGCGTGCTCCCGTTCGGCGGGCAGTGTCTCGGCGCGGAATTCGACGACGCCCAATGCGGTGGCGGCCTCCCGGAGCACGGGGTCGATCCGGTTAAGGCCCTGTGGCCGCGTCAGATTCGTTTGTGTCATACCTTCTCGTCTTCCGGGCTCGTCATGCGGGCTCGTCCGGTCCCGGCGCGGGACCGTGCCGGAAACCTTCTTCAAGGTAGACCTGCGATTCCGTGTGGTGAAAGACGAGGTACGTATCGCTTCAGCTCGGGCGGAATTCACCGTTCCCCGGGAAGCGCCTTAACCGTCGCCGGCAGCCCGTAGAGAGCGGTTGCGTTGCCGCGCATGATCCGCTCGCGCTGGTCGGCCGGGAATCGGTTGATCGCATAGGTTGGCGAGTCGTAGCTCCAGTGCGGGTAGTCCGTCGAGAACATCAGGTTGTCGCCCAGGTCCATCATCTCGAGGTACTCGCGGAACTGCACGGTGTCGGCATCTTCCAGCGGCTGGGTGGTGAACCGAACATGTTCGCGCACATACTCCGACGGACGGCGCCGCACGTGCGGCAGGTCGCCGCGGCGGGCTTCCCAGATGCGGTCCATCCGCGACATCACCGGCATCGCCCACGTGAAGCCACCTTCGACGAACACCACCCGCAGATCGGGGTGGCGGTCGAAAGCGCCGTCGAAGACCAGGCTCATCAGGTGCGAGACATATAGCAGTGGCCAGGACGCGAAGAAGTCGTGCCAGTGCGCGGGGTTGCCGACGGGATAAAGCGGGATCAGCTCGAACGGTGTCTGCCCCATCAGGTGCGTGGCGACCGGGAAACCGTTGCGCGCCGCGGCTGCATAGAGCGGGTCGAAATGTGGGTTGCCGAAGGGGATCCCACGAGTCTGCGGTGTCATCAGCACCTGGGCCATGTATGGGTGTCCCGCCCACCGTTCGACCTCGCGCGCCGCCTGCTCGGGCGTCTGCGCGCTGACGCTGATCGATCCGCGCCAGCGGCCGTGCTCGTTGTTCGTGTCGAGCCAGACGTCGGCAAGCCAGTCGTTGTAGGCGGACTTCAGAACGTGTTCGGCCTGTGGCAGCTGGGCGTCACACATCGGTTCCAGCGTCGCGATGCTGACGCCGGCGTCGAGCAGCAACTGCTTGGCGGCGAATTCCGGGTCGCTGCCCGCGAACCCGCCACCTGGCGGGGCGGCATCCATGCGCAGCGACATGGTCTTGTACGAATCCGGTGTGTCGTAGAAATGCGGCACCGGGGTGACGGCGTTTCCGGTCGGCCATATCTTGTCCACCCATTCGGGCGGCGCGTACGACTTCAGCACGTCGGTCGAGACGGGCAAGGGGTGCACGTCGGTGTCGACGATGCTCACCGCAATTTCGTCGTCATGACCGGTCGGCGAATCGACCCGTTCGATCGTGGTCATCGGACACGCTCCTTCAGCCCGTACAGCTCGCTGGCGTTTCGCCACAGCACCTTGTCGCGTTGGGCGGGATCGAGGCCCTCGGCAACGGTCTGCGGCGGAGTAGTGGACCAATGGGGATACGCCGACCCGTACATCAGCAGGTCGGACTTGCCGCTGAACTCCATCCAGCGCTGCGCGTCGCCGGCGTCGGTCGGTCCGTCGAACGCCGACGAGCAGAACCTGACGTGGCCAGGCAGGTATTCGCTCGGATAGCGGTCGACCCACGGCGTCTGGTCGCGCATCGACACCCAGAAGGTGTCCAGCCGCCAGATCAACGGGGTGAGGATGTCGTAGCCGCCGTCGGCGAAGACGAATTTGAGGCCAGGGTGCCTGCCGAACATGCCCTCGACGATGAGGGTGGCCAGATGCACGAAGAAGTTCAGCGGCATGAAAGCCGCATATCCCGGATAGGTATGGGCGTGCCCGGCGAAAGTGGGCGGATAGTCGACGCCGTTGCCGCCGTTGATGTGTACCGCCACTGGCAACCCGTGGGCGGCGGCGGCCTCCCAAATCGGCTCGAACATCGGTTTGCCGTAGGGCTCGCGTGACTGCATCGGGACACCGACCTGGACCAGCTTCGGGTGATCGCCCAGGCGCTCGATCTCCGCCACGGCCCCCTTGGGGTCTTCCGGATTGACACGGATGGTGCCCCGGAATCGATCGGTCTTGTCGGGCTCGATCCAGCGGTCGAGCAGCCAGTCGTTGACCGCCGCGCAGATTCTGCTGTTGAGCAGGTAGTCGGCGATGTTGCCGCGGGTCAGCGGGTTGAGGATGGCGTACTCGACGCCCTGCGCGAACAGGTCGCGACTGACCGTCTCCGGGTCCGACCCCGGGTAGTGCTCCCCGTAGAGGTCCTGCCGGTAGTCGCCGCCGGGTGCGGAGTACCACTGCTGTTCGACGTCGGGGATCGACCGCAGCTGGTGGGCGGCGGGCAGGTAGCGCCGGATCTCCGCGTTGGAGCGGAAGTGCGGCTGCACATTGGCATCTATGACCGGGCTGATCATGCGGTCAGGTACACCTCCCCGTCGGTGACATCGACCTGGTAGGTGCGGATACGCCGCGTCGGGTCGGCGAGATTTTGACCGGTGGTGATGTCGAATTCCCAGTTGTGCCAAGGGCACCGGACGATTTGGCCGTCGCGGACCCGTCGCAGGCCGCCGGGTTCGTCGGGGGCGAACTCGTTGGTCCCGCCGAGAAGACCCAGGCACAGCGGGGCGCCTTCGTGCGAGCAATAGTTCACGATCGCGTAGAACTGGCCGCACACGTTGTACACGCCGACGCCGAACTTCCCGACGTCGACCAGCTTCATCCCGCCGGGCGGCAGATCGTCCAGCGAGCACACGAATCGCCGCTCGGCCACTTACATCACCGCCTCCGACGCCACGCAGCATCAATACTGTGCCCATTACGGTAACCACGACAAGCCGTTGGGCTTAGTTGCTATCTATACTATGATAGCGATAATCCCGCGTACCAATCCGCTTACCGGCTGCCCAGGAGGAGCGCTGCATGACGCTCAGCACCGACCCCGCCAACCAGCCCGTCACACTCGACCTCACCGGCGAAACGAGTCCCTACCCGTTCTTCGAATACATGAGGCGCACGGACCCGGTTTGGCACGGCGCGCTGACGGACCACTCACAGATGCCAGAAGAGCTGCGGCCGAACGACGAGTGGGTGCTGTTCGGTTACGACCCCGTGTTCCAGGCGTTCCGCGACGACCGCATCTTCAGCTCCCACAAGTACGACGAGACCATCGGTTTGGTGATGGGCCACACCATTCTGGCGATGGGCGGCAAGGAACACCACGATCATCGCAACCTAGTGGCCAAGGCCTTCCGCGCCACCGCCCTGGAACGATGGGAGCCGTCGGTCATCGGACCGGTGTGCGATCAACTGGTCGACGAAATCAAAAACGACGGCCACGCGGACCTGGTCAAGGCGGTGACGTTCGAATTCCCCACCCGGATCATCTCCACGCTGCTCGGTCTGCCCCCTGAGGACCTCGACTTCTTCCGGCGGTTGTCCCTGGACCTCATCTCCATCCCGACCGACATCATGGCGGGGCTCAACGCGGCCGCGGAGCTGCACGGCTACTTCCTCGAACAGGTCGAACAGCGGCGGCGCAACCACACCGACGACATCATCGGCGACCTGGTGGCCGCCGAGATCGACGGCGAGAAGCTCACCGACGAGGCGATCATCGCGTTCCTGCGCCTGCTGCTGCCCGCCGGCCTGGAAACCACCTACCGGTCGTCGGGCAACCTGCTCTACCTGCTGCTGACCCACCCCGAGCAGCTCGAGCTCGTCTACCGGGACCGGTCGCTGATACCGATGGCGATCGAAGAGGGCCTGCGCTTCGAAACCCCACTGACCATGGTCATGCGGACCACCACCCAAGAGGTCGAAATCGGCGGCAAGACAATCCCGTCCGACGCGCAGATCGACATGTGCATGGGCTCGGCCAACCGCGACGAGACCCGCTGGACCGACCCCAACACCTTCGACATCCGCCGGCCGCGCCAAGCGCACATCGCGTTCGCCGGCGGCATCCACATGTGCCTCGGCATGCATCTGGCCCGGCTCGAGACCCGGCTGATGCTGAACAGCCTCTTCGACCGCGTCAAAAATCTGGCCTTCGTGGCCGATGACGGAACCGGCCAGGAGTCGAAGATCGTCGGGCTTACGTTCCGCTCCCCCAACAAGCTTCCGGTCACGTTCGCCCCGGCCACATGAAAAGCCGTGCGGCCCTCCTGCACGACGTCGGCGGACCCTGGTCCGTCGAGGAATTCGAACTCGATCCGCCCCGCGCCGGCGAAGTCCTGGTCGAGATGGCGGCGGCCGGCCTATGTCACTCCGACGACCACATCCTCAAAGGTGACATGTCGGCGCCCAACGAGGTGATGCGATCCCTCGGCCTGCCGACGATGTTCCCGACGATCGGAGGTCACGAGGGATCCGGCATCGTGCGCCAAGTCGGCGATGGCGTAACGGATTTCGCCCCCGGGGATCACGTCGTGATGTCGTTTGTCGCGGTGTGTGGACAGTGCCGCTGGTGCGCGACGGGTATGGAATACATCTGTGACGTCGGCGCTTTCACCCTCACCCCGGGCATGCCCACCGACGGCACGTTTCGCCATCACACCGCCGACGGCCGGCCGCTGGGCCATCTGGCCAAGGTCGGAGCGTTCGCCGAACACACTGTGGTGTCGACGAATTCACTGGTGAAGATCGACCCGAACCTGCCGCTGGCGCCGACCGCGCTGCTGTCGTGTGCGATTCCGACCGGTTACGGTTCGGCCGCCAATCGCGCCGGAGTGCGCGGCGGTGACACTGTCGTCGTCATCGGCGCGGGCGGAATCGGCACGGGTGCGATCCAGGGCGCACGGATCAGCGGCGCCGCGCAGATCATCGCCGTGGACCCCGTGGACTTCAAGCAGAAATCGGCGCTGCAGTTCGGCGCGACCCACAGTGCTGGAACGATCGCCGAGGCGCAGGAGATGGTGCGGGACTTGACATACGGCGTCATGGCCGACGCCGTGGTGGTCTCCCCTTCGTTGATCACCGCCGGTGACGTCCGCGATGCGCTGCAGCTGACCCGCAAGGGCGGGACGTGTGTGCTCACCGGCATGACATCACAGCTCACCCGGTCGGTGAAGATCGACCTGCAGGACTTCATCCTGATGAACAAGACGCTGGCGGGGACCATCTTCGGCTCGTGCAACCCGAGAGCGGACATCGCCCGGCTGGCAAGGCTCTATCAAACCGGGCAGCTCCAGCTTGATGAGATGATCACCCGCCGCTATCGCCTCGATGAGATCAACGACGCCTACGACGACCTCCGCAACGGCAAAATCATCCGGGGCATCATCGATTTCGGGCTCAGCTGAGGCCTTTCCGGCCCATCACCCGTTGCAGTTGACCGTAGGCGTCGATCGGGCTGTGCAGCGCAAGGCCGCCGTCCGCGTGGACGACTTGGCCCGTCACCCAGGGCAACTCGAGGACACCCATGATCGCGCCGGCCACCTCGACGGCGTCCCCCAGACCGCCCAGCGGCGTCCGTTCGGACAGGGCTTCCACCCAGCCCGGCAGCTGTTCGGGTTTCGTCAGCATCGGCGTGCGCGTGACGCCCGGCCCGACCGCGTTCACCCGGATGCCGTGCACGCCCCACTCCGAGGCGGCGACCTTCACCAACATGTCCACTCCCGCCTTGGACACGCAGTAGGCACCCATGTCCCGATCGGCGACGGTGCCGCTGATGCTGGAAACCGCAACGATCGAGCCGCCGACCCCGGCGTCGACCAGTGCCCGCGCCCCGGCGCGAATCGTCAGCCAGGTGCCCGTGAGGTTGACCCCCAACACCCGGTTCCATTCCGCGGGTGACTGCTCGAGCAACAGGCCCGACGCGCCGACTCCGGCGCAGGTGACGATTCGCGCGGGGGCGCCGTGGTCGCGCACGGTTTGCTCCATGGCGGCCGACACCGCGTCGGGATCGCTGACGTCGCAGGTGATGTCGCCACCGACCAGATCCCACACCACTACGTCATGGCCCGCATCGCGCAGCCGTCCGGCAACTTCACGCCCGATTCCGGATCCGCCGCCGGTGACCAGCGCCGTCATTGCGCCGGTCCGATCAGCTCGACCAGTACGCCATCGGGTGCGGTGATGACGGCCATCGGCACCGTCTTTCCGCCCAGAGCCGGCATGGTGATTCGATGAACACCGTCGGCGAATCCCAATTCGGCGAGCCTGGCGAGCGTTTCGTCGACGTCGCGCTGTAGGGAGAGCAGAAAGAAGCCGTGCCGCGGACGTTGGGGCGGCACAACCGCCTCGTCGGCGCCGTCGAAGACGACCAGTTCGACGATGCCGGCATCGGGTGCCTGGGGATCGCCCAGGAATATCGACTGCAACCGGTCGGTCTTGGCGCCGAACAGTTCTGGCCAATTCCCGGTGAACGTGTGGTCGAACAGTTCGGAGAGGCCGAGGCCGTCACGCCAGAACTGCTTCGAGCGCTCTACGTCGGCGGTACAGATCGCGGCATGGTGAACACCCAACATCGGCTTCCTCTCGATTGCAGAGCTTGTCCACCATCATGCAACGTCGATTGTCGACGCGGAACGTTTGGCTACATCTTGATCGCGGGGATCAACCTGCTGAGATTCCAGACCCGGTCTCTTCGCGCGCACAGGCAGGAGATCGCCAGTGCGACAGCCGTTATCCCCACCAAGACGATGATCGCCTGCCACAGTCGGGCGTCGATGCCGCCGAGTATGAGCTGCCGGAGTCCGTTGACGCCATAGGTCATCGGGTCGAAGCGGTGCAAGATCTGGAAAGGCCGTGACGTGGTTTCCACGGGATACATGCCGCCCGCGCTGACGAGCTGCAACATGAGCAGGGCCATGATCAGCACCCGGCCCACCGCCGGACCGACAAGCGCGTTGATCGCCTGCGTCGCGGCCACGAATGCGCCGGAAATCAGCATCATGAACCCGAGCATCGCCGCCGGGTGCACGGCGTGCACACCGAGGGCGAACCTGACCACGCAGTAAAGGATGATGGCTTGGAATACCGCGATCGCGGCCGCAGGCAGGTAGCTGGCCAGCACCACGCGGATCGCGAGTACCTCCGCGGCGATCGCGCGACTCTGCAAGGGGCGCAGCACCATCCACAGCACCAATGCGCCGAAGAACAAGGCGAGCGTGAGGAAGAACGGAGCCATGCCGGTGCCGAAGTTGGGCGCGGCGTTCTCATGTGAAGCCTCGAGTTTTACCGGACCACCGATGGTGTCGGCGACCGCATCCTTTTGCTGGGTTGTCCAGTTGGGCACCTGCTTGGCCCCGTCGGCGAGTTTGGTCGCCAGCTCGGCCGATCCCGTCTTGAGTTGTCGTGCGCCGTCGTCGAGTTTAGCTACGCCGCCGGCCAATTCGGCGTTGCCGGTGGCAACCTGCTGGGCTCCGTCGCGCAGCTGGGTGAGCTTGTTCGTCAGGTCCTGCCCCTTGCTGCCGACCTGGTCGAGCGCCGAACCGAGCGGACTGCCCGGGTTACGCAATCCCGATGTCAAGGCGATCGCCGCGTTCTGCGCATCGGCGAGCTGTTGACGGATCTGGGGGGTGAACTGGTGGCCCCGCAGCTGATCTTGGATGCCGCGCAGGTTGTTTGCCAGCGGATCCTGTCGTGCGGAGAGCTGATCGATCACCGATGAGAGCGAGTTTGCGGCAGCATCCTGCGCCGTGGCGATGGCACCGATCTGGTCGTTGGCCTGCTGAAGCGCGGTTGCGCCCTGTTGCAGTTGCTGCGTGCTGCCGCCGATTTGCGATACCGCCCTGGTCACCGCGAGCAGCGGGTCGGTAGCCTGGTTG
This sequence comes from Mycobacterium sp. 852014-50255_SCH5639931, assembly GCF_001665605.1. Lineage (GTDB taxonomy): Bacteria > Actinomycetota > Actinomycetes > Mycobacteriales > Mycobacteriaceae > Mycobacterium > Mycobacterium paraffinicum. The sequence continues at coordinate 139,113 of NZ_LZSV01000016.1, forward strand.
ATTCCGTCTGAGAGTTGCTTTGCTCCGGCGGCAAGCGTTGCCGAGCCGGACCGGGCGGTGTCCAAACCGGCCACCAGCTGACCGACGCCGTCATCGAGTTGAGCGGCCCCGTCGGCGGCCTGCTTGATACCCGATCCCGACGAAACCACCACCGACAGCACCTGATTGACGGCTTGTCCCGAGATCCGGCTGGACACGGCGTTGAGTACCTGCCCGATGGCGGTGCGACCGATGCTCGTCGAGATGTAGTTGTTGGCGTCGTTGTAGACGGCGATCAGGTTGGCCTTCTTGGGCTGCCCGGTCACCGGTGATGCGATCGCCGCGCTGAAGTCCGGCGGCAACTCGACCATGAAGTAGTACTTGCCGTGGTCGACTCCGTTGCGTGCCTCCGCCAAGTCCACGACGTGCCAGTCCAAACCGCCGTCCGCGGTCAGGCTCTTGGCGATCTCCGCGCCGGCGTTGAATTGCTGCCCGGACACGACGGCGCCGCGGTCGGAGTTGACCAGCGCCACCGGCATCTTGTTGGTGTGGCCGAAGGGATCCCAGAACGCCCACAGGTACAGCGCCCCATACACCAGGGGCAGCAGCATCAGCACGATGATGGCCACGCGCGTCAATCGGCTGCGGCCGAAACGTTTGATCTCTGAGCCGAAGGCGAGTCCAGCCAGCATCTTCAGTCCTCTCCGGTCAGGATGCGGTGATCGTGTAGTTCGTGGTCGGGTGCATCCGTGCCGAGCGGGTTGGTCACCCCGACGACTACGGTGCGCTGCTTCGCGATCACGCCGAGCCTGTCGGCCGCGACCGCTCGCCGGGAATTGTCACGAACCTGCTCGAGGTCGCCGACCACCAGGATCGGACGATGCGACAGCAACGCCAGCGTGATTCGCATCAAAAACAGTTCCAGGTCTGATAATTCAACGATGTAGGTGTCGTGGGACGGTGGGGGTATTTCGCCGAATACCTCGGTCAGCTCGGCCGGACCCGATTGCAGCGGCACCGTCGAATACCAGGGTGCCAACCACCGGCGTTGCTCGGCGAGCACGGTCCCCACTGTCACCGATTCCTCCAGCTCGTCAATGTCTTCGAAGGCCGCGATCGAGCAGTGCCGACGGATCGTGCGCGTGGTTGTTTCGCCGAGGACGGTCAGCGTGCCGCGGCTCGGCTTGAAACGTCCCGCGAGCGTCAGCAGCAGCGTGGTCTGGCCAGGTCCGCCGGGCATCTGAATCGCGTGAAAACCCGGTGCGAGCGCGAGATCGATATCCGAGAAGAGGGGGCCGTGCTCGCCGTCGACGCCTAAGCCGCGGGCGGTGATCACCGGCGCCGCAGGGGCCGGCACGTCATTTGTATCCATGGTGGGCCTCTCCCTGATCGGCGGAAACCAGGACCGATTCCAGCGCCACGGTGATCAGCTGCGCGAGCAGGTCGGGGTTCATGGCCCCAGGACGCAGGATCTCTTCCATCGCGATGCCGAGGTTGATCGTGACGACGAGCTGGGCGACGTCGGCCAGCTCCCGATCCGACGCCTCGGAGGGGGTCGATCTGACGATGTGCAGCGCTTGGTCGGCGGCGGCGGCCCGGCGGCGTTCGATGAGGCGCTCGCGCAGTTGGGGGTCACGCTGGGCGCGCAGCCAATATTCGACGAACAACACGTAATAGTCGGAATGGTCGCGAACTGTGTCAAGCACCGACCTGCTCAATTCGCGTGCGGCTGCACCGGTGTCGCCGCCGCTGCTGTCCAGCGCTGTCGCAATCTGCTCGCCACGAAGCTCGAACTGGCGGTCGAGGAGAGCCAGGAACAGTTCGTCCTTGGATTCAAAATTCGAATAGACCGCGCCCTTGGTGAAACCCGCGGCCTGCCCGATCGCGTCGATGGTGGCACCGGCGAACCCTTCGGCGGCGAATACCTTCGACGCCGCGTCCAGGATCCGGTCGCGAACCTCGTCGCGAGTGGGGCGGGTTCGGCGCGGCTTGACGGGCGACATGACCAGCAGCATACTCTTCAGTATCGATTGGATACCAGCCGGTATCGAAGCAAGGCGCGGGGCGAGCCGGCTCCGGCTTCGTCGGCCGACGTCGTCACGCTGGCGTGACGCTCGGCGGTCAGTGGCCGCGGCTAGGTGACCTTGGCCAAGGTGCGATCCCACAGCTCGCGCGCGAGCACCGGATCGTCGGCCGCGCGGTTGGCCCTCGCGACTTTGCCCTTCGAGTAGTACTCGCCGGATGCCCAGTCGAGGCCGGGGGTGCTGGAGGCCAACCACACCAGCTGGTCGGCACCCTGGTCCGGGGTTTTGATGAGGCGGCTGACCGGGGTGCGCTGCATGGTCGTCAGGAAACGTGAACCCGACGAGTGACCGATGTTGGTGTTGACGAAGCCCGGATGCACCACGGCGGCCGAAAGCCCGTCGGCGTGGTAGCGCCGATGTAATTCCCTGGTGAACACGATGTTTGCCAGTTTCGCCAGCGCGTAGGCGGTGCTCGGGGTGCGCCGGGCGGTCGTTTCGAAATCGCCGAGGGTGACGCGGCGGAGCAGCCGCTGCGACGAGCTCGACGTGTTGACGATGATGGCGTGCGACGCGACGAGCACGTCGAGCAACATGGTGGTGAGCAGAAAGGGCGCCAGGTAGTTGACCTGAAGAGTGATCTCGTGGCCGTCTGCGGTGTTGCGCAACTTGCTGAACACGCCACCGGCGTTGTTGCCCAGTACGTCGATGCGCGGGTATTCCGAGCGGATCTTGTCCGCCAGGGCCCGCACTTGGCACAGGTCCGCGAAGTCGGCCGCGAAATATGCGGCGTCCAGCTCAGCCGCAATGGCGGCAATCTTGCTTTGGGTCCGTCCGACCAGGACGACGTTCGCGCCGCTGCGGTGTAGCCGGCGGGCCGCGGCGGCGCCGATTCCGTCACTGGCGCCCGTGATGACAATCGTCCTACGCGTCATTGCCTAGCCTCCACGGGCAGTCTAACCAGGGCGGGAGGGCCTTCCGGGTCACGCCAACGTGTAGCGCACCGGCAAGTGTTTGAGGCCGCCGACGAAGGTGGTGGCCACAAGTTCCGGGTCACCGGTCAGTTCAATGGATTTGAGCCTGGGCAGCAGCTCGGTGAAGAAGCTGTTGACCTCCATGCGAGCCAGCGCCGCGCCCATGCAGAAGTGCACCCCGTAGCCGAAGGCGAGGTGCTTGTTGGGGTCGCGCCCGACGTCGAAGCGGAATGGGTCGACGAAGACGTCCTCGTCGCGGTTGGCCGAGACGTAGGACAGCAGCACCGAATCCCCCGCCGCGATGGGCACTCCACGCACGGTGGTGTCCTCGGTGGCGGTGCGCATGAATTCCTTGACCGGGGTGACCCAGCGGATCATCTCCTCGGTGGCCAGTGGCATCAGATCGAGGTTGTCGCGCAGGCGCTCGAGCTGGTCGGGATTTTCGATGAGCGCGTGCACGCCACCCGAAATGGTCGCACTGGTGGTGTCGTGACCGGCGGTGGCGACGATGAGGTAATACGACACGGTGTCGATGTCCGACAGCGGCTCGCCGTCGACGCGGGCGTTGGCGATGGCGGACGCCAGATCCTCGGTGGGGTGCTCGCGGCGGGACTCGGTCACCCCGTTGAAGTACTGGAACATGTCGAACAAGGCGGGCAGCTGATCCTCGTTGGTGGTGCCCCGCTTGAATTCGGAATCGTCGCTGCCGAACAATTCCTGTGTCAACTTGAGCATCCGCGGGAAGTCTGCCTCCGGCAGACCCAGCAGCGACATGATCACGTAGAGCGGGTAATTGACCGCCACCTCCTGGGCGAAGTCGCACTCCGGGCTGGCGGCCATCATCTTGTCGACATAGATCCTGGCGAGTTCGTCGACGCGAACCTTCAACGCCCGCATCGCCTTCGGGCGAAACCAGTCGGAGCCGATCGCGCGTACCACCCGATGCTGCGGATCGTCCAGGTGGATCAACGTGCGCACGCCCGCCGCGGCTTGCATCTCGTCGCCCTCTGCAGTCGTCAAGACGGGGCGTGGCCAGTTGGTGAACAGCATGTTTTCGCGTTCGATGTCCATGATGTCGGCGTGCTTGGTGATCGCCCAGAACGGCCGGTAGTCCGGCACGTCGACCCACGACACCGGCGCGCTGGCACGCAGGTGGGTCAGCGCCGCATGCAATCGCCGCTCATCGGTGTAGGCCAAAGGATCCGCCAGCAGCTTGGCGGACTCGTCTACCGTGGTCGTGCTCACTCGCGAAACTCCTTCAGTGCGGCCGTAATACAGGACTGGGAGGCGTTTAGGAAGATGGGCAGAACCCGGTCGACCGCGCCGTGGCAGCGGTCCCTGAGGGCGACGGCGATGGTGTCCACCGGGCCGACGACCGCGAAGGCCGCGAGCGCCTCGTCGTCGATGAGCGAACCCATGGCGTCCCACTCGCCCGCGAGCGACAGACGGTGCAGTTCGGTCTGCAGGTCCCCCCAGCCGTGCAGTTCCAAAACCTTGCGGTAGGCGGGCGTCGATCCGTAAAAGGCGATCTGCTTGCGCACGGCGGCGATGGCGGCAGCCAATTCATCCTCGTTCTCGCCGGTTGCGATCATCACCTCGCCGGACACCTCAAAGTCGCTGCGGGACCGTCCGACTCGCTGCATGCCGCGCAGTAGCGCCGGCAGTGTGACCTCGTCGAGGTAGCGTTTGGACACCATCGGGTGTCCGAGATGGCCGTCGGCCACCTCGCCGCACATCTCGGTCATCGCTTCGCCCACCGCCGCGATGAAGACTTTGGGCGCGGAATAGGGCTGCGGCTCGGGGGTGAACATCGGGGTCATGATCTTGTGCGTGTAGAAATCTCCCTCGAAGCGCAGCTTGCCGCCATCTCTCCATACCGACCAGATGGCATGCAGAGCGGAGACGAACTCGCTCATCCGCCGCGCGGGATGGCTCCACGGCATGCTGAACCGCTTCTCGATATGTGGCTGGATCTGGGTGCCAAGGCCGAGGATGAACCGGCCCTTGGAGTACGCCTGCAGGTCCCAACCGATGTTGGCGACGATCATCGGATTGCGGGCGAAGGCCACCGCGATGTTGGTGCCGAGTTCGAGCCGCGACGTGTGCTCGGCGGCCAGCAGCAGGGGCAGGAATGGGTCATGGCTGGTCTCCGCCGTCCAGCCCCCGTCATACCCGTCCCGTTCCAGGGCGACCGCCGCCTCGGTCACCCGTGCGAGTTGATTGGGGATGCCCCCGTCGACCTTGAGGCGGGCGGCGTCGGCCATGCGGGTAACTTTACAGTAAGCAATCCAGTATGTGACCCTGCAGATTCGCTCGCCAGACGAAACTTCCATGAGGTAGGACATAGGCATGCCGAAAGCCCAGGACTGGGGAGAAACGCTCGACGATCTCGGGCGGCGCCGTCAGCGCGCGTGGGGTATGGGTGGCCCCGAACGCCTCGACAAGCACCGCGGCAAGGGCAAGCTCGACGCCCGCGCGCGCATCGAGCGCCTCCTCGACCCGGGGACCTTCCGCGAAATCGGCACACTGGTCGGCGGCGACATCGCGGCCGACGGTCTGGTCGTCGGCTCCGGATCGATCAATGGTTCGCCGGTGATGTTGGGCTCGGAGGACTTCACCACCATGGCCGGCAGCATCGGGCCCGGCGGCAACTCCAAGCGCTACCGCATCGCCGAACTCGCGCTGCGCGACAAGGTTCCCCTGGTGATGCTCCTCGAAGGCGCCGGCTTTCGCCCTGGCGGCGGACATTACGGCCGCGCCCCGACCGACCTGCTCGCGCAGGCGCAATGCTCGGGCCGGGTACCGACGGTTGCCGCCGTGCTCGGCCCGTCGGCCGGACATGGTGCCCTCGTCGCCCCCGTCTGCGACTTCCGCATCATGAGCGCCCACGGCGCCATCTTCACCGCCGGACCGCCGGTCGTCAAAGAGTCCACCGGAGAGGAGATCTCGAAGGAGAACCTCGGCGGACCCGGCACCGCCTTGCCGAGCGGGGTGATCCACAACGTCGCCGAAGACGACGAAGCCGTGATCGCCGATATCCGGCGGTACCTGTCGTATTTCCCGCCGAGCGCGTGGTCGTACCCGGCGCAGCTGCCGCCGGACGGGGACAGCGAGCCACGTGCGACGCCCGAACTGCTCGACATCGTCTCCCGCGACAACCGCCGCATCTACGACATGCGCGCCGTGCTGGACGTGGTCTTCGACCGGCCCGACTGGTTCGAAGTCCAGCCGCAGTACGGCAAGGCGATCATCTGCGCGTTGGCCCATCTCGGTGGCCACCCGGTCGCGGTCGTCGCGAATCAGCCGAACGTGCTCGCGGGCTCCATCGACGCCGACGCGGCGGACAAGGCGGCACATTTCATCATGGTGGCCGACTCTTTCCACCTGCCCATCGTGTTCCTTGCTGATAACCCCGGCATGCTGCCCGGTAGTCGGTCCGAGCGCAGCGGCGTGCTGCGCGCCGGTGCGCGGATGTTCGCCGCGCAGACGGCGGCAACCACGGTCAAGTTGCACGTCACATTGCGCAAGGCATACGGATTTGGCTCGATGGTCATGTCGCTCTTGGGTTTCGATCACCAGAGCGCGACCTTCGCCTACCCGGGCGCCACCATGGGCGCCATGAGCGCGGCGGCGCTGGGCCGGGCGACGCATGCCGGTGAGGACATCACCGCGAAGCTGCGCGACGCCGAGTTGCAGGCGTCCTATCGCTCGGCCGAGCATCTGGGATTCGATGAACTCATCGATCCCCGCGAAACCCGTGATGCCTTACTCAGTTCACTGCTTCGTGGACTGTCCAGCCGGCAGGCCGCCGCCGAACCGGTGAGCCGGACCGTCATCATGCCGTAACGGGCTAAGCGCTCCCCCGATAGGCCGCGATCACGGGTTCGAGTTCGTCCGGTGTCGCGCCGTGCATGATCACGGCGTCGGCCCCGTAGCCGAATTCCTTGCGGACGCGATCCGCACATTGCCGGGCAGACCCGGTGGCCGACGGCTCCAGCCACTCGTCGGGGATCAACGTCGCGATGTGCTCGATCTGCTCGGCCGTGGCCTTGTGGTCGATCCCGCCGGCGATCGACGTCACCACCGGGTCGTCCCGGAAGCGTTGCAGCACAGCCGGATCCCAATTGTTCGTCCGCACCATCAGGTCGCCGTAGCCCTGCAGATAGGTGGCCAGGCGCGCGACCGTCTTCTTCAGCCGCAGCTCCTCGGGAAGGTGGTCACCGACGGTCGCAAAGCACGACCACACCCGTACGCTGTCCGGGTCGCGGCCGGCCTTTTCGGCCGCGGCCTTCACCGTCTTGGCGCAGCGCTGCAGCGTCTCCGGGGTGAAATAAGTGTGCAGGATGACGTCATCGAACACGCGCCCACCAAGTTCGAGCGTCTTCGGCCCGAAAGCCACCAGCGCCAACCGGATGTCCTCGTTGAAGTCGGGGTCGAGGAACAGGATCGGGTATTTGCCCATCGGCCCGTCGTGGTTGAAGATCAGCTCGCCGCGCCACAGGCGCCGCATGACCTGGGCCCAGTCTTCCATCTGCGCGGTCGTGACCGCCGGTATGCCGAACGCCCCGTAGATCGCCGCGATGCCCCGGCCGATCCCCAGCGTGAAGCGCCCGCCGGAGAGCCGGTGCATGGTGGTGGCCCACGACCCGGTGATCAGCGGATGTCGGGTGTTGTGATTGGTTGCGGCGGTGGCGATCTGCATCCGAGTCGTCACGGCGCACGCGGCCCCCGTCAGCGACGACGCCTCCTTGACGTTCCAGCGCTCGGAGATGAAAGCGGTGCCGAGACCCAGCTCCTCGCCGCGGCGGGCCTCATCGACCAGCGTTGCCGGGCCTTCCCCGCCGGCGCCCGCCAGCAGGTAGTAACCCAATTCATCAAGCGTGCGATCGCTCAACTCCAAACTCCTTGCTGATAGCCGCAATTCCAGACTTCGGTGATCTTCCCGTCGACGACGCGGAACACCTCGATGCTGGCGACGTTGCTTTCGGCGCCGTCCTTGGTGGTCATCGACGAGTCGTAAACGATCGCGACGTGCTCGCCGTCGTCTCCGGCGGCGACGACGTTCAGATCGAACCTCAACTTGTCGAACATCGCCCAGACGTCTTTGACCCGGCTGACCGCCTGGTCGCGGGTCAGGGTATGCGCCTCGCCCACCCCGTGCCGAATCACGTTGTCTGCGAACAACTCCTCGGCCAGCTTCAGGTTGTGTTCGTTCCAGACGACGAGGTTGTAGAGCTCGACGACTTCGCGGGCGGTGCGCGGGGCCGCCATCAGCCGGCGACTTCGCTCAGGAATCGATCGGTCACCCGCTGCACGCGCCGGGAGAAAAGGTGCCCGACGTGGCTGCCGTCGTACCAGTACAGTTGGCCGCCCCAGCGCTCCTGCAACTCGACCGCGGGATCGCGCATTGCCATCCGGTCGTGCCAGGCGCCGACGATGAGCCGGCGATGCGGCGGCGGCGCCGGGTCGACCCGCAGCGGATCGATCACCGAGGTCAGCTTCGCCACCTCCGGGGACGCCAGCAGGTCGCGGAAGCCGTCGCGGGACGACCCCCAGCGCCCCAAGTGCCGGGCGATCATCGCGTTGAGTCCCAGGATCGGCGTGTACAGCGCGACCGCATCGACCTGCCTCTCCAGGTGGGAGACCAGCGCGGCGACCGGGGTCCCCATTGAAATCCCGGCTATCACAACGGCACTGGCCTGCGGCTGCACCCAGCGCACCACCGCGCGAATCTCGGACACCGAACGCATCATGCCGGCGACGTTGCCCAATGGGTCCATGTCGGGGTAGGCGGGCCACTCTCGGCGTCGGCAGCCGTGACCGGGCTGCACCGGCAGTGCGACGTTGAACCCGAGTTGGTGGTGTATTCGGCCGATGCGACTCAGCAGCAGGTCTTCGATGCCCCCCTGACCGGCGCCGTGCACCCAGATCAGCCACGGCCGGGGGCCATCGCGGTGCCGGCACAGGTGCACCACCGCTCGCGCCGGCCCGCCCAGCCCCTCGGCCGCAAGGGTTTCCGGCAAAGCCGGGTCATGTTCGAACGCCATCCGTTCATACGAAAGGTTGCCGATGCGCCGCCGCCGCACCGAGGTTGCCCGCAACGGCCTCGGCTCGGCGTGCGCACGATCGATGCCCAGGACGGATAATTCTTCGGCAGCGGCGGTGCAGCCGTCGAGCGACCGCATGCCCGTGGGAGTCCCGCCCAGCAACGAAAACCCGCTTAGGACAAGTTCGTCCAGCATCACCTCGCCGAACTGGCGGAGCCCGCGTGGTGACGCTGGAGCCCAGCGAGTCGATTGGTTCAGGCCGGTCACCGTACGGGGCACCAACATGCCAAGTTCACGGGTCACGTCCCTGGCGAGACCCAGGCCTTGCGTTACCTTCGACATTTCAATCACCTACGTCAGTTTGAAACCTGTGTATCCGCCGGCCGCGATTTCGTCGCAGCGGCGCCGGTATCGGGGATTCCGCCGGTGTAGCCTATGTACATCCGTTTCTTCCCCGGCACGTTTCCGCCGTTGTACCCCGAATTACACGATGGATGGACCAGTACCGTCGGCGCAACGAGCGAAGTGGCGTAGTCGATCCACTCCTGCTGCGCGGTGGCCAACGCCTCGATGGAGCGGATTCCGCGGGCCCGCAGGTCTACGATGCAATCACCGATCCACTCCACATGCTGTTCTAGCGCGGCGACGAAGTTCGTGGCGGCGCTGGGACTGCCCGGGCCCTGGATGGTGAACAGCTTCGGGAAGCCTCCGTCATTTCGCTCCTTGCCGTGCACAGGCTCGAACTGCTGAAATCTATACTGTAACGGACTTAGTATCAGGCAATCGGAGGCTTCGGCGTGAAAGTGCCATTCACCTGGAAGGTCACCGGGTGGTTCATGGTCGGGTGGTCGCCCGAATTCCCGGTTGGCGAGGTGCGGCCGCTGCACTACTTCGGCGAGGATCTGCTCGCCTACCGCGACGAGTCCGGCGAGCTACACGTCCTGGAAGCGCACTGCAAACACCTCGGCGCGCACATCGGCCACGGCGGAAAGGTGCTCGGCGACTGCGTCGAATGCCCCTTCCATGGCTGGCGTTGGGGCCCGGACGGCACCAACCGGTACATCCCCTATCAACCCGACCGGCCCAACCGCGCGCTCCGTCTGCGGGTGTTCCCGGTGCGCGAGCAGTACGACTGCGTGTTCATCTGGCACCATCCGGAAGGCAAGGAGCCGCAGTGGGACATGCCGGACATCTTCCGGAAATTTCCGCAATTCGAAACCGACCCGGCGGCGTATTACCGCGCGTACCCGGAGTTCTCTCGGCGCGCCGAACGCGAGCCGGTGCATCCGCAGATCGTCGCGGAGAATGCCCCCGACAGCGCACATTTCGAATACGTACACCACGCCACGGTGACGCCGCGGGTGCTGGACTGGAAGATCGTCGACCACGAGTGGCAGTTCGTCGCGGGGTGGCCAGACGCGCGCAGCGACAATCCCGACGATCTCGCGTTGCGGTTCCACAGCCACCTGTTCGGCCTGGGCGGAGCGATCAGCGTCTTCGAGGGAGCACAGAACCATCGGCTGATCTTCACCTGCACGCCGGTCGACGACGAGTGTTCGGACCTCTTCTACTCGATCTGGTGGCCACGGGTCCCCGGCGACACATCCGACGTACCGCAGGGCAAGCTGCGCGATGTGATCGAACAGCAATTCCTGTCCACCGTCTTCGACGATCTGCAAATCTGGCGCTACCAGAAGTACGTGGAAAATCCGGCGCTTTCCAAGGTCGACGCGAAAGGGTATATGGCACTACGGAAATGGGCGAAGCAGTTCTATGACGTCCCGGCCGAAGTGTCCGCATCGGCATGACAGCGAAACTTGCCGAACTCGCGGCGCCCGAGCACACCGCGATCGTCACGCAGGAATGCCAGGGCGCCGTCATCGGCCCCAACGCCGGACTGGCGATGCTGGCCGAGGAAGCACGACGGGTTGCCCTGCCTAATATCGTGCGACTGTTGCCGGCGGGCCGGGCGGCCGGGGCACGCGTCGTGCACTGCTTGGTGCAGCGGCGGCCCGACGGGCTCGGCTCCAACCACAACGCCAAGATCTTCGCCATGGGGCACGGTCAGGTCGACATCACCCCGGGCACCTCCGGCGCGGCCCTGCTCCCCGAATTGGGCCCGGAGCCGGACGATCTGGTGCTGAGCCGCTGGCACGGCGTCGGGCCGATGGGCGGCACGGACCTGGACGCGATACTGCGCAACCTGGGGGTCTCCACCATCGTTGTCGTCGGGGTGTCGCTGAACATCGCTATCCCCAACGTCGTCATGGACGCCGTCAACGCCGCCTACCGCGTCATCGTCCCCCGCGACGCGGTCGCCGGCATACCCACCGAATATGGAGTGGCCATCATCGCCAACACTCTGTCCCTGCTTGCGACCATTACCACCACCGAAGAGCTGCTCGACGTGTGGACGCAGCGATGACCGACACCACACCCGGGGTTCGCGGCGGATTCCCCGACGTCACACCCGTCGAGGACGCCCCCGAAGAACTGGGTCCCTTCGTCGCTGCGCTGCGCCGCCTGCAGGACCTGACCGTGTCCACCAAGCCGGACCCCGCGCTTTGGGCAGCCGCGACCGTGCACCTGGAGAACGCTTGCGCTCTACTGGACGGCCACCAGGTTCCGGAGACCGAGTCGGTAGCCGGCCGAGTGCTGAGCCTGCCCGGGTTGGCCCATCCCTTGATGCCGCCGTGGATGGTGACCGAATTTGGCCCCGACGGTGTGAGCATGGCTGGTCATTTCACCACCTCACACATAGGCGGGAACCGGGCCGTGCACGGCGGAATGATCCCGCTCTTTTACGACTGGCTGCTCGGCATGGTCGTGTCCACCGCGGACATCCGGCCCACCCGCACGGCCTATCTGCACGTCGACTACCGCAACATCACCCCGATCGACGAGCCGCTGACCGCCCGCGGTCGCATCACCGATATCGACGGCAGGAAGATATTCATCGCGGCTACGATGACGGCCGCTGATGGCACGCTGCTCACCGAAGCCAACGGCCTGATGGTCCGACTGCTCCCCCACCAGCCTTGAGAGGCCTAATGTCTGATCCAGCAACACAATTCACGGTCCCCGCCGTCGCGACGGCCGTCGCGGCCGCGATTCCCGACCGGGAGCTGCTAATACAGGGCGGACGGCGGTACAGCTACGCACAAGTGCTCGAACGGTCACACCGCCTCGCCGCGTACCTGCGCTCACGCGGGCTGGGGTGCCACACCGAACGCTCCGCGCTCCCCGGCCATGAGGCCGGCCAGGACCTGCTCGGCATCTACGCCTACAACGGCAACGAATTCGTCGAGGCGTTGCTGGGAGCGTTTCAGGCCCGAGTCGCCCCGTTCAACGTCAACTTCCGCTACGTAAAGAGCGAGCTGCAGTATCTCTTGGCGGATTCCGGGGCGACCGCGCTGATCTACCACGCCGCGTTCGCGCCGCGGGTGGCCGAGATCTTGCCGGACCTGCCCCAACTGCGGGTACTGATCCAGATCGCCGATGACTCCGGCAACGAATTGATCTACGGCGCGGTCGATTACGAGAGAATCATCGCGTCTTCCACACCGGAGCCACCACCGGTTCAGCCTTCGCCCGACGACCTGTACGTCCTGTACACGGGCGGCACGACGGGGATGCCGAAAGGTGTGCTGTGGCGCCAGCACGACATCTTCATGACGTCCTTCGGCGGGCGCAACCTGATGACCGGTGAGCCGTTCGGATCCGTCGACGAGATCACGGCGGGGGTCGCCGCGGGTCCCGGCACCAAGCTGATGATCCTGCCGCCGCTGATGCACGGCGCGGCTCAGTGGAGCGTGATGACGGCGATCACGACCGGACAATCCGTCGTCTTCCCGTCGGTCGTTGACCGTCTGGACGCCGAAGAGGTCGTCCGCACCATCGAGCGCGAGCGGGTGACCGTGGTGACGGTGGTCGGTGATGCGATGGCCCGCCCGCTGGTCGCCGCCATCGAGAAAGGGATCGCGGACGTGTCGTCGTTGGCCGTGGTCGCCAACGGGGGCGCGTTGCTCACCCCGTTCGTCAAGCAGCGGTTGATCGAAGTCCTGCCGAACGCCGTCGTCGTCGACGGTGTCGGATCCTCGGAAACCGGCGCGCAGATGCACCACATGTCGATGTCGGGAGCGGTGTCGACCGGCACCTTCAACGCGGGACCGGACACGTTCGTGGCGGCCGAAGACCTGGCCTCGATCCTGGAACCGGGTCACGACGGAATGGGCTGGCTCGCGCAGCGCGGGTACGTTCCCCTCGGCTACAAGGGCGATGCGGCCAAGACCGCCAAGACATTTCCCGTCATCGACGGGGTCCGGTATGCGATCCCCGGCGACCGGGCCCGCCACCGCGCCGATGGCACCGTCGAACTGCTGGGCCGCGATTCCGTGACGATCAACTCGGGCGGCGAAAAGATCTTCGTCGAGGAGGTCGAGACCGCCATCGCGTCGCACCCCGCGGTGGCCGACGTGGTGGTCGCCGGACGTCCCAGTGAGCGGTGGGGCCAGGAGGTGGTGGCCGTCGTCGCACTGGCCGAAGGTGCCCGCGCCGACGCCGAGGAGTTGGTCGCCCACGCCGGGCAATCGCTGGCCCGCTACAAACTTCCCAAGGCGATCGTGTTCCGCGCGGCAATCGAGCGCAGCCCGTCGGGCAAGGCCGACTACCGGTGGGCGCGCGAGCAGGCTGTTAACGGCTGATCGGCGGGCTGCCCATATTGTCTACTGTAAGAATTACAGTACGATCTTACGCAAGGGCATGCCGTTCACGCAGAAGATGCTGGAGAGCCAAGGTGACGACCAACGTTCACGCCGCCGATTCCGACGGCCGGGCCGTCAGCCTGCGTGACCCCTACCCGTTCTTCGCGCGAAAGCGCCGCGAAGCCGGGGTGTTCCGCGGGACGGTCATGGACTACTCCAAGACGCCGGAGTCGCTCATGCCCAAGCGCGAGTACTCCGCGGTGTCCTTCGATGCGGTGAACACGGTGTTCCGGGACGGTCGAGTGTTCAGCTCCGCACCATACGACAAGACAATCGGCCTCTTCATGGGGCCGACCATCCTGGCGATGGAGGGAAAGAAGCATCGCGATCATCGCAACCTGGTGTCCGCTGCATTCAAGTCCAAGGCGCTGGCCCGCTGGGAGAACACCATTGTGCGGCCGATCTGCAACGCGCTGATCGACGAATTCATCGCCAGCGGTGAAGCAGACCTGGTCCGGAACTTCACCTTCGAATTTCCCACCCGCGTCATCGCCCAGCTGCTGGGGCTGCCGGCCGACGACTTGCCGATGTTCCGCAAGCGCGCCGTGCAATTGATCAGCTACCACGTCGACTACGAGGGTGCGTTCGAGGCGTCGGCGGCGCTCAAGGATTACTTCGTTGAGCAGATCGAACAGCGCAAATCCCAGCCCACCGAGGACATCATCGGTGATCTGGTCACCGCGGAGATCGACGGCGAAAAGCTAAGCGACGAAGCCATTTACTCCTTCCTCCGGCTGCTGCTGCCGGCCGGCTTGGAAACCACGTACCGGTCGTCGGGCAACCTGCTGTACCTGCTGCTCACCCATCCGGACCAGTTCGCCGCGGTGCAGGCCGATCGCGAACTCTTGCCGCAGGCGATCGAGGAAGGGCTGCGCTTCGAGACGCCGCTCACCACCGTGCAGCGATTCACCACCGAGGACACCGAGCTGGATGGTGTCGAGATTCCGGCACGTGCGGTGGTGGGCGTGTGCATCGGGTCCGCGAACCGCGACGAACGGCGCTGGGATCGGTCGGAAGAGTTCGACATGTTTCGCAAGCACCAACCGCACATCTCGTTCGCCGCCGGTGAGCACACGTGTCTGGGGCTGCACTTGGCGCGGCTGGAAACCCGCGTCGCCGTCGAATGCCTGCTGGACCGGGTAACCGACGTCAGGCTGCTCACCGACGACGACCCACACATTCACGGCCAACCCTTCCGTTCCCCGACGGCGCTTCCCGTGACGTTCAAGGCAAAGTAGGGTCCGGAAATGGTAAAAGTCATGTCGGGCTTCCGGGTCCTGGAACTTGCGCAATTCACCTTCGTCCCGGCGGCGGGCGCCATCCTGGCCGACTGGGGTGCGGACGTCATCAAGGTCGAACACCCGCTGCGCGGCGACACCCAACGCGGCTTCATCAACATGGGTGGCATCCAACTCGATCCGGAGCGGCACCCTCTGATGGAGCATCCCAACCGGGGCAAGCGCAGCGTCGGGATCGACGTATCCACGCCGGGCGGTCAGGAAGTGATCTACGAACTGGCCAAGACCTCCGACGTGTTCCTCACCAACTACATGCCCGCTCAGCGGCAGAAGCACAAGTTCGACGTGGAACACATTCGCGCGGTGAATCCGAACATCGTCTACGCGCGCGGTTCGGCGTACGGCGACAAGGGTGCCGAGCGTGACGTGGGTGGCTATGACGGGACGGCGTTCTGGACGCGCAGCGGCATCGGGTACGCACTGACGCCCGAGGAGCTGGGTGGCGCACTGGGGCAAGGCATTCCCGCGTTCGGCGATTCCATCGGCGGCATGTTCATCGCCGGCGGCATCTCGGCGGCGCTGCTGCATCGCGAGCGCACCGGCGAAGCCCTCGAACTCGACGTGTCGTTGCTGAGCACGGCCTGGTGGGCGGCGGGAGCGAGCGTGACTCAGGGCATGGAGACCGGACAGGTCATGCGCAGTCCGATGCCGGGCTCGGCGACCGCGATGTCGGTCAATCCTTTTATGGGCAACTACGAAACCTCCGACGGCGGCACCATCAACCTCTGCATCATCAGCCCGACAGGCCTGATCCGCGACACTTTCGAGCATCTCGGCATACCAGAGGCGGCCGACGATCCCCGCTTCTCCGAAGTGCTCCCGCTGATCCAGAATGCCAACGCGGCCGCCGAACTGATCGCAAAGGCCTTCGCCGGCAAGCCCTTCGACTACTGGCGGCAGCACCTGAAGACAATGAAGGGTCAGTGGGCGCCGTTCCAGAGCCTGCTCGACCTGGTGGACGACGAGCAGGCCCTTGCCAACGACATGGTCAGCGAGGTCGAACTCGCCAGCGGCGGTAGGCCTTTCCGCGTCGTGCGCGGCCCCGTGCAGTTCAACCACGAGCCGCTGGTCACCACGCGGGCGCCCCAGGCCTCCGAGCACACCGAGATCGTGCTGATGGAACTGGGCATGGACTGGGACCGTATCGAGGAGCTGAAGGACTCGGGGGCCATTGCGTGAACCGCGCCCCCGCACAGTGATCGGTACGGCCTCATGGCCGAACGTGCGTCTGCGGCGACGGCACTGATGACCCGCTAGAACGATTGCACCTTCTGTTCGCTGACGCGCATGCCATGTCCGGTGTGGTCATTGGTAAAGGTGATGGCGTCGGCGGTCGCGGCGATGGTCCAGCCCTGGGTCCAATACGTTCGCGGACTGAGCGCGATCTTGCCCTCGAGGGCGCCCAGGTCTGCGTCGACGAACTGAAGTTCGCCGTCGGCCGTGACACTGACCGTGTGAAAAGGTCTGCCATCGCTGCGAGGAGGCCAACTGTGCGAAGAAGTTTCGCAGGCGACCAGGGCGACGCTCACCGAACAACCAATAGCCTGCGATGCGGTGGTCACGCGCGCATACCCCTGCGCGTTGGGCGCCAGCGGCGAGGGCGGTGTGGGTGGCGTCGAGGTGGCGATCAGGTGATACGCGGGCCCCGCCGTGACCGCCGTTGGTATCAAGGCGGCCGCCACCGCGGCACACGCGGCAGCAGCTATAAGACCGAGCGCCTTGAACGTATCTATCCGTGTCATGCCGCACCTTTTATCTTCGCGTTCAAGGCATTTGGTAGGCGCACCTGCCGGGCTTGTGCTCGGTGAGCGGGGCGGGTTGGCCATCGACCCGAATCGCACAGTCATGGGTACCGTTGTGGTCGGTGTAGTTCAAAGCCAGAAGTTTGCTTCCGGTCACCTCCACCGTCTGCGACCACGGCGTCGAAACCCACTTGGTTGTGCTGGGCGGATACACCGGCGTACCTGGGTCGGGGATGACCGAGAAAACGTCACCGCCGCCCAAGACCTGATAGGTAATGGTGTGTTTGCCCGGCCCGGGTGCGTTGTTCTGTGGCTGCAGCCCGCCGGTGGCACCGACGCCCGCGTTGGCGTTCTCCTGCCACGTTTCTTGCCGCCGCTGCGGGGAGACGCACACTGCGTCGCCGTCGTATCCTTCGCGCCATACCAATCCCGAAACGCACGTCTTAGGCCCGTAGGCGCCACCGCCCGCATAGCCGTCGCCTCGGGCGGCGGCGGCATTCTCGTTCTGAACCTCTTGGGCGATGCCCGGGGGCACACAAACGTGGTCGCCGGGCCGCGTCAGCCGCGGAACCTGGCCGGCGATGTCGCCGGGAATGCATCCGCCGTTAGCCGAGGCGGTCGGTGACGCGACGACAGCTCCGGCGACGGTGAGGGCGGCCGCACAAATCGGCAACATGGGTGATAGCCACGTGCCGCGAATGAGCTTGGCCACGGGCGTGGGCTGCGATGCGAAGTGATTGGACATGCGAAGGCCTCCTATCGACGGTCCGGGCTGCTTCCGACGCTATGGCGGGCAGGGCCGCAGAGAAATACGGTGTTTCCCTACAAAAATGATTTGGCAGCCGGTTTGGCGCGACATTCCGCCTCAGAGCTCACAGGCCGCCGGTGACGTCTTGTTCGACGTGGCCGAACTCGTCGTCTTGGCCATTGAACGTGCCGTGGCATGACACCACCAAGTGATACTTGACGCCCAGCGGTGGCGCCAGGAAGTCAAGCCTGGTGGCATCATTCGGGTTGACGTTGAAGTCACGGTGTACCGCCGGCATCAAGAGCCCATTCCTCGGCGCGGCGTCATACGTGCACTTGCCAGGCAATGTCGAGGTGTTTTTGACGTCACCGCCACTGAAGTCGGTGATTGCTCGACATTGACCGCGATCGCGTTCTTCGGCGGCTTCGGCGCAGGAGGCGACGGATTGGGCGTCTTGGAGCAATCCGAGCCGGCAGGCACCTGGTAGTTGCCGGTACAACGTATCGGAAGGTTGTTCGGACTCGCTGCTGCCTGACAAGTTTGCCCAGCCGGAACGGTCGGAGTTTCCCAACCCGCCGGACACTGGACGGCCGCCGGTGGTGCTGGGGGGGGGCGGCCGCCGGCTTACCCAGCACGATGGCGACGGCATCGTTATCGCCAGTGCGGAAGAAACCCACGCCGAAGTCTTTGTTGCTGCAGTCGTTGATGGCAGGGTGGCATCGCCAACGGCGATGCGGGTAGCCCCTCCGCGTTGTTCGCGCTCCCGAAGGGAAAGGCCTTCGTGACGGTGAAGGTGCCCTTGTACTGTCCGGCCGGGGGCACCCCCGGCAGGTTGTTGCCGATGGCATGCTGCGCCTCCCCCTCCAGGGGGAGGCTGTAATTCAAAGGGGGACAAGTCGATCCTCCTCGCGCGTTGTTAACCGCCTGGCGGATGGCAGCGAGTGGATCGGCGGACGCGATCGGCGCCATCGTTAACGCGAGCGCCCCGAACCCGTCAGCGCCGCGAACACAACCGCAACTGATGCTCGGGTTCTGGCCATGGTGATCTCCTGTTCGTCGCCAGCCGCACGCCGCATGCGGCAGGCCGGCGTGTCGGTGTCCGCCCGACTTGCAAGACGCTAAGTGGAATGCTCCGATGCGGAAATAAGGAGGATCCCTACTCTTGTGCGTTCATTGACCTGCCAGGGCTATTTGGGTACCTGTGGGGCAATTTCGTGAGCAAGTTTCACGGCGGCGGCGTTGGCCTGCTCCGCGGAGAGCCGCAACACGGCCACCTGCACGGTGTTGACGCGATTACCGGCGGCGAACTCGACCCCGCCACCACCCATGTACCGCATGCCGTCCGGCCCCGGCGTGCTGGGGTCGGGGAAGCCCGCCGCCGGCGGAGGGAGCTTGTCGTTCAGGGCGGTGCCCGGATTGCTGATGGTCAATGAGACCGATTCGTCGGTCGCCTTGTTCGTCCACATGCAGTCTCCCTGATCGGGATCCTTCCCTGTCGACACCCCTGTCGCCGGAGTGCCCAGCAACGACGTAATCTCCTGTGGCGCAATCATGGAGCACGCGTCGATGCGCGTTCCTGCGTGCGGCGCGGCGTTGGCCGCCGACTGCGACGGCCCTGGTCGGCCCGCCCCGTTCCCCGGCCCGCTCGACCCGCATCCGGCGATCACACAGGACAGCGCGGCGATGGCGGCCAGTGCTTTCGTTCGGTGGATCTCACCACCGGTCGTCCGGAGCCAATACCGTGTTCTGTCGATGGCCGTACCCGCATGTTGTCGCACAGGCGTCTCTTTTCTACTCGAATCTGGTTCGCTGCAGCGATTTTCGTTCGGCCGCGCCTATTGCTTGGCCAGCACGACGGTGACGACGTCGACGCTGCGGTCATCGTGCCGGATGAAGCCCACACCGAAGGTCGTGTTACTGCAGTCGGCGATGGCGGGATTCGCTTTTGACGTGGCGCTTTGGATGGCCTTGATCATCGGGTCACCGGAACCCAGGAAGCCCACTTCGCCCGCCCTCAGTGCGGCGTTCTCCGTTCGCGCGTATTGCTGGGCATCGTTTTCAAGGCTGGTCCGATATGTCAATGCCGGACAATGTGTTTGGCTGCGTGCCTGGATGACCGAATCGGCCGCTGCACCAAGTCCGGGACCAGGCTGCTGGTTTTGCGGCGGGGTGACTGACGGTTTGGTCGGCTGACCCAGCACGATCGTGACGACGTCGACACTGCGGTCATCGTGCCGGATGAAGCCGACTCCGAAGTCGGTGTAGTTGCAGTTCGCGAGTGCACTTTTCGCCTTGGACATCACGCTGTCGTCAGCCTTGGCGAAAGGATCACCCGAACCGAGAAAGCCGACCACCGTCCCGGGATACCCGCCGGCCTGCGGCGGCTTTTCGGTGGTCGCGTACTGCTGGGCGACGCTGTCGAGGTCGCCACGTGCCGTCAGTCCGGGGCACGCTGTGGTGCCGCGAACATTGTTGACGTAGTCGCGCGTTTGCTGTTGATCGGCGTGGGCGATGCCGCTCGGTGTCGCGCCTACGAGCACGACAAGGCCGGTGATGGTGGTCGCGACGGCAAGCGGTGCTGATTGTTCTGTTCTCGTCATGACGGTTTCCTTCAGAAGTATTGGACGCGCCGCTGCGCGCGCGCCCGGGCCATCCCTGCGACGGTTTCGTTGTGTGCCCGCGTTACTAGGACTGTGGTCCCCGAGCGGGTTCGGGAGAAATAGGGGATTTCCCTATCGCTGCGATGCGGTCGGGTCGAATGGCACGCACGCGGGTCGCGGGGAGCGTATCGCCGGGCCGGTCAGCAGTCCCGTGATCGCATCCAGCCGACAGCCGAGCTGATCCGTTGCGCTGGATCGCCGGCATCCTGGCAAACCTGGGCAACGAGCGCGGCCGACTCGGCAGCAAAGACACCGAACGCGTAATCGTCCGCTGGCACGCCCATCGCCGTCAGCAGCCGGACCTGCTTGCCATCAGTCGACGCGGATGCCGCACTGTTGTTGAGACGATCAACGACGTCGCCGATCGAGTTAGTGGGCGCCTGTGGGCCGTACCACTCGACGAGGAACCCCTGTGTGTGCTCCTCGACATTCGCCATCGGCACCACGCTACCGATGCCGGCGATCGTCGCATCAGGGTTTTCCCTAGCACGTATCGGATTCCAATTTCGAGGCTGCGAGTGCTCGGTGTAGCTGCGTTCGGGAGCGGATGTTGAGTTTGCGGTAGATGTGGCTCAGGTTGACCTCGACAGTTTTGGGGCTGATGAACAGCGCGGCAGCGATCTTGCGGTTGGTCAAGCCCGAAACGGCCAGTTCCGCGACGCGTTCCTCGGTCGGGGTCAGCGTGTCGGAGCGGCGTTTGCCCAATCCGCCACGTGCCAGTTCGGATTTCGCGCGCTCAACCCATAACGCGGTGCCGAGTTGTTCAAAGGTCCGCAGTGCTCCTTGAAGGGTCGCCGCGGCGGCGTCGCGACGGCGTTGTCGACGCTGCAGCTGACCGAGCAGCAGTTGGCTGCGTGCATGTTCGAACGGCATGGGGAGGCGTTGGTGCTGGGTCAGAGCCACCTCGGCGGATGCCAGGGCGGCGGTGACGTCGCCGCGTCCGGCCTGGAGCATCGCGCGGCAACGTGCCCCCACCGCCAACATCCAGGGCCGGTCCAACCGGAATCCGTTGCCTTCCAAGACCTCGATCAATCCCTGGGCTTCATCGAGCCTGCCCAGCTGAATCAGGGCTTCAGCGGCATCGGATACAAACGGTGCCACGAAGATCTCGGTAGCCCGCGGCGCCTGCTGGACAGCGCTCAACAACGGCTCCAAAATGTCCAGTGCCGCTTCATAATTGCCCAGCGACACCTCGAGGAATCCCAGCGTCGTCACAGGCCACACCGCGACCAGGGCCGGCGAGTCACACCGCTCCGCCGCAGCGAGCGCCGCCGCGGCGTCGCGGCGCGCGGCGTGCTCATCGCCGGCATAGGCTGCCACCGCCGCCTGAATCATCAGCGCCACCGACATCGGTAGGTCGCCGTCGAGCTGACGCGCACGCTCCATCGCGTCCTTGGCGATCAGCGACGCCGCGGTGAAGTCGCCCCGCCACATCTCGGTGAGCGCGCCGTGAAAAGCGCCGATCATCCATTCGCTTTCCGCTCCCCGCTCGATGTAGCGCTGCCTGATCTCCTGCAACGCGCAACGCCCTTCGTCGAGTCGGCCGGTCCCGGCCAGCAACACCGCACGATGTGCGGTTGGCCACAGCATGGCCGAGGGCAGCTCGCCGCCTTCGTCTAACTGCAACGCCTTCTGCAGGGTCATTCCTTCGAAACCGTCGCCCACCAGAAAGCCCACCAGCACCCGCATGCCTAATGCCTGGCTGAGAAGGCGCGGTTCGCCCAGCCGAGTCGCCGTGGTTACCGCCTCATGAACCGCGCGGGCGGCGCCGTCAAACTCGCGGATATTAAGGCGGGCGAAGGACAACGGCACGAGGATTTGCACGAGCAACTCGTCGTCCTCGGCGGCCCCGGCCACCGCCCGTTGCAGCAGCGCCGCGGCGTCACGGGAGCTCCCATCGAGCAGACTCCACAGTCCCAGCAGGCTCAGCGCTTCGGCGTGCACATGTGCCGGCGCCGGTGAGCCGATGGTGTGCTCGAGGATGTCGCGGGCGCGTGCGGCGTCACCGGCGTTGAAGTGAAACGCCGCGCAACGGATCTGGCGCTCGGAACTGTCGGCGCCCAACTCACGTGCCAATTCCATGAACTCCGCCGCCGCGGCTGGCGCGCCGCGTCTGCTGGCCAGCTGTGCGGCAGCATCAAGTGCGTCCACTGTCGCTGCATCGGCGTGTGTGGCGGCCAGCGCCAAGTGCCGTGCGCGCAGTTCCGCGTGATCGACCAGGGAGGCCAGACGCCGATGCATTGCGCGTCGTTGCGCTGGCGTGGCCTCTGTGTAGACGCCAGCTGTGAGCAGGGGGTGGGTGAACCTGAGCCGGTTACGCTCGATCGTGACGATTCCCCGTGCCTCCGCGACCATCAGCCCGCGAACGCACTCCTCGACGACTTGGTCGGTCGCTCGCGATACCAGGTCGACCGTCGGCGCGGCTAGACAAGCTGCCGCAATCAGCGCTTCACGAACATGAGGATCAAGGTCACCGATTCTGGACGAGACCAATCCGGCCAAAGTGGTCGGCAGCGTCATCTCGGCGTTGGATTCGCCGCCCGTCATCGCGCGGGCCAATTCGATGGCGTAGAACGGGTTGCCGCCGGACGCTTCGTGAATGCGCAGCATGGCTTGCCGGGAGATCGAGCGTCCGAAACGTGCCGAAATGATCTTATGCAGGGCACCAATGGTCAATGGTCTCAAATGAATTCGCGTGATGGCATCGGGCTGCTCCAACTGGAGCCACCGCACGTCGTCGTCACCGTCGCCTGTGCGCACGGTCGCCAGAAGTCCAACGGGACCCGAAAACCGCCGCGCCGCGAAAGCGACAACGCGGGCGGTGGACGGATCCAGCCACTGAAGATCGTCGATCGCCAACAACACCGGTGCGCTGCCTGACAGGATGTCGATCACCGAGAGGAACGCCGCGGCGACCGCGCGCGGATCTGTTGCCACTCCGCCGTCGCTGACCTGCAAGAGGATTCGGTCGACCGCCAGCCGCTGGGGCTCAGGCAGGGCGTGCAGGACTTCGGCCTTGACCGCCGAGAACAGGTCGGCTAACGAGATGTAGGCCGTCACTGATTCGGTGGCCGCCGCGCGCGCGGCGAGCACATGCATCCCCCGCGCGCGGGCCTGCTGCACCGCGGAAAGCCACAAGGTCGTCTTGCCAATACCCGCTTCGCCCTCCAGCAGAAGGCTTGCCGGATTCACACTGCAACCGTCCAGGAAGTCGGCGACAGCCTCCGCCTCCGTCGCGCGACTGACCGGATGCCGATCCACGATCGTTGAACCTCAGCCCGGGTCGCCGGCCGATAACGGGTCGATTCCAGACACGAGGCGGGCTGGACCGATCTCGCCCGGCACGCGGCGCGAGTGCGACCGAAAGCGCCCCCCGGCGCGGCTCATGATTCGCCATCAATTCGCATAGGGCAAAATCTATAGGTAATGGGAGGAACCTGCAGGTTGGTTGAGAGATGTTATCGCCTGGTCGACGAACTTTCGCGGGTGAAGAGTGGTTGTTCATCGTCCCGCGAAGGCCCATTACAGCGGGTCGTGTAATCCGGGCGACGCCGCGCCGACACTGCGCATCGCTACACCGGCACACCAATCTTCTTGCGGGCGGCGGTCGAGGTGCGCGCCCGCCGCCGCGGCGCCTACGAGGTCAACACGACCTTCGCCCCGGTCGATGAGGACGTCTCCCCGACCGTTTACGCTTCCCGCGCGCCGTTCGAGGAAGGCTGGGGTGGCGCCGCAGGACGTCGACGTCATTCAGCCGCAGGACACCGACGGCGGACTCATCGCGAACAGCGAGCCAATCGGGCCGTTGCGGGCGCGCGCTATCTGGTTGCGCTACGGCCGCAGGTACATCGCTGATCGGTGGGCACCCGTTTCATCACGCTCTCGGCGTGCGCACCACACCCCGCCCAAGTGATCTTTCCGCAGTGGCGGCAGCGTACGGAGTAGCACATGGTTGCTCCCTACTATTCAGGGCGAAGCGACTGGACCACTATGCCTTCACGGCAGCTTTGCGCTCAGCGATCTGGACGCGGACCCGCTCCATGTCGAGACCCTTGATCTTGTCGATCAGGTTGTCCAGCACCGCCGGTGACATCGCCCCCGGCTGGCTGTAAACGAGGATGCCCTCCCGGAACGCCATGATGGTCGGAACGGAGCGGATGCCCACGGTCGCTGCCAATTCGCGCTCGGTATCGGTGTCCACCTTGGCGTACACGATGTCCGGGTGGTTTTGAGCGGACCGCTCGAAGACCGGGGCGAACGCCCGGCATGGTCCACACCAAGGCGCCCAGAAGTCGACTAAGACAATCGGACTCGCAAGTATCGTCGATTCGAAATCGGCGAGGGTCAGCGTTTTGACGGTCATGGTTGCTCCTTTCGGGAGTTCAGGGTGAGGATGGGCTCTACGCGGTAGTGCCCGTTCATTGCGGCGGTCCAGCGGCGTCCGCGGCCCTGTCAGCGAATTCGCAAAAAGCGCTGTAGGCGCGTGCACCGTAGATTGTTGCCGGGCCACCGTGCATGAGAATGCTGACGCCGATCGCCTCGGCGGCCTCTTCCTTGGATGCGCCGGCACGAGCCGCCCCCTGGGCGTGGGAAGCGATGCAGCCGTCACATCCGGCTACGACGCCGATCGCCATCGCGATCAGCTCCTTGAACTTTTTGTCCAAGGCGCCCGAGGTCAGTGCGCCATTGCTCATCTCGGCAAAACCCCGGTACACATCCGGGATCATCTTGCGCAGGGCGCGGTGCTGTGGGTTGAGGTCGTCCAGCACCTGCTGGTAGTGGTTGTGTTCC
This sequence comes from Mycobacterium sp. 852014-50255_SCH5639931, assembly GCF_001665605.1. GTDB lineage: Bacteria > Actinomycetota > Actinomycetes > Mycobacteriales > Mycobacteriaceae > Mycobacterium > Mycobacterium paraffinicum. Next base: position 164,136 of record NZ_LZSV01000016.1, read on the forward strand.
GTCATGACTGTTACAATACCCATACGGGTAGGGGTATTCCTCGTTAGACAAGAATTTGTCCTGCGGTGCACATATACCCGTGCCAATAGAGTCGATCGGCCCTAGGAATCGCGTCGTCGTGGGGCGCAATCTGACCTCGGAGTGCCAGGTGTTCCCTTGCGGAGCAGCTATCCCGCAGGGGTAATGCCGGTATGTGGAATGGAGGACTATCAATGGCACGAGTCGTGATCCTTGGCGCTGGTATTGCGGGGCATACCGCCGCGCTGCACCTGCGCCGATGGCTAGGTCGCAGTCACGAAGTCGTCGTGATTTCTCCCAACGCCGACTGGAACTGGATCCCGTCGAACATCTGGGTCGGCGTGGGCCGGATGGATCCAGCCAAGGTACTCATTCCGCTCAGGCCGATCTACCGGCGCAAGGGCATTGCGTTTCATCAAGCGCTCGCCACGGCAATCCATCCGGAGGGCACCGAAGATGAGTCGGCACCATCGGTGGACTTCACCTACACCGATGAGGAGCACGACGGCCAGACCGGCACCATTACGTACGACTACCTCATCAATGCAACCGGACCGCGACTGAACTTCGGGGCCACTCCGGGGCTCGGGCCCGCCGGCCACTCGTACTCGGTGTGCACCGCGGCCCACGCAGTAGAAGCAGCGCAAGCGCTCGACCGGGTCATCGCCAGAATGAAGGCCGGCGAGAGGCAGCGCATCGTCATCGGCGTCGGACACGGCACCTGCACCTGCGAGGGTGCGGCGTTCGAGTACGCCTTCAACGTTGAGCACACGCTGCGAGCCGCCGGCGTGCGAGACCTCGCCGAAATCGTCTACCTCACCAACGAGTACGAACTGGGCGACTTCGGCGTCGGTGGCATGAGTTTCGTCGAGAAGGGCTTCCTGCAGTCCAGCCGGATGTGGACCGAGTCGCTGTTCCGCGAGCGCGGCGTCAGGGCCATCACGCAAGCGGCCGTCCATGAGGTGATGGACGGCAAGCTGCGCTACGAGCAACTCGACGGCAAAGAGCACGAATTGGACTTCGACTTCGCCATGCTGCTACCCCCGTTCAGGGGAGCCGACCTCGCGGCATACGACAAGCGCGGCAACGACATCAGCTCCGTTCTGTTCGCGCCGTCAGGTTTCCTGAAGGTCGACGCAGACTACTCGGGCAAGCCCTATGACGAGTGGTCTGCCGAGGATTGGCCGCACACCTATGAGTCCCCTGCCTACCCGAACATCTTCGCGCCGGGCATCGCGTTCGCGCCCCCGCATCCCATCTCTCGGCCGCGCACGAGTCCAAACGGGACGGTCATCACGCCCAGTCCGCCGCGCACCGGCATGCCGTCGGGCATCATGGCAAAGACGGTCGCCGAGACCATCCGCGATCGAATCACCAAGGGAGCGAACAGTGTTGCGCACCGCGCCTCGATGTCGAGCATGGGCGCCGCGTGCGTCGCGTCGGCGGGCACCGGATTGCGTGAGGGCTCGGCGGCCGCGATGACGATGTTCCCAGTTGTCCCCGACCCGGTGAAGTATCCCCAAACGGGTCGTGACATCGCCGGCACCTCCGGAGAGCTCGGCTTGGCCGGCCACTGGATCAAGTTGCTGTTGCATTACCTCTTCATCTATAAGGCGAAAGCCCGCCCATTCTGGTGGTTGATCCCTGAGTGAAAGGCACTCCGATGGACGACGAAACGAACTATTCGGACGTGAATGCGCTGACAGCCGAGCGCATTGCCGACGCGCCGCTGCCCACCCCCGCGACGCTGCGGATGCGTCAGAACGTCTTCGTCCAGTTGGGGCGTTTCATCCGTATCAACCTCAAGATGCTGCGGATCATCTACGGGCACGGCTGACGGGCCGCTCAGGTTTCGCTCGCAGTAGTCGGTCGCGACGGCAGGCTCAGGACACCTTCTTGACCGGCGCCGCGTAAGCCGGCTTGCCGAGACCGAGCATGTACTGGGCGATCATGTTGCGGAACACCTCCAGCGTGCCGCCATAGATTCCCACCAACGGGGCGAATCGGTAGGCGTATTCGGCGCTGCCGTCGTCGGCGGCCGCTTCGGTTCCGTACGGCAGCGTGGAGGCGGTCCCGAGGATGTCCATCAGTTCCGGAGAGATGTCACGCATTGTTTGCGCGATGGCGACCCGGCCGAAGATGCTCGGGGTGGCCAGCGCCGTCTCCACTCGGGCGACGCAGCGGCCCAGCCGGTATGCGACCGATTTGTCGTCGATGAGCCGGCGCCCGTCGCCATCGGGCCGCGTCACGCTCGCCGCGGCCTTGTCCACCGCCTGCGATAGAAAACCAGCCTGATGCATCATGATTGAGGTGTCCTGCAGTCCGTCGGGGGCGGCGGCGACGGCGCCGTGCTCGACGTTGAGCGGCTCGCGCAGCACGGTCCAGCCACCGTTCACCTCGCCCAGCCGATACTTGTCGTCTACCCGGACGTCGCTGTAGTAGACGATGTTGGTCCGATCGCCATCCACCGTGCGGATTCCCTGGATTTCGATGCCCGGTGAATCCAGTGGCACCAGGAACATGGTCAGGCTCTTGTGCTTTGGCGAGTCCGGGGCGGTGTTGGTGATCAGGAAGACGTACTGACAGTTGTGGGCACCGGTCGTGAACATCTTGGAGCCGTTGATGACCCAGCTCGATCCATCCGACTCGCGCACGGCGCGGGTCTTACAGGTGGCGATATCGGAGCCGCCCTCGGGCTCGGTGTAGCCGAGGCACAACCGGACCTCGCCGCTGAAGACTTTCGGTAACACCTCGTCGCGCAGTTGTGGCGACCCGAATTTGTTCACCGAACGGGCCACCATGGCGGTCGTCCCCCAGGTGACCCAGGGCACGTGTGCACGCCGCTTCTCCAGCTCCCAGATGCGCCGCCGCACCCGGGTGAAACCTCCTTCGGATTCCGGTTTCCACTCGGCTTCCAGATAGCCTGCCGCGCCGAACTTCAGGTGCAGACCTTCGTCGAAATTGTCGCCCGTTTCGCGGTCCCGGCGCCTGATCTCCTCGGTCATATACGTATCCAGGAAATTGCGCGCTTCGTCGCGGAATGCCTTGTCCTCGTCCGACAGCTCGACGCGGGAGAAATCCATGATGTCGCCCCTTCCTAGGCCGGCTGCGCCGCGCCCTCGCGGGCGGTCACGATCTCGGCGACCCGTTGCGCCGTGACGCCCGGATCACCACCGGCCAGTGGCCATCCCCGGGCGCGCACCAGATACGCCGTCGCGGCGGCTTCGGACGAAACCCCGAGTCCGCCCTGGATGTGAACCGCCATGGTCGCCGCCTTGGCGGCCTCCTCGGCCATGAAAACGAAAGCGGAGGGCGCCAATTCGGGCCGCTCGTCGGGTTCGTTGTCCAAGAACCAGGCGGCGCGTCGAGCCAGGTTCCGTCCACCCTGGACGGTGATAGCCGTGTTCGCGAGGGGGTGCGAGATCGCTTGCAGCGTGGAGATGGGCACGCCCAGCGTGTAGCGGGTCTTGGCGAACTCGGCCGCGATCGTCATGGTCTCCTCCACAAGCCCGACGAGCGCCGCCGCGGTGAGCAGCCGCCATTCGTCCAGCGCCAGCCGATACGTCGCCAGCGCATCGGGTCCTTCGGCGACGACCGTACGGGTGTCGGCCGCGGCCGGGTCCACCCATGCCATCGGCAGCCGGCCGATGTTGTCGACCTTCGCGGGGCGGGTGGCGAAGGTCAGCCGCACGACTTCGTCGCCGTCGCGGACGATGATGTGGTCGGCGATCGAGCCAGAGGGAATCAAGCGCGGACCGCGTCCGGCGTCGAGGCGCGGGTCGAGCGCGGCCAGCTGTTCGCCATCGGCCACGCCGGCGGCGCCGGCACCTAGCGCGCCGAGCCGCCCCAGCAGGCGAGCGGTGCACACGTGGTCGATCCACGGAACGGGTGCCAGGGACCGGCCGAGCTCTTCGGCCACCAAGGTGAGATCGACCAAGGTGGCGCCGTCGCCGCCGCACGACTCCGGCAGTGCCATCGTGGTCGCACCCATCCCGCACAACCTCTCCCAGAGGTTCTTGTCGAAGCCGGACGGCTCTGCGGCCCGGACGGTTTCGATCGAGCAGTGGGTCTTAAAGAACTGCTTGTAGGCTTCCCGCAGGGCCACATGATCGTCGGACAGGCTGTAGTCCAGCCGGCGGAGTTCGAAGCGGTCCATCGTTACTCGTCCTTCCCGAAGAAGAAGTCTCGCGCGTTGTTGTAAAGGTAGTTGTCCAGCACCTCGGCGGGCAGGTCAAGGGCACGGGCCTCGGGTATGACCCGGCGCATGGGCAACACCGGCCAGTCCGATGCGTAGATCACCTTGTTGGGCCCGCGCGTGCGCATGTAGTGCAGCAGGCTCTCGGGCAGCCGCTTGGGGGACCACGCCGAGGTCATGAGACGCAGGTTGGCGTACTTCAACAGCAACCGAATCGCGACGTCCCACCACGGGTCGGCGCCGTGAATCATGCACAGCCGCAGCTCGGGAAATCGCACGCACACCCGGTCCAGGTGCATCGGGTGCTGAACCTCCCCGGGGATCGGTGGTCCCGGGATACCGGTGTTGATGCAGAGCGGAAGGTCCAGTTCCGCGCACTTGGCGTAGAGCGGGTAGTACACGGCGTCGCTGGGCGGATACTGACCGTCGCCCCAAAAGCTCGGCCCGACTACGGCATACGCGACAGGCAACTCGCCTGAGATGGCGGTCAGTTCGCGCAGCGACCGCACCGGCCGCAGCAAGTTGACCCCGCCCATCGCCAGCGCGAACCGGTCCGGCCTGGCTTCGACGAATTTACGCGCGGTCGTGGACGGGTTGGCAAGCGAGTCCATCAGGATCGCCTTCTGCACGTCCTGTTCGTCCATCTCGGCGAGCAATTCGGAGAGGTCGACCGGGGCGAACATCGACTTGGGACCCTTGAAGTAATCGTCCCTGACCTTGAGCATCCACGTCGGCTGAGATTCGGCTTCCCCGAAGTGGACGTTCACCAGGCAGTCAATCGCTTTGGTGTTCATGACTTCCTTCGGGGTCGGACGGGACCAGCGCGATCACCGGAACGTGTTGAGTGGCTTGCTCTCTGGCCCAGCGGTAATTGGGCTTGCCGTTCCCGAGGCGTTCGATCTGCTCAACGAAGATGAAGGCCTTGGGCGCCTTGAAATGCGCCAGCTGCGCGGTGCACGCGCCGTAGAGCGCGTCCTGGGTGAGGTGGGCATCGGCGTGCATCGCGACGAGCGCGACGACCTCTTGTCCCCACCGCTCGCTCGGGCGCCCTACGACAAGGGCATCGACGACGCCCGGCTGAGCTCGCAGCACCTCCTCGACTTCTTCGACGAATACCTTTTCGCCACCGGTGTTCACGACCAGCGAATCGCGGCCCAGCAGGCGAATGGTGCCGTCGGGTTCGAGGGATGCCCGGTCGCCGGGGATCACCACCCGCTGTCCCGCGATCTCCGGAAAGGTTCGTTGGGTGGCCTCGGCGTCGCCGAAGTAGCCGAGCGGAATCCGGCCCGTCCGGGCGGCCCACCCGACCTCCTGCTCACCGGGCCGCAGGAATCGGCTCCGGTCGGCCGACACCACGGTCGCCCCCTCCCTGGGCTGGAAGGTTTCGCTGGCGTTCCCTTCGCGGCTGTGCCCGAACGCCATGTTGCCGCTCTCGGACGATCCGTAGCCCTCGATGATGGTGATGTGCGGCAGGCATTCCATCAGTGCGCGTTTGTGTTTCGCGTTCGTCGCGGCGCCTCCAGTACCGATCGCGTTCAGCGAAGACAGGTCGTAGGAGCGCGCGCGCAGCTCGGCGATCAGCGGCCCGGCGTAGGCGTCGCCCACCATGGTCATCATGCCCACCTTCTCGCGCTCGGCGGTTTCCCACACCGACCGTACGTCCAGCTTGCTGCGGTCGTCGTAGAGGACCACGGGCAGGCCGGCGCAGAGCGCGGCGAAGGCGGTCCACATGCCGGCGGCGTGCATGAGCGGAGAAACGGCGAACCACGGCTGCCCTCCCCCGGCGACCTTCTCGTGGATCTCGGTGACGCTGGCGTGGTCGGCGCCCACCATTGACGACACGTACATGTCGCTCTGCCGCCACAGCACACCCTTCGGTCGTCCCGTCGTCCCGCCGGTGCACATCATGATGAGGTCATCCGGCGACCCCGCGTCTTCGCGCTCGGCGCCCGCGACGGCCAGGGCATCGTCGAGCGAGATGGCTTTCGGTAGTTGGGGAACCGTGCTGCCGTCGTCGATGGAGATCAGCAATTCGGTGCCGGTCGGGGGCAGCACGTCGGCGAACCGGGCGCCGAGTGAGCGATGGTAGATGATGGCCCGCGGGCGGATGTAGTCGAGCAGGTCGCGGATTTCCCGGGGCGAGTAGTGGTGGTTCACGTTGACCGGGACGGTGCGCGCCTTGAGGCATCCGATCACCATGTCGGGGTACAGGTCGTTGTACATGATCAGTGCGATGCGGTCCTGGCCGCACTCCCAGCGCTGCAGTTCGTCACGCGCCGCGTAGACGCCGAAACCCTTGCCCTCGAGGTAGTTTGCCAATCGGTTGGTGCGGCGCGCGGATTCGGCGAACGTGCTCTTGCGGTCCCCGCACACCGTCATCAGGCGGTCGGGCACCACGTCGGCGATGGCGTCGAGAACCGCGCCTACAGTCCATTCAGTCATTGTGCGAGCGGCTAGACGGCCGAGGCGACCGGAACGCCGAGCAGATCGAGGGCGTTGTCGCGCATCACTTTTCGTATGTCGGATTCGCTGAAGCCGTTAAGCTCCTCGGCGAACGACAACGGCGATTCGAGGCCTTCGCCGTGCGGCCAGTCGGAACCGAACAGGATCTTGTCGATGCCGATGACGTCGGCCAGCTCGGGCAGATCGTCCTCGTAGTACGGAGCGATCCACACGTTGTTGCGCAATTGCTCCACCGGATCCTCGGGGAAGTCGCGGGGCTGGGTGTTGGCCGCCTTCTTCAACCGCTTGATCAGCCGATGGACGAAGTACGAGCCGTTCTCGATGCTGACCGCCTTGAGCTTCGGATGACGGGTGAACACGCCGTGCACGATCATCGAGGCCATCGTGTCGTGGATGGCGCGGTCGTCGAGGAGCACATTGTCCAGCGGGTCCTTCGCGCCGAACCCCTCGAACGTCGCCTTGCCGCCCCACGCCGCCGCGATGTGGAGATAACCGCTATCGCTGAGGTGGAATCCGACCGGAACTCCCGCCTCGGCCAGCCGGGCCCACACCGGGTCATGGCTGGGATCACCCAACGAGCGCGGCTTGACCAGGCCGGGCACCGGCGCCGGGCGCACCAGCACCAGCTTGGCGCCGCGTCCCAACACGAACTCCACCTCGTCGAGCGCCTTGGCCGGATCAGCCAGCGAGATGATCGGCGCGGCTATGATCCGGCGATCGGGCCGGTCGAAGCCCCAGTCCTCGTCGAGCCACAGGTTGAATGCGTGCAGCGACGCCATGGTCGCTTCGATGTCGTGCTTGAGCGCCTCCTCGACCCCGCATGCGAAAGTCGGCAGCATGAAGGCCGTTTCGATTTTCTGGGTGTCCATCACCGCGACACGGGCTTCGCGGTTCTGGTACTCCTGGTGCTCGGCGAGCCGCTCGACCTTCATCAGCGACGCCGGATCGACGCCTTCGGGAATCTCACCGCGAAACAACAGATCCAGGCAGCCCGGCACGATGATCGGGTCGAAGGTGGGGTTGGGAACGAAATGGTTGACCCGGCCCCCGATCACGGCCAAAGTGCGCTTACCCTGAGTGACCATCTGGACGCCGCGGCTCTTGAACGCCTTGTCGAGGTGGCGGGTGAAGGCGTCCAGCGGCTCGTAGTAGTGGTTATCGACGTCAATCGCCTTGTAATCCAAGTTGGCCATGATCTTCCTTTCGGCATTACCGGCGAGCGCTAAGCGTCGGTCGAGTTGAGCGAGGGGAACTGCGGCGGCCGCTTCTCGAGGAAGCTGGTGATGCCTTCGACGACGTCCGGTCGCGGCATCGCCTCGTGCAGCAACACCTCGGCGCGCGACGTGGCGTCGACGACGTCGCGAGTGGCGTCGCCGTACACCTGCCGTTTGATCACTTCCATGGAAGCCGGCGAGCAGTTGCGGGCGATGTCCTCCGCGTAGTCCAGCGCACGCTTCATCAAATTTTCGGGCGGGACCACTTCCTTGACCAGGCCGAGTTCGGCCGCCTCTTCGGCGAGGAAGGTGCGGCCACTCAGCAGCAGATCCAATGCGACGCCCCACGTGGTGAGGCGCGGGAGTATCCAGGAGATGCCGAACTCGGCGATCAGTCCGCGCCGCGCGAAGACCGCGGCGAACTTGGCACCGGCGGCCGCGAACCGGACGTCGCACATCAGCGCCTGGGTCAGGCCGATGCCGACGCAGGCACCGTTGATCGCCGCGATGACGGGCTTGCGCAGCGTGGTCACGAAATGCGGTGGCCGTTCGCCAACCAAGTCGGCGAGGTTGGTCTGGCTCGCCTTCTCCATCGTGTCGCCGTAGGTGGGCGCGGAACTCGGCGCGCCCAGATACGCGCCGGCGCAGAAACCCTTGCCCCGCCCCGTCACCACAATCACCCGGATGGCCGGGTCCTGTTCGGCGCGGTCGATCGCGGAGTAGAACCCGGCGGCGATGTCCGGTCCCCATGCGTTGAGACGGTCAGGACGGTTGAAGGTCAGAATGGCGACGCCGCTGTCGGTGGCCTCGTAGAGCACTGCGTCCTCGGAAGCGCCGTCGCTGCGGGACATCTACCCCCATACCTCCTCACGATCGGCTACGAATTCCGCAACATTTGTACGCATACTGTATACCTATCGGTACCGTTTTCCACAACAGCCGCCACACCCCCGGGAACCCCGGCCGAACAGCGTGTTTCTGCTTACTGGACCGAGCCGTCGACCGCGGGATACGGATCCGCGGATCGCGGCCGTATCCGGCAGTGTGGCGAGCACCACGTCCCCATCACGTTTTCTTCGACCGCCAATTCGGGAAAGCGAACAAAGATACCCACTAACAGGGAGGGGAAACGCCATGGTGGACATCAAGAGCGGCCCGATCGAGGCGGTCCAGGGCATCGTCGAGGCGATCTTCGGCAAGGCCAAGGAGATCATCGGAACGATCATCGGCCGCAACGATCTGGTCAACGAGGGCCAGGCCCAGCAGGACAAGGCCGACGCTCAGCGCAGCGCGGCGAAGAAGGAAGCCGCGGCCGAGAAGGCCCGGGGCAAGGCCAAGACCGCAGAGGCGCGGCAGAAGGCCGAACAGTAATCGGGTGATAGACGGCCCGGTCACCTTCGCGGTGGCCGGGCCGTCGCCTACGAGTTATCTTGCGGTGCAGGCATTTCGTGGAGGCTACGTTCCGATCAGCCCGAGCCGGCGGTAAGCCTCTTCGATCTGCGCCTTGGCCTCGGGAGGCAGCTCCGCTTGCGGTGGCCGCGAATGCGGATACTCGCCTATCGGCAAGCCCAGTAGCGAGGCGGCGTACTTGAACGCGCCACTCCAATGAGTGAAGTAATCCGGCCGCCCCGGATAACAGGTCCACCAGGATCCGACGTCGAGGTCGAACTGGTCCAGTCCCGACTCACGACCGAAATCCATCGCTTCGATCAGCTTGTCGCTTTGCACCAAATCCCAGTAATGGGAGAACAATCGCCGCTGCGGTGTCTCGAACAGGTAGCCCGCGGTGCCCAGTTGCGCCGGACAGACGATCCCGTCGCGCAGCCATCCCGCGCGATAGACCGTTTTGTCGCATTCCCACAGGACCAGGCCGGGCGCCATTTGGTGCAGCATCCGGCTGTTCGCCGGCCGGAAGGCGCCCTCCTTCGTGGCGCACACCGCGGGCACCTCGTCGTAGATCCGTGCGCTCTCGGCTGCGGTCAGCACGTAACCGGACGACGGTGAGTTGAACATGCCCAGAGCGATGTCGGTGCGGGCAGCCACGTATTTGAAGAATCGCAGCACACCCTCGCCCCCGTGCGCCTCCATCATCGGCGTTTGGATGTAGGCGATGTCGGCGCCGGCCTCTTGGGCGTGCAGCGTCAAGTCCAGACAGTCCTTCGCCGCCATGGCCGCCGTGCAAGCTTGCACTACGACATCGGGGTTGACGGCGCGGGCTTCTTCGATCGCCACCTCCAGCAAGCGTTTTCGCTCGTCGAGAGTCAGGGACCAGAATTCGGCGAGGCCACTGGTGCACCACAACATCGGGTGTCCGAGATCGCCGACGCAATACCGCACCAGCGTCCGGTATGCCTCCCAGTCGATGTCGTCACCGTCCGGGCCGCAGAACGGGGTATACAGAGAGTCGCCGATTCCCCGCAACGCCCCGCGCGCCCAGGCGCGCGCCTCACTTGCCGTCGCCACAATCGACTCCTTCTCGTCGGCCGAACTTTTCCCTCCGGGCGGTTAGGTGAAGTCCGAACCACCGTCGACGTTGATGTTCGCCCCGGTCATGTACGAGTTGCGCCGCGACGCAAGGAAGGCGACCACCGGCCCGATCTCCTCCGGCAGTCCCGCCCGGGGCATGTGCGCCGGATGGCCAAAGTGCTTGGCAATGGCGTCCATTAGCGCGTAGGGGTCCTCGCCGTCGACGCCCACTGACTGCGCCCAACCAACCAGCGACTCGGACGCGATGGTGCCGGGCGACACCACGTTGACCAAGATTTCGTCCTTGGCCAACAGCAACGACAAATTCTTGGAGACACTTGTCAGCATCGACTTGGCCGCCGTGTAGGCGGGCAGCATGATGCTCTGCCGCTGGGTTGAGTGCGCCGAGAAGTTGACTATCCGCGCCCATTGCGCCTTGCGTAGCAGCGGAAGTGCCGCGCGGACGCAGCGCACCATTCCCATCACGCCGTCTTCGACGGCTTGGCGCCACTGCTCGTCGGTCAAATCGTCGAAAGTGCCCGCCGCGCCCGGCCCGACCGTGTTGACAAGCACATTGAGCTCGCCGTCCCATCGCCGCGCGAGGTCGGCGAATGCTTCGTCGACCTGCCCCCCGTCGCCGATGTCCGCGACGAGCCCAAGGGCATCCGCGCTTCCACGTGCGGTCAGATCTGCGACCGCGGAGTCGAGTGCGTCACGGCTGCGGCCGACCACTGCCACCCGGGCGCCCTCGTCAGCGAGGCATCGGGCCGCCGCCAAACCCATCCCGCGGCTACCGCCGACCACCACCGTTGCGGCATGCGCCAGACCTAAATCCATGGCAATTCCCGTGGCTCAGCGGGGGACTCGATCAATGGCCTGTGCCCGGTCATCTTCGCCCGTCCAGCCTTCGTTACCAAAAAGCCTACGATAGGTATTACAGTAGCAGATGGAAAAGCGCAGAAAAGCCGGGTCGACGGTCATCGTCGAGCGGCGAAACGCCAGCGTATGCGCAGGTGAGCTCGCACAGCTCTCCGACCGTATGCACAGGATACATCGTGATGGAGGTGCCCGTAGTGGCAAAGCAGGCTACCGCCGATAAGCGTCAACGACGCGAACGCGGATCCATCAATCCCGATGACATCATCAGTGGCGCATTCGAACTCGCCGAGCAAGTATCGATCGACAACTTGAGCATGCCGCTGCTCGGCAAACATCTCGGCGTCGGGGTGACCAGCATCTACTGGTACTTCCGCAAGAAGGACGACTTGCTCAACGCGATGACAGATCGCGCGTTGAGCAAGTATGTGTTCGCCACCCCCTACGTCGAGGCCAGCGACTGGCGCGAGACGCTGCGCAACCACGCCCGCCTGATGCGTAAGACGTTCATGGGCAACCCAATTCTGTGCGACCTGATTCTGATTCGGGCCGCGCTCAGCCCGAAGGCGGCGCGGTTGGGCGCGGAGGAGATGGAGAAGGCGATCGCCAATCTGGTTGAGGCCGGCCTGACGCCGGAGGATGCCTTCGATACGTACTCGGCGGTTTCGGTGCACGTCCGCGGATCGGTGGTGCTGCAGCGGTTGTACGAAAAGAACCAATCCTCCGACGAGGGTGCGCGCGCCATCGAGGACGCCGTCGCCATCGATCCCGAGAAAACCCCCCTCCTCGCGCAAGTAAGCCGGATCGGTCACCGCATCGGCGCACCCGACGAAACCAATTTCGAATATGGCCTCGGTTGCATCCTCGATCACGCCAGCCGGTTGATCGAGGAGGGCAAGGGATCGAAAGCCGGCAAGCCGGCGCCGTCACGGCAACGCAAGGCGGCCAAGTCGCCTGGGTCGCGGGCACGTACCAAAGCCCCGGCAGCGCGCTAGCCAACCACGAATCGGGTTATTACACTTCGGGTTTCGGCACCTCAAAGTATTCATCGCGGAGCCGGAACGCTTCCTTTGTTCCGTACTGTGCGCGGGTCTTGACGAAGTTGAACTCGTCCGGCCCGAATTGCAGGTTGGTGCCGAAGGCGTGGAAGAGGTAGCTGGCGACTTCCTCACCCTGGTACGCCTGGCTCTGTTCGACGAGACGGAACGCTTCCTTGGCGATCACCACTCCGTCGGCGGGCATCTTCGCCGCCTTCTCGGCCCAGTACCGCGCACGCGCCGGGGCGGCGGCTGAATCGCATGTGTCGGTGAAAATTCCGAGATGCTCGAGCTCGCCGGCCTCGATGACGTCGCCGGTGAGCAGTAGGCGCCGGGCCAGCACCGGCCCCAGCCGGTGGAAGAACATGTGCAAGCTGCCGAGCGCCGGGCCGAGGAAGCGGGTCGCCGGCATGCCGATCTTGGTGTCACGCGCTATCACGGAGATGTCGGTCATCAGTGCCATCTCGAACCCGCCGCCGAGCGCATACCCGGCGATCTCACCCACCGTGACCTTGGGAAAGCCCATGAAGTTGTGGTAGAAGCCAAAAGACTTGCGGTCCACGGCGAGTCGCCGGCGCTGGCTGGGTCGGCGCTTGCCCGACGCGTCGTCGCCCGCCTGGCTCTGCTTGCCGTACCAGCCGTACGCGTTGTTCATGTCGGCCCCGGTGGAGAAGACGCCACCGGCTCCACGCAACAGCACCACCGTGAGGTCGTCGTCCCCGGCCACCCGATCCAAACAGCGGGCGACGGCCTCGCGCATGGCGGCGTCGTAGGAGTTGTGTTGCGCGGGATTGTTCAGCGTGATCGTCGCGATGCGGCGGTCGCGGTCGACCTCGAACAGCACACGATCGTCCTGGGCGCCCGGGGCAGTCATGTGTCGGACTCCTTTCGCCGCCTGCCGAATTGAAACCCGGCCAGCTTTTCCGGTCGTGACGCCAACGTGCTCACCTCGCCGGTGCACAGCACTTCGCCGCCGAGCAGCAGCCGCGCTGTCGATGCGACACCGCGCTCGTTCTGCGAGCGAGCGATGTCGAACCGCAGCTCGGTCAACGCGGGCGTCGGACGGCGGAACGTCACCACCAATGAACGCGTCTTGCCCGAAAGGCCTGCGACGCAATTGTGGTGTTGGATGACGCAGTCGAAGAAGACGCCCAGAAAGCCGCCGTGCACCAATCCCGGCGGGCCCTCGTAGACCAGCGGGAAGTTGACCCGCCCGGTCGCCTGCTCGGAATCGAGGTGATCGAACAGATACTCCGGAAAGCACGGGTTGTAGGCGCCAATGTCTGTCGCGTGGTTGAGATAGACGCGCCGGGGGTCGTCGGGGAGGTCGCCGATCCGGGGTGCGTTGTCCACCGGAGCTGCGGCCGCGAGCTCGCGCTCCCACTGCGCGAACTTCTCCACCATGGTTTCGACCGTCGGATGCGGATGTTCGAGTGACAGTAGCAGCGAACTCAGGCGCCGCATGGCACCGGCGGCGGCCACGGTCTGGGCGAGGGGCCGCTCGCCGAATTTGGCGTCGCCGGTTCCCGGCGACTCTGGTGCGGCCCGCCCCTCCGCTCGCCCCTCCTGCACGGCCATGCTTGTCTCTTTTCGCTCGGGTTCCGGCCCGGCTGTTTCCGGCGGCAGCGTACCCTGCTAACTTATACAGCGTATCAATCGTATTGCCTACTGTATGGGTAACCGTATCGCCAGAAAGGCCGGATTCGACGGTGAGTCAGGAGGCCGACAGGGCCGGTGCCGACGGTGCGGTGACAGTGCGCCGGGACGGCGCCGCGTTGCGGCTGACGCTGGATCGCCCATCCCGGCGTAACTCGTTGAGCAGGGCAATGATTGGGTCAATGGTCGAGGCATTGACCGATGCCGCCGCCGACGATTCGTTGCGCGCGGTTCACATCCGGGGCGGCGATGACTTCTGCGCCGGGGTGGACTGGGTCGCGGCCAACGACCGGGAGCGCCCCCGCGCCGGCGATCTCGTGCGGCGGATCCCCCATGCCGCTCATCGCGTGATCGAGCTGGTGGCGAGCATCCAGCTGCCGGTGCTCTGTAGCGTGCGAGGATGGGCCGCGGGGTTCGGCTGCAATCTCGCGCTGGCAGCCGACTTCACCGTCGCCGCCACCGATGCGGTGTTCTGGGAGCCCTTCGTGGACCGGGGCTTCAGCCCCGACTCGGGCGCCACTTGGCTGCTGCCCCGCCTGGTCGGCCTGGCGCGGGCCAGGCGAATGCTGCTGCTCGGCGAGAAGGTCACCGCGAAAGATGCGGCCGACTGGGGATTGATCCACCAAGCGGTAGACCCCGCCGAGCTCGATGGTGCCGCCGAGGAATTGCTCGAGCGGCTGGTTTGCGGTCCGACCGCGGCGATTGGGCTGACCAAGCAGGCCCTGAGCTTCGGCCAGCAGGCCACGCTGAGCCAAGCCATGACCCAGGAGCTGTTCAATCTCGAACTATCCTGCCGGACAGCGGATTTCAAGGAAGGCCTGGAAGCCTTCCGGCAGCGACGGGCGCCGAAATTTCAGGGCCGATGAGGGAGCAGGATGCCTACTGACTCGTTCGACACCATCAACTACGACGTCGACGGGCATACCGCCACCATCACGCTGAACCGTCCGGACGCCCTCAACGCCCTCAGCCCGCACATGATCACCGAGCTGCGGGCCGCCTACGACGAGGCCGAGAACGACGACAAGGTCTGGTTGACCATCGTGACCGGCACCGGCCGCGCGTTCTGCACGGGTGCCGACGTCAAGGCCATTCCCGAAGACGGCAAGGTGATCTACGAGCGCCCGTACCTGTCGAGCTACGACCAATGGGAGGCACCGCAGGAGGGCACTCCCCCATTCCGCACGGCCGCCAAGCCGGTGCTCGCCGCGGTCAACGGGTTGTGCTGCGGCGCCGGCATGGACTGGGTCACCACATCGGACATCGTGATCGCCTCGGAGCAAGCAACTTTCTTCGATCCGCACGTGAGCATCGGGTTGGTGGCCGGACGCGAGATGGTGCGGGTATCGCGCGTGCTGCCCCGCTCCATTGCCTTGCGAATGGCGTTGATGGGCAAGCACGAGCGGATGAGCGCACAACGCGCCTACGAACTCGGTCTGATCAGCGAAATCGTCGAGCACGACCGGCTTCTGGAGCGGGCGCATGAGATCGCCGGCATCGTCAACTCCAATGCGCCGCTGGCGGTTCGGGGAACCCGCCTGGCCATCCTCAAGGGTCTCAATGTGCCGCTGCACGAAGCCGAGATCATGGCCGAAACGTTCCGAGAGCGCGTGTTGCGCACCGAGGACGCGGCCGAAGGGCCCAAGGCCTTCGTCGAGAAACGCAAGCCCGATTGGCAGTGTCGATGACGTTCGAGACCATCCTGCTCGAGGTCGACGAGACCGACCGCGTCGCGACCATCACGCTGAACCGGCCCGCGCAGCTGAACGCGTTCAACCGCACCATGTGTGAGGAGATGGCCCGCGCCTGGCAACTGGTCAAACTCGACGACTCGGTCAACGCGGTGGTGCTGCGGGCCGCCGGTGATCGGGCGTTCAGCGCAGGGCTGGACATCAAGACCCCCTACGGACAGCCCGAAAACATCTGGAACCACGAGGATCCCGGCGAGGCCCTCAGCCCCAAGTGGCAGAAGATGTGGAAGCCGGTCGTGTGCGCAGTTCAGGGCATGTGCACCGCGGGCGCGTTCTACTTTATCAACGAATCCGACGTGGTCATCTGCTCGCAGGACGCCACGTTTTTCGACTCGCACGTTTCCGCCGGCCTGGTCTGCGCGCTGGAGCCGATCGGCCTGATGAGGCGCATCGGCCTCGGCGAGACGCTACGCATCGCGCTGATGGGCAACGACGAGCGGATCAGCGCCGGCACCGCGCTACGGATCGGACTTGTGTCGGAAGTCGCCCCCGCCGAGCAGCTCTGGGGCCGCGCGCACGAGATTGCCGCGACGATCGCCGCGAAGCCGCCGACCGCGACTCAGGGCACGGTGAAGGCGATTTGGGAGTCGCTCGACAAGCCGTATCGCGCGGCCATGGAGCAGGGGCTGATCTATACCCGATTGGGCAACCCGCTCGGGGCGGCGGAACTTGCCGCCCAGCGGAATTCCGGCGACGAAGGCGCCGTCCGCACCCCGAAAATCCGCTGATGCCTTCGCACCCGCTCAGTCAGCGCATCGCCGACGTCCTCGACCTGGAGCCGGATGCGCACGCGATCGAGTTTGACGGCCAATGGATTTCGTGGGCCGAGGTTCGCACCATGGCACAGCGCATCGCCGCCCTCACCGTCGGTGGCGAAGTCGGGATGCTGCTGCGCAACCGCCCGGGTCAGGTGGCGGCCTTTCTCGGGGTGCTGCTCGGCGGCGGCACCGTCGTCGTCATCAACCCGTCCCGCGGGGACGCGCGCACACGGGCCGACATCGCCGGGCTGCGGCTGCCGCTGATCATCGGGGAACAAGACGACCTGACGACACTGGTGCCCCCGACGACCGACGCGAGCACCGTGGCGATCTCGGGCCGATTAGACGATCCCCAGGCCGCCCGCGTGACGGTTCCGCCGGCGAACGAGAGCGACCCGCGCCCCGGCGTCGCGGTGCGCATGTTGACCAGCGGCACGACGGGTCCGCCCAAACGAATCGACCTCGGCTACGACACGCTGGCCCGCAGCGTGATGGGCGCTCAGGCCGGCCACGCCCCGGCGCCCACCGAGCTGCGGCGCAGCGTCGCGATCGTCAACTCGCCGCTGGTGCACATCGGCGGTGTTTTCCGCGTGCTGCAATGCATCGCCGAGGGGAGACCATTCGCGCTGCTCGAGCGATTCGAGCTGACTGCGTGGGCAGAGGCCGTGCGCAGGCACCGGCCGCGCACCGTATCGCTGGTACCCGCGGCCCTGCGGACGGTGTTGCACTCCGACGTGCCGAGGGCCGACCTGGAGAGCATCCGCGCCGTCACCTGCGGCACGGCCCCGCTGACGGCCGACGACGCCGATGCCTTCACCGACAAGTACGGCATCCCGGTGTTGACCTCTTACGCCGCAACCGAGTTCGGCGGCGGCGTGGCCGGCTGGACGCTGCCCGATTACCAGCGATATTGGCCCACCAAACGGGGTAGCGTCGGCCGCGCCAACCCCGGCGCGCAGCTCCGGGTGGTCGCCGACGACGGCACGCCGCTCGACTCTGACCAGGTCGGCCTGCTCGAAGTCAAGCCGGGACAACTGGGGCCGTCCGCTCAGTGGATGCGGACCACGGACATGGC
The DNA here is from genome assembly GCF_001665605.1 of Mycobacterium sp. 852014-50255_SCH5639931. GTDB lineage: Bacteria > Actinomycetota > Actinomycetes > Mycobacteriales > Mycobacteriaceae > Mycobacterium > Mycobacterium paraffinicum. Next base: position 181,645 of record NZ_LZSV01000016.1, read on the forward strand.
GCGCATCGACGCGGACGGCTTCGTCTGGATCGTCGGCCGGGCCGACCAGGCAATCATCCGCGGCGGGTTCAAGGTGATGCCCGACGACGTGCGCACCGCCCTGGAGAGCCATCCCGCGGTGGCCGCAGCGGCGGTCGTCGGGCGGCCCGACCAGCGCCTCGGCGCTACGCCGGCCGCGATGGTGGAACTGCGCGAGCCCGCCTGCGTCGAATGCGACGCACTGGTGGACTATCTGCGAACGCGGCTGGCGCGCTACGAGATTCCCACCGACATCGCGATCGTCGACGCCATTCCGCGGACAACGTCGGGCAAAGCCGATCTGGGTGCGGTCCAGCGATTTTTCAGCGCACCCGCCCACAGCGACCATGCGCGGTGACACCACGACGGTCGCCGAGGTCCTGACCCACCAGGCCCGCTCGCGTGGTGACCATCCGCTACTCGTCTGCGACGGTGACCGCATCAGTTACCGGGAAGCCGAGGTTCGCTCGGCAAAGCTCGCCCGCGGGCTGCTCGCCATCGGGGCCGGCAAGGGCTCGCATGTGGGCCTGCTCTACCCCAACGGGCCCGAGTTCGTCGTCGCAATGCTGGCGGCGGCGCGGATCGGTGCCGTGGTGGTGCCCTTCTCCACGTTCGTCACCGTTCGCGAGATGCGCGAGCAGCTCCTCGACAGTGATGTCGAAATCCTCCTGATTGCAGCGGCTTTCCGTACCCACGACTATGTCCAACGGCTCGAACAGGTGCTGTCGGACCCTGAGTTCGAATCCGACCGTCGCTTGTTCTCCCCCGCCGCGCCCCAACTGCGGCAGGTCGGCATCGGCTACCGCCCGGGCGCGCCGCGCCGCGTCCGCGACATCGAACGGTTCTACCGGCTGGCCGGCACCGTGGCCCCCGAGCTGCTCGCGGCGACACAAGACGATGTCCACGGTTGCGATCCCCTTGCCATCGTCTACACGTCGGGCTCCACCAGTGCCCCCAAGGGGGTCGTGCACACGCACGCGGCGCTGCTCGGACACCAGCGGAATCTCAACAGGATCCGCGGTTTGACGTCCGAGGACAAGCTGTTCTGCAATTCGCCCTTCTTCTGGATCGGCGGTTTCGCGTTCGGGTTACTCGCCGCTCTGGTCGCCGGGTCGACGCTGGTGTGCTCCAATGCCACCGATCCCGCTGAGACGCTCGACTTGCTCGAAGCCGAAAGACCCAGCATGACCAATGGTTTCAGCGCCGGCATCGCACACCTGGCCGATCATCCGAGCTTCCCGCGACGGGATTTGTCATCGCTGCGGCGAGGCAACCTGTACCCCATCATGGCGCCCGACGTCCGACCGGCCGACCCGGAACTACGGCACAACATGCTGGGCATGACCGAAGCCGGCAGCGTCGTGCTGATCAGCGACGACGAAACCGATCAACCCGAGAACCGGCGCGGATCGTTCGGCAAGCCGGCACCCGGCTTCGACACCAGAATCATCGACACCGAAACCGGCCTTCAGGTCGGCGTCGGCGAGGCCGGTGAACTGTGCATCCGCGGACCGTACGTGATGCAGGGCTACTACCGACGCAGTCGCGAGGAGTGCTTCGACGCCGACGGCTGGTTCCATACCGGCGATTTGGTGCGCGCCGACGCCGACGGATTCTTCTACTACCTCGGCCGGCTCAGCACGATGATTAAAACGGCGGGCGCCAACGTCTCCGCGGACGAGGTGGAGCGGGCCATCGGCAGGGTCACCGGCGGGTTGACGGCCCACGTCGTGGGTGTCCCCGATGCCCGACGCGGACAGCTGGTCGCGGCGGCCGTGGTGGTCCCGGACGGCGCCGCACTGAACGAGGCGGCGCTGCGCGATGGCCTGAAGGCGGAATTGTCGGCGTACAAGATCCCGCGGCGGCTTCTCGCCGTGTCGCGCTCCCAACTGCCGTTGCTCTCCAGCGGCAAGGTCGACACACGGGGACTGAGAGAGCTCTTCGATGCCTGACACCATCGACGGACTGGTACGGTTCCGCTCCCACCACGACGGCGACACACCGATGGTCATCGACCCTACGTCGCGGATCAGTTATCGCGAACTCGACCTCACCACAGGCGAATTGGCCGCGGTGTTCGTCGAAGCCGGTGTGGGCAAAGGCACTCGGGTGGGCCTGATCATGCCCAATAGCACCCGCTGGGTGCGGGTCGCTGTCGCGCTGACCCGCATCGGTGCCGTGCTGGTACCGCTGAGCACGCTGCTGCAGGCAGTAGAGCTCGCCGCGCAGTTGCGTGTCGCGGCCGTGCAGTTCCTGGTCAGCGTCGGCGAATTTCGCGGTCATCGCTATCTCGATGAGCTTCAGGACCTGCAGCCCGAACTTCCTGCCTTGCGTCAGGTCTGGACGACCGACCGGCTCGCCGACGCCACCGCCGGCGAGCCGGTCCGCCGAATCGTCGATGCCATGGCTGAGACGGTCACGGCCGCCGACCCGTTGGTCATCATGTTCACCTCCGGCAGCAGTGGGGCCCCCAAGGGGGTCCTGCATTCTCACGGCAGTGCGCTGGGGGCCGTACGGTCGGGCCTGGCCGCGCGCTGCATCACCGCCGACACCCGGCTGTATCTACCCATGCCGTTCTTCTGGGTGGGCGGCTTCGGCAGCGGAATCCTGTCGACGCTGTTGGTCGGCGCGACCCTGGTGACGGAGGAGATCCCGCGGCCGGAGACCACGCTGCGCCTGCTGGAAGCCGAGCGGGTGACGCTGTTTCGCGGCTGGCCGGACCAAGCGGAGACGTTGGCCAGGCACGCCGCCACGGTCGGCGCCGATCTGGCACCCCTGCGGCCGGGAAGCCTGCAGGCCCTCCTCCCGCCCGAGCAGCGGGCCCAACCCGGCGCTCGGGCCACGTTGTTCGGCATGACCGAGGCGTTCGGTCCGTACTGCGGCTATTCCGCCGACACCGACATGCCCAAGACGGCGTGGGGCAGTTGCGGAAAGCCGTTCCCGGGCATGGAGGTTCGCGTCGTGGATCCCGACAGCGGCGAGCCCGTGCCGACCGGCGGCGTGGGCATGATCCAGATTCGGGGACCGCACACGCTGCGCGGCATCTGCGGTCGCAGCCGAGAAGAACTGTTCACCGCCGACGGCTTCTACCCCACCGGCGACCTGGGCCACCTCGATGAAGAGGGATTCCTGTTCTACCGCGGACGTTCCGACGATATGTTCAAGGTCAGCGGCGCCACCGTCTACCCCAGCGAGGTCGAACGCGCGCTGCGCACCATCGACGGGGTCCATGGGGCCTTTGTTACCAGCGTGCCCGGAACGGTGGGCGACCGGGTGGGCGCGGTCGTGGTCTGCGGCGGCGGGGCATCCGCCGATCGACTTGCCCGGGCCGCGCGAAAGCTGCTGAGCGCCTTTAAGGTACCGACGGTCTGGCTACTCTTGGAATCCGAGGACGACGTCCCGCGCGGCGGCACCGGCAAAGTCGATACCGGCCGGCTGCGTGAGATGTTGATCGACGCGAATCCGCCTTAGGAAACCCGTGTCCAGGGTTGGCAATTCTGCGACTCGAAGGCCTTGACCGACGTGTTGATATTCGCGTACATCGGACCGATCGAGGTATTCGTCTGGAGTACGTGGTCCTTGTTCGCGTCGGGTGTGCTGTAGGTGAACCATGAGCACATGGAGTCCTGGGTCGGCACGTTGTTTATCCACACTCCGAAGGCGGACCCCGAGCCGCCCGTGTGGTAAAGGCCGGGTGCGATGTCAGGCCCTACGACGAAAACGCCGTTGCCGGGGATCGGATCGAGCGGGTCGGCGTTCGCCGGCGCCGCCAGGGCGATAACCGTCACCGTTGCAACGAAGACGGCGGATGCGCGAAGCGTTTGGGACATGTTTCCTCGCTTTGCCTAATCGCCCCCGCAAACGCAGCGTAGGCCGGGGCCTATCCGCGCGACAAGAGCCAGGCGAGTTCAGTGAGACGCGGGACGATCAGCGTCCATGACCACCCCGCGGGCGGTGAGGTGATCGATCAGCGGAACCGCGCCGGCGGCGAGATGTTGCGACATCGCCGCGCGGGCGAGCTGGTCGTCACGTTTTTTCAAGGCGGACAGAATGCGCCGATGGTCCCGCATTGACTGCTCGGGCCAACCTTGGATGGCGGGGAACACCGATTCCGGTGCGTAGCGGGTGATCTGCGACATCAGCTGGGCGAGCTTCGGCGAGTCCGCGGCAACGTTGATGGCGCGGTGGAATTGGTGGTTGAGACCCACCGTCCGCTCGTCATCATCGCCGGCGTACGCGTCTTCGAGTTCCGCCTGGATCTGTTTGAGTTCGCGCAGTTGGTCATCGGTGATGTTGATCGCGGCCCGCGCCGCGAGTTCGCCACCGACGTGAGCTTGCAGGTTCGCGACGTCGGTGACGTCTCGGCCCGTCACCGGCAGCACCATGAAGCCCCGTCGGGGCTGTTGCGCGATCAGGCCTTCCGCGCGCAGGGCGAAGAGCGCCTCCCGCACCGGTGTGACGCTGATTCCCAATTCGGCGGCCAATTGGTCCAGGCGGACGTAGGACCCCGCAACGTAGGTGCCATCGAAGATTCTCCGACGGATGAAGCGCGCGACATCGTCCGAAAGTTGCGGTCGCGCGGCGAAATCCGGGATCGTCATCGCTACACCTGATATTCGGCGAGTAGTCGCTTGCTGATGATGTTCTTCTGGATTTCGCTGGTTCCCTCGCCGATCAGCAGGAACGGAGCGTCACGCATCAGCCGCTCGATCTCGTATTCCTTGGAATAGCCGTAACCGCCGTGGATCCGGAAACTCTGCTGGGTGACCTCGGTGCAATACTCGCTGCACAGATATTTGGCCATCCCGGCGGCGACGTCGTTGCGCTCACCCGAGTCTTTCAGCCGGGCCGCGTTGACCATCATCAGGTGTGCCGCTTCGATCTTGGTGGCCATCTCGGCGAGCTGGAATGCGATGGCCTGGTGCTCGGCGATGGGCTTGCCGAAGGTGTGGCGCTGCTGGGCGTATCGGACCGCGAGCTCGAAGGCTCGGATGCCGACACCGCACGCCCGGGCCGACACGTTGACCCTGCCGACTTCGATGCCGTCCATCATCTGGAAGAAGCCCTGGCCGGGGCTACCGCCGAGAATGTCGTCGGCGCTTGCCTGGTAGCCGTCGAAGATGAGTTCGGTGGTGTCGATCCCCTTGTAGCCCAGCTTGTCGATCTTGCCGGGTATGACCAGGCCGGGCACGACTTCGCCGAAACCCGTTGGCTTCTCGACCAAGAAGGTGGTCAGGTTCCGGTGCGGCTTGTCGGCCCCTTCGTCGGTGCGAACGAGCACCGCGATCAGCGTCGAGCTCCCGCCGTTGGTCAGCCACATCTTTTGGCCGTTGATGGTGTAGTCGCCGTCCGGATTGCGCACCGCCCGAGTCCGGATGGCGGCGACGTCGGAGCCCAGTTCCGGCTCCGACATCGAGAAGGACCCCCGCGTCTCGCCGGTCGCCATGCGCGGCAGGAACCGTTGCTTCTGCGCATCAGTGCTGTGCTGGCGCAGCATGTAGGCCACGATGAAGTGCGTGTTGAGTACTCCGGACACGCTCATCCAACCGCGCGCCAGCTCTTCGACGCACAGCGCGTACGTCAGCAGCGACTCCCCCAAACCCCCGTACTCCTCCGGAATCATCAGCCCGAATAGGCCCATGTCGCGCATCCGGTCGACGATGTCCTGTGGGTAGGTGTCCCCGCGGTCGAGTTCCGCGGCGTGGGGGATGACTTCCTTGTCGACGAATTGCCTTACGGTGGCGATGATTTCGTTCTGGAATTCGGTCAACCCGAGGGTCTGGGCGAGTTTGGTCATGCGTTGTCTTTCCGTATTGGCTTGCTCAGCAAGCGATTGTCTTGGCGTCTGTCAGGCGTTCGATGTCGGCCCTCGTCAATCCCAAGCGCCGCTCGAGGACGTCGGCGGTGTCTTGTCCCAAGGCCGGGGCGCACGTGCCGGTGGGGTGGGCGCCGTCGAACGCGACCGGCAGGCCGGGGGCGAAGTAGTCGCCCAGGCCCTCCTGCTGCAAGAGGGAAAACAGTGGGTTGGCAGTCACTTTCGGGCCGGCCGCGACCTCCGCGAAGGTGCGGTACCGCTCGTAGAGCACCGTGGTGCCCGACAGTGCGTCGGTGATCTCCTCGGCGGTGTGGTCGGCGAACCAGATGCCGAAGAGGCCGGACAGCACGTCGCGGTATCGGTAACGGTCACCCTCGGAGCCGAAGTCGACACCCAGCGCCTGCGCGAGCGCCGCTACCGCGGTACCTGTGCCCGTCACGTCGACCAGGTCGCGAAAGTGCCGGCGGGTCAGGGTGACAATCATGAACCGGGCGCCGTCGCGGCTGGTGAAGTCCTGTCCGTACTGTCCGTAGATGGCGTTGCCCAGGCGCTGCCGTTGCGTGCCGGTGACTTGCGGCTCGGTCAGCAGTCCCAGGTTTCCGGCGGTGGCCAGCGCGACGTCCTCGAGCGCCACGCTGATCCGCGCGCCCGCACCGGTTTCGTCCCGGCGGCGGACGGCGGTGACGACGGCCAGCGCAGCGTACAGGCCGCAGCACACGTCCCACGCCGGCAGCACGTGGTTGATCGGGCCGGCGTGATCGGCGGGGCCGGTGACGAGCGGGAATCCGATGCCGGCGTTGACCGTGTAATCCACTCCGGTCGAACCATCGCCGCGTCCGAGCAGCTGCACGTGGATGACGTCGGGCCGCTTGTTCGTCAATACGTCGTGGCTGAGCCAGGACAGGCCGGCGGCGTTGGTCACCACCAGGCCGTCCCCCTCGACGATGAGCCGCTGGACCAGCTCTTGCCCGTCGGGGGACCGCAAGTCGATGGTGGCCGAGCGCTTTCCCTTGTTCAGCCCGGTCCAGTAGATCGATGTGCCGTCCGCCGCCAGCGGCCACCGGTGGACGTCGGACGCGCCACCGATCGGATCGATGCGGATCACCTCAGCGCCAAGCTGATTGAGCGTCATGCCGCACAGTGGGGCGGCGACGAAGCTGGACACCTCCACGACGGTGAGGCCGCTCAGGGGCCCGGTCACGTCGGGGCGACCCGCTCGAACACGGCGGCGAGTCCCTGGCCGCCGCCGATGCACATGGTCTCCAGCCCGTAGCGCGCCTCGCGGCGGTTGAGCTCGCGCGCCAGGCTGGCCAGCATCCGCCCACCCGTCGCACCGACCGGGTGGCCCAGGGAGATGCCCGAGCCGTGCACATTGGTGCGCTCGTGGTCGGCGGCCCCGAAATCCCATTCCCGCATGACTGCGAGCGCTTGCGCGGCAAAGGCTTCGTTGAGTTCGATGAGGTCGATGTCGGACAGCCGCAGGCCGGCCTTTTCCAGCGCCACCTCCGTCGCCGGTACCGGCCCGATCCCCATGATGTTGGGCGCGACCCCCGCCACCGCCCACGACACCAGGCGCACCAACGGCTTCAGACCGTGCTCGGCGGCCTTCTCGGGCGTGGTCACCACACACATCGACGCCGCGTCGTTCTGCCCGCTGGCGTTGCCGGCGGTGACGGTGGCCTCCGAATCCTCGTTCAGCAGGACGGGTTTCAGCTTGCTCAACGACTCGACCGATGTGTCGGCACGCGGATGTTCGTCGATGTCGATCAGTTCCTCACCGTGGCGGCCAGGCACCGCAACAGGAATGATCTCCTCGGACAGGATGCCGTCCTTCTGCGCTTCCACCGCGCGCTGGTGCGACCGCACCGCCAGCTCGTCCTGCTCCTGGCGTGAGATGTCGTACTGGCGGCGCAGATTCTCGGCGGTTTCCAGCATGCCGCCCGGCACCGGGTAGTGCCGGCCACCGGCGGTGGTGCGCCCACGGGCCAGGCCGTCATGCACCCGAACGCCGCTACGGGCGCCGCCCCAGCGCATGTCGGTGGAGTAGAAGGCGACGTTGCTCATGCTTTCGCAGCCGCCGGCGATGACGAGATCGTTATTGCCGCTACCCACTTGCAGACACGCCTGAATGACCGCCTGCAGGCCCGAGCCGCAACGGCGGTCGACCTGCATGCCGGGAACCGTCACCGGCAAGCCCGAATCCAGCGCCACGACACGCCCGATCGCCGGCGCCTCACTACTGGGATAACAGTGGCCCAGGACGACGTCTTGCACCGCCTCGGGCCCCAGCCCGGTCCGCTCCAATAACCCCTTCAGCGCGGCGACGCCGAGGTCGACCGCGGTCAGCGCCTTGAACATTCCGCCGTAGCGCCCGATCGGCGTCCTGACGGGTTCACAGACAACGACTTCACGGACCGCACTCATAGGTGTCGGCCGCCGGTGATTTCCATGACGGTGCCAGTCATGTACGACGACAGGTCGGACGCCAAAAACAGCGCCACGCTGGCGACTTCGCTGGGCTCACCGGCCCGGCCCATCGGCACCTCGGCAACCTTTGAATCCCAAATGCGCTGCGGCATAGCCTCCGTCATGGCGGAGCGGATCAAACCGGGGGCGATCGCGTTCACCCGGACCCCCAGGTAGGCCAGCTCTTTGGCCGCGGCTTTGGTCATGCCGACGATGCCCGCCTTGGCCGCCGAGTAGTTGGTCTGCCCGACCATGCCGACCTTGCCCGACACCGAGGACATGTTGATGATCGCGCCACGCTTGTTTTCGCGCATGACCGCCGCCGCGAGCCGAGTACCGTTCCAGGTCCCCTTCAAATGCACGGCGATGACCTGATCGAACTGCTCCTCGGTCATCTTGCGCATGGTCGCATCGCGCGTGATGCCGGCGTTGTTGACCATGATGTCCAGGGTGCCGAAGCGCTCAACCGCAGTTTGGATCAGGGTTTCAACGTCGGACGCCTGCGTGACATCGCAGCGGACCGCGACCGCTACGTCGTCACCGCCCAATTCCTTGGCCACGACCTGGGTTTCCTCGAGATTGACGTCGCCGAGCACAACCCGGGCGCCCTCGGCGACAAAGCGCTCCGCGATGGCAAGCCCCAGTCCTTGCGCTCCGCCCGTGATTACCGCGGCCTGACCTGCCAACAACGACACCTGGTCACATCCTTCACTGTCGTCTCCACCATCGGACACCCTCAAGGCAAATATCATATTTGATATAGGATCCTGCTCTGAACCGGGGTGACCCGGGCCAGGAGAGGAGCGTGGAGCCGATGGCCACCGCCGAAGTCGCCGAAGTCTCGGACGATGATTTCCGAGAGATCCTCGCTCAGACAAGGCAATTCGTTCGTAGCGCCGTCGTACCCCGCGAGCAGGAGATCCTCGAGCAGGACCGCGTTCCGGACGACCTCCGCGACGAGGCCAAGAAGATGGGCCTGTTCGGCTACGCGATTCCGCAGGAGTGGGGCGGCCTGGGCCTCAACCTCGTGCAAGACGTCGAGCTTGCGATGGAGTTGGGCTACACGTCCCTGGCACTGCGTTCGATGTTCGGCACCAACAACGGCATCGCCGGGCAAGTCCTGGTGGGCTTCGGTACCGATGAGCAGAAATCCCGCTGGCTGGAATCGATTGCGACCGGCGACGTCGTCGCCTCCTTCGCGCTGACCGAACCGGGCGCCGGATCCAACCCGGCCGGTCTGCGCACCAAAGCCGTTCGCGACGAAGGCGATTGGGTGATCTCCGGGCAGAAGCGTTTCATCACGAACGCGCCCGTCGCCAATCTGTTCGTCGTGTTCGCACGCACCCGGCCGGCCGACGACCAGGGCCCGGGAATCGCCGTCTTCCTGGTGCCCGCGGACGCCGCGGGCGTCGAGGTGGGGGCCAAGGACGCCAAGATGGGGCAGGAAGGTGCCTGGACGGCCGACGTCAGCTTCGACGACGTCCGCGTCGGATCCGACGCGCTGATCGGCGGCAGCGAAGACATCGGATATCGAGCGGCGATGACCTCGCTGGCCCGGGGACGGGTACACATCGCCGCCCTCGCGGTGGGCGCCGCTCAACGCGCGCTCGACGAATCGGTCTCCTACGCCGCCACCGCAACCCAGGGCGGAACGCCGATCGGAAACTTCCAGTTGGTGCAAGCGATGCTCGCCGATCAGCAGACCGCGGTGATGGCCGGCCGGGCGCTGGTGCGCGATGCCGCCCGGCAGTGGGTCGCAGGCGAGGATCGCAGAATCGCCCCGTCGGCGGCCAAAGTCTTCTGCACCGAAATGGCCGGCAATGTCGCGGATCTCGCGGTTCAAATCCACGGCGGCAGCGGTTATATGCGTGGCGTCGCCGTCGAGCGCATCTACCGCGACGTACGCCTGCTGCGACTGTACGAGGGCACCAGCGAGATTCAGCGTTTGATCATCGGATCGAACCTTGTCAAGGCGGCTCAGCGATAAGAGCGACCGTACCAGTAGGGGAGCAAACTATGAGCGGGAAGCTTGCAGGCAGAGTGGCATTCATCACCGGAGCCGCGCGCGGGCAGGGCCGTGCGCACGCCGTTCGTCTGGCGCGGGAGGGCGCCGACATCATCGCCGTCGACATCGCCGGCAAGCTGCCGTCCTGCGTCCCCTACGACCCGGCGACTCCCGACGATCTGAGCGAGACCGTTCGCCTGGTTGAGGAAACGAACCGCCGGATCATCGCCTCGGTGGTGGACACCCGCGACTTCGAGGGGCTGCGCAAGGCGGTCGACGACGGTGTCGCTGCCCTCGGGCGGCTCGACATCATCGTCGCCAACGCCGGGGTCGCGGCCCCGCAGGCCTGGAACGACATCACGCCGGAGAACTTCCGCGACGTCATGGACATCAACGTGACCGGTACCTGGAACACCGTGATGGCCGGCGCGGACAAGATCATCGACGGTGGTCGCGGCGGCTCCATCATTCTGATCAGTTCCGCGGCCGGCATGAAGATGCAGCCGTTCATGATTCACTACACGGCAAGCAAGCACGCAGTCACCGGAATGGCGCGGGCTTTCGCCGCCGAGCTGGGCAAGCATTCGATCCGCGTGAACAGCGTTCATCCCGGGCCGGTGAACACTCCGATGGGAACGGGCGACATGGTCGCGGCGGTGGGCAAGGCCATGGAGACCAACCCCCAGCTGTCCAATGTCCTCACCCCGTTCCTGCCCGACTGGGTTGCCGAGCCGGAGGAGATCGCCGATACGGTGTGCTGGCTGGCCAGCGACGAGTCCCGCAAGGTCACCGCCGCCCGCATCCCGGTCGATCAGGGCTCGACGCAGTACTGACCGGTCGCCCGATCCGGGGAATATATTCGCCGGGGTCGGCGCTTGCAGGGCACATGAAAGCCTTCACCGAGAGCGAACGTCAGGAGTTTTTGGCCGCCAAGCACGTGGCCGTGCTGTCCGTCGACGCCGCCGACGGCCGCCCGCCCGCCAGCGTCCCGATCTGGTACGACTACACCCCAGGCGGCGACATCCGGATCATGACCGGGGCGTCCAGCCGCAAGGCGCGGCTCATCGAGCGGGCCGGCAAGGTGACGCTGGTGGTCCAGCGCGAAGAGCCCCCCTACCAATACGTGGTGGTCGAGGGCACGATCGTCGAGACCACCAACCCCGCCCCGGCCGACGTGCAGGAGGCCGTCGCCATCCGCTACCTCGGCGAGGAAGGCGGCCGCGCGTTCATCCGCAGCATGGAGGGGGTGGAAGAGGTGTTGTTCACCATCCGCCCCGACCGCTGGCTCAGCGCGGATTTCACCGGCGACCTCTGAGGCATCAGCCGATTAGTTCCAGCGTCCCGAGCTCACGGATCGCCTGGCAGCCGCGGGCGAGCATGGCCAACACCATGTCGTCGCCACGTTCGGTGGCGGCCGCGAACGCGAATCCGAGCGCCGAGATCAGCGGCGCCTGCAGCACACCGAGCCGGTAATCGCGCCAGCAGGTTTCGCGGTCATAGCCGGTGACCCCGCGCTCCAACAAGGCGCGGTGATAGTCGGCGACGAGCCGTTCTTCGATGCTCGCGCGCAGGTGCGAATTGAGGCTCGTCGCGGTGAAGTAGGCGAGATCCCTGGCCGGCAAACCGACGCCGAGCGTCTGCCAGTCGACCACGCTGACCCGGGTCCGGTCCGGATCGAAGAGCAGGTTATCCAGGCGATAGTCGCCGTGCAGCAGCGCGAACCGGTCATACTCGGAGAGCAGCCACGGCGTAACCAAACCCATTGCCGCACTGAAGGTCTCGCGGTCCGCGGCGCTCATCCGGTCGCCAAGCTTGTCCAGCGTGATATCGGCGCTCATCTTCGCCACTTCGCCCATGCCGCCGGCGCCGGCCTCGTCCGGCCTGGCGAACGCGATGCCCGGGAAGTCGAGCCAGACGGGATCACACCAGCTGGGCGCGTGCAGCCCGGCCAGAGCGGTAACCGCGAGGCGCGCTTCGGTCTCCCCGCACCCGGCCAGCTGATCGCCCTGCACCGCCGGCGCCTGGTCGGCGAGGAGCAACGCAAAATCCATTGCATCCTCGGTGATCTCGGAGTAGAAACACTGCGGCGTCGGCACCTGCACCCGGTCCGCCACCGATGAGTAGAACGCGCATTCGCTGCGATATCCGATGACGACCCGGTCGCGCACGCTGTCGTCCAGGGCCGGCAGTTTGATGACGAAGGTCTGCGGCAGGTCACCGGGGTCCGTCGCGTACCGGGCGCACACCCGGTAGGTGGCACCGGTCTGCCCGGTGCCGATCGCGACCACGTCGACGTCGGCGACCTCGACAGGGGCGCCACGCCCGCTGAGCGCGGCCGACAGCCATTGCGGGGTCACGTCGCCGGGATACCGCGGAATCGACACCACAGCACTCATGAACAGCACGCCTCCTGTACCCGGACAGCCCCGTCCGACTGACAAACTGTAAGGCATACCGCAAGTGCTGCGGTCAACTACGGTGACCTAGTCGGCGAGAATCCGCCAGTCGGCGGCCGCATGCTGCTGGCGCCAGAACTCGTCGAAACGCCCACCCGCCGCGACCAATTCGTCGACCGTTCCATCCTCGACCACTCGGCCGTCGTCCAGGAACAGCACGCGGTCGGCGTGGCTGATGCTGGCCAACCGGTGCGCGACGATCACCTGGGTGCGTGAGCGCGGGTCGAGGGTGAGCGCGCCGACCACCGCGGCCTCGTTCTCGGTGTCCAGGGCGCTGGTCGCCTCGTCGACCAGCAGGATCGGCGCCGGCTTGAGCAGTGCCCGCGCGATGCTGACCCGTTGGCGTTCACCACCGGACAGCGCGGAACCGGCCTCGCCGACGACCGTGTCGGCGCCATCGGGCAGCCGACCGATGAGTTCGTCTACGCACGCGAGGGCGACGGCCCGTTTGAACTGGTCATCGCCGGCGCCGGGATCCCCGGCGAACACGTTGTCGCGGATCGACCCGTGGAACAGGTAGGGATGTTGGAAAACCACGCTGCTCGCCGCCCGGCGGGCTTCGGCGTCCAGCGTCGCCGCGTCGACCCCGTTGATCAGGACCCGGCCGCGGGTGGGTTCGTGCAGCCCCGCGATCAGCGCCAGGATGGTGCTCTTGCCCGATCCGGACGGTCCGACGATCGCAGTGGTGCTCCCCGGCGCCAATGAGAAGCTCACCCCGTCGAGCACCGGCACCGTCGCCCCGTCATACCGGAAAGTGACGTCGTCGAACTCGATGCGCGGCGCCGCGGCGGCATCGGGCAACGTGGCCGCCCCGGCGTTCATCAGCGGCGCGGTGAGGACCGAGCGAATGCGATCGAGCGTGGCGCGGGTGCTTTCCAACGCCGGTGCCAGCTCGCTGATCGTGGTGAACGGCTCCAGATAGCGGACGATCACGACGATCAGGGCGATGGCTTCCGGGATCGTGACCGTTTTGTTTACCGTCAGCGCGGCTGTCGCCCCCGCCAGCAGGATCAGGGAAAGCTGGCTGGCAAGGCTGAACAGCAGCTGGCCCGGGATCTGCATGGACAGCAACCGCATGGTCGCGCCGTGCTGCGCGGCCAGCGCATCCCCGACCAGGCTGCGCGCGGGCTCGACCCGCCGCGCGGCCCGCAATGCCTGCTGGGTGCGGGCGAATTCGATGATCCGTTCGGTGAGGGCGCCATTGGCTTCGTCGGCCGCGGCGTCGGCTCGCCGCGTCAACCGCGCCGACGCCCACAGCGCCCCCAGCAGCAGGGGCACGCCGCCCAGCGCGGCCGCGCCGAGCTGCCATGAGATCGGGAGTAACGCCAGCCCGATGGCCGCGGGCAGCAGGACGGCGGAAATCAGCGGGGTCAGCAGGTTGACGACGAGGCCGACCAGTTCGGGTCCGGTGGCGGCAATCGCCTGCCGTGCGGTCGCGGTGTGCTCGGCGGTGAACCAGTCCAGCCGGACGCCGGGCAATCGGTCCGCTACGTCGTGCTGGCTGTGGTCGAGCACCGCAAAGCCGAGGCCGAAGCCGATGCGCGCGGTCGCGGTGTCGATCGACCATCCGATGACGGTGGCGGCGGAGAGCCAGCCCAGCCACGCCAGCGCGCGGTGCGGATCGTCGCTCAACAGGGCGCCCACCAGGGGCACCAGCAGGACGGTGGCCACCGCCCGCACCACCACGGAGAGCACCGCGAGCGCGGCGTAGGCGATCACCTTGGCGCGGCGATCCCCGGGCACCAGGCCCAACCACGTGCGGATCATCGCGCCCCCTGCTGAACCGTGTTGGCCGCGACCGGGTCTCGACGGCCACGCTCCCACAGCCGTCGATACCGACCGTCGGCGGCAAAAAGCTCCTCGTGGGTGCCGCGTTCGGCGATCCGGCCGTGGTCGAGCACGACGATCTGGTCGGCCCCGGTGATCGTGTGCAATCTATGGGCGATCACCAAAACGGTGCGATCCTGGGTCAACCGGTTAAGCGCCTGCTGCACAAGGTATTCCGATTCCGGATCGGCGAACGCGGTGGCCTCGTCCAGGATCAGCACCGGGGTATCCGCCAGGATCGCCCGGGCGATGGTCAGCCGCTGCCGTTCGCCGCCCGAAAGGCCGCCTCCCGCGCCCAGCACGGTGTCGTAGCCGTCGGGCAATCGCATGATCCGGTCGTGGATCTGGGCCTGACGCGCCGCCTCCTGGATCTGCGCCGCGGTGGCATCGGGGACGGCCAGCGCGACGTTCTCCGCGACGGTGCCGTGCACCAGCTGGGTCTCCTGCAGGACGAACCCGACCTTTGCGTAGAGTTCGTCGGCGGTCATCGCCCGGATGTCCTGTCCCCCAACACCTATCACGCCCTGGTCGACATCGTGAAAGCGGGCCAGCAAGGCGGCCAACGTCGACTTGCCAGACCCGGACGGGCCCACGAGGGCGGTGACCGTGCCGGGTCGCAGCGTCAGCGAGACGCCCTGGATCACCGGAACACCCGGGCGGTAGCCGAAACTGACGTCGTCGAAAACCACCGTCGCCGACGAATCTCCGGACCGGTCCTGCTCTCGCACGTCGAGCTCGGGCTCGTCAAGGGCGCTCTGCAGACGCCGGGCGGCAAGCATGCCGGCGCTGATACCGCCTACCCCGTAGGCGATCCCGAGCAGTCGCGCGCCGAAGGTGGTGCCCAGCAGCAGGAACGGCAAGAGGTTCACCGGATCCATCCGCCCGGTGACGGTGAGCAGGGTGCCCGTGAGCGCGATCAGCCACAGGAACGTCGATGGCCGGGTAACCAGGTCCATGAGCGTCTTCTTGCCGGCCAGCGGGCGCTGCCAGGAGACCAGGAAATCGACGTACTCGTCGAGGCGGCGGCGGAAGCTCGATGCGGCCGCGCCGCCGAAGACGCGGATCACCGGCTGGCCTTCCAGGTAGGCGCCGGCCTCGCCGCTCATCTTCTCGGCCCAACGCTGTGATTGCGGGATGCGCGGGCCCGACTGAATGGTGAGCGACGACGTCAACACCAGGTACACCAGGACGGGCACGAATAGCACGAGCGCTACGCGCCAGTCGACGACGAATAGGTAGACCAGCACCGCCACCGGCGCGACGATCGCCGCGACCGCATCGGGGATGGCGTGCGTGACCAGATAGTGCAGCGACAGCGTGTCGTCCTGCAGCAGCTGCTTGATCGAGCCCGATCCGCGCGCCGTAAACCAGCCCAGCGGTAACCGAGATAGCTTGCGCAACAACCGCGAACGCAGGTCGGCGGCGAACCGCGCGTCGACGACGTGCAGCCACAGCGTGAGGGCCGCACCCAGCACGGTTCCCGTTCCGAGCAGCGCGACGGCGGCGATCCCGACGTCCCAGAGTCGCGATGCGGGCGCCCCGGCTACCAGCAGCCGGGCCAGCTCGACCAACAGCACGAACGGCGCCAGCTGCACCACCGTGATGACGGCCTGCAACACGCCGGAGAGGATCAGCGCCGAGCGCAGCGGCGCGAGCAATCGGCCGGCGCCCTGGGCGCGCCAACTTCCGCGGGCCGCCGGGGCAGGTGTGTTGTCGGCCAGCGCCGTAATCTGTTCGGGCGCACCGTTGTTCACGAACTCCGGCTCGTCGCCGCGGCGGGTGCCCATCGCGCGTCCGGCACTCCAGTACGCCTGGGCATGTATTACGGACTTGGGAAAACCGAACTCGTCGCGCAGCCGAGTCCGCACATGTTTGAGCACCGTCGCCTCGGGCGTGGCCCAGGCGTACCAGTTGGACCAGTCGCGGTTATCAATCGCCGCGGCAAGGGATTTCTCGTCGCGCCGCGCGACCCAGTGCACATGCAGGCGAGGGTGCTGGGCGAGCGGGATCAGGACGTCGTTGTCGTCGTGCTGCTCGAGATACATCTCGATCGGGATGTCGTCGGGGATGACCCCGATGATCCCGTTCATCCCCGGGATCGATGCCGAGTCGCCGATCAGCAGATAGCCGGCCGGCTGTTCGTCGGGCACGTCGAATCGCGACGAGCCCATCAGCGCCATGACGGCGATCGTCGCGCCGGGCCGCACGGTGCGCGCCCACTTCGACGCCGGGCCGGCGGGCTCGTGCAGCACGATGTCGACGGCGAAGCGACCGCTGGGGACGTCGGCCTCGGAGATTGTGTAGGCGCGCTGGAACTCGGTGTTGGATCCGTCCGGGTCCGGAAACCAGAACCGTAGCCACGCGGCGGGCTCAGCGTCCACGTCTTCGAACAACGTCGGCGACGTCATGCGCACTCGCACGAAATGCGGCGCAATCTGGACGGTTTCGATCACCGTTGCGGCGTGGTCACGTGCGCCGAAGCTTCGCAACATCACACCGGAGAACCCGCGCGCCATCAGCGGTCCCTTCCTGCGGCGCTCAACTCCGCGACGACTTCACCGAACGGCCCGGCGGACCCTCTACTCGATAAGTTACCGCACAAACTAAGGGTTGCCTTACCAAAGGTCAATTCGCGGTCCGTGGGGCTGTTGGCCGGTAGCCTGGAGGCGTGCGCAGCGAAACGGTGCCGCCCGTATTGCTCTACGACGGAGTCTGCGGCGTCTGCAACGCGGCGGTGCGCACGATACTTCGGTTCGATCACCACGGCACCCTGCGCTTTGCGGCCCTGGACAGCGACTTCGCCCAAGCGGTCTTTGCCCGGCATCCATCCATCAAAGACGTGGACTCCGTGGTGTTCGTCGACGAGCCCGACCAGCCGGGAGAGCGCGTCGCCGTGCGATCCGCAGCCGCGTTGCGGGTGGTGGATTACCTTGGCGGGCCGTGGAAGCTGCTCGAGGTTGCCCGCATCATCCCCACTCCCCTGCGCGACTGGCTCTACGACAGGGTCGCCGACGTCCGCTACCGCATCTTCGGCAAGTACGACACGTGTCCGCTGCCGCCGCCGGAGGTTCGCGCGCGCTTCCTGGACGCCTAGTCGATAGCTAGGTCGGCCTCGGACTCCTTGCGCTTCAGCTCGGCGAGCTTGCGGTCTTCTGCGGCGAACTGGCGATGGTGAGCGGCGGAGTCGCGGTGTTCACGCACATGGGATACGCCTTGTTCGACCGCCCGGTCTTGCACCCGCGCAACTTGTTCGTGTTTGCGGGCCGATTCTTCGAAGCTGCGCGCGGCCGAGAGCCCGGCGTGCGCGGCTCGTTCGCGAGCCTCGGCGGCTCCCCGTTCGGCGAGTTCCGCATCTTTCGCGCTCAGAGCTTCCTCGCGTGGCTGATTTCCGGTGGCCATGGCGTCTCCTCATCCCCCGTGGAGTCACGTACCCAGCACAGAGGGTTTGACGCTCCGCGATCGCGAAATAACGGTGCGGGCGGAGGGACTCGAACCCTCACGCTCTTTCGAGCACCGGCACCTAAAGCCGGCGCGTATGCCATTTCGCCACGCCCGCAGCGTGCCGATCGTACCGCTCAGGTCGCGGACGTACCCGTCGGCGGCGCCTCGACGAATTCGTCGGACCCAAATCGTGAGCGGTACCTTCAAGGGGTGTCCACTACTCACCGTCGCAGGCCCGCGCTGATCGCCTTGGTGATCGTTGCGGCCTGCGGTTGCCTGGCGCTGGGCTGGTGGCAGTGGACCAGGTTCCAGTCGGTCTCGGGCACGTTCCAGAACCTTGGCTATGCGCTGCAGTGGCCGCTGTTCGCCTGGTTCTGTGTGTACGCGTACCGCAAATACGTGCGCTATGAAGAGATGCCGCCGGAGCCTCGGCAGGACGCCGCCCTCACCGAGATACCCGTCGGCTTGCTGCCCGAGCGCCCCAAGCCGACGCAACAGCCGTCCGATGACCCCGCGCTGGCGGAGTACAACGCCTACCTTGCCGAGCTTGCCAAACAAGACACCGAAAAACAGAACAGGACCACCGCATGACCACACCGGAGAGATCAGCGTCGGCATTCCCCGTCGAGAAGATCCGCACCGCGTTGCTCGGCTACCGGATCATGGCGTGGACGACGGGTCTCTGGCTGATCGCGCTGTGCTACGAGATCGTCTCGCATCTCGCGCTCCACCACGAGATCCGCTGGATCGAGGTGGTCCACGGCTGGGTTTACTTCATTTATGTCCTGACCGCGTTCAATCTGGCGGTCAAGGTGCGGTGGCCGATTCCCAAGACGATCGGTGTGCTCCTTGCCGGGACCATCCCGCTGGTCGGCATCATCGTCGAGCAGGTTCAGACCAGGGACGTGAAGGCCCGCTTCGGCCTGTAGGGCTCAAGTGCGCGGCTAGGCCAGCTTTCGAAGCGCCGGAACTAGCAACGCGAGAGCCCGCCCGCGATGGGAGACCGCGTCCTTCTCCTCGGGACTCAGCTCGGCCGCGGTGCGGTCGGACCCCTCTGGAATGAAGACCGGGTCATACCCGAAGCCGCCGTCTCCCCGCGGTTGCCGGGCGATGCAGCCGGGCCACTCGCCGCGGACGACGGCCTCGCCGGACGGCCCGGCCAGGGCGCAGGCCGACACGAACGCCGCGCCGCGCCGTTCGTCGGGCAGGTCACGCAATTGCGCCAACAGCAACGCGGTGTTGGCGGCGTCGTCGCCGTGATCGCCCGACCAGCGCGCCGACAGCACCCCGGGCATGCCGTTCAAAGCGACCACCGCCAGGCCCGAGTCATCGGCCACCGAAGCCAGGCCCGTTGCGGCGAACGCATCCCGCGCCTTGGCCAACGCATTGTCCTCAAACGTCGCGCCCGTCTCGGGCGCTTCGTCGAAGGGCGGCACGTCACGTAAAGAAACCAGCGTCAGCCGCGTCAAGCCAGCGGCGTCGAGCACCCGGCGCAATTCGGCGAGCTTCTTGGGGTTGCGGCTGGCGACCAGCAGGCGGGTCATCATCTATTCCTAAACACGCGTCTGGGCCGTTGCCGATACACCCCGGCCACCTTACGGACTGCGAGATATGGGTCGGCGACGCGAATCGCATCGCAGTGCCGGCACGGCATACAACGCAACAGGCTCCGCATGGAATACACAGGGCGACGAATTAGCTTCGTCCAGAGTGAGTCAGAAACCCGATAACGAGACGCTCAAGGCGCTCAATAACAACATCACCGACGAGTTTCGCGCCAACGCAGGCGAGGTCGGCGGACGATTCGAGGGCAACGAGCTGTTGCTACTCACTACGAAGGGCGCGAAGTCCGGCGAGCCGCGCGTCGCGCCGCTGGTGGTCTTCCGTATCGACGGCAAGCTGCTGATCGTCGCGGGTTACGGTGGCGCCGACGTCAACCCGGGGTGGGTGCACAACCTGCGGGCCAACCCGCGGGCGCGCGTTGAAGTCGCCACCGACTCGTTCGACGTCGTCGCGCACGAGCTGGACTCGTCCGAACGTCAGGCGATCATCCCCAAGATCAACGCGACCGTACCCGCGTTCGCGTTCGCGAACTACCAGTCAAAAACAACGCGCACCATCCCAATATTCGAGCTGCAGAAGGACGAATCATGACCGACCGGAAGTTGTCTCGTCTTGGCCGCGGCGTCGGCGGTGGTAAACCGCGGGACAGTTAGGCCAAGGTCAGGCTGGCGACCAGCAGCCGGATCATCAATTACTCCAAAACATCTCGTGGCGGCAAGGTGGGCTCAGCATGGGCTCGGGACGGTGGCGAACATGGCTAAGTACATCGCTATGCGATGCGTGGGTGGGCGTCGGGTCTCCGTCGTCCGGCCGTATCCGTGCTAGTGGGGTAGCCAGCACCGGAAAACCCCTGTACATGCCGGATGGAACGGCGGAAAATGTGAGGTCTATGAAGCGACTGACCGCGGGGTGCGCGGCGACGATGTTAGTGTTCGGCGCCTTCGGGCTGGCTGGTCTGGGACCGGCCGCCGGCACCGCTCAGGCCAACCCCCCGGGCTGCAGTCAGTATTCGGCATGTTGGTGCCCAGGGCAACGCCTGCCGGCCGGCGGCAATGTAGTAGGCGCTTGGGACATGAACGCCTGCCACGACTATCACTTTTCCGATGAGAATTACCCACCCGGGCCGCACATGCAGGCAGAAACGGGCCCGGCGCCACGTGACCCCAGTTGCCCTCCCTGGGCCACGATCTTCAGCGGCCCGGCGCAGTGCGGGGGCCTCTGAGTAGGCCTTGACGGGTTCGCCCCAAGGGGCTGGCGACCAGCAGGCGGGTCAGCTGCCGAATGCCTTCGGCCCCGGGCCCCCCTCGGGCAGCTCACCCGGATACGGCAGGGCTAGCGCCTCGCGCTGGGCGGCGAACAACTTGTCGCAGGCGGCCAGCGCCACGTCGAGTAATTTGTCCAGCGTCGAACGCGGGAACGTCGCGCCCTCGCCGGTGCCCTGCACCTCCACGAGTGTCCCGGTGTCGGTGGCGACGACGTTCATGTCAACCTCTGCCCGCGCGTCTTCCTCGTAGGGCAGGTCCACCCGGATCCTGCCGTCGACCACCCCGACGCTGATCGCCGCGATGGCACACGACAACGGTCGCGGATCGGACAGCTTGCCCGCCGCCGCCAGGTAGGTCACGGCGTCGGCAAGGGCCACGAAGGCGCCCGTGATGGCGGCGGTGCGGGTGCCCCCGTCGGCCTGCAGCACGTCGCAGTCGACGGCAATGGTGTTCTCCCCCAACGCCGCCAGGTCGATGCAGGCCCGCAGCGACCGGCCGATCAGTCGGCTGATCTCCTGGGTGCGCCCGGAGGGCCGTCCCTTCACGGATTCGCGATCGGAGCGCGTATGGGTTGCCGACGGCAACATCGCGTACTCGGCGGTCAGCCATCCCAGCCCCGACCCCTTGCGCCAGCGCGGCACCCCATCGGTGACGCTGGCGGTGCACATCACCTTGGTGTGGCCGAATTCGATGAGTACCGACCCCGCCGGGTGGTCGGTGAATCCGCGGGTGATGACTACGGGGCGAAGCTCGTCGTCAAGGCGGCCGTCTTCTCGTCTGGTCACGACGCCAACCCTAACGCGGGCTTGCTCAGACCCTTTCAGAGCGGCGGATATCGAAAGATTCGCCACACACCACCGCATGCACGGGGCCGTCGAACTCCGCCTTGGCCTCGCTGATCACGTCCTCGCGCGAGGTCCACGGCGGGATGTGGGTCAACAACAGCTCGCGGACGCCGGCCTGCGCCGCGGTCCGGCCGGCCTCGGTGCCCGACAAATGCAGGGCGGGCGGCCGGTCCGGCGAGTGCGTCCAGGAGGCTTCGCAGAGGAAGACGTCGGCGTCGCGCGCCAGCTCGACGAGCTGGTCACAGACGCCGGTGTCACCGCTGTAGACGAACGAGGCGCCGCTCGAATCGGTGATCCGCAGGCCGTACGACTCGGTCGGGTGAGCGACCACCCGCGGCGTCACCGTGAGCGAGCCGAGCGTGATCGGTTCGCCGTCGACCCAGTGCCGAACATCGAAAATGTCTGAGCAGTCGTCGATTTCACCGCCGTACGGTGACGACGCCGCCCCCAGCCGGGACCAGGTGTCGCCGGGGCCGTACAACAACGCCTTGCCGTCGGGCCGCGACGGGTGGTAGCGCCGCCACACGAACAGGCCGGGCAAATCGAGGCAGTGGTCGGCGTGCAGATGGGATAGGAGCACGTGCACGGAGGCGGGATCGGCAAAGCGCTGGAGCGCACCCAGCACGCCGCCGCCGAAGTCGATGACCAACGGCGGTGTGTCCGGTGCCCGGAGCAGATATCCCGACGCGGGCGAATCCGGCCCTACCACGCTGCCCGAGCAGCCGAGCACGGTTATTCGCACGGACACTACTGTGCCATGCCCGATAGGACCGTGACGAAAACATCGCCGCATTGGTGTGATGAGAATCTCGTCGGCACGCTAGTCGATCCGCACGTGGTGAACGGGCTGCACGCCGGTGACCGCGGGACCCAGGAATCGCGCGGCCAACGTGGTGAATGCCTCGGGGTCGCCGGTGGCTTCGAACACCCGGGTCGCGGGAGGCGAGTCATGCGGACGCAGCAGGTCGCGTTCGGTGAGCACGCGGAGTAGCTCCTTGCCCGTTTCCTCGGCGCTCGACACCAGCGTCACCTGCTCGCCCATCGCCAGCTGGATCAGCCCGGACAACAGTGGGTAATGCGTGCACCCGAGAACCAGGGTGTCGACCTGGGCGCGTTGCAGCGGCTCGAGGTAGCCCTCGGCCAGCCCGAGCACCTGACGGCCACTGGTCACGCCGCGCTCCACGAAGTCGACGAAGCGCGGGCAGGCCACGGCGGTGATCTCGGTGTCGCGCGCGGCGGCGAACGCGTCCTGGTAGGCGTGCGAGTTGATGGTCGCCTGGGTGCCGATGACACCGATGCGCCCATTGCGCGTCGTGGCGACGGCACGACGCACCGCCGGCAGGATCACCTCGACGACCGGTACGTCATACCGCTCGCGGGCGTCCCGCAGGCAAGCCGCGGACGCGGTGTTGCACGCGATCACCAACGCCTTCACCCCGCGCCCGACAAGGTCGTCCCCAATGGCCAATGCGTGCGCGCGGACCTCGGGAATGGTCAGCGGACCGTATGGCCCGTGGCCCGTGTCGCCCACATAGACGATGTCCTCGTCGGGCAATTGGTCGATGATGGCCCGCGCGACGGTCAGTCCCCCGACGCCGGAGTCGAAGATCCCGACGGGCGCCAACGGCGAGGTCATGTCTTGGGGCGCGGCGTGGCGGCGCCGGCTTTTCTCTTCGCGCGGACTTTGCGTTCCGGCGCGGACAACCAATACGCGGCGACGACGCCGGCGATCGCACCGCACAGGTGACCCTGCCACGACACGCCACCGCATCTGCCGAGCACCGGCATGGCACCCAGCAGCACTCCGCCGTAGGCGAGCAACACCACCAGCCCGATCGCGATGTCCGCGAACCTGCGCACGAAGATCCCGAACACGAGCAGGAAGGCCAGCCAGCCGAAGATCAGGCCTGAGGCCCCGATGTGATCGGTCGGCCCGCAGGAGCTGCCCACGTCCCCGATGAGCCAAGTGCCGAAGCCGCCAAGGATCCACACGATCGCGGTGGCCCAGACGAACCGGCTCAGGCCGGCGAGCGTCATGAGGAATCCCAGCACCAACAGCGGGACCGTGTTGGCCATCAGATGCTGCCAACTGGCGTGCAATACCGGGGAAAAGACGATCCCCCACAACCCGTCGGCCTCGAGCGGTCTGATGCCGTTCTCGTCCAGGGAGTGCCGGGTCAGCTGGTCGATGAGCTCAATCAGGTAGAGCAGCGCGACGAAGGTGAGGATCGTGGCCGCGCCGACCACCCACGCGGGACGCTTTGCAGACGTCGCCGGTGTGCCGGAGCGCCCCGTGGTCTTACCCATAGCTGCAGGTTACCGGCGCGGACGGCGGGGAAGTTCTCATCGGGCAAACGCCCCGGGCAACACGTCGCGGTAGGCCGGTATGCCGGCCACCGAATCCGCGGCGAACACGCCCACCAGCACCGCGCGCGCCAGGCAGTCGGCCGCGGCGGCACCGACCTCCGCGGCCAGCCGCATCTCCGGCGAAAACGAGGCGGGCGCGTCGGGCGGGGGCGGCACCTCTACCGCCCCGGTGGCCAGGGCGAACACGGTGTCGCCGTCGTACGGGGTGTGCGCCGGCCGGACGGTACGGGCCAGGCCGTCCTGCGCGGCCACGGCGACGCGCCGGCACGCGGCCGGGCTCAGCGCCGCGTCGGTCGCCACCACCCCGATGACGGTGTTGAGCGGGTTGTCCAGCGCGCTCGACGCGGTCGGCAACTGCGCGAACGCGTCGATCTCCTCCGTTGGCGGTGGCCGCAGCGCGAACTCCTGAATGAGGTCCGCCATCCACGGCAGGCCGGTGGCCCGGTCGGCGACGTCGCCGGCCGAGTTCACCACGACCACCGCGCCAACGGTCACCCCGCACGGCAGCGTCGTGGAAGCCGTCCCGACACCGCCCTTGAACACCCCGGCACGCGCCCCGACGCCGGCACCGACGTTGCCGACGGCCGGCGCACCCTCGCCACTCGCGGCGGCTTCACAGGCCAGGTAGCCGAACTCCGCCGTCGGGCGGCGATCCCAGCCGCCGACCGGCAGATCGAAGATCACGGCGCCGGGCACGATGGGCACCACGCCGCCATCCATCGCCACCCCGCGTTCGCGTTCTTCCAGCCAGCCCATCACGCCGTCGGCGGCGGCCAGACCGTAGGCGCTGCCGCCGGCGAGCAACACGGCGTCGACGTAACGCACGGTGTTGGCCGGGTCCAGCAGGTCGGTCTCCCAGGTACCGGGCGCGCCGCCACGGCAGTCGACGGCCCCGACGGTCCCCGGCGGGGTTAGCACGACGGTGACGCCGCGGGCCCATCCGGCGCCCATGGAGGCGTCGGGGTCGAGGCGATGATGGTGACCGACGCGGATACCCCCGACGTCGGTGATGGCGTCCATCCGGCCGCCATCGGGGCTCATCGGGACCCCATGAGCACCAGGACGAGGTATTCCTGCAAGACGGTCAACCACTGGTACACGTCGAAATGCACCGCCAGCGGGTGGTCGGCGGGCAGCCGCTCCGGCCCCTCCGGCCCGACCTCGAGCATCACTCCCAGCGTCAACCGGATGTCGTTGACCGCCGCCACCCAGGCGTTCGCGTCCTCCTCGGTCAGGTCGAACCGGCCGCCTTCTGCGGGAACGGTGTCCAGCATCCGCTGCGCCGCAAGGCGTTTGGCGTCGATGATCTCGGGCTCATGCAGGCTGCGCAGCGCGGCGTTGAGGCTCTCGGCGGCGTCGGAAGCCGATGGGTCATCGTCGTCGGGATGGAAGAAGTCAGGCAGCAGCCGGCGCAGGGTCGGGTCCTTCGGCGGATCGCTGTTTCCGGTTTTTATGCCGGTGATCTGCTCGAGTTCGTCTGCGGGCGAGGACGATTCACGCTCATCGAGCAACCCGACCATGGCGGTTGCCAGGTTCTTCAGCAGGGCGGCCTCGTGCGACGCCAGGGCGGACCGAAAACGGGGACCGTCCGCGGTCTCGACGCGCTTCCACTTGCGCACTGGTAATCGCCGCAGCCTCGAGTATCAGCGGTCCTGCTGCAGCGTGGCCCACAACCCGGCCGCATGCAGCTTGGACACGTCGACTTCCATGGATTCCCGGCTGCCGGCCGACACCACCGCCCTGCCTTCGTTGTGCACCTGCAGCATCAGCTTGGTGGCGTGCGGCTCGCTGTAGCCGAACAACTTCTGGAACACATACGTCACGTAGGTCATCAGGTTGACCGGGTCATCCCACACGATCGTGACCCACGGACTCGCCGTGACGTCTGCCGGAGCGGACTCGCGTTGTCCTGTAGTGCCCGGCTTAGTGGGCGCTGACATAACAACCATGACCTCCACGATACCGAGCGACCGGCGAGGTTTCCGAGCCCCCGACCGCAGCCGATACCGTTATGGAATGAACGACCCGGTCGTAACTGGGCTGCTTACCGACAAGTACGAGTTGACGATGCTGGCGGCGGCGCTGCGAGACGGTACCGCCGGTCGGCCGACGACCTTCGAATTGTTCGCGCGCCGACTCCCCGAGGGGCGCCGCTACGGCGTGGTCTGTGGGACCGGCCGCCTGCTCGAAGCGTTGCCGCAGTTCGGCTTCGACGACGAGGCGTGTCAGCTGCTGGCGCAATTCCTCGATCCAGATGCGTTGCGCTACTTGCGCGATTTCCGGTTCCGCGGCGATATCGACGGCTACGCCGAAGGCGAGCTGTACTTCCCCGGCTCGCCCGTCTTGTCGGTGACCGGCACGTTCGCCGAATGTGTCGTGCTCGAGACGCTGGCGTTGTCGATCTTCAACCACGACACGGCGGTCGCGTCCGCAGCGGCGCGAATGGTGAGCGCGGCCAGGGACCGTCCGCTGATCGAGATGGGGTCACGACGCACCCACGAGCACGCCGCGGTCGCCGCGGCGCGTGCGGCCTATATCGCCGGCTTCGCCGCGTCCTCCAACCTCGAGGCCCAGCGCCGATACGGAATCCCCGCGCAGGGCACGTCGGCGCACGCGTTCACCATGCTGCACGCGAGCGGAGAGCCCGCCGAAGTGACGGAACTGGCCGCTTTCCGCGCGCAGGTCGACGCGCTGGGCGTCGACACCACGCTGCTGGTGGACACCTACGACGTGACGACCGGCGTGGCCAACGCCGTGGCCGCCGCCGGGGAGTCGCTCGGCGCGGTCCGCATCGACTCCGGGGAGTTGGGCGTGCTGGCCCGCCAGGTCCGCGAGCAGCTCGACGGTCTGGGAGCCACCGGAACCCGCATCGTGGTCTCCGGCGACCTCGACGAGTTCTCGATTGCCGCCCTGGGTGCCGAACCGGTGGACAGTTACGGCGTCGGCACGTCGCTCGTGACGGGTTCGGGCGCGCCGACGGCGAACATGGTCTACAAACTGGTCGAGGTCGACGGAATGCCGGTGCAAAAGCGCAGCAGCCACAAGGAATCCCGGGGCGGCCGCAAAGAGGCGCTGCGCCTGACGCGCACGTCCGGCACCGTCACCGAGGAGCTGGTGTACCCGGCGGGCCGGCGGCCCCCGGTCACCGAGCCGTCCCGGGTGTTGACCGTCCCACTGGTCCGCGGTGGCGACGTGGTGTCCAAACCGAATGTGGCCGCGGCGCGCGAGCTGGTAGCTTCCGGGCTGCGCAGTCTGCCGTGGGAAGGGCTGAACCTCTCCCACGGCGAACCCGCGATCCCGACGACGCTGATCCCCGCCGGCCGCCGGTAGCACCGCAGAGCAAAAGAGGCTGACCACGTCCGAAGTGTCCGTGCCCGAGTTGCTGGCCATCGCCGTGGCCGCGCTCGGCGGCAGTGAGCGCAGCGGCCAGCTCGAGATGGCCGGCGCCGTCGCGCGGGCGTTTTCCACCGGCGAGCATCTCGTCGTGCAGGCCGGTACCGGCACCGGAAAGTCGCTGGCATACCTGGTGCCCGCGATCGTCCGCGCCATCGATGACGACTCGCCAGTCGTCGTGTCCACGGCCACCATCGCGCTGCAGCGGCAGCTCGTCGATCGGGATCTGCCCAGGCTGATCGATTCGATCGCCGACGCCCTTCCCCGCCGCCCGCAGTTCGCGCTGCTCAAGGGCCGCCGAAACTATCTGTGCCTGAACAAGATTCACAACGGCGGCGCCGATGCCGAGGAAGACGCCGGTGACCGGCCGCAGGAGGAGCTCTTCGATCCCATGGCGGCCACCGCCCTTGGGCGTGACGTCCAACGGCTCACCACGTGGGCGACGACGACCGAGTCCGGTGACCGCGACGACCTGAAACCCGGTGTGCCGGATCGATCCTGGTCCCAGGTCAGCGTTTCGGCACGGGAATGCGTGGGCGTGGCGCGCTGCCCGTTCGGCTCCGAATGCTTCTCCGAACGGGCGCGCGGCCGGGCCGGCGGCGCCGACATCGTGGTCACCAACCATGCGCTGCTCGCCATCGACGCCGTCGCCGAGTCTGCGGTGCTGCCCGAACACGCGCTGCTGGTCGTCGACGAGGCCCACGAGTTGGTCGACCGGGTGACGTCGGTGGCCACCGCGGAGCTGACGCCGGCCGCCCTGGGCGTCGCGGCGCGACGGATCGCCCGGTTGGTGAACCCCGAACTGACCCAGCGATTGGAGGCGGCGACGGCCAACTTCGCCGCGGCGATCCATGACGGCACGCCGGGCCGCATCGACCGCCTCGACGAGGAGCTGGCGACGTACGTGACCGCCCTGCGCGACGCGGCGGGCGCGGCACGCTCGGCGATCGACACCACGAGCGACGCGAAAGCGGCCGCCGCACGCGCCGAAGCAATAGCGGCGCTGAGCGAGATTTCCGATACCGCCTCGCGGGTCCTGTCGTCGTTCACCCCTGCCATTCCGGATCGCACCGAGGTGGTGTGGCTGGATCACGAGGACAACAGGGGCGCGCTGCGCCCGGTGTTGCGGGTGGCGCCGCTGTCAGTCGCGGGCCTGCTGCGCGACCGGGTGTTCTCTCGTTCCACCACCGTGTTGACGTCGGCGACCCTGACCATAGGCGGGTCTTTCGACGCGATGGCCGCGGGGTGGGGTCTGACCGCCGCAAATACCGAAATGCCCTGGCGCGGTGTCGACGTCGGCTCGCCGTTCGAGCACGCCAAGGCCGGAATCCTCTATGTCGCCGCGCACCTACCGCCCCCTGGCCGGGACGGCACCGGGTCGGCCGAGCAGCTGACCGAGATCGCCGAGCTCATCACCGCGGCGGGCGGGCGGACGCTGGGATTGTTCTCATCGATGCGCGCCGCGCGGGCCGCCGCGGAAGCCATGCGCCAACGGCTCTCGACGCCGGTGCTGTGTCAGGGCGACGACAGCACCTCCGCGCTGGTGGAGCAGTTCAGCGCCGACGAGCAGACCTCGTTGTTCGGCACGCTGTCGCTCTGGCAGGGCGTCGACGTCCCGGGGCCGTCCCTGTCCCTGGTGCTCATCGATCGCATCCCGTTTCCGCGGCCGGACGATCCGCTGCTGGGCGCCCGCCAGCGAGCGGTGGCCGCGCGCGGCGGCAATGGCTTCATGGCGGTCGCCGCCAGCCACGCCGCGTTGCTGTTGGCGCAGGGTTCGGGTCGGCTGTTGCGCCGCATCACCGACCGCGGAGTGGTCGCGTTGCTGGACTCGCGGATGGTCACCGCCGGCTACGGCGGCTACCTGCGTGCCTCGCTGCCGCCGTTCTGGCAGACCACGAATCCGGCGCAGGTCCGCGCCGCGCTGGAGCGGCTGCGCACCGCGTCGGAGGGCCTTCCGGCGTGACGTCAGCGGGCCAGCGTGACCAGACCCAGCTCGGTGCCGGCGGCAAGCATCGGGTGGTGGGGCAGCACCCGAACGGTGTACCCGACCGCCCCGGCCAGCGGTAACAACAGCGTCGTCGAGAACACCTGGTTGCCGCCCTCGGCGGTCCCGGTATACGACATCTCGACGGTGACCGGATCCAGCAGCGCGTCGCTGGCGTCGACCCTGCCCACCACCCCTTGGACCGTGACCTCGTCGGGCGCCAGCCCGGCCAGCGCCACGGTGGCGGTCAGGGTGAGCTTGGAGCCGAGCACCGGCGTGTCGGGCAGCCCGGTGCTGTCCACATCGGTGATGGTGATCTTCGGCCAGGCCTCCTCGGCGCGCCGACGGTAGGCGGCCACCTCGCGGGCCGCCCCGAACTCGGCGCCGTCCGCACCGTCCTCGGCGGGCCCGACGGTCCTGCGCAGCGACTGCGCCGCGTGCGTGTAGTACTGCTCCACGTAGTCGCGCACCATGCGCGACGCCAGTACCTTCGGGCCGAGCGTCTGCAGCGTGTGTCGCACCATCTCGATCCACCGTGGCGGCACCCCGTGTTCGTCACGTTCGTAGAACTTGGGCGACACGGCCTGCTCCAGCAGGTCGTAGAGCGCGCTGGCCTCCAGGTCGTCGCGGCGAGCCTCGTCGGCCACGCCGTCGGCAGACGGTATCTCCCAACCGTTTTCGCCGTC
Source organism: Mycobacterium sp. 852014-50255_SCH5639931 (assembly GCF_001665605.1). Lineage (GTDB taxonomy): Bacteria > Actinomycetota > Actinomycetes > Mycobacteriales > Mycobacteriaceae > Mycobacterium > Mycobacterium paraffinicum. The sequence continues at coordinate 211,776 of NZ_LZSV01000016.1, forward strand.
GTACCACTCGTCCCACCAACCATCGCGGATAGACAGGTTCAGCCCACCGTTGAGCGCGCTCTTCATCCCGGAGGTGCCGCAGGCCTCCAGCGGCCGCAGGGGGTTGTTCAGCCAGACGTCGCAACCCCAGTACAAGTGCCGTGCCATGGACATGTCGTAGTCGGGCAAAAACGCGATGCGGTGGCGCACCTCCGGCCGGTCGGCGAAGCGCACCACCTGCTGAATCAACGCCTTCCCCCCGTCGTCGGCCGGGTGCGACTTCCCGGCGACGATCAGCTGAATCGGCCTGTCCTCATCGAGCAGCAGGCGTTCGAGCCGCTCCGGGTCGCGCAGCATCAGCGTCAGCCGCTTGTACGTGGGCACCCGCCGGGCGAAGCCGATGGTGAGCACATTCGGATCGAATGCCGTTGCTATCCAGCCCAATTCAGCGTCCGATGCGCCGCGTTCCAGCCAGGATTTGCGTAGCCGCCGCCGGACGTCCTCGACCAGCAGCGACCGCAATTGCGAGCGGATCCACCAGAGATGGCCCGCGTCAACCTGGTTCAGTCGAAGCCAGACGCCCGGATCGCCGAACGAATCCGAGCCGGCCAGCTCACGCCCCAACTGCAACCATTGCGGCGCCGCCCAGGTGCGCGCGTGAACTCCGTTGGTGATCGACCCGATCGGCACCTCGTCCGCGTCGAACCCGGACCACAGCTCGCTGAACATGGCCCGACTCACCTCACCGTGCAGCAACGAGACTCCGTTGGCCCGCTGTGCCAGCCGCAGACCCATGTGCGCCATGTTGAATTTCGTCGGATCGTCCTCGGCGCCAAGCGCGAGAATCCGGGCCGTCGGTACGCCCGGCAACAACGCGGGCGCACTCTTGGAACCGGCTTTCTTCTTACCGGGATCGTCCTCGACGTGGCCGTCGAAGTAGAGCCGCACCATGTCGATCGGGAACCGGTCGATACCGGCGGGGACCGGAGTGTGAGTGGTGAACACGGTGCTGGATCGCACGACGGCCAGCGCGGTGTCGAAGTCCAACCCCGCATCGGTCATCAACTCGCGGATGCGTTCCGCTCCGAGGAACCCCGCGTGTCCCTCGTTCATGTGGAACACCTCGGGCGCGGGCAGGCCCTCTATGGCAGTGAACGCGCGGATCGCCCGCACCCCCCCGATGCCGGCCAGCAGCTCCTGCCTCATCCGGTGTTCCTGGTCACCGCCGTACAGCCGGTCGGTGATGCCGCGCAGCTCATGCTCGTTCTCGGGGACATCGGAATCGAGCAGGAGCAGCGGTACCCGGCCCACCTGAGCAACCCAGATCCGCGCGTGCAGCTGGGCGGAGTCGGGAAGCGTCAGCTCGACCAGGACTGGATCGCCAGCGGCATCGGTGAGTAGCCGCAGCGGCAGCCCCTGCGGGTCCAGCGACGGGTAGGTCTCGTTCTGCCAGCCGTCCGCGGTCAGCGACTGGCGGAAATAGCCGGACCGGTAGTAGAGGCCCACCGCCACCAGGGGCACCCCCAGATCGGAGGCCGACTTCAGGTGGTCGCCGGCGAGGATTCCCAAGCCACCCGAGTAGTTGGGCAGCACCTCGGCGACTCCGAACTCCATCGAGAAGTAGGCGATGGCCGTCGGCGTCGCCACGCCTTCGGCTTGCTGCTGCTGGTACCACAGCGGACGGCTCAGGTATTCGTTCAGGTCGGCGGCCAACTGGTCGAGTCGGCCGAGGAACGTTTCGTCGAGCGCCAGCTCATCGAGTCGTGCCGGATTCACCGCGCCCAGCAACGCCACCGGATCAGAGCCGCACCGCTCCCACAGGCCGGCGTCGATGGTCGCGAACAAGTCCTGGGTCGGCTTGTCCCATGACCATCGCAAGTTGGTCGACAGCTGATCCAGCGCGGCCAGCCGTTCGGGAAGGTGAGCGCGGACGGTAAAGCGGCGGAGGGCTTTCACGCGTCCTTACCTTACTGAGGATTTCGCCCCACGCACGGCGGCGGTAGGGACGGCTTTTCCCGCCGAGGGTGTGACCGGACACTAGGCTGGGTATCGGTTAGTTATTGGGGCCGCAACGGTGCTTCCCCACAGAGGAAGTTTCCCCACGACAGGAAGTTTCGCCAGACGAGAGGCATTCCGCGACGGAGCACACCGCGGTTTGGCCGCACACAATCGGAACCAGTCGACGACGATGCACTGCCGGCCACGATGCGGTCCGCGAAGCGGGCCGAAGAGGAGCTGGCAAATCGGAACGGAGTGTTGTGCCTGGTCGTGTCGAGATCGATAACGTACAACCCGTCGTCTCCTGCGGCGCGTATCCCGCCAAGGCGGTGGTCGGTGAGACCATCCCGGTCAGCGCGGCGGTATGGCGGGAGGGCCACGAGGCTGTCGCGGCGACGCTAGTCGTGCGGTACCTCGGACCGCGTTATCCGCAGGTAAGCGAAACCCGCCGGATCAAAGCGGTCCAGGCCCCGGTGAAGGCCGCGGCGGAAGTCGACGGGGCGGTGGATCAGCAACGGATCAAGCCACTGCTGCTGCCGATGACGTTGGGCCTCGAGCCCTATGTCTTCCACGGGCAATTCACACCCGACCGGGTGGGCCTGTGGACCTTCAGGGTCGACGGCTGGGGCGACCCCATCCACTCCTGGAGGCATGGCCTGGTTGCCAAGCTCGAGGCCGGGCAGGGCGAGACGGAACTGTCCAACGACCTCTTGCTCGGGGCCGCGCTGTTCGAGCGCGCCGCCACGGGGGTGCCGCGCGCCCGGCGCGAACCACTGATGGCGGCCGCCACGGCGTTGCGAAGCCCGGGGGACCCGATCACCCGCACCTCGTTGGCCCTGGGGCCGGAAATCGACGAGATCCTGGCCGAGTATCCGTTGCGCGATCTGGTCACCCGCGGCGACCAGTACGGGGTCTGGGTGGACCGGCCGCTGGCCCGCTTCGGCTCCTGGTACGAGATGTTCCCCCGCTCGACCGGCGGGTGGGACGCCGAGGGCAAGCCCGTGCACGGCACGTTCGCCACGGCGGCCGCCGAGCTTCCGCGCATTGCGGCAATGGGATTCGACGTGGTGTACCTGCCGCCGATCCACCCGATCGGCAAGGTACACCGCAAGGGCCGCAACAACTCTCCGACCGCCGCTCCCGGAGATGTTGGTTCCCCGTGGGCAATCGGCAGCGACGAGGGCGGCCACGATGCCGTCCACCCGGACCTGGGCACCATCGAAGACTTCGACGCATTCGTCGCCGCGGCGCGCGAGCTGGGCATGGAGGTGTCGCTGGACCTGGCGTTGCAGTGCGCCCCGGACCATCCGTGGGCGCGCGATCACCGCGAGTGGTTCACCGAACTGCCCGACGGCACCATCGCCTACGCGGAGAACCCGCCCAAGAAATACCAAGACATCTATCCGCTCAACTTCGACAACGACCCGGCGGGCCTCTACGACGAGGTGCTGCGCATCGTCCGGCACTGGATGGACCACGGCGTCAAGTTCTTTCGGGTCGACAACCCGCACACCAAGCCGCCGAACTTCTGGGCATGGCTGATCGCCCAGGCGAAGAGCATCGACCCCGATGTGCTGTTCCTCTCGGAGGCCTTCACGCCCCCGGCCCGTCAGTACGGACTGGCCAAGCTCGGGTTCACGCAGTCCTACAGCTACTTCACCTGGCGCACGGCCAAGCAGGAACTCACCGAGTTCGGCGACGCCATCGCCGCCGCCGCGGACTTTCGGCGCCCGAACCTGTTCGTGAACACCCCCGACATCCTGCACGCCATCCTGCAGCACAACGGCCCTGGCATGTTCGCGATCCGGGCGGTTCTGGCGGCGACCATGGCCCCGGCCTGGGGCGTGTATTCGGGTTACGAGCTCTTCGAGCACCGCGCGGTGCGGGAAGGCAGCGAGGAGTACCTGAACTCCGAGAAGTACGAACTGCGGCCTCGTGATTTCGCGGGCGCCCTGGCCGAAGGGCGGTCGCTCGAACCGTTCATCACGCGGCTCAACTCCATACGCCGGCTACATCCAGCGCTGCAGCAGTTGCGTACCATCCATTTCCACTCCGTGGACAACGATGCGCTGCTTGCCTACAGCAAATTCGACCCGGCGACCGGAGACTGTGTGTTGGTGGTCGTGACGCTCAACGCGTACGGGGCCGAGGAAGCCACGCTGTTTTTGGATATGGCGGCTTTGGGTATGGAGCCCTATGAGCGTTTCTGGGTGCGCGACGAAATCACCGGCCAGGAATTCCAATGGGGGCAAGCAAACTATGTTCGCATCGACCCTGCGCGAGCGGTCGCGCATGTCATCAACATGCCACTCATCCCGCAGGAGTCCCGAATAACGCTGCTCCGCAGGCCACCAAAAGGACCGGAGGGATTGTGAGATGAGCCAAGCCGACCAACTCGCCAGGACGCACCTGGCGCCCGACCCCGCCGACCTGTCGCGCCTGCTGGCCGGCACGCATCACAACCCGCACAGCATCCTGGGCGCCCACGAGTACACCGACCACACCGTCATCCGGGCCTTCCGCCCGCACGCGGTTGAGGTCGTTGCGCTCGTCGGAGACGACCGTTTTCCGTTGGAGCACATCGAGTCCGGCCTGTTCGCCGTGGCGCTCCCCTTCGTCAACCTGATCGACTACCGGCTGCAGGTGAAGTACGAGGGTTCCGACCCGTACACCGTCGCCGACGCCTACCGCTTCCTACCCACTTTGGGCGAGATCGACCTCTTCTTGTTCGGGGAGGGCCGTCACGAGCGACTCTGGGAAGTCCTTGGCGCGCACCCCCGTTCGTTCACCACGGCCGACGGCATCGTCAACGGCGTGTCGTTCGCGGTGTGGGCGCCCAACGCCAAGGGCGTCAGCCTGATCGGCGAGTTCAACGGCTGGACGGGCAGCGATGCCCCGATGCGGTCGCTGGGCTCCTCGGGCGTGTGGGAGCTGTTCTGGCCCGACTTCCCCGCCAACGGCCTGTACAAGTTTCGCGTTCACGGCGCTGACGGCGTCGTGACCGACCGGGCCGACCCCATGGCGTTCGCCACCGAAGTGCCGCCGCACACCGCGTCCCGCGTGACGCGCAGCGAATACACGTGGCAGGACGCCGAATGGATGGAACGGCGCGCCCAGCGCAATCCGGTGTTCGAGCCGATGAGCACCTACGAAGTCCACCTCGGCTCGTGGCGCCCCGGACTCGGTTACCGGCAACTGGCCGAGGAGCTGACCAATTATGTGGTCGAGCACGGGTTCACCCACGTCGAGTTGCTTCCGGTCGCCGAGCACCCGTTCGCCGGGTCGTGGGGCTACCAGGTGACGTCGTACTACGCGCCGACATCGCGATTCGGCACGCCCGACGAATTCCGGGCGTTGGTCGATGCGCTGCACCACGCCGGCATCGGCGTCATCGTTGACTGGGTGCCGGCGCACTTCCCGAAGGATGCATGGGCGCTGGGACGGTTTGACGGCACCCCGCTCTACGAACACGCCGATCCCAAGCGCGGTGAGCAACTCGACTGGGGCACTTACGTTTTCGACTTCGGGCGCGCCGAGGTGCGTAACTTCCTGGTGGCCAACGCGCTGTATTGGCTCGAGGAGTACCACGTCGACGGACTACGGGTCGACGCCGTTGCTTCCATGCTGTATCTGGACTACTCGCGCCCCGAGGGCGGCTGGACGACGAACATCTACGGCGGCCGGGAAAACCTGGAGGCCGTGCAATTCCTGCAGGAGATGAACGCCACGGTGCACAAGTCGGCCCCGGGCATCGTCACCATCGCCGAGGAGTCAACGTCGTGGCCCGGCGTCACTCGCCCGACAAACCTTGGCGGCCTGGGCTTTTCGATGAAGTGGAACATGGGCTGGATGCACGACACGCTCGACTACATCAGCCGCGACCCGATCTACCGCAATTACCACCACCACGAGATGACGTTCTCGATGCTCTACGCATTCAGCGAGAACTACGTGCTGCCGATCAGCCACGACGAGGTGGTGCACGGTAAAGGCACGCTGTGGGGGCGCATGCCGGGCAACAACCACGTCAAGGCCGCCGGGCTGCGCAGCCTGCTCGCCTACCAGTGGGCACATCCCGGCAAGCAATTGCTGTTCATGGGACAGGAATTCGGCCAGCGCGCCGAGTGGTCCGAGGAGCGCGGCCTGGATTGGTGGCAGCTCGACGAGCAAGGCTTCTCGAACGGCGTCCTGCGTCTGGTGCGCGACATCAATGCCATCTACCGCAACCACCCCGCGCTGTGGAGCCAGGACACCGTCCCCGACGGTTACTCCTGGATCGACGCCAACGACTCCGCCAACAACGTGTTGAGCTTCCTGCGTTATGGCAGCGACGGCTCGGTCATGGCCTGCGTGTTCAACTTCGCCGGCAACGAGCACAGCGGATACCGGCTCGGCCTGCCGTCGGCCGGCCGCTGGCGCGAGGTGCTCAACACCGACGCCACCGACTACAACGGCACCGGCGCCGGCAACATGGGCGGTGTCGATGCCACCGAGGACCCGTGGCACGGGCGACCCGCATCGGCGGTGTTGGTGCTGCCGCCCAATTCGGCCTTATGGCTGGAGCCCGAGTAGGCCGTCAGTAGAGCGCGTTGGCGAGGTTGCGCCGTCCGGCGACGACCTCGGGGTCGGCAGGATCGAAAAGTTCGAAAAGCTCGATCAATCGGGTGCGTACCCGGGTGCGCTCGTCCCCGGACGTGCTGCGCACCAAGGCAATCAGGCGGTCAAAGGCCGCGCTCACATCCTGGTTGAGGATTTGCACGTCGGCGGCGGCGAAGGCCGCATCGATGTCGCTCGGTGCCGCGTCGGCAGCCGCGAGGGCATCCGGGGAGTGGGTGGTTGCGCGCTTGAGGAAGTCGATCTGCCGGATCGCGCCCTTGGCTTCGACGCTGCCCGGATTGGCGTCCAGGATCGCTTGATACGAGGCTCTGGCCGCCTCGAAATCACCCGTTTCGAGCTGTTCGCGGGCCGCCGCCAGCTCGGGGTCGACCTCGTCGGCGTCCGCGGAACCGCTTGGGCCCTTGAGCTTTCCGGCCGTCGCCGAGAGAAGCGAGTCCACCCAGCCCCGCAACTGGTCGGGCGGCTGCATCCCCTGGAAGCTGGACAGCGGCTGTCCGCCGGCCAGAGCCACGACGGTCGGCACCGCATCTACGCCGAATATCTGGGCCACCCTTGGCGCCACGTCGACGTTGACCGTCGCCAGGGACCACTTGCCGTTGTCCTCGGCGGCCAGGCCGGACATGATGTCGACGAGCTCGACACACGCATCGCTGCGCGGCGACCAGAGCAGCACCACGACCGGCACTTCCTCGGACCGGAGCAGGACTTCGGTTTCGAAGTTGGCCTCGGTGATCGAGGTAACTCCAGGACCGGCCTCAGCGGCCGGCGTTGCGCCGGCGCCCGTCGCGCCGGTCGGCGGTTGTTGCTGGGCCCGCTGCTTGAGGCCGGACAAGTCGACCGCACCAGCCATCGCCGGGCCTATCGAGGGTCGCGGACGCGTCACGTCGTCAAGTTTGTCATGCGCATTGGTGACCTATCCACCCGGTAGCGACCACGTCCCGGCGCCGCCCTGCAGGCCCGGAGCCGCGCCAAACGGCCCTCGACCGGGGCGTATGACGAAGATCACAAAAATTTCCGGACGTGTTGAGCCAGCAACGTCGGCGAGGGCGCCCGCGGGCCCGGTCGAGTTACTTCGCCCGCAGAATCAGCGCGTCGCCCTGGCCACCCGCGCCGCACAGTGCCGCGACGGCGTAGCCGGACCCGCGGCGGGCCAGTTCCAGGGCCGCATGCAGCGTGATCCGTGCGCCCGACATGCCGATGGGATGCCCGACGGCGATCGCACCGCCGTTGACGTTGACGATCTCGGGATCCAGGCCGAGTTCGCGGGTCGAGGCCAGCGCGACCGCCGAGAACGCCTCGTTGATTTCCACGACGTCGAGCTGGTCGACGGAGATGCCCTCGCGGCTGAGCGCTTTCTTGATCGCGTTGGCGGGCTGCGACTGCAGGGTGGAGTCCGGCCCGGCCACCACACCGTGAGCGCCGATTTCGACCAGCCAGGTCAACCCCAGCTCCTGCGCCTTGGCCTTGTTCATCACCACCACGGCCGCCGCCCCGTCGGAGATCTGAGACGCCGAACCGGCGGTGATGGTGCCATCGCGACGGAAGGCCGGTTTGAGGCCGGCCAGGGACTCGGCGGTGGTGTTGGCGCGAATCCCCTCGTCCTCGGTGAACTGCAGCGAATCACCCTTGCGCTGGGGGATGTTGACCGGCACGACTTCGTCGGCGAAGACGCCATCCTTCCATGCCGCGGCCGCCTTCTGATGCGACCGCGCAGCGAACTCGTCCTGCTCCTGGCGGGTGAATTTGTCCACGTCGTTGCGCTGCTCGGTGAGCGCGCCCATCGGCTGGTCGGTGAACACGTCGTACAGACCGTCGTAGGCCATGTGGTCGAGGACCGTGACATCGCCGTACTTGTAGCCCGCTCGGCTGTCCATCAGCAAATGAGGCGCCTTGGTCATGGACTCCTGCCCCCCGGCCACCACCACGTCGAACTCCCCGGCTCGAATGAGCTGGTCAGCGAGCGCGATGGCGTCGATGCCGGACAGGCACATCTTGTTGATGGTCAGCGCCGGAACGTCCCAGCCGATGCCGGCCGCAACGGCCGCCTGGCGCGCGGGCATCTGGCCGGCCCCGGCCGTCAGCACCTGCCCCATGATCACGTACTCGACCGCCGAAGCGGGTACGTTGGCCTTCTCCAGCGCGCCGGCGATCGCGATGCCACCCAGGTCGCTGGCCGAAAAATCCTTCAGCGAACCCATCAACTTGCCGATCGGCGTGCGCGCTCCAGCAACTATCACCGACGTCGTCATGAAAACCTCCTAGGGGTCCGTGGACGGCCGGTTCGGCCTCCCGGAGAAGCGCAATCTTTGCCGCCAGGTTACCTTTATGTGATGACGACCGATCAAGTTGACGCCCGTCAGATCCTGGCCACCGGCCTGGTGACGGCGATCGATCACGTCGGCATCGCAGTCGCCGACCTGGACGCGGCAATCGCCTGGTATCACGACCACCTCGGCATGAACCTGGTGCACGAGGAAGTCAACGAGGAGCAGGGAATCCGCGAGGCCATGCTGGCCGTGCGCGACGCCCCGGCTGGTACCGCGCAGATCCAGCTGATGGCCCCGTTCGACGACTCCTCGACCATCGCGAAGTTCCTCGACAAGCGCGGGCCCGGCATCCAGCAGATGGCGGTTCGCGTGAGCGACCTCGACGGCGTGATCGAGCATCTGCGCTCCCAGGGCATCCGACTCATCTACGACGCGCCGCGTCGCGGCACGGCAAACTCGCGGATCAACTTCATCCACCCCAAGGACGCCGGTGGCGTTCTCATCGAACTGGTCGAACCGGCCGCCTGAGTCCCTCCGATCAGGACCACTTCCGGGTCGGGCCCCGCGTGGCGCGGTGGCTCCAGCACGGGGAATGCCAATGCCGCCGATCTTCGACCAGTCCTGGGCCTCCCCCGAGCGTCGAGTCGGTCGGCCACACCACCAGATGTGCGGTGCCGGCGCGTATTTCGTAATCACAACCGGGACAGCGGTACGTCTTGACCGCACGGTCCGCCGCGACGGGACGGACTTCGTACTCGTGGCCGTCGGGCCCGATCTCCACCCGGCGCGGCGCCAGGGGCGGCAGTGACGGCCGCTGCCGACGTGGCGGTGTGCGGCGCCTAGCCATTCCACCAGCCTAGCGGGGTTCAGAACAGCCGGTACTCGTCGCTGTCCATCCCTCGCATCTTGTCGTAATCCAGTGTGATGCAACGGATCCCGCGGTCAATGGCCAGCGTGCGCGCTTGCGGCTTGATCTGCTGGGCGGCGAACACCCCCTTCACCGGCGCGAGCACGCTGTCGCGATTGAGCAACTCGAGGTAGCGGGTGAGCTGCTCGACGCCGTCGATCTCGCCGCGCCGTTTGATTTCCACCGCGACGGAACCGCCCTGCTCGTCACGACAGAGCAGGTCGACGGGCCCGATGGCGGTCATGTATTCGCGACGAACCAGCGTGTAGCCGTCGCCGAGCAGTTGCACGTGCTCGGCGAGCAACGCCTGCAAGTGGGCTTCGACGCCGTCCTTGACCAGCCCGGGGTCAACGCCCAGATCGTGGCTGGAGTCGTGCTCGACGTCCTCGACGGTGATGCGCAGCTGTTCGCCGGTCTTGTTCTGCACGACCCAGACGGGCGCCTGATCACCGGGCTCCTCGGTGAGCCAGCAAGGTGGACTCATCCAGTTCAGCGGCTTGTAGGCGCGGTCGTCGGCGTGCACGCTGACCGATCCGTCGGCCTTGAAGAGCAACAACCTGCGGGCCGACGGAAGATGCGCGGTGAGCCGGCCGACATAGTCCACAGTGCACTGGGCGATCACTAGACGCACCCGACTCACCTTAGAGCGTGGCCGACAAATTAGGCTGACGCCACCATGTCGGCCAACCAGAGCTTGGCAAAACGCATCGGCCGGGTGCTCGAGACGGTCACCCGGCAGAGCGGCCGGCTACCAGAGACCCCGGCGTACGGCTCGCTGCTGCTGGGACGGGTCTCCGAAAGCCAGCGACGTCGCCGCATTCGCATCCAGGTCATCCTGACGGTGCTGGTCTTGGGCGTCAACCTGATCGGCATCGCCGTCGCCCTGCTCCTGGTGACCGTCGCCATTCCGCAGCCGAGCGTGTTCGACGCGCCGTGGTGGATCACCTTCGCGGCATCACCGGCCTATATCGCGCTGGCGCTGGCGGTGGGCACCTATTGGATCACCCGCAGGACCGTCGTGTCGCTGCGCTGGGCGATCGAGGAGCGCACGCCGGACCGGGATGACGAACGAAACACCTTCCTGGCCCCATGGCGGATCGCCCGCTTCGATCTCATTCTGTGGGGTGTCGGGGCGACGGTGCTGACGACGCTCTACGGCCTGGTCAACACGCTGTTCATCCCGCGCTTCCTCATCGCGGTGGGCATCTGCGGCATCTTGGTGGCCACCGGCAGTTATCTGCTCGCCGAGTTCGCGCTGCGTCCGGCGGCGGCTCAGGCACTGGAAGCGGGGCCACCACCGCGGCGATTCGCCTCGGGGATCATGGGCCGGACGATGGTGGTCTGGTTCCTCGGCTCGGGCCTGCCCGTTCTCGGTATCGCCTTCCTGGCGGGCTTTCAGGCCGTGATGCGCAATCTGACCGAAACCCAGTTCGCCGTCGGCGTGCTGATCGTGTCGATCGCGACGCTCATCTTCGGTTGCCTCTTGATGTGGATCCTGGCCTGGCTCACCGCAACTCCGGTGCGCGTGGTCCGCGCGGCGCTGAGGCGTGTCGAGCGCGGTGATCTTCGGGGCGACCTCGTGGTTTTCGACGGGACCGAACTCGGTGAGCTACAACGCGGATTCAACGCGATGGTCGACGGGCTGCGCGAGCGCGAACGCGTTCGCGACCTGTTCGGTCGGCACGTCGGGCGCGAGGTCGCCCTGGCCGCCGAACGTGAGCGACCGAAGCTGGGTGGCGAAGAACGCCATGTGGCGGTCGTATTCATCGACATCGTCGGGTCGACCAAGCTGGTGACGAGCCGGCCTGCGGCGGAGATCGTCCAGTTGCTCAACCGGTTCTTCGGGATAATCGTCGAGGAAGTGGACCGACACTGCGGGCTGGTCAACAAGTTTGAGGGCGATGCGACGCTGGCCGTGTTCGGGGCGCCTAATCATCTGGACCGCCCCGAAGAGCAAGCGCTGGCCGCCGCGCGCACCATCGCCGAGCGGCTGAACAACGAAATCTCCGAGTGCCGGGCCGGTATCGGCGTGGCGGCGGGACAAGTTGTGGCCGGGAACGTCGGCGCCAGGGAACGCTTCGAATACACCGTGATCGGCGGTCCGGTCAACGAGGCGGCCCGCCTGTGCGAGCTCGCCAAGTCGTACCCGGGCCTACTGCTGGCGGCGGCCGACGCGCTGGAAGGCGTCAGCGAGAAGGAGCGCGCCCGTTGGTCTTTGGGCGAGACCGTGACCCTTCGGGGACACGAGCAACCCACCCGGCTTGCCACGCCCGCCGACCCGCCGGCCTGATGCGATTGATTTCGGACCCGAGTGGGTAAGGGGTGTAAGGACATCGCCCCTCAAGAGATTGGTGTTGACATGACCGGAAGTGGAACTGTCCGTCGTGTTTCCGTGGCCGCGGGCATCGCCGCGGCAATCGCCCTGAGTTCGTTGACCGCGGGCTGCAGCTCGAACAACAACAACAAGAACCCGACGACTTCGACCGTTACCACCACCGTCACGACGCCCGCGAGCGTCACCACGACGGCACCGGCGGCAACGACTCCTGCCGGACCGGGCGGCGGCGGCCCCGAGACCGGACCTGGTGGCGCCACGACCGCCGGACCGGGCGGTTCCGGCGCCGGGGCCGGGCCCGGCGGGGCGAGTGCGGGTGTGCCGGGCGCCGGGGCTTCCGCCGGACCCGGCGGCGCGGGCGCCTGCGCCGGCGGCGTTTGCGTCGGAACCCCTCCCAGCCCGTAACCCTCGAGCTACGCCACCGGCCGGGTCACCGGCCGGTGGCCGTGGCCGTGACGATGCGCCGTTTGATGCGGGGCCGCCGTCCGCCAGGGCTCCTGACCCGTCCGCACTACGATGTCGTTTTTCCGCCAGTTTTGTCGGCGGGCGGGTGTAAGTCTTGAAGCGTGCACGAAGACTTCGAACGCTGCTACCGCGCCGTCCAGTCCAAGGACGCCCGGTTCGACGGCTGGTTCGTCACGGCGGTGCTGACAACCGGCATCTATTGCCGGCCCAGCTGCCCGGTGCGGCCGCCTTTCGCTCGCAACGTCCGGTTCTACCCGACCGCCGCCGCTGCTCAGCGCGCAGGATTCCGGGCATGTAAGCGGTGCCGTCCCGACGCGTCTCCGGGATCGCCGGAATGGAATGTGCGCGGTGACGTCGTTGCACGGACGATGCGGCTCATCGCCGACGGCACGGTGGACCGTGAAGGTGTCGGCGGCCTAGCTACCCATCTCGGTTACACCACCCGCCAGCTGGAGCGGCTGTTGCAGGCCGAGGTCGGCGCGGGCCCGCTCGCGCTGGCCCGCGCTCAACGCGCGCAGACCGCCCGCTTGCTCGTCGAGACCACGAACCTGCCGTTCGGCGACATCGCGTTCGCTTCGGGGTTTTCCAGTATTCGCCAGTTCAACGACACGGTGCGCTCCGTCTTCGACAATGCGCCGACGGAGCTGCGCCGGCGGGCCGCGGATCCATCGGGGGCCGGAAAACCCGGAGCCGCTTCGGCGGGGACGGTCAGCCTGCGGTTACCGGTGCGCACGCCATTCGCCTACGAGGGCGTCTTCGGTCATCTCGCCGCCGGAACGGTGCCCGGCTGCGAGGAGATCCGCGACGGTGCATACCGACGCAGCATGCGCCTTCCGTTCGGCAGCGCCGTGGTCGCCCTGACGCCGGCGATCGACCACGTCCGCTGTGTGCTCACCCTCGACGACTTCCGTGATCTGACGACGGCGATCGCCCGCTGTCGGCGGCTGCTGGATCTCGACGCCGACCCCGAGGCGGTGGACGACGCGCTGGCCGGTGACCCGTACCTGGCCCCCGTGGTGGTCAAGGCGCCCGGCCAACGCGTTCCGCGCACCGTTGACGAGGCCGAGCTGGCCGTGCGCGCGGTCCTCGGTCAACAGGTGTCGACCAAGGCGGCCAGAACCCACGCCGGTCGCCTGGTCGCGGTATACGGTGAGCCGGTCGCGGACCCCGACGGCGGATTGACCCACACCTTCCCGTCAGCGGAGCAGCTCGCGGAGATCGACCCCGTCCACTTGGCGGTCCCCAGAGCCCGGCGCCGGACCCTGAACGCACTGGTCGCCGGCCTCGCCGACGGCAGTATCGTCCTGGACAGCGGGAGCGACTGGGAAGCCGCCCGCAGGCAATTGCTGGACGTGCCCGGAGTAGGCCCATGGACCGCTGAGGTGATTGCGATGCGCGGCCTCGGTGACCCGGACGCATTCCCCGCCACCGACCTTGGCCTTCGCCTGGCCGCCAAGCAGCTGGGCTTGCCGATTGGCGAACGTGCCCTGGTCGCCCATGGCATCCAGTGGCGCCCTTGGCGCTCCTACGCCACCCAATACCTTTGGACCACCCTCGAGCATCCGGTTAACCAATGGCCACCACAGGAGGTCGCATGATCGAGTACCGCACCATCGACAGCCCGATCGGGCCGCTGACCCTAGCCGGCCAGGACTCGGTTCTGACCATGCTTCGGATGGTCGACCAGACCTACGAGCCGAGCCGCACCGGCTGGGCCACGAATCCGGCCGCATTCAACGAGGCCACTGAGCAACTCAACGCTTATTTCGAGGGCGAACTCACGGAGTTCGATTTCGAATTCGAGCTGCGCGGCTCCGCATTTCAGCGGCGCGTGTGGGAGGCCCTTCGGACTATCCCTTACGGCGAAACCAGATCGTACGGACAAATCGCGGAACAGATCGGCGCTACCGGCTCCGCACGCGCCGTGGGATTGGCCAATGGCCACAACCCGATCGCGATTGTCATCCCCTGCCACCGCGTCATCGGCGCAAACGGCAGCCTCACCGGCTACGGCGGCGGCCTCGACCGAAAGCGAACGCTGCTCACATTGGAAAAGAAACGCGCGTCGGTGAATTCGGCTCTGACACTATTCGACTAGGAAAGCGCCGGCATCAGCGAATGCAAAAACACCCCCGTTGCCGGGGGTGTTTTTGTGTATGTTCGGCGGTGTCCTACTTTTCCACCCGGATGGGCAGTATCATCGGCGCTGACAGGCTTAGCTTCCGGGTTCGGAATGGGACCGGGCGTTTCCCTGTCGCTGTGGCCGCCGTAACTCTATTTAAATTTGGTTTCGGTGGGGGGTGTGGCGTCAGAGCGTCCCCGCGACTAATAGTCGCTGGAACTGAAAAGTGGTTGCGATTGCGTGTTGGTAAGTTTTCGGCCGGTTAGTGCCAGTTCCCTACACCCATTACTGGGCTTCCAGGTCTGGCCTATCGATCCCGTGGTCTGCGGGGGGCCTTATCCCTCTAAAAGGGTGAGAAACCTGATCTTGGAGAAGGTTTCCCGCTTAGATGCTTTCAGCGGTTATCCTGTCCGAACGTGGCTATCCAGCCGTGCCCCTGGTGGGACAACTGGTATACCAGAGGTTCGTCCGTCCCGGTCCTCTCGTACTAGGGACAGGTTTCCTCAAGTTTCTGACGCGCGCGGCGGATAGAGACCGAACTGTCTCACGACGTTCTAAACCCAGCTCGCGTGCCGCTTTAATGGGCGAACAGCCCAACCCTTGGGACCTGCTCCAGCCCCAGGATGCGACGAGCCGACATCGAGGTGCCAAACCATCCCGTCGATATGGACTCTTGGGGAAGATCAGCCTGTTATCCCCGGGGTACCTTTTATCCGTTGAGCGACACCCCTTCCACTCGGGGGTGCCGGATCACTAGTCCCGACTTTCGTCCCTGCTTGACTTGTAAGTCTCGCAGTCAAGCTCCCTTGTGCACTTACACTCAACACCTGATTGCCGTCCAGGTTGAGGGAACCTTTGGGCGCCTCCGTTACATTTTAGGAGGCAACCGCCCCAGTTAAACTACCCGCCAGGCACTGTCCGTGAACCCGATAAGGGTTCGACGTTAGGTGTCCAATACGATCAGAGTGGTATTTCAACAACGACTCCGCCCCAACTGGCGTTGAGGTTTCACAGTCTCCCACCTATCCTACACAAACCGTACCGAACACCAATACCAAGTTGTAGTGAAGGTCCCGGGGTCTTTTCGTCCTGCCGCGCGTAACGAGCATCTTTACTCGTAGTGCAATTTCGCCGAGTCTATGGTTGAGACAGTTGGGAAGTCGTTACGCCATTCGTGCAGGTCGGAACTTACCCGACAAGGAATTTCGCTACCTTAGGATGGTTATAGTTACCACCGCCGTTTACTGGGGCTTAAATTCTCCGCTTCACCTTACGGTTAACGGGTCCTCTTAACCTTCCAGCACCGGGCAGGCGTCAGTCCGTATACATCGTCTTGCGACTTCGCACGGACCTGTGTTTTTAGTAAACAGTCGCTACCCACTGGTTTCTGCGGCCGAATCCCGCTCCCACCGCAAGGGTGTTCACGGTATTCCGGCCCCCCTTCTCCCGAAGTTACGGGGGCATTTTGCCGAGTTCCTTAACCATAGTTATCTCGTACGCCTTGGTATTCTCTACCTGACCACCTGTGTCGGTTTGGGGTACGGGCCGTGTGTGTGCTCGCTAGAGGCTTTTCTTGGCAGCAGAGGATTACCGAATTCACCTCAATCGGCTATGCATCACCTCTCAGGATTAATGAGCGACGGATTTGCCTATCGCTCTCCCTACAGGCTTGCCCCAGTATTACCACTGACTGGTACGGCTACCTTCCTGCGTCACCCCATTGCTTGACTACTACCAGCGAAGGTCCCACGCAGCCGGCGATCCTCGCACCCCGAAGGGATTGATAGACCACCATTTGGGTGGTTAGTACCGCTGATTCGTCAGGGACGCCCACACACGGGTACGGGAATATCAACCCGTTGTCCATCGACTACGCCTGTCGGCCTCGCCTTAGGTCCCGACTCACCCTGGGCGGACTGGCCTGGCCCAGGAACCCTTGGTCTTACGGCGGGCAAGGTTCTCACTTGCCTTATCGCTACTCATGCCTGCATTCTCACTCCCCCAAACTCCACCACCGGTTACCCGGTAGCTTCGCTGCATGGGGGACGCTCCCCTACCCAACCTTGCGGTTGCCGCGGCTTCGGCGGTGTGCTTGAGCCCCGCTACATTATCGGCGCACAATCACTTGACCAGTGAGCTATTACGCACTCTTTCAAGGGTGGCTGCTTCTAAGCCAACCTCCTGGTTGTCTCTGCGACTGCACATCCTTTTCCACTTAGCACACGCTTAGGGGCCTTAGCCGGCGATCTGGGCTGTTTCCCTCTCGACGTACGGAGCTTATCCCCCGCCGTCTCACTGCCACGCTATACACCACGGCATTCGGAGTTTGGCTGACGTCAGTAACCTAGTAGGGCCCATCGGCCATCCAGTAGCTCTACCTCCGTGGTGAAACACGTAACGCTGCACCTAAATGCATTTCGGGGAGAACCAGCTATCACGGAGTTTGATTGGCCTTTCACCCCTACCCACAGCTCATCCCCTCAGTCTTCAACCTAAGTGGGTTCGGGCCTCCACGCGGTCTTACCCGCGCTTCACCCTGGCCATGGGTAGATCACTCCGCTTCGGGTCCAGAACACGCCACTACACCCCAAAGGGGATGCGCCCTATTCAGACTCGCTTTCGCTGCGGCTACCCCGCACGGGTTAACCTCGCGACGTGTCCCTGACTCGCAGGCTCATTCTTCAAAAGGCACGCCATCACCCCACAAGGAGGCTCTGACGGATTGTAGGCACACGGTTTCAGGTACTCTTTCACTCCCCTCCCGGGGTACTTTTCACCATTCCCTCACGGTACTAATCCGCTATCGGTCATCGAGAAGTATTTAGGCTTACCGGGTGGTCCCGGCAGATTCACAGCAGATTCCACGGGCCCGCTGCTACTCGGGAGTTGATACAAGGTAGGTGCCGGGTTTTCGCGTACCGGGCTTTCACCGTCTACGGCGGGCCGTCCCAGGCCACTTCCGCTAACCACGACACTTTCTGACTACCCCTCAGCCAGGTAGAGCTGAGACATATCAATCCCACTACCCCGCACACACAACCCCTACCCGGTTACACATGCGTGCGGTTTAGCCTGTTCCGCGTTCGCTCGCCACTACTGACGGAATCACAATTGTTTTCTTCTCCTACGGGTACTGAGATGTTTCACTTCCCCGCGTTACCTCCCGCACCCTATATATTCAGATACGGGTAACACGACATCACTCGTGCTGGGTTTCCCCATTCGGAAATCCTCGGATCAAAGCTAGGTTGACAGCTCCCCGAGGCATATCGCAGCCTCCCACGTCCTTCATCGGCTCTCGATGCCAAGGCATCCACCATGCGCCCTTAGACACTTACATACACACAAAAATCAAAAAGAAATTACACATTTTAACGAACACGCGACCGTTGCCGGCAACGCATCCGTTTAGATGCTCGCAACCACTATCCAATACTCAAACACCACACCCCACCACCAAGATGGAGGGACACCACACGGACTGGCCGAGTGTTGTCTCAGGGCCCAATAGTGTGTCTGGCAATCATTTGCTGTTGTGCACCCGGCCCTCACCCACTACAGGTGAGAACCCCGCACGGCTTACACCCCACCAATTGGGATGTTTTTCGTGGTGCTCCTTAGAAAGGAGGTGATCCAGCCGCACCTTCCGGTACGGCTACCTTGTTACGACTTCGTCCCAATCGCCGATCCCACCTTCGACAGCTCCCTCCCAAGGGTTAGGCCACTGGCTTCGGGTGTTACCGACTTTCATGACGTGACGGGCGGTGTGTACAAGGCCCGGGAACGTATTCACCGCAGCGTTGCTGATCTGCGATTACTAGCGACTCCGACTTCACGGGGTCGAGTTGCAGACCCCGATCCGAACTGAGACCGGCTTTAAAAGGATTCGCTTAACCTTGCGGCATCGCAGCCCTTTGTACCGGCCATTGTAGCATGTGTGAAGCCCTGGACATAAGGGGCATGATGACTTGACGTCATCCCCACCTTCCTCCGAGTTGACCCCGGCAGTCTCTCACGAGTCCCCGGCATTACCCGCTGGCAACATGAGACAAGGGTTGCGCTCGTTGCGGGACTTAACCCAACATCTCACGACACGAGCTGACGACAGCCATGCACCACCTGCACACAGGCCACAAGGGAACGCCTATCTCTAGACGCGTCCTGTGCATGTCAAACCCAGGTAAGGTTCTTCGCGTTGCATCGAATTAATCCACATGCTCCGCCGCTTGTGCGGGCCCCCGTCAATTCCTTTGAGTTTTAGCCTTGCGGCCGTACTCCCCAGGCGGGGTACTTAATGCGTTAGCTACGGCACGGATCCCAAGGAAGGAAACCCACACCTAGTACCCACCGTTTACGGCGTGGACTACCAGGGTATCTAATCCTGTTCGCTCCCCACGCTTTCGCTCCTCAGCGTCAGTTACTGCCCAGAGACCCGCCTTCGCCACCGGTGTTCCTCCTGATATCTGCGCATTCCACCGCTACACCAGGAATTCCAGTCTCCCCTGCAGTACTCTAGTCTGCCCGTATCGCCCGCACGCTCACAGTTAAGCCGTGAGATTTCACGAACAACGCGACAAACCACCTACGAGCTCTTTACGCCCAGTAATTCCGGACAACGCTCGCACCCTACGTATTACCGCGGCTGCTGGCACGTAGTTGGCCGGTGCTTCTTCTCCACCTACCGTCAACTCACAAAGTGAGCCTTCGTCGATGGTGAAAGAGGTTTACAACCCGAAGGCCGTCATCCCCCACGCGGCGTCGCTGCATCAGGCTTGCGCCCATTGTGCAATATTCCCCACTGCTGCCTCCCGTAGGAGTCTGGGCCGTATCTCAGTCCCAGTGTGGCCGGACACCCTCTCAGGCCGGCTACCCGTCGTCGCCTTGGTAGGCCATCACCCCACCAACAAGCTGATAGGCCGCGGGCCCATCCCACACCGCAAAAGCTTTCCACCACAAGGCATGCGCCAAGTGGTCCTATCCGGTATTAGACCCAGTTTCCCAGGCTTATCCCGAAGTGCAGGGCAGATTGCCCACGTGTTACTCACCCGTTCGCCACTCGAGTACCCCCGAAGGGGCCTTTCCGTTCGACTTGCATGTGTTAAGCACGCCGCCAGCGTTCGTCCTGAGCCAGGATCAAACTCTCCAAACAAAATCTCCTCGCATAACGAGGTGAATTTCAAATCAGAGAAAATCTGACCTAACAAAAAGACACCAAATAACTGGCATCAAAAATTGCCATACCCACACACGGGGAGTGCTAGGTATGGCCAAAAAAACAACAACAAATAATAAAAACCAAACACACTATTGAGTTCTCAAACAACACTTGTTTCGCCCGTTTTGGGGCAACCCTGCCAGCTTAATACAAGTCCGGCAGTGGAGTCAACTCCCAGTTTTGGTCTTCCAGAGACCGTTTCGGGAGCAGCCGTGCCAGGCTAGTACCAATCCAGCGAGGGAGTCAAGCGCCCGGGGTGTCGACCGCCTGGTGTGGCGACCGGCCCTGCGGGGCACTGACTTTGGTTACTCTACCCGCTCGATCTCCGCTCCCAAAATCGCCAGGTTTTCGACGAACAAGGGGTAGCCGCGATCGATGTGGAAGACGTCGTGGACCTCGGTGTCACCGTCCGCCACGAGCCCCGCCAACACCAGGCCGGCACCGGCCCGAATATCCGAACACCACACCGGGGCGCTCGACAATTGGGGCAGACCTCGTACGACGGCATGGTGCCCGTCGGTGCGGGCGTCGGCGCCCAACCGGATCATTTCTTCGACGAAGCGGAAGCGCGCCTCGAAAACGTTTTCCGTGATCATCGACGTGCCGTCGGCGATCGACGCCAGGGCGATAGCCATCGGCTGCAGGTCGGTCGGGAACCCGGGGAACGGCAGCGTCGCGACGTTGACGGCCTTGGGGCGCTCGTACTGCGTGATCCGGAAGCTGTTGTCCGTTTGGGTGACCGTCGCGCCGGCGTCGTGCAGTTTATGCAGCACCACCTGGAGGTGGGCGGGGTCGACCCCCGTCACCGAAATGTCGCCTCGGGTCATCGCGGCCGCGATGCCCCACGTGGCGGCGACGATGCGATCACCGATCACCCGGTGCTCGGTCGGGTGTAGCCGGGGGACGCCGGTGATGGTCATGGTCGGCGAACCCGCACCTTCGACCTGCGCGCCCATCTGATTCAACATGGTGCACAGGTCCACGACATCGGGTTCGCGCGCCGCGTTGTGGATTGTGGTTACGCCCTCGGCCAAGACGGCGGCCATCAAGATGTTTTCGGTGGCTCCTACCGACGGAAACTCGAGCTGAATCTCCGCACCGCGCAACGTTTCGGCTTGGGCGACGACGCAGCCGTGCTCGATATTGCATTGCGCGCCCAGTTGGCGCAGGCCCGACTGGTGCATGTCCAGCGGACGAGACCCGATCGCGTCACCGCCCGGCAGCGCGACCCTGGCCCGCTTGCACCGGCCGACCAGCGGCCCAAGCACGCAGACCGACGCGCGGAACTGTCGCACCGCAGCGAAATCGGCGTCGTATTTCGGCTCGTCCGGTGAGGTGATGCGGGCGACGTCGCCGTCGAGCTCCACGGTGGCGCCGAGCCCACGCAACACCTCGGCCATCAACGGCACGTCGAGGATGTCGGGGCAGTTGGTGATGGTGCTGGTGCCTTCGGCCAGCAGGGTCGCTGCCATCAGCTTGAGCACGCTGTTTTTGGCGCCCCCCACTGCGACTTCGCCGGACAACCGGTTGCCGCCGGTCACCACGAATCGCTCAGCCACCCGCGTCAGTCTAGTGAAGCGGTATCGGCTTGTCAGTCAGCCCGCTTGACGACGATGCGCTCCGCCGAGCGGAGTGAGGAGCGACACCCCCCAGCCGCGCTGGGAGCACCGCCCGCTCGCGGGGGACGGCGAGGGGGCGAGTCAAGCAGTCAGCCGAGGCTCCATGCCTACCCGGGCCGCAGTACCGTTTTGCTCATGGCGATACACCTGACCCGGATCTATACGCGAACCGGTGACGACGGCACGACGGGATTGAGTGACTTCTCGCGGGTCTCCAAGAACGACCCTCGTCTGGTCGCGTACGCCGATTGCGACGAGGCCAACTCGGCGATCGGCGTCGCGATCGCCTTGGGGCAGCCCGACGAGGAAACCGCCGGCGTACTGCGGCAGATCCAGAACGACCTGTTCGACGCCGGCGCGGACCTGTCGACCCCGGTGGTGGAAAACCCCGAATATCCCCCGCTGCGAATCACCCAGCCCTACATCGATCGACTGGAGGGCTGGTGTGACAAATATAACGAGCACCTGCCGGCGCTGAATTCCTTTGTGCTCCCGGGCGGTTCGCCGTTGTCCGCGCTGTTGCACGTCGCCCGCACGATCGTCCGTCGAGCGGAACGATCGGCCTGGGCGGCGATCGATGCCGCGCCGCAGCAGATCAACGTGCTTCCGGCGAAATACCTGAACCGCCTCTCGGATCTGCTTTTCATCCTGGCACGCGCGGCCAATCCCGACGGCGACGTGTTGTGGAAACCCGGCGGAGGCGCGCCGACCCCGGGTTAGCCTGCGGCACAAGGCCTAAACGCTGCGGCGACGGGCGCGTGGTGACGGACGGGACTCCAGCCAGGACAGGAAGGCCGTCAAAGCGCCCTTGTCCAGCGCGATCTCGTAACCGGTCCTGCGGTCCTGCGTCGTGTCGCGCAGCTCCACCACGACGATCTCGTCGGTCATGATGTCGAATTCGTCGCCGCGCGGCGCACGCCGGGCGACAATTTCCACTCCCCGGCGGCTGAGTCGACGGTCCGGCCACAAACGCAGGCTGGAGAGTCGGTAGAACGCCGCCTCACCGCCGCGGTAACGAATCACGCCGTGACGCCAGCCGTGACCTCCGATCGCGGGAATGTCCCGCATGATCCCCGCCGTGCCGCCCTGACGCAGCTTCCACAACCGATAACTCAGCGCGACGACCGCGCCCGCGAGGACAACGACGAGCACGACCATGCCGACCATGGGCGCGCTCATCCTCTTGTCCGGGGCGGCTAGTCGATCGCGCCGACGGCGCGCAATCTGCCGCGCCCCCGCGCCGCGATGCGCGGATCGTCGGACTCAGATTCCTCCCTGGCGGCGCTTTCGTCGATCTCAGATTCGAATGCGGCGGACTCGGCCAGGACCGTGACCGTCTCCTCGGTGACCGACAGGAAACCGCCTTCGATGGCGACCCGCAGATCGTCTTCGCCATCTCGCTCGACGCGCACCATTGCGTCGTCGACCAATTGCGCTACCAACGGGATATGCCGCGGCAGGATGCCGATCTCGCCGACGGTGGTGCGGGTGAACAGGAAAGTCGCCTCACCCGACCAGATCTTCCGGTCTACGGCGACTATCTCAACATTCAAATCCGCCATGCCACAGTGCCCTTCACAGCCTTTGACTCAGTCCTCAGGAATCCAGTTTGGCGCCGAAGCTTTCGGCTTTCTTGGCCAAGTCGTCGAGGCCACCGATCAAGAAGAACGCCTGCTCCGGTATGTGGTCGAAGTCGCCCTTGGTCAGGCGGTCGAACGCCTCGATGGTCTCCTTCAGCGGCACCGTCGAACCCGGCTGACCCGTGAACTGCTCGGCCGCCATCATGTTCTGCGAGAGGAACCGCTCGATGCGTCGTGCGCGCTGAACGAGCTGCTTGTCCTCTTCCGACAGCTCGTCGATACCGAGGATCGCGATGATGTCCTGGAGGTCCTTGTACCGCTGCAGGATTCGGATGACCTCCTGCGCCACGCGGTAGTGCTCGTCACCAACGATGCTCGGGTCCAGGATGGTCGAGCTCGATGCCAGCGGGTCCACCGCGGGGAAAATTCCCTTGGAGAACACCGAACGCGACAGCTCGGTGGTCGCGTCCAGGTGCGCGAACGTCGTCGCCGGCGCGGGGTCGGTGTAGTCGTCGGCGGGCACGTAGACCGCCTGCATCGACGTGATCGAGCGGCCGCGGGTCGACGTGATGCGCTCCTGCAGCTCGCCCATCTCGTCGGCCAGCGTGGGCTGGTAGCCCACGGCCGACGGCATACGGCCGAGCAGTGTCGACACCTCGGAACCCGCCTGAGTGAAGCGGAAGATGTTGTCGATGAACAGCAGCACGTCCTGGCCGGCCTCGTCGCGGAACCACTCCGCCATCGTCAGCGCCGACAGCGCCACCCGCATACGGGTGCCGGGCGGCTCGTCCATCTGACCGAACACCAGCGCAGTGTCTTTGAGCACGTCGGCTTCTTTGAGCTCAACCCAAAGGTCGTTGCCCTCGCGGGTGCGCTCGCCCACGCCGGCGAAAACCGAAGTACCACCGAAGTTGCGGGCGATACGGTTGATCATCTCCTGGATGAGCACCGTCTTGCCCACGCCGGCACCGCCGAACAGCGCGATCTTGCCACCACGCACGTACGGGGTCAGCAGGTCGACGACCTTGAGCCCGGTTTCGAGCATCTCGGTACGGGGCTCGAGCTCTTCGAAGGCCGGGGGCTTGCGGTGGATCGACCAATGCTCGAAGTCCTCGCCGTATCCCGGCTTGTCCAGGCAGTCCCCGAGCGCGTTGAAGACGTGACCCTTCACCTCTTGGCCGACCGGCACCGAGATCGGCTTGCCGCTGTCGGTGACCTCGACGCCGCGGACCAGGCCGTCGGTGGGCTGCAACGAAATGGTGCGAACCAGGCTGTCGCCGAGGTGCTGTGCGACCTCCAGCGTGAGGGTCTTCTTGAGTTCCTCGAACGTGATCTCGGCGTTGAGCGCGTTGAACAGTTCAGGCACGGATCCACGCGGGAACTCGACGTCGACCACGGGACCGGTGATCCGTACCACGCGGCCGCTGTTCTCGGAGTTGGTGGACTTATCGGTCTTTTCTGTTGCTTCGGTAGTAGCAGCCATATCTTTTCTTCTTCCTCGTGTGCTACTTGGCGTCGGCGAGTGCGTTTGCACCGCCGACGATTTCGCTGATCTCTTGGGTGATCTGAGCCTGCCGCTCGCGGTTCGCCATCAGCGTCAGTTCTTTGATCAGGTCGTCCGCATTGTCGGTCGCCGACTTCATCGCTCGTTGGCGCGACGCGAGCTCAGATGCCGCCGATTCGAGCAGCGCGGCGTAGACGCGGGTCGTCACGTACCGCGGTAGCAACGACTCGAAAAGCGTTGTCGCGTCAGGCTCGAACGAGTACAGCGTGTGAAGTTCCTCGGTGTCTTCGACATACTCCACGACCAGCGGAGCGATGCGGTGGGCCACCGCGGCCTGCGACATCATCGACTTGAACTCCGAGTAGACGATGTGCAGTTCGTCCACGCCTTGGTCGTCCTGTGACTCCTCGTCGCCTGCGCCCTTCATGAACGTCTCAACCAGGGTCGAGGCGATCTCCGCGGCGTTTTCGTAGCTGGGTTGCTCGGAGAAGCCCGTCCACGAGTCGGTGATGTCCCAGTTGCGGAATTTGAAGTAGTTCAGCGCCTTACGGCCAACCGTGTAGACGACCGGCGTCTTGCCTTCCTCCCTTAGCAGGGAGAACAGCTCCTCGGATCGACGGAAGATGCTGGAGTTGTAGGCGCCGCACAGACCGCGGTCGGAGGACACCACGACGACGCCGGCCCGCTTGGGCTCTTCCCGTTCGACCAGCAAAGGGTGATCAAGGGCGGCTTCCGACGACAGGGTGGTGAGCATCGCCGTGATCTGGAGCGCGTAGGGCCTGGCGGCTTGCAGCCGGGTCTGCGCCTTGCCGATGCGCGATGTCGCGATCATCTCCTGGGCCTTGGTGATCTTCTTGATCGACCCCGCCGAGCGAATCCGGCCGCGTAGTTCGCGAAGTGTGGCTGCCATCGTTAGCTACTTCTTGTCCTTGCCGCTCTTGGAGTCCTTCTTGTCCTTCGGCTTCTCCTTCTTGACCTGGACCGACTCCTTTTCGAGATCTTCCTCGTCCAGAGGCTCGACGTGCTCGTCGGGCACCACCGATCCGCCGCCCGTGGCCGCGAATCCCTTCTTGAACTTGTTGATGATCTCGGTCAGCTGATTTTCGCCCTCTTCGGAAAGCTTTCCGCTGTCGCGGATACCGGCCAGAAACTTCTCTTCCGATGCCCGCATGTGGTCCAGCAACTCGGTTTCGAAGCGCCTGACGTCCTCGACCGGCACGGAGTCCAGGTGACCGCCGGTGCCCAGGAAGATCGAAACCACCTGCTCCTCAACCGGCATGGGCTGGTACTGCGGTTGCTTGAGCAGCTCGACCAGCCGCTCACCGCGCTCCAGCTGCGCCTTGGAGGTGGCGTCCAGGTCCGAAGCGAAGGCCGCGAACGATTCCAGTTCGCGGTACTGCGACAGGTCCAGACGCAGCGAGCCGGCCACCTCTTTCATGGCCTTGATCTGCGCCGCACCGCCCACGCGGGACACCGACACACCGACGTTGATGGCCGGCCGCACACCCTGGTTGAACAGGTCGGACTCCAGGAAGCACTGGCCGTCGGTGATCGAGATGACGTTGGTCGGGATGTAGGCCGAGATGTCGTTGGCCTTGGTCTCGATGATCGGCAGACCCGTCAGCGAACCGCCCCCAAGTTCGTCGGAGAGCTTCGCGCAGCGCTCCAGCAGCCGCGAGTGCAGGTAGAACACGTCACCGGGGTACGCCTCGCGGCCCGGCGGGCGGCGCAGCAGCAGTGAGATCGCGCGGTACGCCTCGGCCTGCTTGCTCAGGTCGTCGAAGACGATCAGCACGTGCTTGCCGTCGTACATCCAGTGCTGGGCGATCGCCGAACCCGTGTACGGCGCAAGCCATTTGAAGCCCGCGGAGTCCGATGCCGGCGCCGCGACGATGGTGGTGTAGTCCATCGCGCCGCCCTCTTCGAGCGCACGCCGGACCGAAGCGATCGTGGTGCCTTTCTGGCCGATGGCCACGTAGACGCAGCGGACCTGCTTCTTTTCGTCGCCGCTCTCCCAGTTCTCCCGCTGGTTGAGGATGGTGTCGACGCAGACGGCGGTCTTGCCGGTCTTGCGGTCGCCGATGATCAGCTGCCGCTGGCCGCGTCCGATCGGCGTCATCGCGTCGATGGCCTTGATGCCGGTCTGCAGCGGCTCGCTGACGCTTTGCCGCTGCACCACGGACGGCGCCTGGATCTCCAGGGCGCGTCGGATGTCGGTGTCGATGTCTCCCCGACCGTCGATGGGGTGCCCGAGCGGATTGACGACGCGCCCCAGGAATGCGTCGCCGACGGGGACGGACAGGACCTCGCCGGTGCGCTTGACCTGTTGGCCCTCTTCGATTTTCTCGAAGTCGCCGAGGATCACCGCGCCGACGCTGTGCTCGTCGAGGTTCAGTGCGACGCCGAGGACCCCGCCCGGAAACTCGAGCAGTTCCTGGGTCATGACGGAGGGCAGCCCTTCGACGTGCGCGATGCCGTCCCCGGCGTCGACTACGGTACCGACCTCTTCGCGGGAGGTGTCGGAGGCGAAAGAGCCTACGTACTCCTCGACGGCGCTCTGGATGTCATCAGCGGAGATTGTCAACTCGGCCATGGCTTTTCGTCTTCCTACTTGATCTTCGTTCGCGTGTGCTTGTGCTGATTGATGGTGTCAGTCGGGCAATTGAGCCTTTGCCGCGGCAAGGCGAGAAGCGAGTGTCCCGTCAATCACTTCGTCGGCCAGGGAGATAAGCAGGCCGCCCAGGAGTTCGGCATCGATCTCTAGCTGCACCGTCACCCGGTGACCGTAAATACGGCCGAGCACGTCGGTGAGGCGAGACCGCTGGGCATCGCTGAGTTCGGCCGCCGCGCTGACCTGGGCGACGATTTCACCCCGGCGTGCCACCGCAACTTGTGCCAAGAACTGAACAGCCTCCTCGGCCGACCGACCTCTTAGCAGCTGGACGGTGTGCGTCAGCAGCGACACCACAATTGGGTTGACCCTGCCGCTCGCGCTGTCAAGTACGTTGCGCAGCAGCCCAACTCGGCCTTCCACCGGCACACCGTAGTCGCCCAATAGGATGGCGAGTCGCGGCTGCGCGTCAAGAATGCGGGAGAACCGGAACAACTGGTCTTCGACGTCGTCGACCTTGTCCTCACGTTCGGCGACTTCGAGCAACGCCTGCCGCGAGATGTGCTCGATGGCGTCGATCAAATCGGAGTTGGCCGACCAGCGCTCCGAGACGGCCAGCCGGAGAACGTCGAGTGTGGCGTCGGAGACCTTGCCCGAGACCAGCCGCTCGATCAACCGTACCCGGGGCGTCGCGTCCTCGGCGGGCACGGTGAGATACCGGGTGACAACGATCTCGCGGTCCAGCATTTCGGCGACCGAGACGAGCTCGCCGGACACCGTGGAAAGCGCCTTGTTGTCAAGGTCTTTGGCTATGTCGCCGAACCGCTCGACCAGGCTGACCACTGCTTGCCGACTGGCCGAGCGCATCTTCGTCAACAGCGGATACTGAACCTCGGCGGGTGCCGGCGCCATCTCTTCGAGATCTTCCAGGAACCGATCGACGGTGGCCGACTGCTGCTCCGGGTCTGCGACGTAGTTACGCACCAACTCGCCCGCCTGGCGGACAGCTTCGTGACCGAGTTCCAGGCGAAGCTGGCGGCTCAGCTGGGTGCGCAGCAGGTCGACCTGGCGGCCGCCCTGTGCGGTAATGCGTTCGGACTCGACGTCGGCCTGGGTCCGGAACTGTTCTGCGAGGCGGCCCGCGTCCGTCTGGGCCTCTTCGACGAGCCGTTCGGCTTCCGTCTTGGCGGATTCCACGGCATTACTGTGGGCCGTGGTCGACTCGGTCAACCGATCTGCCGCTGCCGCAGAGTCTTTCAACTGTTGGCGCACGGTCTCTTGACGAGCGGCCATCAGACGACGCACCGGCGGCACGACGTACCGCACGACCAGAAGCACGATGGCCGCGAACCCGATCAACTGCCCGATGAATGTCGACATGCGCGATTACCGTCCAGATTTCCCGGTTGCGGACGTGGCAGCGGTGGCCGGGACCACCTCGACGCCCAGGATCCGGCTGGCCAGCGTCGCCGACATGGCCGCCACGTTGGCGCGCAGATCCAGTTCCACGGAGTCTCTCTCCCGCTTCAGTTGCTCGGAGGCCATTTGCAACGTCGACATCACCTGTTGCTCGGCACGGGCGCGCGCGTCTTCGACCACCTTACGGCCTTCGGCGCGGGCATTGTCCCGCAACGACGACGCCTCAACCCGGGCCTCCGTCAAAGCCTCTTCGTAGTCCGCCTTGGCGGCGTCGAACTGCTCAGCGGCCTTCTTGTTGTCGGCAGCCGTCTTGGCAACCATGGCGTCCCGCTCGCGCAACACCCGCATGACCGGCGGCACGACGAACGTGCCGATGACGGCCAGCACGATCAGGAAGATGGCCAGAACGAAGAAGAAAGTGCCGTTCGGGACGAGGAAGTTGTTGCCTCCCTCTGCCATCACCTGGCTGGATGCCAGAACGCTCAGGCTCGCGTCACCCATCACAGCGGGTTAGGTGCCGACGGGTGTGGCGAAGACGAACAGCGCCATGAACGCCAAGTTGATGAAGTAGGCCGCCTCAACCAGACCGACGGTGATGAAGAAAGGCGTGAACAGCCGGCCTTGCGCCTCGGGTTGCCGGGCGATGCCGGATACCAGCGCGTTACCGGCGATACCGTCACCGATACCGGCGCCGATCGCGCCACCGCCCATGATGAGTCCACCGCCGATGAGAGCAGCGGCAGCGACTTGGGGGTCCAGAGCCATTCTTATCCTCCTTGATAGCTGGTAGCGGTCTACCAGGCCTCTGTAATGGTGTGTGGGACAAAGCGATTCATGGTGGGCTCAGTCATGGTGTTCCTCGATCTCCATGGCTTGGCTGAAGTAGAGGATCGTCAAGATCGAGAAGATGAACGCCTGGATCGCCCCGACGAACAGGTCGAAGGCCTTCCAGATCGCGTTGGGTGCCCACATGATGTACGGCGGGAAGAGCGCGATCAGCGCGACCAGGATGCCGCCGGCGAAGATGTTGCCGAAAAGTCGGAGCGACAACGAGATCGGCTTGGCGAGCTCTTCGACGAGGTTGATCGGTGCCAGGAACGCCACGTGGCCCTTGAGCACGGCGAGCGGGTGGCCGACGATGCCGCGGCGCCAGATGCCCGCCACGTGATAGCAGACGAACACGAAGAGGGCCAGCGCCAGAACGTAGTTGATGTCCGCGGCCGCCGACTTCAGCAGTTCGGTGGTGTGCCCGGACTTATCGGTGTACTGCAGCGGGAGCACCGACAGCCAGTTGGAGATCAGGATGAACACGAAGATCGTGACAGCCAGCGGCAACACGAACGGCGCGATCCGCATCCCGACCGCGGCCTCGATCTGATCGCGCATCTGGACGGTGATGGCCTCCCAGAACAACTGCACACCGCTTGGGACCCCGGTGGAAGTGATCTTCGCCCGGAGGAAGAAGGCCAGCGCCAGGACGATCACGGCGGCGATCGCGGTCGACAGGATCGTGTCGGTGTTGACGGTCAGCCCGAGCCATTTGGCCTGGTTGTGTTCCCCAACCTCGATGGCGGCGGCCAGGAACGTCGTCTCAGTCATCGCTGCTGCCTCTTCCTTCCGTTCCTTCCGATCCCGCGATCACGCCGCCGCCTCCGTCCGAGGGATGGGCGTCCGCCCAGTCACCGGCGCGCAGCTTCTTCCACACCGGAAGCGCCGTCGATGCCACCAACAAGACCTGGAAAAGCGCCAGCCCGAACACGACACCCAGGCCGGCGGGCCGGAAAATGTAGGCGATGATCAGCCCGATGATCGTGATCATGGCCAGCCGGGTAGCAGAATTGAGCGCCATCGTGCTTTTCAGCGGGTGCTCTTTCGCGGTGATCGACGCGACCGAACGACGCACCAGAAGGGCGTTGAGCAAACCGAGCAGCAACCCGACACCGAAGAAGACGCCGACCATCACGTGACCGGTCAGACCGGCGGCGATGACTGCCACCGCAGTAACCGCAATGCTGAGGACGAACAGGCGGACCGGGCGGAACGCAACAGAGGGAAACACCAACGGCGCGTCCTGCGCTGGTGTCGTCACTGCAGCACCTCAATCCCAAGTTGGTAGAGCGGGAGTCCCCCGACCGACTGATCGGTGGCCCGCCGAGCGTATCGCACGTCACAGTGGAATCACCCAAGGGGTATCTCCCGACGTGAGTCCCCAGCCGACCCAACCGGATCTGCGTCCGATGGATAGGCGTTCTGTGCGGCTTTTTGGGGTTCTACCTGCACCGTACCATATCGCGAACACCACTACTACTAGCTGTCGTAGTCCTCGTCTTCGTACTCGTCTCGCCGGCGCATGAGCGGGATCGCCGTCGCGACGCCGGCGACCACGATCGCGCCCAGCATCACCGCGGCGGTATCGCGGGGATTGAAGAAAATCGTGCTGGCGGCGCCGAACGCGACGATGCCGACCCACAGGTAGATCAGCAATACCACCCTGCGGTGGGAATGACCGATCTGCAGCAAGCGGTGGTGCAGGTGCATCTTGTCGGGGCTGAACGCGCTGCGGCCCGCGCGGGTGCGGCGCACGATCGCCAGCAGCAAATCAAGCATCGGCACGAACATGACGGCGACCACCAGCAGGAACGGCGACAGCAGCGCGAACACGTCGCGCGCACCATAGGCGTTTTGCGAAACGGGGCCGGCGGCGGTGGTGGAGGCCGCGGCGAGCATCAAGCCGATCAGCATCGAGCCCGAATCACCCATGAAGATCTTGGCGCGGTGGAAGTTGTGCGGCAGGAAGCCCAGACAGGCCCCCGCGAGCACCACGGAGATCACGGCGGGCGGGTAGAAGAGGACATCGCCGCCGTGGTCGCGTAGCAGGCCGACCGAGAACATGCAGATCGCCAGGGCGGTAATCAGTCCGAGCCCGGCGGCCAGTCCGTCGAGTCCGTCGACGAAGTTCATCGCGTTGACGATGGACACCGTGAGCGCCAGCGTGAGCAGGATCGACGAGGCCTGGTCCAGCACGATGGTGCCGACCCCGCCGATCGGGATGTAGAGGACGCTCCAGGCCACGCCCATGGTGACCAGCACACTCGCCGCGGTGATCTGGCCGGCGAACTTCGTCAGGGCGTCGAGCCCCCAACGATCGTCGATGAGGCCGATGCCCATGATCACCGCGCCGGCCACCAGCACCGCCGGCATACCCGTCGAATAGACGAACCCGCGAGTGAGCGCCGGAAGCTGGGACGCCAGGAAGACGGCCGAAAGAACGCCGAGGAACATCGCCAGCCCGCCCATGCGCGGCGTCGGGGTGACGTGTACGTCGCGTTCCCGCGGATAGGCAACCGCGCCCAGCCGGGTGGCGAGCACGCGGACGGGACCGGTCGCGAAATACGTGATGATGGCGGCGGTCAGTCCAACGAGTGCAAGCTCGCGAAGCGGGACACCGGTCCCGCGGTCACCCAGGGCGAGCAAACCACTGGCGAGGTTGGTTACGTCGCTGGACACGTCGAGACCGTACTGCACCAACCTGGCAAGAGAACCGCTCGGGTTAGGCCTGGGCGGTCAGGCTTTCGGGGTCCACCCCGAGCACTTCGGCGATCCGTTCGGCGCTCACCGGGCCGGGCCGCAGGATCCGCGGGGCGGAACCGGTGAGGTCGACGATCGTGGAAGCGGCCTGCTGCTCGGCCGTCCCCGCGTCGAGATAGACGTCGACGAGGTCGCCGAGTTGATTACGGGCCTCGTCGGCATCCACCGCGGGCGGACGGCCGGACACGTTCGCGCTGGACACCGCCATGGGGCCGACTTCGCGCAACAGCTCGATGGCGACCGGGTGTAGCGGCATCCGCAGCATCACCGTGCCGCGTGCGTCGCCGAGGTCCCACTGCAGCGATGGCGCCTGCGTCACCACCAGGCTCAGCGCGCCCGGCCAGAATGCGCGAATCAGGTCGCGGGCCCCGTCCGGCATGGTGTAGACGAGACCCTCGATGGTGTGCCACGAGCCGACCAGCACGCCGACCGGCATGTCCCGGGCCCGCCCCTTCGCCGACAGCAGGGCGCCCACCGCGGCGCTGTTGAAAGCGTCGGCGCCGATACCGTAGACGGTGTCGGTCGGCATGACAACCAGTCGACCACCCTTGAGCGCCCCTGTCGCCGAGGCGATTCCGCGCGAACGTTGGTCGGGATCGGCGCAGTCGAAGACTTCAGTCATCCGCGCCGCTCCTTTCTGCGCGCGGAGACGAATCTCGGCCGACCGGCCAGGTCGTGGCGGGCCGTGACATCGTCGAAATGCCCCGTCCCACAAACCAACTCGACGGTCTGCGGCGACGTCGTGTCGTCATGTTCGACGGCAAAGATGCCGCCCGGGCGAAGCCAGCGTCCGGCCAGGCGGACGATGGGCGCGATCACCGCCATCCCGTCCGGGCCACCGAACACCGCACGATGTGGGTCGTGTTGGGCGACTTCGGGTTCCACCGCCGCGGCGTCGGGAACGTAGGGCGGATTGGCCACCACCAAGTCGACTCCGCCGTCCAGTTCGGAAAGCAGTCCAACGGCTGTGACGTCGGCCCGCAGGAGTTCGACCGGGGTGCCCGCCGCGTTGCGGCGCGCGTACTCGAGCGCCGTCCCGGAGTCATCGATGCCGATGATCCGCGCTGCGGGGTGGTGCTGGGCCAGCGCCACCGCCAATGCGCCCGAACCGGTGCACAAGTCGACGATGACAGGCCGGGTGGGGAGGCGTTGTTCGGTCACCCACGCCAAGAGGGCTTCGGTTTCCGGGCGCGGGATGAAGACACCGGGGCCGACGTGCAGCATCAGGGGCCCGAACGCGGCTGCGCCGGTGAGATGCTGCAGCGGCACCCGCCGGGAGCGTGCAGCCACGACGTCGCGGTAACGACCGAAGAAATCGTCGCCGAGCGACTCGAGCAAGGCCAGCCGACCGCGCTCGGTACCCGTCAGGTGCGCGGCCAGCTCCTCGGCATCCCAACGGGCGGAGTCGATTCCCGCTTCGGCGAGCGTCGCCGCAGCGGAGTCGATCGCGCGCCGCACGACACTCATGCCTGTTGCAACCGGGACTGTCTGTCGGCGGCGCCCAACGCGTCGAACATCGCGTCCAGGTCGCCGTCGAGTACTTGATCGAGATTGTGTGCCTTGTAACCGATTCGGTGGTCGGTGATCCGGTTCTCCGGGAAGTTGTAGGTGCGAATGCGTTCGCTGCGGTCGACGGTCCGGATCTGGCTGGCGCGGTCGGCCGACGCGTCTGCCAGCGCCTGCTCTTCGGCCAATGCCTGCAGGCGGGCGGCCAGCACCTGCAACGCACGCGTCTTGTTCTGCAGCTGCGAGCGTTCGTTCTGACACGTGACCACGATGCCGGTGGGCAGGTGGGTGATTCGCACCGCGGAGTCGGTGGTGTTCACCCCCTGCCCGCCCTTGCCGGACGAGCGGTACACGTCGATGCGCAGATCCGACTCGTCGATCTGCACCTCGCCCACTTCCTCGGGTTCGGGATAGACCAGTACGCCCGCCGCCGAAGTGTGTACGCGGCCTTGCGATTCCGTCACGGGAACGCGCTGCACCCGGTGCACCCCGCCCTCGAACTTCATGCGGGACCACACTCCGTCGGCCGAGTCGCCCTTGCTGGCGATGGACAGCGTCGCGTCCTTGTAGCCACCGAGGTCCGACGTCGTTTCGTCCAGCACGGTCACGTTCCAGCCGTGCCGCTCGGCATAGCGGATGTACATCCTGGCCAGATCCGCCGCGAACAGAGCCGATTCCTCGCCGCCCTCGCCGGATTTGACCTCGAGCACGATGTCGTCGGCGTCATGCGGGTCGCGCGGCGCCAGCATGTCGGTCAATTGGGTGTCCAATTCGGCGACCCGGGACTCGAGTTCGGTCACCTCATCGGCGAACGACTCGTCGTCGGCGGCCAATTCCCGCGCGGTGTCCAGATCGCCGCGCGCCGACTCCAACTTGCGATACGTGGCGACGATCGGGGCCAATCGGGCGAACCGGCGGCCGGCTTTGCGCGCCTCGGCGGGATTGCTGTGCAGGTCGGGATCCGCCAGCCGTTGCTCGAGCTCGGCGTGTTCGGCCAGCAGCACATCAATGGTCTGCACCGGCTGCGTCACGTGTCACCTCCTGGCCGTTCAGCCCCGCGTTCTCATTTGCCGTAGACGCAAACCGACGCCCGGCCTGTGCTCTCTTGCACAGTTCGGGCGTCGGCAACGCAGCTATTTGTCGGTCTTATCCGCCGCGGCACCTTTGCGCTTGCCGTAGCGCTTCTCGAAGCGCGCCACCCGGCCGCCGCTGTCAAGAATCTTCTGCTTGCCGGTGTAGAACGGGTGGCACTGCGAGCACACCTCGACGACGATGTTGCCGCCGGGCTTGGTGCTGCGGGTCTGGAACGTGTTTCCGCACCCGCAGTGCACGGTGGTCTCCGCGTAGGCGGGATGAATGTCAGATTTCATGCTGTCCTCTTCGATCTTGTCGAGCATCGATTATGCCAGGTCAACTGCTGTTCTCCCAAAACAACGGGGTACCCGTCGGCATTCCCGCCGCATGGGTTGCGCCGAAACTTAAACCATGGCGGCGTCAGCCGGCGTGTCGGGTACGTGGCTTAAGTGTCGCGGTGACGACCCGCCGAGGAAGGGGTTCGGCTAGTCGTTGTCCATCGATCCCGGCGTGGTCTTGGAGACCTGCACCAGGAACTCGTAATTGGTCTTCGTCTTGCGCAGCTGCGACATCAGCAGGTCGATGGCCTGGTGGGAGTCCAGACCCGACAGCACGCGGCGCAGCTTGTGCACGATGCCGAACTCGTCCGGCGACAGCAACAGCTCGTCCTTACGGGTACCGGACGGGTTCACGTCGACCGCCGGGAAGACCCGTCGTTCGGAGATCTTGCGGTCCAGCTTGAGCTCGGCGTTACCGGTGCCCTTGAACTCCTCGAAGATGACCGTGTCACCGGTGGATCCGGTCTCGACCATCGCGGTGGCGATGATCGTCAGCGACCCGCCTTCCT
This sequence comes from Mycobacterium sp. 852014-50255_SCH5639931, assembly GCF_001665605.1. Taxonomy (GTDB): domain Bacteria; phylum Actinomycetota; class Actinomycetes; order Mycobacteriales; family Mycobacteriaceae; genus Mycobacterium; species Mycobacterium paraffinicum. The sequence continues at coordinate 247,429 of NZ_LZSV01000016.1, forward strand.
CGATGTTTCGCGCTGCACCCAGGAAGCGCTTCGGCGGGTACAGCGCGGTGGAGTCGACACCACCGGACAGGATTCGGCCCGACGCGGGTGACGCGTTGTTGTACGCGCGGCCCAGGCGGGTGATCGAGTCGAGGAGCACCACGACGTCCTTGCCCTGCTCAACGAGCCGCTTGGCGCGCTCGATGGCCAGCTCGGCGACTGCCGTGTGGTCCGTGGGCGGCCGGTCGAAGGTCGAGGCGATCACCTCGCCCTTGACGGAGCGCGTCATGTCGGTGACCTCCTCGGGGCGCTCGTCGACGAGCACGACCATGAGGTGGCATTCCGGGTTGTTCTTGGTGATCGCGTTGGCGATGTCCTGCAGGATCGTCGTCTTACCGGCCTTTGGCGGCGACACGATCAGGGCGCGCTGGCCCTTACCGATCGGCATGATCAGGTCGATGACCCGGGTGGTCAGCCGGTCGGGGGTGGTTTCCAGACGAAGTCGCTGGTTGGGGTAGAGCGGCGTCAGCTTGCTGAAATCGGGCCGCTTCTTCGCGTCCTCGACCGGACCGCCATTGACGCTGTCCAAGCGGACCAGCGGGTTGAACTTCTGGCGTTGGTTGGGCTGCTCGCCGTCCTTCGGCACGCGAACCGCCCCGGTCACCGCGTCGCCGCGGCGCAGGCCGTTCTTGCGCACCATGTTCATGGACACGTAGACGTCGTGCGGACCGGCCAGGTAACCGGAGGTGCGGACGAACGCGTAATTGTCGAGCACGTCAAGGATTCCGGCGACCGGCTGCACGACGTCGTCCTCGCGGAGTTCGGTGTCGCCGCCCTCGCCGGACCGCTCACCGCGCCGCCTGCGATCGCGGAAGCGGCGACCACGCCTGCCTCCACGACCCTCGCCGTCGTCGTCCTGCTGGTTCGAGCCGCCACGAGACTGCTGGCCGCCCGAGCCCTGCCGATCATCGCTTTGCTCGCTGCCCGAGTCCTGGCCGCGCTCTTCGCTCTGGTTGTCACGCTTGCCGCCCTGGCGGGTGCGGTCCTCGCCGGTCGCATTGGCCTCGCGGTTGCGTGAGCGCTCGCCATCCGATTCGTCGCCGGTGCGGGCTGATCCCGGCTCGCGGGAGGCGCTGCGCCGTTCGCGGCGGGGCGCCTCGGTTGTCGAACCGTCCTGGTGGTCCTCGCCGGCCGGTGCTTCAGCACTGGCGGCGTCGGACTTTGCGCCGTCCTCGGGGGTGGCAGGGGCGGACGTCCCGTTGGACTGTCCCCTGATTTCCTTTATGGCGGCGATGAGTTCGTTCTTGCGCATGCCCGACGTCCCCTTGACGCCGACCTCGTTAGCCAGCGCGCGCAATTCGGGAAGCACCATGGTCGACAGGGAGCCAACCGTGGCTTTGGTTTTGACATCGGGTGTGTCTGGGGTCACAGCGCTCGGCACCTCGTTGCTGTCGGTGCTCGCGTCAGCCGTGAACAGGTCCGTATCGGTCACGGAGTTCCTTTCTTCCCCCGCTGATCACGTCATCCGGGGGGTTCGTTGCATTCAGCCAAATCGCCGAGTGCGCCCAAATATCGACTCTGCAACGGTGATCGCCTAAATCGGCGGAGTAAGCGGCGAACCTCGTCCACGAGAAGAATTGGTGTTGTCCTAGCGGCAAGGCAGTATGGATGCAGATGCAGATGCTGCGATTGCTGGACGGGTCCGAGGATAGCCCGCATCCTGCCTGGAAGCAAGCAAACCCTCCGGCCACGCTAAAGATCAACCGGGGACTGTGACTCCCGGGCTCCAGCGAACTCCGTCGCCGGCGGTCATCTCAGAAAGGGCAAATCCGTTCGCGGCCCCGTACTCCACCACTTCCGTGGGCAACTCCGGCGCTGTGCTCAGTGCAATCAATGCCGGACCGGCCCCCGAAAGTGTCGCTGCCACGTTATGACGCCGCAACAGTCGCAAATATTCCGCAGACGCGGGCATCGCGGGAGCCCGCTGCGGTTGGTGGAGCACATCCTCGGTTGCCGGCATGAGCATGTCCGGGCGTTCGCTCAGCGCTACCACCAGCAAGGCGGCGCGGCTGACGTTGAACCGGGCATCCTCGTGGCTCACCTGGGCGGGCAGTAGCACCCGGGTCTCCGCGGTCAACGAGCGCTCTTGGGGTATCGCGCAGTACAGACGGATGTCGGGGTGCAGGCGCACGGACACCGCCGAATACCGGGGACGGTCACCCGAGCGGTCGATCCAGGAAACCACCGCACCACCCAGCACGGCCGCCGCGGCGTTGTCGGGATGCCCCTCGAACTCCGAGGACAGCTGGATCAGCTGAGCATGGCTCAGCAGTTTCGAATCCGTCTGCGCCACAAGGCCGTTGGCCGCAGCCAGGCCGCCGACCACGGCCGCCGCGGACGAGCCCAGGCCGCGGGAGTGTGGAATGGCATTGCGGCAGCGGACCACCAGGCCCGGGGCGCGGACGCCCACGGCCCGCAGCCCGCATTCCACGGCGCGCACCACCAGGTGTTCGGGACCCCGCGGCACCTGCTCGGCGCCCTCCCCTTCGACCAGCACGACCAGGCCGGAATCCGTTGTCTCCACGACGATCTCGTCGCAGAGGCTCAATGCCAGACCGATGCTGTCGAAACCGGGACCAAGGTTGGCACTGGACGCGGACACCACGGCGCTCGCCACCAGCCCGGTGGGCAGCATCTGACTCACCGACAGGCTCTCATTCAGGAGAGCCCCAGCTTCTCGACGACGAGCACCGGATCAACGGGCAACGGGGAGACGGTCGGCATGTCCCTCAGCGCGGTGTCGGGATCCTTGAGGCCATTGCCGGTCACCGTGCACACCACGGTCGACCCGCGCGCGACCCAGCCGTCGTCAACGGCCTTGAGCAGACCCGCGATGCTGGCCGCCGAGGCGGGCTCGACGAAGACGCCTTCACTTTCGGCCACCAGGTGATACGCCGCGAGAATCTCCTCGTCGGTGGCGGCCAGGAAACGCCCGTTGGACTGCTGCTGCGCGTTGACCGCGGCCGCCCACGAGGCGGGCGCGCCGATGCGTATCGCGGTCGCGATCGTCTCGGGGTTGCTGACCGGGGCGCCGTGCACCAGTGGTGCGGCGCCGGCCGCCTGGGTGCCCAGCATCCGGGGCAGCTTGTTGATCACGCCGTCCTGGTGGTACTCGGTGTAGCCCTTCCAGTACGCGGTGATGTTGCCCGCGTTGCCCACCGGGAGAGCGTGCACGTCCGGCGCGGCGCCCAACGCGTCGACGATCTCGAATGCCGCCGTCTTCTGGCCCTCGATGCGGACCGGGTTGACCGAATTGACCAACGCGATCGTTGGGAAGTCGGCGGCCATTTTGCGGGCCAGTTCCAGGCAGTCGTCGAAATTGCCGTCGATCTGGATGATCTTGGCGCCGTGCATGACCGCCTGCGCCAGCTTGCCCATCGCGATCTTGCCCTGCGGGATGAGCACCGCGCAGGTGATGCCGGCACGTGCGGCGTATGCCGCCGCCGACGCCGAGGTATTGCCGGTCGAGGCGCACAACACGGCCTGCTGGCCCCGCGCCAGTGCGTCGGTGACCGCCATGGTCATGCCCCGGTCCTTGAACGAGCCGGTCGGGTTGAGGCCCTCGACCTTGAGGTGGACCGTGCAGCCGGTCTTTTCCGAGAGACGCGTGGCCGCGATCAGCGGCGTGCCGCCCTCGAGCAGGGTGACGGGGGTCCAGTCGTCGCCCACCGGGAGCCGGTCGCGGTACGCCGCGATCAATCCGGGCCACGGTTGGTGCACGGCGGTATGCGGGACGCTCATGAACCGGTCTCTTCCAATCGCAGCACACTGGTGACGCCCTGCACGACGTCCAAATCCGCCAGCGCATCGACGGTTTCGGAGAGTGCGGCGTCGGTGGCGCTGTGTGTGACAACCACGACACGGGCTCCCACCCGCCGCCCGCCCTCGTCGGACACGCCCTCCTGCCGGACCTCGGCGATGCTCACCTCGCGCTTGGCGAATTCGGCAGCCACCGTGGACAACACGCCCGGCTTGTCGGCGACGTTCATGCTGACGTAGTAGCGGGTGTTGATGAAACCCATTGGGGCGATGGGAAGCTGGGCGTACTTGGATTCCTTCGGCCCGCGGCTGCCCAGTACCCGGTTGCGGGCGGCCATCACCAAGTCACCGGTGACCGCGGATGCGGTGGGTGCGCCACCGGCGCCCTGACCGTAGAACATCAGCCGGCCGGCCGCCTTGGCCTCGACCACCACGGCGTTGAACGCCCCGTTGACGGTGGCCAACGGGTGCGACAGCGGCACCAGCGCCGGATAGACGCGGGCCGAGACCCGTTCCTGTCCATCGTCGCCCGGGATGCGCTCGCAGATGGACAGCAGCTTGATGGTGCAGCCCAAAGAGCGCGCGGAGGCGAAGTCGGCCGGGGTGATTTTGGTGATGCCCTCGCGATAGACGTCGTCGGCGGTGACCCGGGTGTGAAAGGCGATCGATGCCAGAATCGCGGCCTTGGCCGCGGCGTCGTAGCCTTCGACGTCGGCCGTGGGATCGGCCTCGGCGTAGCCCAGCGCGCTCGCCTCGGCCAGGGCGGTTTGGTAGTCGGCGCCGGTGCTGTCCATCGCGGACAGGATGTAGTTGGTGGTGCCGTTGACGATGCCGGCGACCCGCAGCACGGTGTCGCCCGCCAGCGACTGGGTGAGCGGGCGGATGACCGGGATCGCACCCGCGACCGCCGCCTCGAAATACAGGTCGACGTGGGCGTTTTCGGCGGCCTGCGCCAGTTCCCCGGTGGAGGTGGCCAACAGCGCCTTGTTCGCCGTGACGACGGATTTGCCGTGCTCGAGCGCGCGCAGGATGGCCTTGCGGGCCGGTTCCACCGGCCCCATCAGCTCCAAGACGATGTCGACGTCTTCGCGGGAGACGAGTTCCTCGATGTTGTCGGTGAGCAACTCGATCGGAACACCGCGGTCGGCGGCGACCCGCCGCACTCCGACGCCGCGCAACACCAAGGGCGCGCCGACCCGAGCCGCGAGGTCGTCGGCGCTGTCCTCGATGATTCGGACAACTTCGCTTCCGACGTTGCCGAACCCGAGTACCGCTACGCCGACGGGCTTTTCGTCACCGGGCACAGTTCACCTCACTTCCAGACTCAGTAGATCGTCAACCGTCTCGCGGCGCAGGATCAGCCGGGACCGCCCCGCGCGCACCGCCACCACCGCCGGGCGGCAGATCATGTTGTAGCGGCTCGACAGCGAATAGCAGTAGGCGCCGGTCGCCGCGACCCCGAGCAGGTCACCGGGCCGAAGGTCGTCGGGCACCCACGCGTCACGCACCACGATGTCACCGGTTTCGCAGTGCTTTCCGACGATCCGGGCCAGGGTCGCCGGCGCGTCGCTGGCCCGCGAGACGAGCCGGGCGTCGTACTGCGCGTCATAGAGCGCGGTGCGGATGTTGTCGCTCATCCCGCCGTCGACGCTGACGTAACGGCGTTGGGCTGTGCTGCTCACGTCGACGTCCTTGACGGTGCCCACCTCGTACAGCGTGATGGTGCCCGGCCCGGCGATAGCACGCCCGGGCTCCACCACCAGCCTCGGGGTGGGCAGGCCGACGGCCGCCGACTCGTTGCCGACGATGGCAGTCAGCTTGGCCGCCAGTTCGGCCACCGGGGGCGGGTCGTCAGTTCCCAGGTATGAAATCCCCAGCCCCCCACCGAGATCCACGGTCGAGATCTGCACCGTCTTGTCGACGCCGAATTCATTGACGATCTGGTGCAGCAGCCCGATGACGCGATGCGCGGCGACTTCGAAGCCGTCCACGTCAAAGATCTGGGAGCCGATGTGGCTGTGCAGGCCCACCAGTCGCAGGTGATCGGTGGCGAACACCCTGCGCACCGCGGCCATCGCCGCGCCGCTGGCCACCGACAGCCCGAACTTCTGGTCTTCGTGTGCCGTGGAGATGAACTCGTGCGTGTGCGCCTCGACCCCGACGGTGAGCCGGACGTAGACGTCCTGGACGACGCCGGCGTCGGCCGCGATGGCGTCGAGGCGTTCGATTTCGGTCATCGAGTCCAGGACGATGTGCCCGACACCGACTTTGACAGCCGCGGTCAGCTCCGCGACGGATTTGTTGTTGCCGTGGAAGGTGATCCGCTCCGGCGGGAAGTCGGCGTGCAGCGCGACCGCGAGCTCGCCGCCGGTGGAGACGTCGAGCGAGAGCCCTTCCTCATCAACCCAGCGAGCGATCTCGCTGCACAAGAAGGCCTTCGCCGCGTAGCACACGTTGTGGCCACCGCCGAAGGCCGTCGCCAGCTCGCGGCACCGGGAACGGAAGTCGTCCTCGTCGACGACGAACAGCGGGGTGCCGTACTCCTGGGCGAGCTGGGTCACCGGGATTCCAGCGAGGCTGGCCGCACCCGTGTCGTCACGAACGATGTTGCGCGGCCACACGTTCGGCGCGAGCCGCAGCAGCTCGTCGGGGGATTGCGGTCGCGGCGGGCTATTCAGGGGCCGAGTCTCTTCGGCGTGCCGCGGACCGGCGGGGTGTACGTTCACATTCGCTCCGGAGCGGCGACACCGAGGATCGTCAGCCCGTTGGCGATGACCTGGCGGGCGGCCTCGCACAGCGCCAGGCGCGCGGTGTGCAGGTGGGTGGGCTGTTCGTCGCCCTGGGGCAGGACCCGGCACGAGTCGTAGAACCGGTGGTAATCGCCGGCCAGGTCTTCCAGGTAACGGCACACCCGATGCGGTTCCCGCAGGGACGCAGCAGTTTTCAGCACGCGGGGGAATTCCCCGATGCTGCGCAGCAGGGTCCCCTCCTTGTCGTGGCTGAGCAGCTCGAGATGACCGGTGTCGGGGATCAGGCCCAGCTCGGCGGCGTTGCGGGCCAGCGCCGACAGCCGCGCATGCGCGTATTGCACGTAATAGACCGGATTTTCGTTCGACGCCGACGACCACAGCGCCAGGTCGATGTCGATCGGGGTGTCGACCGAGGAACGGATCAGGCTGTAGCGCGCCGCGTCGACGCCGATCGCCTCGACCAGGTCGTCGAGCGTGATGACGGTTCCGGCCCGCTTGCTCATCCGGACCGGCGCGCCGTCGCGGACCAGGTTCACCATCTGCCCGATGAGGACCTCGACGGTCGCCGGGTCGTCACCGAACGCGGCGGCGACGGCCTTGAGCCGGGCGATGTATCCGTGGTGGTCGGCGCCGAGCATGTAGATGCACAAGTCGAAGCCGCGCTGCCGCTTGTCCAGGTAATAGGCGATGTCACCGGCGATGTAGGCGGGCTTGCCGTCGCTCTTGATCACGACGCGGTCCTTGTCGTCACCAAAAGCGCTGGTGCGCAACCAGGTTGCGCCGTCCTTCTCGTAGATGTTGCCCGTCTCGCGCAACCGGGCGATGGCCTGGTCGACCCGGCCGCTGGTGTGCATCGAGTCTTCGTGGGTGTAGACGTCGAAGTCGGTCCCGAACTCGTGCAACGACTCTTTGATGTGGGTGAACATCAGGTCGACGCCGATGGCGCGGAACGTCTCGCGCATGTCGGCGTCGGGCAGGCTCAGCGCGTCGGGCGCCTCCTGCAGCACCTGCGCGGCGATGTCGTTGATGTAGGCGCCGGCATAGCCGTCCTCGGGCGTTGGTTCGCCCCTGGCGGCGGCGATCAGCGAGCTTGCGAACCGGTCGATCTGGGCGCCGTGGTCGTTGAAGTAGTACTCGCGCAGGACGTCGGCGCCCTGCGTGGCGAGCAGCCTGCCCAGCGCGTCGCCGACGGCGGCCCAGCGGGTGCCGCCGATGTGGATGGGTCCGGTGGGGTTGGCCGAGACGAATTCGAGGTTGATCTTGTGGCCGGCCAGCGCGTCGGATTGACCGAAGGTGTCGCCGGCGCCGATGACAGCGTTGACGATCTTGGCCTGCGCCGAGGCCTCGAGACGCAGGTTGATGAAGCCGGGACCGGCCACCTCCGCCGAGGCGACACCGTCGGCCTCGGACAGCGCCTCGGCCAGCCATCCGGCCAGTTCACGGGGGTTGGCGCCGACCTTCTTGCCCAGCTGCAGCGCCAGGTTGCTGGCGTAGTCGCCGTGCTCGGGATTGCGGGGCCGCTCCACGGTGACCGTCGCCGGCAACGCGGCAGCATCCAGCCCACGCTCGACCAGCACCGCGGAGGCGGTGGTCTTGAGCAGCTCAGCGAGGTCAGCGGGGGTCACGAGCGTCCATCCTATTGGCTGAGGTGCCCGCGCCCCGAATCCATTGCGGTGGCATAGCGGCTACCGACATGCGCTACTCTGGCGGGGCCCAATGGCGCAACACCGACGTCGTAGCGCCCCCGTAGCTCAGGGGATAGAGCGTCTGCCTCCGGAGCAGAAGGCCGCAGGTTCGAATCCTGCCGGGGGCACTCATGTTTCTTGCAGGTCAGACGGTGTTTCCGTTAGTCAGCTCGGCTGATGAAAATGCCATTTCGGGCCTCAGTGTCACGAGGATGTCACAACTGTTCCCAAAGTCTTTCCGGCCAGCAAAAGCGCGTCGTCCTGGCTATGGGCGTAGCTCCGCGCCGTGGTCGCCGCGTCGGTATGGCCCAGCCAATTCGCGATGACGGCCAGCGGCACGCCGCGCAGGTGCAGCACGGTCCGAGTGACGGGCGTCGTGCAGCCGGATCGGTCGCACACCGGCCGCCTTGCCTGGAGTCGCCATCAGGCACGCTGAAACGTTCACCGCGCATAGACCGGACTCAGATGGTGCATTTCAGCCCGACGTGGGCGGCGTGGTACCCGAGCCGGCGATAGAACGCCCGAGCCCTTTCGCGAGCCTCGTCTGTGGTCACCTGCGCCAGCTGTGCCCCGTGTGCTCGGCCGTAGTTGTGTGCCCACTCGACGAGTGCAGTACCAAGGCCCTGTGCGCGTTCGGCTTTGGCGACCCGTAATCCCTCGATCTGCAGCCGGGTGGCGCCGCCGCGGGAAAGGCCGGGAATGATCGTCAATTGCACGGTCGCGACGACCATATCGGAACCGTTCAGGACGACTCCGAGGTAGTTGGATCGGTTGCGAACGACGATGTCGTAGGCCGCCTCGTAGCGTTCGAGTTCGGCGTCTTCGCGATCCTGACCGAATTCGTCGTCGGAGAGCAGCTGGGCGATCACCCCCACGTGTTCGCGCGTCGCGCGTTGCACACGATATGTGCGGCCCGCTACCCGCAGCAGTCCTCGAACCGAGGACTGCGCCTGTGCCTGTAGGCGCGCCACCAACAGGTCCAGCCACGCCCCCACGTTGGTTCGTGCCTCCGCGGTATCCGGGTAGCGGCATCGCAGATGTAGCCCGGACTCGTCCTGGATGAACCAGAGCATGACGCCGTCGGTATCAACGCTCGCGCTCACATACTGGGCGTCGAGTCCGACCGAGTCGATGCGCACCGGAAGTCTGCTTTGGTCCAGCCAGGAAATCGCGAACATGCCGGGCGCGATGGGCATTCCACCCCACGGAGCCAGTACGTCGGCCAGTGGCCAGGAACCAAGCTGCACGGCTTCTTTGACGGCCGCGGCCGCGGCGTGCGGCTCGGCAACCGCCGACTCCAGGACCGAATTGGTGATGAACCAGCCCACCGAGTCGTGCCATTTGTCTTCAAATCGGCTGTGCACGGGGAAGACCGCGCGCAGCGGCGCCCCGGCCAACTCGCGGGTCACCGCAGTCATGGCGACCACAGCGAGTGCCAGCGTCGAGACACCGTCTTCGCGTGCCTGCGCGACGAACGCGGCGCCATCATCAACATCGAACACGTCACGCACTTCAACGCGTTCCGGATGCGGCCCGGACTCACCCAACGGCAGCGGAAACCGTGGCATCACCCCACCGCTGTCGCTGACGATTTGTGCCCATCGCGCGCGCACGCGTTCCGGTGCCGCGGGACGGTCCAACAGTGCTTGCGTGTGCACGACAAATGCCGGCGGCGGCTGCAGCGACGACGTACGTCCGATCCGCGCGTCGGCGAGCCACGACAACAGGTCCCGGGCAATCACCAGCATTGACCACATGTCCACGTGGGCGTGGTCGGCAGCGATCACCACCGTCAATCCGGCGGCGGTCTCCAGCACACACAACCGATGTGAGGGCCGCTGATAGGGCGAGCACGTCGCATTGAGAACTACTCGCAGTGCGTCGTTGACCGCCTGGCCCGGAGCGATCTCGTGCTCAACCCATTCGCCCGGGTGAATATCGATCTCATGCAGCTGCGGATCGCCGTCCGCCCCGCGTGTGAATGCCGTTCGTAGGGTGCCGTGGCGGGCGATCACCGCCAGCCAGGCATCGGCCAACGATTGGCGGCTGACCTCCGCCGGCAACCGAATGGACAGAGCCATCCAGGAGCCGGGTCGTGCGCCCGCACCAACGTGTATGCGCTGGTCGAAAGACACCGGGAGCTGCCGGCCAAGGTCAGACACCGACACGTCGTAGCCCCAGAGTCGTCCAAAGGGTAGCCGCAGGTGCGCCACGTTGGTCAGCCGCATGGCGGTACCCTAACGCCCCGGTTAGCCTGAATGCTCGGTCTGCGCGGTCGGCTCCGGGGCGAGCCGTCCGGTCGTGAGAAGAGTTGCGTGATGTCCACTTTCGTGGTTCCCGGAGCAGAGCTTGCGGTTGAACTCAGCGACGAAGGTGGTCATCCGGTAGTTCAACTGCACGGACTTACCTCCAGCCGCGCGCGTGACCGGGTGCTCAATCTCGACCTCGGCAGGGGCCTCAGCGGGACCCGACTGCTGCGGTACGACGCACGCGGCCATGGCAAGTCGACTGGGCGCAAGGTCCCGGAGGATTACCGATGGGAAAGCCTTGCCGAGGATCTTCTGCAGCTGCTCGACAAATGGTTTCCCGGCGAACGGGTGCACGGGGTCGGCCCGTCCATGGGTGCCGGCACGCTGCTGCACGCGGCTGCCCGCGAGCCGGACCGCTTCGCCGGCCTCACGCTCATGGTGCCGGCCACCGCGTGGGAAACCCGGCCCGCGCAGGCGGCGATCTACCGGGTTGCGGCCGAATTTATCGAAACCGAGGGAGTCGGGGCATTCATCGCTTCGGCGCGTGGGGCGACTCCGCCGCCAGCCACGGTCGGCGCGCCCGAAACAGTTCCCGATGTGGCCGACGCGCTGCTGCCGTCACTGTTTCGAGGCGCGGCTCTCAGCGACCTGCCCGCTCCCGAAGCGGTCGCACGAATCGACGTGCCGACGACGATTCTGGCCTGGGTCGGCGACCCGGCGCATCCGATGTCGACAGCGGAATCGCTTGCCGCACTGATGCCGCGGTCAACGCTCACCGTGGCGCACATCCCGGCCGATGTCGAGACCTGGCCCCAGATCCTGAGCCAAGACGTCGCCCGCGGAGGCTGACTTGTACGCGGACGCCACGTCGGCTCGTGCCTGGGCCGCGTCGGCGTCTTGCATGGTGTAGGCAATCAGCGGCCTCCGTCCGTACACCGTGCGCCGGCCCGAATCAATCGAGAGATCCCGGATGAATCCCGCTGCGATTGAGCGCACTGCGCAACCACCACGTTGGCCCAACGCGGCGGCGACGCCTTCGGGTGATCAGATTTGGAACCGATTGTCGCACAACGGATTTCATTTCGGCCGAGCTGAGGCGTCCGACAACGATCCGACACGCACACCCGCATTATGCCTCTGAACTGCGAATATGTGGCTCAATTCCGCAGTTATTGTTCCTGCCGGGGGGCACAAACATTCTCGCAGGTAGGTCGGCCTTACGACCGTCGGCCAGGGCGGGTTAGATCGTCAGCATGGGCGAACGTGTGACGTTCCACGGCTCCACGGGCGCGCAGCTGGCAGGGGTCATCGAGGTGCCGGAAGGACCGGTGCGCGGCTGGGGCGTGTTCGCGCACGGCTTCACGCTCGGTAAGGACTCGCCGGCCGCGGCGAGAATCTGCAAGCAACTGGCCTCCGACGGTATCGGCATGCTGCGCTTCGATGCGCTGGGTCTCGGTGGATCCGAGGGCGACTGGGGGGACGGGTCGTTCACGGTCAAGGTCGACGACATCGCCACGGCATGCGAATTCATGACCAACCGCGGAACCCCGGCCGACATCCTGGTCGGGCACTCGTGGGGCGGCGCGGCGGTGCTCGCTGCGGCACGACAGTGCCAGGGCGTGCGGTCGGTTGTCACCGTTGCCGCACCCGTTGACCCGAGCCACGTCGAGAAGCATTACGACGCAGTCGTCGACCGTTGCTTGGCGGAGGGCACTGCCGAGTGGATGGTCGGTGGCCGCACGCTGACCCTCAAGCGAGCATTCGTCGAGGATGTCCGCGCAGCCCACCTGCGCGACAAGATCAAGGACTTGCGCAAGCCGCTGCTCATCCTGCACTCGCCCACCGACAACACGGTCGGCATCGCGAATGCGAGCGAGATCTTCCGCTTGGCCCGTCACCCCCGCAGCTTCGTTTCGCTCGAGGGTTCGGATCACTTTCTGACCGCTCGGGGTCAAGCTCATCGCGCGGGGCGAATCATCGGCGCCTGGGCCGACGCCTACCTGGGCGATGGAGTTTGAGCCCAGACCGCCTGTAGGACAGCAGAACTGGGCTTACCTCAACTTCGCACCAGGACGAACGCCTCGATGTGGCGCTTGCCGGCCCGCACTTCGTACTTCCGCCAGCCGGGGTACAGCTCGAGGCCCTTCGCCCAGATATCGTCGCGCTCGCCCGGCGAGGCGAGCCGCGCGTTCGCATGCCAGGTGTCGCGGCCGATCGCCACCGTCGCCTCCGGGTGCGCCTTGAGGTTGTGGTACCAGGCGGGATGCTTGGAGCCGCCGAAATTGGACGCGATGAGGGCCAAGCCATCCGGATGCGGGATTCCGTACACGGCGACGGTGCGGGGCTCGCCGGATTTAGCGCCGGTGGTGGTGAGCATCACCACGGGGATGCCGGTCGCGAGGCCGGCGAAGCTGGTTCTGCCGCCCGTGAGCTTGGTGATGAGTCGGTCGAGGTGGTGCGCCGTGGGGCGAAGGAGCGCCGCACCCACCGGCGTGGACGCGAAGCGACGCATGATCCGGTGGAACGCATTGGCATCGCCGAAGGATTGGCCGGGCATGGTGACATTGTGACCCGACCTTGCGCCGCGTAGGGCCTATTCGTCCGAGCTGAATAACTGGACGAAAACGGGTTACAGACGTCGCTTACGGCACTAAGCTGCTGGTCGTGGGCAAGAACGTGTTAGCCAACGGCCGAAGCCGCTGGCTGGCGATCGTGGCCTCGTTCGCGCTTGCGGCCGCCATGGTCTACGCCCAAGACACAAAGCCGCGCTGCTGCGCGCCGAACGCGGTGGCGGCGGCGCCCACCACCGCGGCCGCGGCGTCGATCAACGCCGCCGCCCCGCCCAACACCCCGCACACCGCCAGCCCCGCGGAAGTGGAAATGTTGACCGCCAGCGCGCCTGCCGCGGCGCAGCAATTCCAGGTCGCGCTGCCCCATGGAATCGCGTCGGAGGACAGGCTGCAGGTCAAGACGATCTGGGCGGAACGCGCCATCAGCGTGCTGTTTCCGCAGATCAAAACCATCTATGGGTACCGGGAAGACCCGCTGCCGTGGCACCCGAACGGGCTGGCGATCGACGTGATGATCCCGAACCACGGTAGCCCCGAGGGTATCGAGCTCGGCAACCAGATCGCCGGGTACGCCCTGGCGAATGCGAAGCGATGGGGAATCAACCACGTGATCTGGCGGCAGAAGATTTACCCGGGCGTCGGCGGGGGCAGCTGGACCGCCGATCTCGGGTCGGAAACCCTAAACCACTACGACCACGTGCACATCGCCACCAACGGCGGCGGCTACCCGACCGGGCACGAGGTCTACTACATCGCCTCGATGACGCCCGCGCCGCAGTAATGATTGAGTGACAAAGAGATTCACTCCGGCCCGGCAGGAAACGCCGCCACGGGCATCTCGACGGTTCCTCGGCACGGGCCGCCGTTGATGTCGGTGTGCCAGCTGCCGCGCAGCGAACCGTCCGCCTGCGGCGTGTAGAACGCCCACGACCGCGCGGGCGCCCACACCTTCGGGACGCCGTCGCCCATGTAGCAATCCCATTGGAAGTCGAAGCGCTCAACCCAGCGAGTGCCGTCCCAGGCGTAATGAGACGGCTGGGGCAGCGTCGGGTTCCTGGGCGTGGGGCCGTTGGTGGCGGTGGCCACGCACTTGCCTGCCGGGCAGGCGGTGACGAAGACGTAGTCGGCGCTGAATGTCGGTTCGGGCTGACTGGCCGCCGCGCTGGTGCCGGACTTGCTGGCGGCGTACCTCACCAGCGAATATTTCCCGTTCCACGCCGGTGTCGCCGCGTGCGCCGGAACGACGGTCATCGCGAGCACCGCCGCCGCGATGGCGCCGAGCGGCGCAACGCCGAACCGCCATCCCGGAAACATCAGGTCCATGGTGGGGGTTCGACGACGGAGCCCATACTCCGCCAAGAATTCTTTGAGAAGCCGTTAAGGCCCCGTGCTGATTCTGTGATCAACGCACTCCGCGTCCGTCAGAAAAGTCCACCTCAGCACAAGGAGACCCCGATGTTCCCTCGCCATTTCACCGCCTCGGTCGTCGGCACCGCCGCCCTGGGTCTGGCCGCGCTCGGCCTCGCCGGCACCGCGGGCGCGAGCTCGGTCGATGACGCGTTCCTCGCCCAGCTGGCATCGGATGGCATCACCCCGCCGAGCGCTTCGGTTGCCATCAAGGACGCACACGCCGTCTGCAACGCGCTCGACCAGGGCCACTCGAGCAAGGAGGTCATCAGCGCCGTGGCGAAGGCGACCGGCTTGAGCACCAAGGGCTCCAAGACGTTCGCGGTCGACGCGGCCTCGGCCTACTGCCCGCAGTACGTCACGTCGGCCTGACACCGACCACCACAGTGCGGGGACCCCGGCGGGCCCCCGCATTGTTCATGGCCGCCGCAGCAGAAACAGGCTGTAGGCCGCGACGGACTGCGCGTCGGCGATCACTCCCGACCGGATCATCTGCTCGACGTCCTCGCGGGCGAACCAGGCACTGCGCATGTCCTGTTCCTCGTGCTCGAGATCCGGCTCCCCTTCGGCGATTCCGGTGGCCAGGAACACCCAGCCGCGCTGGCTGGTCATGCCCGGAGCGACGTCGAGCTGGCCGAGCACCTCGAATGATGTCGCACTCAATCCCGTTTCCTCGCGCAGCTCACGCTCGGCCAACTCGGACGGGTCGGTGTCCGCCAAGCCGGGAGCGGTGCCCTGCGGGAATTCCCACCGCCGCTCCCCGAGCGGATACCGGAACTGTTCGACCAGCCGGAAGCGCTGCCCGTCGAACGGCATCACCAGCGCATAGTCCGGTTTGTCCACCACGCCGTAGATGCCGGGGCTGCCGTCCGGGCGACGGATGTCGTCTTCGCGGAGCACCATCCATTGGCTCCGATAGATCTCGCGGGACGCGACGCATTCGATGAAGGGCACCAACCCAGTATCACTGGGATGCCGTGAAGCGGTCGTACGTGCGGCGCAGGGCGCCGCGGTCGACGGAGTGCAGCGCCCGGGTGAGGACTTCGAACACGTCGACGTGCCCGACGGTGGGATCCGCCGTATCGCCACGCGTGTATTGCCACGGCAGGGACCGGCCGCGCCGCAGCACTTCGCCGAGGTACCACACGGCGCCATCGACGAACGGTTCATTCCGCTCTTCGTTCAGGAGCTGTTCGGGTGTCGGGGCCTTCTGAATGACGAGCTCTTCCAACGCGTCAAGGGACTCCGGCGAGAAGTCCCACACGGCATCGCCGCCGTAATGACCTGCCCAGACCGGGAATTGGGCCCCGCGCTCGGCAAGCCAGCATCGCAGGTATTCCTCATCAGAAAACCGCTGTGTGACTTGCCTTTTGGCGCTGAGGCGGCGCTTGCCGGCTTCTTCGACCCGGCCGCGCAACTCGGCCACCCACCGGTGGTCCTCGACGCGGTCGCGCCACTTCGCGAGTTCCTCCCTGGCCGCGACGGTGAGCGGATTGTCTTCGCCGAAGACCCGTGCTTCGTCGGCGACCAGGGCCTGCCAGGTAGCCACCTTGTCCCCGTAGTCCACGGGTTCTGGCTCCCAGAGCGCGATGGTGTGCCGCGCGATCAGCGTGTGGCGGTGGTCGTCGCCCAACTTTTCGCGCATCACCTCGACAAGGGACTCGAGCTCAGCCACGGCGCCGGCGCCGTCCTCCGATTCGCCGTGCCATTGCGCCAGCGACAACCGCATGCCCAACGTGTCCTCGTGGTCGTCGCCGAGCACCCGGCGCCGGGCGGCAAGGACGCGCTCGCCCTCGGCGATGGCACCCGGGTAGTCACCAAGCTCCTTGCGCTTGTGCGCCACGCGGTCCATGGACGTCAGCACGGTGGGGTGCTCTTCGCCCAGCACGCGTTCTTCGTCGGCCAGCAGCTGCGACCATTCGGCCAACGCGGCCCGCGCTTCCTGCTGGGGCCGGTCCGCGAACATGTGGCGCGCCGTCAACGTGGTGATGTGATCCCAACCGAGCACCTCCTCGAACTCGGGTACCAGC
Organism: Mycobacterium sp. 852014-50255_SCH5639931; assembly: GCF_001665605.1. Classification (GTDB taxonomy): domain Bacteria; phylum Actinomycetota; class Actinomycetes; order Mycobacteriales; family Mycobacteriaceae; genus Mycobacterium; species Mycobacterium paraffinicum. The sequence continues at coordinate 263,918 of NZ_LZSV01000016.1, forward strand.
TGCTCGAGGACGGCGTAGGCCCCGGCCTGGTCTCCCATTTGGAGCTGCAGGTGTACTAGCGCAAGCTTCATGTCCAAGACGTTGGGGTGGCGCTCCCCCAGGATCGGGCGGCAGACCGCGACCAGCTCGTTCATCAGTGGCAACGCCCCGGCGAAATCGGCCGCGGCGATGCGCTCCGAGATGAGCCGGGTCAAGGCGGCGAGCGGCCCAGGCAGTTCCGGCTGCGTCATACCGCTATCGAATCTCTCCTGCGGCCCCGCCGCAATTCACTCTGCGGCCGGTGTGGCGCTGGCATGAATCGGCACCGTGCCCGATAGTCATAGGAACAAATTCCAACGTCAGCAGAGGTGGGGGTCATGCCGGACGACCCGAAGCGGGCCTAACCATGCGCGGGCACATCATCGTCAGCGGTGACGACGCGCTGGCGACCACGATCGTCGAGGAGCTCAACAACGCCGGTGTGCACATCGTCAAGCTCCAAACCGCCGGCGAGCTCGACACCGCCGAGGTCACCCGCGCTCGCGCCGTGATTTGTGTTGGCGACGACGACGCGACCAACCTCGAAATCGCACTGCTGGCAAGGAAAGCCAACCCCCGGGTGCGCGTGGTGGCACGGCTGGCCAACGACGTGCTGCGGACGGCGATGGCCGCCGACAAGCGTCCCGGCGCGATCCTGGACGTCGCCGACCTCGCCGCGCCCTCGGTCGTCGAGGCGTGTCTGGCGCACACCGTGCACCCCTTCGAGGCGGCGGGCATCGAATTCGTCGTCTCCGGCGCCGAGGCACCGTATAGCGCGACGCTGCGCGAAATCTACGGTGACCTGGCACCGGTGGCGGTGATTCACGGCGAGAACTGCGCCACCCCGGACGAGGTGGTGTCCTGTCCAGGCCGTGATCTGTCGGTGCATGCCGGTGACTGGACCGCGATGATCGGCACCGCTGAGGAATTGGCCGAACGCGGCATCAAGGTCCCGCGGCCGACCGTGACGCGCTATCGCCTGCCCCGGCTGCGGCGGATGCTCGACAGTGCGCGCGCGCTGCGCGACGACGTCAACCCGATGTTCGCCCGAGCGTTGCTGGCCGCGGCATGCCTGCTGATCGGATCGACGGTAATCCTGCGGTTCTGCTACCAGCCGGGACCGAGGATGAACTGGCTCGACGCGCTGTATTTCAGCACCGAGACGATCGCGACGGTCGGTTACGGCGATTTCAGCTTCCTCCATCAGCCGACCTGGCTGCGGCTGTTCAGCATCATGCTGATGTTCGCCGGCGTAACAACCACCGCGCTCCTCGTCGCTTTCGTCGCCGACCTGCTGATATCGCGGCGTTTCGCCCACTCCGTGGGCCGCCGCCGGGCGCGCCATCTACGCAATCACGTCATCGTGGTCGGGCTCGGTTCGTTCGGCAGCCGCGTCGTCGCCGACCTCAGGTCAGCGGGATACGACGTCGCCGTGATCGAGCGGGACGAAAACAACCGCTTCCTGTCGGCGGCGGCCGACCTCGACGTGCCGGTGATCTTCGGGGACGCGACGCTGCGCCAGACGCTGGAGGCCGCCCGCGTCGAGCACGCCCGCGCGGTGGCGGTGCTGACCCAGGACGACATGGTGAACATCGAGACCGGGATCGTGCTGCGCGAGATGCTGGGCCCCCGGGTGAAGCCCGAAGTGGTCCGCACCGACGTTCCCCTGGTGCTGCGCGTATACGACCGCGCGCTGGGTGCCGCGGTGGCGCAGCGGTTCGGATTCGAAAACGTCCGGTCCACCGTCGAACTGGCCGCACCATGGTTCATCGGAGCCGCGATGGGCCTGCAAGTGCTGGGCACATTTTCCGTCGGGCAGCGCTCGTTCATGATCGGTGGAATGCACGTGGCGCCCGGCAGCGAGCTCGACGGGCTGAAGATGTTCGAACTGTCCACCCAGACCCGGGTCATAGCGATCACCCGGCGGGACGCGCCCGTCGAGCTGCACCCGCGGCGGGACGCCTGGCTTCGTGGCGGCGACACCGTCTACCTCGTCGGCCCGTATCGCGAGTTGTTGGCGACGCTGCGCAAGGGGCAGCCGCCCCAGCAGCCGGCCGCCGGCGACGAGCGCGCGTCGGCCTAGTGGCGATCGCAAGCGCGGCGTAGCCGGGCGCGGCGGGTCGCCACCGTCGAGCTAGTGGCGATCGCAAGCGCGGCGTAGCCGGGCGCGGCGGGTCGCCACCGTCGGCCTAGTAATGGGTTAAAGCCGGCCGGTCACGTCCGCCGCGCGGCTCAGCTGGTCGATGTCCGCGCTCGTCGGGATGAGCTGTACCTCGTCGGTGCCGATGTCCTCGAACTTGCGCAGCACCGCCAGCAGCTCGTCCTCGGAGCCGGCCCATCCGGTCGTCGGCGCCATGGCGTCGACGTACTCCGCCGGTATCCAGTTCATGTAGCGCCGTAGGTGGCGATGCACCTGGGCCCGGGCCTGCTCCGGTGACCCGAACGCGAACCAGAACGACGTCACCAGGTGGGGTTTGCCCTTGCCTGCCTGCGCCCACGCTTCGCGCGCGACGTCGAACAACTCGTTCTGCTTGGCGACGTCCAGATCCAGCGTGGTCCCGGCCAGTCCGGCGGCCCACGCCGCGGCGCTGCGGATGGTCTTGGGCCCGATGCTCCCCACGAACAGCGGCGGACCGCCGGGCTGCACAGGCGCCGGCCCCACCGGCAGGACCGACTCGGTGAGCTTTTCGCCGGCCCACACCCGCTTCATCACGGCGACGCGCTCGGCCATCTCGCGCATCGTCTGCGTTGCCGGATCGGCGCCGACGGCGTGGTAGTCCTCGTGCCTGCCACCCACGCCGATGCCCACGCTCAGCCGCCCGCCGCACAGCATGTCGCCGGTCGCCAGGCCCTTGGCCAGCATCACCGGGTCGTGCAACTGCGGCACGATCACGGTGGTCAGCAGCCGCACCCGGTTCGTCCAGGCCGCCAGGGCGCCCAGCAGAGTCAGATTGTCCGGGTTGTCGAACGCGATGCGCTCGCCCCAGCACAGCGACGAGAACGGGCCGGCGTCAATCGCGCGCGCCCAGTTCTCCAAAATTCCCGCGTCCAAGTCCGGCTCCATCACCGGCAGCGTCATCGCAATCCGCACGACGGCGATTCTGGCATGACAGTCAACATCCGGTCGTACAAGTGGCAGCATGGAGCAGATGGGTTTCACCAGCAGTTCCATCGCGCACGTCCGCCTCACCGTCACCGATATTGAGCGATCCCGGCAGTTTTACGAGAGCGTGTTCGGTTGGCCGGTACTACTGGAGGTGCCCGACAACGCCGACGAGGCCACCCGCAGCCAGTTGAGCTTCCTGTTCGGTGGCGTCATCTACGATCTCGGCGGCACGCTGCTGGGACTGCGGCCGGTTGCCACCGACCGCTTCCACGAGGATCGCGCCGGGCTCGACCACATCGCGTTCCGGGTCGGCAGCAAGGATGAATTAGACTCCGCCGCAGCGCATCTCGATGAGCTCAGCGTCGTGCACGAGCCCGTGAAAGACATCGGACCGTCGTACATCCTGCAGTTCCGCGACCCCGACAACATCGCCCTGGAGCTCACGGCACCCAAGTAGGAGGAGGCCATGTCCATCAGTTTCAACCACACGATCGTCGCCGCCCGGGACAAGCGCGAGTCCGCGGAGTTCCTCACCGAATTGTTCGGGCTGCCCAGCCCAAAGCCGTTCGGCCACTTCATGGTTGTCGAACTCGAGCACGGCGCCAGTCTGGACTACGCGGATGCTTCCGACGGCGGGGAGATCCCGCGGCAGCACTATGCATTCCTGGTGTCCGAAGAGGAATTCGACACGATCTACGGCAAGATCTCCTCGCGCGGCCTTCAGCACTGGGCCGACCCGGGCGCCAAACGGCCCGGCGAGATCAACCACAGGGACGGCGGACGCGGGGTGTACTTCCGCGATCCGTCGGGACATGCCATGGAGATTCTCACCCGCCCGTACGGGTCGGGGGGCTGACGCTCCGGCGGGCGGCGGCGCCTACTCGCCGGCGTGCGGTGTGCCGTGCCGCACGCTCTCCTGTGCCCGATAGTCGTGGGCGAATTGGGCGACATGCTCGGGCAGGGCATTGGCGGCGACGTCGGCCAGGGTTGTCTCCTCGAGCACCGACCGCATGCTGGCACGCAACGCCCGCCAGACGTCGGTGAGCGCCGCGGTCGGACCGGAGTAGGGCAGGTCCCCCAGCCCGATGTCGCGCACGCTCGCCAGCGGCCCGTCGATACAGCGCAATACGTCGGCGATGCTGATCTCGTCTCCTGGACGGGCCAGTTCATAGCCGCCTTCGCGGCCCCGATGGCTCTTCACCAGCCGGTCGGTGCGCAGGTTGGTCAGGATGTCGACGAGGAATTGCGGCGGTATGCCCTGCGCTTGGGCCAAGTCGTCGGTTTTCACCAATGCCCCGCTGGGGACCGTGGCGAGCTGGACCATGGCCCGCACCGCGTACTCCGCCTTCGCCGACATGCGCACTCTCAGGATTGTGCCACTCGGCGCGCTAATTCCGGTGCAGCCGGGCTGTGGCGGTGCGCTAAGCCCGCGATTCGAGCAGATCGACGATGCTGCGCGCCTGCTCCTCGACGGTACGGTCCGGCGTAAGCCGCAGGTCGGGGTTTGCCGGCGGCTGATACGGGCTGTCGATGCCCGTGAAGTGCGCGATCTCGCCCGCGCGGGCCTTGGCGTACAGCCCCTTCGGATCACGCTGCTCGCATTCTTCGATCGGGGTATCGCAGAACACCTCGACGAAGTCGAACCCCGCAGCGGCGTGCACATTACGAGCCATCTCGCGTTGCTCGGTCAGCGGGCTGATCGCCGGCACCAGCACGACGTTGCCGCAGTCGGCGAGCAACGCGGCCACATGTGCCAGCCGGCGCAGATTCTCGGCGCGGTCGGCCATGCTGAAGCCCAGGTCGGCGTTCAAACCGTGTCGCAGGTTGTCGCCATCGAGAACGTAAGCGGGCGTGCCCTTTTCGAGCAGCATCTGCTCTACCAGCATGGCCACCGACGATTTGCCGGAACCGGACAGGCCGGTGAACCACACCGTCTTGCCCCGCGGCCGGGCTTCGGCGACGGCCGACGACTTGTGCCGCACGATGTTGGGGCTCGCCGTTTGCACCGAGACGTCGCGCAGCACCATGCCCGCGGCCACGGTGCCGTTGGTGTGCGGGTCGATGAGGATGAACGAACCGGTGCTGGCGTTGCGGGTGTACTCGTCGAGCAGCAGCGGCACCTGGGTACGCAGCGAAATTCGGCCAAGCTCGTTGAGCTGCAACGCCGTTGCGGACTTGTCGCGATGCAGGGTGTTCACGTCGAGCCGGTAGTCAAGCCCGGTCACCCTCGCGCGCGTGGTACGGGTGGTGTGCTTGATTACGTAGTCGCGGCCAGGCTCCAGCGCCGCATCGTCGGCCATCCAGCACACGGTCGCATCGAATTCCTGCGTGACCCGGGGATGATTGTTGTTACGGGCGATGAGATCACCGCGCGAGATGTCGATCTCGTCGGCCAGGCTCACCGACACGGCCATGGGCGGAAACGCTTCCTCCACTGGACCGTTCGGCCCTTCGATCGCGGTGATGCGGGTGGTCTTGCCGACCGGCAAAACGACGACTTCGTCTCCCGGACGCATGACCCCGCTGGCCACGGTGCCGGCGTAGCTGCGGTGGTCTTGATGCTCGCGGGTGTGCGGCCGGATGACGTACTGGACTGGGAACCGCACGTCGACCAGGTTGCGGTCACCGGCGATGTAGACCTCCTCCAGGTGCGACAGCAGCGCCGGACCCTCATACCAGGGCGTCTGGTCCGACTTGGTCACCACGTTGTCGCCGTGCAGCGCGGAAAGCGGGATGGTGGCCACGTCGTGCACATCCAGGCGCGCGGCGAAGGCGTGGAATTCGTCCCGGATGGCCTCGAATTTGTCTCTGTCCCAACCGATCAGGTCCATCTTGTTGACGGCGAGAACGATGTGCCGGATACCGAGCAGCGAGGCCAGGAAGGCGTGCCGGCGGGACTGCTCGAGCAGGCCGTGCCGGGCATCGACGAGCACGATCACGAGTTGGGCGGTCGACGCGCCGGTCACCATGTTGCGGGTGTACTGGATGTGGCCCGGGGTGTCGGCGATGATGAATTTCCGCTTGGGAGTTGCGAAATAGCGGTAGGCGACGTCGATCGTGATGCCCTGCTCGCGTTCGGCCCGCAAGCCGTCGGTCACCAGGGCCAGGTCGGTGTAGTCGTGGCCACGATCCTTGGACGTCTGTTCCACCGCCGCCCACTGGTCCTCCATGACGGCCTTGGAGTCGTAGAGCAAGCGGCCGATCAGGGTGGACTTGCCGTCGTCGACGGAACCCGCGGTGGCGAGGCGAAGCAGCGTGGTGGGTGTGGCCATCAGAAGTACCCCTGCCGTTTGCGGTCTTCCATCCCGGCCTCCGAGATTCGGTCGTCGGCCCTGGTCGCGCCGCGTTCGGTCAGCCGGGACACCGCCGTCTCGGCGATGACCTCCTCCACCGTCGTGGCCTCCGATTCCACGCATCCGGTGCAGGTGACGTCCCCGACGGTGCGGAAACGCACCGTCGCTTCGAACACCGGCTCGTCGTCGCGCGGCTGCATGTGCCGGTCGACCGCCAGCAGCATGCCGTCGCGGCGGAACACCTTGCGCCGGTGCGCGTAATAGATCGAGGGCAGCCCGATGTTCTCCGCGCCGATGTAGGACCAGATGTCGAACTCGGTCCAGTTCGACAGCGGGAAGGCCCGGATGTGCTCGCCCTTGTGGTGCCGGCCGTTGTAGAGGTTCCACAGCTCGGGCCGCTGCGCCTTCGGGTCCCATTGGCCGAACTCGTCGCGGAAGCTGAACACCCGCTCCTTGGCGCGCGCCTTCTCCTCGTCGCGGCGCGCTCCGCCGAACGCCGCGTCGAACTTGTTCTCCCGGATGGCGCGAAGCAGCGTCACCGTCTGGATCGGGTTGCGTCCCTGCTTCGGCTCGACGACGCGCCCGGCGTCGATGTCTTCCTGAACCGAGGCGATCACCAGGCGCACCCCGTGCTCGGCGACCAGCTCGTCACGGGTGGCGATCACCTCGTCGAAGTTGTGGCCGGTGTCGACGTGCATCACGGGGAACGGCAACCGCCCGGGCCGGAACGCCCGCAGCGCCAGGTGCAGCATGACGATGGAGTCCTTGCCCCCCGAGAACAACAGCACGGGCCGCTCGAACTCGGCGGCCACCTCCCGGATGATGTGGATGGCTTCGGCCTCCAGCGAGCGCAGATGGCTCAACTCGTACTGGCCGGCGGCGGGGGCCGCCTTCAGATCGCTGGTCATAGCTTCCTCGGGTAAACCTGGTTGAGTCGGTCATATTTGGCAGCTTTGCCCTCCATAGCATCAGTTCGCGCCGACGGTTGTCAAGTGGGGGCCGCCTCACGGCGCGGAGGACGGCCATGCGACGTATCGGGTCAAGACCGGCGGCAACCCTTTTCCGGCCGATGCCTGGTGCGACAGCATGAACGGATGACCTCCGACCCTGCACCCGCCGGCCCACCACCGAGCGGCCGCGACGTCATCGCGCAATTCCTCCCCCAATCGGCGTTCGTCGCCAAGCTGGGCATCGTCGCCGACCAACTTGAGGAGCACGAGGTCAGGCTCCGTCTGCCGTGGGACCCGTCCAACGTCACCATCGGCGACATGGTCCATGGAGGCGCTATCGCCACACTCGCCGATGTGACCGTCATGGCGGCGGCGTGGTGCGGGGCCGAGGCACCCCCGGAACTGCGGGGCGTAACCGTGTCGATGACGTTGGACTTCATGGCCCCCGCCCGGGCCACCGACGTGATCGGCGTCGGCCGGGTGCTGCGGCGCGGCCGGTCGCTGATCAACTGCGAGGCCGAGATCGTCGACGCGCAGGGCCAGCTTGTCGCGAAGGCCCTCGCCACCTACAAGGTCGGTTAGAGCGTCACTTCCTCGAGCTTGCCCGTGGCGACGTCGAAGACGAACCCGCGAAGCGAGACATGCTTGGTCACGAATTGGCTGTTCTCGATGCGGCGCAGCGACTGCCGGACGTCCTCGCCCACGTCGGGGAATGCCTCGGCCGCCCACGGCGGCTTGACGCCGGTCTCCTCCTGAATGGCGCGCTTGAAGTCGTCGTCGGTGAAGGTGAGCATCCCGCAGTCGGTGTGGTGGATCAGGATGATCTCGCGGGTCCCCAGCAACCGCTGGCTGATGGCGAGCGAGCGGATGACGTCGTCGGTGGCGACTCCGCCGGCGTTGCGGATGACGTGCGTCTCGCCCTCGTTGAGGCCGAGGAGGCGGTAGACGTCGAGCCGGGCGTCCATACACGCGACCACCGCGACGTGTTTGCTCGGCGGCATCGGCAGCGGGCCCTGGAAGCCGCTCGCGTATTGGGCGTTGTTGGCCAGGTAGTCATCGGTAACCGTCACGCGCGCCTCCTCGGGATATCGCGGCCTGAAAGTAGCAACGAACCACCCGTAATTCACTCATGAGAATCAGCCGGATCACAAGGACGGGCCCGGCTCGTTAACCTGTCCCAATGCGAGGCGGGCGGTGTGGTCGGGGATGATCCGCTTCTTGGCGCGCCGATTGCTCAACTACGTCGTGCTGCTGGCGCTGGCGTCCTTTCTGACGTTCTGCCTGACGTCGGTGGCGTTCCGCCCACTGGACAGCCTGTTGCAACGCAGTCCGCGTCCGCCACAGTCGGTGATCGATGCGAAGGCTCATGCGCTCAACTTGGACAAGCCAATACCGATCCGCTACGCGCAGTGGGCCTCGCACGCCGTTCGTGGCGACTTCGGAAAGACCATCACCGGACAGCCCGTCGGCGCCACACTCTGGCGCCGCGTCGGGGTCACCCTGCGGCTCCTGGTCGTCGGGTCGCTGGCCGGCACGGTCCTCGGCATCGCGGCCGGCGCCTGGGGAGCCATCCGCCAGTACCGACTCAGTGACCGCCTCGTCACCATGGTGGCGCTGCTGGTCCTGAGCACCCCGACGTTCGTCATCGCCAGCCTGTTGATCCTGGGTGCGCTGCGGGTGAACTGGGCTTTGGGCGTGCACCTCTTCGATTACACCGGCGAAACCTCGCCGGGGGTGAGCGGCGGGCTCGGGCACCATTTGGTGGACCGGTTGCGGCATTTGATTCTGCCCACGCTCACCCTGACGTTGGCCGCCGCCGCGGGATACAGCCGTTATCAGCGCAACGCGATGCTCGACGTTCTGGGCCAGGATTTCATTCGCACCGCGCGCGCCAAAGGGCTTACCCGCCGGCGCGCGTTGGTCAAGCACGGGTTGCGCACGGCGCTCATACCGTTGGCCACCCTGTTCGCCTACGGGGTGGCCGGGCTGGTCACCGGCGCGGTGTTCGTGGAAAAGATCTTCGGCTGGCATGGCATGGGTGAATGGCTGGTACAGGGCATCGCCACACAGGACACCTACATCATCGCCGCGATCACGCTGTTCTCGGGCACGGTGGTGCTGCTGGCCGGCCTGCTCTCCGACGTCTTCTACGCCGCTCTTGATCCGAGGGTGCGGGTGTCATGACGACCGAACCCAAAGTGGAAGGCGCTCAGGGCATCTCGGCGCCGAAGGCATCGGAGTTCACCTCGCGCCGGACTCTTGTGCTGCGCAGGTTCGTCCGCAACCGGTTGGCGGTCGTGTCGCTGGCGCTGCTGGTGCTGCTGTTCGTCGGCTGCTACACGCTGCCTGCGGTGCTGCCGTATTCCTATGACGACCTCGACTTCGACGCGCTGCTGCAACCACCGAACAGCCGGCACTGGTTGGGCACCAACGCGCTGGGGCAGGACTTGCTGGCGCAGATCCTGCGGGGCATGCAGAAGTCGATGCTGATCGGCGTCTGCGTGGCGGTCATCTCAACCGGCATCGCTGCCACGGTCGGTTCGATCGCCGGCTATTTCGGTGGCTGGCGCGACCGGGCGCTGATGTGGCTGGTCGACCTGCTGCTGGTGGTGCCCAGCTTCATCCTCATCGCCATCGTCACACCGCGAACCAAGAGCTCGGCCAACATACTGATGCTCGTCTTGCTGCTGGCCGGATTCGGCTGGATGATCAGCTCGCGCATGGTGCGGGGCATGACCATGAGTCTGCGCGAGCGCGAATTCATCAGGGCCGCAAGGTACATGGGGGTTTCCAGCCGACGGATCATCCTCGGTCACGTGGTACCGAACGTGGCCTCCATCTTGATCATCGACGCCGCCCTCAACGTCGCCTCGGCCATCCTGGCCGAGACCGGGCTCAGCTTTCTCGGTTTCGGCATTCAGCCGCCCGACGTGTCGCTGGGCACGTTGATCGCCAATGGCACCCAGTCCGCGACCACCTTCCCGTGGGTGTTCCTGTTCCCGGCGGGCGTGCTGGTGTTGATCCTGGTGTGCGCCAACGTGACCGGCGACGGCCTGCGCGACGCCCTGGACCCCGGCAGCGGCATGCTGCGAGGTGGCGCCCGGTGAGCCCGCTGCTGGAGGTGACCGACCTGGCCGTCAACTTTCCGACGGACGGCGAACCGGTGACCGCGGTGCGCGGCATCAGTTACAGCATCGCCCCGGGCGAGGTTGTGGCCATGGTCGGCGAATCGGGCTCGGGCAAGTCGGTTTCGGCGATGGCGGTGGTGGGCCTGCTGCCGGAGTACGCGCGGGTGCGCGGCTCGGTGCGGTTGCACGACACCGAGTTGCTGGGTCTCGGGGACGATGCGATGTCGCGGTTCCGCGGCAAGACGGTCGGGATGGTGTTCCAGGATCCGATGTCGGCGCTGACACCCGTCTACACCGTCGGCGACCAGATCGCCGAGGCGATCGAAATTCATCAGCCGCACGTTGGCAAGAAGGCCGCCCGCCGGCGCGCGGTGGAACTGCTCGGGCTGGTCGGCATCGCGCAGCCGGAACGGCGCGCCCGGGCGTTTCCGCACGAGCTGTCCGGCGGCGAACGGCAGCGGGTGGTGATCGCGATCGCGATCGCCAACGACCCGGATCTGCTGATCTGTGACGAACCCACCACCGCCCTGGACGTCACCGTGCAGGCGCAGATCCTCGAGGTGCTCAAGACGGCGCGCGACGTCACCGGCGCGGGGGTGCTGATCATCACCCACGACCTGGGCGTGGTCGCCGAGTTCGCCGACCGGGCGCTGGTGATGTACGCCGGCCGGGTCGTCGAATCCGCCGGGGTGCACGACCTTTACCGCGATCGCCAAATGCCATACACCGTCGGGCTATTGGGCTCCGTTCCGCGGCTGGACGCCGCCCAGGGCACTCGGCTGGTCCCCATCCCCGGCGCGCCCCCGTCCTTGGTTGGCCTGGAACCCGGCTGCCCCTTCGCGCCGCGCTGCCCTCTCGTCATCGACGAATGCCGAGCGGACGAACCGGAATTGCTCCCGGTCGGGGTGGATCACCGCGCGGCCTGCATCCGGACCGACCGGGTGAACGGGCGCAGCGCGGCGGACATCTACGGGGTCAACACGGAGGCCCCCCGAACCGAATCCGGCGACTCGTCGGTCGTCGTGCGCGTGCGCGATCTGGTCAAGACGTACCGGCTGACGAAGGGCGTGGTGTTACGCCGCACCGTCGGGGAGGTCCGCGCGGTCGACGGCGTCAGTTTCGAGCTGCGCCAGGGCCGCACGCTAGGCATCGTCGGCGAGTCCGGCTCCGGCAAGTCCACCACCCTGCACGAGATCCTGGAGCTCGTTGCACCGCAATCGGGCTCGATCGAAGTGCTCGGTACCGATGTCGCGACCCTGAGCGCCTCCCACCGGCGATCGTTGCGACGCGACATTCAGGTGGTGTTCCAGGACCCGGTGGCCGCGCTGGACCCCCGCCTGCCGGTGTTCGACCTGATCGCCGAGCCGTTGCTGGCCAACGGCTTCGACAAAGACCACACCAACGCGCGCGTGGCAGAGCTGCTTGACATCGTGGGGTTGCGCCGGGCCGACGCCGCCCGCTATCCGGCCGAGTTCTCCGGTGGGCAGAAGCAGCGCATCGGCATCGCCCGGGCGGTCGCACTACAACCGAAGATCCTGGCACTCGACGAGCCGGTGTCCGCCCTCGACGTATCCATCCAGGCCGGCATCATCAACCTGCTGCTCGACCTGCAGGAGCAGTTCGGCCTGTCGTATCTGTTCGTGTCCCATGACCTTTCGGTGGTCAAACACCTCGCTCACCAGGTGGTGGTGATGTATGCCGGCGCGATCGTGGAGCAGGGCGACAGCCGGCAGGTGTTCGGCGATCCGCAGCACGATTACACCCGGCGGCTTTTGGGCGCCGTGCCACAACCGGATCCGGGCAAACGTGTCTAGGCGGGTCGCGACGGCGCTTGTCGTTGTGGCACTTACGGTCTCCGGATGCTCACCGGCCATCAACGTCATGCCGGAAACCGGCCGCAACGCCGCCGAGATCGGCACAACCAGCGATATCAACCCGCAGGATCCCACCACCTTGCGGGACGGCGGCAGCCTGCGGCTGGCGCTCAGCGATTTCCCGCCCAACTTCAACATCCTGCACATCGACGGCAATTCGGCCGAAGTGGCCGCCATGATGAAGGCCACGTTGCCACGGGCATTCATCATCGGCGCCAACGGCTCGACCACGGTCGACACCGACTACTTCACCAACGTCGAACTCACCGGCACCGCACCGCAGGTGGTGACCTACACGATCAACCCGAAGGCGGTGTGGTCCGACGGCACCCCGATCACGTGGGAAGACATCGCCAGCCAAATCCACGCGCTGAGCGGAGCGGACAAGACGTTCGAGATCGCGGGACCCAGCGGCGCCGACCGGGTCGCGTCGGTCACCCGGGGTGCCGATGACCGGCAGGCCGTCATGACCTTCGCCAAACCGTACGCCGAGTGGCGCGGCATGTTCGCCGGCAACGGGATGCTGCTTCCCAAGAGCGTCACGGCCACGCCGGAGGCGTTCAACAAGGGCCAACTCGATGGGCCCGGCCCGTCGGCCGGCCCCTTCATCGTCACGTCGCTGGACCGGACCACCCAACGGATCGTGTTGTCCCGCAACCCGAAATGGTGGGGCGCCCGTCCGCGCCTGGACAACATCACCTACCTGGTGCTGGATGACGCCGCGCGGCTGCCCGCACTGCAGAACAACACCATCGACGCGTCGGGCGTCGGTACGGTCGACCAGCTGACCATCGCGCAGCGCACGAAGGGAATCTCGATCCGGCGCGCCCCTGCCCCCGCGTGGTCTCACTTCACGTTCAACGGTGCGCCCGGGTCGATCCTGGCCGACAAGCCGCTGCGTCTCGCGGTCGCCAAGGGCATCGACCGGCGCACCATCGCCAAGGTCGTCCAATACGGCCTCACCAGTGATCCGGTGGCGTTGGGCAACCACATCTATGTCGCCGGGCAGAAGGGTTATCAGGACAACAGCGCAGCCGTCCCCTACGACCCGGACGAGGCCCGGCGGGAACTCGACGCGCTGGGCTGGAAGTTGAACGGCCAGTTCCGCGAGAAAGACGGCCGCCCACTGGTCATCCGCGATCTGTTCTACGACGCCCAGGGCAGCCGGCAGTTCGCCCAGATCGCCCAGCACAGCCTCGCCCAGATCGGCGTCAAGCTCGAACTGGTGTCCCGGTCCGGCAGCGGATTCTTCACCAACTACATCAACGTCGGCGATTTCGACATCGCCCAATTCGGTTGGCTCGGCGATGCTTTCCCGCTCTCGGCGCTGACCCAGATCTACCTATCGGGTGGCGAAAGTAACTTCGGCAAGATCGGCAGCCCACAGATCGACGCGGCGATCGAACGGACCCTCGAAGAACTCGACCCCGCCAAGGCGCGGGCGTTGGCCAACGATCTCGACAAACTCATCTGGGCCGAGGGGTTCAGCCTGCCGCTGACGCAATCGCCGGGCGACGTCGCGGTCCGCAGCACGCTGGCCAATTTCGGCGCCGCCGGGCTCGGCGACCTGCGCTACACCGCCATCGGGTTCATGCGCGGCTGACCCGGCGCAGCGGCGCCGGGATCGGCAGGATGCCCTCCACTGCGGCGGCAACGCCGATCGCCTTCCACAGCAGGCGCAGCTCCGGGCGCGGCGGAAGCGCGTCGAGCGCCGGGGCTTTCGCGGCGAGCCCGTCGAATTCGCCCCGCGACACCGCTTGGGCGATGGCGATCGCGGCGGGCTCGCGGAAGTCCAGCGCGCTGTGCGCCATGGTGAGCAGCTTCAACAGCACCGCGTGAGGCAGCAGCGCGGCCACGCGCTCGGCGACCGCCGGCGGGGTGATGAGGTCGCGGCCACCGGAAACCACCGCGGTGGGCCAGCCGAAATGCGGCATTTCGGCCACCAGGTCATAGGGCTCGTCCTCGAAAGTCGCCGTCTGCGTGCGTGCCTCGCGTTCCGCCACGGCCGGGTCCAGCGGAAGCCCGTCGGGTTCGGCGGCGTAGTCGAGTTCGCGGAACGCGATGCGGCTCACCAGGTCTTCCTCGTAGCGATACGGCAGGTTGCTCAGGGTGGTGAACCGGGACATCGCGCACCACAACAGCTTTCGACCATCCAGCAGCAGGTCGAGTTCGCGCTCGAGCAGGTCGGCGCCGCCGTAGCCGTAGATCGTCGCCACCACCTGGGTGGCCGCCGCGGTCATCACCCCGGCGTCGACGAGCTTGCGCATTTTGGGCGCCAGCGCGGCGGTTTCGGGGCTATCGCCCCTGAGCAGGAGCCGACGGATCGCGCGGCGCACGATCACAATGTCATGCCGCGACAGCAGTGGAGAGTCGAGGATCATCGCCCGCACCCGGCCGGGATGGCGCACACCGAACCCGGAGGCGATGTAGGTGCCGTACGACGCGCCGTAGATGACGGCCGAGTGGACGTGGGCGTCGTCGAGCACGGCGGCGATGTCGTCGACGACCTGGTTCACGGTGATCGCTTCGGGGGGCAGGTCTGCGCCCGAGTCGTCGTGGCGCGACATACCCACCCCGCGGTGTTCGATCATGATGACGTCCAGGCCGGCAGCGGCCGCGCGGCGCCGCAGGCCCTTGTACAGCTGCACCGACGCCACGCCGGGGCCGCCCGGGATGATGACCAGTGGGTGCGCTGACTTCCGGCCGGTGCGCACGTAGTACAGATCGAACTCTTCGCTGGTTTCCGGCGAGATCGGCCGACGCACGGGCCGCACACCGGGTAACGCCGCAAGCTTCTCCTGCACCCGGCGCCGCTTCGCATTCATCGTCATCGCTGTCGGCCCGCCATGATCCCATTCTGCCGGGACGGCCGGCGGCCACCGCCGCGCCGGTCCACAGGCGGGGTTCGACGCAGCTCAGCGGGTTGGCGCTAGGCGCTGAGATCGATGCGGTGCGCGCCCTTGACGCCGTCGTACCGGTCGGGACTGCAGGTGAGCACAATCACCTGACCGTGCGTGCCCACCGTGTCGAACACCTCCCCCATCTTCGCCAGCCGGTCGGGGTCGGTGAACCCCAGCGCGTCGTCGACCACCACCGGAACGGCGTCCTCCTTGGCGACCAGGGCGGCGCCGGCCAGCCGCGCCAGGATGCCGAGTTGCTCCTTGGCCCCGCCCGAAAGGGATTCGTAGGGCACCGTGACGCCGTCGAGCGTGCGGCTGCGGATGCACAGGTCGCTGTCGATGTCGACCTCGAACGTTGGCCCGAACACCGGCCGGCCAAGCCGTTCCAGTTCCGCGCGATAGGGCTCGACGTACCGCTGCCGCGTGGTGTCGCGGTGGCGCGTCATGACCGAGCGCAACAGCCGCGCCGCGCGGGCCCGGCTGCCGACCCGGATGTGCTCGCTGGCGGCGTGCTCACGTTCGGTTTCCGCGGCGTCGAGCTTGCCCTGGCGCCCCTCGCTGCCGAACACCGAGAGTTCGATGGTGATCTCACGCAATGCGCGCGCGGCGTCTTCGTAGCGTTCGCGCATTTCCTCGGCTTCCTTTGTAGCAGAAGCTAATTCGCCGCGTACCGCGTTCGGATTCGCCGCTGCGAGCCCGTCGGCGAGCTCGGCATGACGACGTTCGGCGGCCCGCGCCGCTTGCAGCGCCGCGTCCGCCGAGGCCGCGAGCTCGTCATCTCCGGCCGATGCACGCTCCTTGGCCAGCCGGTCGGCGGCGGCGGCGAGCTCACCGCGTTGCGTCTGCAATGTGTTGTGGAGAACCGTTGCCCGGGTAGCTAATTCGGTGAGCCGGGCGGCTTCGGCGGTGGCGGTCCGACGGCGGTCGTCGCACTCCGCCATCGCGGCCAGGTGCGCCTTCTCGAGTGCATCGAGTTCGTCGCGGGCCGCGCCGACGTCCGCCGCGGGAAGGCCGGCCTCTGCCGGCTGCGCGGCACGCAGCTCTGCGAGTCGCGCGCGTAGCTGGTCGATCTCCTGGTCGCCGCACAGGCCGGCCAGGGTTGCGCTCAGCTGGTCGCGGCTGCCCTGCAGTTCACGGCGATGCTGGTCCGCAGATCGAGCGGCGGCGAGGTCGGCTACCCGAGCAGTGGATAACGCCGCGGACAATTCTTGCTGTGCGGCAGTGTGTTTCGCTTGGACATCGAGCGCCGTGGCGCCCGGACTGACCCGCACGGTCAGCACGCCGGGGACCTGGACAGAGGTGGGTCCGGTGGTTGTGATGGACCAGGTTTGGCCCGCAGACAGCGACACTCGTTGCTCGCCGATTGCGAGTTCGATGTCCGCGGCGGCGGTGAACTCGACCGCGGCGGACGTCGACGCCAACTGGTCGCCGATGCGATCGGCCGCGGCGGCGGCGTTCTCGATTCGCCGCAGCAGCTGCTCGGTAATGGCGATCTCGCTGAGCGCCGCGCACACTTGATCGCGGTCCCGCTGGATGGCCTCGATCTTGGCCAGTCGGGCATTCAACCGGTCGGCCTCTTCGCGTTCGGCTCGCTGAGCGACGGCGCGCCGGGCGGATTCGACGCGGAGTTGCAGGTCCGCAAGGGCCGCGGCGGCCTCCTGAGTCGCGGCGTCGGCGGCCTCGGCCTCGGCACGCGCCGCCTCGTGCGCGTTGCCGGCTGCCTGCGCTTCGGCCTCGGCGGTAGCGACAACGGCTGTGCGGGTGCTGATTTCGGCGAGCAGTTGCAGGCGTGAGTGGTGGGCGGTTGTCGCGGCGGCGCTTGTCGCCGCTGCGGCGGCGGCAATCAACTCGGCCTCCCGCGCCTGGCCGGTGAGTTCGTCGATCTTTGCCGCGGCCTCCTGAGCAGCGGCGAGCCGGGGGCGGGCGGCGATGCGCTGCTGCGACAACTCCGCGACCCGTTCCGTCAGGACGGCATGCCGACACACCCGCTCGTCGACCTCGGCGACCGCCGCCGCGTACTCGGCGACCGCGGCTTCCGCGTCGGCCAGTCGCGTGATCGCCGCGGCCCATTCGCCCGTCGGACGCCCGGTGGCGGTGAAATAACGGCCGTATTCCGCGTCGATTCGCTCGATGAGCAACGGCTCGCTGCCCGACAGCGCCCCAGTGTCGCCGGCCGCCACATCGAGCGCGCGCGAGAGTGCGTCGCAGCCCGACAGATCCACCGCGGCGGTCGACGCGGACTGCAGCACCCGCTGGGCATGCCAGAGATCGCTGTCCACCGTCTCGGCCAGCATCGCGCGGACGCGTTCGTGTGCCTCGTCGCCGGTGAGCTGCTCGCGGTGCGGGGCCTGAATCGTCAGCTCGGTTTCACATTTCTTATGGAACCGCTTCCGATAGATGAATCGATAAGGGCCACAGCTTAATTCGGCGCTTACCTCGGAGCCGACATCACTGTTAGTGGGTTTGACCTGCTTGACTTCCTTCTTCGTCGAGCGGTCCCTGGATTCCAGCAGTAAGTCCAGGGCTTCGACCATCGATGACTTGCCGATCTCGTTGGCGCCGCACACCACGACGACGCCATGGTCGGGGAACTCGATCTCCCGGTGCGTGATACCGCGGTAATTCGTCAGGGTCAGGCGGTGCAACTTCATGCGGCGCCCTTATCGGTGAGGCGCAGTAACAGAGCCAGCGCCGCTTGCGCGTCGACCGCCGTCTCCGAGTCGGCCTCGCGCGCGGTCGCCACCAACTCGTCGACCGCCGCGGCGGCGAATCCCCCGATACCGAGATCGCTGAATTCGCCGTCGGCCGGGATGACCGCCAGGTCGGTGCGGCGTTCCCACAGGCCGAGCCAGGCATACAACCTCGCGTACTTGTCCAGGCAAGCATCCAGCGCGGCGCGATCGGTGACCGTCAGCGACCCCGTGAGCGCCAACCGCACCACGGTGCGGTCCTTTTCGGTCATCAAGTCCAAGTTGACGTCGAGGTCGGCGATGTCGCGGCGAGTGTCGACCTGTCGGTGCATGGTGACGAACCGCCAGCGGCCGACATGTCGGGATTCGACCGTGACGGCGCGGCGCGGATCGGCTTCGTCGATCTCGACGATGAGGACGTGGCCTGGGTCCGATTCCACGTCATCGAAGTTGGTGACTTCGGGCGCGCCGGAGTACCAGACCCGGCCGCTGTTGCCGACGTGCGTGCGGGAATGCTTGTCCCCCAGCGCCACATAGTGCACCGTGCCGGTCGCCAGCGCGTCGTCGAGCGCGGCGAGCCGAATCAGGGAGGGTTTATCGCGGTCGGGGTCCAGAACGTCGACCCCGCCGTGGGCGACCAGGATCCGGGTGCCCGGTTCCGGCGTCAGGTCTTCGAGGACTTCGGCGACCAGGTCGGTCGTCGGGGCTTTGGACCGCCATGGCGCGGCGACGATCTCCAGCCCGGGCCTTAACTCGTGCACACCGGCCCGGTCGAGCACCACCACGTTGTCGGGACGTTCGGCGGTGAACAGCGCGCTGGTGTAGACCGAGGATGCGTCCAGCGGATCGTGGTTGCCCGGCAGCAGGTAAACGGGAATCCCGATGGCGCGCATGGCTTCCAGGGACTGTCCGACAACCTGCGGGGGAAGCTGGTTGTGTTCGAAGACATCACCGGACACCACGACGAACTCGGCACCCACCTCCGCCGCCAGCGCCCCCAATCCGGCCACCGCATCCCGGCGGGCCGCGGAGTAACGCGGCTGGGCATCACCGGCGAGGAAATGCCGGGTCATGCCGAGCTGCCAGTCGGCGGTGTGCAGGAATCGCATGGCGGTGACCCCCTTTCGAACTGCGTGGTTACCAGGGCATTGCGAGCTTAAGTCCGCGCACCGACAAGACGCGGGACCTCGCCCGGCAGGTCTCCGAGCGGACCCCGCACCAACACCTTCCACCACCGGAGAAAAGCTCCTGCGTGACGGGGACGATGACGACGACGCGGCATAGGGGTTAGCGTGGCTCCCGTGAAAGACCAGCGCACGTTGCTGTTGATGCGCCACGCGAAATCCGACTACCCGTCGGGGGTCACCGACCACGACCGGCCGCTGGCCTCCCGCGGCATCAAGCAGGCCGGACTCGCCGGTGATTGGTTGCGCGCCAACGCGCCCGCCGTCGACGCCGTCCTGTGCTCCACCGCGACGCGTGCCCGGGAGACGTTGGCCAACACGCGCATCGATGCCCCGGTGCGGTATAGCGAGCGGCTGTACGGCGCCACACCCGGCACCATGATCGAGGAGATCAACACCGTCGCGGACGACGTAAAGACGCTGCTGGTCGTCGGACATGAGCCGACGATGTCCGCCCTCGCCCTCGGCCTGGCCGGCAGTGGCACCGATGCCACTGCGGCCGAGGGAATTTCGGCCAAGTTCCCGACGTCGGCGATCGCGGTGCTGGCCGTGCCGTCCGGATGGGAAGACCTCGAACTCGGCCGCGCGGCATTGATCGGCTTCGAGGTGCCGCGCTGAACTACGAGTTCGTGGCCAGCGTCAGCTCCATCAGCTTGAGGGCCTGACCGCAGGCGTCGATGCCGGGAGCCTGGGGGTTGACCCACCACCCGACCACTCCGGCCGCGTCGCTGGCTACTCCGCATGCGCCGTTCGGGTCATCCGGGCGCATCACGATCGAATCGATCCCGGCGATATTGCGCGTCTCGACCTTGTACTTCAGGAAGTCTGCGACCTTGCGTTCATTGCTCAGGCTGCCCTGCTCGAACCAGAACCGGGTGATGTCGATCAACCCGGCCGGGTTGGCCGCCTGCCACCGGCAGATGGCGCCGACGAACGTGCTCTGGATGTCGAGCGGGTCGGCACCCACGGTCTTGGCCAGGATGTCGCTGGTGAGCACCTCACACTCCTTGAGCAGGTTCGGATACTGCTGCTGGGAGTTGTTGTTGCGCGTGGGGCCGCCCGCCTTCACGGCGTTGCCGGCGACGGACCTCGAACATCCGGTCAACACCAGTAACGCCGCGATCAAGACGGCTACCACGACGCGCACGCTTCTTCTGGTCATTTGGAGTTCGCAATCGACTGACGCGCCAATTCTTTGGCTATGTCGCATGGCGGCGGGAACGGCTTTTGGCTGAAGCTGATCGACCACTCGATGAAGTCGTCCTGAAACTGGATGCCCACCTCGCATAGCGAGTCACCGAGGTTCGGCTCGTTTCCTATCGCGATGAAGCCGCCGTGTCCGTTGATGTTGATGTCATCGACGCTGGCGCGCGAGAGTTCCTCGGTCTTGCGCTCACGTCCGATCGGGCTGCCGCGATACCAGGAGAAGGAGAAGTGCGGACCGAGGATGCCGCCCCCGGCCAGCCACTGGCAGCCAACGGAGTTCCGGGCGGTGTTGATCAGGCCGGTTACCTTGGTCAGCTCGGCCACCGTCTGATCGCTGATGCCGCCGCACTGGGGGAACATCGGCCCATGGTGTCCCTCCGAATTTCCCGGCGCCGTCGACGACGTCGCCCCCGGTTTGTTGCCCCCCGAATCGGAGCACGCCGCAACCGCGGGGACCAGGATCGCCAAGGCTAACGCCGCACCGGCCAGCGCCCTCGAGTTACGCCGCACCGCTACCCTGCTTTTGCTCAGCCTGCTGCCGGTCCACACGATGCACTGTAGCGGCAGCTCAGCGGGTCAACCACCGACGCGCCTGAGCAGGCGTTTCAGTCGCCCCCACGCGGGTTGGGCCATCCGGCGGCTGCTGCCCACCGCGGGACGCGCCGTATGCGACCCTTACGAAATGCTCCTGGCACTGCTGCGCCAGTACATCCAGCCGTACCGGCGGCTGGTCGCAGTGCTGATGGCGCTCCAGCTGACCAGCACGCTGGCTTCGCTGTACCTGCCGACGGTCAACGCCGCGATAATCGACGAGGGCGTCGCCAAGGGCGACACGGCCACCATCGTCAGGCTCGGCGTGGTGATGCTTTCGGTCACCGGGTTGCAGGCGTTGTGCGCGGTCGCGGCGGTGTACTTCGGCTCGCGGACCGGGATGGGCTTCGGCCGCGACCTGCGTGCCGCGATCTTCGACCACATCACCACCTTCTCCGAGCATGAGACCGCCCGCTTCGGCGCGCCCACGCTGTTGACGCGCAGCACCAACGACGTCCGCCAGATCCAGTACCTGGTTCAGATATCGAGCACCGTGCTGGTCACCGCGCCCATCATGTGCATCGGCGGAATCTTCATGGCCATCCACCAGGAGGCGGCGCTGACCTGGCTGCTGCTGGTCAGCGTTCCCATCATGGCCGTGGCCAATTACTGGGTGATGTCGCACATGCTGCCCCTGTTCCGCAGGATGCAAGGCCTGATCGACGGCATCAATCGGGTGATGCGCGACCAGCTTTCCGGCGTCCGGGTCGTGCGGGCGTTCGCCCGCGAAGCCTACGAGCGCGACCGATTCGCCCGCGCCAACGCCGCCCTGTCGAACACCGCGCTGACCGCCGGCAATTGGCAGGCGGTGATGCTGCCGGTGACCACGCTGACCGTCAACGTGTCCAGCGTCGCGCTGATCTGGTTCGGTGGGTTGCGCATCGATCGTGGCCAAATGCAGGTCGGCTCACTGACCGCCTTTCTCGCTTACTTCACCCAGATCCTCATGGCGGTGTTGATGGCGACCATGACGCTGGTGGTGCTGCCGCGAGCGTCCGTGTGCGCCGAACGGATCACCGAGGTGCTCGCCACCCAGGCCGCGGTCACCGACCCGACGCGGCCGGTGTTTCCGGGCGGCGGGATCGCCGGGGTGGTGCGCGTGGCGGGTGCGACGTTCACCTATCCGGGCGCCGACCGCCCGGTGCTGCAGGACATTTCGTTGACGGCACGGCCCGGCACCACCACGGCCATCGTCGGTAGCACCGGGTCGGGCAAGTCGACGCTGGTGTCGCTGATCTGCCGGCTCTACGACGTGACCGGCGGCGCCGTCCTGGTCGACGATGTCGATGTCCGCGATTACCACACAGAGCGGCTCTGGTCCGCGATCGGACTGGTTCCTCAACGCGGCTACCTGTTCTCCGGGACCGTGGCCGACAACCTGCGCTACGGCAAGGCGGACGCGACCGACGACGAGATGTGGGAAGCGTTGCGGGTGGCGGACGCCGAGGGATTCGTCCGCGCACACGATGACGGGCTGCGAATGCGGGTGGCCCAGGGCGGAATCAACTTCTCCGGCGGTCAGCGGCAGCGACTGGCGATCGCGCGGGCGGTCATCCGCCGCCCGAGCATCTACCTCTTCGACGACTCGTTCGGGGCTCTCGACGTGCACACCGACGCCCGGGTGCGGGCGTCGCTCACGAAGATAGCGGGCGACGCCACCGTCATCGTTGTCACCCAACGGGTTTCGACCGCCGCCCAGGCCGACCAGGTGATCGTCATCGACGGCGGGAAGCTGGTGGGCACCGGCACGCACGAATCGCTGCTCACCGACTGCGCCACCTACGCGGAGTTCGCCGACTCGCAGTCGGTGAGCGCCCTGCGATCGGGTCGTGTCGGGGGCGCGCCATGACCGTGGCGGCCACCCGAGGCTTGACCCCGGCCCCGGCCGGGCGGTCGCGCGACTTCTGGGGTTCGGCCGCCCGGCTGGTGAAACGGCTTGCGCCGCAACGCCGGCTGAGCATCGCGGTAATCACCCTGGGCATCACGGGGACGGCGATCGGGGTCGTCGTCCCGCGAATCCTCGGGCACGCCACGGATCTGCTGTTCAACGGCGTGCTCGGCCGACAGCTCCCCGCAGGCATCACCAAGGCGCAGGCCGTCGCCGCGGCCCGTGCCCGGGGCGAGGGCACCTTCGCCGACCTACTGTCGGGGATGAATGTGGTGCCGGGCAAGGGCGTGGACTTCGGCGCGGTGGCCCGGACCTTGGCCCTGGCGCTGGGCATGTATCTGATTTCGGCCCTGCTGATTTGGGCGCAAGCGCGGCTGCTCAACGTCACCGTGCAACGCACCATGGTCGCGCTGCGTTCCGACGTCGAGGACAAGATTCACCGGCTGCCGCTGTCGTACTTCGATGGGCGCCAACGCGGCGAGCTGCTGAGCCGGGTCACCAACGATATCGATAATGTGCAGTCGTCGCTGTCGATGACCATCAGCCAGCTGGTGACGTCGATCCTGACAGTGGTGGCGGTACTGGCGATGATGGTGTCCATCTCGCCGCTGTTGGCCCTGATCGCGGTGGCGACGGTGCCGCTGTCGTTGGTGGCGACGCGCGCGATCGCGCGGCGCGCGCAGCGGCTGTTCGTGGCGCAGTGGACGAGCATCGGTCGCCTCAACGCGCACATCGAGGAGACCTACAGCGGCTTCACGGTGGTCAAGACGTTCGGCCACCAGGCCGTTGCGCGCAAGCATTTCCGCGATTGCAACGACGACGTTTATCAGGCCAGTTTCGGCGCCCAATTCTTCTCCGGCCTGGTGGCACCGGCGACGGCATTCATCGGCAACCTCGGCTACGTGGCCGTCGCCGTGGTGGGCGGCCTGCAGGTGGCCACCGGCCACATCACTCTCGGCGGTATCCAGGCTTTCATCCAATATGTCCGGCAGTTCAACGCCCCGCTTAGCCAGGTGGCCGGGATGTACAACACCCTGCAGTCCGGGGTGGCCAGCGCTGAGCGGGTGTTCGATCTGCTCGACGAGCCCGAGGAATCGCCGGACCCCGAGCCCGCCCTGCCGCGGCTCGACGGATGCCCGGCCGGACGGGTGGAGTTCCAGCACGTGAGCTTCGGTTACCACCCGAACACCCCGGTGATCCACGACCTGTCGATGGTCGCCGAACCGGGAACCACGGTCGCGATCATCGGACCCACCGGCGCCGGCAAGACCACGTTGGTGAACCTGCTCATGCGGTTCTACGACGTCGGTTCCGGCCGGATCCTGGTCGACGGGATCGACATAACCACCGTCAGCAGGCAGTCGCTGCGGTCCCGGATCGGCATGGTCTTGCAAGACACGTGGCTCTTCGACGGGACGATCGCGGAGAACATCGCCTACGGGCGGCCCGAGGCCAGTGCGGACGAGGTGGTGGACGCCGCCAAGGCGGCTTACGTCGACCGGTTTGTGCACACCCTGCCGGCCGGCTACGAGACGCGCGTCAGCGGCGGGGGCGGGAATATCAGCGCCGGCGAGAAGCAGCTCATCACCATCGCGCGCGCATTCCTGGCCAGGCCGCGCCTACTGATCCTGGACGAGGCGACCAGCTCGGTCGACACCCGCACCGAAGCACTCATCGCCCGGGCCATGTCCGAGCTTCGCCGGGATCGGACGAGCTTCATTATCGCGCACCGCCTTTCGACGATCCGCGACGCCGACCGCATCGTGGTGGTCGAGGCGGGCCGCATCGTTGAACAAGGCAGTCACGCCGAGTTGTTGGCCCGTCAAGGCGCCTACTACGCCATGACACGGGCCTAGCGCGAGATCCCGCGGCACGGCCTGGCCGCAATCGCGTCGCGGGGAACGCATTTCACTCCCGGTGCCAAAAGTTAGTGTCATTGCGTCGGCCCCGTGGGGATTGCAGCAGAATGGCAAAGGTAGTGACCGGAAGGACCGATAGCCGATGGTGGACAAGCGTCTCGAACTCGGCCTGCTCGGACCGCTGGAGATGCGCGTCGACGGCACGCTGGTGCCCCTGGGCACCCCCAAACAGCGGGCGGTGCTGGCCATGCTGCTGATGAACCGCAACAGTCCGGTGGGGGTGGACCGGCTCATCACGGCCCTGTGGGACGACGAGCCGCCGTCGGGGGCGCGGGCCAGCATTCATTCCTACGTGTCCAACCTGCGTAAGCTGCTCAGCGGCGCCGGCATCGACCCGCGGGCGGTATTGGCCGCCGCGCCTCCCGGATACCGGCTCAACATCGCCGAAAACGATTGCGATCTTGGGCGGTTCATCGCCGAAAAGACGGCGGGCGTGCATGCCGCAGCCACGGGCAGATTCGAAGAGGCCAGCCAGCACTTGGCGGCGGCGTTGGCGCAGTGGCGGGGGCCAGTGCTCGAGGACCTGCGCGAGTTCCAGTTCGTCGACACCTTCGCCACTTCCCTTGTCGAGGAGAAGATCCTGGTCCATGGCGCGAAGGCGGAGGCCGAAATCGCTTGCGGGCGTGCGTTCGCCGTGATCACGGAGCTGGAGGTGCTGACCGCGGAACATCCCTACCGCGAGCCGCTGTGGGCCCAATTGATCACGGCCTACTACCTGACCGACCGCCAATCGGACGCGTTGGCCGCCTACCGCCGCGTCAAAACCACTCTGGCCGACGACCTGGGAATCGATCCGGGACCGACACTGCGGTCGCTCAATGAGCAGATCCTGCGGCAGGAACCGCTAGACGTGAAGCGAACCGCCAAGACCGCCGCCGTCGATACGGTCACTGTCCTCGAACAGCACACGATGGTGTCCGGCCAGCAGGCCATCGCATATCTGCACGAGCTCTCGGGACGCAGCTATCCGCTGCGAGCGGCGGCGACCCGCATCGGGCGGCTCGGCGACAACGACATCGTCCTCGACAGCCCCAAAGTCAGCCGCCACCATGCGGTCATCGTCGACACGGGCACCAGCTTCATCATCAACGACCTCCGCTCGTCCAACGGGGTGCATGTGCAGCATGAGCGAATCCGCTCCGCTGCCACGCTGCGCGACGGCGACCACGTCCGCATCTGCGACCACGAATTCACGTTCCAGATCGCGGCGGACGGCGAGAGCTAGCCATTCGGCCGGGCTTCATCGCGCCGAGGGCGCCGGGCTAATCGCGTGATTGTCGTGCGTCGGACTGGGCGGAGGCTTACGGTCATGGTTGCTGGGTCATGGGGTTGCGGCTGACCCGTGCGCCCGGCAATTGTTGGGTGTCGATGGTGTGGTGGCTGGGTGTGAAGGATCGGCGATGAGTGACGAGCAGGTCTCGCGGGCGGGGACGGAATTTGGGCCTTATCACCTAAAGCGGCTGCTGGGCCGGGGTGGGATGGGGGAGGTTTACGAGGCCGAGCACACCGTCAAGGAGTGGACGGTGGCGGTCAAGCTGCTCTCGGAGACCTTCAGCAAGGACCCGGTGTTTCGGGAGCGGATGAAACGTGAAGCCCGCACCGCCGGTCGTTTGCAGGAGCCGCACGTGGTGCCCATCCACGACTACGGCGAAATCGATGGGCAGATGTTCTTGGAGATGCGCTTGATCGAGGGCACCGACCTAGACAGTGTGCTCAAACGCTTTGGCCCGCTGGCCCCGCCGCGCGCGGTGGCCATCATCACCCAGATCGCCTCGGCGCTCGATGCCGCCCACGCCGCCGGGGTGATGCACCGCGACGTCAAACCGCAGAACATCCTGGTCACCCGCGACGACTTCGCCTATCTGGTCGACTTCGGCATCGCCAGCGCCACCACCGACGAGAAGCTCACCCAGTTGGGCACCGCGGTCGGCACCTGGAAATACATGGCGCCCGAACGGTTTTCCAATGCCGAAGTCACCTACCGCGCCGACATCTACGCGCTGGCTTGCGTGCTCTACGAATGCCTCACCGGCTCGCCGCCCTACACATCCAGCAGCGCGGGTGCACTGGTGACCGCCCACACCATGAACCCCATCCCCCAGCCCACCGCGCTGCGCCCAGGCATCCCCAAGGGCTTCGACGCGGTGGTCACCCGCGGGATGGCCAAGAAACCCGAGGACCGCTACGCCAGCGCCGGCGACCTGGCCCTGGCCGCTCACGACGCACTCAGCGACCCCGACCAAGACCACGCCGCCACGATCTTGCGCCGCAGCCAAGAAGCCACCCTGCCGGGCACCGTCATGGCGCCTCCCCCGCCGCCACCGGGTCGGGCGGCCACTACCCCGCCACCGTCGCCGGGCCAGAATTCACCGACACCCACCCCGGCGCCCGGCTCGACTCCGGTTCCCGCGCAAGGCGCCCCGCCCTGGCGGCCCGACAGCGGGCCCATCCCTGCCGCCGCCCAGCCCCCGGTCACGCCCGCCTATTACCAAGCCGCCAACGCCAATTGGGGCAGTGCACCACAACAATTCAGCGGCCCACCCGCCTGGAATCAACCCCCACCGAGGCGACGCAACCCCTGGCCCATCGTCGCCGCGGTCGCCGCGCTGGTGATCGTCGTCGTGCTGGCCGCCGTGGGCATCGCGATATTCATGGGAGGCGACGACAACAGTCCGCAGGCGAACCGCACGTCGACGACGACCACCACCACCAGGACCGTCCCCACCACGACAACCACCCGGCCCGCCAACGCGCAGAGCAAGTTGCTGGGCATGCTGCCCGCCGGGTATCCCAGTGGCGCTTGCACGCCCGCGACCCCTAAGTCCAACAGCATTTGGGTGAATGCGCTGGCCATGGTCGACTGCGACCAGAACACCAATCAGGGCGGCCCATCCCGCGCGGTCTACGGCCTGTTCGCCGATGCGAACGTGCTCAAGAAGGCGTTCGACGACGACGTCGCCGCGGTGCAGCTGATGAATTGTCCCGGAGCCGGGGCGTCACCGGATGGCTGGCACCACGACAGCACGCCGTCGGTGACCGCGGGCATGATCGCGTGCGGCACCTATAAGGACCACCCCAACGTGATATGGACCAACGAGGCGAAACTCATGCTCTGTGACGTCTACGGGGACCCCCCGGCCATCGAGGACCTGCATACCTGGTGGACCAATTACGGTGGCTGAGCGGATCCAAATCCGCAGCCGCGCTGCACCTTTGAATTACGACTGAAGGTCGGGGCCCTCGGCGCGCAGATCGTCGACTGCCGACATGGCGCTACGCAACTTGGCCAACCATTCCTCGGCATGTTCGCCGACGAGCTTGACCGACCACGCGAGCGCGTCCGCGCGGGACCGGGCGACGCCGGCGTCAACCAATGTGTCGAGCACCTGCCGTTCCGGTTGCTTCAAGCGCGTCATCACCGGTACTGCGATGTGAGTGAAGAGGATTCGCTCCGCGCCGGTGCTGGAGCCGACCTCGACCCCCCAGGAGACCTTGCGACCGTAGCGATCCTGCGCCTCGTCGGCGATTCGCATTCGCTCCGAACGGGTTTCCTCGCGGAACCGCGATGCGCGTCCTTCCGCGCGCGCCTCGGTCTCTCTCTCCGAGCCCTGCGGTTCGGGCAGTCTTCCGATGACCGTGATTTCTTCGCGGTCGACGATGACCGTCGGGTCGCCGTCGAACCAGCTTTCGGGCAGGCGCCCGGCGAACCATTCGGCGGCGTCGCTCGCGTCGGGTCGCTGTGCCTGCTGCCAGCCGCCGGGGCGGCCGTAGCGCCGGCCGTGGGCGTGGTGCGATTTCATAATTACATGATTACATCGTTGCACCGGTAATGGAATGGCGTTCACCGCCGGCGAACGCAACCCCAGCGCCGGGCCGCGCGCGAAAGGTGCGTTCAAGTGCGGCCAACCCGTTGATATGGGCAGTTCAAAGTTGTATTTTTGGTAGCGAAGCAGGCCCGGAAACGACCAATTCTCAAGCGCCGGATGTCAGGGTAGAAAACCGGCCGCGTAGGACCCGCGCATGACGGAGCCCAACGCCCCCTAGCGTCGTCCGGGCCTGCCCATGTCCGCAGGATTTCCCGGTCAGTCACCGCCAGAACCGTCCCCGCGGCGGATCCGGAAGAGCTTGACCTCGTTCTTGATGCCCTTGAGGCGGCGGGCACCGGCGAACGACCCATCGAATGTGCCGGCGTCGCCGATCGCCTCCCAGACCGAGTCCGCCGCCAGCACTGTGCCGGGGCGCGCCACACTCGTGACCCGGCTCGCGACGTTGACCGGGCTGCCGAACCAGTCACCGGCCCGGCTCACCGCCATGCCGGAGGCCACCCCCGCTCGCAGCCGAGGAAAGTCGGCGTCGGTGTCGATGGTGTCCACGAGCTTCACCACGACGTCGAGCATCGGCAGCGGGTCGGGGCAGACGAACATGACCGCGTCGCCGATCGTCTTGATGAATCGCACGGGCGGGACGGTGATGTCACGGGCCAGGACCGCCAGCCGGTTGGCCAGGTGGCCCAGCTCCTCCGCCGACACCGCTTCGCCGATCCGGGTGAAGCCGACGAGGTCGGCGAAGGCCACCGTGATCTGACGCGCTCCCGGCAGCGGCTGGCCGGCGGCGCGCTCGGCGGCATTGACCGCTTCGGTCTCCATCATGTGGCGCAGCTGCATGAACATCATGTGCTGCAGCAGCGGGCCGAGTTCGGGCGCGATCTGGCTGACTAATGCCTTTGACGCCTTGGCGATTTCCAGTTCGGTGGCCCCGGGCCGCATGATCGCCGACAGCGCCGAGTAGCGCATGACCTCGGCAGCGCGTGACAGGCCTTCGGTGAGCACCCGGACGACGAGCACCACCTGCTCGGGATCGAGGCCCAGCTCGACGAAACGCTCGGCGGCGGCGGCGGCCTCACCGTCGGCGCGCATGTGGATGACCGCATCGGGGTCGTCGACTCTGGCCAGACCGATCGCGCGCTGGATCTGTTGCAACCGCCCGAGGTCGATGCCGTGGGCCTCGCTGATCTCCCGGGCCGACACGTAGGTGCCGTCGTCACCGATGAGGTGGCGGGTTGCCAGCAACAGCGGCGGATTGGTCGTCCTGATCTCGTCGGGCGTGATGCCCTGCTCGAGCAGCCACTCCACCAATTCGGCCCGTTCGGCGCGTGCGCTGCCCTCAAGTCCGTCGAGCAGGTCCTCGTCCACTTCGCCAACGTACAACGGGCGTCGATCGCGAGCCATGATGGAGAGCGATGAGCGCACCACTGCTGCGGGGATTCCCGCCGATCGTCGATGAGCACGCGAGTGTCCTGATCCTGGGGTCGTTTCCGAGCGCACAATCCCTGGCGGTCGGTCAGTACTACGGCAACCCCCGAAATGCGTTCTGGCCGATCACCGGCGAGCTGTTCGGGTTCGACGCGACGGCGCCGTACGAATCACGGCTGGCCGCGCTGCAATCGGCGGGCGTGGCCCTCTGGGACGTGTTGCGCGCATGCCGCCGCGCCGGCAGCGCGGATGCGTCAATCGAGCCGAAAAGCTTGGCGGTCAACGACTTCGGTGGACTGTTCGCGCGGTACCCAACGATCGCGCGGGTCTACTTCAACGGCGCCAAGGCCGCGGAGCTGTACCGCAGGCTCGCCGAGGTCGACGAGCGCGTCGAGTACCGGCGGCTGCCGTCGACGAGCCCGGCCCACGCCGTCCGGCCGGGTGCCAAACTGGCCGCGTGGCGCGAGATCGCGTCGATCGCGAGCGCGGCGAAGCCGGGCGAAGCGGGTCGGCGCAATCGATGACCGCGTCGATCGCGAGCGCGGCGAAGCCGGGCGAAGCGGGTCGGCGCAATCGATCGGGTCGGCGCAATCGATGAGGCGCAGCCCTTATGACACCGGCGGTTGCCGGTGTGCCCACGGCCTGGCGGATTCGATCTGCGCCGCGAGCGACAACAGCGTCGCTTCGTCGTACGGCCGGCCCACCAGCTGCACGGCGATCGGCAGGCCGTCACCGTCGAAATCCCACGGCACGGCCGCCGCAGGCTGTCCGGTCAGATTCCAGACCTGCTGGTAGGGCACCCGCTGCGCCACCGCCAGCAGCGTCCATACCGCGCCGCGGCGCTGGTAGGCACCGATGCGGGATGGGCCCGTCGCGTTGCCGGGCGTGACGACGACATCGACGTCGTCGAAGATCGCTTGGATCCGCGCGGCCGCCGCCGGCTCCGCGTCGCGAAGGGCGGTCATCCGGCGGTCCGAGAAGAACGAACCGGCGCGCGCCAGGTTGCGGGTGCGCGCTTCGAGACGTTCAGGGTGAGCCAGTGAATCGGCGTCGTCACTGATACCGCGCAGGTAGCGGGGCAGGTAATTGGTCATGATGGCCGATGGCGGATAGTCGGGGTCGGCGGTGATCACGTCATGCCCCAGATCGCGCAGCAACGCGCCGGCCTGTTCGACCGCCGTGAGTTCATGCTTGCCGATCCTGACGGGCAGCGGGGTTGGCGACTTGGTGCTCAAGGCAATTCGCAGCTTGCCGGGGTGACGCGTCGCCGCGGCCACGAACTCCCCCTCGGGCCCCGGCACGGTCGACGTCGCATCGAGGAAAAGAGCCGCGTCCAGCACCGACCGGGCGAGCGGGCCGTTGACACTCAGCCCGTGCCACGCATCGTCATGCGGCTCCAACGACACCCGATCCCGTTGTGGTTTGACACCGAACAGGCCGCACCAGATCGCCGGGATGCGAATCGACCCGCCACCGTCGGACCCCAGCGCCAGCGGAGCGAGTCCGGCGGCCACCGCGGCGGCGCTACCGCCACTGCTGCCGCCCGGAGTGCGCCGGGGATTCCAGGGGTTGCGGGTCGCACCGAACGTCAGCGATTCGGTGTAGGGAAACATCATCAGCTCGGGCACATTGGTTTTGCCGAGGATGACGGCGCCCGCGGCGCGTAGCCGGCGGACCACCTCCGCGTCGGAGGTCGCGGCGGTGCGATGTCCGCCACTGCCGTAGGTCGTCACCTCGCCGGCGACGTCGACATCGTCTTTGATCGCGATCGGCACCCCGAGCAGCGGGAGCCGCTCGCCGGCGGCGAGGCGGTCCTGCGCGACGGCGGCCTCGTAGCGCGCGCTGTCCGAGAGCACCACGCGATAGCAGCGCAGCTGGCTGTCCAGCCGCGCGATCCGTTCCAGGTAGATTTCGAGCAGCTCGGGCGCGGTCAGTTTGCCGTCGGCCAGCATTCGTGCCTGAGCGGCCGCGCCGGCAAAGGCCACGTCGCGAGCGTCCACTGCGGCAGCGTATCCCCCGCACCGGGCCGGCCAGTACCGTGGGCGACATGTCCTGCGTGTTCTGTGCGATCGTCGCCGGGGAGGCCCCGGCCATCCGGATCTATGAAGACGACGACTACTTGG
Source organism: Mycobacterium sp. 852014-50255_SCH5639931 (assembly GCF_001665605.1). Taxonomy (GTDB): domain Bacteria; phylum Actinomycetota; class Actinomycetes; order Mycobacteriales; family Mycobacteriaceae; genus Mycobacterium; species Mycobacterium paraffinicum. The sequence continues at coordinate 296,040 of NZ_LZSV01000016.1, forward strand.
CGATCCTCGACATCCGCCCATTCACCCGCGGACACACCCTGGTGATCCCCAAGGGGCACAGCGTGGATCTCACCGACACGCCACCAGAGACGCTGGCGGGGATGGTCACCATCGGCCAACGGATCGCCCGCGCCGCCCGCGCGACGGAGTTGGCCGACGCGACCAACATCGCGATCAACGACGGCAGCGCCGCCTTCCAGACGGTGTTCCACATCCACCTGCACGTGCTGCCCCGGCGCAACGGCGACAAGCTGTCGGTCGCCAAGGGGATGCTGCTGCGGCGCGACCCCGACCGGGACGCCACCGCGGAAATCCTGCGCTCGGCCCTGGCCCGCATCGACGCCAGCCAGTAATACTGGGCGGATGGCACTTCCGTCCTGGGTCGAGCAGCGGTTGCTGCCTCAGGTTCTGCGCGTACACGACACCGTCTATCGCAGCACGAACGGCTGGATCGGTCATCGCATGCTGCTGATACCCAGCCTGCTACTCCATACCGTGGGCGCCAAGACGGGCCAGGCGCGAACAGCGGCGCTCACCTATGCCCGGGACGGCGACGACTACCTGATCGTCGCTTCCAAGGGGGGCGACCCGCGCGCCCCCGGCTGGTATCACAACCTGCGCAAGCATCCGGACGTGGAAATCAATGTCGGGCCAAGGCGTTTGGCGGTAACCGCCCGCGCGGTGCTGCCGGACGACCCCGATTACTCCCGGCTCTGGCAGATCGTCAATAAGAACAACGGCGACCGGTACACGGCCTACCAGCAGAAGACCTCGCGGCCGATTCCCGTCGTGGTACTCACGCGACGTTGACCCTGAACCTGACGCGGAGGTTTATTCTCCACTAGCGCGCGGTGAACTCCTCGATGGCTCACCAAACGGCGCGGGATCGGCTGGAGCGGGTATGAATCCCTGGGCGCGAAACCCATGGCGTCGATTCAGGCTGCCCCCGCGCCTCGGTTGGCTCTTCGTCGGCGCATACGGTTTGGCGGCCGCGCTCGTGGTGGCGTCCTCGATCGGCGGCTGGGAGGGCGCCTACGCAACCCGACCGGTCGACGAAATCGCCCTGGCTGTCTGCCTGCTGTTCGGGGCGGGGTGTGCCGGCTACGCGGCCCGGTCGGCGGCCGGGCGGCACAGGGCCGGATGGCTGGCAATGGTGACGGCCCAGCTGGGCTGGGCGGCGGGCGAGGTCATCTGGGCCGTGTACGACGTGCGTCCGAAACTGGCCCACGCCACCCATCCCGCCGCCGCGGAGATCGTGCTGTTGCTATGGCCGTTCGGCGCCTATGCATCGTTGGTGCTGTTGTCGCGCTTCTCGCGACAAAGCCCGCGGCGACTGGTGCTAGACGGCCTCATCGTGGCGACGTCGCTGTTCGTCGTGTCATGGGTCTTCGTCCTCGACAAACAGCTGCGCGAGGACAGCGGCTCCCGGGCGACGACGGTCGCCGAAGTCTTCAACGACGTCCTCCTGCTGACGACCGCGATCCTGATGCTTTCCCGGGTTCGTCGCGGCGACCCGCCGAGCCGCAACCTGCTGGCCGGGGGCGTGACGACGATCAGCATTGCCGACATCGCGATGGTGTTCAAGAGCGGGATCGGCAGCTACCAGGTCAGCGATCTCGTGGACCTCGGCAGAGTGGGCGGGCTCGCCATGATCGCGCTCGCCGCGCTGTCGAGCGTCTACGAGGTCCCGGTGCCGGGGGCGCGTGACGACGAAATACGGTCGCGCACCCGGCTGTGGCTGCCGTACCTGCCGCTGCTGGTGGCCGCCGCAGTTGGGCTGACCCGCGCGGTCAGGTTGATGGCGCACGGACCTCTGCTGATCGCGCTGGGGATCCTGGTGGCCGCGGTACTCGTCCGGCAGTTCGTCATGCTGATGGAGAACCAGAGATTACTGTCCGAGGTGGCGCGGGAAGCATTCCGTGACAGCCTGACGGGGCTGGCCAATCGGGCCTACTTCCTCGATCGGCTCGAGCAGACCGTCGCCCGGCGAAGCTGCGAAATTTCGCCCATAGCGGTGTTGTGCCTCGACCTCGACAACTTCAAATCGGTCAACGACGCCCTCGGCCACCCTGCCGGTGACGAATTGCTGATCCGGGTCGCCGGGCGGCTCACCGCCGCCTTGGACGAAAAGTGCGTCACCGCTCGCCTCGGTGGTGATGAGTTCGCCGTGCTCATCGAGGGGTCCGTCGAGGAATCACAAGCGGCGGCGAATCGAGTTCTCGAGGCGTTCAACGCCCCAATTCTGGTCGATGGCGTTCCGATACCGGTCCGACCGAGTGTCGGTTACACGGTGGCCACCGCATCGTCGGACTGCAGCGTCGAGCAGCTCCTCAGGCATGCCGACCTGGCCATGTACACCGCTAAACGTGAAGGTGGACAATGCATTCGGAGCTTCGTGCCGGATCTGTCCCTCTCGCTCTCGACCCCGCAGCTGGCTGGACCCGCCCCGGCGGCAGTGGAGGTCGCTGAGCCGAGTGCCGCACCGATGCTCCGGCGGGCCGCTGACGTAGGGACGGTGCAACCGCAGGAAGGTATCGACGGCATCCGGTGGCCCCCGACTGCGATCCGGATCGCTTTGGCCCTCTTGATGATTGGCGTGGTCGCCTTCACCGCGACCAGCGCCCTCCACCCGGATGCCAGCCACAGCGTCTTTTTCGCCAAATCCCTGTACTCGGCGTTGAACCTGCTGGCGGCCGGGTTGATCGCCGTTCGCGCATACCGCCTCAAGGCCGATCGCCTTGCGTGGTCTTTGATCGCGGCGGGCATGGCGTTGTCGGCGCTCGGTGACGTCGCCTATGCCTTATGGGTCCCGAACGCCCACTCGCCCTCGGTTGCCGATCCCGAATACCTGGCGTTCTATCCGTTCGTCTATGCGGGGATTCTGCTGCTGATGCAATCGCGTCTGAAGCGGGTGCCGATGCCCATCCGACTCGATTCCCTGGTGTGCGCGTTGGCCGTCGCCGCGCTGGCCGCGGCGCTGCGGGCCGGGCCCATGCATGCCGCCGCCGCACGGACACCCGCGACCGTGCTGGTGGGTCTGGTCTACCCGTGGGGCGATCTGGTCCTGCTGGCGCTGGCCGTCGGCATGCTGCCAATCCTCGGCTGGCGCAGCGAGTTTCGCTGGGGGTTTCTTGTGGTCGGGCTGGTTGGCTTCGCGGTCGCCGACACGGCCTACCTCTTTCAAACATCTGCGGGCTCATACCGGGTCGGCACCACGCTGGACGCGCTCTGGCCGGCTTCGTCGCTGCTGGTGGCGATGGCCAGCTGGGCGCGATGGTCGTCGGCGGCGCCGGCGCCCCGGCGTGGACTCAGCTCCTACGCGGTTCCGGTGACCTGCACCGTCGTAGCACTGGGCGTCGCCATCCTGGGGCACGATTCGCGGCTCGCGTCGACGCTCGCCGCACTGAGCCTCGTTGCGGTCGCCGCCCGATTCTCGGTGACCTTCCGGGATATCAGCATGCTGGCCGAAAGCCACAAGCAGGCTATGACGGACGAATTGACCACCCTGCCCAATCGGCGATCGCTGGCGACGGCGCTGACCGAGCTGTCGGCTTCCGCGTCACCCGTCAGGACGTCGTCGAATCGTGCGCTGCTGTTGCTGAATCTTAATAAGCTGCGGGAGATCAACGACTCCGTCGGTCGCCACTTCGGCGATGAGCTGGTGTGGCACATCGCAAACCGACTGGCGCACAGCGTTCGTCGCGATGATCTGCTTGCGCGCGTGAGCGACGAGGAATTCGCCATCCTGCTCGGTGAGGGATCGGATCTCGTCGCCGCACGCGCCCAGGCGGGTCGGTTGCTCGAAGGTGTCAGCATCCCATTCGAACTCGACGCCATCAGCGTGCAGATCGATGCGTCCATCGCCATCGCGCTCTACCCGGATCATTGCGACCATCCGCAAGAGCTGTTGAATCGCGCCGAGGCGGCGATCCCGCACGCCAAGTCCGCCCTCAGCAGGATCGCGGTGTACGAGTCCGCCTTCGAGATTGACCGTGACCACGACCCCAACCTCGTCGGGGAGCTACGGGCCGCGCTGATCGATGGCGATCAGTTGACGGTGCACTACCAGCCCAAGGTGAATGCGAGCGACGGAGCCGTCCACAGCGTCGAGGCGCTGCTGCGCTGGCAGCATCCCACCCGCGGGTTGCTGCTGCCGGAGGAATTCCTTCCGGCCGCCGAGCGGGCCGGTCTGATGCGCACGGTCGCCCATCGCACCATCAACGCCACGCTCGAGCAGATTCGGTCCTGGCGCGACCACGGCATTCCGCTGACCGTCGCGGTGAACCTGTCGACGACGAATTTGCTCGACCTCGACCTCGCGGTCACCATCGAGCGACTGCTTCGGGTCCACGGCCTACCGCCCGAGGCGCTGATCGTCGAGATCACCGAGAGCGCCCTCGTCGACTCGGACCGCTCCCGCAACACCGTCGCCGCCCTGCAGCTTCTCGGCGTTCGCATCTCGCTGGACGACTACGGCACCGGATGGTCGTCGCTGGCGCGCCTGCAGGACGTCTCGGTCGACGAGCTCAAACTCGACAGGCGATTCGTGGCGCGGCTGGCCCAGGACCCGCGATCGGTTGCCATCGTGCAGTCCACCGTGGACTTGGCGCACAACCTGGGCGCCGACCTCGTCGCCGAGGGGGTCGAAGACGAGGCAACACTGAGTGCGCTGCGCGGCTACGGCTGCACCATCACCCAGGGGTTCGTGCACAGCGCGCCGTTGCCGCCGGACGAACTGCAACGCTGGATCACGACCAGGAGCGCGATCGCGGGCGTCGGATCCGAGCGATCGGCTGTGACGGATTGACCGGTTAGAACAACTCCTTTGCCAGCAACTCCAGGGTCAGCACCCGTGCCGGCGCGGTGGCCGGATCGGTGCCGCGGCGGGCCGAGGCGACCGGGTGCACCATCACCTCGTCGACGTCGAACCGCTGCGCAAGCGCCCGCAACTGGTCGGCGGCCTCGGCCGGTGTACCCAGGACCGCCCGTTGCAGCCCGCTCTGCACGATGTGCTCCTGCTGTGGCGTCAGCTCGGCGCCTTGCGCTTCCTCGACCAGGGGCACCGGGCCGAGGGGCTGTCCGGTGCGCAGCTTCGCCATGATCTGCAGGTTGGGCAGCATCAATGCCGTTGCCTCGTCGCGTGTTTCGGCCACCGCGGCGTTCACCGTCAGGAAAGTCACCGGTTCGGGCGTTAGGGCGCTGGGCCTGAATCGGGAGCGATAGAGCTCGAGCGCCTCTTCGGTTCCGGTGCCCGAGAAGTGATGCGCGAAGACGTACGGCAGCCCCTTGGCGGCGGCCAGGTGTGCCGAATACATCGACGAGCCCAACAGCCACAGGCGCGGCTCACCGGCCGCCGCCGGGGTCGCCTTGAGGCGATAGTCCCCCGAGCGCAGCGGCACCACCACGCCGCGCGCGCTCATCAGCGCCGCCACGTCGTCGAGATACTCCGGAAAGTTTTCGATGTCACGGTCGTCCCGGCCGCTACGCAGCGCGTAGGAGGTCACCGGGTCGGACCCGGGCGCCCGGCCGATGCCCAGGTCGATGCGGCCCGGGGCGGCGGCCTCCAGCAGCGCGAACTGCTCGGCCACCGCCAGCGGCGCGTGATTCGGCAGCATCACACCCCCGGATCCCAGCCGCACCTGCGTGGTCTGCGCGGCCAGATAGGCGATCAGGACCGGCGGGCTGGTGGCGCCGACGGACGGCATGTTGTGGTGCTCGGCGACCCAGTAGCGCGTGAAACCCAGGCGATCCGCGGCCTGTGCCAGCTGCACGGTCGCGGCGAGCGCATCGCTGGTCGTCTGGTCAGTGCGCACCGGGACGAGATCAAGGACGGAAAGACGCACGTTCGCGTCAACGCCTGATGGCGTGCGAACGTTCCCGGGCGTCAGTGGTCCTTCGTAATTGAGTAATCCTTCAGCGTGATCGAACTGACGATGCGGTCGAAGACCTCCTGCGGGATCGGCGCCCCGCCCGGAATGTTGTCGACGACCAGCCATTGGTTGCGCTTGACGTAGTCGTTGAACTCTTTGTGGTAGTTGGCGAAGCCGAGTTCGTAGTCATCACCCGCCGTGACGAGCTCGCCGGCCAGGATGTAGGCGCCCAGGAGGGCGACGCTGGTTCCCTGGCCCGACAACGGCGAACAGCAATATCCGGCATCACCGACCAGCGCCACCCGGCCCTTCGACCAGCGATCCATCTTGATCTGAGACATCTCGTCGAAGTAGAAATCCGGTGCGCCGCGCATGTATTCCAGCAGTTGGGGACGCACCCACCCGTCGTCGGCGATCCGCCGCTCCAGCTCGGCGAACTGCGCCTCGGTATCGAGGTAGTCGATGCGCAGGTCGGTGTCCATGAAACCCAGCATGGCCCGGGCCTCACTGTTGTTGCGGGCGCTGTACACCCCGGCCATCGTGGAGTCCCCGTAATGCCAGGTCTGCCAATAGTCCAGGTCGAGGAAATTGGGCACGGTGAAGATCGCCGCGTAAGTGCCCAACCGCTCGATGAATTGGTCCTCGGGGCCGAACACCAATCGGCGCACGTTCGAGTGCAGCCCGTCTGCCCCGACGACCAGGTCGAAGCTGCGCGCAGGGGCACGTTCGAAGGTCACGTTGACGGCTGCGCCGTCGTCCTCCAAGCCGGTGATGGTGTCATCGAAGATGTATTCGGCCGTCCATTGGCTTGCGCCGTACAGCAATTCGACGAGGTCGTCACGCAAGAGCTCGATATCGAGGCTGTCGATGGGCCCGCCGGTGGGCGTCGACTCCGTGTCGCGGGAGAGCTCGTTGCCGTCGCGGTCGACGACGGAAGCGCCGCGAATTTGTGTCTTCCGTTTTTGGGCGGCGGCCAGCAGCCCCATGCGTTCCAGCACTCCCAGCGCCGGCCCGCGCACGTCGATCGCCTGACCGCCCGGCCGCGGCCCGGGGTGGCGCTCCACCACGGTGACCGAATAACCGTGCCGTCCAAGCCAATAAGCCGCCGTTGCACCGGCCACGCTGGCGCCGGAAATCAGAACGTCAGTCACTTAATCCCTGCCAGCCTTTTCGCGTCTCGGAAAACGTCGTCGAGCATTGCTGGTGTCAACCTACCGGTAAACATGTTTTGCTGGCTCGGGTGGTAGCAGCCGAGTAACCGCACACCAGGGGCGAATTGCGCCACCACCCCGTGGCCGAACCGCGGTTTGCGCATGGCGGACGCGCCCGGCAGGCGCAGCGCGATCTGCCAGGCGAAGCCGCCCAACGCCACGATCGTGCGCACATGATCGGACACCAGCCGCCATTCGGCCTCCAGCCACGGCCAGCAGGTGTCGCGCTCCGCCGGCGTCGGGGCGTTGGCCGGGGGCGCACACCGCACCGGTGCCGCGATGCGAATCCCATTGGCCTGCAACCCATCCGCAGCGTCCACGCTGGTGGGTTGGTTCACCAGCCCGGCTCGGTGCAGCGCCGCGTAAAGCTGATCGCCGGACCGGTCACCGGTGAACATGCGTCCCGTCCGGTTGGCCCCGTGCGCGGCGGGCGCCAGCCCGACGATCAACAGCCGCGGTCGCTCCGACCCCCAGCCCGGAACGGGCCGGCCCCAATACGGCTGGTCGGCGAACGCGCGGCGCTTGAGGACGGCCACGTCTTCGCGCCATTCGACCAACCGCGGGCAGGCCCGGCAGACGCTGATCAGGGCGTCGAGCTCGGGGATCGACGCGGCGTGCGGGGCGAGCGCGGCAACCTGTGCGGCGTCGGCGGCCACCGTGGTCTGCGGGGTCGCCGGATCACCCGGCCATCCGGTGCCGGGAACCACTGGAGAATCAAACGCCTGGCCGGTACGAGGGTGAGCGAGCACATGAACATCCTGCAGTCAGCCGGTAGGCGCCGGCCGAACGCCCCGAATATTCAGTGGTCCCGCCGCAAATCAACGGCTAAATTCTCCCCGGGATATTTCATGAGCCATACGAGCCGCGGCCCGGCGTTTCTGATCCTGTCCGCCACGCTGATGGCGACGGCCGGTACCGGCATCTCGGTGATCGCGTTTCCGTGGCTGGCGTTGCAGCATCACGACCGCGCGCGCGACGCGTCGATCGTGGCCGCGGCCATGACGCTGCCACTGGTGCTGTCCACCCTGGTCGCCGGCACCGCGGTCGACTTTTTCGGCCGCCGCCGGATTTCGCTCGTTTCCGACTCACTCTCCGGCGCGGCGGTGAGCGCCGTCCCGCTGACCGCCTGGCTGTTCGGCGCGGGCGCGATGAACGTCGCCGAGCTGGCCGGGTTGGCCTTCTGCGCGGCCGCCTTCGACCCGGCCGGGGCAACGGCGCGCCAGTCGATGCTGCCCGAGGCCGCCGCCCGCGCGGGCTGGTCGCTGGACCGCACCAACAGCCTCTACGAGGCGATCCTCAACCTCGGTTTCATGGTGGGCCCCGGCATCGGCGGCTTGATGATCGCCACGGTCGGCGGCGTCAACACCATGTGGGTCACGGCGGGTTGTTTCGGCTTGTCGCTGTTGGCGATTGGTGCGCTACGGCTCGAGGGCACCGGCAAGCCCCACCACGCGACCCGCCCCGACGGGTTGGTCTCCGGCATCGTCGAAGGCCTGCGGTTCGTCTGGAGTCTGCGGGTGCTCCGGACGCTCGGGCTGATCGACCTGGCCGTCACCGCGTTGTACCTGCCGATGGAAAGTGTTTTGTTCCCAAAGTATTTCGCCGACCAGCACCAGCCCGCCCAGTTGGGTTGGGCGCTGATGGCGCTCGCGGTCGGCGGGGTGGCGGGCGCGCTGGGTTATGCGGCGCTCTCGAAATACACCCGGCGGCGTACGGCCGTGCTGACGGCGACCCTGACCTTCGGCGCGGCGACGGTGGGCATCGCGTTCCTGCCACCGCTGCCGGTGATCTTGGTGCTCTGCGCGGTGACCGGCCTGGTCTACGGGCCGATCCAGCCCATCTACAACTACGTCATGCAGACCCGAGCGCCACATCATCTGCGCGGCAGGGTGGTCGGGGTGATGGCGGGGCTGACCTACGCCGCCGGGCCGTTGGGCCTGCTGGTGGCCGGTCCGCTCGCCGACGCCGCCGGGTTGAACGTCACCTTCCTGGCGCTGGCGGTGCCGATTCTGCTGATCGGGTTGTTGGCCATACGGCTGCCGTCGCTGCGGGAGTTGGACCGCGCGCCGGAGTTGGAGGCGAGTCGGCAGTCGCCGCTGTGATCCGTCAGTCGCCGAGGATCTTGCGCTTTTGCTGCTCGAATTCCTCATCGGTAAGCAGCCCCCGGTCTTTCAGCGCGGCCAGCCTCTCGAGCCGCTCGATCGGGTCTGCACCCTGTTGGGTCTGCGCCGCCTCCATGGCGCCGAACGCCTGCTGCTGCATCTCGGCTCCGCGCCGCATCATCTCCTCCCGGAATGCGGTCGGATCGGCAATGGCTTGGCGGATGACATCGGCCATCGGCATACCCATGACCTGAGCGCCCGCCAGGTCGGGACGGGCTGAGGTCACGGCGTCGATTGCCACATCGGCCGTGGCGGCCGGCTGGCGGTCCATTTGGACGCGGCTGTGGTCCTTCGGGTCGTAGAGCACCGGCAGTCTCATGCCCGGACGCGGTGGGCTCAGCTGAGGTAGCAGCGCGGTGAGGCTGGCCTCGAACGGCGGTTCGGCGTCCGGCGTGACCCGCAAAAGCAGCTTCCAACGGACTTCGGTGTTGTTAACCAGGTTCGGGTTGCCGATCGTGACGGCAATCGCCGACTGCTCGGCGGAGAGGACGTCCGCAAACGCACGGATGCCGACTTTGCTGAGATCTCGCCGTCCGAACATCTCTGACCCGACCTTTCGGAGAATCGCCCAACTGTACAGCGCCGATCGGCCCGTAGGATCGGTCCGTGACCGCTGATGTCCTGGCCGAGCTCATCGCCGGCCTGCCCGACGGCATGGTCGTCACCGACCCGACCGTGACCGAGGGCTACCGCCAGGACCGCGCGTTCGACCCGTCGGCCGGCAAACCGTTGGCCGTGGTCCGGCCGCGGTGCACCGAGGACGTGCAAACCGTGTTGCGCTGGGCATGTGCTCACGCGGTTCCGGTGGTGACCCGGGGCGCCGGCAGCGGCCTGTCCGGTGGGGCGACGGCGCTGGACAACGGGATCGTCCTGTCGACGGAGAAGATGCGCGACATCACCGTCGACCCGGTCACCCGCACCGCGGTGTGCCAGCCGGGTTTGTTCAACGCCGAGGTCAAGAAGGCCGCCGCCGAGCACGGCCTGTGGTATCCCCCCGATCCGTCGTCGTTCGAGATCTGCAGCATCGGCGGCAACATCGCCACTAACGCCGGCGGCTTGTGTTGCGTCAAGTACGGCGTCACCACCGACTATGTGCTGGGGATGCAGGTGGTGCTGGCCGACGGCACGGCGGTCCGGCTCGGCGGCCCGCGGCTCAAGGACGTCGCGGGGCTGTCGCTGACGAAGCTTTTCGTCGGCAGCGAAGGCACCCTGGGCGTCGTCACCGAGGTAACGCTGCGCCTGGTGCCCAAGCAGAACGCGTCCAGCATCGTGGTGGCCGGCTTCGCCACGGTCGAGGCGGCGGTCGAGGCGGTGCTCGGGGTCACCGCGCGGTTGCGCCCGTCGATGCTGGAGTTCATGGATTCGGTGGCCATCAACGCCGTCGAGGACACCTTGCGCATGGACCTGGACCGGGGGGCGGCCGCGATGCTGGTGGCCGGGTCCGACGAACGCGGCGGGGCCGGCAGCGAAGACGCCCAGATCATGGCCGCGGTGTTCGCCGAACACGGTGCGACGGAGGTGTTTTCGACCGACGACCCCGACGAGGGCGAAGCGTTCGTGGCCGCCCGCCGGTTCTGCATCCCCGCGGTGGAGGCGAAGGGATCGCTACTGCTCGAGGATGTCGGGGTCCCGCTCCCGGCGCTGGGCAGACTGGTCACCGGCATCGCGCGCATCGCCGCCGAGCGTGACCTGACCATCTCGGTGATCGCCCACGCCGGTGACGGCAACACCCACCCGTTGATCGTGTACGACCCCGCGGACGCTGCGATGACCGAGCGGGCCCATCTCGCCTTCGGCGAGATCATGGATCTGGCCGTCGGGCTCGGCGGGACGATCACCGGCGAGCACGGCGTCGGCCGGTTGAAGCGGCCGTGGCTGGCCAGCTATCTCGGGCCCGAGGTGATGGACCTCAACCGGCGGATCAAGCAGGCCCTGGACCCGCGGGGCATCCTCAACCCGGGCGCGGGGATCTAGTTCTCTACTCATCGCCCGGCGGGCCGGGCGGTCGATGTCGACTGCCCTGCTGGCCGGGCACTCGGCGGTAGGGCAGTTGACATTACCCCACGACTGTCGTACGAATGAGACATGGTCACGGTTATGTCTCATAACGCACCGGTCAAGTTCGAGCTGGCGACCGCCGACACCTGGCGGGATCCGTGGCCGATGTACCGCGCGCTTCGCGACCACGATCCGGTGCACCACGTCGTGCCGGCCAAGCGGCCCGACCATGACTACTACGTGCTGTCCCGGCACGCCGACGTGTGGGCCGCCGCCCGTGACCACGAGACGTTTTCCTCCGCGCAGGGATTGACCGTCAATTACGGCGACCTGGAAATGATTGGGCTGCAGGACAATCCACCGTTTGTTATGCAGGATCCACCGGTGCACACCGAGTTTCGGAAACTGGTGTCGCGCGGCTTCACTCCCCGACAGGTGGAGGCGGTGGAGCCCAAGGTGCGCGAGTTCGTCGTCGAGCGCATCGAGCGGCTGCGCGCGAACGGCGGCGGCGACATCGTCACCGAGCTGTTCAAACCGCTGCCCTCGATGGTGGTGGCGCACTATCTCGGTGTGCCCGAGGAAGATCGGGCACAATTCGACGGCTGGACCGAGGCCATCGTGGCGGGAAACACGGCGGACGGCGGGATCGGTGCGGCGCTGGAAACGGTGGGTGATGCGGTCGGGTCGATGATGGCCTACTTCACCGCCTTGATCGAGCGCCGCCGGACCGAGCCCGAGGACGACACCATCTCGCACCTGGTGGCCGCCGGCGTGGGCGCCGACGGTGATATCGCCGGCACACTGTCGGTGCTGGCGTTCACGTTCACCATGGTCACCGGCGGCAACGACACCACCACCGGAATGCTCGGCGGCTCAATGCCTTTGCTGCATCAACGCCCCGACCAGCGCCGGCTGCTTGCCGATGATCTGGGGCTGATCCCCGACGCGGTCGAGGAGTTGCTCCGGCTGACCTCGCCGGTGCAGGGATTGGCCCGCACGACCACCCGCGACGTGACGATCGGCGACACCACCATCCCCGCCGGTCGCAAAGTGTTCCTGCTGTATGGGTCGGCCAACCGCGACGAGCGCCAATATGGTCCGGACGCCGGCGAACTCGACGTGACGCGACGCCCGCGCAACATCATGACCTTCAGCCACGGCGCGCACCACTGCCTGGGCGCGGCGGCGGCGCGGATGCAATCCCGGGTCGCCCTGACCGAACTGCTCACCCGCTGCCCGGATTTCGAGGTCGACGAGTCCGCGGTCGTCTGGTCGGGGGGAAGCTACGTGCGGCGCCCACTGTCGGTACCGATCCGGGTGAAGCGCTGATGCCGAACGACTGGCTGGGCACGCACCGCACCGAAGCGGCCGCGGACCGGATCCTCGACGCGGCCGAGCAGCTCTATACCGAGCGCGACCAGGCTTCGATCGGCATGAACGACATCGCCAGGGCCGCCGGCTGTTCCCGCGCGACGCTGTACCGGTACTTCGAGAACCGCGAGGCGCTGCGAACCGCCTACGTGCACCGCGAAACCCGTCGGCTCAGCCGCGCGATCAAGGAGCAGATCGGCGGCATCGACGATCCCCGGGAACGGCTCGTCGCGAGCATCACCGCCACGCTGCGGATGGTTCGCGGCAGCCGCGCGTTGGCGTCGTGGTTCGCCATCACCCGGCCTCCGATCGGCGCCGAGGTGGCCGGGCAGTCCGAGGTGATCACCGCCCTCGCGGCCGCGTTCGTCGGCTCACTCGGGCCGGAAGATGCCGCCGTGGTGGAGCGCCGGGCGCGCTGGGTGGTGCGAGTGATCACTTCGCTGCTGCAGTTCCCGGGCCGAGACGACGCCGACGAGCGGGCGATGATCGAAGAGTTCGTCGTGCCGATCGTCACGCCGGTTTCCGCCCGGCGCTAGGCGGCCGTTTCGTCAGACCGGGACCCGACGACCCGGGCGCTCAGGTCCGCACGCGCGTGAAGCGGTGCAGCAGCCAGGCCAAGGGGATGGTCAGCGCCATCGTCGCGATGAAGAGGCCCAGCATCGAGCCGGTGTAGACGTGGGCTCGGACGACGTAGACCATGGCGAATTCCATGGTGATCAGGTGGATGAGGAAGATTTCGTAGGAGATCTCCCCCAGCCACACCATTGGCCGCGTCGCCAGCAGCCGCCAGTACCAGCCTTGGTCCCCCAGGGCCAGCGGCGCCACCGCGAGCGCGGAGATCACGGCGTAGAAGCACGTCTTGAACAGGGCCTCGCTCAGCGTCGCAGGCGACGTGGTGGGCGCGCCGGCGATGGGAGTCGAGACGATGAAGTAGCAGATCGTGGCCAGCGGTATGGCCACGAACGCGTAGCCGCGCACGCGCATCGCCTGCAGCACGGCCAGCAGCATCCCGGCGAGGAACCAGGCAAGGTAGGTGGGCAGCCAGAGCCGCGCGCCGTCGGGGAACCAGTGATCGGTGTGCACGAGGATCAGCCAGGCCGGGCTGATCAGCGTCAGCGCGGCCAGTGCACCCAGCAGCAACCTCGGCTGCCACCGCCGCCGGCAGACGAGCACCAACAGCAGGTATGCCAGCAACGGGAGCAGCAGGTAGAAGGACGCCTCAACCGCGAGGCTCCACATCTGAGTCAGGCCCTGATGCAGGTACTTCCCCAGGTAGCCGTTGCAGTAGATCTGCGTCAGCGTCAAGTTGCGCACCAGGCCGAGCCACGTGTGCCCGGGGTTGGGTCCCGCCTCGCGGAAGTGGTACAGCACGTAGGCGAACAGCACGGTGATGACGTAGGCCGGCATGATGCGCCGAACCCGATGCCACGCATAGCGACTCAGCGACGGTGGCGGCCCGCCGGTGGCGGCTGATTTCAGCCAAGGCCGGAACAGCAGGAAGCCGGAGAGCACGAAGAAGATCGGCACGCCGATCTCCATCCGGGAGCCAACCAGGCCCCAATAGCCGTGGGTGTACTTACCGGTGGTGTAGGCCGCGTGGGTTCCGACGACGAGAAGGGCAGCGACGGCACGGATTCCGGTCAGGGAGGCGACCCGGTCGACGTGGGCGGTCTGCTCGAGTCCGCCCTGGGCGTCTTGTTCTTCGGACAGGGTCATCCGGTGTGTTTCCTGCGCGGCTTTCCGCCGTCCCGGCTGCGGGGCTTGGTCGCCGACCGGTCCGGCTGAAGGTTGATCAGCACTCCCGAGATGCGGGTGTGCTCGAGTTTTTTCAGCGTCGACTTGGGCAGCTTGGCCGGCAACTCCACCAGCGAGAAGTCCGGGCCGATCGCAATGTGGCCGAAATCGCTTCGATGCAGGCCGCCCTCGTTGGCGATGGCGCCGACGATCGAGCCGGGGCCGATCTTGTGTCGCTTGCCCACCGCGATGCGGTAGGTGGTGAAAGGTTTAGTCTGCCTTGGCTTTTCGGGACGCTCGCGATGTTCGGTGTGCCGCTCGCGCCGCTCGCGCGGCGGCTCGGGCGACATGAGAAACTCTTCGCCGTCGCGGGACTGTAGCGCCAGGGCCGCGGCTATGTCGGCCAATGGGACATCATGCTCGCGTTCGTAGTCCTCGACCAGCTTGCGGAACAGCTCGATTCCCGGACGGCCCAGCGCAGTGGTGATGGAATCGGCGAACTTCACCACCCGCTGGGCATTGACGTCCTCGACGGTGGGCAGCTCGGCCTCGGTGAGCGTTTGCCGCGTCGCCTTTTCAATCGCCCTGAGCAGGTGGCGCTCTCGCGGGGAGACGAACAGCAGAGCGGTTCCCGAGCGCCCGGCCCGGCCGGTGCGTCCGATGCGGTGCACGTAGGACTCCGTGTCGTGCGGGATGTCGTAGTTGAGGACGTGCGATATCCGCTCCACATCCAGCCCGCGCGCGGCCACGTCGGTGGCGACCAGGATGTCGATGCCACCGTCCTTCAGCGCGGCGACGGTCCGCTCCCGCTGGCCCTGTGGAATGTCACCGTTGATGGCGGCCGCGGAAAAGCCTCGGGCCCTTAGCTTTTCCGCGACTTCCTCGGTGGCCTGCTTGGTGCGCACGAAGACGATCATCGCCTCGAACGGCTCGACTTCCAACACCCGGGTCAGCGCGTCCATCTTGCGCGGACCGGCGACCTGGATGTAGCGCTGTGAAATGTTCTCCGCGGTAGCGGTTTTCGCCTTGGTGGTGACCTCGAGCGGATCGTGCAGGTACTTGGTGGTGAGCTTGCGGATCGCCGCCGGCATGGTCGCCGAGAAGAGGGCGACCTGTTTGTACTCGGGGGTGTCGGCCAGGATGCGTTCGACGTCCTCGGCGAAGCCCATGGTGAGCATCTCGTCGGCCTCGTCGAGCACCAGGTAGTCGACGTGCGACAGGTCCAGTGTCCCGCGTTCGAGATGGTCGATCACCCGGCCGGGGGTACCGACCACCACCTGGGCGCCGCGCCGCAGCCCGGCCAGCTGAACCGTGTAGGAGGAACCGCCGTAGATCGGCAGCACGTTGATCTTCGGGAGGTGGGCCCCGTAACGGCTGAACGCCTCGGCCACCTGCAGCGCCAGCTCCCGGGTGGGGGCCAGCACCAGCGCCTGCGTCGCCCTGCTGGTGGCGTCGATCTTGGACAGGATCGGGATCGCGAACGCCGCGGTCTTGCCGGTGCCGGTCTGCGCCAGCCCGACCACGTCCGAGCCCTCCATCAGCGCCGGAATCGTCGCCGCTTGGATGCCCGTGGGTGACTCGTAGCCGACGTCGGCGATCGCCCGCAGGACCGAGGGGTGGATCTGCAGGTCGGCAAACGTCGGAGAGGCAGCCTCAGGCGAGGTGTCCGGGAGGGTCATCGTCCAAGGAGTCTAGTGGTGATCGCGAGCTCAGCGGACCTGAGCGCTGCGGGTCACCACCATCGGCCCCGTGGTGATCGCGAGCTCAGCGGACCTGAGCGCTGCGGGTCACCACCATCGGGCCCCGTGGTGATCGCGAGCTCAGCGGACCTGAGCGCTGCGGGTCACCACCATCGGGCCCCGTGGTCTTGGCCCCGTGATCATGAGCACAGCCGCGCCGGGCCCGGCCATGCCTGTCACACCGGCGCGCGCGATGACGGTACGGTGCGCGATGTGTGGTCGATACCCCGCCGTACCGAGCCACTGACCGGCTCGGCAGCTCTCGCGTTGATCGCCGTGACGTTGACCGGCTGTGGTTCGGGAGACTCCACGGTCGCGAAGACGCCGCAGGCTACGACGACTACGGACACCCCGTCCATCACCGCCCCGGCTCAGCCTTCCGGCGCCGCCGCGCCGCCCGGCAGTAACGCCGCGCCGGCGGACCCGTGCGCGGTCAACCTCGTCTCCCCCACGATCGCGAAGGTGGTCTCCGAGCTCCCGCGCGACCCGCGCAGCCAGCAAGGCTGGAACCCCGAGCCGCTGGCCGGCAACTACAACCAGTGTGCCCAGCTGTCGGCGGTGATCATCAAGGCCAACACCAACGCCGTCAACCCCACCACCCGGGCGGTGCTGTTCCATCTCGGGCAGTTCATCCCGCAGGGGGTCCCCGACACCTACGGGTTCAATGGCGTCGACGCGTCGCAGACCACCGGCGACACGGTGGCGCTGACCTACCCCAGCGGTATCAACGGGTTGAACACCGATGTGCGATTCCACTGGAACGGCAACGGCGTGGAGCTGATCGGTAACGCACCGGGTCACTGAGCCCGCCTTTCCGTCAGTCCCCTCACCTACAGTTGCTGCTGTGTTCGTCACCGGCGACAGCATCGTGTACAGCGCGTCGGACCTCGCCGCAGCAGCCCGCTGTGAGTACGCCCTGTTGCGGGATTTCGACGCGAAGCTGGGCTGGGGACCCGCCGCCACGGTCGAGGACGATCTGCTCGCGCGGACCGCTGTCCTCGGGAACGAGCACGAGCGACGCGAATTGGAGCGGCTGCGCGAGCAGTTCGGCGATGGCGTTGCGGTCATCGGCCGTCCGGCCTACACGCCCGCCGGCCTCGCGGCGGCCGCCGAGGCGACCCGGCGCGCCATCGCCGGCGGCGCGCCCGCGGTGTATCAGGCGGCCATGTTCGACGGCCGCTTCCTCGGCTTCGCCGACTTTTTGGTGCGAGACGACGAGCACTACCGAGTGATCGACACCAAGCTGGCCCGTTCGGCCAACGTCACCGCGCTGCTCCAGCTGGCCGCGTACGCCGACGCGCTGGCCGCATCCGGTGTGGCGGTGGCCCCCGAGGCCGAACTGCACCTGGGCGACGGGACGGCGGCGCGCTACCGCGTCCGCGACCTCGTTCCGGTCTACCGCTCTCAGCGCGCCCGATTGCAGCGGCTCCTCGACGAGCACCACGCCGGGGGCGCCGCGGTTCGCTGGGATGACGAGGGCGTGGGCGCCTGCTTGCGTTGCCCGTTGTGCACCGAGCAATTGCGGGCCACCGACGATCTGCTGCTGGTCGCCGGCATGCGAGTGGGCCAGCGAGACAAGTTGATCGACGCCGGAATCACCACGGTGTCCGAGCTTGCCCGGCACACCGGCCCGGTGGCGGACATCTCGTCCGGCGCGATCGGCAAACTGACCGCCCAGGCGAGTCTTCAAGTCCGCCAACGCGAAACCGGCACGCATCTTTTCGAGATCGTCGACCCGCAGCCGCTGACGCTGCTACCCGAACCGGACCCAGGCGACCTGTTCTTCGACTTCGAGGGCGACCCGCTGTGGACTGTCGACGGGCGGGAGTGGGGTCTGGAATACCTGTTCGGCGTCCTGGAAGCGGGGCCGGCCGGCACGT
Source organism: Mycobacterium sp. 852014-50255_SCH5639931 (assembly GCF_001665605.1). Taxonomy (GTDB): domain Bacteria; phylum Actinomycetota; class Actinomycetes; order Mycobacteriales; family Mycobacteriaceae; genus Mycobacterium; species Mycobacterium paraffinicum. Next base: position 314,005 of record NZ_LZSV01000016.1, read on the forward strand.
TCCGTCCGTTGTGGGCGCACAACCGGGTGGACGAACGCAAGGCGCTGACCGATTTCCTGGCGATGGTGGCCAAGCGCCGCAAGCGCCGTCCGAACATGCACATCTACCACTACGCGCCGTACGAGAAGACCGCGCTGCTGCGGCTCGCCGGCCGCTACGGGGTCGGCGAGGACCAGGTTGACGAATTGCTCCGCAGCGGAACGCTCGTAGACCTTTACCCGTTGGTGCGCAAGAGCATTCGCGTGGGTGCGGAGTCGTTCAGCCTGAAGGCGCTGGAACCGCTCTATATGGGAGCGCAGCTGCGGGCCGGCGACGTGACCACGGCCACCGGTTCGATCACCTCCTACGCCCGGTACTGCGAACTGCAGGCCGACGGCCGACGCGACGAGGCCGCCTCCGTGCTCAAGGAGATCGAGGACTACAACCACTACGACTGCCGCTCGACCCAGGAACTGCGTAACTGGTTGATGTTGCGCGCCTACGAATCCGGCGTCGTACCGGTCGGCGCCCAGCCCGTCCGGGGCGGCAACACGGTCGAGGACCGTGACCAGTTGGCGGTGACCTTGTCGGCGTTCACCGGTGACGCCGCCGTCGGTGAGCGCACGCCCGAGCAGACGGCGGTGGCACTGCTGGCCGCGGCGCGCGGCTACCACCGGCGCGAGGACAAACCGTTCTGGTGGGCCCACTTTGACCGGCTGAACTTCCCCGTCGAGGAGTGGGCGGACAACACGGACGTCTTCATCGCCGAGCACGCGTCCGTCAGCGTGGACTGGAACACGCCGCCCCGCGCGCGCAAGCCGCAGCGGCGGGCCCGATTGCGCGGCGAGCTGGCACGCGGGGAGCTGGTGGCCGACGTCTTCGCGCTCTACGACCCGCCGGCCCCCCCGGGGATGTCCGATGATCCCGACCGGCGGGCGGCCGGACGCGCCACTGTCGTCGAGGCCGACGATCCGGCGCTGCCCACCGAGGTGACCATCGTTGAGCGAGTAGGCAACGACGGCAAGCCATTCCACCAGCTCCCGTTCGCGCTCACCCCGGGCCCGCCGATTCCGACGACCGCACTGCGCGAGTCGATCGAGGCGACGGCCGCCGCCGTGGCGGCCGGCTTGCCGCAGCTACCCCGCAACGCCGTCGCCGACATCCTGCTGCGCCGCGCGCCCCGCACACGCAGCGGGACCGCACCGCCGCATGGCGCCGACACTTTAGCCGACATCGACACCGCGGTACTGGATTTGGATTCGTCGTACCTGGCGGTGCACGGACCGCCGGGCACCGGCAAAACGCATACCGCCGCCCGGGTGATCCAGCGCATGGTCACCGACCACGGCTGGCGCGTCGGCGTCGTGGCGCAATCGCATGCCGCGGTGGAGAACCTGTTGGACTGCGTCATCGACGCCGGGCTGGAGCCGGCGCGGGTGGCGAAGAAACGCAACGACCACAGCGCCCCGCGCTGGCAGGAAATCGACGGCGGCGCTTACGCCGCATTCATCGCCGACACCGCGGGCTGCGTGGTGGGCGGAACCGCATGGGATTTCGCCAACGCCAATCGGGTCCCGCGCGACAGCCTGGACCTGCTGGTGATCGACGAGGCGGGCCAATTCTGTCTGGCCAACACCATCGCCGTGGCGCCGGCTGCGGCGAACCTGTTGCTGCTCGGTGACCCCCAGCAGCTGCCGCAGGTCAGCCAGGGAACCCATCCCGACCCGGTTGACACGTCCGCCCTCGACTGGCTGGTGGACGGCCAGCGCACGCTGGCCGACGAGCGGGGCTATTTCCTCGACCTCTCGTACCGGATGCACCCGGCGGTGTGCGCCGCGGTGTCCGCCCTGTCCTACGAGGGCAGGCTGCATTCCCACGAGTGCACCGCCGCCCGACACCTTGCCGGATACCGGCCCGGCGTGCGGACGCTCACCGTAGGGCACCACGGCAACTCGACGGAGAGCCCCGAGGAGGCGGAGGCGATCGCCGCCGAGATCGATCGACTGCTCGGCACACCGTGGACCGATGAGCACGGCACCCGGCCCCTGACCGCTTCCGACGTGTTGGTGTTGGCGCCCTACAACGCCCAGGTGGCGCTGCTGCGCCGGCGGTTGGCCGCCGGCGGGCTCGGCGGGGTCCGGGTTGGCACGGTCGACAAGTTCCAGGGCGGGCAGGCGCCGGTGGTGTTCATCTCGATGACGGCCTCTTCCGCGGACGTGGTGCCGCGCGGAATGTCGTTCCTGCTCAACAGGAACCGACTCAACGTAGCCGTCAGCCGGGCCCAGTATGCGGCTGTCATCGTTCGCTCGGGGTCGCTGACCGAGTATCTGCCCAGCACGCCCGCGGGGCTGATCGACCTGGGCGCGTTTCTGGCGTTGACGCAGCCGACGTGACGACCGGCCCGGCCCTAGTTGCCGGACGAGTGGCGACCGTAGCCGGTCGGGTCGTCGTCGGCATCGCGGTGCCGGTGACCGCGCGCCGAGAGTTCGGTTACCGGATGGAAGCGCTGACGGGTGTCGACATGGGAGCCGTTGTGCGCGAAACCGATTGGGCCACCGTTCGGGACGGGGTCGTCGCGCCGACTGTGCCATGCCGACGGCGGGCGCGGGCGCGCGGGCCGATCGGCCGGCGCCCCGGCACGGCTTTCGCGCCCGTACGCCGCTCGCGATGCCGGGGCGGCCTCGGGTTCCCGAAGAAGGATGAATTCGACGTAGTCGTCGTCGTCATAGTCGTCGCCGACCAGGTCGCCCACCTCGGATGGGCCGCCAGACATTGCCGACGGCGCGTAGCCGAGCAAGAACAAGGCGGCCACGATTCCGAACAGCGCGATGAACGCGGGCAACAGCACAGATTGCGACATGGCGGACGCGAACGGGTCACGCAGGAATTCGGGCAGTTGCAGCGTGGCGGGCGCCTCCTCGCCGACACCGCCGGACGGTTGCGGCGGCATCTCGGCGCCGATCCGTGCGGTCATGAACGCGGCCATCCCGGCGCTTCCGAGCACCGCGCCGAGCTGGCGGACCGAGTTGTACACGGCGGAGCCCGCGCCGGCCAGCCGAGGCGGCAGGTTGCGCGTCGCGGTGGCGGTCAGCGGCGACCACACGAACGCCATCCCGACGCCCGACGCGAAGAAGGGCAACACCAGCCGCCAGATCGGCGTCGCCGGCGACATCTCGAAGGTGAGCCAGGTCAGCGCTATCGCCAGCACCGAGAAGCCGAACCCGAGGACCGGCCGTGGATGGTATTTGTCGACCATCCTGCCGACGAACGGCGCGAACACACCGTTGGCGATCGCCATCGGCGCGATCAGCAGGGCCGAGCGCGTCGGCGACAGCCCGCACACCGCCTGCGCGTAGAACGTCAGCGGCAGCATCATTGCCGTGGCGGCGAACGAGACGATGGCCACCCCGACGTTGCACAGGCCGAAGTCGCGGTCACGGAAGATCACCAGGGGAATCAGCGGCTCGTCGGTGTTCATCGACTGCCAGAACACGAACACCGTCATGAACCCGACTCCGGCGACCAGCATCGCCCAGATCCACGGTTGCCAGTGCGCGGCCTGACCCTGTTGCAGCCCGAACACGATCAGGAACATCCCCACGCCGGACAGCGCGACGCCGACCACGTCGAATCGGTGTCCCTGGGTGGGCAACACCGGGACCAGCCAGTACGCCAGCACGAGCCCGACCACACCGATGGGGACGTTGACGAAGAAAATCCACTGCCACCCCAGCCCGTCGACCAGTACGCCGCCGGCAAGCGGGCCCACCAGGCTGGCGACCCCGGCGGTGGCTCCCCACAGGCTTACCGCGACGCCGCGCCGCTCCGGCGGGAAGATCCGGGTGATCGTCGACAAGGTCTGCGGGGTGAGCACCCCGGCGCCGACACCCTGCACCACCCGGGCGACGATCAGCATTGCGGCGCTGCCCGACAACCCGCACCACACCGAGGCGACGGTGAACACCACCAGACCGATCAGGTACAGGTTCTTGGGGCCGAATCGGTCACCGAGCCGCCCGGCCACCAGCAACACGACCGCATAACCCAGCAGATAGGCGCTGGTCACCCAGACCACCGTGTCGTAGCCGATGTGCAACTTGGTCATGATCGTCGGGTTCGCGATGGCGACGATGGTCGAGTCGACCATGATCATGAAGAAGCCGATCATCATCGCCCAGAGCGCGTTCCAGGGCTTCTGGGATTGCGGTGAGTTCTGGGTGAGGAAGTTCCAGCGCTTGGTGAGTTGGGCTGGGTTCGCCGCCGCGCGCCGGGTTACCCCGGACGACGGAGGCGTCGCCGCGGTCATCTACCCACCTCGTTTCAGCTTCCGTGGATGCCCGGCTACACGGGGCCGGTCTGTCGACAGGCCCGGACCGTCACGGACATCCAGCCTGCATTATGGCCGCTGACACGATTGAGGGCAGCGACGGACCCGATCCGGGGTACACCCCGCGGGAAGGTTTCGTGTTCGGTCGGCGTTCTGCAGCGCGCACGTTAGCCTGGTAGGACGCCATTTGCAGGAGAGGCAAGATGCGGGCCCGACGGAAGCGGTCTTCGAACCGGTTTTTTAGCATGTCGCACGTGGAGCAGGCGCCGACGCCCACCAACGGCCGGCCTAAGACGTCCGCGCGGGCTTTGGCCCAGGTCATCGAGCGGAGCTCGCGGGTCCAAGGACCGGCGGCCGAGGCCTATGTGTCCCGGCTGCGCAACGCGCACCCGAGCAGCAGCCCGGCCGAGATCCTCGCCAAGCTGCAGAAGCGCTACGTGGGCATGGTGACGGCCAGCGGCATGGCGGTGGGCGCGGCGGCGACGATCCCCGGCATCGGCACCTTGAGCGCGCTGTCTGCCGCCGCGGCGGAAACGGTGACGTTCCTTGAGGCCACCGCGTTCTTCGTGTTGGCCGTCGCGGTGGTCTACGACATCCCCGCCGATCACCGGGAACGCCGCCGGGCTTTGGTGCTGTCGGTACTGGTCGGCGACAACAGTAAGGAAGCGGTCGCCCAGCTCTTCGGCCCGAGCCGTACCAACGGCGGCTGGATTTCCGAGAGCGTGGCCGCCGTGCCGCTGTCGTCGATGTCACGGCTGAACTCGCGATTGTTCAAGTCGTGGGTCAAGCGGTACGCGCTGCGACGCGGCGCCCTGGTGTTCGGCAAACTGCTCCCGGTGGGCATCGGGATCGTCGTCGGGGCCGTGGGCAACTACTTCGCGGGCAAGAAGATCGTCCGCAACGCCGACAGGGCGTTCGGCGCCCCGCCCGTGCGGTGGCCGCGCGCCCTGCACCTGGTGCCGCCGTTCCACGAAGCCGGCTAGCGCCCCTCCGACCCCCGTCTCCCTGGCGAATTGCTGGCGAAAGGTTAGCCTTTATAGGGCGGGAATCGTTGAGCATCGCCACTGCTGTGACATGCTCCACAATCCGAGGCCCGAGAAATGTACAGGCGCCGTGCAACAGCTGCGTAAGCGCTTGCAGGACAGAGGAATTGAGGCGAACAGCGGTCGTGAGCAACATAAGTTCACCATTCGGGCAGAACGAATGGCTGGTCGAGGAGATGTACCGCAAGTTCCGCGATGATCCCTCGTCGGTGGATCCGAGCTGGCACGAGTTCCTGGTCGACTACAACCCCGAGCCGACCGGCGAATCGGCCTCGAGCGCCCCGGCCGCCGGCGACGGCCAGCCCGCCGCGAGCGCCCCGCAAGCAAAACCCGCGCCGGTCGCCCAGCCGTCCGCCCAGACCGCCGCGCCGGCCCAACCAGCCGCCGGCAACGGTGCCGCCAGCGCCCCCGCCGCAGCACCGGCCAAAGCCAAAGCCCCGACTCCCCCGCCCGCCGAAGGCGACGAGCTGCAGACGCTGCGCGGCGCCGCGGCGGCCGTCGTCAAGAACATGTCAGCCTCGCTGGACGTGCCGACCGCCACCAGCGTCAGGGCCGTCCCGGCCAAGCTGATGATCGACAACCGGATCGTCATCAACAACCAGCTCAAGCGCACCCGCGGCGGCAAGATCTCCTTCACCCACCTGCTGGGCTACGCGCTGGTGCAGGCCATCAAGCAGTTCCCGAACATGAATCGGCACTACGCCGAGGTCGACGGCAAGCCCACCGCGGTCACACCCGCCCATACCAATCTGGGCCTGGCCATCGACCTGCAGGGTAAGGACGGCAAGCGTTCGCTGGTGGTGGCCGGCATCAAGGGTTGCGAGACGATGCGCTTCGCGGAATTCGTCTCCGCCTACGAGGACATCGTGCGCCGGGCCCGCGACGGCAAGCTGACCGCCGAAGACTTTGCGGGCGTGACGATTTCGCTGACCAACCCGGGCACCATCGGCACGGTGCACTCGGTGCCGCGGCTGATGGCCGGCCAGGGCGCCATCATCGGAGTCGGCGCGATGGAATACCCCGCCGAGTTCCAGGGCGCGAGCGAGGAGCGCATCGCCGAACTGGGAATCGGCAAGCTGATCACGCTGACCTCGACGTACGACCACCGGATCATTCAGGGCGCGGAATCCGGTGACTTCCTGCGCACCATCCACGAGATGCTGCTGTCGGACGCGTTCTGGGACGACATCTTCCGCGAACTGGGCAACCCATACCTGCCGGTGCGGTGGAGCACCGACAACCCGGACTCGATCGTCGACAAGAACGCCCGGGTGATGGAGTTGATCGCGGCCTACCGCAATCGCGGCCACCTGATGGCCGACATCGACCCGCTGCGGTTGGACGGCAGCCGCTTCCGCAGCCACCCCGACCTGGAAATCCTCAACCACGGGCTGACGCTGTGGGATCTCGACCGGGTGTTCAAGGTCAACGGCTTTGCCGGCTGCGAGTACAAGAAGCTGCGCGACGTGCTGGGCCTGCTTCGCGATGCCTACTGCCGCCACATCGGCGTGGAATACACCCACATCCTCGAGCCCTCACAGCAAGAGTGGCTGCAGCAGCGCGTCGAGACCAAACACGTCAAACCGACGGTGGCCGAGCAGAAATTCATCCTGAGCAAGCTGAACGCCGCCGAGGCGTTCGAGACGTTCTTGCAGACGAAGTACGTTGGACAGAAACGGTTTTCGCTAGAAGGTGCGGAAAGCGTGATCCCGATGATGGACGCGGCGATCGACCAATGCGCCGAGCACGGCCTCGACGAAGTGGTCATCGGGATGCCGCACCGTGGCCGGCTCAACGTGCTGGCCAACATCGTCGGCAAGCCGTACTCGCAGATCTTCAGCGAGTTCGAGGGCAACCTCAACCCGTCGCAGGCGCACGGCTCCGGTGACGTCAAGTACCACCTCGGCGCCACCGGCGTCTACCTGCAGATGTTCGGCGACAACGACATTCAGGTCTCTTTGACCGCCAACCCGTCGCACCTCGAAGCCGTGGACCCGGTGCTCGAGGGCCTGGTCCGGGCCAAGCAGGACCTGCTGAACCGCGGCGCCCACGACGACGGGGACGAGAAGGCCTTCTCGGTGGTGCCGATGATGCTGCACGGTGACGCCGCCTTCGCCGGCCAGGGCATCGTCGCCGAGACGCTGAACATGGCGGACCTGCCCGGGTACCGGGTCGGCGGCACCATTCACATCATCGTCAACAACCAGATCGGCTTCACCACCGCGCCGGAGTATTCGCGATCCAGCGAATACTGCACCGACGTCGCCAAGATGATCGGGGCGCCGATCTTCCACGTCAACGGCGACGACCCGGAAGCCTGCGTATGGGTGGCACAGCTGGCCGTGGACTTCCGGCAGAAGTTCAAGAAGGACGTCATCATCGACATGCTGTGCTACCGCAAGCGCGGCCACAACGAAGGCGACGACCCGTCGATGACCAACCCCGCAATGTACGACGTCGTCGACATCAAGCGTGGGGTCCGCAAGAGCTACACCGAAGCCCTGATCGGCCGCGGCGACATCTCACTGAAGGAGGCCGAGGACGCGCTGCGCGACTACCAGGGTCAGCTCGAACGGGTGTTCAACGAGGTCCGGGACCTGGAGAAACACGGCGTACAGCCGAGCGCATCCGTCGAGGCGGACCAGATGCTTCCTGCGGGCCTGTCGACCGCGGTGGACAAGGCGTTGCTGTCCCGCATCGGTGACGCGTTCCTCGCCCTACCGGAGGGCTTCAGCCCGCACCCGCGGGTGCAGCCGGTGCTGGAAAAGCGTCGGGAGATGGCCTACGAAGGCAAGATCGACTGGGCCTTCGGCGAGCTGCTCGCGCTAGGTTCGCTGGTGGCCGAGGGCAAGCTGGTGCGGCTGTCCGGCCAGGACACCCGGCGCGGAACCTTCTCCCAGCGGCATTCAGTGATCATCGACCGCAACACGGGCGAAGAGTTCACCCCGCTGCAACTGCTGGCGACGAACACCGACGGGACGCCCACCGGCGGCAAGTTCCTGGTGTACGACTCACCGCTGTCGGAGTACGCCGCCGTCGGATTCGAATACGGCTACACCGTGGGCAACCCGGACGCCCTGGTGCTGTGGGAGGCGCAGTTCGGCGACTTCGTCAACGGCGCGCAGTCGATCATCGACGAGTTCATCAGCTCCGGCGAGGCCAAGTGGGGCCAGCTGTCCAACGTGGTGCTGCTGCTCCCGCACGGCCACGAAGGCCAGGGCCCCGACCACACCTCCGGCCGCATCGAACGCTTCCTGCAGCTTTGGGCGGAGGGTTCGATGACCATCGCGGTGCCGTCGACGCCGTCGAACTATTTCCATCTCCTGCGCCGGCACGCCCTCGACGGAGTTCAGCGGCCGCTGATCGTCTTCACGCCGAAGTCGATGCTGCGCAACAAGGCCGCCGTCAGCGACGTCAGGGACTTCACCGAGATCAAGTTCCGCTCCGTGCTCGAGGAGCCGACCTACGAGGACGGTATCGGTGACCGCACCAAGGTCACCAGGATCCTGCTGACCAGCGGCAAGATCTACTACGAGCTGGTGGCGCGCAAGGCCAAGGACAACCGGGACGACGTCGCGATCGTGCGCATCGAGCAGCTCGCCCCGCTGCCCAAGCGCCGGCTCAACGAAACGCTCGAGCGTTACCCCAGCGCAAACGAGTTCTTCTGGGTGCAAGAGGAGCCGGCCAACCAGGGTGCCTGGCCGCGGTTCGGCCTAGAGCTCCCTGAACTGCTGCCCGACAAGCTGATCGGGCTCAAGCGGATCTCGCGCCGAGCCATGTCGGCCCCATCGTCGGGCTCGTCGAAGGTGCACGCGGTCGAACAGCAGGAGATCCTCGACATAGCGTTCCGCTGAGCCGAGCCCGGCGACGGCGAGCGCCCGAAGGGTGCGAGTGAGGAGCCGGGCAATTGAGCCTGAGCCCGGCGCGGCGCGACCACCCGCCGGTACGAGTGACCGCCGGTACCGGCTAGCCTCGACGCAAACGAGCCGACAAGGAAGGGTGCTCATGCAGGGATTCGCCGGCAAGGTCGCCGTGGTGACGGGCGCGGGTTCGGGCATCGGGCAAGCGCTGGCCATTGAGTTGGCCCGCTCGGGCGCCAAGGTCGCGATCAGCGACGTCGACGTCGAAGGCCTGGCCGAAACCGAGGCGCAGCTGAAGGCGATCGGTGCCGACGTCAAGGCGGACCGGCTCGACGTGACCGAGCGCGAGGCGTTTCTGGCCTACGCCGACGCGGTCAAGGAGCACTTCGGCAAGGTCAACCAGATCTACAACAACGCCGGCATCGCCTTCACCGGCGACGTCGAAGTCAGCCAGTTCAAGGACATCGAACGGGTGATGGACGTCGACTTCTGGGGCGTGGTCAACGGCACGAAGGCATTCCTGCCGCACCTGATCGCCTCCGGCGACGGCCACGTCATCAACGTCTCCAGCGTGTTCGGGTTGTTCTCGGTGCCCGGGCAGGCGGCCTACAACTCGGCCAAGTTCGCGGTCCGGGGATTCACCGAGGCGCTGCGACAGGAAATGGTGGCGGCCGGACATCCCGTGGCGGTGACCACCGTGCACCCCGGCGGCATCAAAACCGCGATCGCCCGCAACGCCACCGCCGCCGAGGGGCTCGACCAGGCCCAGCTGGCCAGCCTGTTCGACAAACGGCTCGCCAAGACCAGCCCGCAACGAGCCGCCCAGATCATCCTGGAGGCCGTGCGCAAGAAGAAGGCCCGAGTCCTGGTCGGCACGGACGCCAAGGTGTTGGACGCCTTGGTGCGGCTGACCGGCCCCGGATATCAGCAGCTCTTCGGGCCCGTCATGGGCCGGCTGATGCCCAAGCAGTGATCCCCACGTGGCGACGGCGGTTGCTACCGGATAACCTGACGCAGCAAACACTGCCACAGGGAGCACGCATGCATGGGTTCGCCGGCAAGGTCGCCGTCGTGACGGGAGCGGGTTCGGGGATCGGCCAGGCGTTGGCCCTCGAACTGGGTCGCGCGGGCGCCAGGCTCGCCATTAGCGACGTCGACACCGCGGGACTGGCGCAAACCCATGAGCAACTCAAGGCCATGGGCGCACCGGTCAAAGCCGATCCCCTCGACGTGACCGAGCGCGAGGCGCTTGTGGCATATGCGGAGGCTGTCCGGGAGCACTTCGGCCAGGTCAACCAGGTCTACAACAACGCCGGCATCACGTTCGTCGGCTCCATCGAAGACACCCGGTTCAAGGACATCGAACGGGTGATGGACGTGGACTATTGGGGCGTCGTCAACGGCACCAAGGCGTTCCTCCCGCACCTGATCGCCTCCGGCGACGGCCACGTTATCAACATCTCAAGCGCCCTCGGACTCTTCGCGGCACCCGGGCAGGCGGCATACGTTTCGGCCAAGTTCGCCGTCCGGGGCTTCACCGAGGCGCTCCGACAGGAGATGGTGCGGGCCGGCCATCCGGTGCGGGTGACGACGGTGCACCCGGGCGGGGTCAAGACGGGGTTCGCCCGCAACGCCATCTTCGCCGACGGGCTCGACCAGGACGGTCTGGCGGAAATATTCGAGGAACAACAGGCCAAGACGACCCCAGAACGCGCGGCTCAGGTCATCTTGGGCGCCGTGCAGAAGAACAAGGCTCGGGTGCTGGTCGGACCCGACGTAAAGGCCATGGACCTGGTCGTTCGGCTGACGGGTTCGAGACCTGAACGACTACTGAATGGGCCCGTCATGGGCCGGGTGCAGCGCATTGTGACCCACCTGTTGCCCAAGCGCTGACGCCCGCCTTACCGCCCCAGCGGATGTTCCGCCAACCACCCGCCGGCGACCGCCTGCGGGTCGGCTCCGCCGGCCACCTGGCGGCGCATGTCGACCAGGGCCGCGGTGTCCAGCACGCCGGCGACCTCGTTGATCGCCAGCAGCTGCCGATCGCTCAGCGCGTTGCGGCGATACAGCGGCACCACGTTCTCGGCCCGGATCAGCGCGGGTTTGCCGTCGGCGAGCGTGACCAGGTCGGCAGGGAGGCCGGGGTCGGCGGTCGTCGTCCACCCCGCGGTCAGCTGCCCGGCCCGAACCGCGGCGAACATCGTTGTCTCGTCGGGTAATTCGCGCGGAACGGGAAGCCGGCAGGTGCCTACGCTCGAAGGGGTCCGACGGCCGGTGGCGGTGCCCACGACCAGGCCGGCGCAGTGCTTCGGCAGCGTGCTCAAGTCCGCGCTGACATCGCTGCCGCCCCACGCCTTGGCGGTGGGTCCCGTCACCAGCAGCACGGGCTTGTCTTCCGCGGCGGTCGCATAGTCGCCCGCGGCGACTCCCTCGGGCAGCGCGGCCACCATCGCGCGGTAGACATCCGCGTCGGACATCGCCACCGCGCCGGGCTGCAAGCTCTCCAGCTTGCGGCCGGTCAGGGCCGGGACGACGGTGAACGCGCCCGAGTCCAGGCGCGCCATCGGATCGTCGGCAGTCTCGGCGCGCGCCGCGAAGCCGTAGGACCGCAGCGCGGCCACGTAGACGCCGGCCAGCAGCGCCGACTCGGAATCCGTCCCGGAGCCGACCACCAGTTCCGGACGGGCGCGGTGGTCGCCGGCGTCGGTCCCGCAGCCGGCCACAACGAGTAGGGCGGCGAGCAGCGGCACCGCCAGCCGGCCGGTCCTCACCCCGCGATGTCTGCGGGGTCCGCGGCCAGGGCCACCGCCGTGGCGACCGCATCCCCGACGCGCAGGTCCAGCGGGCTCGGGACGATCCGGTCGAACGCCAGGTCGTCACTGACGACCGAGAAGATCGCCTCGGCCGCGGCAACCATCATCTTTTCGGTGATCCGGCGCGCCCCGACATCCAGCGCTCCCCGAAACACGCCGGGGAAGGCCAGCACGTTGTTGATCTGGTTGGGGAAGTCGCTGCGGCCGGTGGCCACCACCGCGGCGTACTTGGCCGCCACCTGCGGATGGATCTCCGGATCGGGATTGGACAGCGCGAAGACGATCGCGTCGGGCGCCATTGTGGCGATCATCTCCTCGGGCACCACACCACCGGACACCCCGAGAAACAGATCGGCGCCGCGCAGCGCTTCCGCCATGCTTCCCGTGAGGCCGTCAGGGTTCGTGCGCTGCGCCAGAACGCTCTTCACGCTGTTCATGTCGTCGCGCCCGGTGTGCAGGATCCCGCGTGAGTCCAGCACCGTGATGTCGGAAACACCCATCGCCAGAAGCAGATTCGTGCACGCGACACCCGCCGCCCCGGCGCCGGAAACCACTACCCGCAGCGACGTCATGTCGCGGCCGAGCAACTTGGTGGCGCCCATCAGTGCGGCCAACGCGACGATCGCCGTCCCGTGCTGGTCGTCGTGCATCACGGGGCAGTCCAGCGCTTCGATGACCCGCCGTTCGATCTCGAAGCAGCGCGGCGCGGCGATGTCCTCGAGGTTGACCGCGCCGAACGTCGGGCGCAGTCGCACCAGGGTTTCGACGATCTCGTCGGGATCCTTGGTGTCCAGCACGATGGGGATCGCGTTCAGGCCGCCGTACGCCTGAAACAGGGCGCACTTGCCCTCCATCACGGGCAGCGACGCGGCGGGGCCGATGTCGCCGAGGCCCAGCACGGCGCTGCCGTCGCTGACGACGGCGACCAGCCGGTTCGCCCACGTGTACCGGGCGGCCTGTCTGCGATCGGCGGCTATCGCGCGACTGACCTGCGCCACACCCGGGGTGTACGCGATCGACAATGCCCGCCGGGTGTCCAGGGGGGCCGTCAGGCCTACGGAAAGCTTGCCGCCTACGTGTGCCTCGAAGATCTCCGCGTCGGTGATCGCGGCCTGTTCGGCGCGCGTCTGTATCGATTCAATCAACTCGGACACGCGCCCCAGGGTACTGACTACCGATTAGTAGGCCTAATCTGCGCGGGATGACGTTGCGCGACGACCGGGTGGCGTCAGATCAGTCCCAGCTCGGTCACCGCGTTGCGCTCGTCGACTAGCTCGGCGGTGGTCTTTTCGATGCGGCTGCGGGAGAAGTCGTCGATCTCCAGCCCCTGCACGATCGACCAGTTGCCATCCTTGGTGGTCACCGGGAACGACGACACGATTCCCTCCGGCACGCCGTAGGAGCCGTCGGAGTAGACCGCCATCGACAACCAGTCACCGTCCGGGCTGCCGAGCAGCCACGAGCGGGCGGCGTCGATGGTCGCCGACGCGGCCGAGGCGGCCGAGGAGGCACCGCGCGCGTCGATGATCGCCGCGCCGCGCTTGGCCACGGTCGGGATGAAGTCGTTCTCGATCCAGTTCTGGTCGTTGACCACCTCGGCGGCGTTCTTGCCGCCGACCTCGGCGTGGAAGATGTCGGGGTACTGGGTGGCGGAGTGATTGCCCCAGATCGTCATCTTCTTGATGTCGGTGACCTTCGCGCCGGTCTTCTTGGCCAGCTGCGAGATGGCCCGGTTGTGGTCCAGGCGGGTCAGCGCCGAGAACCGCTCCTTGGGGATGTCGGGGGCGTTGCTCAGCGCGATCAGCGCGTTGGTGTTGGCCGGGTTGCCGGTAACACCGATGCGGACGTCGTCAGCGGCGACGGAGTTCAGCGCCTTGCCCTGCGCTGTGAAGATCGCGCCGTTGGCCTCCAACAGGTCGCTGCGCTCCATGCCCGGGCCACGCGGCCGCGCGCCGACCAACAGTGCCAGATTCACGCCGTCGAAGATCTTGTTCGCGTCGGCGCCGATCTCCACCCCGGACAGCAGCGGGAACGCGCAGTCGTCCAGCTCCATCACGACGCCCTCGAGCGCCTTGAGCGCCGGCTCGATCTCGAGCAGACGCAGCTCGATCGGGCGGTCGGGGCCCAGCAGTGCACCGCTCGCCAGGCGGAACAACAGGCTGTAGCCGATCTGGCCGGCGGCGCCGGTGACGGCGACCTTGAGAGGACTTGCGCTCACGTCGAAATGCTCCTTGTGGAGGTAGTCATGCAGATTCGGGTCTCGGCACGAAACTAGCGCACCCCTCTGGGCTGCCAACTTCCGGTCCGACGCCCGGCCATTCCGCCGCGCGCGGATCGGCGCGCTTTGCGAACCCAGGGCGCGTAGCATGAAGCACCGCCCGGTCAGAGGAGCGCAGCGATCGGAGGTGGATGTGTTCCAGGGTTTTGACGCATTGCCCGAAGCGCTTCGGCCGCTCGCCCACGAGCCGCGTCCGCCGCATCCCGATTCCCAACCCAACTCCCCCAACGAGACGTTGGTCGACTGCGCCATCTACGCCGAGGGCCACCGGCTGCCCGGGAAATTCAGCCCCGCCGCGGCCCGGGACAAGGTGCGCCAGATCGAAATGCTCGGACACGAGGCCTTCGTCTGGGTCGGTCTGCGCGAGCCCGACCAAACCGAGATGCAGGATGTCGCGGACGTTTTCGGGCTGCACCCGTTGGCCGTCGAAGACGCGGTCTGCGCGCATCAGCGGCCCAAGCTTGAGCGCTACGACGACACGGTGTTCCTTGTCTTGAAGACCGTTACCTACGTCGCGCACGAATCGGTGACGAAGGCCCGCCAGATCGTCGAAACCGGCGAGATCATGGTCTTCGTTGGCAAGGATTTCGTGGTCACCGTCCGCCATGGTGAACACGGCGGGCTATCCGAGGTGCGGAAGCGCATGGAAGCCGACCCGGAGCAGATGCGCCTGGGACCGTACGCGGTGATGCACGCCATCGCCGACGACGTGGTCGACCATTACCTCGAGGTGAGCGGTCTGGTCGAGTCCGACATCGACAGCATCGAGGAGGTGGCGTTCGCCCCGGGCCGCAAGCTCGACGTCGAACCGATTTATCTCCTCAAACGCGAGGTCGTCGAACTGCGCCGGTGCGTCAACCCATTGTCCGGCGCGTTCCACCGAATGCAGGTGGAAAACAAGGACCTGATCTCGAAAGAAGTCCGGCGCTACCTGCGCGACGTCGCCGACCACCAGTCCGAGGCCGCGGACCATATCAACAGCTACGACGACATGCTCAACTCGCTCATACAGGCGGCATTGGCCCGTGTGGGCATGCAGCAGAACTCCGATATGCGCAAGATATCGGCCTGGGCCGGCATCATCGCGGTGCCGACCATGTTCGCGGGCATCTATGGCATGAATTTCGAGTTCATGCCTGAGCTGAAGTGGCACTGGGGCTATCCGGTGGTGGTCGGCATAATGGTCACTGCCTGCCTGACTCTGTACTTCAGCTTCCGAAAACTCAACTGGCTCTAGTCCAGCGGCTGAGCTATCAATTAGGTTGTGCGGCAGGTCGATTCGGATTCAGCACGTCGACGCCGTCGTTCTGCCACGCCTGTCGCATGGCTTCGGCGCCCTTCAACCGCACCCAGGCCGCTTCGGTCGCGGTGATGGGAGTCGCCGCGAGGAATTGCACCGGGTCGCGGGGCGGTTCCAGCGGCAGATCGTCGATGTCGCTGGGGCCCAACAACACCGCCGTGAACGGCACCCGGCCCCCGGGTCGCGCCCACAGCGGCGAGCCGAGATCGACCAACGCGTCGGCGGTCAGCACCAACCCCTCGACGGCCGGTGTCGCGGCCAGTACCGCCAGGCTGCGGGCAATGCCGCTGACCGGCCCCGGATTTCGCAGGCTCAGCACGACTTCGGCGCGGGGGCCGCGCGTCCGGTCGTCGACGATCTGTGTCGGGTCGGTCATCGGATAGCGCGAACAGCCCAGCGACACATAGTGAACCAGCCCGTCGCTCCCGCGGAAGCGCAGTACCTCGATGGGTTCGGTGCCCAGGAAGGTCACGCTCGCCGAATCGGGCTCGGCGCCGGCGAAGTGGCGGCGCAGGTGGGCCCGCACCTGGTCCAGGATCGGGCTCACCGCTCCCCAGACACCGCGTTGGTCAGGTTCACCCCGGAGCCGGCGTCGAAAACGGCGAGCTTCGCGGTGTCGAACGCCAGCTCGAGAGACTGCCCGATTGCCGCTTTGGACTCCGCGGGAACCCTTGCCACGAACTGGTTTTCGTGTGCGTGGGCCGCGGCGGCCAGCTCGTCGAGCTGGGCGGAGTGCGCCGCCCACCCCGCAGTGGAAAAGTAGACGAACTTGTCGGCACCCAGCGACTCAACCAAATCCACCTTCACCTCGAAGGTGAGCGCCCGGATGCGCTGGTACCCATCGATCAACGCGGCGTCGTGCAGATGCTCGGGCCGTACCCCGACAATGACGTTCTCCGGCGCCGGATGCTGCGCGATCGCCTGTCGTACTTCCGGTGTCACCACCACTTCCCCGAACGGCAGCGTCAGCCCGGTGGGCGTCAACGTGGCCGGGAAGAAGTTCATGGCCGGCGAGCCGATAAACCCCGCGACGAACAGGTTGGCCGGATGTTCGTAGAGCTCGTCGGGGGTGCCGATCTGCTGCGCGACGCCGCCGCGCATCACCACCACCCGGTCTCCCAGCGTCATGGCCTCGGTCTGGTCGTGGGTGACGTAGACAGTCGTGGTGCCCAGCCGCTTCTGCAGCCGTGCGATCTCGCCGCGCATCTGGACGCGCAGCTTGGCGTCCAGGTTGGACAGCGGCTCGTCCATCAAAAAGGCTTTGGGCTGGCGCACGATCGCCCGGCCCATCGCGACCCGCTGTCGCTGCCCGCCCGACAATTGGGAGGGCTTGCGGTCGAGCAGTTCAGTCAGGTCAAGGGTTTTGGCGGTCTCCACTACCTTCTGGGCGATCTCGGCCTTCTTCATCTTGGCGAGCGTCAGCGGAAACGCGATGTTCTGCCGCACGGTCATGTGCGGATACAGCGCGTACGACTGGAACACCATCGCGATGTCCCGATCCTTGGGCGCCTTCTCGTTCATGCGCTCTCCACCGATGCGCAGCTCGCCCGACGAGATGTCCTCAAGGCCGGCAATCATGTTCAGCGTTGTCGTCTTACCGCACCCCGACGGGCCGACCAGAATCAGGAACTCGCCGTCGGCGATGGTGATGCTGAGGTCCTTTACCGGGGTGGCGCCGTCCGGGTAGCTCTTGGTGACATGGTCCAGCACAATCTCGGCCATCGCGCTATCCCTTCACAGCGCCGGAGGTCAGCCCGGCGATGATTCTTCGTTGGAAGATTAGAACAAAGAGGATGATCGGGACCGTGATCACGACGGCCCCGGCCGCGATCGACCCGGTGGGTTCCTCGAATTGCGAACTGCCACCGAAGTTCGCGATGGCCACCGGAGCGGTGATCGCCGCCTTGGTGGCGGTCAGCGACAGCGCCAGCAGCAAGTCGTTCCAGGCGAAGATGAACACCAGAATCGCCGCGGTGACCACCCCGGGCGCGGCCAGCGGGACGATCACCTTGCGGAACGCCTGGGCCGGTGTGGCGCCGTCCATTTTGGCCGCCTTCTCCAGATCCCACGGAATCTCCCGGAAATACGCCGACAGCGTGTAGATGGCAAGCGGCAGAGCGAACGTGATGTAGGGCAGGATCAGCCCGGGCCAGGTATCGAACAGGCCGACGAAGCGTTCGATGTTGAACAGCGGGGTGACCAGCGAGATCGCGGGGAACATGGTGACGAGCAGGGTGGCACCGATCAGCATCCGCTTGCCCGGGAAGTTCAGCCGGGCGATCGCGTAGGCCGCCATCGCGCCGAGCCCGACCGCGATCGCGGTGGTGATCAACCCGATCCCGATCGAGTTGACCAGCGCCGAGCTGAACAAGTCACCGCGGAAGATGCCGCGGTAGTTCTCGAAGGACACCGACGACGGAATCAGCTTGCCGTCCTTGACCGTTGACGTCGGCTTGAGCGAGAGGCTGAGGATCCACAACACCGGAACAAGTGCGTACACCACCACAACGGTGTCTAGCAGGACCCAGCCGGCCCAGGCCCGCCCGGTCCCCGCCGTGTTAGCGGCCATCGACGTCACCACCGGGCGCCGCGGCGCCGAACGCCTTGATGTAGACAAGCGCGATGATGCCCACACAGAGGAAGATCAGCACGCTGATCGCCGAGCCCAATCCGACGTTGAACCCCTTGAAGAGGTTGTCGTAACCCAGGATTGACACCGAGTCGGTGTTGTTGGCGCCGTCGGTCAGCACGTAGATGCTGTCGAAGATGCGGAAGGCGTCCAGCGTCCGGAAGAGCAACGCGACCACCACCGCCGGCTTGATGATGGGCAGGGTGATGCGCATCAGCCGCCGCCACGGCCCGGCGCCGTCGACCTGGGCCGCCTTCAGCAAGTCCTCGGGCACCAGCGCCAGCCCGGCCAGCAGCAGCAGCGACATGAAGGGGGTCGTCTTCCAAACCTCGGCCAGGACGACGATGCCGAGCGACGGGATCTGGGCGGTCAGGGGGGCGCTGCCCTGCGGCAGAAGGTTGGCCAGATAGCCGGTTCCCGGCGTCCACGCGTAGTACCAGCTGTACGACGCGACCACGGTGACGATGCCGTACGGAATGAGCACCGCGGTGCGCACCAGGCCCTTGCCGACCAGCGTGCGGTGCATCACCAGTGCCAGCGCCAGGCCCAACACGAACTCGAGCGACACCGAAACCGCTGCTATTCCCAGCGTTACGGCCAGCGCGGTCCACCAATAGCGGTCGGTCAAGATCGTTTGGTAGTTGCTCAACCCGACGAACGCAGTGTCGTTGGGGGTGGCGAGATTGTTGCGCTGCAGGCTCAGCCACACCGCATAGCCGATCGGGTAGGCCGTCACCGCCAGCATCAGGATCGCCGCAGGCGCGACGAGCACAAAGGCAAGTCGCCGTTCCGGCAGCTGGTTTCGGGCCCGGGGGCGCGGCGCGGCGGCGGTTGTGGTCACGGCAACAGCCCCTTGCCGTCGATGGCCTTCTGCGCCTGCGCGGTGAGTTCGTCGGCCGTTCGCTCCGGGTCGATTTCGGCGATCGGGCTCAGCGCCGCCGACAGCCGCAGCGACAGCGCCTGATACACCGGCGTCGCCGGCCGCACGGCGGCATCGGTGAGCTGTTGCCGAATGATCGTGTACATCGGATATTTGGTCTGGAATTGCGGGTCGGAGTACAACGACGTCCGGACCGCGGGCAGGCCACCCGCCATCGAAACGTACTTCTGGCTCTGCAGGCTGCGCAGGCAGCGCACGGCTTCGAAGGCCTCCGCACGGTGGCGGGTAGTGCTCGCCACGGCGAGGTTCAACCCGCCGAGCGTCACCTTGGCCGGCCGGCCCGGCGCCACACCGGGATACGGCGCGAATCCGAAGACCCGCCGGCTGGCGTCGTAGGCGATGCGGAACTGCTCGTCGCTGGGCACGAACGTCCCGACGTCGTTGATGCTGCCCGCCAGGGCCGGGTCGCGGTTCAGCGGCAGGAACGGGACACCGCCCTTCACCGCGTTCTCCAGCATGGAGGCCAGCACATACGGCCAGTTGACTTCCAGTGCGGCCTTGCCCTGTTCGACCGCCAGGCGGGCCGTGCCTTCGTCGGTCCGGCTGATCGACGGATCGGCCCCGGGGGCGGTACCGACGGACTTGAGGATGCGCAGCGCGTTGACGGTCGCGGCCCGGTGCGCGGGCGTGTCGGTCAGCGTGACCTGGCGGCCGTCCTCGGAGAGCACCTGACCTCCGCCGCTCACCAGCAGCGTGTTGAACCACACAACCAGGCCCTCGCCCTCGTTGGCCTGCACGGCGATCCAGGCGGGCTGACCCGCCGCGTGCAACCGGGCGGCCTCGGCCACCATCGCGTCCCAGTCCAGCGGCGGCTGGCTCACCAAATCGGGCCGGTACCAAAGTAATTCTGTGTTGGTTGTGACGGGCTCGGCATACAGCCTGTGCTTCCAGCGGGCCGTCGCCAGCGGGCCGGGCAGGGTGTCAGCGGTGGCGTCGGCGTCGGCCCGCCCTTCGGGGTCGTCGGATAGCGGCACGGCCCAGCCTGCCTCGGCGAACTCCGCGGTCCACACCACGTCCAGCGCCATCACGTCCAGCCCGCGGTCGTGGGCGCTCAGCCGCCGCGCCAGCTGCACTCGCTGCTCCCCGGGACCCCGCGGCAGGCTCACGTGCTGGATGGTGAACCGTCCCCGCGATTGCCTGGTGCACTCCTGGGACACCGCCGTGAACGTGGCCGAGTCGGTGGCCGGCGTGAAGAAGGTGATCACCAGCCCGTTGGCGGCGGACCCGCAGCCCGAGAGCGCCACCGTGGTGGTCACCGTCGCCAGCGCGATGACGCCCATCCGGCGCAGGCGCCCAGGACGTTTCACCACCGATTCACACCTCTCGCGCGCGGCCTCAAATCGCTAAGCGCGCCAACAAATCCCGTGCCTTCTCCGCGTTCTGCGGATCGCAGAGCACGTCGTAGCGGCCGGCCACCAGCTGCATGGTCGAGCTGAAATCCCTTGTGCCACGGGCCATCGCGTACGGGACCGCTGAGGTGATCAAACCGAAGAAGACACCGGCGACCAGGCCGGTGGCCAGCGCAGCCCACGGATTCGGGCTGAAGAATCCGAGCACCAGCCCGATGAACAGGCCCAGCCAGGCCCCGCTGAGCACACCGCCGCCGAGAACTTTTGGCCACGTCAACCGGCCGGTCACTCGTTCGACCTGCATCAGGTCGACGCCGACAATGATCATCTGCTGCACCGGGAACTGCTGCTCGGACAAGTAGTCGACGGCACGCTGCGCCTCGGCGTAGGTCGGATAAGAGCCGACCGGCCAGCCCTTGGGCGGGGTCGGTAGTGAGGGCACGCCGCGCCGAGCGGCCGCCGCACCGGGGGGCGTGGCGCCTGGAACTTGACCGGGCTGGAAAGGACTAGTCATTGGTGCTCATTCTCCTCCGCCCTGGCCGAGGTCACATCTCGGGCCCTCGTAGCCTATCCAGCGACCGCACGCCAACCTGCGCAAACAAGACCCCGCGGTCCGCACGTCCGCGGCGATTCGCCGCCAATCCCCCACTTGAGCATCGGCTAGGTTGAACAGCATGACAGCGCCCGGCGATGACTTCGGCGAACGCGCCCACGACGACCAGGCCAAACCGACGCCCGCCGGCAGCGGGGCCCCGGACCAGCCAGAGAGGCCGTGGGAGCCGCCCGCATCGGCGCCGGCACCGGAATATCCGCCCCCGGCCTATCCGCCGGCGGCGTATCCCACCGAGCACCACCCCGGCTATGGGGGCCAATACCCGCCGCCGCCACCCGGATACGGGCAGCCGACGGGGTACGAACAGCCGCCGGGCTATGGCACGCCGCCGTACCAGCCGGTGCCCCCGCAATTCGGCGGGCCGCCCGCCGGCTACGGGCCACCGTCTTATCCGGGCGGCTACTACCCCTCCCCGGACTACCTGGGCGGCTACGGGTTGCCGAGTGGACTCAAGCCGGGCACGAACAAGCTCGCTATCGCGTCGCTCATCTCGTCGTTCACCGGTGTGTTCTGCTGCTGCCTCGGCTCGATCGCGGGCATCGTGATGGGAGTGGTCGCGCTCAATCAGATCAAGCGCACCCAGCAAGACGGCTACGGCCTCGCGGTCGCCGGCATCGTCATCGGCGTCGCAACCCTGGTGGTGGGCCTGATCTTCGCGATCTTCGCGATGCACTCGCGTTAGCACCATCGCGTAAGCGGGCCAACACCGCCGCCATCTGCCCTGCCGCCCGGCGCTGCCTAGGCTTTCCCCATGGCATCGGTCAACAGGGTGTACATCGCCCGGCTCTCGCGGATGTTGGTGCTGGGTCCACTCGGCGAGTCCTTCGGCCGGATCCGCGATGTGGTGATCAGCATCAGCATCGTGCGTCAGCAGCCCCGCGTGCTGGGGTTGGTCGTCGATTTGGCGACGCGGCGCAGCATCTTCATCCCGATGCTCCGGGTCACCGCGATCGAGCCGGAGGCGGTCACGCTCAACACCGGCAGCGTGTCCCTGCGCCACTTCGAACAGCGTCCGGGCGAGGTGCTGGCGATCGGCCAGGTGCTCGACACCCAGGTCAGGGTCAACGACCCCGCGCTGCCTGAGCTGGCCGGCCTCGACGTCGTCGTCACCGACCTGGGCATCGAACAAATCCGCACCCGCGACTGGATGGTGAGCCGGGTGGCGGTCCGCAGTCAGCGGCGGCTGGGTCGGCGCGGCCCCGTGCACGTCGTGGATTGGCAAAACGTGCAGGGCCTGACCCCTTCGGCGCTGGCGCTGCCGGGCCAGGGGGTGGCGCAGCTGCTGAACCAGTTCGAGGGCTGGAAGGCGGTCGATGTGGCGGACGCCATCCGCGGGCTGCCGCCCAAGCGGCGCTACGAGGTGCTCAAAGCGCTCGACGACGACCGGCTGGCGGATGTCCTGCAGGAACTGCCGGAGCTGGACCAGGCCGACGTGCTGTCCGAGCTGGGCACCGAACGCTCGGCCGACGTGCTCGAGGAGATGGATCCCGACGATGCCGCCGACCTGCTCGGCGTGCTGAATCCGACCGACGCCGAGATGCTCCTGACCCGGATGGACCCTGGCGATTCGGCCCCGGTACGTCGGCTGCTGGCACATTCGCCCGACACCGCGGGCGGCCTGATGACGTCGGATCCGGTGGTGCTGACACCTGACACGTCGGTCGCCGAGGCGCTGGCCCGGGTCCGCGACCCCGACCTCACCCCGGCCCTGTCGTCCATGGTGTTCGTGGTGCGCCCGCCCACGTCCACACCCACGGGTCGGTATCTGGGCTGTGTGCAGTTGCAGCGACTGCTACGCGAACCACCGGCGGAGTTGGTCGGTGGGATAGTCGACAACGACCTGCTCACCCTGACGCCGGAAACGCCGCTGGGGGCGGTGACCCGCTACCTGGCCGCCTACAACCTGGTGTGCGGACCGGTCCTGGATGACCAGAACCACCTATTGGGCGCGGTGACGGTGGACGATCTTCTCGATCACTTGTTGCCGCACGACTGGCGGGTCGATGTGCAGGCGCTCGACGCCACCGGCCGGCTCGATGAACTGGGAGGATCCGCGTGAGCACGTCCTCGACCCCGCGCCGGCTCTACACCCCGCGGACGTCGCGCAGGTACTCGCCCCGCCTCGACCCCGAGGCCGTCGGCCAGATCACCGAATCGATCGCGCGCTTCTTCGGCACCGGCCGCTACCTGCTGGTGCAGACCATCCTCGTGGTGGCGTGGATTGCGCTGAACCTGTTCGCGGTGGGTCTGCGGTGGGACCCTTACCCCTTCATCCTGCTCAACCTGGCTTTCTCCACGCAGGCCGCCTACGCGGCGCCGCTGATTCTGCTCGCCCAGAATCGTCAGGAAAATCGCGACCGGGTCGCGCTCGAACAGGATCGCCATCGCGCGGCGCAGACCAAGGCCGACACCGAGTTTCTGGCCCGCGAACTCGCCGCCGTGCGACTGGCGGTCGGTGAGGTCGTGACCCGCGAATATCTGCGTCACGAGCTCGAGGACCTACGCTCCCTGCTGGCGAATCTGGACGCCGAATCCGAGGGTTCTGAGGCGGTGCAGGGCGATGACAGCGTCGACCGCAACGCAAGGAAATAGGGCATAAACCAGTTCCGACCATTGCGCCACTCTGGTCACAAGAGTTATGTATGGTGATCTAGTTCACGGCTGAGAAGCAGTTGACCAGATCACATACCTAGGACGGTCGAGTGCGCATTGGGGGACGCCGGGGTGCACACCCGGCCGCCGCTGCGGAGCGGCAACGAGCGCTTCAGGTAACACGCACGCGCGCGTTCGGGGTCGCGACCATCACCCCGTTGATTTTCGCCGGAGCCGTGAGCGGAGCGGCGCCTTCGCTCCCCGAAAAACTCCCTCCGGTGCACGCGAACATCACCCCGGTGGCAGCTGTCTCCCCTAGCATTCCCGACTTGTCGGGGCCCGCCGTCGTCCCCATCGACCGTTCCCCGACCGCTTTCCACGTCGCCGAACCCGCCTTGTCGGCACCACCGCCAGCGATGATCGTGAATGCGCCTGGGGCGCTTGGCATCCCGAGCATCGCGCTGGCGGCCTATCGCAGTGCCGAGCAACGGATGGCCGTGGCCGCACCGAACTGCGGCGTCAGCTGGAACTTGCTGGCGGGGATCGGACGCATCGAGTCGGGGCATGCGGGCGGCGGCGCGGTTGACGCGCGCGGCACCGCCGTCGTCCCGATCTACGGCCCCGCGTTGGACGGCACGCTGCCGGGC
Organism: Mycobacterium sp. 852014-50255_SCH5639931; assembly: GCF_001665605.1. Classification (GTDB taxonomy): domain Bacteria; phylum Actinomycetota; class Actinomycetes; order Mycobacteriales; family Mycobacteriaceae; genus Mycobacterium; species Mycobacterium paraffinicum. The sequence goes on from NZ_LZSV01000016.1 coordinate 338,375, forward strand.
AACGAGGTCATCCTGCAGAGCAGCACCGGCAATCGCCCCACTTATGCCCGCGCGATGGGACCGATGCAGTTCTTGCCGGGCACCTGGGCGCGATACGCGTCCGACGGCAAGGGCGACGGCGTTGCCGATCCGCAGAACCTCTTCGACTCCACCCTGGCGGCGGCCCGCTACCTGTGCAGCGGCGGCCTCAACCTCCGCGACCCGTCGCAAGTGATGGCCGCGATCCTTCGCTACAACAACTCGATGGCCTACGCGCAGAACGTGCTGGGCTGGGCCTCGGCGTACGCCACCGGGGTGGTTCCGGTCGACCTGCCTCCGATGACGGGTCCGCCGCCTCCGCTCGGCGACGGATTCCTCGAGCATCCCGAGGGACTAGGCCCCAACCTGCCGATGAACGTCAACGGGTTGCCGGTGGACGATCCACTGGCGCGCATGCCGCTGATCGACCTCGGCCAACCGCAGAGCGCCGGTCCACCGCCGATGTTCCCGTGGATGACCCCCACCCAACAGCAGGCCCCGACGCGGCAGCCCGGCTGCACGGTGATCTGCGTCGGCTCCCAGAACCCGCCGCCCGCCGCCCCGCCGTGGGCGCCGCCGCAGGGCCCACCGCCGCCTCCGGACCCGCAGGCGGCCCCGCCCGCCGCTGCGCCCCCGGCCGCACCGGCGCCCAAGCCGGCCGGCCCGCCGAACGCGGCGGCGCCGAAGCAGCCGGGTCCCGCTACGGGCGGCTGACCAGCCCACAACGTCACGCGCCTACACTCGGCGGTGATGTCCCCTCATGACACTGCCGACCTGAGCGCAGCAATCCGCACCGCACTGGGGAAGGTGATCGACCCCGAGTTACGGCGCCCGATCACCGAACTCGGAATGGTCAAAAGCATTGACACCGAGCCCGACGGTGGCGTGCACGTGGCGATCTACCTGACCACCGCCGCCTGCCCGAAGAAGACCGAAATCAGCGAGCGGGTCACCCAGGCCGTCTCCGACGTTCCGGGCACCGGGGCCGTGAAAGTCACCCTCGACGTGATGAACGACGAGCAGCGCACCGAACTGCGCAAGCAGTTGCGCGGAGACGCCCGCGACCCCGTCATCCCCTTCGCCCAGCCGAACTCGCTGACGCGGGTCTATGCGGTCGCGTCCGGGAAGGGCGGGGTGGGAAAGTCCACCGTCACGGTCAACCTCGCCGCCGCGATGGCGGCCCGGGGACTGTCGGTCGGCGTACTCGACGCCGACATCCACGGCCATTCCATCCCCCGCATGATGGGCACCACCGACCGGCCGACCCAGGTTGAGTCGATGATCCTGCCGCCGATCGCCCACGAGGTGAAGGTCATCTCGATCGCCCAGTTCACCGAGGGCAACGCGCCCGTGGTGTGGCGCGGGCCCATGCTGCACCGGGCGTTGCAACAGTTCCTGGCCGACGTCTATTGGGGCGACCTCGATGTCCTGTTGCTGGATCTGCCGCCGGGCACCGGCGACATCGCCATCTCGGTGGCTCAGCTGATCCCGAGCGCCGAGCTCATGGTCGTGACGACGCCGCAGCTGGCCGCCGCCGAGGTCGCCGAGCGGGCGGGCAGCATCGCGTTGCAAACCCGGCAGCGCATCGCCGGCGTGGTGGAGAACATGTCGGGCCTCACGCTGCCGGACGGCTCGACCATGCAGGTGTTCGGCGAGGGCGGCGGCCGTCAGGTGGCCGAACGATTGTCCCGCGCGGTCGGTGCCGATGTGCCGCTGCTGGGTCAGATCCCGCTGGACCCCGCGTTGGTGGCCGCGGGCGATTCGGGCACTCCGATCGTCCTGAGTGCCCCCGATTCCCCGGCGGGCAAGGAACTGCGCAACGTGGCCGACAACCTGTCGTCGCGACGGCGTGGATTGGCGGGTGTGTCACTCGGGCTCGATCCGACGCGGCGCTAGGCCTGATGGGGGCGACCCTTCGCCGCGGTTGCGATCCCCGCGCTAGGTCGCGTCGGCGTCGAAGGGTGTCTGTCCGGGGGCGTGCGTCTGGGGCGGTCTCGACGGCTCCGACGGAGTGGCGGGCGCCCCGTTGACCGGCCTGTCGAAGTTCCCGGTGAGGAAGGAATCGTCGCCGTCCAGCAGGTGCTTGGTCAGCGCGGCGCGCGGCGTCATCCCCCGTAGCCTCTGCAATTCGCTCAGCGGAACGCGCAGATCGTCGAACTCGGGCCCGAGGTCTTCGCGCAGCTGGGTGGTCACCCCGCTGAGGTAATCACGGGCCTGCCGCAGCGCGGTCGACGTCCAGCGGATGGCCCCGGGAAGTCGCTCCGGCCCGAGGACCACCAGCCCGACCACGACGAGGACCAGGATGTGCTCCCAGCTCAGACTGCCGAACATTTAGCTGCCGTCGGGGTCGGGCTTGACGGTCAGGGTGACATGCCGGCCGTCGCGGACCACCTCGATCGGGGAGTCCTGGCCGATGGTCAGCTGGCGCACCGCGACGACGAACTCATCGGCGTCGGCGACCGTGCGGTTGCCGACCTTGACGATGACGTCGTTCTCCAGGATTCCGCCCTTCTGCGCGGGGCTTCCCGCCTTCACGTTGGCAACCTGCGCGCCGGAGGCGATGGCGTTGCTCACCGACCGGGTGCTCACCCCCAGCGTCGGGTGCACGATCTTCCCGTCTTTGATCAAGGTCTGGGCGACCTGCTTCGCCTCGTCGATCGGGATCGCGAAGCCGAGCCCGCTTGCGCTGTCGGACAAGGACTTACCCGCGGTGTTGATGCCGATCACCTGCGAATCCATGTCGATCAGCGGGCCACCGGAGTTGCCGTGGTTGATCGAGGCGTCGGTCTGCAGAGCGTCGATGACGGTGTCGGTGTCCGAGCCCTCCCCCGACAACGGGACGGGCCGGTGCAACGCACTGATGATGCCGTGGGTCACGGTGCTGCGCAGCCCCAGCGGCGCGCCCGCGGCAAGGACCTCGTCGCCGACGCGCACCTTGTCCGAGTCGCCGAACCGGGCGACGCTCAGGTTGTCGACGTTGTCGACCTTGAGCACGGCAAGGTCGGTCTTGGGGTCGCGGCCAACCAGGTTGGCGGGCACTTCCTTGCCGTCGTTGAACACCACGGTCGTCTTGAACTGGCTGGGGTTGTTGGCCGCCTCGGAGATCACGTGGTTGTTGGTGATGATGTAGCCGCGACCGTCGATCACCACGCCGGAGCCCTGCATGCCCTCCTGGTCGCTCTTGGACTCGATGGTCACCACCGCGTTGGCGGTCGCCGCGGCGACCTTGGCGAACCGCCCCGCCGGCCCTTCACCGTTGCCATTGGTGGAAAGCGTCACCTTCGAGGTGGTGAACGCCTCGGCGACCTCGGCCGTCTTGCGGCCGACCACCCCGCCGATCACCCCGATGAGCAGCGCGATCAGCAGCAAGACCAGCAGCGCCAGGTAGGACACCTTGCCGCCGAACAGCACGTCGCGCACACCGAGCTTGCCGCCGTAGCCCTGCGGCCCTCGCGGCCCCGAGGGGGCGACCGCCGGCGTGCCCAGCGCCGCGGCCGCCGACGGGTCGCGCCAGGGGTCGTCGAGCTCGTCCGGCTCCGCACCGTTTTTCTCGGCCGCCAGCGCACCGGCGTCGACGGGGTGGCGCTGCAGCGAGTCGGGACTGCCGACCGGGCGACTGAACGCCTCCTGAAGGACCGGATCGGCCTCTTCTTCGTGCGGCCGGAAGTCGGCCTGGTCGCGATACTTCTGCGGGCGGACGCGGTCGGCCACGAAGGATCCGCGCAGCCCGTCGGGACGGCTGAAGAGTTGACGCGATGCGGGGTCGACCGGCGGACGGGAGATGGGGCGCGGCGCTAAGCGGTTGCCGCTGTTCTTGCCGCTGTCGTTGCCTTGATCGGAGGTCACGTTACCCCTTTGGATCCTCTTCTTGAGCGCTTGAGACAGGCCCTTCACCGGGCGATATACCCGACACCGGCGTGGTCGTGTCCACCCTAGTATCCACGGTTCGACGCCGGCCGCCCATGAGCGCGCGGGCGGGGTGCGCAAAAGTCGGCGGGATCAACCACGGGGAGTTCGGCGAGACGGTGTCGAGCTACGGGCGCTTGCGCTGCTCACGGGCGTCGCGCTCAGCAAAACGGTCGGACGCCCGGGTGGTCATGTCATCGGGCGAATCGTAGGGAATCTCAGCGAGCATTCCGAGCAGCGTGCTGGGGATACGGATCGGATGCGAGTCGCGCAGCGCCGCACGGGCCCGGCTCTGATCGTCGACCTCGGCCGCGCACTCCGGGCACAGCGACAGGTGATGCGCCGCCCGGAGGTGCGCGTTCATCCGCAGCTCACCGTCGACGAACGCCGCGATGGCTTCGACGGAAAGGTGCTCGGTCGAACCGAACTGGCGCGGCGCGCCGACGGGCGCATCGCTCTGGGAGGCGAACTGTGCGGGAAGCCAGGAGAACGCGCGGCGGAAGAGATGTCCTCCTCGATCGGGCATCACCGGGTCCTTTCGTAGCGCCTACCCCTCGAATGTAGCGCGAGGCGTGCGCAATAGCGCATCTCAAGACCACAAAACCGGTGGCTTACATCCGGGCGGGGACCCGGCTGTGTCGATTCGGGTGTTCGCCGGCTACGCCGGCTCAGCGTGCAGTGCACCCCGGCCGGCACCGGGATGGGCGGCCAGGTAGTCGCGCAGCGCCTGACGTCCACGGTGGATACGACTGCGCACGGTCCCGAGCTTCACGCCCAGCGTCGCGCCGATCTCCTCGTAGGACAGGCCCTCGATGTCGCACAGCACGACTGCGGCGCGGAACTCCGGCGGCAGCGAATCCAAAGCCGCCTGCAGGTCCGGCCCGAGCCGTGCATCGTGGTAAATCTGCTCGGGGTTGGGCTCGTCCGCGGGCACCCGCTCGTAATCCTCGGGTAGCGCCTCCATCCGGATCCGGGCGCGCCGGCGGACCATGTCGAGGAACAGGTTGGTGGTGATGCGGTGCAACCAGCCTTCGAACGTTCCGGGCTGATAGTTCTGCACCGACCGGAAAACCCGGATGAAGGTCTCCTGGGTGAGATCCTCGGCGTCGTGCTGATTGCCGGAGAGGCGGTAGGCCAGCCGGTATACCCGGTCGGCGTGCTGACGCACCAGCTCGTCCCACGAGGGCATCGTGGACTTGTCCCCGGTCGCGTCGAATACCGCGGTGCCTTGCAACTCGTCGGACGCCTTCACCCACTCGTCCGTGGGGCAGTCCTGCGCGTGCGACATGCTGGTCGGGCCCAAAAGCGTGGTGATGATCGAATCCTCCGAATTCGTCCTGCCGAAAAGCGACAAGTCGTCACCGGCGGCAACACGTAGCCGCCAGTCCGTATTCCCGTGCCAACGCGCTCCGCGATCCATAGGGACACCGTCGCGTATCGGCGTATGTGCGATATATGAGCAGTCTGAGCTGAGGCTGAGAAACAGGATCGTTACCAGCGCTGTCCAGGAGATATCCGCCGCGGCGTGAGCTTAAACGCAGCGGCCTCGCCGGGCGTGTCGTAACGGTGCAGCTTAGGCGCGCCATGCCGGGGTGCGCAGCGAAGTGGAATACGCTGCGGGCATGGACGGCACCGACGCAGAAACCCCCGGCCAGCCGGCGCCCAGTCGAGCCGAATCCCTGTTCGCGCACGCCGAGGGGTCGATCTCCGAAGACTCGTTGCTGGCGGCCGCGCGCGAGCGTGCCGTGGACATCGGCGCGGGCGCGGTGACGCCGGCGGTGGGCGCGCTGCTGAGCCTGCTGACCAAGCTCAGTGGCGGGAAGGCCGTTGCGGAGGTGGGTACCGGCGCGGGGGTAAGTGGGCTCTGGTTGCTGTCCGGCATGAGCGACGACGGCGTCTTGACGACGATCGACATCGAGCCCGAGTATCTGCGGCTCGCCAAGCAAGCCTTCTCCGAAGCCGGCATCGGGCCGTCGCGCACCCGGCTGATCAGCGGCCGGGCCCAAGACGTCCTCACCCGCCTCGCCGACGAGTCCTACGACCTGGTGTTCGTGGACGCGGATCCGGTTGACCAGCCGGACTACGTCGTGGAAGGCGTGCGGCTGCTGCGACCCGGCGGCGTCATCGTGATACACCGCGCCGCACTCGGCGGGCGAGCCGGCGATCCCGCCGCCCGCGACGCCGAGGTGGTCGCGGTGCGGGAAGCCGCGCGACTCATCGCCGAGGACGAGCGGCTCACCCCGGCACTGGTTCCGCTCGGCGACGGCATTTTGGCCGCGGTGCGCGACTGATTTGATGGTGGCGACCCGCCGCACCCGGCGACGCCGCGCTCGCGATCGCCACTGATCCGATGGTGGCGACCCGCCGCGCCCGGCGACGCCGCGCTCGCGATCGCCACTGATCCTTTACGAATTCTTGACGCGGTGTCTCCTTGACTCGTGACTGAACGTGCGTTTAGTGTACTGAACATGCGTTCAGCCGACCTGACCGCCGCCGCCCGGATCCGGGATGCGGCCATCGAGCAGTTCGGCGAGCAGGGGTTCGGCGTGGGGCTGCGCGCGATCGCCGAGGCGGCGGGGGTGAGCGCCGCACTGGTCATTCACCACTTCGGCTCCAAGGAGGGCCTGCGCAAGGCGTGTGACGACCACATCGCCGAAGAAATCCGCAACAGCAAGTCCGAGGCGCTCAAGTCGAACGACCCGGCAACCTGGTTCGCGCAGATGGCCGAGATCGAGTCGTACGCGCCGATGATGGCCTACCTGGTTCGCAGCATGCAGTCGGGCGGCGAGCTGGCAAACATGTTGTGGCGCAGGATGATCGACAACGCCGAAGAGTACCTGGACGAGGGCGTGCGGGCGGGCACCATAAAGCCCAGTCGAGACCCCCGCGCCCGGGCCCGGTATCTGGGCATCACCGGCGGTGGCGGCTTCTTGCTCTATCTGCAGATGCACGAGACACCAACGGACATCCGCGCGGTCCTCCGTGACTACGCCCGCGAGATGGTGCTGCCCGCGCTGGAGATCTACACCGAAGGACTGATGGTCGACCGCACCATGTACGACGCATTCCTGGCCGCAGATGATCAAGGAGAAAACCATGCCAGTTGACAATGTCGCGCCCATCGAAATCCACCAATTGACAAAGAACTTCGGAGCGGTGCGGGCGCTGGACGGCCTGGACCTCACCGTGCGCGAAGGCGAAGTGCACGGCTTCCTCGGCCCCAACGGCGCCGGGAAGTCGACGACCATCCGGATCCTGCTGGGTCTGGTCAAGGCGGATGGCGGCAGCGTGCGACTCCTTGGCGGCGACCCGTGGACCGACGCGGTCGCACTGCACCGCCAGATCGCCTATGTGCCCGGCGACGTCACGCTGTGGCCGACGCTGACCGGCGGCGAGACCATCGACCTGCTGGCCCGGATGCGCGGCGGCATCGACCGCAAGCGTCGCGACGAGCTGATCGAGCGCTTCGACCTCGATCCACACAAGAAGGCGCGGACCTATTCGAAGGGCAACCGGCAAAAGGTCTCACTGATCTCCGCCTTCTCGTCGCGGGCCCGCCTTTTGTTGTTGGACGAGCCCAGCAGCGGCCTGGATCCATTGATGGAGAACATCTTTCAGCAGTGCGTGGCCGAGGCGCGCGACCGCGGCGCGACGGTGTTATTGTCCAGTCACATCCTGGCCGAGACCGAAGCGCTGTGCGAACGGGTGACCATCATCCGGGCCGGCAAGGCCGTCGAGAGCGGCACCCTGGACTCGATGCGGCATCTCAGCCGCACCTCGATCAAGGCCGAAATGATCGGCGATCCCGGGGACCTCACTCGCATCAAGGGGGTCGAGGACGTCAGCGTCGAGGGCACCATCCTGCGCGCTCAGGTCGACGGCGAAAGCCTCGGGGAACTCATCCGGGCACTCGGCGATGCCGGCGTGCGCAGCCTCGTCAGCCAGCCGCCGACGCTCGAGGAACTCTTCCTGCGCCACTACGACACGGCGAACAAGGTTTCCGCGTCATGAGCACCGGAACTTTGGATCGCTCGCACCGCCCGGCGTACCCCGCGCCGCAACGTGGCTCGAACTTCTCCGGAACGCTGGGGATGCTGCGGCTCTACTTGCGCCGCGACCGAATCTCGCTGCCGCTGTGGGTGTTCCTGCTGTCGGTGCCGCTGGCAACGGTGTACGTCGGCAGCATCGAAAAGGTCTACCCCACCCAGGCCGCCCGGTCCGGCTTCGCTGCTTCCATCATGGCCAGCCCGGCGCAGCGCGCGCTCTACGGGCAGGTCTACAACGATAGCCTTGGCGCCGTTGGCATTTGGAAGGCCGGCATGTTCCACCTGCTGATCGCGGTGGCCGTCATCCTGACCGTCATCCGGCACACCCGGGGCGACGAGGAGGCGGGCCGAACCGAGCTAGTGGACTCGACCGCCGTCGGTCGCTACGCCAGCCTCACCGCCGCACTGATGTTGTCGTTCGGGGCCTCCATCGCCACCGGCGTGATCGGCGCGGCCGGACTGCTCACCACCGACGTCCCCCCCGGTGGGTCGCTCGCTTTCGGCGCGGCGCTGGCCTGCTCCGGCCTGGTGTTCACCGCCGTCGCCGCGGTGACCGCGCAACTGTCCCCAAGCGCGCGGTTCGCGCGCGGCGCCGCGTTCGCGGTTCTGGCGGCCGCCTTCACGCTGCGCGCCGTCGGCGACGCCGGTTCCGGTGCGCTGTCGTGGCTCTCGCCGTTGGGGTGGTCGCTGCAGGTCCGGCCGTACGCGGGTGATCACTGGTCCGTGTTGACGCTGCATCTGACGACAGCCGTCGCGCTCACCGCGGTGGCATACCGGCTCCTCGCCGGCCGTGACGTCGGTGCCGGGCTCTTTGCCGAACGCCCCGGTCCCGGCTCCGCCGCGCCCGCGCTGGGCAATGTGTTCGGGCTGGCCTGGCGATTGGACCGTGGAGCGCTCCTGCTCTGGACCGTGGGGCTGTGTCTCTATGGCGTCTTGATGGGCAGTGTGGTGCACGGCATCGGTGACGAGCTCGGCGACAGCAATGCCGCGCGCGACATCGTCGTCCGGATGGGCGGCACCAGCGCTTTGGAGGAGGCCTTCATCGCCGTCGCGTTCACCATGATGGGGATGGCGGCCGCCGCATTCGCCGTCTCGCTGACGTTGCGATTGCACCAGGAGGAAGCGGGCCAACGCGCCGAAACGATGCTGGCCGGTGCGGTGTCGAGAGCCCGCTGGCTGGCGAGCCACCTGCTGGCGGCATTGGTCGGATCCTCGGTGGCGATGCTGGTGAGCGGTCTGGCCGGCGGACTGGTCTACGGCGCTGCCGCCGGCGACCTCGGCGGCAAGGTGGCTGTCGTGGTGGCAAGCGCGGCCGTGCAACTGCCCGCAGTCTGGTTGTTGTCCGCGGTGACGGTCGCCTTGTTCGGTCTGGCACCACGATTCACGCCGGTGGCCTGGGGCGTTCTGGTCGGGTTCATCGCCTTGTATCTGATCGGTTCGTTGGCCGGGTTCTCGCAATGGCTGCTCGATTTGGAACCGTTCGCCCACATTCCCCGGGTCGGCGCGGATTTCACCGCCACGCCACTGCTGTGGCTGTTGGCCATCGACGCCGGACTGATTACCCTCGGTGTCATGTGCTTCCGACGCCGCGATCTGCGTGGTTAGGAGCGCTATGAAAACCGGTATCCGCGTGACGGTGCGATCGATCTGGGGGATCCTCTCCTTCGGCCTGATCCTCTTCCTACCGGCCGGCACGTTCCGTTATTGGCAGGCATGGGTTTTCATCGGCGTGTTCATGGCGGCAACGATCGTCCCCGTCGTCTACCTGGCGCGGAACAATCCCGCGGCCCTGCAGCGCCGCATGAATGCGGGTCCGCGGGCCGAACCCCGGGCGGCCCAGAAATTCATCATCACCGGCTCGTTCCTGGTCCTGTTCGCGGCGATGGTGCTCAGCGCGCTCGATCACCGGTTCGGCTGGTCGTCCGTGCCGGCGTGGCTGTCTGTGCTCGGTGATGTCCTGGTGCTGGCGGGACTCGGGATGGCTATGCTGGTGATCGTCCAAAACGGTTACGCCGCAGCCACTATCACAGTGGAGTCGGGCCAGACGCTGGTGTCCAACGGTCTCTATCGATTCGTGCGCCACCCCATGTATGTCGGAAACGTGGTCATGATGATCGGCATGCCGTTGGCGCTCGGCTCCTACTGGGCACTGCTCTTGGTCATTCCGGGCTGCATCCTGCTCGTCCTCCGCATCCTCGACGAGGAAACGCTGCTCACCCAGGAGTTGACCGGGTACCGCGAATACCGGCAACGGGTGCGCTATCGGTTGATGCCCTACATCTGGTAGCGGCCGGGCCGACGCGCCTAGGGTATTCGCGTGGCCCGAAATGCCGCGCCCGCCCGGGATCGGCCGTGGCGACGCCCCGGCGCGCTCCGGTACGCGATTCGCCGGATACGCGGCGTCGCCAAGCCGCCCGTCGCGGTGACCGATCCACCGGCCGACCTTGACGTCGAACGCGATGTAGGCGTGCCGACCCGCGACGGAACACTATTGCGGGTCAACGTTTTCCGGCAGCACGATAGCGGTGCTCGACCGGTGATTCTGAGCATCCACCCCTACGGCAAGGACAATCTGCCGAGGCGGCGCGGCAACAAGTGGACGTTCTCCATGCAGTACCGGATCCTGCGCCAGCCGCAACCGGTGCGCTTCTCGGCGCTGACCGGCTGGGAGGCGCCCGATCCCGGGTGGTGGACAGCGCAGGGCTTCGTCGTGGTGAATGCCGATTCGCGCGGCTGTGGTCGCTCCGACGGCACCGGGCGCCTGTTGTCGCGCCAGGAGGCCGAGGACACCTACGACCTGGTGCAGTGGATCGCCGGACAGCCATGGAGCGACGGACGTGTCGTCATGCTCGGGGTGTCGTACCTGGCCATCAGCCAGTACGCGGTTGCCGCGCTGCAGCCGCCGGCACTACGGGCGATCTGCCCGTGGGAAGGCTTCACCGACGCCTACCGTGACCTGACCTTCCCGGGCGGCGTTCGCGAGACCGGCTTCACCAGGGTGTGGTCGCGAAACGTGCGACGCGGCACCCGGCAGGCCTACGACCTGGAACGGATGCAGGACGCCCACCCGTTGCGCGATGAGTTCTGGCGCTCACTGGTCCCGGACCTCTCCGCGATCAAGGTGCCCATGCTGGTGTGCGGCAGCTTCTCCGACAACAACCTGCACAGCCGCGGCTCCATCCGCGCGTTCACGCACGCCGGTTCCGGCCACGCGCGCCTCTACACCCACCGCGCCGGCAAGTGGGCGACCTTTTACTCCGGGCCCGCGCTGACCGAGCAATTGAGGTTTTTCCGCGGAGTGCTGGACGGGGCGCCCGCTTCCCGCAGCGTCCGCCTCGAGGTCCGCGAAGACCGCGACACCGTCGCAGCAGTGCGCGAGGAGGCCGAATGGCCGCTGGCGCGCACCCACTGGCGGCCGATGTATTTGGCCGGGGGCGGATTGCTGACCGCCCAGCGGCCATCGGCGGAAAGTGGCATCACTTTCGAAATCCGCTCCGGCGCAGTGGCTTTCAGCTGGACCGTCCCGGCGGATATCGAGCTGACCGGCCCGATGGCGGCGCGGCTGTGGATCGAGCTGGACGGCTGCGACGACGCCAACCTGTTCGTCGGCGTGGAGAAGTGGCGTGCCGGACGGTTCGTCGGATTCGAAGGCTCCTATGGCTACGGCCGCGATCGGGTGAGCACCGGTTGGCAGCGGATCTCGCTGCGCACGCTGGATGCCGACCTTTCGCGGCCATGGGAACCCGTCGCGGCGTGCACAGACCCGCGGCCCGTCGCCGCGCACGAGGTCGTCGAGGTCAACGTGGCGCTGGGCCCGTCCGCGACGCTGTTCCGCGCCGGTGAGCAGCTGCGCTTGGTGGTCGCAGGGCGCTGGTTGTGCCCGAGGAACCCGCTCACCGGCCAGCTCCCGGCGGCCTATGCCGGCTCGCCGCGCGGTCGCGTCAAGCTGCACTGGGGCCCGCGCTACGACGCGCATCTGCTGATCCCGGAGATCCCCGGGTAGCACGGGGTACTAGATCCAGACGCCCTTGCCCACCGCGACCACACCGCCGGCGCTGATCGCGAAGCGCTCCCGGTCCTTCTCGAGATCCACGCCGACCATCTCGCCGGGCCCGACGACGACGTTCTTGTCCAGGATGGCGTGGCGTACCACCGCGCCCCGGCCGACCCGGGCGCCGGGCATGATCACGCTGCCCTCCACGATCGCGCCGTCATCGACCACGACGTTGGACGACAGCACCGAGTTGCGCACCGAAGCCGCCGAAATGATGCTGCCGGCGCCGACGACCGACTCCTGCGCCGAGCCGCCGTTGACGAACTTGGCCGGTGCCAGGTTCTCCGACTCACCGCGGATCGGCCAGCGCTTGTTGTAGAGGTTGAACACCGGATGCACCGAGACCAGGTCCATGTGCGCGTCGTAGAACGCGTCCAGCGTCCCCACGTCACGCCAGTAACCCCGGTCGCGATCGGTCGCGCCCGGTACCTCGTTGTCCTTGAAGTCGTAAACCGCGGCCATACCGTCGCCCACCAAGCGCGGAATGATGTCACCGCCCATGTCGTGATCCGAATGGTCGTCGTCGGCGTCGGCGCGAATCGCGTCGATGAGCACCTTGGTGGTGAAGATGTAGTTGCCCATCGACACGAACGTCGCCTCGGGGTCATCCGGTGTGCCGGGCGGGTCCAACGGCTTCTCCACGAAAGCGCGGATGCGGCCGGAATCGTCGGCGTCGATGCACCCGAACGCGCTGGCCTCGCCGCGCGGCACGCGGATGCCGGCCACCGTTGCGCCGGCCCCGCTTTCGATGTGGAACTGGACCATCTGCTCGGGGTCCATCCGATACACGTGATCGGCGCCGAAAACGACTATGTAGTCGGGGTCTTCGTCGTAGATCAGATTGAGCGATTGGTAGATCGCGTCGGCGGAGCCGGTGTACCAGCGGGGGCCCAGGCGCTGCTGCGCGGGGACGGGGGTGATGTACTCACCGGCCAGACCGGACAGCCGCCAGTTCTGCGAAATGTGACGGTCCAGTGAATGCGACTTGTACTGGGTGAGAACGCAGATCCTCAAGTAGCGCGCATTGACGAGGTTGGAGAGCACGAAGTCGATCAGCCGATAGGCGCCGCCGAAGGGAACCGCGGGCTTGGCCCGATCCGCGGTCAGCGGATACAACCGCTTGCCCTCACCGCCGGCCAGGACAATGCCCAGCACGTGTGGCGCTTCCCTCATGGTTCAAACCTATCGGCCGCCGCGAGGTGCTGCCAGAGGGACGGCGCTATTGGCGGTGTTCTGTGCGGCTGTCCGTCAAGGTATTTGGCCCGCCGAGCCGCTCCCCGATTGCCCGGGCCCCGACTCGCGCTCCTCGTTGCGACCGAACTACCGTGCGGGTATGCGGGTGGCGATGATGACTCGGGAATACCCACCAGAGGTCTACGGGGGAGCCGGTGTACATGTCACAGAACTGGTCGCCCAGCTGCGCCGATTGTGCGCGGTCGATGTGCATTGCATGGGTGCGCCGCGGCCGAACGCCATCGTGCACCAGTCCGATCCACGCTTGCGGAGCGCCAACCCGGCGCTGTCGACGTTGTCCGCGGACCTGATGATGGCCAACGCCGCGTCGGCGGCCACCGTCGTGCATTCGCACACTTGGTACACCGGCATGGCCGGTCATCTGGCGGCGCTGCTCTACGACATCCCCCACGTCCTGACGGCCCATTCGCTCGAGCCGCTGCGGCCGTGGAAGGCCGAACAGCTCGGCGGCGGCTACCAGGTTTCGACGTGGGTGGAGCGCACCGCGGTGCAGGCGGCGGACGCCGTCGTCGCGGTCAGCTCCGCGATGCGCGAAGACATCCTGCGCGTCTACCCCGCCCTGGATCCCAGCGTCGTGCACGTCATCCGCAATGGGGTGGACACCGACGTCTGGCATCCGGCCGGGCCGACGCACGCCGGGTCTGTGCTGGCCGAACTCGGCGTCGACCCAGACCGGCCCACGGTGGCGTTCGTCGGCCGGATCACCCGGCAGAAGGGCGTCGTCCACTTGGTGGCGGCGGCGCACCAGTTCGACCCCGAGGTGCAGGTGGTGTTGTGCGCGGGCGCCCCCGACACCCCGGAGATAGCCGAGGAGATTCGGTCCGCGGTGGCGCGGCTGGCCCACGATCGGCAGGGCGTGTTCTGGATCAGAGAAATGCTACCGATCGGCGAGATACGTGAAATATTATCGGCGGCAACGGTTTTCGTCTGCCCCTCGGTGTACGAGCCGCTGGGCATCGTGAACCTGGAGGCGATGGCTTGCGCGACGGCCGTGGTGGCGTCCGATGTCGGCGGGATACCCGAGGTGGTCCTCGACGGGGTGACCGGTTCGCTGGCGCACTACGACGCCGGAGACCCGGCCGGTTACCAGACCAGACTGGCCGAAGCGGTCAACGCGCTCGTCGCCGACCCCGAAAAGGCGAAGCGTTACGGCGAGGCGGGACGCCAGCGCTGCGTCGAGGAATTCTCCTGGGCCCGCGTCGCCGAGCAAACCCTGGACATCTACCGAAAGGTGTGTGCGTAGCCCCGCGGTCCGCCGGCAGGCCTTAGCTGGAGCTGGTGACACCCTTGAGTTCGTCACCGAGGGCGGCGGCTTCGTCGGGCGTCAGCTCGACGACCAGTCGACCACCTCCCTCAAGTGGTACCCGCATCACGATGCCGCGCCCCTCCTTGGTTGCTTCCAGAGGACCGTCGCCGGTCCGGGGCTTCATCGCCGCCATCGAGTGCTCCCTCCAGGTTCGAGCTGGTCCGACGTTGCGGACCTGGTCGGCGCCGAGCATGCCCCGCCAGCGATTTTCCAGCCATACCCGACATCGAACTGCCAAATCACCCCTCTATTGTTCCCTATCCAGGTCACGAGTTGAACAAAGACCCGGTTCTGCGGGCCTGGGGGCCGCTGAACGCCGATCGCCCGGCCGCGTGTCACCGGGGGGAAGGCACCCAACAACCCCGGATATGGTCGTCGACCATGCCGGTCGCCTGCATCAGCGCATAGGCGGTGGTGGGCCCGACGAAGCGGAACCCGCGCCGCTTGAGCTCGCGCGCCATGGCCTTCGATTCCGGTGTGGCCGAGGGCACTTCGGAGCCATCCGCCGGCCTGGGGCGCGGTGCTGGCGCAAAAGACCACAGCAGCTCCGCGAGGTCCGCCGAGGTTCCCAGCTCGGCGGCGGCACGCGCGTTGGCGATGGTCGCGTCGATCTTGGCCCGGTTGCGCACGATTCCCGTGTCCGCCATCAACCGCTGCACGTCCGCATCGGTGTAGCCGGCGACCTGCTCGAAATCGAACCCCGCGAAGGCGCGCCGGAAGTTCTCCCGTTTGCGCAGGATGATCAGCCACGACAGCCCGCTCTGGAACGCCTCGAGGCTCATCCGCTCGAACAGCGCCATCCCGTCGTGCACCGGGCGGCCCCACTCCTGGTCGTGGTAGTCGCGGTACAACTCGAAATCAGGTCCGGGCCGAATGGCCGCCCAGCTGCACCGAACCAGCCCGTCATCGCTCACATCTAGTCCTGACGATCCAGGCCGTCCTCGAGTTCCACCGGTGGGGAATCGTCCTCTGCCGCCGCGGGGGCGGGCACCGCGGCGAGCTGGCCGCGCAGCGCCTCCAGCTCGCGGGCGAGCCGGTCCAGCACCCAGTCCACCTCGCTGGTCTTGTATCCGCGCAACGCCTGGGTGAACTTGACTGCGTCGACGTCCGCGCCGGTCACCCCGTAGGCGGGCAACACGGTCGCGGTCGTCCCCCGGGGCAGGGGCGGCAGCTGCTCACCGCGACCGAACAGCAGACTCGCCGCGCCGAACAGCACGATCGCCACCAGCACCAGCACCACCAGGTAAAGCAACACCAACGCCACGCCGTCGATACTGCCCTATGCCACCGACAGCGCGACCACGCAGCGCGGCTTTAGCGCGGCCTCAGGACCTTCATCGGCGGACGGTCCGCCAGCGACACCGGCGACGTGTGCTGCGTGTAGCTCTGACCATGGGGCCCCTCGGGGCCAACGGCGAAGAACTGCGTCAACCCGACCCCGGAATCGGGAATCCCGCAGCGCGAGAGCAGGGTCGCGATGACCTGGCGGCTCATCGCACCCAACTCGGCCAGCGGCCGGTTGCGGTGCGCGCGGACTCCCAAGTTGACCTGGGCGATGGCGCCCAAGCCCAACCGGTCGAACGTGTCCAGCAGCAGGCCGATCTCGACGCCGTAGCCCGGCGCGAACGGCACCGACGTCAGCAGTTCGCGGGTCGCCGCGTACTCCCCGCCGAGCGGCTGCAGGATGCAACCCAGCTCCGGCCGCAGCGCCGCGAGCAGCGGCCGGGCCACCAGCTCGGTGACCCGCCCACCGCCGGTGGCGCCCGCGGCGCCCCCGACGTCGCCGACCTGCAGCGGCCGCCGGTAGAAGCTTTTGACCAGGTGGACGCCGTCGCCCATGAGCAGCGGCCCGACCAGCCAGGGGACGAACATCGGGTTCGGGTTGATCAGGTCGGAGTCGACGAACACGACGATGTCACCGCTGGTGGCCGCCAGCGAGCGCCACAGCGCCTCCCCTTTTCCGGGCCGGGTCGGCACCTCGGGCAACGCCTGCTCACGGCTGACGACCCGGGCACCGGCGGCGACGGCGCGGATCTCCGTGTCGTCCGTCGAGCCGGAATCCAGCACGATCAGCTCGTCCACCAGCCCCCCAGAGCTGTTGACCAGGGGTGAGATGCTTTCCACCACCGATTCGATGGTTTCTTCTTCGTTGAGGGCCGGCAGCACCACCGAGATGGTTCGCCCCGCCTTCGCGGCCTCGAGCTCGGCGACCGTCCAGCTCGGACGGTTCCAGCTGCGATTGGACAGCCAGGTGTCGCCGGGCCGGGCGGCCAGCACCGCGTCGTCGGTGAGGTCGCCGACCAGGTCGGATGCCGTCATGCCAGTCCCCTCACCGTGCGCGCCGGCGGTCGTGACCCCTGGATGGAGGCCACCATTTCCAGCACCCTTCGGGTAGCGGCGACCTCGTGCACGCGAAACATGCGGGCACCGGTGGCGGCCGCCAGCGCGGTGGCCGCCAACGTTCCCTCGAGCCGCTCGGTCAATTCCACACCCAAAGTCTCCCCGACGAAGTCCTTGTTACTCAAAGCCATGAGCACAGGCCATCCGGTATTAACAAGTTCGCCCAGGTGGCGCAACAGCAGCAGCCCGTGGAAGGTGTTCTTGCCGAAGTCGTGGGCGGGGTCGATCAGCACCCGGTCGCGGGCCACCCCGCAGGCGACCGCGCGCTCCGCGGCGCCGGTGACCTGGCGAATAACGTCGTCGACCACGCCGCGCGTGGCGGTTCCGTAGCTCACCCGGAACGGTCGCGTGCGGGGCAGCGCCCCGCCGGTGTGCGAGCACACCAGGCCCGCACCGAACTCCGCGGCGACCTCGGCCAGGCCCGGGTCGATGCCGCCCCAGGTGTCGTTGATCAGATCCGCCCCGGCCGCGCAGGCCACCTTGGCCACCTCGGAGCGCCAGGTGTCGACGCTGATCAGCTGGTCCGGATAGGCGCCGCGCAGCCATTCGATGAACGGGACCAGACGGGCGAGCTCGGTTTCGGCATCGACCTCCTGGCCCGGGCCCGCCTTGACCCCGCCGACGTCGATGACGTCGGCGCCCTCGGCGATGGCGCGGTGCGCAGCGGCCCGGGCTGCCTCGTCGCTGAAGGCCGCACCCTTGTCGTAGAACGAGTCGGGGGTGCGGTTGACGATCGCCATGATCAGCGGGCGATCGCCGGCGACCGGACGGCCACACCAAGTGGATTGCACACGTCTATGGTGCCCGGTCACGGCGCCGGGTGCGGCCCGGGGATCGGGAGTGCGGCGCGCCGCACGGTCGTCGTCAACGGCAGCGTCAGCCCTGCGGGCGCTTCCCGTCGGCCACTTCGTCGGGGTATTCGTCGTAGTACGGCACGTAACCCTCGTCGCGGCCGGCCAGCACGTACAGCGGGTCCTTGATGTCGGACCCGTAGGCCTGTTCGCGCAACTCCACCTTGCGGCTCTTGAACGTCGTGGTGTGCTCCAGCGACTCGACCACCCGCACGAACAGCGGCAGCGCGTAGGCGGGCAGCTGGCCATACACGGCGCGGGCCAGCGACTTGCCGTCGAACTCCGCGCCGTCGCGCAGCTTGACCGCAGCCATGCCGGCGCGGCCGCCGGTGCGGGGGATCTCGACACCGAAAACGGTGCATTCCTCCACGGAATCGTCGGACGCCAGCGCCGCCTCCACCTGCGTGGTGGCGACGTTCTCCCCCTTCCACCGGAACGTGTCGCCGAGGCGGTCGACGAACGCGGCGTGCCCCATGCCCTGCGGGCTCATCACGTCACCGGAGTTGAACCACACGTCACCCTCACGGAACGCGTTGCGCACCAACTTCTTTTCGCTCGACTCCTTGTCGGTGTAGCCGTCGAACGGCTGCAGCCGGTTGACCCGGCTGAGCAGCAGGCCGGGCTCCCCGGCCGGCACCCGGCGCACCCGCCCGTTGTCGTCGCGTAACGGGGCTCCGGTGTCGGGGTCGTACTCCACGTAGGCCAACGGCATCGGGAAGACGCCGGTGGTCCGGGGCACGTTGAAGACGTTGATGAACGCGGTGTTGCCCTCGCTGGAGGCGTAGAACTCGCACACGCGGGCGATGTCGAACCGATTGGTGAACTCGTCCCAGATCTCGGGTCGCAGCCCGTTGCCGGCGATGACCCGCACCTGGTGCGCGCGGTCGGTGGCCTTGCGTGGTTGGTTGAGCAGGTACCGGCAGATCTCGCCGATGTAGATGAACGCCGTGGCGTCGGCGGCGATGACCTCGTCCCAGAACTTCGACGCCGAGAACGACTTGCCCAGCGCCAGCGTCGCCCCGGAGTTGATCACCGACGACAGCGCGACCGTCAGCGCGTTGTTGTGGTACAGCGGCAGGCAGCTGTAGAGCGTGTCGGAGCTCTTCAGCCGGAGCCCGATGCCGCCGAACGCCGCGAGCGCCTTCAGCCAGCGCAGGTGGGTCATCACGCTGGCCTTGGGGAATCCCGTTGTGCCCGAGGTGAAGATGTAGAACGCGGTGTCCCTGGCCTGCACGGCCGATACTGACGCCGGGTTGGTGGCCGGGGCGCTGGCGGCGAACCGTTCCAGGTCCTCCACGGTCATGGTCTCGGTATCGCCCGAGCCGCCGCACTCGGCCACCGCGCTGACCAGGTCCGTCTCCGCGACCAACACCTTGGCCTTGAGCAGGCCCAGGCTGTGGGCCAGCACCTCGCCGCGCTGGTGGTAGTTCAGCATGCCGGCGACCGCGCCGCACTTGACCGCGGCCAGCATGGTCAGCACCGCGTTGGGCGAGTTGCGCAGCATGATCGCGACGACGTCGCCGTGGCCGACACCGTGCGCCGCCAGCACCGCGGCGTACCTGTTCGCGGCGGCGTTGGCGTCGCGGTAGGTCAGCTGCTGGTCACCGAACCGCAAGAAGATCCGATCGCCGTAGCGGGCCGCGCGTTCCTGGAACACCGTTCCGATCGATTTCTTCGAGCCCGGCTGGGCCAGCAGCCCGGTCATCGCCCCGCGCATGATCACCGGCATGTCGGCCAGCAGGCCCGGCGCCCGAGATGCGATATCGGTCAGTTTGACCGCCGTGCGCGCTCCGCCGTCGTGATCGGACACGTCATCCCTCGTTTCCTGTAAGCAACTCGGCGGACAGCCTAGTAGGGATCACCAGATTGCCGGCGGGCTCAATCGGGCGCACACGCCTCCACGGCGGCGCTCACCTTGTCGACCAGCAGCAACCGGTCCATCGCCGGCTGTGAAATGTACCCGCTGTCGAGCAGTCCGCACAGCCAGAGCCACAGGCCTTCGTAATGCCCCAGGGGATCCAGCATGACGATGGGTTTGCGGTGCAGGCCGAGGTAGCCCGTGGTCCACGAGTCCAGCAACTCGTCGAGGGTGCCGACGCCACCGGGCAGCACGATGAACGCATCGGCGCGCTCTTCCATCACGTGTTTGCGCTCATGCATCGTCTCGGTGACGATCAGCTCGTCGGCTTCGGTGTCGGCGATCTCGACGCGCATCAGAACCTGCGGGATGACGCCGACGGTCCGGCCGCCGCGGGCGCGCGCCGCGGTGGCCACCGCGCCCATCGCCGACACCCGGCCGCCGCCCCACACCAGCGTCCAGCCGCGCTCGGCGATCGCCTCGCCGAGTTCGGCAGCGACCGCGAGCAATTCGGGATGCTCCGGACCAGACGCGCAGTACACACACACCGCCCAGTCGCCTGATGGCTCGCGTTCCGGGCGCATACAACGAAAGGTAGACCAGGCTTGCTGCGGGCCGCACACCGCGCGCAATAAAATCCGGCGATGCCGATTCGATGGAACGTTCCCCAGCACGCGTCGGCCCTGGAGCGGCTGGACGCGGCGCTGGCGGATGGGCGGGGTGCCGTCGTGCTGGGACCGGACGGCTGCGGCAAGTCCACGTTGGCCCGAATGGCCGCCGAAGGCTTCGGCCACCGGCACCCCGGCACGCGCATCCGCTGGGTCACCGGCACCCCGACCGAACGCGCGGTGCCGTTCGGCGCGTTCAGCCACCTGGTGCGGATCGCCGACCTCGGCAAACCGGCCGCGCTGTTGCGCGCGGCCCGGGCATCGCTGGACGGTGACGACCTGCTGCTGGTCGTCGACGACGCCCACGACCTGGACATCCTGTCGGTCACGCTGATCTACCAGCTCGCGCTGGCGGGCGCGGCCAGGATGATCGTCACCGGCCGCACCGACTCGGCTCCCGACGCCATCGCGGCGCTGTGGGCCGACGGGCTGCTCCCCCGGATCGACATCGAACCGCCGGGCGGGATGACCACACCGGCCGAGGTCGACGCGTTCCTCGCCGAAATGCCATCCGGGGCCCGGTCGGTGCTGGACTACCTCGCCGTCGCGGAGCCGCTGTCGCTCGCCGATCTGAGCGTCCTTACTGGCGCGGACGCGGTTGGCGAGGCGACGGATTGCGGGGCGGCGGAAACGCGGGCGCGCGGTGGAGCGTCGGACGACCCGGTCGTATACACGGCCCACCCGCTGTTTGCCGAGCGAGCGCGGGCCGCGCTCAGCGGCGACGGCGCCCGGCAACGACGCACCGAGCTGGTGCGGCTGCTGTCACAGCATCCGGCGGACCACCTCAGCGACCGGCTCCGGTTGGCGGCGCTGGCCCTGGACAGCGACGCCTCCCAGCCGACGGCCGAGGTGGTCGGCGCCGCGCAGCAGGCGCTGCGGCTGGGCGACCTGGCCCTCGGCGAACGGTTGGCCGCTTCGGCGCTGGAGCGCTCCGGCGGGTTGACGGCGCGGCTGGCGCTGGCACACGCGCTGGCGTGGCAGGGCCGCGGCCGCGAGGCCGACGCGGTGCTGGCCGGCGTGGACCCCACCGCGTTGACCGAAGCCGCGCTGATGGACTGGACGCTGTTGCGCGCGGCCAACCAGTTCTGGATGCTCAGCGAGCCCGAGCGGGCCACCGCGTTCTTGCGGACGATCCGCGGTCGCGTCTCGGATCCGGGCGCGCGCACCACGCTGGACGCGCTGAGCGCCACGTTCGCGATGAACGCCGGCAACGTCGGGCACGCCGTGAAGGTCGCGGACGAGGTGCTCGCCGCCCCGGACGCCGACGACCAGGCGGTGGCCTGGGCGGCCAGCGCGGCGGCGCTGTGCGCGGCGCGCCAGGGCCGCTTCGGCGACGTCGAGCCGCTGGCCCAGCGCGCGCTGGCCGCCGAACATCCCGGGTTGCTGCGCTTCACGATCGGACTGGGACAGACCACCGCGTTGTTGATGGCGGGCCGGCTCGACGGGGCCCGCGAACTCGCCCAGCAGTTCACCGATTTCGCCGAGTTGCAGCAGCCGGGCCGCGCGATCGGCGAGGTGCTGCTGGCCCACGTGCTGCTCGCCGACGGCGAATTCGCCCGAGCCGCAGCGCTACTCGGCCCGGCGGCCGCAACGTTGGAACGCACCGGCTATTCGTGGGGTCCGCTGTCGTTGACCCTGCTGGCCACCGCGCTGGCCCAGCAGGGCGATATCGCGGCCGCGGGGAAGGCGTTGGGCCGGGCCGAATCCCGGCACGGAACCAAGTCGGCGCTGTTCGCGCCGGAACTCGGTGTCGCGCGGGCATGGCGGCTCTCGTCGATGCGCGACGCGCACGGCGCGGTGGCGGCCGCCCGTGACGCCGCCCGGATGGCCGAGCGCGGCGGGCAACGGGCGGTGGCGGTGCGCGCCTGGCACGAGGCCGTGCGGCTCGGTGACATCCGAGCGGCGGATCCGCTGGCCCGGCTCGGTGACGAGATCGACTGCGCCGCCGGGCAGCTCGCGCTCTCCCACGCGCAGGCGCTGGCGGCCGGCGACGGCGCGGCGCTGCTGGCGGTGTCGGGCGACCTGGCGGAGGTGGGGATGCGCGCGGCGTCCGCCGACGCCGCCGCGCAGGCGCAGCGCTGCGGGGCCCGCTAACCGCCCAGGTAGCCGCGCAGCATCTCCACCGCGGCGGTGATGTTGGCGACCGGAACGCTCTCGTCGCGCGTGTGCGCGAGGTTGGGGTCGCCCGGCCCGAAGTTGACCGCCGGTATGCCCAACGCGGCGAAACGTGCGACGTCGGTCCACCCGTACTTCGCCCGGACCTGCCCCCCGGCCGCCTCGACCAGGGCCTTGGCCGCCGGCTGGGACAGCCCGGGCAGCGCGCCGGCGGCGGCGTCGGTCTGCTCGATCTGCACGTCGAGCCCGCCGAACACCTCGTGCACGTGCTCGAGCGCCGCGGCCACCGACCGGTCGGGGGCGAAGCGGAAGTTGACCGTGACCGCGGCCGCGTCGGGAATCACGTTGCCCGCCACGCCGCCGTTTATGCGCACCGCCGACAGGCCTTCGCGATATTTGCAACCGTCGATGTCCACGGTGCGGGCGGAGTATGCGGCCAGCCGATCCAGGACGGCCCCCAGCTTGTGAATAGCGTTGTCGCCCAACCATGGTCGTGCCGAGTGGGCGCGCGTGCCGGTGGCCGAGATCAGGACGCGCAGCGTCCCCTGGCAACCGGCTTCGATGTAGCCGCCGGTGGGTTCGCCCAGGATGGCCACGTCGGCGGACAGCCAGTCCGGCAGCTCGCGCTCGATGCGCCCCAAACCGTTTGCCGCCGCCTCGATTTCCTCGCAGTCATACATCACCAGCGTCAGGTCGTGAGCCGGCTCGGCGACGGTCGCGGCCAGATGAAGGAAGACCGCGTCACCCGACTTCATGTCCGCGGCGCCGCAGCCGTACAGGTCGCCGTTCGCGCGGCGGCTGGGCAGGTTGCCGGCGACCGGGACGGTGTCCAGGTGCCCCGCCAGCAGGACCCGCGACGGCCGCTGGTGCCGGGTGCGGGCGAGCACGGCGTTGCCGTTGCGAACGATCTCGAAGCCGGACGTCTGGGCGCGCAGGGCGGCCTCCACCTCGTCGGCCAGGCGCGCCTCGTCTCGCGATTCGCTGGGGATGTCGACCAACGCAGCGGTCAGCTCGATCGGATCCCCGCGCAAGTCCAGCACGGGTCCCAGGTTATCCGCTGCCGGGCGGCAAGTAACCTGACCGCCGTGACTGGAGCTGTAGGCATCGGGCTGGCGACGCTGGCCGCCGACGGATCGATCCTCGACACGTGGTTTCCCGCACCGGAACTGACCGAATCGGGCACCGGCGGCACGTCGCGGCTCGCCCTGTCGGACATCCCCCCGGAGCTGGTCGCTCTGGTCGGGCGGGACGACGACCGCGGCACCGAGAGCATCGCCGTGCGCACGGTGATCGGCTCGCTCGACGACGTGGCCGCCGACGCCTACGACGCCTACCTGCGGCTGCATCTGCTGTCGCATCGGTTGGTGGCGCCGCACGGGCTGAACGCCGGCGGCTTGTTCGGGGTATTGACCAATGTCGTGTGGACTAACCGCGGACCGTGCGCGATCGAAGGGTTCGAGGCGGTCCGGGCGCGGCTGCGCCGCCACGGACCCGTGACCGTCTACGGCATCGACAAGTTCCCGCGGATGGCCGACTACGTGGTGCCGACCGGAGTCCGCATTGCCGACGCCGACCGGGTGCGGCTGGGTGCCCACCTGGCGCCGGGCACCACGGTCATGCATGAGGGCTTCGTCAACTACAACGCCGGCACGCTGGGCGCGTCGATGGTCGAGGGCCGCATCTCCGCCGGCGTGGTGGTGGGTGACGGATCGGATGTCGGCGGCGGCGCCTCCATCATGGGCACCTTGTCCGGGGGCGGCACGGAAGTCATTTCGATCGGCAAGCGGTGCCTGCTCGGCGCCAACGCGGGGCTGGGCATCTCGCTGGGCGATGACTGCGTCGTCGAAGCGGGCCTGTACGTGACCGCGGGCACCAAGGTCGCCACGCCCGACGGCCAGGTGCTCAAAGCCCTGGAGCTGTCCGGCGGCAACAACCTGCTCTTCCGCCGCAATTCGGTCAGCGGCGCCGTCGAAGTGGTGCCGCGCGGTGGTCAGGGCATCGCCCTCAACGAGGACTTGCACGCCAACTGAGCGCAGCTATACGTCGGCGGCGACCTTCTCGGCGGCCGGGGCGGCGCGCAGCGCAGTTCCCATGGTTTCCGGCAGCAGATACACGGATACGAAACTGGCCACAACAAGGGTGGCCATCATGAGCCCGACCGCCCAGCTGCCGTAGGTGGCCAGCAGCGTGCCGGCGACCAGCGGCGGAACGGCGGCGCCGAGAATGCCGGCCAGGTTCATCGCCACCGCCGCTCCGCTGTAGCGGTAGCGGGTGGCGAAGAGTTCGGGAACGAACGCCGCCGTGGGCCCGTTGGCCACGGCCGCGGCCGCGAACATGCCCAGGACGGCGACCGCGTACAACACCGGCTTGCGGGTGTCCAGCAGCGGGATGACCGCGAACGCCCACGGCAGGCATGCCGCGAGCCCGAACAACATCACCCGGCGGCGGCCGACCCGGTCGGAGATCCACGCCGAGAACGACACGCACGCCATGCTGGTCAGCCCACCCAGTGCGCCGATGCCCCAGATGAAGCTCCGCGAATAGCCGAGATGGTTGTGGGCGTACATGACCAGGAAGGTGTTGCCCAGGTAGACGAAGCCCATGCCGCCGAGGAAGATGCCCGCGACGAGCACGATCTCGCGCCGCTGGGACCGCAACAGCTCCGCGAGCGGCGCCTTGGGCAGCTCGTTGCGG
This sequence comes from Mycobacterium sp. 852014-50255_SCH5639931, assembly GCF_001665605.1. GTDB lineage: Bacteria > Actinomycetota > Actinomycetes > Mycobacteriales > Mycobacteriaceae > Mycobacterium > Mycobacterium paraffinicum. The sequence continues at coordinate 363,545 of NZ_LZSV01000016.1, forward strand.
GCCTGCTCCTCCACGAACAGCGGGGTCTCGTCGATGTTCAGTCGTACGTAGAGGGCGATACCGATCAGCGCGCTGCTGATCAGGAAAGGCACCCGCCATCCCCAGTCCATGAACGCGGTGCTTTTCTCACCCATGGTGAGGTCGACGGCGAGAAAGGTCAGACTGGCCAGGATCCCGGCGGTGCCACCGCCCAACAGGGTGAACATGCCGTACCAGCCGCGTTTGCCGGACGGCGCGTACTCGGCACTGAGCAGAACCGACCCCGCCCATTCGCCGCCGACCGCGAATCCTTGCAGCAACCGCAGAACGATGAGAATCAACGGTGCCGCGATGCCGATCGACGCCGTGCTGGGAACCATGCCCACACTCACTGTCGAGGCGCCCATGATCAGCAAGGTGGCGACCAGCGTCTTCTTGCGGCCCAGCCGGTCCCCGAAATATCCGAAGACGGCCGCGCCCAACGGGCGGGACAGGAACGCCGTCGCGAACGTCGCCATCGAGGCGATGGTGGCCAGCGTCGGGCCGAGGCGCGGGAAGAACACGGTGGGAAACACCAAGGCGGCCGCGGTCCCGTAGATCAGGAAGTCGTAGAACTCGATGGCCGAGCCCACGAGACAGGCCGCCGCTATCCGCCGCATGGGAGTGGTGGCAGCGGTGCCCGGCTCACCCATGGGCGCCGCTCACGGTCCGGTTGCGTCGATACACGGTTACGACGGTAGGTGAAGCTTCACGGTCACGCTCTTCGCTGAAGCTGGCAACTTGCTGCGTGTCAGCCGTCGGCCAGCAGCTGCTTTTTGAGCACCTTGCCCATCGCGTTGCGGGGCAGCGTGTCGACGAGGCGGACCTCGCGAGGCCGTTTATGCATCGAAAGTTCTTGGGCGACGTGGTTGATCAGGTCGTCGGCGTTCAGGCCTTCCGCGCCGACGATGAACGCGACGATGCGCTGGCCCAGGTCCTGGTCCGGCATGCCGACGACCGCGGCCTCCCGCACCCCGGGATGCCCGAGCAGCGCCGTCTCGATTTCGCCGGCGCCGATCCGGTAGCCACCGGACTTGATCAGGTCGACCGACTCGCGGCCCACTATGCGGTGCATGCCCCCGCCGTCGATGACGGCGACATCGCCGGTGCGATACCAGCCGTCGGCGTCGAACGCCTCGGCGGTGGCCTCGGGGCGGTTCAGGTAACCGTCGAACATCATCGGACCCCGAACCTCAAGCTTGCCAACGGTTTCCCCGTCGTGCGGCACCTCGCCGCCGGTGTCGTCGAGCAGCCTGGTTTGCACGCCGGTGAGCGGTAGGCCCACCCATCCGGCGCGTCGCTCGCCATCCGCGCGGGTCGACAGCGTGATCAGCGATTCAGATGCGCCGTAGCGTTCGATGGGCTGGTGCCCGGTGAGCCGGGCCAGCCCCTCGAACACCGGAACCGGCAGCGGCGCGCTCCCGGAGACCAGCAGCCGCGCCGGGCGCAGCGCGCGGGCGGCGGCCTCGTCGGCCACCACCCTCGACCACACGGTCGGCACCCCGAAGTACAGCGTGCCCCCGGCGTGGGCGTAGCCCGCCGGCGTGGGCTTTCCGGTGTGCACGAAGCGATTTCCCACCCGCAGCGACCCGAGCAGTCCCAGCACCAGCCCGTGCACGTGGAACAGCGGCAGCCCGTGCACCAACACGTCGTCGGCCGTCCACTGCCACGCCTGCGCCAGGGCGTCGAGGTCGGCCGCGATCGCGCGGCGGCTCAGCACCACACCTTTGGGCAGGCCGGTGGTGCCGGAGGTGTAGATGATCATCGCGGTGGCGTCGGGTGATGGCTCGGGGTAGCGGTGCCAGGAGCGGGCGTGTAGCCGCACCGGGATGTGCGGCAGTCCCTCCAGCTCGTCCGGGACGGGGCCCAGCCAGGCCTGCACTCCCGAATCGGTGAGCATGTGCCGGCGTTCGGCCGCACCCACGTCGGCGGGCACCGGGACGAAGGGCACGCCGGCGATCAGGCACCCGGTCACCGCGAGCACCGTCGCCGCGCTGGGCGTGGCCAGTATCGCGACCCGGTTCGCGCCGCCCACTCGCTCGGCCACCGATGTGGCGGCGCCGACCAGGTCGCTACGACTCAAGACGGCCCCGTCGATGCGTACCGCGTCGGCGATGTCGGTGGCGGTGACCGCCGCGGGATTCAGGGACGCCAGCAGCACGTGAGCAGGCTACCCGGCGGCCACCGGGTCAGTCCCGCTCGTCCCAGATCTTCATCAGGGTGGACAGGATCTCCTCGCCGCGTCCGAGCCCGCCGAGGTGGCTCTCGCCCGGCAGCACGAACAGCTCGGCGTCGGGCAGCAACGACACGACGTGCTCACCGTGGGCGAACGGGACGATGTGGTCGCTGTCGCCATGCCACCAGCGCACCGGGACCTTGACCTCGTCGAGCCGGAATCCCCAGTCCTGGGTGAACAGGATGACGTCGTTGAACGGGGCCGCCAGTTGCTTGCGGCTGCCGTTGAGCAGGTCGTCGAGGAACATCGCGCCGAACTCGGGCCGGGTCAGCAGGCGCCGGTCGCCTTCGGGCGATATCGCGGCGTACAGATACAGCGCGGGATTGGCGACCGGACGGATCGCCCGGACCACCAGGCTCGCGCCGATCCGCAGCGGGTCACCGCCCAGCCGCAGCAGCGGCGCCACCCGCTTACCCAGGTTCATCAGGCCGCTGGTGATGCCCTCGTCGCCGAGGAAGGGCGCGACGCCGCCGAGCACGCCGGCCGCCACGACCCTTTCGTGCAGCACCGCGGCCGACGCGAGGGCGTAGGGGCCGCCCCCGGACAGGCCGATGACGGCCATGTCGTTGATGCCGAGCGTGTCCGCGATCGTCCGCAGGTCGTCGGCGAACGCCCGGATGTTCTCGTAGCGATGGGGTGTCGACGAACCGATGCCGGGCCGGTCCAGGCCGATCAGGCGGATGTTGTGCTGCTCGGCGTAGACCCGGGCCTCGACCGGGATCTGCCGGCGCGCGCCGGGGGTGCCGTGCAGCCAGAACATCGCGCGCCCCTGCGGGTCGCCGAACTCGGCGAAACCGATCTGGCGGTCGTCGCCGACGGCGACGTTTCCTTCGAGCTTGGGGCGGGCGATCGCGATGACCATGCCAGCAGCCTCGCATGTGACGAGCCGTTTACCAAAGGCTCACGGGTAAGGCGGCCGGCTAAGAATGCGGTCAGGGAACAAAGGACGTCAGCGCCGCGGCCACCAAATCCGGGTCGTCGCACATCGGAAAGTGGTTGCCGCGACGGACCTTCAATTGGCGCGCTGCGGGGAACAACGCCTTCCAACGCGGCTGAAAGCGCAGCGGGTCGTTTAATTGTCCGAAGACCGTCAGCACCCGCCGGTCGGCGAGGGCGCCCTGCAACGCGGTATCGACTTCTGCGTACAGTGCGGGCGCGCCTCTCGCGTCCCGGAAATAGGCGTGCCAGGCGCGGCGAGCCGACGCGTCGATGCCTGCCCGGAAGACCGTGCGATCCGCGCGGCCCCAGTGTCGGCCAACACCGAAGCTGGTCGACGTCAAGCGAGGGAGCACACCCGTGGCGGCGTCCAGTTCCCGGACGAGGGCACTCCCCATCGCGGCGAGCATGCCCCGAAAGACCGGACCCGTGGGCGTCCACGCGAAGCAGTTGACCGCCGCCAGGCCCGCCACTCGATCGGCGCGGCGCGCCGCAGCCAGGAGTCCGGCCGGGCCGCCCAAGTCGTGGGCGACCAGCGTGACGTCGCGCAATTGCAGTGCATCGATGACGGCGGTGACCGCGTCACCCGCTTCGGCAAGCGTCGGGGAAGACAGCCGATCGCTGAGCCCACAACCGGGCGCATCGACAGCGACACAACGAAAATCGTTTTGCAGGAGCAGCAATACATCACGCCACACGAAACTCCAGCTTCCGACGTGGACGAATAACAAGGTCGGGCCGCCGCCGATGTCGGTGACCGCAATGCGACCTCGGTCATGACTGAGCGCGTACGTCTCCCACGGCCACGCCGAGGACGGCAGCCAGTTTGGACGATCAAGTGTGGCAAGTGTTTTCATGATCTTCCTCATTCACTCGTTTGAATGCGCAGCAGCAAAAACTGCCGGACGCCCAGCAGCCTGAATCCGAATCGTTCGATGGCGTTAAACGCCTTGTGCACCAACTGTTTCGCGTCCACCGCTGCCACGAATTGGGGTTGCACAGCGAGGTAACGCCTGCCGCGTAGCTGCACGACACAGTGCCCGGCGGCCCGGACATTGCGCGCCCAGTCCGACCGGTTGCCGAATGACAAGGGCACCACGATCATGTCGCCCGCGACGGCGGCGCTCGTTGGGGTGGCGTAGAGCGTGCGGGATCGACGCCCGACGTGCTGGACCCGGGCCATCATCGGCAGGAAGCGTCGTCCCGCCATCGTGCCGACGAGCGGGTTGAGAACTTTGGTCAACGGCCTGATGATTAACCGGACCGTCCTCGAGGGTCCTACGGCAACGAATTGTCCGTTGCTGGTTTCCGGATTTGGTTGGCGTGCCGGCGTACTCATGTATAAGAGGACGAGAAGGCAGGTAACTATGTGACGCCTACCGAGCGCCACCGAGTTCGGCGCGTAAAGGGTCTAGCGTCGAATCCCGCACGAGGACATGGATTTTTACTACCTTGCCGTCCTCGATCGTCAGCGCCAGCAGGCCCGCAAGCCGGCGGTTGACGAAGGCCAGGATCGCCGGTTGATTGCACACCGGTTGCGCCACCAGGACGGTTTCGGCCCGGCCCCAGTAGCGCAGGATGTTGATGCCGACTTGGTGGGCGCCGATCACGACAGCTCCACTGCGTACATCGAGTTCACCGGAAACGTCGCGATCCAACAGAGCCATCAGCGCGTCGAGGTCACCGGTCGAGCATGCTTCGATAAATGCCCTGGTGATCGCGCGGTGCTGGGCCGGTTCCACCAGGTCGGAGCCCGACGAGCGGCCTGATTGAGACCTGTTGATCTTGCGCCGGGCCCGATGCGCGAGTTGCCGGCATGCGGGTGCGTGGCTTCCGACCGTGGCAGCGATCGTGTCGAAGGGCACTTGGAAGACGTCGTGCAATACGAACACCACCCGCTCTGCGGGACTGAGACGTTCGAGCATGATGAGCAGGGCCAGCCGGACCTCGTCGTCGAGGGTCACCCGATCGGCGGGATCGATGGCTGACAAATCGCTATCACGTTGCTGCTCAGCAATGTCTTGCGGGCGTTCGCGACGCGACGACGCCGACTTCATGTGATCCAGGCACAGCCGGCTTGTCACCACGATCAGCCAGCCACGCTCGTCCTTGATGCCACCCACCGGTGCCTGCAGCAGCCGGAAGAAGGCCTCCTGCACCACATCTTCGGCCGCCCCGACGTCGCCAAGCATCCGGAATGCGAGGTCCACCAGATAGGCGCGATTCGCCTTCCATGCACCGCTCACCCGGTCGTCATGAGCATCCATGAAGTCAAGGACGGAATGGACCGGCCGAATGTGACACCGCGACCCAGGGAGTCACATTTCGGGGCGCTGCGGCGTCCTTCCAATCACCCATCCACACCGATCAGATGAAGGTCAGTAAATGAGCCGGATACCAACCCACACCGTTGACGACGCGCCGCACGCCTCCCGCGGGCTGCTGGAACACGTGATCCAATTTTCACCGACCGGGCGCCCGCTGAATCTGCATGCGCAAATGGCGCACTCACCGGCGGTGTTCGTCGCCTACACATCGCTTCGTGCGGCGACCGCCGAACACGGCACTGTCGGCCCGCAGTTGTCCGCCGCTCTGATGCTCGCGGCGGGTAGCGCCATGGGCAATGACTACGTCGTCGGGATCACCAGCCGGCTCGCACAGTTGGCGGGATGGACCGACGAGCGGATCGCGGCTCTGCGGGCCGGAACCGCCACGGGCGACGACAAGGTCGATGCGATCGCCGCACTGGTCAGGGAGGCGGCCGCCAACCGCGGGAAGGTTGCCGATACCACGTGGCGCCACGCGCTCGATGCCGGCTGGAACGACGAACAACTCGCGGAGGCCTACGCGTACCTGGGTCTGGCCGTCTTTACCGCCTACTTCCTCAACTATGCGCAAACCGATCTCGACGTTCCGGTCGCGGTATGACGCCAGAGCCGCGGCTCGAACTGACGCAGGTGCGCTTCGTCTCGGCAGCGATCGAACCGATCGCCGCGTACTACGCGGCGCTGCTCGACGTCTCGGTGCCGTTCAATGAGCACTACCTCGAGATGCCGGCGGGACCGGCGTCGGTCGGATTTTCCCGATTCGGTTTCACCGAGGACCGCGCGTCGCGCGCCCTTGGCGAGGCCAACCTGGGGGCACACGACGGCGAGACCATTCTCGACTTCACAGCCGACGACGTCGACGTCGAATACTCGCGCATCGACACCATTGGCGTGACCTGGGTGATGGAGCCGACGACACAACCGTGGGGCAGAAGGTCGATGCTATTGCGCGACCCTTACGGCCATCTCATCAGCGTGTCGACCTCCACCGCAACAGATTTCACGCGTTGAGGAGCCGCTCGCCGATGACCCGCTCTGCTCGCAGGCGCGCGATCTCGTCCGCGGACAGGCCCAGCCCGCCCAGGATGTCGTCGTTGTGCTGGCGGGGCGGCGCGCTGGTGGCGGGGCGGTCCAGACATTGGAAACTTGGAGACCTGCCTGTTACGCAATCAAGAGCGGGCCTGGCGTGATCGGGATCATGCGCGTTCCAGAAAATTTCGCTAACTGCGACGGCTGGAGTGTGCGTCGATCCAGTCGGCGTATCGAGTGGTGAAGATGGTGGCGTTCTCGTCGGGTGCAAGGGTGTGATCGTCGATCACCGCGCCGAAGTACGGCGCCTGGGCGTCAGTCATGACCCGGCGTTGATCACCAATGGCGGCAAGGCCCGCGCGGACAAAGTCGTCCATCCCCATCGCTTCTGGCCCAGCGATCTCCGTTACTCCGTTGGTAGGGCGCCCGACAGCCGCGTTGGCCACCGCGGTGGCCACATCGTCGGCTGCAATGGGACGGAACAACGCGTGTGGCAGTCTCACAATGTCTCCGTCTGTCGCGGAATCGGCCAAGCCAACGGCAAATTCGTAGAACGGGGTTGCCCGCACGATCGAATAAGGCCTGCCGGAATCCTTGATCAGGTTTTCCTGAGCTGCTTTAGCGGTGTTGTAGCCGCTATCTGGCATGATCTGCGCGCCCACTACGGACAACGCGACATGGTGCTTGACTCCCGCTCCTTTCTCGGCGGAAAGAATATTGGTGGTCGCCGTCGTGAAGAAATGCATCACAGGCTCATCGTCGAACAACGGTGAATCGGCGACGTCGACCACGACATCCGCACCCGCGACCGCGTTGGCGAGTCCTTCACCAGTGAATGAATCGACACCTGATCGACGTGAGGCGGGGATCACGTCGTGTCCCTGCACGCTGAGCTTCGACGCTACCTTCGAGCCGATCAGCCCGCGCCCGCCAATGACTACGATCTTCATGATGAACCTTTCAGAGTTGCGTTTGACGTGTGACTTCGGCTGATTCAGCACCACCCACGGTGGCTAGCTCGTTTTCCGCCGACATTGTTGGGCATACAGGGATTCCGACGCACGGTTCATCATCAAATCGGTTCACCGGGGAACACCAAGTCGAAGCGTTTGCATAATTCGGGGACACTGTCGACGTCCATCTCCAGTCCGTACCGCGCACAGAGCGCATCTAGGGCCTCTGTCGATACCTTGTCTATACCGCCGAGGTCAGAAAGCTCGTCGAAGAACTGCTCAAATCCTGCGGGGGAAATAATCTCAAGGATGCGGGCAGGCTCATCGCCGGCGTTCCAGAACGTATGCCATTGGCCGCGTGGCTTGAAAATGAAATCGCCGGGTCCGCCGTAGAGCACCTCATCGCCAAGCAAAGCGCCGACGCGTCCCTCGATGATCCAGCTGTACTCGTCTTCGTTGTGGTGGCGATGAAGTGGTGCGGCGAGCGCTCGGGGTGACATCGGATGTTCGAGGACGGAGAAGCGCCCCTTCGCCTCAACCTTGTCGACGATGTGGCGGACACCGACCGTCCCGTTGAACACGAACTTACCGTCGGTGCGGCCGACAGACTTCGCTGGCGGGCCGCCTGGCCTCAAGATGTCGTTTGTCACTGCATCTCTCCTTCAGCTTTCTTTCCTTGCCGCGCGCTCGATTGTCGAGCGCGCCAAGAAGTTCCGTGCCGGTTTCCCGCCGGCGGACCCCATCGGCTTAGTTGCGACCGGCCATGAAGCCGCCGTCGACGTTGAGAACATCGGCGACCACAGCGCGATCCGTTAGCTCGGCGGCGACGCCCCAGGCATCGCCACCCCGGCTCGTCAGCTCAGCGACGGTGTCGCCGACAACAATGACCTTCCTGGCCTCAAGATGCATATGCGGTCCCTCCGTGGTTCTCCTGACGGCTCCGGGTGGACCGCCGTTCTTCGTATCGCAGACAGACGTAACGCCCTCGGGTCGGGCGCCCGCAAACGGGTGACACTCCCGCCGGGTTCTGGTCGTTCTGAGACTGCAGCCAGGCGGGGTGAGTTGTCATCACCCCACCTACCTATTCACCCGGATGAGTAGTACGCCGCCGTGAACCGAAGCGTGAATTGGGTCGGTCGGGTGAACGGTTACTGCGGCGGGGGCGGCTCGGTCGCGGCCGAGGGGCTGCTGGCCAGGGCGGGTTGCACACCGGGCCGGTCGCGACATAGCGCCGCGATGTCGCAGGGCACAGGTTGACACGCAGGGAGATTGGTTATCAACAGCGCGGCACACAACGCGCCCAGGGCGAATAGTGCCGCGCTCACCTCTAACACGTGGGCGAATCCGGTGGCGCTCGCCGCGCCAACGCTGATCAGGCCCAGGGACCCGATCGACATCAGCGCGGCCAAACGCGAGACGGCGTTGTTGATCGCCGACGCAATGCCGCTGTGTTCGGTCGGCACCGACGCCAGTGTCACCGACGTCAGCGGTGTGATCGTCACGACCAGCCCGATGGCCAGCACGGTCATTCCGGGGACCAGGTCGGTAATCGCGTGGAATCCACTAGGTTTCGGGCGGATCAGCAGCAGCCCGATCCCCGCCAAAGCGGGGCCGACTATCAGGAATGCACGTGGTCCGACCCGCGCGGCAATGCCGACATGGCGGGCGAACAGGAACGACAGCGCCGGGATCGGCAGGGTGGCCAGTCCAGCCGCGGTGGCTGAGTATCCGCCGATTTCTTGGGTGTAGAGGGCGACGGCCAGCGATCCCAGCGTCAACCCGCCGTAGGCGAACGCGGTGACGAAGTTGGCGGCAGCGAAGTTGCGAAAGGTGAACAACGGCAACGGAAGCATCGGAGACCTGCTGCGGTGCTGCCAACTCACGAAGCCGGCCAGTGCGGCGATCCCGATCACCGCCGGTGTGAAGACCGTCGGGACTGTCCAGCCGTCGCGTTGCGATTCGATTAACGCATATACGGTCGCGGCCAGCCCTACCGCCGATAAGCCCACCCCGGCGGTATCGACACGGGCGCCTTCGACCCGCCCCGACATCGGACACAGCCAGAACGTCAGTGCATACCCGACCGCCATGGGGATCGCTGACAACACGAAAATCCAACGCCAGCCCAAGAAATCGACGCACATTCCGCCCAGCAGCGGGCCCAACGCGAAGGCGGTTCCCGTCCACCCGGTCCAGACGCCGATCGCCGCGGACTGGCGTGCCTTGTCGAACACCGTGTTGATCAGCGCCAGCGAACCCGGCACGAGGAAAGCCGCACCCAGCCCCTGGATGAGGCGTGCGGTGACCAGCATCGCCGGTGAGGCGGCAGCCGCCGCCAGGACCGAGCCCACCCCGAACGCCAAGAGCCCGAACCTCATCACCGGAACGCGTCCGAACAAATCCGAAATGGACCCGCCGGGCAGAATCGCGGCGGCCGTTGCCAACAGGTAGCCATCGATGATCCATTGCTGCACCGCCAGGCCACCGCCGAGGTCGTGCTCGATGGCCGGCAAAGCCAGGTTGATTACCGTGGAGTCGAGGAACGCGACCATTGACACCATTACCGCAACCAGCATCGCACGGCTGGTCGGTGCCGCGTCGCGCAGCGTCACTGCCGCCACCGTTCGGCAAGTGGCGATGACTGGTCGTCCGACCCGTTGTGTGCGTTAGTCATTGGCTTGGTCACCACCGGTCGAAATGCGCCACGTCGTCGAACGGAATCCGTTTGGCGCGGCGGAAGGTCGTGCCGGTGCAGTAGGCGGTGGGAATGGTCGTCGCGTGATAGACGTTGTCGGGCAGGCCGAGGGATGGCCCGCATCTCGTCGTCGGCCATTACGGTCACCCCGGTCCACATGGTTCCCAAGCCCCCGAGGTAGTCGCTCATGCCGGCAGGATGGCGGTGACTTCGACTTCCACGCGGATGTTGGGCCACACCAACCCGTCGATGATGCTGAACATGGCAGCGGGTTCGTGGCGGATGATCTCTTTGCTCACGGCCAGGTAGGCGGACGCGTTGTCACGGCTGGTGACCCATTGGCGCATGTAGACGATGTCGGTGAGCTCGGCGCCGGCCTTACTGAGCGCCATTTCGACATTGGCCCAGCACTGCCGGGCTTCGTCGGCGAAGTCCTCGGGCAGAGTGCCGTCTTCGCGCACCCCGGGCGTTCCGGAGACGAAAATCTGCGTGCCGCCGCCGGATACGGCGACAGCGTCGGCGTATTGGCCGATGTGATCGGCCACTCCGGTGCGGATCCGGGTAATGGTGGTCATCTCGAGACTCCTTGGTAGTGTGAGGTTTTTCGGTGTGTGATGGCATCTTCGTCAGGTGTCTGTCTTGATGACCACTCCGTTGGGCTCGTGGCCTGCGACGACTTGTGCGAGGGCGTAGGCGGCCTGATCCAGGCTGCAGGAACGCGGGGTCGGCATGCTCAGCCGATGAGAGGCGAGTAGCGCGGTCAGGCGGTCGAGTTGAGCGCCGTCGGAACGGACGTAAACCGCGGTCACGCCGATGCCACGGGTGGATGCGGGCGGGTCGGGAGTGATGGTGGCCAGTCGGCCGCCGTCGGCAAGTGCGGTCATCGCCGCAGCGGTACCGCTGGGGGCTGCGTTAGCGACAGCGTTGATGCGGCCCTTCGTCGACGCCCTTGCCTGTTGTGGCCACATCCGATCGCGGTAGTCGATTACTTCGCGAGCGCCATACCCCCGGACTCGGTCGGCGCTCCGCGGGCTGGCGGTGGCGAGCACGTCGACGCCGCGCAGGGCAGCCAGCTGGACAATGAGTCCGCCGGTGATCCCGCCGGCGCCGTGAACGAGCAACGTTTCTCCAGCGTGAAGGGACAACGCCTCGCCGACCACCTGCTCGGCGGTCAACGCCGGCACCGGAAAGATCGCTGCGGTCTCCCACGAAATCCCTTGCGGTTTGCGGGCGAGCGATCCTACGGCTGCGATCACAAAGGGCGCCCACGCGCCTTGGTCGCGCAGCGGCACCGGGTGACACAGCACCTCATCACCCACACTGAATCCGTTCGGGTAGGCACCAACGGCCTTGATGACCCCGGCGGCCTCGACACCGAGCGCCAGTGGAGGGCTGATGCCGACATCCCAGCCGCCGGTGCGAATGATGTCGTCCCAGTTGCCAACTCCCGCACTACGAACCTCGATGAGGACCTCGTCGGCTGCCAACGGCCGCGGTTCGTCCACTTCGATCGTCTCCACTTCGCCACCGAAAGCGCGAACCCCCGCTGCGAGCATGGTCACAGTGAGACGACCAGCCAGGCGCAAATCATCGTGGTTCCCCTCAAGAATCGTTGTCTAACCAGACTGATAAACAAGGTGATTCGCTTGTCCGTTGTCGTCCTGTGTTCTCTGCCCCCCGTTTTCCGGTAAAGGGACAAGTTCGGATTCTTGGTCGAGTAGCAGATCCCAGACCTGATTGACCGTCGGATGTGGCGCGACAGCATGGCGCAGGAGACTGACTGGAATCTTCGCGACAATAGCCAGGGTGGCTGCTTGCACTAGTTCGGAGAACTCCGGGCCGACAAATGTCGCCCCGAGCAGTGTGTTCGTCTCGGCGTCAATGACCAACTTCGCCCATCCCTGGAAACCATCCCGGAAAAGGGCCAGGAATGACAGTGTGCCGGGGTAACGGGCCGTTCGCGTCCGCACCACGAATCCTTCTGCTAGAGCTTGACTTTCCGACCGCCCCGCTCTGACGACTTGAGGCTCGGTGAAGATAACCTGTGCAAGGCTGCCCGCATCGCGGGCGGCCAATTCGTTCTCCCGGAGTTCTCGCCCCGCGGCCCGCGCCGCGATGATCTCGGCCACGAGATGGCCGTGGTAGGTGGAGATATGCGACAACCGAGCACGCCCGGTGGTATCGCCCAAGGCGTACAGCCAGTCGCCTACGACGCCGACCGCCTGAAGATGGTCGTTAACAGAAACGAACCCGCCGCTCGGCAGGCCAAGGGTTTCCAGTCCGATGTCGTCGGTGTTGGTGCGCCGTCCGGCGGCCAGGACGACCTCGTCTACCTCGATGGCCTGGCCGTCGAAAGTTGCGGTGACGGGCCCGCCCGCCACGGGGCGGGATACCGCCGACAACTCCGTGTCAAAGTGGATCGTGACGCCTTTGCTTCGCAGTGACTGCGCGACCAAGTCACGGGCTTCGGGTTCGCAGCCGGGAAGCAGAGCGTTCCCGCGTGCCAGAAGTGTTACCGCCGAGCCCAAACCGGTGAGGATGGTCGCGAACTCCACACCGACGGGGCCGCCACCCACCACCAGCGCGCGGGGTGGCACCTCCGTCATGGTCGTCAAGTCCCGATTGGTCCACGGGCGTGCTTGCGCCAACCCAGGTATCTCCGGCACGTTAGGACGTGTGCCGGTGGCCACAACGACCGCGTGGCGTGCCTCCAAAACGGCTTGGGTCTTATCGGCACACGTCACCCGCACTGTTCGCTCGCCGCTCAACCGGCCGAACCCTTGAAACACTGCTACACCCGCTTGCCGCAGTGATGCTGTTCGGTCTTGGTCCGAGAGGTGCTCGATGATCGCGTCGCGTTTGGCGAAGACGGCCGCAATGTCCAGTCCTTCTTCCGAAACGACTTCTCGCACACCAGGGACGGCCTTCGCTAGATTGAACACCTCGATCGGACGAAGCAGTGTTTTGCTCGGGTTGCAGCCCCAGTAATGGCACTCCCCCGCGACCAGACGATCCTCGATGAGCGCTACCGCAAAGCCTGCCGACGCGAGCTTCCGCACGGCGGCCACGCCGCCGACCCCGCCGCCTACGACGACCACGTCGAAGTCTTTGCCGGCCTTCATCTACCGTCACCCCCGATGACCGCTACGGGAGCCTGTATTGGCTTGCGACGGTTGCGAGTGTCCGGACTGGAGGAGGCGCCAGGGGTGTGTGGTGCAGGCGGCGGTGTTGTGCCAGGTATCGCGTAGGCCGCGGCTGCGCTTGCTGCGGAGAACACACTGTAGCTAAGCGGTGATTCTATACCGAGGGATACAGCCATCGCGGTTCCAAATATTATGAGCACCAAGCAAGTCGCCATGCCGACGAGTTTTGGCCGCCAGCCGGCCAGGAGCAAGACCGCCAGGGTCGCTTCGGTGGCGGTGGCAGCCCACACAATGACGGTCAAGAGCCATCCAGAAGCAAACGGAACAAGCTGGTGGGCATAGTCGGCGAAAGCTCCCATGCTCCCCCAGCTACCCTGCCCAAACGGCTTCCACCAACCGAATCGGTCGGCAACAGCGGACAGAAAGGCCGCCGCGAGCGACAATCGTAGGGCTATCCGGACAACCCGGCTCGAATCACGCGTGTGCATGGGCTGCTCCAGCTGTGTCGTATTGCGGAGATGGATGATGTCGTCAAATCGTTGATGCCGAGGGATCCAATCTTTTGGATCGCTAACGCGTCGGCTCGTTTTTCGCGTTGTCGGCCGTGGTGAGCGGGGCGTCACCCGTATCGAGTAGGAAGACTGCGAGTAGTTCAGCAGGTTCCGTGGCGCTGGCATTTTCACTGATCGTGTGGTGTGCGCCGGGGGCTTCACTCCACGTCTCACCGGCGTGATAGACGCGTGCAGGCTCACCTTCGACTTGGCTGCGGATCGCTCCGGAGATCACGTAGGCCATGATGAACGCCGATTTCGCGTGGTGGTGAGCTCCGCTTTTCGCTCCGGGCGGATAGCTGACGGTCACTGCTTCAAGTGATTTGCCCGGAACATTTGTTGGTTGATTGAAAACTGGTCGGACAACCGGATTTTGATCCGAGTTCTCTGGCGCCGGCTCCGCATGGGCCGCAGGCGCGAGCATCACCGCAACAGTCAGTGCGGCGAGTGGCAGTTTTAACGCCATTTTCAGCTGCCCTTCCTTCTCAGTCCTGGGCTACGCGCAGAATCGTCTTGCCGGGAATACGCTTGCCGGGAGCGAATGCGGCGGCAGCTTCGGCGAGTGGCAGCACGCTACCCACGACCGGCTTCAGGCGTCCATCCCTTACTCGCGCGGCGAGGTCGGCGAGCTGGGCGCGGTCGGCTTCGACCAGGAAGAAGATCGCCCGCCCATCACTCGGCAGGGTCTTCGGCGGCTCGGCGATCGTGACGAGCGTTCCGCCGGCCCGCACCAGAGCCGCCGAGCGGGCCAGGATATCTCCGCCGATCACGTCGAACACCACGTCGACTTCGCCCGCGTCCTCCAGCTTCTCGGTCTCCAGGTCGAGGAAGGTGTGGACGCCGAACTCCTCCGCCCGGTCTCGGTCGGCGGTCCGACCGGTACCGATGACGCGCGCTCCGACCTCGCGGGCGAGTTGCACCGCGATCGACCCGACCCCACCCGCGGCGCCGTGGATCAGAACCGTTTGTCCGGCGGCGAGGCGACCGTGGTCGAACAGGCCCTGCCAGGCGGCCAACCCAGAGATCGGCAGCGCCGCGGCCACCGTATGGTCGATGTCCGCCGGCAGCGGTGCGAGATTGCGAGCCTCCACGGCGACGTATTCCGCGAGCGAGCCGTTGCGGGCCCAGTCCGCGAGCCCGAACACCCGCTGACCGACGCTCAAAAGGGTTGTGCCGTAACCCAACTCAACCACGACGCCCGACAGCTCGTGGCCGGGCACACTCGGCGTCCGGTCGCGGCCCGCACGGTCGATCCAGGTGTGCGGCCAGTCAAGCTCCCCGCGGGTGAAGCCCGCTGCGTGCACCCGCACGACGACGTCATTGTCGGCCGCCTGGGGGTAGGGCAGGTCCGTCAACGACAGGCCGGCGATACCGGCGTCGCGGTCTGAAACGGTGATGGCTTGCATTACAGGTCCTTCCTGATGCGGGTTGTTGTCGTGGGGCCGGCCGCGGACTGCGGTTGTACGCTGACGAGCTCAAGGCCTAGATCACGGACCCGGTCGAGGAGTCCGTAAAGCTGTGACTGGTCGCGGATTTCACCGGTGAACACCGTTTCGGTCGCACCGGCCTCGAATCGCATTCCTTCTAATGCGGACCCGAGCCGCTCGGTCACGCGGCCTTGAATGCAGATCCGGTACATCGTCGGCCGCATTTGCCCTCCGCTCGCCGGCTGCCGATCAGAATTCACCGGCGCGGGGTGAGCCGTCATCACCCGGCGAGCGAATTCACCCGGGTGAGCGGAAAGGCATCGGGGCGGGGCCACCACGGTCGGGCCGCCCGGCGTTGTGCCACACCCAGCGCGGTGCCGGGCCCGTCGTCGTTGCCGGGCGGGCGCCCCGACACCGCTAGCTTGATCGTGGCCGGCCCTGACGGGGAGCACTCCGGATGCCGCGCACGACCATACTCGCCAAGAGCATTTCGTTGAGCATGCTTTCCGAGCCCGTTGCCATGACCGCCGGGGCGGCACCGGACAGGGTGGTCTGCCATGCGACCGATACGCGTCCGATCGTGGGAGTGGCCGCGGCCCAGCTCGGCGGCACCGACAGTGCGCCGATTGAGGAGGCCCGGCCCCAACCCGCTGACAACGCAGGTCCCGCGCCGCCGGCCGCCCCCGGATCTGCCGGACCCGGTGACGCAAACTCCCCTGTTGCCGGGTCCCCCGCAATCGCTCCCAGGCGTGCCAGAATGGCATCCATCTTGCTTGCACCGTCCGGGTCGTAGTGCACTGCATATCCCAGGCCCGCATACGACCCGCCCATGCCCGTCGACGTGATGGCCGTCGACGCCGATGCAACGGTCAGGTTCACCGGGCTCAGTAAGCCCAGCAATTGCAACAATGTTGGGACAGCAGCCCCGGCGGCGGGTGCAGGCACCGCAAGCCCCTGGATTGCACCGGGTATCGCCGAAAGTAGCTGCGAGCCCGTCGACATGACGGTCTGGGTCGCGGTGCCGGCCGGCGTGGCGCTGGCATCGGCAACCGCAGCAACCTGGCCGGCGGCCCCTGCCGGATTCGTGGTGGGCGCCGGCGGGGTGAACGGGGGTAGCGCCGAAGCGGCGGCCGACGCGCCGGCGTACTCATACATTGCCCCGGCGTCTTGGGCCCACATCTCGCCGTATTCGGCTTCGGTCGCCGCGATCGCCGGGGTGTTTTGCCCGAGGATGTTGGTCGCGATGAGCGACATCAGCCGCGCGCGGTTGGCTGCGATGATCGGTGGGGGCACCGTCATGGCAAACGCGGCCTCGAACGCGGCGGCGGCGGCCCTGGCCTGGACGGCGGCCTGCTCACATAGCGCAGCGGTCGTGGTCACCCATGCCACGTAGGGCGCGAAGGCGGCCGTCATCGCCACCGACGCGGTGCCCAGCCATGCCGCGCTGGTCAGGTCTGCGATCACCCACTGATACGAGCCCGCTGTGGAATGAAGGTCGACGGCCAGCCCGTCCCACGCCGCAGCGGCAGCGAGCATCGACCCGTTGCCGGGCCCGCAATACATGCGGCCGGAGTTGACTTCTGGTGGCAAGGCCCCGAAATTCATTCTCGAAAACCTAAGGGGCGCTTAGCTATCCGGTGGCGTCACGGATATAGCGGCCGATCTGGCGCAATGAGCGGGTGGCTTCGGGGATCATCGGCGCGGCGAGTTGGAACACGTGGATTTGGCCCGGCCATACTTTTACATCGACCGGTACGCCGACGGTGGACAGTCGTTGAGCGGCCAGGTGCGCGTCATGAAGTAGCACCTCGCAACCGGACACATGAATCAACACCGGTGGCAGGCCGGGTTGGATGTGATCGAGCGGCTCATAGAGCGCGTCGGAATACCCGTTGGCGCCGCGGCGTGCCGCGGCGCGGGTGATCAAGCCGTGAAAGGCGTCGAATGCTCGGGGTGGGAACATCGCATCCGCGCCGATGTTGGGGTGGGTCGTTTTCTGCTGGCTGGCCAGTTGCAGCAGCGGTGACATGGCCACCAGCGCGGCGGGCTGCTCACCGCACTCGAGCAGGCGTTGAGCCAACGTCAGCGCCAGATAGCCGCCGGCGGAATCACCGGCCAGCACGATCTGGTTGGGCTTATATCCTTTTCGGCGCAACCACGAGTAGCCCTCGTAGCAGTCGTCGATCGCATCGCCGATCGAATATTTGGGAAGTTTGCGGTAGCTGGGCACAAGTACGGGGGTGTCGGCGAAACCGGACAGCATGCTCACCAGTCGGCCGTGCGAGTAGGCACCGCAGGCGAGGAACGCCCCGCCGTGCAGATACAGCACGACGCGGCGGGTGCCGTCGGCCGGCGACACCCCGGCGGCGCGGATCAGCTGCGCGGTGCAGTGCGTCAGCCCGATGCCGGCGCGCACCGTGCCTCGTGCCGGCGTGATGGCGCGTGCGCTGAAATCGACGACGCCCCAAGGCCACGGCGCGGAGGGCAGGTAACTGCCCACGCTCAGCGCGGGCCGGATCATCAGCCGGGTGCTCAGCGCGGCGATGCGCGCGGCCATGCTCGGACCGTCCGGGATGACGTCAACGACGGCGTCCGCTCGGACGGGGTACCGTCGAGATTTTCGTGCCTGGGCTGCTCTTAGACTGGGCCGTGGCGAACCCGGTACGGCGGCGGGTGCGCTCATGTCAGCACTTCCACGCCCGGGTCATCGGGTGCCATACGGCCCCAACCAAATTCACGTGAGGTGAAGACGTCGCTCACCGTGCGTCGGCGCGCCCGTTCGCGTTGCTCACCGAGCAGAACTGGCGCCGAGACAGGCCGTGGGCTCATCGTGCCGGTTCTGAGTTGAGGGCTGGCGCGCATGCATTGCACAAGCGCGCACCCTGCCGGTCAACGAATCTTGGTGATTCACTTGGTTTTCGGCCTGCGCCTCCGCATGACGGGCACTGTTGGCCAGCGGCGGCCGCCTGCTGGTCACGGCGTTCCCAGACGACCGCTCGTCCCCGCGCCACCGCCTTGCGGCGCCGGTTGTCGGCATGGGAGATCAACCCCGCCGTGACCAAGGATCCCGCGCAAACGGCGACAGACACGCCGAAATCGGCTAGTTGACCATAAATCAGCCTGAGGGCCGCGTAATCCCCGGAAACCACAGCCAGAAACAGGGAGACAATGCGTAGTCGACTCACGATGTCAGCCCCGCGAGCCCGATCGGACGCGCAGCGAAGACGCTGCGCAAATATCCAGTGGGGCGCCCGCAGGTTGTGCACACCGGGTGGGTGCCACATCGGGACGCCATCTCGCGTGTGTCACCCACGTAGGTCGCCATCGCCCACTGAACGATTTCCAGGCAGGTTTGACAGAGCGTCTCGACGAGGTCGCCGTCCGGGGTGAGCCCCATCTGGTCGCATTCGTCGATCGCGTGTATCTCGGCGACCGCTACCGCCGGCGCACCGCATGCGGTGCCGCTCGACACCCCCTGGGCACTGCAGATGGGCCGCAGCGCGTGAAGTTGATCGTCAATCGCCGGGACGGTGTCCATCGCGGCATCTCCTTTCCGATGCGCCCAACGCCGGGCAATGGCGGCCGCGTCCCGCATTCGATGCAGCAGCCATGGTGTCCGCGCGGCGCCGGAGCCGTATTCAGCAGGCGATCGTCGAAATTCGCGTGGCTTCATCTGGTTTCTCCAATTTGTGGCGATGGGTTCCGCGGTGATCAACGCAGCAAGGTTGTCCACTGTCATCGCGACCCGTTGCACGCGTATGCGGCCCCGAACGCAAATCCGGTAGATGGTCGGCTCCGCGTACCCTCCGCTCGCGATCTGTTCGCCAGCATTCATTGAGGTGGGATGAGTGGTCATCACCCGGCAAATTGATTCACCCGGGCGATTTGGCGAGTGCTGCGAACAGCCAGGCAAAACCTCGCTAGATGTGACGTATTCACAATGGCGCCGACGCAGTCAGCCGATATCAGACCTGACACCTTGTTTGTCGAGGCGGCGGCACGGTGCGAATCGGGAAGCGGGCAGCCCGTTCATCAGGTTGCCGCAGAGGGGCCGCGGACGCAGGCGGCCCGCCCCCGCTTTGGCATCGGGAGCTTGCGGGAGCAAATGACGAGGGATGCGGCGGTTCGCGATGGTGATTGTGGGCCAATGCTTTTGGGCCGATAGGCGTGGGGGCTACGCGATGCCGTAGTCGCTAATCTTGCGGTAGATGGTCGCCCGCGACATTCCCAGGGCGCGAGCCGCCTCTTGCTTGTTGCCGCCGTTATCTTGCAGGCTACGGACAATCGCGTCGCGCTCCAGGGCTTCCATTTGGGTCAGCTTCCGCCGCGTGATGGAGCGGCACTCCGGTGGCAACTTGTCCGCGCCGATAACGCCCGATCGTTGGCGAGCAACGGTTTCGGTCAGAACCCGTCGCAGCTGCGAGACGTTGCCCGGCCACGGCAGCCTGCTGAGGTGGCGCATGGCATCGGGTGCCAGCTCCACATCAGCACCCCGGGTGATCTCGCGCAGTAACCACGGCACCAATTCCTCGAGGTCGTCAATCCTGTGTCGCAGCGCCGGCACTGTGACGGAGTGGGTAAACAGCGCCAGCAGCTGCTTGATCGGTGCTGAGGGAGGCGCGGAACTTCTGGTCGCCGCGACCCATCCCCGTCCTGCGCGTGTGGCCAGCATCGAGGTGATCGATTCGAGTGTGTCCTCGTCGATATCATCCACGTCGGCGATTACCACCGCGAAGTCCTCATCGCCGGACGCAGCCGCCAGCTCGGCGACGAGACGCGTCGCGCTGGAAAACGTTTCGGCGCGCAGCACCCGAACGGTTCGGCCCGGTTTGACGTGCTGCCCCACCGCCTGGGCTAGCCGCGCCCGGCCAGATCCTTTCTCTCCCTCGATCATCACCCAGTGACGGTCGCTGCAGCACTGCCGCACCTCCTGGCAGGAGCGCAGCCAGGCGCCGTCGCGACCGGCCAGGCCAGGGATTCGAGTGTGCGCCGAGTGGCCGATTTGAGGGCGCTGCGAGCTTGTCTGGGAAGAGAGATCAACGTGGAAAACGACATTGGTCCGGCTACCGCATATCGTCGAGCGGTCGGCGGCAGTGATCTTGGCGATGTGCCCGCTTGGCAGAACAGCCAGCGCCGTGCCCGAGAGCGTGGAGCCGAGTAGATCCGAGGCATGTTCGAGCAGCGCAGTCTGATCGTTACCGTGAAGTGTCCGACGCAGATAGGGGTTCATCAACACCACGTCGCCACCCATCGCAAGGACCCCGCTCGAAGACCGCCGTGCCTGCCGCAGATACGCCTCCAACAGTGCCGTCTCACCCTCATGAGCCACCACGCGCATGCGATCTTCAATTTGGTGAGCGGCGCTGGTCGCCAGCGCGAGCAACAGTGGATCTGATTGGACAGAAAGACAACTCAGATTGACGACGCCGATAATTCTGCCCGTTATCGGGTCACGGATCGGCGACCCCGCGCACGCGAAACCGAACCACATCGCGACATAGTGCTCACCGCCGCGGATGAATGCGGGCCGTCCAGTCTCCAGCGCGGTGCCGATTCCGTTGGTGCCCGCCGCCTCTTCAGACAAGCTGTAGCCCGGTGCAATGCTAGTCGTGTCAAAGGCGTTGAGGACGGACACTTCTGGGGCGGTCCGATCAACCACCACGCCGTCGGTCGATGTCAGGAGAACGCCGACAGTATGGGCAGCCAGCTCATCGGCGACCCGTTGCAGGACTGGCGCGGCCGCGCGCGACAACCTTGAACCCCTATCGGGTTCGCGCACATAGGGCAGTTCGACGCGATCGGGGTCTAGGTGCAGCGCCTGCGAGCGACGCCAAGATTCCAGCACGCTTGGGGGCAAGGTCTCTGCCTCCAAGGCGCCCTCGCACAAGAACCGTTCCCGCACCCGGCGAACGTCGGTTGGGACGTCGCCCCGCAAGCTCATCGACGCATGGACCTCGCTCCCGGACCGAGCGGTGCAGCCGCCCCCAATACCGGCGTCTCACATTGAGACGCACAACGCTCCTCAGATTGAGACGTTCAGTCTACGCCCGCGGCGGTGTCATTGGTCATGTCAGCTAATACCGATCGAGGAGTGACGGTGAAGCAGCAACGGCACACAGCGTCGAACGCGACGGCGGCTCGGTCGTCAGGCGATCCGCGTCGGCCATTCCGGCACAAGCCAGCGAAAAGGCGTGGAGAAATGACTATCTATCAGCTAACCGATCGCCTGCACGACGGCCGCACCGTACGCGTCCAAGCTGATCAAATCTTTGAGACGGTGGCCTCATGGCTGGCCGAGTTGGGCGCCTGCAGTCCATTAGTGGAGTTGCTCAGCCGAGCGGTGCGCGATGGTGACTGGCCTGCAACACACGAAATAGCCGACTACCTCTCTGTGGAAGTCCAGGTGGCAGCATGAGATCGGGCCGGGAACCAGAGCGGCTTTTCGAGGCATACTCGATGGACACCCACAATCCCGGTCGCGGTCCGCTGCGTCTCGCCTATGCGCAGGAGATCGGTCAGAGGAATACGCCTACACTGGCTACCAGCGCTAATGGTGGCGAGAACTGTGGACGACACAACGGGGAGGTCTTCCGCCCGCCTACTTCACGTCGGGGGGCGGCGGTTCGCGTGAGCACCACGAGGGCGTCGGGCAACGTGCACATACCGCCGATTCGTGGGCGGGCGGGCGAGCTGAAGGTGATCGGCGCGCTGATCGAGGCGGTCGCTCAGGGCCGCGGGGGCGTACTGGTCATCGAGGGGCCGCCGGGCATCGGGAAGAGCCGCTTGTTGACCGAGGTCTTGGCGCTCGCCGAGAACGCCGGTGTTCGGGCGCTATTCGGCGAGGCGTTCGAGTACCAGCAGACGGTGCCATTTTTCTCGCTCTTCATGGCGACCCTGCGGGCGGATCCCCCTGTCGGTGATGCCGAGGCGTTGCGCCGGTTGGGCGGCTCGGCGGATCTCCGTTACTGGGTGGTGCACGATCTGGCCGACGCGATTTACTCGGCGGCCGCGGAAACCCCCCTGGCGATTGTGCTGGAGGACATCCACTGGGCCGATAACGGCACGGCGTTGGCGCTGCGGTCGCTCGCCACGGTGAGCCCGGGTGTGCCTGTTTTGTGGGTCTTGACCGCCCGCACCGGCGCTGGTGGGCCGGCGGTCCAGGAAACCTTGTCGGTGCTGCATCGCGCGAACGCCACATTCTTACAATTGACGGCGATGACGCCGGATGCGGTTGCCGACATGGTTCAAGACGCGGTGCGGGCGAGGGCGGATGCGCCGCTGTTGGATCTGGCCGCCAAGGCGCACGGGAATCCGTTTTTGGTCACCGAGCTGGTCGGGGGGCTGGGCGAGGAGGGCCGGCTCAATCTCTCCGGCGGCCACGCGACAGTCATCGGAGACGGGCTGCCGCGACGTCTGGGCGCAACGATGCACCAGCGGCTGGAGCTGCTCTCCGGCGCGGCCTCAGAGCTTGTGCGGGTGGCCGCGGTGCTGCCCGACCGGTTTTCGGCTGGCTTGCTGGCCGCGATGCTGGAACGGTCGCCAGCCTCATTGCTGTCGGCGCTCGAGGAGGCAGTGCGTGCGGATCTGCTCCTGGAAGACGGTGAGCGGCTGAGATTTCGGCATGACTTGCTGCGCGAGGCCACCCGGCAGTCCTTACCCCAGTCACTGCGCCGAGCGATGGAGCGCCAGTCGGCGTCCGTCATGCTCGGCATGGGAGCGGCCCCCGCCGAGGTGGCCACCCAGCTGGCGCGAAGCGCCGAGCCCGGGGACAGAGAGGCGATCGGCGCACTGCGGCGGGCCGCTCAGTCGGTGGGCCGCGGCGATGCAAGTGCGGCCGCGGACTTGTGCAAGCGTGCGTTGGAACTGTTGCCCGCCAATGCCGCTGAACACGGGTCATTGGTCGCTGAAACGGTGGAGTTGCTCAACCGGGCCAGCCGCTACGGCGAGGCAGAAGAAGTGGCCGTCGCGGCGCTCTCGGAGGCGGCGTCGCCGGAGGAAGAGGCCGAGATTCGCCTCCGGCTCCCGACGATCAATACGCACAGTGCCCAACGGCGGGTCGAGGAAAATCGCCGAGCGCTGCAGTTGGGCGGAATCGGCGAAGTCACCCGGGCGCGGCATCTGGCCCTGCTGGCGTACAACCTGCTTTTCGACCAACGCGGACAAGAGCGCGGGGCGGCCGACGAGGCTGCCGCGGTTGCTAAAGCGACTGGTGATCTCGAGTCGAAGATCGTGGCCGATGTCACCCTCGCTTGTCTCGATTGTGCGGATGGGTATGCGGACCGTGCCCTACGCCACCTCGAAGAGACTTGCGCGCTCGCCCGCGCGAGTGATCCGACGGCAGCCCATGACTTGCTCGCAGCACACCACGCGAACCTCCTGGCGGTGGTCGGCCGATTGGACGACGCGGCAGCCCAGATCGAAAGCGGAATAGAGCAAGCCCGCAGGGAGCGCAACGCGATGGCCCTTGATATTTGGGCCAATATCGCCGCCTGGGTCCATCTCGCGACGGGGCGGTTGTCCGCAGCTCGCGCCGAGGTTGAATCCCTGCCGCGCCCACAGCGGACAGGCGCGACCGACCTGGACATGATCCGCATGGCCCTTCTGGCCGAAGTGGCGGTGCATACCGGTGACCGAAACTTGCTGCAGCAGATGGCCATTGAGGCCCGTGATGCCTATCCCACCGGCGCATCGACGGTACGCCGGGCGGCGGCGCAGGTGCTCGCGCTGGCGGCCTGGCAGCGCGACGACGTCCATGACGCGATGCGCTGGCTGGGCGATATCACGCTGCTTGGGACACCGCTCACGCCTGAGGTCTTAGATCTGGTGATCTTGGGCGCACGGGTGGCCTCGGCTGCCGGTGATGCCGGCCTGCGCGCACGTGTCCTGCACGCCACCGAGGCGCTGGAGCGTGAACGGCCACCGGTGCCGCTGTTCTCGGGGGTCGCCGGATACGCCCGCGGGATACTCGAACGTGACGCCCAGGCATTAGTGGCTGCCGCGGAGTTGCTTCGCTCGTCTTCGCGGCCGCTTCTTTACGCAGGCGCAGCCGAAGATGCCGGCGGCGAGTTGGCGCGCGCACAGCGCAACGCCGAGGCGATCGACCAGCTCAACGCGGCATTCGACACCTACATCGAGTGCGAAGCGAGTGCCGATGGCCGCCGCGTCGGCCGCGCGCTGCGCCGATTGGGGGTGGAACGGCGCATCGCCACGCACCAGCGGCCAAAAACGGGCTGGGACAGCCTCACCGACTCCGAGCTCAAGGTCATCAACCTCATCGCACACGGCGCGACCAACCGCGACGTCGCCACCGAGCTGAACCTCTCCCCCCACACGGTGAAAACCCACGTCCACAACGCATTCGCCAAGCTGGGCATTGCCTCCCGCACCCAATTGGCCCAGCTCATGCGCGGCGCTGATTGACCGACGGCAGATCGGGTGGATGACGTGGGCGGGCCTACAATGACGAGCACCGCAGTGGCGGTCCGGCAAACGGTAGACAGGACAACCCGGTGGGGCCTTCAACCGGCCTTTTTGATATCGGCGGTCAGCCGCTGGTCACTCCGCCGATTCGGGGGCGGGCAGACGAGCTGAAACTGATCGGCGCGCTGGTTGCCGCGGTGGCCCAGGGGCGCGGGGGCGTGCTGGTCATCGAAGGCCCGCCCGGCATCGGCAAGAGTCGGTTGCTGACCGAGGTGTTGACCCTGGCCGACAAGCGCGGTGTGCGCACCTTGTTCGGGGAGGCGTTCGAATATCAGCAGACGGTGCCATTCTTCTCGCTGTTCATGGCCACGCTGAACGCCGATCCGCCGGTGGGTGACGCCGAGGCCTTGCGCCGACTCGGCGGCTCGGCCGATCTGCGCTACTGGGTGGTGCACGACTTGGCCGAAGCGATTCATGCGACGGCGGCGCAAACCCCGCTGGCGATCATGTTGGAGGACATTCACTGGGCCGATAACGGCACGCTGTTGGCGCTGCGGTCGCTGGCCACCGTGCGGCCGGATGTGGCAGTGCTGTGGGTGCTTACCGCCCGCACCGGGGCCGGCGGGCCGGCGGTGCAGGAGACCTTGGCAGTACTGCACCGCGCGAATGCCACATTCTTGCGATTGGCGGCCATGACGCCGGACGCGGTGGCCGACATGGTCCAAGACGCGGTGCGGGCGAGGGCGGATGCGTCGCTGCTCAGTTTGGCCGCCAAGGCGCACGGGAATCCGTTTCTGGTCCGTGAGCTGGTCGCGGGGCTGGGCGAGGAGGACCGGCTCACTGTCACCGGCGGGCGGGTGGTGGCCACCGGATATGGACTGCCGCGGCGGCTGGGCGTCGGCATGCAGCAGCGCCTGGACGTGCTCTCCGATAGTGCCTCGGAGGTGGTGCGGGTGGCCGCGGTGCTGCCCGACCGGTTCTCGGCCGGGCTGTTGGCCGCGATGCTTGACCGCCGCCCGGTCTCCTTGCTGTCGGCGCTGGAGGAGGCTCTGCGCGCTGATCTTTTCGTCGACGACGGTGAGCAGTTGAGATTTCGACACGACTTGCTGCGTGAGGCCACGCGGCAGGCGTTGCCGCAGTCGCTGCGGCGGGCGATGGAGCGCCAGTCGGCGTCGGTCATGCTGAGTATCGGCGCGGCCCCGGCCGAGGTGGCTACGCAGCTGGCACGCAGCGCCGAGCCGGGAGACCGGGAGGCTATCGAGGCACTGCGGCAAGCCGCCCAATCGGTTGGCCGCGGCGATGCGAGTGGGGCCGCGGACTTGAGCAAGCGTGCGTTGGAGCTGTTGCCCGCCGACGACGCCGAGCATGGATCCCTGGTCGCGGAAACGGTGGAATGGCTCAACAGGGCCAGCCGTCATGGCGAGGCCGAAGAATTAGCCGTCGTAGCGCTCTCAGAGGCGGTCTCGCCCGAAGTCGAGGCCGAGATCCGCCTCCGGCTCCCGGCGCACACCAAGCACAGCACCCAGTGGCGGGCGGAGGAGAATCGCCGAGCACTCGAGTTGAGCGACATCAGCGAGGTCACCCGGGCACGACATCTGGCCTGGCTGGCCTACAACCTTGTGTTGCAGGACAAAAGAGGGCAACAGCGCACAGCGGCCGACGAAGCTGCCGCCGCCGCGGCAGTCACCGGTGATCTCGAGGCCACGATCATGGCGGAGGTCACCCTCGCTTTGCTCGACATTGGTGAGGGGCACAGGGTCCGCGGCCTAGGCCGCCTCGAACAGCTTTGTTCGCTCGGCTACACGAATGATGCGGCCTTGGCGCATCACTATGCCGCAATGTACTACGCAATCCTACTGGGAGTGTTGGGCCGGTTGGACGACGCGGCGGGCCGGGTCGCCGACGGCGCAGGGCAGGCCCGCCGGGAAGGCAACGCGATGGTCCTCAATATGTGGACTGTCATTGGCGGGATTGTTCACCTCGCTGCGGGCCGGTTGTCGGCCGCTCGCGACGCGGCTCAGCCCTTGCCGTCACCCCAGCCGACAGGCGCGAGCGAGCCGGACCTGCTGCGCATCGTGATTATGGCCTCGGTGGCGGTGCGGACGGATGACCGAAACGTGTTGCAGCAGATGGCCAATGAGGCACGCGATGCCTACTCCACCGGCTCACCTGCCATCCGTCGAGGAGCGGCGTATGTGCTCGCGCTTGCGGCGTGGCAGCGCGACGACATTCATGAAGCGGTGCGCTGGCTCGGCGGTGACATCGCCCTACTCGGGACACCACTGCAGGTCTATGCCTTGGATCGGCTGATCTTGAGTGCGCAGGTGGCCACAGCCGCCGGTGATGCCGGCTTGCGCGCGCGGGTTCTGCAGGCCACCGAGATGCTGGAGTGCGAGCAGCCACCGGTGCCGCTGTTGGCAGGGGTGGCGGAGTATGCCCGCGGGATACTCGGGCGTGACGCTCCAGCATTGGTGGCTGCCGCGGAGTTGCTTCGCTCGTCTTCGCGGCCGCTTCTTTACGCAAGCGCTGCCGAGGATGCCGGCGGCGAGCTGGCGCGCGCACAGCGCAACGCCGAGGCGATCGACCAGCTCAACGCGGCATTCGACACCTACATCGAGTGCGAAGCGAGTGCCGATGCCCGCCGCGTCGGCCGCGCGCTGCGCCGATTGGGGGTGGAACGGCGCATCGCCACGCACCAGCGGCCAAAAACGGGCTGGGACAGCCTCACCGACTCCGAGCTCAAGGTCATCAACCTCATCGCACACGGCGCGACCAACCGCGACGTCGCCACCGAGCTGAACCTCTCCCCCCACACGGTGAAAACCCACGTCCACAACGCATTCGCCAAGCTGGGCATTGCCTCCCGCACCCAATTGGCCCAGCTCATACGCGGCGCTAATTGACTGACACGTCAAATATGGGGCCGCCTAGTACTGCATCCATCGGGCCCTAAACATCAACCCTCGGGCGATGGTTTTGCGCTGTCCGAACGACGACCGTAGTAGTCGACATCTAATTACGTTCTCACCCAAGCGGCGGCCTAGCTAGGCCGAACCACATACCGGTGAGCACACGAGGGAAAGAGCGAACAATGTTGAATGCGGCGCTTGGAATGCTGGCGATGGTGCCAGTGGCGTTCGGTCTCGCTGGGTACGCGATGGTGTCCCGATGACCGCCGGCCACGTCAGCTCGCTGACCGAACAGCAAGCAGGACTGTAGATCTCGATGCGCAGGCAAGTCGAGCTAGCTGAGGGGCAACGACGATGCCGAGCTGCCTGATTCTCTCCGGACAACGCCTGCTGCTACTTCTTCCACATCGTTTGCAGGGTCTGGCAGAACGCACGCGAGATGCACACGCCGAAACACTGCCATGTCTGGTGAAGCGATGACGCCACAGACGCCGCAAACGCGATGCAGCCGTAAGCGAATGCCCGGCACGCGCCGATCGCCGGCCTGCAACCGCATAGTTACCACGAGCGACGGCGTCTCGCTGTCCGTTCGCGACTGGGGATCTCACACCGCTGGCCATACAGTCGTACTTCTCCACGGCTATTGCTCGAACATGCAGTCCTGGAACATCCAGATGACGCAGCTGATCCGTCTCTGGGGCAACAGCATCCGAATCATCAGTTACGACCACCGTGGCCACGGCGACTCCGGCACTGCGTCGATGCACACGTATCGGATCGACCGACTCGCCGAAGACCTCGCCGAGGTGCTTGTCGCGCTTGGTGTTACGGGCCCACTCACCTTGGCGGGACACTCGATGGGCGGCATGACGGCCTTGGCCTATCTTCGCCGGCCAGCGAGCAAACGTCCCATTGAGCCGGAAAGCCTTGTTCTCGTCGCAACTGCCGCGGGGAACCTCTGCTCGCACGGTCTCGGCCGGCTGCTCAACACCCCCGCGGCAAGCATGCTCTACCACCTCGTACTCCGCATGCCGCGCATTGGTACCGACGAGATAGTTCAATTCCTCGCCCGGCCGGTCTGCGCGGCATTGACCCGACATGGCGGATACGGTGAAGCCGCTCCGAAGTCTTTGGTCGCTATGTCTGCGGCCGCCATCAACGCCACCCCGTCGACGACTAAAGTCGGTTTCCTGCGCGGTCTAAAGGAGTACGACTGCACTCAGACCCTGAGCTCTATCACGGCCAAGACAACCATCATCAGTGGAGGAGCGGACAAGCTCACGCCGATGTGGCACGCGCGGGCGCTGGCCGACGGTATCCCCGGAGCTACGCTCATCCACCGGCCCACCGCAGGACATACGCTCTTGCATGAAGTCCCGCAGGTGGTCACCGGAGCCATCAGCTCCGCCATCGCCGCCGGCGACCCGGTGCTCGCGGCCGGGAGCCAGGTAAGCGTCGACTATGGCCATTCCGGAGCTTGTGACCCCGCCGCTTCCGCGGCGTCGGAAAACCCGCTGGGCGGCGACTTCCCCATCGACCATTGCGATTCGGCGTTTAAGGCGTCACCCGTCGACGTCGAGGAGCGAGTGTCATGACCCGGCTGGGCACAGCCTCCGCCTTACTCGGAGTCGTCGCAGGCGATTACACGTCGTCGGCTATCTGACCGTTCGGCGGGCTGGGGCTGCGGTGAGCGCGTCTCAGCCCGCCGGATTCCATGAAAAGGACTCAATGTGACGACCGTTTTTTTCGCCGGTGACGTTCTTCATCAACGAGAGTTCTTGGCCCAATGACTCTGATTGCGTCCCCTGCTGCGATCTTGCTGAGAACTCGGCTGTGGTCGGTTTGTGCGCGCGATGCACGATCGGTCAGCGAAATGATCGAATGATTCGTGCTACCGAACGATTACGACGCAACGTCACTCACCCGCGGGCAACAACGGGGTGCGACAACCTCACCGACGCCGAACCGTTCCATCGCGCAGCAACTGCAACCCTCCCCTCACACGGTAAAGACCCACGTGCACAAGGCGTTTGCCAAGAGCGCCATCACTTCGCGCGCCTAATAGCCGCAACTCATCCGCCCTTGGCGATTAACCAGTCCGTCAAATATCAAGCCCACTAGGCATACACCGAGCCGGCCCTAAAGATCACCCGCTGGGCGATGGTGACGGCGGTGCCCGCGCTGCCAACGTAGTCATTGAGCTCTGAATCGCCGTGATCGCCACCGCCAAACGGGGAACCGGCGCCGAAGAGCAACTACGCAAAGGAATTGAGAAATCGATGATGAGCGCAGTGTTGGGAATGTTGATGATGATCCCGGTGGTGTTCGGCGTCGGTGGGTATGTCTTGGTGAACCGACGACCATGAGCGCGAAGATGTCGGAGGGCCGCCTGCCGGCGCCACCACGGTGTCTCACTTTGAGACGCTCGATCACCTCATGTTGAGACGCTCACCATCCGTTCGCCGCGGTGTCATGAGTTGCAGCAGTCATCCCATCGATGGGGAAAGAGGAGATATACGGTGAGCGGGCACAGCGTGAGCGCGGCTCACGAGAACATCCTCGAGCCGTTGGCGGCACGTGCGTCTGCCAGCCGAAACGGGCACCGCTGGCGTGCGCCGGAGGTGATCGAGGAGAACGGATTTGATTCAATAGGATCACCGCGATTGCCGGGCAGAATGAGCCCGCCCGACCCTGCGGAGAACAACTGGGATGCCGAGACGCCAGCGCCCAGCCACGGCGCGTCAAAGCCGATTTTTCCCGCCCGGCTGCTGGGTTCAACGGAGTTGCGGAGTTCGGACATGACCGGCTCAGCTGGCCGCAGCGACAACGACTCCGGAGAAGCCGCCGCGCGAGCAGTGCTGCTCGCCACCAAGCTGCACGTCCCGGCCATCGGGGCCCAGCTCGTTCACCGGGCCGCCCTGCTAGACGTACTGTCGGCGGGGCGCCACCGCAAGCTGACCCTATTGAGTGCGCCGGCGGGCTGGGGCAAGACGACAGTACTGGCGCAGTGGGCCCTGGCCGCGGGCGAGGACCAGCGGTTTGGCTGGCTGTCGCTTGATCCCGCCGACAACGACCCGGTGTGGTTTTGGATGTACGTGATCGCCGCGCTGCAGAAGGTCAGTCCCGGGGTGGGGATTCGCGCGGTCGAACTCCTCGCGATGGGCGCCGACCCAGTGCAGGTTGTACTGCCTACCCTGCTCAATGATCTCGACACGATCGCCAGCCCGATGGTGCTCATTCTGGATGACTACCACTTGGTCGTAAGTCGAGCGGTTCATGAGCAGCTGGCATTCTTCATCAGCCGGTTGCCGGCGAATCTCCACTTGGTGTTAGCCACCCGATCGGATCCTTTGCTGCCGTTAGCGCGGCTGAGGGCCAGCGGTGACCTTGCCGAGCTGCGAACCGACGATTTACGTTTCGGCGCCACTGAGGCAGACCATCTGCTGAACGACGTCCTCGGGCTGGGCTTGTCCCACGCCGATATTGAACTGCTGCACCGACGCACGGAGGGGTGGGCGGCAGGCCTCTACCTTGCCGCCCTCTCGCTTGCCGGGCGTGCCGACACCGCCGCGTTCATCAAGACGTTCGCGGGGGACAACCGTCATATCGTCGACTACCTGATGGCCGAGGTGCTCGATGGTCAACCTCCGCACCTGCGCAGCTTCTTGCTGCATACCTCGATCTTGGGACGACTCAGCGGTGCGTTGTGCGACGCGGTGCTGCAAACGTCTGGCTCGGCCTCGGTCTTGGAGGTGATCGAACGTGAAAACCTGTTTGTTGCGCCACTGGACGCGTCGCGTCACTGGTATCGCTATCACCAACTCTTCGGAGAGTTACTGCGCACCGAGTTGCGTCGCAGCGAGCCCGATCTCGTCGCCGATCTGCACCGCCGCGCCGCGACCTGGTTCGAGGCCGAGGGCCTCATCGATGAAGCGGTGCGTCACCTGGTTGCTGGCGGTGACATCGAGCGCAGTGCCGATCTGATCGCCGCGGATTGGGTCGACGAATTCAACGGGGGCGGCGTGTCGACCGTCTCCGGCTTGCTTGATCTGCTTCCCGAGGAGACCGTTCTACACGATCCGCGGCTGAGCGTAGCCCGCGCCTGGATCGCCCTGAGCGTTGGTCAACTCGATGACGCCGCCGAGTGGATCGAGGCAGTCGAAACACGAGCCGCCGCGGCCGACACCGCAGATGGCGGCGTCATCGGCGCTCAAGTCGTCGTGTTGCGCGCCGTTCACTCGTTCAAGACGGCTGACGTCGCTGCGGCGCTTGAGACGGCTCGCCAGGCGGTCACCCTCGATCTCGGCGAGGCGCCGCTGGGCCGATCCATTGCCTACTGCATCTATGGATCCGCGCTGTACTTTTCGGGCAGCACCCACGAAGCGCAAGCCGCGTTCCAGCGGGCCGTAAAGCTGGCCGAGAAGGCGGGCGATCGTCGCGCCCGCATCTATGCGCTGGGCCATCTGGCGCTGATTTCGGCCGAACGTGGCCAGCTCGCCGACGCCGAACGTCAGATCCGCCGGGCTTCCGGCAGTTCGCGGGACCTGGCGGATGCGGAACACCTCGTGGACGTGATGGTGTCGCTTGCCACGGCCGAGGTCCTCCGTATGCGCGGTGATGCGGCTGCAGCGGTGGCCGCAGCCGACATGGCCGTCATGTCGGCCCGCCAGGGTGGAGCAATCCTCGAGGTGGCCAAGACGCTGTTGGCCAGAGCGGAGATCTTCAAGCATCACGGCGACCACCAAACCGCGAAGGCGATCCTCGAAGAGGTCGGCACCCTGGTGCGCGATTGCGCGGACAATGGCATCGGCTCGACGCTGCTCGCGTCGGCCGAGCGGAGCGCGGGCGTCGCTGTGCCTTCGCGCCACGAGGGGTGCGCGGCCGGTGAGGAGCTAACCCCCAAGGAGCTCGAGGTTCTTCGCCTGCTCGCCACCCGGTTATCGCGACGTGAGATCGGTGCGCGGCTATACGTCTCGCTCAATACCGTGAAGACTCACCAGCGCGCCGTGTACCGCAAGCTCCAAGTTGAGCACCGCAGCGCGGCGGTCAGCCGAGCGCGAGAACTCGGCCTGTTGTAGTCGGCCTGCTTTTGGGCCTGGCCGGACGGTGCTGATCCTGGATCGTCGCGCCTGAGAACGCCTCGCATTAATCACCCGGGTGACCAGACGGTTGGGGTGATGACGATTCACCCCACGCGGGGGCAGCCTCATCGAAGAGCAGATGTCGGCGGGCTCATGAACATAGCCAAAGAGCACTGACCCAGCCGCCGCCAGGGAGATCGGGAAGGGAACCAGGACGTGCCTACAGGCTTCGAGGCCAAAAAGGTCGTCGCCGGCGCCGGCGATGCCGCCATGAGGCCGCGGGCCTCGGTCAACGCCGTCGATGGGAACGGCAGCGCGGTCACCGGCGGCGGGCGCGCCGAAGCCGGCACCGGCAGGCAAATCCTGCTGCGCGCATTTGTGCTTCTGGCATCGTGGGCGATCGGACTATTGGTTGCGGCCTGGATCGTTCCCAGAGTTTGGTTGTCGGTACCGGGATTCATCGTCGCCGTAGCGATCTTCGCGGTGACGCAGGCAATCCTGTCCCTGTCAATCTTGAAGTTGCCCCATGGGTATGCGTCGCTGCTGCTTGGGGGGACCGGCTTGGCATTGACGATCGTCGCGTTGATCTTCGCGTCGGTATTGACGCACGGGCTCACTATTGACGGCATGGCATCCTGGCTAGCCACGACGGTTGTGGTGTGGCTCGTGACAACGATTGGGGCAATTGCGCTGCCCGAGCTGCTCATCCGCGACGGGGACGGCTCGACGTGACCACATATACGCCTGTGCTGATGGATGTACGTCGGTGGTTCGCGTCGATTCTCCATGTCGCCCGGTCCGCGCAGTGAGCAAATGTTTTGATATCTCGTCCCACGACGGAAGGATCGGTGATGGGAGACACGCATGACGATCCGACGGATCACTCCCGGACCACGCAACCGCACGCGGGTATCGCGATGAAGGACAACTTCTTCTGGCCAGGGTTGATCCTGCTGGTCGTTGCGACGGTCGCGCTGATCAGTACGGCGGCAACCGCCGCCTACCGGCACTACGAATGGCTTGCCACCACGGTGCTCATCGCCGTTCTCGGCGCGGTCGCCGGAGCGCTGTGGCTCGTCATGGAGAATCGCCGCGTGACCCGCATCGATGCGCGGTGGGACGCCGCACACCCAGCTAGTCGGATGCTTCCGCGCACTCGCTGATCGTGTTGCCCTGCAACATATCGCGCTGCCCGCGCTGCGAAGATGTCCTGGCGCCTCACCCGGGTGAATTGCGCATCCGGATGAGGACAACTCACCCCATGCGCAGAGATAGTGGTCGTCGATCTTGCCCGCGACCGCAAACCGCATGGATCACCGTCTCGACCAACTGCGCCGCCAACGAAGGCAGTGCGAGTTCGGCAGCGACCATGCGGTGCAAGGACACACGCAGAACGGAGACAGCATGTCGCAGAATGAGGCCATCGCCATCAAGATTGATGGGCCAGGAAAGTCTCGAACGACCGCCATTGCGCCTCTCGTCGCACGGTATGGTCTGGTCATAGTCCTGGCCTGGTTCGGCGCCATGAAGTTCACTTACTATGAATCCCATGGTATTTCACATTGGGTTGCCAATAGCCCTTTCTTGAGTTGGTTCTACAGCATCATGTCCATCGATGCCTTTGGTCGATTGAACGGATCGATCGAATTGATTACTGCAGCACTGCTGGCCGTCAAGCCGTGGTTCCCAAAGGCTTCCGTGGTGGGCGGCATAGTCGCCTCGCTGTTCTTCGTGACCACGCTGAGTTTCATGATCACGACCCCCGGCACCGGCGAGGCATCTGCTGGTGGCTTTCCCGTTTTGTCCGCAGACGGGGAGTTCTTGATGAAGGACATTGCGCTCATAGGCTTGGCGCTGTGGTTGCTGGCGGACGCGATCGACGCAACCCGCAGACAGGCGGCGCTCGCTAAAACGGACTGACACGCCCGCCGATGAGGTTGCGTAGGTGCTGACGTCGGCTGCGCGCGGCATGGCGGCCATACCCGCGTTACGTCTGCTAGCGGGAACCTCACGCCGCCAACAAAACAGGAGCTGTGTTCCCTCAAAAGCGCTGCTGCGCAACGCTGAGATTGCCTCCATCATCACCCACCAGTCCGCCACGTTCGGCATCTCCGGCGACGTGAGTCTCGACTACTCCCGTGCCGAGAGGCCACCCCTGCCGAGGTGACAGCGCAGCCGTCGAACACCGAAGGCACGTGCGCACCAGCTGCAGATTCGCCGAAGCCGACGCGATCCGCACGGACCTAGCGACCCGCGCATCACTCTCACGGGCACTGCCGATGGCACCCGATGGTGGCGCCAGGACAGGTGAGAACTTCACCACATCGCCTCGATCACCCGGGTGAATAGGTGGTTGGGGTGATGACAGCTCACCTCGCCTGGCCGCAGCCTCAGTACGAACGGATCCGGGCGGGATTGTCGCCCCGCTTGTGGGGACGTCGCAGCATGGGCGTCGTATGTCTTGGCGAATGGATCCAGAAGGGCAGCGGCACAGCCGAAGCCGTCGAGGAGAACTAGAAGGGAACCTGATATGCATTTTGAGGCCAAGAAGATCGTTGTGGTCGGTGGCAGTGCCGGTATGGGGCGGCAGGTCGCGCTCGACGTCGTCGATCACGGCGGCAGCGCGGTGATTGTCGGACGCTCGAAGGACCGTGTCGATGACACCGTCGCCGAGCTGACGAGCCGGCGGGGCCAAGCCTGGGGCATCGCCGCCGAGCTGACGGACCGCGCTGCCGTCGCGGATGTGCAGCGTGCGCTGTCTGAGCAGCACGACGACGCGACACTACTGGTCAACGCCGCCGGATACTTCATCCCGAAGCCGTTTCTCGAGCTCGACGCGGTCACCTATGACTCGTATCTGGAGCTGAACTATGCCTTGTTCTTCCTGACCCAGACCGTCGTTGCGGGCATGATCGCCAACGGTGAGGGCGGTTCCATCGTCAACATCGGCGCCATGTGGGCACATCAGGCCATTGGTTTGACGCCCTCGTCTGTGTATTCGATGCAAAAAGCCGGGCTGCATGCGCTCACCCACAATCTCGCCATCGAGCTTGCCCAGCACGACATTCGCGTCAACGCGGTGGCACCTGCGGTCGTGAAGACCCCGCTTTATGAAGCGTTCATCCCGAAAGACGAGATCGACGACACCCTGCAGACATTCGCGCCGCTTCATCCGCTCGGACGAGTGGGCACCCCCGCCGACGTCGCCAACGCCGTCACCTATCTGCTCTCCGAACAAGCCAGTTGGGTCACCGGCGCGATTCTCAATGTCGATGGCGGCATCATGGCCGGCCGCAACTAACCGTTCGGGCGGCCAGGCAGGAATCGGCCCTAAATATTCTGGCGCACAGGTTGATCGGCTGCTGACCGGATGACAGGCAGTCAGCGATTAGCAAGGCCGGGCACGATCACGTGGCCGCGGTTGCCCACGCTTGATTTCCGCCGTACTTGGCGGCTGTGATGACATGGAAGGGATACGTGATTGTGAGTGAATCGCCAAGGCCGATGGGCAGTATCGAACGCAGTGCCCACGATGGACTACAGACGGTGATCACAGACAACGCCCAAGACGGTCGGTTCGAGGCCACTTTAGGCGACCAGGTGATCGGTCGGCAGCCCTACCGCCGCTACCGCGGCCACATCGTGTTGATGGCCACCGAAGTCGATACGCAATGGCGCGATCGGGGCGTCTCCTCGGCGATGATCAGTGGTGTGCTCGCACTGATCCGGCGAGCCGGACACACGGTCATTCCGCGGTGCAAGATCACGGGTGACTACATTCTGCGCCATCCTGAATACCGGGACCTGGTGGCCGACCAATATCAGGGATTGCTCCGTCCCGTGTCGCGGCCCGCTGCGCCGGCGGCTCCGGACAGCGCGGCTGGCTGATGAAAATTTTCGGGCCTCCTGCCAACGGATGAATGAGGCCTTCCGACTCGATGCATTCGAAAAGGGTGGAGATGACTGAGGCTTATGTTTTGGGGGGTGTACGAACTCCGTTCACCCGCTATGGCGGCACGCTGTCGGGTATCCGGGCCGATGACTTGCTGGGTATGACGATGAAGGGCGCCTGCGACCGGCTGGGTGTGCCACTCGATGCCGTGGAAGACATCGTGGCGGGTTGCGTGAACCCAGCTCACGAAGGCATGGGCGACGTCGCCCGGTGGGCGGCGTTGGCTGCCGGATTTCCTGACACGGTGGCCGGGGTCACCGTGAACAGATTCTGCGGATCATCACTAAGCGCGGCGGTGACCATCAGCCACGCGATCAAGGCCGGCGACCTCGGGGTGGGTATCGCCTGTGGAGTCGA
Organism: Mycobacterium sp. 852014-50255_SCH5639931; assembly: GCF_001665605.1. Lineage (GTDB taxonomy): Bacteria > Actinomycetota > Actinomycetes > Mycobacteriales > Mycobacteriaceae > Mycobacterium > Mycobacterium paraffinicum. The sequence goes on from NZ_LZSV01000016.1 coordinate 400,579, forward strand.
GTCGATGTCGCGATCGGGGTGGGCGCTGATGAAGGGCGGCGCCGCGTTCAGTCCCCGAGGTCCGGTTCTCATGCTTGACACCATGTGGAGCGGCGCTGGCGGGCCGCCCAACCCGGTGCTGCTGGCCCGCAACGCCTACATCAGCATGATCGAGACCGCGCAGAATGTCGCCGACCGCTACTCACTGAACCGCGAGGAGATCGACGCCTTCGCAGTGCGATCCCAGCAACATGCGAAGGCGGCCCGCGATCGAGGTCGGCTAGCCAAAGAGATTATGGCTGTGATGATCCCGGCGACGAAAAAGGCGCCTGCCCGGTTGGCAGAACATGATGAGTTCATCCGCGATGACACGACCGCCGAGGTGCTGGCGGCTTTGCCGGCCCAACCCGGTACGACCCAAATGACGGCGGGGAACTCCTCGCCCTTAAGTGATGGTGCCAGTGCCGTAGTCATCGCTTCCGGGGAGCGCGCCAGCGAACTCGGCGTCGAGCCGTTGGCCCGAGTGGTGTCCAGTGCGGTCTATGGCATCGACCCCCTCATCATGGGCGTGGCACCTGCATGGGCAATCCCGGCCGCGATCCGCCGGGCAGGGCTGTCTCCCGAGCAGATCGACGTCTGGGAGGTGCACGAGGCGTTCAGCGCCCAGGCGCTCGGCGTACTGCGGGAATTGCCAAACCAGCTGGATGGTTTCCTGGTTCCCGACGACAAGCTGACACCCAATGGTGGCGCCGTTGCGATCGGACATCCTTTCGGGGCTACGGGAACTCGCTATCTGTTGACGCTGGCGACCGAATTGCGTGAGAGAGGCGCCCGTTATGGGGTGATTGGTGTCTGCATCGGCTCCGGACAGGCAGTAGCAGTTATTCTGGAAAATGTTGGCGCAGAATAGAATACGTATTGCACTGGGCAAATATCCCATGGTAGGGGTTCGCGTCGCCCACCTCATCTGACACAGGCGCCGGACAGCGCAGGAAGCCGATGTCGGAAACGATCGATCTGCCGTGCCGATTGGCTGAACAGCGACACCGACGAAATCGTACGACATCGACGAGAGCTGGACATTCAGTATGCAGCACCTCCGCAGACCCGAGTTGTGGGACGCCACCGCCCCTTGGGGCCAAGACCGCCGATCGTCTTCACCCGGGTGAATCGGTTTCGGGGGTGATGCCATCTCACCCGGCCCGGCAGCAAGCTCATAGTCGACAAAGCGTGCGGATCCTTTCCGCGCAGGCACCGGTCTCGTTGGGCTTGTATCGCCTTGACCACTTGAGTGGACGAACACCTCAGTTCGGGGTGATGCGCGTGCAGAACCACCGATCCTGGCGAATGGCAAGTAAATGCAATGAAAGGAGAGGGATCTCATGGCTGTGGGCGAGACCACGGAGGACAGTGGGCGGACGAATCATGTGTTACGACGGGTAGGAGCCGCACCACTCATCGCGCGCTACGGGCTGGTCGTCGTCATAGCGTGGTTCGGCGCAATGAAATTCACCTACTACGAATCCCACGGCGTTTCACCGTTAGTGGCCCACAGCCCGTTTTTGAGCTGGGTATATCACATCATGTCGATCAGCGCGTTCGGCCGAGTACTAGGGTCGGCCGAGTTGGTGATCGCAGCGTTGCTGGCCTTGAGGCCGTGGTATCCGAAGGCTTCGGTGATCGGCGGTGTGATGGCGACAGCGTTCTTCCTTGGCACGCTCAGTTTTATGGTCAGCACGCCCGGGATCGGTGAACCGACCGCGGGTGGCTTCCCCGTCCTGTCGGCCAATGGCGAATTCCTCATGAAAGACATCGCGCTGCTGGGCTTGGCCCTGTGGCTGCTGGCGGACTCCATCAGTGCAACTCGACAACGCCAGGCACTGTCGGTCTGATTCTTGGCCCGCGACCACGGCGGGGCACCGGCACTGGCGCCCCGCCGTTGAGAGATGAACCGACGCAGCCGCTTTACTCATCACCACAGGGAGGCGCCGAGCGATGAGCACATCAATCCCCCGCCAGTATGACCTGGTGGTCGTGGGCGCCGGCTCGGGCGGATACGTCGCCGGCATCCGCGCGGCCCAACTCGGCATGACCGTCGCGATCATCGAAGAACGCTATTGGGGCGGGGTCTGCCTCAACACCGGGTGTGTTCCGTCAAAAGCCTTGCTGCGCAACGCCGAGATCGCCTCCATCGTGACCCATCAGGCGGACGAGTTCGGCATACGTGGTGACATCCACCTCGACTACGCGCGTGCCGTGTCACGTAGCCGCGAAGTTGCCGACGCCCGAGTCCGCGGCGTCCACTTTCTGATGCGCAAAAACAAGATCACCGAAATCGACGGCCGCGGCCGCTTCAGCGGCTCACACACACTGGACGTAGAGCTACGTGACGGCGGCACGACCAGCCTCCGCTTCGACAACGCCATCATCGCCACCGGCTCACGGGTGCGGATGCTGCCCGGGGTCACCCTCAGCGACAACATCGTGACGTATGAACAGCAGATCCTCGACGCAACAATACCCGAGTCCATCGTCATCATCGGGGCCGGCGGAATCGGCATGGAATTTGCCTACATCCTCAACAGCTACGGCGTCGACATCCAAATACTCGAGTACGCCGACCGTGCACTCCCCAACGAAGACGCCGACGTGTCAAAGGAATTGACCCGCCAGTACCGACGCCGCGGCATCCCCATCCACACCAACACCCGGGTGGACTCGGTGATCGACCACGGCAACCACGTCACCGTCACCCACGATGACCGCAACGGCCACGCCACCTCAGTCGAAGCCGCCCGCGCGTTCATCTGCATCGGCTTTTGCCCCAACGTCGAAAATCTCGGCCTCGACAAGCTGGGTGTGCACCTCACGACAGGTGGGGCGATCGACATCGACGACTGCATGCGCACCTCGGCTCCCCACGTCTTCGCGATCGGCGACGTCACCGCCAAAGTTCAACTCGCCCACGTCGCCTCGGCCCAGGGAGTCATCGCAGCCGAAACCATCGCCGGCGCCCCGACCATGCCCTTGGACTACCGCATGATGCCGCGCGTGACGTTCTGTCAACCCCAAGTCGCCAGCTTCGGCTATACCGAAGACCAGGCCCGCGCCAGCGGTTACGACATACGGGTAGCCACTTTCCCCATGCAGGCCAGCGCCAAAGCACACGGACTAGGCGAGCGCGCAGGCTTCATCAAAATCATCGCCGACGCCGCGCACGGCGAGCTACTCGGAGCCCACCTCGTCGGCGCCGAAGTCAGCGAGCTACTCCCCGAACTCACCGCCGCCCAACTCTGGGACTTGACCGCGACCGAGCTGGCCCGCAATGTGCACACCCACCCCACGCTCGGCGAGGGACTACAGGAATGCTTCCACGCCCTCACGGGACACGCCATCAACCTATGACTCCGACGGCGAGGCGCGCGCTGACCACGGGCCAACTCCGCAACGCTGCACGGCCCGCCCAACACAGCACCACCTGATGCGATCCGCGAGCCAGGTTCGGGATGTCATCATCGTCGGGTCGGGCCCCGCCGGCTACACCGCGGCGATTTACACCGCGCGAGCCGGACTGGACACCCTCGTCATGGAGGGCGAGGCGCCCGGTGGTGCACTGATGGCCGCTGGGCCGGTGGACAACTACCCCGGTATTGCTCCGTCCGTGTGTGGACCCGCGCTGGCGGCTGCGATGCGCGACCAGGCACAGCGTTTCGGCGCCGAGCTTCACGCAGGCGACGTCGACCGATTCGATCTCCACGGCGACATCAAGACGATCGCCATACACGACGAACTGCACCACGCCCGCGCCCTCGTCCTCGCGATGGGCTCCATCAACCGGCCGCTCAATGTTCCCGGCGAGCGCGACCTCTTGGGCCACGGAGTTAGCACCAGCGCCAAACTCGACGGTGCGCAGTTCACCGGTTGCGCGGTCGCTGTCGTCGGCGGTGGCGACGCCGCGGCCGAAGAGGCGCTCTATCTTGCATCCCGGGCCCGCCACGTGACCCTCGTCCACCACCGCCCCCGGCTACGGGCATCGGGAATAGCCGTCGCTCGGTTGCGCGCCCATCAGAACGTCACGATCCTGACGTCCAGTGAAGTGCTGGCCGTCCACGGCAGACACCACGTCACCGGCCTCCGGGTGCGCAACACCGATAGCACTGCCGATTACGACATCGACATTGCCGCGGTGTTCGTCGCCGTCGGACAGATGCCTCGCTCGGATCGATTGAAGGGGCTTCTCGACCTCGACAGCCGCGGTCACGTCCGAACGCGCGACGAGACGACCCACACCTCGGTGGACGGCGTATTCGCCGCCGGCGACCTAATCGACCGGCGCTACCGCCAAGCGATCACCGCCGCAGCCAGCGGTTGCGCGGCTGCACTCGACGGTCTGCGCTGGATCACTAATCGCAATTTCCCACCGCCCCGCGGCCGACTTCCGGGCTGAAAGCGCGTCCCCCATGCCCCGCTCACTCAGATCTCTTCGTGAGTGACACCGGTTGTGCACGAGGATCGTTCAGCCCAATGAGGCGAGAAGCTCGCGACACGCTTCCTCGCAGCGGCGGCACACGGCGGCGCAAATGCGACAGTGCTCATGATGTGCTGAGTGCAGATCGCATTCGTCGGCGCAAGCCTTACAGGTGACCGCGCATGCCTCCAGCACCGCCCGGGTGATATTTGCATCGTATTCGGTGTGACGAGACAGTACGCGGCCGGTCGTCGCGCACATGTCGGCACAGTCGAGGTTTGTGCGAACGCATTTCGTGAGGTGAGCGACCCTTTCTTCGCTCAGGTCAGAATCCGCGCACGCCGTGCAGGCTTGAGCGCACTCTAGACAGGTCTCGATACATCGGATCAATTTGGCCCTGTCTATACGACCGAGATCCCTGGGATAAGTATCCAGCATGCTGCTAACGGTGCCCATTGAACCCTTCTCCAATCTGTTTGAAACTGACATCGTCTGTGGCATAAAGCCAACGCCGTTTAGTGGGGTGCTACGCCCATTGCAGATCGACTCCCCCTCGGTACCGGCTGATATGCGCGTGATTGCGGAGCGTTGGGAGCCGCGACCGAATCGGCCCTATTCCGTGAGCACCTCGTAGCAGGTGATCATGGGGTGGCCACCTTCGGCCACCTCGGCTAGAACTCTAGATATGGCGGCGGAATATTCTGTGGCGAGCCGTGATTCGGTCGATCCTCCGTCGTGGAACCATGCATAGAGCATGAAGTGACCGGCCTGATCGCGGTCCTCGTGAAGCCGGAACACGTAGACCTCCGGTTCGACCAGCGCCTTAGGAATGAGGTCATCGAGGAGAGAGCGCAGCAACTCGTCTCGTTTACCGGGTCGCGCTGTCGCTTCGGCGATCAGCACAACGTCACCAGTGTCATCCATTTCCATCTCTTCTTCTCGTATGCCGTGAATTCCATCGGCATAGAACGGGTGCAGCGGACGCGGCTGGGACATCGATCCATCGACATCAATCGCTTTGGTGATGCGCTGCAATCGACTCCGACATGGCGGACACGATAATCGCCGCCGGCGCATCAAACTCGAGCCCCATGCCGATCACATCCCCCATCCGTCAACAGAATGGAGATGGCACCTTTGGCTTCGAAGATCGCGAGGTGAACACGATCGGAGCTTTCGTGTCCGTGCTGTCGTAGTACAGCCTCGAGATCGGCGGTGGTCATTCCGCATCGACGCAGGCTCCGTCGGTCGACGCGGCCGTTGCGGATCAGCACTTTAAGAGGCGGATCGATAAAACGTCGAATCCCCGGAATGAAGCGCAATCTCGCAAGTACCGCGTGGGCGGCAAGAAGGCAAATGAGCGCCACGGTTGCGTTCAGCCACGAGCTATCGCTGGCAGTAGCAGCCCGACCGACGATGGCTCCGGCGGCTACCGCAGCGATCCAGTCGAACGGCGCGAATTCGGCGAGGGTGCGGCGCTCCATAAACCGGAACAGGATCGCAGCCGTGAGAAACAGGGTCGAGGTTTTGATGGCGGCATCGACGGCGCCAGGCGCGTCACCGATCAGGGCATGAAGAATGCGGTCCACGCTGCCTCCGTTCCACGGGTGAGTCGTCGACTTCGGCGGCCTGATACCGACGTCTACTTGCCGCCGGGACCGACGATGGCGACGACCTCGATCTCGACATGCTGGTTGAGTAGTGCGAGCGCTTCTACGCCCAACGCGGTCCACAACGGCGGGTTTTCGCCGAACCGCTTGCTGAACTGGTCCACCATCACCGACATATGTTCATCACCAATGGCTTCGTCGGCGGTGGGAACGTGGTAGGAGTGGACGCTCACGACGTCGCTCCAGGTGGCCCCCGCCTCGGCGAGGGTCTTTTCGACGTTGTCGAACGCCTTGACGATCTCCTTTTCCAGGGATGTGGCCGACAAGGAGAAGTCCGCCTCCCAGCCGCCTTGGCCCGAGATCTCGATGCGATCGCCGATGCGCAACGCTTGCCTGTAGTGGTTACGGGTGCGGGCGATCTCGCCGTATCCGGGTGTGTCGAAAAATTCGGGCTTGGCCATAGGGTCTTCCTCTCGTCATAGATTCCTGAGCCGGAGTTGTTGCGCCAGATATGTTGTCCGAGAAGGGCGGTCGGTCCAGGCGTTGGAGGTCACCGACTCAGATCAACGACCACTATCGGTGCGGACGGGGCGAGATGTCGTCATCCGGCTGCGCAATTCACCCGGGTGAGCGGCCGACGATGAATCGAGTCTGCGGTGCGGATTCTCGACTGGGGCGCGCTCGAGCAAGTCGCCCCCGCGGCCGATGCCCCAAATTCTTCCCGCACCGGGCGCTCAGTTCTCATTGTTTCCCGGTGTGGTTGGAGTTTCGCATCTGATGGTGGCGATCGCCGCCGCGTCCTCCGCCGCGACTTGGTTGGCGGCGCATAGCACAGCGCGCACATCGGCGGCGGGTATGACGGCGGCGCCGGAGGCGTCGGCGAAGACGTAGTCGCCGGGACGGACGGTCACCCCGGCGACCACGACGGGACGGTTCACCTCGAAGGGGGTGACGGAGTCGCCGCCCCACCGCGTTGTCTCGCCGCGGCAATAGATGGCGATGTCGAAGCGTTCGAGCTCGGCGAAGTCGCGCAGCCGCCCGTCCGCGAGAATGCCTGCGAGCCGATGGTTTCGAACCCGCGATAACTTTGTCCCACCGCCCAGTGACGCGTCCGTGCAGCCATTGCTGGCCAGGACCAGCACGCGCCCTTCGGCGCCGCCTTGGATGGCGTCGTAGAACAACCTCTTGAAGTTGTAGCGCTCGGGCGGGAGCGCGGCCCGGCACGTCGGGAAGTAGGAGATCGTCACCGCGGGGCCGAACAGCTGGCGACCGGGAGTGGGGCTCACCAGGTCGAGGAGATGACACCGATGTCGGTGCAGTCGCCCCATGGCGTCCACGATGTCGGCGGTGCGCACCCGACCAGCGAGTGCGTCGAGTGACTCCATCAGTCCGCCGGGATCGGGACACGCCAGGACTCGGCGCCGCGGAAGTCCAACCACACATCGGTGGGCGTTTGCACAAGCCGGGCCAGGACGTTTTCGCAGCAGGGGCAGCGCACCACGATGCCGGGCCCGCGGTGATAGACGTGACTCTCGGCGAAGGCCCCACTGCGACAACATTTCCCGCAGGTCAACTTCACGGCGGTGACGTCGAATCCCAGCACTTCTGCAAAGGCGCCAGCGACCGCGTTGCCGTCGACGTGCGTTGGTTCGGTCATCGCTCCTCGTTTCCTTGATTAGCTGCTCGGCCCGAACCGCTCGGTCCGGATGGCCGACGGCTGATGCCCCTGCTCGATCAGCTTCGCGGTCACCGATTCCACGAACCCCGTTGGACCGCAAACGTAGACGCGCGCAACATGGTCGGGCGCCCAATCCGTCGACACGAGGTCAGCGGCGCGGACCCGGCCGGGCGGCCGGGTTGTCCGCGGCGCGGCCACCCTGGTGTAGACCAGCGCGATCTGCAGCCAGTCACAGTTTCTCTCGAGCCGGCGCAGCTCTTGGGCGTAGTACACGTCGTCGGGACTGCGAACCGAATAGACCAACCGAAAGTCGGCGCTGCCCATCACTACCCGCTGTCGCAGCATGGCCATCAACGGCACGATTCCCGATCCGCCACCAATGAGCAGAATCCGGTCCCCCTCGTCAGGCCGCCAGACGAACCAGCCGCCGATGGGTCCTCGAAGTTCGACCTCATCGCCGGCGGTGAGCCCGGTGAGGTAGGGCGAGACTTCCCCGTCTGGAATCTGCTGCACAGTGAGCTCGATGCGCTCGCCGTCGGCTGGTCTGCTCAGTGAGTAGCTGCGTTGCGCGCTGTACCCGTCCTCGGCAGTCAGCTTGAGATCGACGTGCTGACCCGCCGAGTGGCCGCTCCAGCCCGGCACGGTCAGCCCGATCGTTTGCGCGGACCCCGTCTCGGGTTCAGAGTCCACCACGCGGGCAACCCGCCACTGCAACTTCGGTTTCACCTGAAGATCCACGGCCGCCGTCAATCGCCGGCGTAGCGTTGTTCTCGCCACGGGTCGCCGTAGCTGTGGTAGCCCAACCGCTCCCAGAATCCCGGCGTGTCACTGTCGCGCAGCTCGATGGATCTCACCCACTTCGCGGACTTCCAGAAATACAGGTGCGGCACCAAGAGCCGCGCCGGGCCGCCGTGCACCGCGCCAAGCGGTGCGCCCTGGTACGCGTAGACGATCCAGGCCTTGCCGCCGAGAAGGTCGCCCAAGGGAAGGTTGGTGGTGTAGCCGCCGTAGGAACCGACCAGTGCGAATCCGGCTGCGGTGTCGATCGATTCGAAAAGTGTGTCCAGAGAAACGCCTTCCCACTTGGTATTCAGCTTGGACCACGTGGTAACGCAGTGGATGTCCACGTTGAGACGCTCGCAGGGCAGGCGCTTGAACTTCGCCCAGGTCCACGAGTGTTCGGCGCCAAGCTCGTCGCGGATGGTGAATCGCCAGCGATCGAGATCGATCCGAGGAGTCGGCCCTGCTTGCAAGACAGGGAAGTCGTCGGTCAGATGCTGGCCGGGCGGCAGATCGGGGCCCGACTCAGCGCGACGTCCGCGAAATCCTTTGTTGACGATAGTCATTGGTGCTCCGTGTTGCTGTAGTGATCAACCCGAACAAGGCGGGGGCTGGATGTGCTGCTGGAATACGACCGCGGCGATCACGTACGGTGCCGTCGTATCGCCGCCAGCAGCGCCGTGGGATACCGCAATCTGTTCTCTGTTGGAGGAAAGGACAGGCGGTGCGTCCGCGGCCAGAAACAACAGTGGGGTCGTTGAATCTCATTCTGCCCCCGCTGCCTTCGGTAGCTGGGCGACTCCGCTGGCCGCGAATTGAGGGTTGGCGCCGAAAACAAATCCCATTGACAACACGGTGCGGGCGAAGAAGACGTCGGTGAGGTATGCGAGTGCGACCGCCCAGCGGTTGACGGGCCGGGGAAGCGCGTAAAGATGGTAGGCGCGGGCGACAAACTTTGCGGCATAGCCCGACAGGTGCACGCCGAGCGGATTGGCGACGGCGTAGCGCGGACCCAAGTCGACCACCATACCCTGGTCGCTGTGGCGATAGTCCTTTCGCTGGCCGTAGCCGAGACTCGCCGCGACGTTGCGGGCCAGTGTCTTACCTTGTCGGGTCGCGTGCTGTGCTGTGGGCGGTGCGATCTTGCCCGGCCGGGTTAGATCCGGAACGGCGGCGGCGTCGCCCGCGGCAAACAAGTCGGGATGACCTGGTACCTGCAAATCGGCCCGTACCTTGAGCCGGCCCCGCTCGGTTTCCAATCCCAGCGTGGCGATCAACGGTGACGGGCTCACGCCAGCCACCCACGCTACCGTGTAAGCGTCGATGCGCGAACCATCGATGAGCACAACATGATCGGCGTGAACTTCCCTGAGGGTCGTGCCCAACCGCACGTCGATTCCGCGAGAGCGCAGCACACGCATCGCAGCGTCGCCTAGCTTCCGCCCCAGCTCGGGCATGACCTGATTGGCCAAGTCCACCAGCACAAACCGCACCGAGGCCCGATCAAAGCCCATCTGCTTCGCCGCTGCGTCGGCGAGCGCGCGGAGCTGCGCCGCCAATTCGGAACCGGAATACGACGCACCGACAACGACAATCGTGCGTCGCGCGGCCGCGCGCTCCTCGTTTTCGTCGACGCAAGCCAGTTCCAACTGCTCGATCACACGATCACGCAGATACAGCGCCTCGGCCGTCGACTTCAGTCCGTGCGCGTATTCGGCCAAACCGGGTGTATCGAACACGCGGGTCACCGAGCCTGGTGTCAAGACCAGCCGATCCCACGACAGCGTCCCTACCCGACCCTCCGGATCGGTGAACGACAGCATATGCCGATCGAAGTCAACGCTATCGACCTGGCCGCGCACCGCCCGCACGCCCTTGAGCGTTCCGGCCAGCGGAACACAGACAAACCGCGGGTCGACGAGCCCACCGGCCACATCCGCGAGCAAAGGCGTGTACTGCAGGTAATCGACCGGTGAAACAATGGTCACCCTCACATCCGAGGCACCCGCCCTGTCTAGCCGTCGGACCAGTCGGCGCGCGCACTCGAAACCGGCGAACCCGCTGCCAACGATCACAACCGAGGTGGTCGGTTCCGCCTTCTGCGGTTGACGGTGAACTGGGACCGCCTCCATATCTCTTCTCCTGTCTGGTATTCGGGTATCCACCTGGTGTCGGGGATCGATCGCATGAGGTCTGCTGTTCCTTGGCCGGCCACGGAGTCCTCGACTGCGGCGTGGTAGACGGCTGTGGAGATCTCCAGCACGAGCATCGCCCGGGCCTGGGCCTTCTGTCATCACTCTTCAGCACGATTCACCCGGGTGATTTCGCGCAAGCTGCGATCTGTTGCATCGAATGCATTGAGTGACGCCCGCTTCAAGGGATTCTCCGCGGCGCCCTGAAGTGCGGTGAATCGTGCGCTCGCGGCACAGGATGCGCGACTAATACGGCTTGGCGACGGGCCGGGCGGAGGGACTCATTGGGTCGGGGGTCGCAATTGCGCCGCGCCGAAGGACACACCGAAGCGCTCGCACCACAGAACTACGCTGCCGAGCGCGCCGGTGTCGGCACCGTTGGGCACGGCGTAATCGGCGTTACCGCGGTTGGCGCGTAGGCTCCCGAGGTCTATGTGCTTGCAATGCCCAAACTTTCGCCATGGAAATCTGGCATCGTCGACCGGTGCATCGCTGAGCCATACGCGCAGTCGTGGTCCCAAAATGGTATGCAGATTTTCCAGCCGCAGAATCTGCGCCCCGTCGCCTAGGGTTAGCAGGCGCGCAACCCCGCTGGTTCGGTGGATGTGGCCCGTGAACTCGCCGCAGTGGGTCGTCTGCGCTCCACGCGGCAGAGGTTCATCGGCGGTGGTCCTGGTCAACAACTTCCACGGTTGCAGCCACCACAGGGCCACCGGCACTCCGATGATGGCAATCGCTAGTCGAGCGACGCGATGCGGCACCAACCATTCCTGCCACCACCGAGCCCGCGTCGGCCGAATCAGTTCGTCCATCAGTTCAGATCGTCGCGGGCTATGAGCCGGCGCGCCGCCTCGGTGATCGAGCCGGACAGCGACGGATAGATCGCAAGCGTCCGCGCCAAATCGTCGACCGTGATCCGGTTTTGAACAGCCATCGCGATCGGCAATATCAATTCCGAAGCGATCGGCGCGACCACCACGCCCCCGATTATCACGCCGCTGTCCTGCCGGCAAAATAGTTTGACGAAGCCCTGGCGCAGCTCCGACATTTTCGCTCGTGCATTGGTTTTCAACGGCAGCATGATGCTGCGGGCCTGAATCGAGCCGTCGTCGATCGCGGTCTGCGAGACGCCGACCGTCGCGACTTCTGGGTGCGTGAACACCGTCGCCGCGACGGTGCGCAGCCGGAGCGGATTAACGGCTTCACCAAGCGCGTGATACATCGCGATCCGGCCCTGCATGGCGGCAACCGAGGCTAACGGCAGAACACCAGTGCAGTCCCCCGCCGCGTAAATGCCCGCGACCGATGTCCGCGACACCCGGTCGACGGCAATGTAATTACCGGGGCCGAGTTCGATGCCCGCGCGCTGTAAACCCAGCCGGCCGGTGTTGGGCACTGACCCAAGTGTCATCAATGCGTGGCTGCCCTCTACGGTGCGGCCGTCAGTCATTGTCAGTAGCACCCCGTCGCCGGTCCGCCTGACGGATTGCGCCCGGGCGTTTTTGATCAGTTTGACGCCGCGTTGGGCGAACGATTCCTCGAGCACCTGCGCGGCGTCGGCGTCCTCGTACGGCAACACTCGGTCGCGGCTGGCCACCACCGTTACGGTCACGCCCAGTTCGATGTAGGCGTTGGCGAATTCGGTGCCGGTCACCCCGCATCCCACCACGATGAGGTGATCAGGCAACGAATCCAGGTCGTAGAGCTGGCGCCAGGTCAGGATGCGCTCGCCGTCGGGATGCGCCGACGGCAGGACCCGGGGGCTCGCGCCGGTGGCGATCAACACCACGTCGGCATCGCGGATCGTGGTGCTGCCGTCGCGCGCGCTCACCTTGACGCGGTGCCGGGCCAGACCGGGAGCCGCATCAACCAGCTCGCCGCGGCCCGCGATCAACTCGACACCCAAGCTCAGCAGCTGGGCGGTGATATCCACCGATTGCTCGGTAGCGAGCATCTTGATCCGCTGGTGGATCTCCGCCAAACAGATCTTGGCGTCGTCAATGTGGATGTCGAAACCCAGGCGGGTTGCCCGTCGCAGTTCAGTGCGCAGCCCCGTGGAGGTAATAAAGGTCTTCGACGGCACGCAGTCGCACAGCACCGCGGCGCCGCCCACCCCGTCGGAATCGACGACGGTGACGCGGGCTACGGCCGGATCTCGTGCAGCTGCAACCAATGCCGCCTCGTAGCCGGCCGGGCCGCCGCCGAGGATCACAACACGGGTCACCACAGGTGAAATTTCACCGACGGGCCGGACGACGGGTCATCAGGGACGCCATTCCCCACCGGCGCGGGTGTCTTCGTCGCCGATGATATGCATGGCGGCCTCCTCAGCCGAGGCAGCGCCGCCGTCAATACCGACGTCGTGGGCAAGGTAATCGGCACCAGGATCCGTGGGGTCGACGTCGAACGCGACGAGCCGACCTGCGCGCATGTCGCCGACCTGATCGTCGATTGGCTCCCCATCGCTGTCGGCGCTATCACCGATTCCGTCGCCATCCCACTGATCGGTCACTTCGGGCACCTCACGGGCCAGTCGGCGCGCCAGGCTTTCATGGGTCCGCGCTTCCCTCGCGGTGAGACCCCACGCTCGCAGTTCACGGGGCCGTTCCGGGGGTGAGTAGCCCTCGTCGAGGTCGATGCCAGTCTCTTCTGAGTCCAGGCTTTCTTCTGGTTCGAGGAGATGGGCCTGCACATCGTCGAATTCAGAAATCCCCATCGGTGCCCTCTCCATTCCGTATCTGCCAGGTCTTATTGCGCTGGCGGGTCCGCTGCTGTGCCGAGACAACGGCACACACCTGCGCAGCTGAAGATGTTCTGATCATGACGCGCAGAGGGGTGAACTGTCGTCGCCCACCTCCGCCACTCACCCGGGTGATCGACGGCAGACGAATCGTCAAGACCGGTGGAGCGGGCCGGCAAGTTCACCGCAGCAGTCGATGCACGACCCGGTTGGTGTTGAGTTTGTGGATGGCGTTCACGACCACGTGCCGCTCACCCGGATGAATTGCCCCGTCGGGTGATGACCACTCACCCCCCGGCGGTGGACCCTGGCACCGGAATGACAACCGGAGGTGTTGTGGACGCAAGAAAATGCCGTACCCGCGGCCAGGGCCGCGTGATTCGGGGATCGGCCATGGAAGAAACGCGCCTGAACGCAGGCGCGGCCAAGGCAGCGCATGTACAGCGGCCGGAAGAAGACGATGCACTGACCGGCGCCGCCGCATCCAGACGCTCGCGCTTTTGGTCCCCGCGTTCCTCGGGTGCCCGGACCGTTCTCCCGCACCGGTCCCCCCCGGTTCGGTCGTGCCTGACTCGGGCAAGCGATGGCCAGTATCTAGGCGTGCCACTGCTTTTCGCGAGGGAGGGAACGTAGCGTGGGCCGCGTACGCGCCGAATGTACAAAGGCGCCAGACGTCCCGCTGACCGCTCAATTTGAAAGCGCCGTCGTCCCGCTCCTTGAACCCCTGTATCGGCAAGCTCTCCGGATGACCTCCAACCGAGTGGACGCGGAGGATCTGGTGCAAGAAACAATGCTCCATGCTTATGCCGGTTTCCGCGCGTTCGAGCCAGGCACAAACCTCGAAGCATGGCTGCGGCGGATCATGACCAACACCCATATCAACGGCTATAGGAGGCAAAAGCGCCGTCCCGCGCAACATCCGAGTGGTGAGATCACCGATCGACAGCTAGCGGCCAGTGCCCCACACACGCCCGGGGGCCTCCGGTCGGCCGAAGACCAGGCCCTCGAACTGCTGCCAGACCCCGACCTCAAGGCGGCAATGATGGGGCTGCCCGAGCAGTTTCGCATCGTCGTGTACTTTGCCGACATTGGCGGATACTCCTACAAGGAGATCGCCGCCATGACCGACTCCCGGCAAGGGACCGTAAGTTCGAGGCTGAACCGCGGTCGAAAACAATTGCGCGAATTGCTATTCGACTCCGCAGTCGACCATGCTCCGAGAACGACCGACAACGCGTCAGTCAGAGGCAACCAACAGCATCCGGCAGGCGCTGATCACGACGGTTCCGGGGCGGCATCGACGGTGAAAGGCAAGGCTGATCCTGCATGTTCGCTACATGGTCCCCTCGGGGCGCTGACAGCCGTTTGCACGGACCCGCGTCGAGAACGATCCGGGCATCGTCGTCGAGTTCATGTGATCGGGCGGGAGATCAAGGGACGTGATGGATAAAGCGAGAGCTCAGTCCCCGCATACGGTTACCCCGTCGTTGCCCTGGAGCATCGGCCTGATGCTACCGGCACCGGAACATCTGGCGTTCTATGCCGGCGTCGGTGCAATGGCCCTGTTCGGGATCATGGAATGGCCCGTCGTCGCTGCGTTGGTGGTGGGCCACACGCTTGTCAACGCGCAGCACAACAAGGTTCTTCAATCACTTGGTGAAGCATTGGAAGAAGCCTAGTTGCAATAGATTACGAGCCTGCGTTTGCGGTCTTCCGTGACCGAAAGGCCTCACGCTCGCAGGATCGAAACAGCGACCACGCTAGTAATGAATCCGAATAACAGGTGAAGCCCGAGGGCGATCGGCACGGGATTTACCTTCGCGACGCCCCGTGCACCAACATGGATCGCGCCGATGCCAACATAATTTATGAGCCACAGCGCCACGCCGGCCACCAGACCAGTCGCGAGGTACGCGTGCGTGAAATCCTGCGCGAGAAGGACGATAGCGATGCCGAATACGGCCGAGAGTAGGACGTGGAGGGCGACGCCGACGAGGGTGGCCACTCCAAACATCCTAGTGTGGGCGCGCCTTGGGCCCAGAGTGAGGCCGCCGATGCTGTTGGGCAGCGCCCACAAACCCCGCCCACTCGCCGCACCGTAGGCCATGCCTAGCGCGGCGATTGCGAGTCCGCCGACAATGCCACCAATGACGCCAGCGACGTAGCCGGTCACAGTTCCCTCCTTGTTGTTCGATCAAATCCAGGACCCACCCGAGGGGGACATCTGATCGGTCTCCTAGCTGAGTGACAGTTACAGAGCCGCAAAGTATTCAGCGTTGAAGCGTCCGCGACCAGGACGCCGCGAATTTGGACACCCCGTCGTGTTCAAGTACGGCGAACACATTGGGCAGATCGACACCGACCGTCGTCAGCCGGTCGAACACTTCCCGCGCGTGCACCGCCTGGCCCGCCATGGTTTCACCGGCGATGACGCCGTGGTCGGCCACCGCCTCCAGCGTCGGTTCAGGAATGGTGCTGACCGTGTTTGGTGCCACGAGTTCCGTGACGTACATCGTGTCAGGGTAAGCGGCGTTTTTTACACCCGTGGAGGCCCACAACGGCCGTTGCACGCGAGCACCCGCGGCGCGCAGCGCGGCGAAGCGAGGCTCGGCTTCGAAGACCTGCTGGTAGGCCGCGTAGGCCAATCGCGCGTTGGCAATGCCCGCCTGTCCTCGCAGTCTGAGCGCCTCATCGGTGCCGATCACCTCGAGTCGCTTGTCGACTTCGGTGTCCACTCTGGATACGAACAGCGATGCCACAGAGTGGATTTGAGATATGTCAACGCCCGCCTGGCTGGCGGCTTCGACACCGGCCAGATAGGCGTTCATCACGGCTCGATGCCGTTGGACAGAAAAGATCAGCGTGACGTTGACTGAGACACCTTTGGCCAGCGCGGCGGTGATCGCCGGCAGCCCCGCTGTGGTCGCCGGTATTTTGATGAACACGTTGGGCCGGTCGACGACCTTGGCCAGCTCGACGGCCTGCGTGACTGTTGCATCGGTGTCGTTCGCCAGCGACGGGTCGACCTCAATGGAAACTCTCCCGTCGACGCCGTCGGACGCCTCCCACTGCGGGCGGAGCACATCGCAGGCCGCCCGAACGTCGTCGGTGATCGCCGTGCGGACTGCGGTATCGATATCGGTACCGCGGCCCGTGAGCTCGGCAATCTGGCCATCGTAGGCGCGCCCGTGTGTCAGTGCGCGCTCAAAGGTGGACGGGTTAGTGGTCACGCCGACAACGCTTCTCGTGTCGATCAACTGCCGCAGCTTGCCGGACTGCAGCAGGCTGCGCGACAAGTCATCCAGCCAGACCGATACCCCCGCCAGTGATAGTGCAGCCAGATTCGGGTTCTGAGTCATCCCGTCACCGCCGCTCGCCGGGGGCCGAGTCGCGGTAGAACCCATCCCACACCACATACGGCCCGATAGAGCACCAACGGCGCGTACGCACTCAGCAGCACCTGCCAATCAGGCGGAGTTACCGAGCCCACGTCGCTATTGAGTCGGCTCGGCATGTTCCGGCGTGACTGCCCCCGCGCCGCCCGCACCGTCACCGCGGTTGGGCAACGCCCACTCCGGGCGGACGTAGTGGCAGGTGTAGCCGGATGGATACCGCTGCAGGTAGTTCTGGTGCTCGGGTTCGGCTTCCCAAAACTCGCCGGCCGGGTTGACCTCGGTTACGACTGCGCCGGGCCAGCGGCCTGATGCTTCGACGTCGGCAATGGTGCGCACTGCGATTTGCTTCTGCTCGTCGTCCAGATAGAAAATCGCTGACCGGTAGCTGGTTCCGACATCGTTGCCTTGACGGTTCTTCGTGGTCGGGTCGTGGATCTGGAAGAAGAATTCCAGCAGTGCCCGGTAATCGGTCTCGTCTGGGTCGTAGGTGATTTCAAGTGCCTCCGCGTGGCCGGGGTGATTGCGGTAGGTGGGATGCGTGTTGCTGCCACCGGTGTAGCCGACCCGGGTGGATACCACACCGGGCTGCTTGCGGAACAGGTCCTCCATGCCCCAAAAGCAGCCGCCGGCAAGAACGGCGATCTTATTGTCAGTCATGATTTCTGCTCGCCGACGCTTTGGTGTTGCTCCGATCCATCCTGTGTGAACAAGTGCAGATATTGCCCATAACCCTCGGCTTCCAGGTCGTCGCGGTGGATGAATCGCAGAGATGCCGAGTTGATGCAGTAGCGCAACCCGCCCGCTTCTGCAGGGCCATCCGGGAATACGTGGCCCAGATGGCTGTCCGCTTGGGCTGATCGCACCTCGACTCGATCCATGAAGTGGCTGCGGTCGTGCTTCTCAACAAGGCTGTCCGCGTCGATGGGCTGGGTGAAGCTGGGCCAGCCGCTTCCACTGTCGAATTTGTTCACCGAGGCGAAAAGCGGTTCGCCAGAAACAATGTCAACGTAGATGCCGGGTTCATGGTTGTCGCAGTACTCGCCGGTGAACGGAAGCTCCGTGCCGCTCTCCTGGGTGATGCGGTATTGCTCGGGGGTTAGCGCGTCAACCGCGGCGCGGTTCTTGCTGTAATTGTGTGACACTCGATCTCCTTCGTTCACGCAGCCTTGGTGTGCTGCGCTTTGTATTTCGTCCCGTCCAGCGTCGTTGCCGGGTTAGTTGCGGCCCGCCATGATGCCGCCGTCGACGTTGAGAATCGCGCCGGTGACCCAACTGGCCTCATCAGAGAGCAGGTACGTCACGGCGTTGGCGACGTCGGCGGGGGTGCCGACGCGTCCCAGGGGGTGAAGCGGCGCAAAAGTGTCAAGCGTGGCGTCGATCTCGTCCTTCGGGATGAAGCCCTCGTAGAGGGGAGTCTTCACGACGGCCGGTGCCACCGCGTTGACGCGGATCTTGTGCTCGGCAAGCTCGATCGCGAGGTTGTGGGTCAGCGCGTGCAGCCCGGCTTTTTGCATCGAGTACACCGACGACGGCGTCAGAGCAATCGCCTGATGTGCCCACATGCTGCCGATGTTGACGATGGAGCCACCCTCCCCGCGGGCGATCATGCCCTCAACGACTGTCTGCGTCAGGAAGAACAAGGCATAGTTGAGCTCCATGTACGAGTCATAGGTCAACGCGTCGTACTCGAGAAACGGCTTGGGAACAAAGAATCCAGCCGCATTGACCAACAACGTCGCATCGCCGTGGTGCTCGGAGACCACGCGCTGAACGTCGCCGACCGCGCTCCGATCCGTCAACTCAGCGGTGATCCCCCAGGCCTGACCACCCCCAGCGGTCAGTTCGGCCACGGTGTCATCAACGCGGTCCTTAGACCGGCCGACGATCACCGCACTGCCGCCGTGCCGCACAATATCCACGGCGACCTGCCGCCCCATACCGGCACTGCCCCCGAGGACGATGACCTTCTTGGAATCGAAGTGCATGGTGAGACCTTTCTGCTGTTCATTCTCGGCGACTCCTGCTGGGCCCTTTACCCGGCAAGAACAGTTGTAGCCCTGGCGATTACACCCGGCGCAATGCGTGTCTACCTCTAACTGGTATCAATCTGCTGCCCGGCGGGGTGAGCTGTCATCACCCCGGCGTTGTTTCACCCGGGTGAGTTCTGGCGCGGCGCGAGATCAACTGCTGACACCGCAATACCGTGACGGCGTTCGCCGTCGATCACCGCGTGAGGGGCGAAGCTTCGCGAAATTAACCCGGGCGATCAGGGGACGAGAGCTTCGCGCTTCGGTGAGGAGCCAGCGCCCAGTTGAGAACCGGTGCAGCCGGTGCTGGCGAGTCATGACTGTATTGACGGAAGCGGGTTGTAATGCTCAGAAACAAAGACCGGGAAGTAAAGTGGCTGCGAATACGTTTACCCGGCGGTTGCGATTACACGCGGCGACAGGCGACGTTGGAGCGTATGCCTAAAGGCAACCACCGATGTGACGACGTGTACACGAGATGGCGGCGGGCGCAGGTTAATTACTCGGTGCCGTGATTGTTCACAGCCTTGGGGCGACAATGAAGGAGTGTCAACCATGTACGGCGCAGATGAAGAAGTGGTGCTGATCACCGAGGCCACGGCCTTGCCAGGCAGAGGAGACGACTTGCGGCGTGCGCTTGCTGAGCTAATCCCGCAGTCGCTGGCCGAAGGAGACGTGAGCACCTTCCGGCTCCACGAAGACCGAGATCAGCCAGGACATTTCACACTTTATCAGCGATTCCGAAACCAGCACGGTGTCGACCTCCACGTCCAGACCGAACACTTCGCGCTCAGCGTGGGAGCGTTGGCCCAGTTCGCTGAAGGCGGCGAGGCCCAGGTCACCTTCTACCATGTATTGAGTCGCTAAGCCCCTGCGCCTCCCGCGCTCTGGGTCATACCACCCATCGGAAGCGGGGCCCCCCGGTCTATGGTCCGGGGCGACCCCCCTGCGACAGCTAAAGGCCGCGCCTTGTCCAGATTGTTCAGCGCAGGGCCGCACCGCTGTGGTATTCGGGACTACTGCGATCCCGGCGCCGGTGCGCAGGCCGGCTCTGGCAAATCCAAATCGGCTTTGCTCAGTCGGTAGATTTCAAGGGGCAAGTTGTAGTACTTGTCCGTCTCACCGACCCATTCCATGCCCACTCGCCGCGCCGTAGCCACCCCGCGATGATTGCCTGGCCGCACGACTGCGAAGACCTCACTGACACCAACATTTGTGAATGCTTGATGAGCCACCGCATGACCGGCTTCCGCGCCATAGCCGCGACCCCACAGCGTCGGTGCGACCTGCCATCCGATCTCAAGATCGGTGCGGCCAGGTGGAAGCGGAAGCAGTGCCACTCCCCCGATCAGGTCGCCAGAGTCTCTATCGGTAATCGCCCATCGGCCCAGGGGCAGGCCGGTCGCGTCGCTTTCGGCGATCCATGCGCCCAAGAGTTGACGCATGTGCGCGTCGTCGGTGATCAAGGGCAGCGCCGGACACAGCCAACGCGAAACCTCCGCGTCCCCGTATATCCCATAGGCGGCGGTGTCGTCGTCGAGCTGCCAAGGGCGCAACAAGAGCCGGGTCGTCAGGATGCGGCGCGTGTCAGGGTCCCATTCGACGTGACGATGCTCAGTCATTTCCGCCTCCTGGGTTTGTCATACACGTACTGGGGCAAGTCACCCAATTCTAGGCCCCGCCAAGGGCGAATACTTGCGGCCGGCGGCCGGCGGTAGCGTCTGGGGCACACGCCCCACTCCGGGACATCATGAAGTACCCAGAGGTATAGCAACAGAGTGATCGGACCGGCTGTCGGGCGACCGCGTGATTCACGGTGTCGGTGCCGCTCACGCGTTGAGCAGCCGCTCACCGATCACCCGTTCGGCCCGCAGTCTCGCGATCTCGTCCGCGGACAGGCCCAACCCGCCCAGGATGTCGTCGTTGTGCTGGCCCAGCGTCGGCGGGGCCTGTCTCTTATACACATCT
>NZ_LZSV01000017.1 GCF_001665605.1 Mycobacterium sp. 852014-50255_SCH5639931
TGATGGTGCCCTGGAAGGCCGGACCGGCCTCGGTGACGCCGAGGTGCAGCGGGTAGTCGGGCCGCTGCATGTTCGGCGGGGGCGTGCCGATCCGTTCGGTCTGACCCGGCGGCGGACCTGCGGCGGGAGGCGGCGGCGCGGGGGCCGGGCCGCCGGTGTTGATCCGCTCGGTCGGCCGCTCGGTGGGGGGCTGGCCGAAGGGGCCTTGGTTGGCCGGACGGCCCCACGTCGACGGGTCGGAGTTCGGTGGTCCCTGTGGGTTCGTCACCCGACTGATTCTGCACTATCGAGCTGAGCAAAATCTGAGTGGTTGCGCAGCACCGCGATGCTCTCGCGAGCCTTGGCGACCCGATCGACGTCGATGTCGGCAAGCACCAACTGCGGTGCGGAGCCGGCGGACGCGACGACCTCGCCGAACGGGGAGGCCACCAGGCTGCCGCCCACCCCGGTGGGCGCGCCCGACCCGGTCAGGGACTCGCCCGGGTCGGCCTGGCCGGCAGCGGCGACGTAGCTCATCGAATCGAGCGCGCGGGCCCGCGCCAAGAGCGTCCACTGGTCGAGCTTGCCGGGCCCCGCGCCCCACGATGCGCAGACGGCGATCAGCTGGGCGCCGCGGCGGGCCAGCTCGGTGTACAGGGCCGGGAAGCGGATGTCGTAGCAGACGGTCAGCCCCACCCGCACGCCGGCGACCGTGATCACCACCGGCTCGCGGCCGGGTGCGACGGTGCGTGACTCGGTGAAGCCGAAGGCGTCGTAGAGGTGGATCTTGTCGTAATGCGTGTCCGGCTCGTTGGGACTGCCCGGACCGGCCGCGATCAGTGTGTTCTTCACCCGTCCGTCCCCGGCCGGGGTGAACATGCCGGAAATCACCGTGATGCCGCAGTCGGCCGCGATGCCCCGCACCCCGGCCGCCCACGGCCCGTCGACCGGCTCGGCGATCGGCGCCAGTGGAACGCCGAACCGGCACATGGTCGCCTCGGGGAACACCACCAACTTCGCGCCGGCGTCGGCGGCCCGGCCGCTGTACTCGTGCACCAGGTCCAAGTTGGCGGCCGGATCGGTGCCGCTGAGGATCTGCGCCAACGCGATTCGCATGAGCGCCAGCTTAGGCTCGACGCGGTCTCACGCCATTCCCGCGATCCACTCCGTGGTGAACCGCTGCTCCGCCGCCACCAGCTCGGCCAGTCGGGTGCCGATGATGTTCTCCAGCTTGCCGCCGATGATCGGGACGCGTACCTGGACGGTGGCCCGGAAGGTCAGTCGGGCACCGCCCGTCTGCAGGATTGTCGAGAGCGTGGCGGAGCCCTTCAGATTCACCGGGGCGTCCAATATCGAGCCGGCGACCGAACCCTGCGCGGCGCCGTCCGCAACGGGTCCCCAGATCTCCTCGCGCCTGATGCGGAGGTCGCCGCTGTGCAACTGCGTGACCATCCCCGGCAACTTGTGACTGTGGATCACCTGCACGGTGACAACCTCGACGGTGTCTTCGTCCCCGGTTTCACCGCCGACCCGCATCGATTCCAGCGTGGCGAGGTCAACACCGGACCCGGCCAGCCGTGCCCGCCAATAGGTCTCGTCCGTGAACGCCCGATGCACCTCTTCAACGCTGCCGTCGTAGTCGGCCGACAAGTCGAATGAACGCGGCATAGCAGGTGAGGCTACCGTTACGGGCCATGAAATCCAGCGATGCCGGTTCGACATTCGCCGGCGCGCATGTCGCCGAGGCGGTGTCGCTCGCGCCGCTGACGACGTTGCGGGTGGGGCCGGTCGCGCGCCGCCTGATCACCTGCGCCAGCACCGAACAGGTGATCGCGGCGGTGCGGGAGCTGGATGCCGAAAGCCGTGCGGGAGAACATGCCCCGGTGCTGGTGTTCGCCGGCGGGTCCAACCTGGTGATCGCCGATACCCTGACCGACCTGACCGCCGTGCGGTTGGCCAACAGCGCCATCACCATCGACGGCGGCCTGGTGCGCGCGGAGGCGGGCGCGGTGTGGGACGACGTCGTGGTCAGTGCCATCGAGCACGGTCTGGGCGGGCTGGAATGCCTGTCCGGGATCCCCGGGTCGGCCGGGGCCACCCCGGTGCAAAACGTCGGGGCCTACGGTGCGGAAGTCTCCGACACCATCACCCGGGTCCGGGTATTGGACCGCGGCAGCGGCCAGGTGCACTGGGTGCCGGGCGGCGAGCTCGGCTTCGGCTACCGCACCAGCGTGTTCAAGCAGGCCGCGCCCGAAACTCCTTGGGTGGTACTGGAAGTCGAGTTCGCCCTGGACTCGTCGGGCCGCAGTGCGCCGCTGCGCTACGGCGAACTGGCCGCCGCGTTGGGGTTGAGCGGCGGCGAGCGGGCCGATCCGCTGGCGGTCCGCGAGGCGGTGCTGACGCTGCGGGGGCGCAAGGGCATGGTGCTCGACCCGGACGATCACGACACCTGGAGCGTGGGGTCGTTCTTCACCAACCCGGTGGTCGCGCCCGAGGTGTACGAGCGGCTGGCCGCGAGCGTCCAGGGGGCGGTTCCGCACTACCCGGCGCAGGACGGCGTCAAGCTGGCGGCGGGCTGGCTGGTGGAGCGGGCCGGTTTCACCAAGGGTTATCCCGACGATCCAGCGGCGCGCTGCCGGCTGTCCACCAAGCACGCGCTGGCGCTGACCAACCGCGGCGGCGCCACCGCCGACGAGGTGATCGCACTGGCCCGCGTCATCCGCGACGGGGTTCGTGATGTGTTTGGTGTCACATTGCAACCCGAGCCTGTCCTGCTCGGCTGCAGGCTGTAGCTCCGAATCCTTCGGAAGACCGACCCGGCCCCGATTTGTCGCGGCGGAGTTGATGGATTTTGCCCGGTATCTTTGACTTTCGTGAGCACGTCGCACCCCCCGCCGCCGATCAACCGGCGTGTGGCTTTGGCGACCCTCGGACTGGGGGTCTTCGCCCCCAGCCTGTTGGCCGCGTGTGGCGGCACCACGGCCAAGCAGGCCGAGAAGAAAGAGCAGCCCGCGCCGCAGCTGAAGTTCCAGCCGGCCGATGCGACCGAAAACGTCGTGCCGATCGCGCCGATCAGCGTCCAGATCAGCGACGGCTGGTTCCAGCACGTCGCGCTGACGAATTCCGCGGGCAAGCCCGTGGCGGGCAAGTTCAACTCCGACCGCACCGTCTACACCACCACCGAGCCGCTGGGCTATGACGCGACCTACACGTGGAGCGGCTCGGCCGTCGGGCACGACGGCAAGGCGATCCCGGTGAAGGGCAAGTTCACCACGGTGTCTCCCACCAAGAAGATCGGTGGGGCCTTCCAGTTGGCCGACGGCCAGACCGTCGGGGTGGCGGCGCCGATCATCATCCAGTTCGACGCGCCGATCTCCGACAAGGCCGCCGTCGAGAAGGCGCTGACCGTCACCACGAATCCGCCCGTCGAGGGCAGCTGGGCGTGGCTGCCCGACGAGGCGCAGGGCGCCCGGGTGCACTGGCGCACGCGCGAGTACTACCCCGCGGGCACGACCGTCAACGTCGACGCCAAGTTGTACGGCCTGCCGTTCGGCGACAGCGCGTACGGGGCCGAGGACATCTCACTGAACTTCCAGATCGGCCGCCGGCAGGTGGTTAAGGCCGAGGTCACGTCGCACCGCATTCAGGTGGTCAGGGACGAAGGCGTCATCATGGACTTCCCGTGCAGCTATGGCGAGGCCGACAAGGCGCGCAACGTCACCCGAAACGGCATCCACGTGGTCACCGAGAAGTACGCCGACTTCTACATGTCCAACCCGGCCGCCGGCTACAGCCATGTGCACGAACGTTGGGCGGTGCGGATCTCCAACAATGGCGAGTTCATCCACGCCAACCCGTCGAGCGCCGGCGCGCAGGGCAACACCAACGTCACCAACGGCTGCATCAACCTGTCGACCGGCGACGCGGAGCAGTACTTCCAGTCGGCGATGTACGGCGACCCGGTCGAGGTGACCGGGAGCTCGATCCAGCTGTCCTACTCCGACGGTGACCTCTGGGATTGGGCCGTCGACTGGGACACCTGGGTCGCCATGTCGGCGCTCCCGCCTGCCACCGCGCACCCGCCGTCCACTCAGATTCCGGTGACCGCACCGGTCACGCCGTCGACCGCACCGACCCTGTCCGGCACGCCGACGACGACGACCACCTCGTCCAGCCCGGCGACTAGCCCCGGCGGTTGAACCGGGTGGCCGACGCCTGGTCGCGCGGCTTCATGACGATCAGGTCGAGGTCGACGTGGGGCGGCCGCGAGGCCACGAAGCCGATCACCTCGGCGACGTCGGCGGCAACCAGCGGTGTGAGGCCGGTGTAGACGGCGTCGGCGCGTTGTTGATCGCCGTCGAAGCGAACCAGCGAAAACTCGGTCTCGACTGCGCCGGGCGCGATCTCGGTCAGCCGCACCGGCTTACCCAGCAGCTCGCCGCGCAGCGTGCGGTGCAGCGCTCCCTGGGCGTGTTTGGCCGCCGTGTACCCGGCGCCGCCGTCGTAAACCTCAAGTGCGGCAACCGAAGTCACCGTGACGATCAGGCCGTCACCGGAGTCGATGAGCTTGGGCAGCAGCGCTCGGGTGACCCGCAGCGTGCCCATCACGTTGGTCTCCCACATCCACCGCCAATGCTCGAAGTCTGAATCGGCGACCGGTGCCAGCCCGCGGGCGCCGCCGGCGTTGTTGACCAGCACGTCCACCCGGGCCAGTTCGTCGGCCAGAGCGGCGACCGCCGCGTCGTCTGTGACGTCAGCCACAATCGCGGTTCCGCCGATCTCCCGTGCCAGGGCGATGATCCGCTCCGCCCTGCGCGCCACCGCGACCACGTGGAAGCCCTGCGCAGCGAGGGTCTGGGCCGTGGCCTCGCCGATTCCCGAGCTGGCGCCCGTGACGACCGCGACCCGTTCATTCCTGACATTTCCAACCATAGAAACAACCTTAGTGAGCGTGCTAAATTTTCTTGGTGCACCTCAGCGCCCTGTCCAGCACCACCACCGCGTGTCTTCGCGCGGCGGGTGCGTGTTGTTGTCGCGCACTTTGCCGCTCCTGACTTTTTCAGGCGTGGCCAGTGACGGCCAACAAAAATCGGACAAAGGACGCTCGTGCGCTCGAATACCCTCACCCAGCCTCATCGTTCGCCCACCCGTGCCAGCTACCAGGGCCACCGGTCGGTGCGTCGTCAAATCGTGCCGCCGGCACTGCACATCGCCGACTCGGCGGCGGCCTCGGTGTTCCGGGCCGTCCGATTGCGCGGCCCCGTCGGGCGTGACGTCATCGCCGGCGTTACCTCGCTGAGCATTGCGACGGTCAACCGCCAAGTCATCGCCCTGCTCGAGGCCCGGTTGCTGCGGGAACGCGCCGACCTGGCCGTCTCCGGAGCGATCGGACGGCCACGCGTGCCGGTCGAAGTCAACCACGAACCGTTCGTGACGCTGGGCATCCACATCGGCGCCCGGACCACCAGCATCGTGGCCACCGACCTGTTCGGTCGCACGCTCGACACCGTCGAGACACCGACACCGCTCAGCCCGGCCGGGCCCGCGCTGGCTTCGCTGGCCGAGAGCGCCGCTCGTTACCTGCGGCGTTGGCATCGGCGCCGCCCACTGTGGGTCGGCGTCGCGATCGGCGGCACCGTCGACAGCGCCACCGGTCACGTCGACCACCCCCGGCTCGGTTGGCGGCAGGCGCCGGTCGGCCCGGTGCTGGCCGACGCGCTGGGACTGCCCGTGTCGGTGGCCTCGCACGTCGACGCCATGGCCGGGGCCGAGCTGCTGCTCGGCATGCGGCGATTCCTGCCCAGCTCGCCCACCAGTCTCTACGTCTACGCCCGCGAGACCGTGGGCTACGCGCTGGTGATCGGCGGACGGGTGCACTGCCCGGCCAGCGGCCCCGGCACCATCGCGACGCTGCCCGCCCACTCCGAGCTGCTGGGCGGCACCGGCCAACTGGAATCCACCGTCAGCGACGAGGCGGTACTGGCCGCCGCCCGCAGGCTGCGGGTCCTGCCGTTCGCTTCCCCGGGCCGGCCCAACGCGCCGGCCGCCGGCATCGCCGACCTGCTGAGGCTGGCCCGGGCCGGCAACGAGCAGGCCAAAGAACTGCTGAACGAGCGCGGCCGGGTGCTCGGGGGGGCGGTCGCGTTGCTGCGCGACATGCTCAACCCCGACGAACTGGTCGTCGGCGGCCAGGCTTTCACCGAGTACCCGGAGGCGATGGAACACGTGGAGGCGGCCTTCGCCGAGCGCTCGGTGTTGCCGCCGCGCGATATACGCGTCACCGTCTTCGGCAACCGGGTCCAGGAGGCGGGCGCGGGGACCGTGTCGCTGGGCGGGCTGTACGCCGATCCGCTCGGGGCGATGCGGCGGGCCGGGGCGCTGAATCCGCGGCTGCGCGACGTCGCCGTCGACGAGTCTTCCGCTTAGCGCGAAGCCATGTCCTGGGCGTTGGGCTGGTGAGCGGAACGTCCTGTAAAGATGACAGAGTGCGGCACGATGACGTATTCCGGCTGAAACCGCGCCGCGTCGCAGTGTTGGCGGTGCACACCTCACCATTGGCCCAGCCGGGCACCGGCGACGCCGGGGGCATGAACGTCTATGTGCTGCAGACCGCGCTGCACCTGGCGCGGCGGGGCATCGAGGTGGAGATCTTCACCCGGGCCACCGCGTCCGCTGACCCGCCCGTCGCGCGGGTCGCGCCCGGCGTGCTGGTGCGCAACGTGGTAGCGGGGCCGTTCGAGGGCCTGGACAAATACGACCTGCCCACCCAGCTGTGCGCGTTTGCCGCCGGGGTGCTGCGCGCGGAAGCGTCGCACGAACCGGGTTACTACGACATCGTGCACTCGCACTATTGGCTGTCCGGCCAGGTCGGCTGGCTGGCCCGCGACCGCTGGGCGGTGCCGCTGGTGCACACCGCGCACACGCTCGCCGCGGTCAAGAACGCGGCCCTGGCCGCGGGTGACGCGCCCGAGCCGCCGCTGCGCACCGTCGGTGAGCAGCAGGTCGTCGACGAGGCCGACCGCCTGATCGTCAACACCGACGATGAAGCCGGGCAACTGATCTCCATCCACCGCGCCGACCCGGCGCGCATCGACGTCGTCCACCCAGGAGTGGATCTCGAGATGTTCCGCCCGGGCGACCGCCGGGCGGCCCGGGCCGCGCTGGGGTTGCCGCTCGACGAAGACGTGGTGGCGTTCGTCGGGCGGATCCAGCCGCTGAAGGCGCCCGACATCGTGCTGCGCGCCGCTGCGAAATTGCCGGGCGTGCGCATCGTGGTGGCGGGCGGGCCGTCGGGCAGCGGCATGGCCTCCCCGGACGGGCTGCGGCGGCTGGCCGACGAGCTCGGCATCGCGGCCCGGGTGACCTTCCTGCCCCCGCAGTCCCGCAACGACCTGGCCACCTTGTTCCAGGCCGCCAGCCTGGTCGCCGTGCCCAGCTATTCGGAGTCGTTCGGCCTGGTAGCCGTCGAGGCGCAGGCGTGTGGCACGCCGGTGGTGGCCGCCGCGGTCGGCGGTCTGCCGGTGGCCGTGCGCGACGGGGTCACCGGCACGCTGGTGTCCGGCCACGACGTCGATCAGTGGGCCGACGCCCTGGATCGGGTGCTGCGGCTGCGCGCGCCACAGGCCGAGGCGATGAGCCGCGCGGCCGCCGAGCACGCGGCCACGTTCTCCTGGGAGAACACCACCGACGCGCTGCTGGCCAGCTATAGGCGCGCGATCCGCGCGTACACCGCCGAGCGAAGTGGGGTGGGCGCATGACGTCCACTGTGGAGCAGGTGATCGAGGACGCGCTGCAGGCGAGCGGTCTGGAGTACTCGAAACACGAGGGGGCGCACGGCGGGCTGTCCGGCCTCTTGGTGGAGCTGCCCGGCGAGCGCAAACTCAAGACCAACACCATCCTGAGCGTCGGCGAGCATTCGGTGCGCATCGAGGCGTTCGTGTGCCGCAAGCCCGACGAGAACCACGAGGGCGTCTACCGCTTCCTGCTCAAGCGGAACCGCCGCCTCTACGGGGTGGCCTACACGCTGGACAAGGTCGGCGACATCTACCTGGTGGGCCGCATGTCGCTGGCGTCGGTGGACGCCGACGAGATCGACCGGGTGCTCGGGCAGGTGCTCGAAGCGGTGGATTCGGACTTTAATACGTTGCTGGAGTTGGGTTTTCGCTCGTCGATACAGAAAGAGTGGGAGTGGCGGGTGTCCCGCGGCGAATCGCTCAAGAACCTCGAGGCGTTCGCTCACCTGATCGACGAAGACGACGAATAAGCTAGCCGGCATGGGAGACACTGCCACGCTGGTGCTGCTGCGCCACGGCGAGAGCGACTGGAATGCCCTGAACCTTTTCACAGGTTGGGTGGACGTCGGGCTGACCGAAAAGGGCCGGGCCGAGGCGGTGCGCAGCGGGGAGCTGCTGGCCGAACAGAACCTGTTGCCCGACGTGCTCTACACCTCGCTGCTGCGCCGCGCGATCACCACCGCGCACCTGACGCTGGACGCCGTCGACCGGCTGTGGATCCCGGTGCGGCGCAGCTGGCGGCTCAACGAACGGCACTACGGGGCGTTGCAGGGGCTGGACAAGGCCGAGACCAAGGCCCGGTACGGCGACGAGCAGTTCATGGCCTGGCGGCGCAGCTACGACACGCCGCCGCCGCCGATCGAGAAGGGCAGCCGGTTCAGCCAGGACACCGACCCCCGGTACGCCAACATCGGCGGCGGCCCGTTGACCGAATGCCTGGCTGACGTGGTGGTCCGGTTCCTGCCGTACTTCACCGACGTCATCGTCCCGGACCTGCGCAGCGGCAAGACGGTGTTGATCGTCGCGCACGGCAACTCGCTGCGGGCCCTGGTCAAGTACCTCGACCAGATGTCCGACGACGACGTCGTCGGGCTCAACATCCCGACCGGGGTTCCGCTGCGCTACGACCTGGACGCCGACCTGCGGCCGGTCGTGCCGGGCGGCACCTACCTG
The DNA here is from genome assembly GCF_001665605.1 of Mycobacterium sp. 852014-50255_SCH5639931. Lineage (GTDB taxonomy): Bacteria > Actinomycetota > Actinomycetes > Mycobacteriales > Mycobacteriaceae > Mycobacterium > Mycobacterium paraffinicum. The sequence goes on from NZ_LZSV01000017.1 coordinate 8,946, forward strand.
GACCCGGAGGCGGCCGCCGCGGGTGCGGCGGCGGTTGCCAGCCAGGGGCGCGGGTAACGCCGGGCCGCGGGGCAATTGCGAGTTTTAAAGGCCTGTTTGCCGAACATCGCGTTAACGGGAGTGGAACACCTGAAGCGCAAAGTGTGACTTGTCCGATTTTGGCCTCGTTCCGCTAGGGCGGCGTTCAGGAAGATTTGTAGGATTTGCTATGTGACTGTGTTCTCGGCGCTGTTGCTGGCCGGGGTCTTGTCCGTGCTGGGGCTGGCCATAGGGGTAGCAGCCGGGACGCGGCTGTCGCCGAAAGCTCGCCGGCAGCGGGCGAGCACCGAATGGACCGGGATCACCGTCGCGCAGATGCTGCAACGCATCGTCGCGCTGATGCCGCTTGCAGTCGCGGTGGTGGATTCCCACCGCGACGTCGTCTACCTCAACGACCGGGCCAGGGAACTGGGCCTGGTGCGCGACCGGCAACTTGACGACCAGGCGTGGGAGGCGGCCCAGCAGGCGCTGAGCGGGGTCGACGCCGAATTCGACCTGCGGCCGGCCAAACGGGCGGCGGGCCGGTCCGGGCTCTCGGTGCACGGGCAGGCCCGGCTGCTCAGCGAAGAGGACCGCCGGTTCGCCGTGGTGTTCGCCCACGACCAGTCCGACTATGCGCGCATGGAGGCGACCAGGCGTGACTTCGTGGCCAACGTCAGCCACGAGCTGAAGACCCCGGTTGGCGCCATGGCCCTGCTCGCCGAGGCCCTGTTGGCGTCCGCCGACGATCCCGAAACCGTTCGCCGCTTTGCCGAGAAGGTGCTCGTCGAGGCCAACCGGCTGGGGGACATGGTCGCCGAGCTGATCGAGCTGTCCCGGCTGCAGGGCGCGGAGCGGTTGCCCAACGTCACCGAGGTGGACGTGGATACCGTTGTGTCCGAGGCGATTTCACGCCACAAGGTGGCCGCCGACAACGCGCATATCGAGATTCGCACCGATGCGCCCAGCGGCTTGCGGGTGCTGGGCGACGAAACGCTTCTGGTCACCGCGCTGGCCAACCTGGTGTCCAACGCGATCGCCTATTCGCCACCCGGTTCGCCGGTCTCGATCAGCCGCCGGCGCCGCGGCGACAACATCGAGATCGCCGTCACCGACCGTGGCATCGGGATCGCTTTGGAAGACCAGGAGCGGGTCTTCGAGCGGTTTTTCCGGGGGGACAAGGCACGCTCGCGCGCTACTGGCGGCAGCGGGCTGGGCCTGGCCATCGTCAAACATGTCGCGGCCAACCACAACGGCAGCATCGGCGTGTGGAGCAAGCCGGGGACCGGATCGACATTCACGCTGTCGATTCCGGCCTACACGGACAATGACGAACAACCCGAGCAACCGCAGGGTCGCGAAGTGCGGCCCAACAGGTCACAACGAGAGGAAGAACTAAGTCGATGACCCGCGCTTACGACGATGCAGAGCATCGCGATGACAAGGAGTGGCGCGCATGACCAGTGTGCTGATTGTGGAAGACGAGGAGTCGCTGGCCGATCCGCTGGCATTCCTGTTGCGCAAGGAGGGCTTCGAGGCCACGGTCGTGACCGATGGACAAGCCGCGCTGGCTGAGTTCGATCGTGGGGGCGCCGACATCGTGCTGCTCGATCTGATGCTGCCGGGCATGTCGGGGACCGATGTGTGCAAGCAGCTGCGCGCTCGCTCGAGCGTGCCGGTGATCATGGTGACCGCGCGGGACAGCGAGATCGACAAGGTCGTCGGGTTAGAGCTGGGCGCCGATGACTATGTGACCAAGCCGTATTCCGCGCGCGAGCTGATCGCCCGGATCCGCGCGGTGCTCCGCCGCGGCGGTGACGACGATTCCGAAATCAGCGACGGTGTGCTCGAGTCCGGACCGGTACGGATGGACGTCGAGCGGCACGTCGTCTCCGTCAACGGCGACACGATCACGTTGCCGCTCAAGGAGTTTGACTTGCTGGAGTACCTGATGCGCAACAGCGGTCGGGTGCTGACGCGCGGACAGTTGATCGACCGGGTGTGGGGCGCCGATTACGTCGGCGACACCAAGACGCTCGACGTCCACGTCAAGCGGTTGCGGTCCAAGATCGAAGCCGACCCGGCCAACCCGGTCCACCTGGTGACCGTGCGAGGGCTGGGCTACAAGCTCGAGGGCTAGCTTTTCGGCTCGAAATGCGGGTGGTCGTTTCGGCGCTCCCCGGTAATTCAGTCGGCACCGAGCCGTCAGAGCGCACGAAATGATGAGCGCGTTGATTGGTGGAAGCGCCGATTATCGCGCGGCCCTGGCGCCTTCGCGACGGCCCTTCTCTTTCGCGTGGGTGGAGCAGCAATGCGCCATGTCGCAATGGAACCGGTCACTGCATTCATGCGAACAATAGATTGACGCGGCCGGAAGCCAGCCCGGATCGGACAGGTCGCGCCGTCGGTCGTTTGGATCGAAGGTGTGGCCGCAATGTACACAGGTCTTGACCTTGGTCTTGGTGGCCATATCGGTCAGGGTACGCGCCGCGGCCCCAAATCGGTGCCGGTTTCAGATCGACGAGACGCGCCTATTGTGCAATTCCACGCAAAGGTCTTTGCGTCAGCGAATTACTTTTTGAAACTAACTCAGTCGTCGTCCGTTGCCGCCTGCGCCGCAGTTCGGCACGACCGGCGCGGTCATCTCAATGAAATCGACGGCGCAACAGGTTAATAGGCGGTAAACTCGGCGCCTCGTAGCGAATTGGCCTGCAGGACAGAACGTTTCCATGTCGCGACGCAAGCTGCCGTTCCGAGGGTCTTTCGCCTTGCAATGCGGTTGTGCTGTGCACACGCGAGTGACCCACCCCGGTGCCGCGTCAAACGGATCAGGTGGGGTACGACGAGCGGCGCGGTCACGGCCCGGGCGGTGACGTGGTTGCGACACGGCGGCCCACCGCAGGAATTAATTCGGCAGCGATGGCGTTTGGGGTAGCCGTGGCGCACGCGACGAAATGCTCGAACGGATGAAGTCCCTTAGCATCGGCCCATCGGGCAATCGTGGTCGGGGGGAACGGTGTTGACGCTGCTCAAGCGGGGATGGGTCGCGCTCGTCGTGGTCGTGGCAGCGGTGATCGGAGGCGTTGCGGTGGACCGCCTCAACGGTGTCTTCCCGGGGCCCGGCGTACCCAAGCCCGATCCGCGGGACGCGACCCCGCCGTACGCGGCCAAGACCGCCATCTACGAAATCCTGGGACCGCCCGGCACGACCGGCGTCGTCAACTGGATGGATGCGGACGCGCAACCGCAGAAGGCCAGCTTCACCACGCTGCCGTGGTCGCAGACGATCGTCGCCGAGATGCCCGGCATCTTCGCCTACGTCATCGCCCAAGGTGACAGCCCCTCCCTCGGCTGCCGGATCACCGTCGACGGCAAATTGGTCGACCAGCAACAGGTCGACGCGCGTGATGCGCAGGTTTCCTGCTTGGACAAGTCCGCGTGACCGACGACGCCGGCGACACTGACGAAATCCCCGTCGCACAGCCCACCGACGTTGAGCACAAACCGCGGCTGGCCCGCACCATCCGCGTGCTGGCGCTGCCTATCGTCGTGTTCTGGGTGCTGATCGCGGTCGGCGTCAACGTCTTTGTCCCACAGCTGGAAAAGGTTGCCGAGGAGGTCTCGGTGCCGCTCTCGCCATCCGACGCGCCGTCGGTGACCGGGATGAAGAGAATCGGGGAGAAATTCAAGGAGTACGACTCCGACAACCTCGTCCTGGTGACCCTGGTTGGTGACAAACCCCTCGGCGAGGACGCTCACCGGTACTACGACGATCTGGTCAAGAAGCTGCAGCAGGACACCGAACACGTCGAGCATGCGCTGAATTTCTGGGGGCAGCGATTCACGTCTTCGGGTGTCGAGAGCTACGACCACAAGGCCGCCTACGTCCAGGTCAACCTGCGCGGTGACCAGGGCGGGGCCGTCGGCGACAAGTCGGTCGCCTCGGTTCGCAAGATCGTTGCGGACTCGAAGCCGCCGCCGGGGGTGAAGGCATACGTCGCCGGTCAGGGAGCCCTCACGGCCGACACGATCGTTGTCGGCGACGCGAGTCTGGCCAAGATGACGATCATCACCATCGTGATCATCGCGATCATGCTCACGTTCGTCTACCGATCCGTCGGCACCGTGCTGTTGACGATGGTCATCCTGTTCGCCGGACTGGCCACCGGCCGAGGCGTGGTCGCGCTGCTGGGCGCGACCGGCATCATGGGGCTCTCCACCTTCGCCGTCAACTTGCTGACGGCACTGGCCATCGCGGCCGGTACCGACTACGCGATATTCATGGTGGGCCGCTACCAGGAGGCTCGCGAACGGGCCCTGGACCGCGAAGCCGCCTACTACGACACGTTCGCCGGTGTCAGCAAGGTGGTGCTGGGCTCGGGACTGACGATTGTTGGGGCGCTGGCCTGTCTGCATTTCACTCGGCTGCCCTACTTCAGTTCGCTGGCATTTCCGTGCGCAGTGGGTCTGCTGGTCGTGGTGGCCGCCGGGGTGACCCTGACGCCGGCGCTGATCGTAGTCGCCAGCCGCTTCGGTCTTTTCGACCCGAAACGAAAGTTCAACTACACGCGCTGGCGCCGTCTGGCGACGGCCATCGTGCGGTGGCCGGCGCCCATCCTCGCGACTTCCGTCATCCTGGCGATCGTCGGCGCCCTGGGCTTGATGGGCTTCAATCCGCGCTACAACGACCTGTACTACCTGCCGCAGAGTGCTTCCTCAATCCGCGCGTACACCGCGGCCGATCAACACTTCACCCAGGCCCGTTTGAATCCGGACCTGCTGATGATCGAATCGGACCACGATCTGCGCAATCCCGCCGACATGCTGGTCCTCGACAAGGTTGCTGGAGCAATCTTCCGGGTGCCGGGCATCGAACGGGTGCAGAGCATCACCAGGCCACTGGGTCCGCCAATTCAAAACGGATCCATCCCGTTTCAGCTCAGTGTGCAGAGCGCGCCGATCCGGGACAACCTCAATTACCTGAAGGCCCGTGTCGGCGACATCAAAAAGATCACCGGGTTTCTCGACACCCAGATCGCCCTGTTGGAGCGCCAGTACGCGGTGACGCAAAAGCTTGCGAACGCAGCGGACGACAGCTCGAAAACCACGGGGGAGACGGCTGCCATCACGGACGAGATTCGCGACCATATCGCGGATTTCGACGACTTCTGGAGACCGATTCGCAGTTACTTTTATTGGGAGAGGCACTGCTACGACATCCCGATCTGCTGGTCGTTACGATCGCTCTTCGACGCGCTGGACGGCTTCGATGAACTCGCCGAAAAGTTCCACGCCCTCACCAGCGACCTCACCAACACGGCTGCGGCCACCCGCGAATTGCTGGCGATCATTCCCGAGAATATCGCTGTCTCGAAAGCGATCCGGGATACGACGCTGACCATCTACAGCACGTTCGACAACCTCATCGTCCAGTTCGACCGGCTGACCGACACGAACTCCGTGATGGGCAAGTCCTTCAACGACTCTCAGGTGGAGAGCCTCTTCTACTTGCCGCCGGAGATCTTCCAGAACCCGGACTTCCAGCTGGGGTTGAGCTTGATGGTGTCGCCGGACGGCAGGGCCGCTCGCTTCATCATCACTCACACAGTGGATCCCGCGACGACGCAGGGAATCTCGTCGGTTGATCAGGAGCGCCAAGCGGCCAAGGAGGCGCTGAAGCTCACCTCGCTGCAGAACGCCGACATCTACCTCGGCGGTACGGCAGCGACGTTTTACGACATCGCCAACGGCGCGAAGTATGACCTGATGATCGCCGGGGTGGCCTCGATCGTGCTCATCTTCATCATCATGGTGCTCGTCACCCGCGCCTTGGTCGCTGCGGCAGTCATCGTCGGCACGATCGTGATGTCGCTGGGGGCCGCGTTCGGGTTCTCGACACTAATCTGGCAACACCTTCTCAATTTCCAGTTGCACTGGGTGGCAACCGAATTCGCACTTATCGTGCTGTTGGCTGTGGGCTCGGATTACAACCTGATGCTGGTGTCGCGGATCGAGGAAGAGATCGGAGCCGGCTTGAAAACGGGACTCATCCGCGGCATGGGTGTTACCGGCCCGGTGGTGACTGCCGCCGGTGTGGTGTTCGCCGTAACCATGGGCGCGATGATCACCAGCGATCTGCGGGCGATCGGCCAATTCGGCACAACGATCGGCCTCGGCCTCCTGTTCGACACCTTCGTCGTCCGGTCGCTCATTACGCCGTCGATCATGACGGCGATGGGACGCTGGTTCTGGTGGCCGAAGCGGGTGCGCGTCCGTCCGGCCAGCCAGATGCTTCGGTCCGTCGGGCCGCGCCCGCTGGTGCGTGCGCTGCTGTACCAACCGCGCCACGCGGTTTCGCGGGACTCGCAGACCTAGCACGCGTCAGAGGGATTCCCGCAGCTGCGGGCCGCCGGCCTCGGGGCCGAATCGGCGCGGCTTGATTTTCACGCGCCGTCTACGCCAAACGCTGGTGCTTTACCACCTCGACCGTTATTCTATCGCCGTTGAAAAATTATTCCATAACTGTTGAAAACCGCCCTGACGGCCGCGGAGAGGACTGACGACATGGACTTTGCGTCACTGCCTCCGGAGGTCAACTCCGGACTGATGTATGCCGGCCCCGGGGCGGCGCCGATGCTTGCGGCGGCGGCGGGTTGGGACGCGCTGGCCGCCGAGCTGGAGTCCACGGCCGGCGGCTACGCGGCAGAGCTGGCCGGACTGACCGGCCAGTCGTGGTCGGGCCCCTCGTCGCTGCTGATGACGGCCGCGGCCACCCCCTATGTGGAGTGGCTGTCGATTGCAGCTGCTCAGGCTGCGCAGACCGCCGCCCAGGCCTACGCGGCGGCCGCGGCCTATGAGGCGGCGTTCGCGATGACGGTGCCCCCGCCGGTGATCGCGGCCAACCGGGTACAGCTGATGGCGCTGATCGCGACCAATTTCTTCGGGCAGAACACAGCGGCGATCGCGGCCACCGAAGCCCAATACATGCAGATGTGGGTACAAGACGCCACGGCGATGTATGGGTATGCCGCCGCGGCTGAGACCGCCGCCACCCTGACCCCGTTCGACGAGCCGCCGCAGACCACCAACCCGGCCGGGCAGGGCCTCCAGGCCCAGACGGTGGGGCAGGCCACCGGCAACGCCACCCAGCAGCTGGCCTCAACCAACGCCACGATGCACACCCTCAGCTCCACCACCGTCGGGCCCGTCGCTCCCGGCGAAACCGCCACCGCCGCGCCGGGCGACACCATCACCCTCGGGGCAAACACCGGCATGTTCGTCAACAGCGGCTCCATCACGATCACCGGCCCGGGCACTAACCTCATCAGCTTCGGCTCCGTGATCGTCAACCCCGGCAGCACAATTCACACGATCATCGACTGTTCCGAGGGCGGTGTTCTGATCCCCGGGGGCGTTGACGTGACCGCCGGCTCCGGCCCCCTCGTCCTTACCCCCGGCTCGTTCCAGGAAGTCTTGGTCACCCTCGTCAACGGCTCCGCCACGCTCCCCGTTGTCGGCACGGAACAGGTCGCCGTCCAGACCTTCGCAAACACCGCCACCGCTATCGCCGGCCCCGCCGGCGCGTCCATCACCAACGTCTTCGGCACCGTCAGCATCGCCTCCGTTACCCCCATCCCCAGCTCATCGAGTGCATTGGGGGCCGCTGTAGGCGGGCTGGCCTCGCCAGGCCTGGCGGGTACCGCAGGCATTCAGCCTCAGCTCGACGTGGATGGGTTGTTGGAATGGGCTCAAACCATTTCGGGCGCCGACCTGGCAACTGCCGGTTCAGGGTAGGCATGGCAGGAGGCGACATGCGGTGGCCGTTCCACCCCTCGTCCGGGGTTGGCGCGCCGTCCGCAGGAGTCGGCGAGGCGGCCTCACTCGGTTCGCTGTCCGTGCCGCCGGCCTGGACGACGACCGCCCCGCAGGTCGAACCGGCGCTGTCCGCAACGGTTTTCAGCGTTGACGCCGCCCCGCCGGGGCGCACGTTCCGGGAGGCGCTCATGGCAACGGTGACTGGGCGCGCACTCGATCAGCTGCGTGCGCCCACCACTTCGTCGGCTACGCCCAACGCCAGCGCCATGATCGACACCTGCGGGTTGACCTCCGGGCAGCTCGGCAAGATCGAGGCGTCGGCGACCCATACACCGTCCACGCCGCGCAGCCGCCCGGTCTCGTCGACCGGACAGAGCTGAGCGTCGACGCCGGCGGCGGCCGTGCCGGTCGGGTGAAAGGCGGCCAGGTGCAAGCTCTTTGGGTCGCTGCGGCGCAAGGCGTCCTGCAGGGCGGGCAGCGATGTCACCGTCGTCGCGCCCGGTAAACCCGTGAGCACCTCGGTCGCCCCCGCCGCGAACAACAGCCGGCCCATGGCCTCGATTGCGACGACGAGCTTGGCGATGTCGGCGCGGGAGATGTTGTAGCGCACCAGCGTTTCGCCGCGCACAGACGACACCGAGCCGACGCCGCGATCGGCCACCATGGCGCCGAACGTCGCCACCCGGGGCGCGGTGTCCAGCCAGCCGAGCAGCTCGGCGCCATAGCCGGGAAACACCATCGAACCCATGCCGGGCGGGGTTGAGGTCGCTTCGATCAGCACGCCGTGTGATTCGTGAAGCTCGTGAACCGCTGCGCTTTGCAGCACCCCGTGCCAGGCGACGACGTCGTCCTCGAAACGCCCGGCGAGCATCGTCGCCGGATGCAGCGCCAGGTTGCGACCGAGCCGCGGGTGCGCACCGAAGCCGCTGCGCCGCAACAGCCCCGGCGTCTCGGTGGCGCCGGCCGCCACGATGACCGTGTCGGCCAGCACGTCCAGCGCCGTGCCGTCGGCCCGGCGGGCCCGCACGCCCCGGGCGCGCCCGTGCCGATGCAACACCCGCTCGACGCGGGCATCGGAGATGATCCGCGCGCCCGCCGCGCACGCCTCGGGCAGCGCGTTGAGGTGCACGCCGAACTTGGCGTTGCGGGGACAACCGATCGCGCACTGGCAACAGCCTTCGCAGCCCGGCGCGTTGCGCGGAATCGGCGCCGCCCGCCAGCCCAGCGTGGCAGCGGCATCCAGCAGCAGCCGCCCGTTGCGGCCCATGACCTCCAGCGGCACCGGGGCGACCCGCAGCGTGTGCTCGACGTCGTCGAGGCGCTCGGTCAGCCGGTCCGAATCGGCGAGGGCAAGCCCGAACTCGTCACGCCAGCGCCGCTGCACGGCCGCCGGCGGGCGGTAGCAGGTGCCGGAGTTCACCACCGTGGTGCCGCCGACCGCCCGGCCGATGGGCAGCACCACCGACGGACGTCCCAGGGCGATGGTGGCCCCGGCGCCGCGGTACAACCCGGCATAGCGGTCGATGGGATGAGTGGTGCGGAATTCCTCGACCGTCCAGCGGCGCCCCTCCTCGAGAACGACGACGTCCAGTCCGGCCCGCGCCAGGGTGCGGGCCACCATCGCGCCGCCGGCACCGGACCCCACAATCACCGCATCCGCGGTGACGACGGACCCGCTCTCGGCCGAGGAGACGACGTTCAACGTCGCGTCGGGCCGGGCCGTTCCCTGTTCTTTGGCGTGCGAAAGTAGTTCCGGCGCATAGGTTTCAGCGCCGTTAGCCAAGAGTACAATCGCCTTCATGGCCTCGACGGCCGCGCCGGCGTCCGGGCTCAGCGCGGCGACGCGCCGCACCACCTGCTCGCGCCGGTCGGGGCCGAGCCGGGGCAGTGACCGCCCGGTGGTGACGTAGCTCGCCGCGGCCAGCGCGAGCATCCCGGCGCGCATCGCGACCCGCGATGTCGTCGGCAGCTGTCGCAGGTAGCGCTCGACGCGGTCGGTCAGCTCGGGCGGTGTCGGGCCGCCGTATTCCTCGGGTAGTAACGCGCTCCCGAACGACGCGACCAGGCTCATATCACCCGCGCGAGCCGGCGGCCCATCTTGATGAAGAACGGATAGGTGGCGAAGATGGCAGCCGCCGCGGCGTGCAGCGGCCAGTCCGCTTCAGCGGTGTTCACGCCGAAAACCCCGCTGTTCCACATGAAGTCGCGGCCATTGCGGGCGCGGAAGGGCCGCCACAACACCCCCAATCCGGGGACGTTGTTGTACAGCCCGAACGACCCGCCGAAGAAGACGCCCAGCGTGGCGGCCTCGGCGACATCGCGACGGTCGGCGGGCAGCCGCCGCTCGATGAGCACGCCGGAGGCGAACAGCAATGGTGGGTCCAGCAGAAAGCTCATGTCGGAATCCTTTCGTTGACGTCGGGTGCCGCGCGGCCGCGCAGGCCCACTTCGGCGTGCCCGGTGCCCAGCACCGACCAGTGCCGGTCGTCGATCTCGATGTGGACGTCGGCTTGTTCGGTGTTGGTGCACACCGCCTTACCGCCGTCGGGATCGGTGTATTGCAGGCTCACGCATCTGTCCGCCGGCTGGTCGATCCGGATGAGCACCCGGCGGCCACCGATGCGTCCCTCCAGCTGCCAGTGCTGCAGACCGAGCGTCGTGCGCATCCGCAGTGACGGCAATGGGCTTGCGGGCCAATCCTTTCCGTCGATCCGAAACCGGACGAACGCCATCGGCGCGAGCCTGTTCAGGCCCGGCTTGTGCGAGACGGCGGTGACCGCCTCGCACACGTCACCGTTGCCGAGGTCGGCATGGACCCATGCCCAGCGTTTGGCATTGCCGTGTCCGTAGATGTGGGCGACGCCGCCGCGCCACCCCTCGATGCGCGCGGCGGCGTCGTTGATGGTCAATGAGCCGGTGAAGTCGGCGGTGGGGGCCAGGACGACCTGGGCGCCCGGCAGCAGCTCGCGCTCCCAGGCGGCGCGGGGAAACGTCCACAGCGGTCCGCCGGTGTCGGTCCAGGACAGATCCCAGGCGAGTGATCCGGCGCGTCCGCTCAGCCGTTCGTCGCCCACCCGCACGTCCTCGGCGTCGAACCACCAGGGGCCGGCCGCGGGCCGGGCGGGCACGGGCCCGAACCGCTCGGTGCGGGGCGGCCCGTCGGGCGCAAACCAGGTGGCCCAGCCGTGCGCGTAGGCAGCGTCGGCGCCGGCCAGCGGGGCCACCGTCTCGCAGTGCACCCACAGCCCGGCGCGCGTCACCGGATCCGAGAGGGTGGCGTACCAGACCTCCAGGCGCCCGGCCTTGCCGCGCCAACGCGGGGCCGCTGCCGATCGCATCTCGCCGTCCATTGCTCACCTTCCGTGGATTCGTCCACTATATTGGTTGAGCCAATGAACCAGTCAAGTCCGCTGCGTCCGCCCGACCGCCAACGCGTCGATGAACAGATCGCCGCGTCCATCACCGACGCCATCCTCGACGGCGCGTTTCCGCCGGGTTCGGCGTTGCCTCCCGAGCGCGAACTGGCCGAACAGCTCGGTGTCAACCGCACGTCGCTGCGGCAGGGTCTGGCCAGGCTGCAGCAAATGGGCCTGATCGAGGCCCGGCACGGCAGCGGCAACGTGGTGGCTGACCCGCAGGCGCTCACCCACCCCGCGGTGGTCGAGGCACTGGTCCGCAAATTGGGCCCCGAGTTCCTGGTGGAACTGTTCGAAATCCGGGCCGCCCTGGGCCCGTTGATCGGGCGGTCGGCCGCGCGGCACGGCGCCCGCGGGGATGCCGAGGCCCTACGCGCCGCGTTGGACGCGGTCCGCGGGGCCGACAGCCCGGCCGCGCGCCAGGCCGCCGACCTCGCCTACTTCCGGGTGCTCATCCATCACAGCCGCAACCGCGCGCTGGCGTTGCTGTACCGCTGGGTCGAGCACGCCTTCGGCGGCCGCGAGCACGACCTCACCGCCGCTTATGACGACGCCGCACCCGTGGTAGCCGGCCTCAGTGCCATCACCGACGCCGTGCTGTCGGGCGACGAGGCTGCGGCGGCCGCCGCGGTGGAGGAGTATCTGCGCGCCAGCGCACAGCGAATGATCTTGTCTTACAACAAGACTGGAGCTACTCGGCGAGGCGAGTCGCCGGATGGACCGCGATGAGCCCCAACTTGCTACGGCGCTTGCACATCGCCGCCAGTTCCGCGTAGGCCTTGGCGCCGAGCAGCTCGGTGAGCTCATCGGCCATGCTCTCCCACACCTGCTTGGCGCCGACGTGGGCGCCGGGGTCGCCGGTGCAGTACCAATGCAGGTCGGCACCCCCGGAGCCCCAGCCGCGCCGATCGTATTCGGTAACAGTGGTTTTGAGGATTTCGGTGCCGTCGGGCCGCGTCACCCACTCCTGGCTGCGCCGGATGGGCAACTGCCAGCAGACGTCGGGCTTCATGGTCAACGGCGCGACGCCCAGCTTGAGGGCTTTGCTGTGCAGCGCGCACCCGGGGCCGGCGGGGAAGCCGGGCCGGTTCAAGAAGATGCAGGCGTCCTTGTGTTTGCGGGTGCGGTACTGGGCTTGTCCGTCGTGCTCGTCGAGCTCCAGATATCCCTTGCGGCCCAAGCCCTTTTCGCGGAACTGCCAATCTTCGTCGGTCAGGTGCTGCACGGCGTCGTCGAGCCGGGCGCGGTCGTCGTCGTCGGATAAGAACGCCCCGTGCGAACAGCATCCGTCGTCCGGGCGGCCGGCCACCGTGCCGTGGCAGGCGGGCGTGCCGAACACGCATGTCCAGCGCGACAGCAACCAGGTGAGATCGGCCGCGACCAGGTGCTCGGGATTGTCCGGGTCGTAGAACTCCACCCACTCACGGGCGAAGTCGAGTTCGACCTCGTGCCCCGGTTCCGGATAAGCATTCGCCACGGGTCCACGTTAGTCGACGATTCCGGCTCTTCGGCTTGCTGACACTCTGGGCCCGACGGTGCAACATCGGCAACCTCCACAGCGGGCCGCATCTTCGCCGACTAGGTTGTTTCCCGTGCGATTGGGCGTGCTCGACGTGGGCAGCAACACGGTGCATCTGCTGGTGGTTGATGCGCACCGTGGTGGGCATCCCACGCCCATGAGTTCGACCAAGGCCACGCTGCGCCTCGCCGAGTCCATCGACAGCTCGGGCAAGATCACCAAGCGCGGCGCCGAGAAACTTATCTCCACGATCGACGAGTTCGCCAAGATCGCGGACAGCTCGGGCTGCGCCGAGCTGATGGCCTTTGCCACGTCCGCGCTCCGTGACGCGGTGAACTCCGACGACGTGCTCACCCGCATCCGCAAAGAAACCGGTGTCGAGCTGGAGGCTCTCAGTGGCGTCGACGAGTCGCGGCTGACCTTTCTGGCCGTGCGCCGCTGGTATGGGTGGAGCGCGGGGCGGATCATCAACCTCGACATCGGTGGCGGCTCGCTGGAAATGTCCAGCGGCGTCGACGAGGAGCCCGAGGTTGCCCTGTCGCTGCCGCTGGGTGCCGGCCGATTGACCCGCGAATGGCTGCCCGACGATCCGCCCGGCCGCCGCCGGGTGGGGATGCTGCGGGACTGGCTGGACGCCGAGCTCGCCGATGCCGCCGTGACCGTGTTGGAAGCCGGCGCCCCCGACCTGGCGGTGGCGACGTCGAAGACGTTCCGCTCCTTGGCACGGCTCACCGGCGCGGCGCCGTCGGCGGCCGGACCGCGGGCGAAAAGGACGCTCACAGCAAACGGCCTCAGGCAACTCATATCTTTCATCTCTAGGATGACGACCGCTGACCGGGCCGAACTGGAAGGGGTGAGCGCCGAGCGGGCGCCGCAGATCGTGGCGGGTGCGCTGGTGGCGGAGGCGAGCATGCGAGCGCTGTCGATTGAATCGGTGGATATCTGCCCGTGGGCATTACGGGAAGGTCTCATCTTGCGCAAACTGGACAGCGAAGCCGACGGAACGCCCCTCATGAAGCGATCCGTGCGCGATGCTGGAGGCCAGGCAGGTGATCGGGACGGGAACCGATCGAGAGGCGACAAAGCATGACCGGACCACATTCCGAGACCGAGAGCCCCGGCACTCGGCCGATCTCGGTGGCCGAACTTCTGGCCAAGAACGGAACCATCGGCGCCCCGGCAGTCACGCGGCGTCGGCGCCGCCGGCGCGGCGATAGCGACGCGGTGACCGTCGCCGAGCTGACCGGCGAGATTCCGGTCATCCGCGACGACCAAGAGGACCCCCGCACGGCCGAACGGCCCGGCGCCGAACCCGTCGTTGCCGCCTCCGAGCAGCAAACCGAAGACAAGCCCGCCACCGCGTACTGGTCGCAGCCGGAGCCGCGCTGGCCCAAGTCGCCGTCGCAACCCGGCAAGGCGGCGGGGCCTGAGCGCAGCGCGTACCCGCGCCCCCTGAGCCACGTCGAGCCGGGGGACGCCAACGGCACCGGGCAGTCCGGTGCCGAGGGCATGAATCCCGACCCGCTGGACCACTACAGCGATCTCCCGGTGGACGTGATGGATTCGGAGGTGCGCGACGCCGAACCCGCGCTGGAGGACTCCGCATACGTGCGTTCCTTCCTGCGCACCGAGATCGATGAGGCCGAAGAGGACGCAGACCCGCTGGCCACTGGATTCGTAGCGGACGAGCATCACCTCGACGGCGAGACCGTGCGCGCGGGCGCGGCCACCGACGTCCACCCGGCGCAGGGCAGGCTCGAGTCGCTGTGGCGTGGCAGCTTGGTCGTATTTCAGTCGATTCTGGCCGTCGCTTTCGGCGCGGGATTGTTCGTCGCCTTCGACCAGTTGTGGCGCTGGAACAGCATCGTGGCCTTGGTGCTCTCGGTGCTGGTGATCCTGGGCCTGGTGGCCGGCGTTCGGGTGGTGCGCAAGACCGAGGACATCGCCAGCACGTTGATCGCGGTCGCGGTGGGGTCGCTGATCACCCTGGGCCCGTTGGCGCTGTCGTTGCAGTCGGGCTAGGCGGACCCGGGACCACACAGACCGTTGCGCCCAGCTATCAAAGTCGGACTTTCGACGGCCTCGGTGTACCCATTGCGGGCCGAGGCCGCCTTCGAGTACGCGGCCCGGCTCGGCTACGACGGCGTCGAGCTGATGGTGTGGGCCGAGTCGGTCAGCCAGGACATCGACGCCGTCCAGAAGCTGTCCCGCCGCTACCGCGTACCGGTGTTGTCGGTGCACGCGCCCTGCCTGCTCATCTCGCAGCGGGTGTGGGGCGCCAACCCGATCTCCAAGCTGGACCGCAGCGTGCGGGCGGCGGAGCAACTCGGCGCGCAGACCGTCGTCGTGCACCCGCCGTTTCGCTGGCAGCGTCGTTACGCCGAGGGATTCAGCGACCAGGTCGCCGAGTTGGAAGCGTCGAGCGACGTGATGGTCGCGGTGGAAAACATGTTCCCGTTCCGGGCGGACCGGTTCTTCGGGTCCGGCCAATCGCGGGAGCGGATGCGCCGGCGCGGCGGCGGCCCGGGGCCGGCGATATCGGCGTTCGCGCCCTCGTACGACCCGCTGGACGGCAACCACGAGCACTACACGCTGGACCTGTCCCACACCGCGACCGCCGGCAGCGACTCGCTGGACATGGCGCAGCGGATGGGGGGCGGGTTGGTCCACCTGCACCTGTGCGACGGCAGCGGGCTGCCCGCCGACGAGCACCTGGTCCCCGGACATGGCACGCAGCCCACCGCCGAGGTGTGCCAGATGCTGGCCGGCAGCCACTTCGCCGGCCACGTCATTCTGGAGGTGTCCACGTCCAGCGCGCGCAGCGCCAGTGACCGCGAAAGCATGCTCGCCGAATCGTTGCAGTTCGCCCGCACACACCTGCTGCGCTGATAACCCAGGAGACCATGAACGCGTTATTCACCACCGCAATGGCCTTGCGGCAGGTTGACCCCGGCGTCTTTGAGGGTGAGCTCAACAAGCACTGGACCATCGGTCCGAAGGTGCACGGCGGCGCGATGCTGGCGCTTTGCGCCAACGCCGCCCGCACCGCCTGCGGCGCACAGTCGCCGTCCGGCTTCGAACCGGCCCAGCAACCCGTCGCGGTGTCGGCGAACTTCCTGTGGGCCCCCGATCCGGGCCCGATGCGGTTGGTGACCTCGATCCGTAAGCGCGGCCGCCGGATCAGCGTCGTCGACGTCGAGCTCACCCAGGGCGACCGCACCGCGGTGCACGCCGTGGTCAACCTCGGCGAGCCGGAACATTTTCCGCCCGACGGTGATGCCAAGCCGCTGCTGTCGGCCAACCCGGTCGTGGGCCTGATGGCACCCGAGCCCCCCGACGACATCGCGCCGATCGGGCCCGGGCATCCCTTGGCCGGCCTGGTGCACCTCGGCGAAGGGTGCGATGTGCGTCCGGTGCTGTCGACCCTCGGGCCGTCCGCCGACGGCGGCCCGCCGGTGATCCAGATGTGGGCGCGCCCGCGCGGGGTGGCTCCGGACGCGCTGTTCGCGCTCATGTGCGGGGATCTGTCGGCGCCGGTCACCTTCGCCGTGGAGCGCACCGGCTGGGCTCCCACCGTCCAGCTGACCGCCTTCCTGCGCGGACTGCCTGCCGACGGGTGGCTGCGAATCATCGCGACGTGCACCGAGATCGGACATGACTGGTTCGACGAGGACCACACCGTCGTCGACAGCCTGGGTCGCCTGGTGGTGCAAGCCCGCCAATTGGCGTTGGTCCCTGCCGCCGGGTAGCCGCCGCTGTCTGCGATGCTGTCGGGCATGGCAAGAATCGCGATCGTCGGTGGCGGCAGCATCGGGGAGGCACTGCTGTCGGGTCTGCTCCGCGCGGGCCGGCAGGTGAAAGACCTGGTGGTCGCCGAACGTGTTCCCGAGCGCGCCCAGTATCTGGCCGACACCTACTCGGTGTTGATCACTTCGGTGGCCGACGCGGTGGAGAACGCATCCTTCGTCGTGGTCGCGGTCAAGCCCGGCGATGTGGAGCCCGTGATGGCGGAGCTGGCAAAGGCGGCCGCCGCGTCCGAGAGTGACAGCGCCGAGCAGGTGTTCGTCACCGTCGCGGCGGGGATCAGCATCTCGTATTTCGAGTCGAAGCTCCCGGCCGGAACGCCGGTGGTCCGCGCGATGCCGAACGCGGCGGCACTGGTCGGCGCGGGGGTGACGGCGCTGGCCAAGGGCCGGTTCGTCACCGTCCCGCAGCTCGAGGGCGTCTCGGCCCTGTTCGACTCGGTCGGCGGGGTGCTGACCGTGCCGGAAGCCCAGATGGACGCCGTGACGGCGCTGTCGGGGTCCGGCCCGGCGTACTTCTTCTTGATGGTGGAGGCCCTGGTGGACGCCGGGGTCGCCGCGGGCCTGAGCCGGGACGTGGCCGCCGACCTGACGGCGCAGACGATGGCCGGGTCCGCGGCCATGCTGCTGGAACGGATGGACGCCGAGCGGCGGCCGGGCGAGGGGGAGGCGCCGGGGTTGCGGGTGGACGCCACGGCGACGCAGCTGCGGGCGACCATCACGTCACCCGGTGGCACCACCGCCGCGGGGCTTCGCGAACTGGAAAAGGGCGGACTGCGGGCGGCCGTCGATGCGGCGGTTCAGGCCGCCAAAACGCGCTCTGAGCAGCTAAGAATTACATCGGAGTAATCCAAGAATTTTAAACTGATTGTCCCCCACCAGTACCAGTAACCCCATTAGTCCCGCTATTCTCCTCTTTGTATGCACGTGTGGGTGCCAGCGGAGGGGAAGCCGCTGGCATTGCGCGGGCCTGACACGATTGGGTTGCGATGACGTCTACGAACGGGCCATCGGCGCGAGATTCCGCTGGTAAGCGGGACGCCGGTTCCGGCGAGGGCCAGCAGGGCAGGACACAATTCTTGACGGTCGCCGAGGTGGCGGCGTTGATGCGGGTCTCCAAGATGACGGTGTACCGACTGGTGCACAACGGCGAGCTGCCCGCGGTCCGGGTCGGGCGGTCTTTCCGGGTGCACGCCAAGGCGGTGCACGACATGCTGGAGACGTCTTACTTCGACGCGGGCTGACCCCGAAACTGGCTGCTTGCGCGGAGTGTGCGGGCAGCCGGCGGTGCGCTTCGCGGTTACGCGGCGGTCGTCGACGCCGGTTTGGTGTTCGGTGCGTCCCGCCGGGTAAAGTATCCGGGTCAATCCTGCTTGCAGGTCACGGGTCAGATAGCGGAGTTCATGGGTTCAGTAATCAAGAAGCGGCGCAAGCGCATGTCCAAGAAGAAGCACCGCAAGTTGTTGCGCCGCACACGGGTGCAGCGCAGAAAACTCGGCAAGTAGGCCCGCCCGCGGCGTAATGCTGCGGTCTCTCCCGGTGGATAGGCTGTTTGGGTGGATCAGTCGAGTGGGGATGGCGCCGGAACCGGCGACACCGCGAGCAACACGGTGCATTACCCCAAGGTTGTGCTGGTTACCGGTGCGTGCCGGTTCCTGGGCGGCTACCTGACCGCTCGGCTCGCGCAGAACCCGATGATCAACGCGGTCATCGCGGTGGACGCGATCGCGCCCAGCAAGGACATGCTGCGCCGGATGGGCCGCGCCGAGTTTGTGCGTGCCGACATCCGTAATCCCTTCATAGCCAAGGTGATTCGCAACGGCGACGTCGACACCGTGGTACACGCGGCAGCGGCGTCGTACGCCCCGCGGTCCGGGGGCACCGCGGCGTTGAAGGAAATCAACGTGATGGGTGCGATGCAGCTGTTCGCGGCCTGCCAGAAGGCGCCCTCGGTGCGCCGCGTCGTGCTCAAGTCGACCTCCGAGGTGTACGGGTCGAGCGCTCACGATCCGGTGATGTTCACCGAGGACAGCACCAGCCGTCGACCGCTGCGCGGGGGTTTCGCCAAGGACAGTCTCGACATCGAGGCGTACGCGCGCGGTCTGGGCCGGCGCCGCCCCGATATCGCCGTGACGATCCTGCGGCTGGCCAACATGATCGGGCCGGCCATGGACACCACGCTGTCGCGGTACCTGGCCGGGCCGCTGGTGCCCACGATGTTCGGCCGCGACGCGCGCCTGCAGCTGCTGCACGAGCAGGATGCGCTGGGCGCGCTGGAGCGCGCGGCGATGGCCGGCAAGGCCGGCACCTTCAACATCGGCGCCGACGGGATCATCATGCTGTCGCAGGCGATCCGGCGGGCCGGCCGGATTCCATTGCCGGTGCCCGGTTTTGGCGTCTGGGCGCTCGATTCGCTGAGGCGGGCCAATCGCTACAACGAGATCAGCCGCGATCAGTTCGCCTACCTGAGTTACGGCCGGGTCATGGACACCACCCGGATGCGCTCGGAGCTCGGATATCAGCCGAAATGGACGACGGCCGAGGCTTTCGACGACTACGTCCGCGGCCGCGGCATGACTCCCATTATCGACCCGCATCGGGTACGCTCCCTGGAGGGTCGAGCCATATCTTTAGCTCAGCGCTGGGGTAGCCGAAATCCAGTTCCGTGGGGTGGGGTCAGGTAGGTATCGTGGCTGGTGAAACCAGAGCCAATGTCATTCCACTGCATACAAATCGGGGTCGGGTAGCGGCGCGTAAAAGAGCCGATCAGCGGGCGGAGTCAGCTCGCCAGCATCCTTCCTTGCTTTCGGACCCGCACGGCCGGGCTTCAGCCGAACAGATCGCCGCTGTCGTCCGCGAGATCGACGAGCATCGGCGTGCCGCGGGCGCTGGATCGGCGGACGCCCCGCTCAACGAACTGGCTCAGCGCGTCGCCGCGGTTGCCGGCTTCCTGCGTCAGCGGCTCACGGGTGACTACACCGTCGATGAGTTCGGCTTCGATCCGCACTTCAACAGCGCGATCGTCCGGCCGTTGCTGAGGTTCTTCTTCCGGTCGTGGTTCCGGGTCGAGGTCAGCGGAATCGAAAACCTGCCCAGCGACGGGGCCGCGTTGGTGGTGGCCAACCATGCCGGGGTGTTGCCGTTCGACGGGCTGATGTTGTCGGTGGCCGTCCACGACGAGCATCCCGCCCAGCGGGACATGCGGTTGCTCGCCGCCGACATGGTGTTCGACCTGCCCGTGGTGGGTGAGGCCGCCCGCAAAGCGGGCCACACGATGGCCTGCACGACGGACGCGCACCGGCTGCTCGCCGCCGGGGAACTGACCGCCGTGTTCCCGGAGGGCTACAAGGGGCTGGGGAAGCGCTTCGAGGACCGCTACCGGTTGCAGCGGTTCGGCCGCGGGGGCTTCGTGACGGCTGCGCTGCGCACCAAGGCGCCCATCATCCCGTGCTCGATCATCGGTTCGGAAGAGATCTATCCGATGCTGACCGATGTGAAGATGCTCGCCCGGCTGTTCGGCCTGCCCTACTTCCCGATCACGCCGCTGTTCCCGCTGGCGGGGCCGGCCGGGCTGGTGCCGCTGCCGTCGAAGTGGCGCATCGCGTTCGGTGAGCCCATCTACACCAACGACTACGCCGCCTCCGACGCCGAGGACCCGATGGTCACCTTCGAGTTGACCGATCAGGTTCGCGAGACGATCCAGCAGACGCTGTACCGCTTGCTCGCCGGCCGGCGCAACATCTTCTTCGGCTGAACCTCTCCTGACGCGAAAACGCCCCGGAGCCAACGGCTTCGGGGCGTTTTGCGCTTGGATTACTTGACCATTGTGAACTGGCAGACGTTGGTGTAGCCGTCGCGGAACAAGTCCGAGCAGCCCCGCAAGTACTTCAGGTAGATGTCGTAGGTCTCCTGCCCCTTCAGGGCGATCGCCTCGTCCTTGTGCGCCTCGAGGGCATCGCCCCAGGCGGTCAGCGTCGGCACGTAGTTCTTGCCGATGAAGTGGCGTCGCTCGATCTTGAAACCCGCATCGTTCGCGTACTTGTCGACCAGGTTGACCTGGGGCAACTTTCCGCCCGGGTAGATCTCCTTCAGGATGAAGCTGATGAACCGCAGCAGGGTCATGTTCACCTGCAAGCCCATCGCTTTGCCCTCCTCGGCGGTGGGCACCACGATCGAGTGCAGCAGCATGCGGCCGTCGTCGGGCAGCAAGTCGTAGTACTTCTTGAAGAAGGTGGCGTACCGCTCGTATCCGGCGTCGCCGGCTCCGTCGGCAAAGTGCTCGAACGCGCCCAGCGACACGATGCGGTCGATCGGTACGTCGCCGGGGAATTCCTCCCAGCCTTGGATCCGCACCTCCTTGCGGCGGGGGCTGTCCATCTTCTCGAATTCGGCCACGCAGTGGGCGTACTGGTTCTCGCTCAGCGTCAGGCCGATGACGTTGACGTCGTACTCGGCCACCGCGTGCCGCATGGTCGAGCCCCAGCCGCTGCCGATGTCGAGCAGCGTCATGCCGGGCTCGAGGTTCAGCTTGTCCAGGGCCAGCTTGCGCTTGGCGTACTGCGCCTCTTCCAGCGTCTTGGTCAGATTCTGCGGGTCTGGATTCTCGTCGAAGTATCCGCAGCTGTAGGTCATCGACGGGTCAAGCCAGAGCTTGAAGAATTCGTTCGACTTGTCGTAATGGGACCGGACTTTCTCGACCGGTGGCTTGAGCTGGGTGCTACCCGTTTCCCCCTGTGAAGTCATAGATTCGACCCTACTTTCCGGCTGATATGGATGCGACTGCGGCCACTGTTGCATCAGTGTCGGCTTGGGTTGTGGCTTCCCCCAGCATCGTCACGACGCTGGTGATAAGCGGGTTCCCGTCGGCATCGGTGACTTCGCTGCGGATCTCAGCGAGCACGGTGCCATGGGATTCGATCACCGAGTCTAGATAGGTGTCGAAGAAAAGCATATCGCCGGCCACGATCGGTCGGTGGAACTTGAACTTCTGATCGCGGTGGATCACCCGGGCGATGTTGATCGGAATGCTGAACTTGGTGAAGATCTCCAGCTGCACGCGCCGTCCGGCGATAGCGAGGAACGTCAGCGGGGCCAGCAGCGAGTCGTAGCCGGCAGCGGCGGCATCGGCCTCGCTGAAATGCGTCGGATGCTCATCCTTGATCGCGATCGCGAACTCCCGAATCTTCTCGCGTCCGACCAGGAAGTAATCCGGGGCCCGATAATGGCTGCCGATGAGTCCTTCGGCTTCTTTGGGGGTCGTCATGCCGCTGTCGCTCTCCGCTCGAATAGGTCTCAGCGGCGCAGCCTATCAGCGCGATTGTCGTCGGGACGCCACCGCGGCCAGTGCGCCACCCGCCGCGCCCAGCGCCAATGCCGACGGCACCCCGATCCTCGCGGCCTTGCGGGCGGTGCGAAAGTCGCGGATCTCCCAGCCGCGTTCGCGGGCCAGTGTGCGCAGGCGGGCGTCGGGATTGATGGCGACGGCGGTGCCAACCAGCGACAGCATGGGCACGTCGTTGAAGCTGTCGGAGTACGCCGTGCAGCGTTTGAGGTTCAGCCCCTCCCGGATGGCCAGCGACCGCACGGCGTGTGCCTTCCCGGTGCCGTGCAGGATGTCGCCGACCAGCCGCCCGGTGAATACGCCGTCGACGGACTCGGCGACGGTGCCCAGGGCGCCGGTCAGGCCGAGCCGCCGCGCGATGGTCGCCGCGAGTTCGTACGGCGTGGCGGTGATCAGCCAGACCTGCTGGCCCGCGTCGAGGTGCATCTGCGTGAGCTCGCGGGTGCCCGGCCAGATCTTGTCGGCGATGATCTCGTCGTAAATCTCCTCGCCCAGAGCCACCAGTTGTTCGACGGAGCGGCCCTCGATGAAGGCGAGCGCTTTGCGCCGGCCGGCGGCGACGTCGTTGCTGTTCTCCTTGCCGAGGATCTGGAATTTGGCCTGGGCGTAGATGAAGCCGAGCACATCGCGGTACGTGAAGTAGTTGCGCGCCGCCAGCCCGCGGCCGAAGTGCACCGCCGAGGAGCCCTGCACCAACGTGTTGTCCACGTCGAAGAAGGCGGCCGCGGTCAAGTCGATCGGCGGCTGCGGGCGATCCTCGGCGGCGGTTTCCTCCCGCAGGCCTTCCAGCGCGCGGGCGGCGCTGGCCTCGGCGGCCAGCGACTCCAAGTCAGCGCGACTGAGGTCTCCGTTGACCGGGTCAGAGGAAGTCATCGCCAAACCTCCTAGATCGCTGTGTTGCCTGGCGACCCAGTGGGTCCCGATGTTCAACCCTATCCGGGAGGCGTGGGGAGGGCTGTGTATGTCCGGCTTCTCGTCCACGTCCGATGGGCTCGGGGGTGCGGCCTATTGTCTTCCCCCCGGGCAGCGCCGCCCCAGCGGCGCCATCTGCTCACGACCACATACCGAGATTCGTCGACACGGCGCCGGTGTAGTTGCCGTGCGCGGTCGTGGCTACCTTCTCGAGTTGCGCCAGCGCCTCACGCATCATCGCCTCGCCGCGCACCCAGTGCTGATGCGCCCCGGCATGGGCCGCGGCGGCCTCACCCGTCCACGCGGCGTGCAAACGTCTTACCCGAGAATCGATTTCGGCGATCATGTCCTCGGCGTAACGCTGAAACATCGCCATCCGCTGCACCGCATCGGCCAGCGCCTGGGGATCCACCCGGAACGCCTCAGCCACCACGCACCGCCCGCTCCGCCTGGGCGGACCCGGCCTCGTTGGCCTGGTAGCCCTCGCCGGCCTGACCCACCAGGTGCGCCAGCATCGACAGCCCGAGCTGTACCTCTCGGGCGCCCCGATGCCATAGCTCCCATGCCGAGGCGTATGCCGTTCCCGACGCCCCCTGCCAGCCGCCCAGCACCCGACCGACCTGATCGTCGAGCCGGCTCAACTCGGCCGAAAGGTGCTCGGCCGCGCCGCCGATGGAAACGGCATGGCTTTGCATCACCACCGGATCAACCCGCAGCGTGTCGTCAGCCATGGCCGGAACATAACGCCTGGTAGGTGGCCTCACAAGTCACCGATGCCACACTGGTGGCCATGACCGACGCCCCCCGGCGGCCGCACGTGGAGCTACTGACCCGAGACGGCTGCACCATCTGCGAACGCGTACACGCGCGACTCGGTGAATTGGCGGCTGAGCTGGGCTTCGACCTGTCGACGATCGACGTCGACGCCGCCGCATCGGCCGGCAACCCGGCGCTGCGGGCCGAGTTCGGCGACCGGCTGCCCGTGATCCTGCTCGACGGCCGCGAGCACAGTTACTGGGATATAGACGAGGCCCGGCTGCGCGCGGATCTCGCTCGATGAGGGCCGCCGGGCAATTATTTGGTAGCCCACCTGATAAACGATTACCGTGGAAACCAGTTCAATTACTGGAGAAAGCAAGGGAGCTGGCCAGGTGATGCTGCCGTGAGCGTCTTGCTTTTCGGGGTTTCGCACCGCAGTGCGCCGGTCTCCGTCCTGGAACAACTCACCATCGACGAATCCGATCAGGGCAAGATCGTCGACCGGGTGTTGCAGTCGCCGCTGGTAACCGAGGCGATGGTGCTGTCGACGTGCAACCGGGTCGAGGTCTACGCGGTGGTGGATGCCTTCCACGGCGGGCTGGCGGCAATCGGGCAGGTGCTGTCGGATCACTCCGGAATGTCGATGGGGGACCTGACCAAGTACGCGTACGTCCGCTACAGCGAGGCCGCCGTCGAGCACCTGTTCGCGGTGGCCAGCGGTCTGGACTCCGCTGTCGTGGGTGAGCAGCAGGTGCTCGGCCAGGTGCGCCGCGCGTATGCCACCGCGGAAACCAACCGCACGGTCGGCCGGGTCCTTCATGAGCTGGCCCAGCGGGCGCTGTCGGTGGGAAAGCGGGTGCATTCCGAGACCGCCATCGACGCGGCCGGCGCCTCCGTGGTGTCGGTCGCCCTGAACATGGCCGAACGCCGGCTGGGCGGGCTACAGGGCAAGACCGCCGTGCTGGTCGGTGCCGGCGCGATGGGCGCCTTGGCGGCGGCCCACCTGACCCGGGCCGGTATCCGGCACGTGCACGTCCTGAATCGGTCGCTGTCCCGGGCGCAGCGGTTGGCCCGCAAACTCCGCGAATCCGGTGTCCAGGCCGACGCGATGTCGCTCGACCGCTTGGCCGACGCGGTGGCCGACGCCGACGTCATGGTCAGCTGCACGGGCGCGGTGAGCCCGGTCGTCACGCTGGCGGACGTGCACCACGCGCTGGCCGCCGCGCGCCGCGACGAGTCGGCCCGCCCGTTGGTGATCTGCGACCTGGGCATGCCGCGTGACGTGGACCCCGCGGTCGCCGGTCTGCCCGGGGTCTGGGTCGTCGACGTGGACCGCGTGCAGCACGAGCCGTCGGCGCACGCCGCGGCCTCCGATGTCCACGCCGCGCGCCACATCGTGGCCGCCGAGGTCGCCGCCTACCTGGCGGGGCAGCGCATGGCCGAGGTCACGCCGACGGTGACCGCATTGCGCCAGCGCGCCGCGGACGTGGTGGAGGCGGAGCTGTTGCGCCTGGACAACCGGCTGCCCGGCCTGGAGAGCGCCCACCGCGAGGAGGTGGCGCGCACCGTGCGGCGGGTGGTGGACAAGCTGCTGCATGCGCCCACCGTGCGGATCAAACAACTCGCCAGCGCCCCCGGCGGGGACAGCTACGCCGAAGCGCTGCGCGAACTCTTCGAACTCGACCAGACCGCCGTCGACGCCGTCGCCGCGGGCGAATTGCCCGTCATATCAACGGGATTCGACGCCGGAACGCAAGAACCGTCCGCCGAGTAGCCGATTGCCGAACGTGATCCGGATAGGTACCCGGGGCAGTCTCTTGGCCACCACCCAGGCCGGCGTCGTCAGGGACGCCTTGATCGCCAACGGTCATCCCGCGGAGCTGGTGATCATCACCACCGCCGGCGACCGCTCGTCGGCGCCCATCGAGACCCTGGGCGTCGGCGCCTTCACCACCGCGCTGCGGGAGGCCATCAACGACGGCCGGGTGGACGCCGCCGTGCACTCCCACAAGGATTTGCCCACGGCGGACGACCCGCGGTTCACCATTGCGGCCATCCCGCCGCGCAACGACCCCCGCGACGTGGTGGTTGCCCGCGACGGGCTGGTGCTCGGGGAGTTGCCGGCCGGTTCGCTGGTGGGCACCTCGTCCCCGCGGCGGGCAGCGCAGCTTAGAGCATTGGGTCTCGGTTTGGAAATCCGCCCCCTACGAGGCAACCTAGATACCAGGTTGAACAGGGTAAGCAATGGTGATCTCGACGCGATCGTGGTAGCTCGGGCCGGACTGGCCCGACTCGGTCGCCTCGACGATGTCACCGAGACGTTAGAGCCGGTGCAGATGTTGCCAGCACCGGCTCAGGGTGCGCTCGCGGTCGAATGCCGCGCCGGCGATGGGTTGGTGGCAGTGCTGGCGGAGTTGGACGACGCCGACACGCGCGCGTCGGTCACTGCGGAGCGAGCCCTGTTGGCCGAACTGGAGGCCGGTTGTTCCGCACCGGTGGGCGCGATCGCCGAGGTGGTCGAGTCCATCGATGAGGAAGGCCGAGTCTTCGAAGAGCTGTCGCTGCGCGGGTGCGTGGCGGCACTGGACGGATCTGACGTGATCCGCGCGTCCGGCATCGGCACCGCCGATCGGGCGCGTGAGCTGGGGGTTTCGGTCGCCGCAGAGTTGTTCGAACTCGGCGCCCGAGAACTCATGCAGGAAGCGCGGCAGGACCCGGCACGAGGAAATTAATTGCGAGTGACGTGGGAGCGACAATGACGACGCGAGGGCGTAAGCCGAGACCCGGCCGCATCACGTACGTGGGCTCTGGTCCCGGCGATCCGGGACTCTTGACTACCCGGGCCGCCACGGTATTGGCGAACGCCGCCTTGGTGTTCACCGACCCCGACGTGCCGGAGCCGGTGCTGGCGCTGATCGGCAAAGACCTGCCGCCGGTTTCGGGCCCGGCGCCCGCCGATGCCCCTGCCGGGCACGGCGACGCCGCCACCGGCGCGGAGCAACCCGCGGTGATATCGGCCGGTCCCGATGTCCGCCCGGCGCTGGGCGAGCCCGCCGAGGTGGCGAAGACGCTGACCGCCGAGGCCCGCACCGGCGTCGACGTGGTGCGGCTGGTGGCTGGGGATCCGCTGACGGTCGACGCGGTCATCACCGAGGTGAACGCCGTCGCGCGGAGCCACCTGCACCTCGAGATCGTGCCCGGCCTGGCTGCCACGGACTCCGTGCCCACCTACGCGGGGTTGCCGCTCGGCTCGTCGCACACGGTTGCCGACGTCCGCGACCCACATGTGGACTGGGACGCTTTGGCCGCGGCGCCCGGCCCGCTGATCCTGCAGGCGACCACGTCGCATCTGGCCGATGCGGCGCGCACCCTGATCGAGCACGAGCTGGCCGAGTCCACTCCGTGCGTGGTGACCGCGCACGGCACCACCTGCCAGCAGCGTTCGATCGAGACCACGTTGGGCGGTCTGACCGACTCGGCCGTGCTGGGCGCGACGGACCCGGCGGGCCCGTTGACCGGGCCGCTGGTGGTGACCATCGGCAAGACGGTGGCCAGCCGGGCGAAGCTGAACTGGTGGGAGAGCCGCGCCCTGTACGGCTGGACCGTGTTGGTACCGCGCACCAAGGACCAGGCCGGCGAGATGAGCGAGCGGCTGACGTCCTACGGTGCGCTGCCGATCGAGGTGCCGACCATCGCCGTCGAGCCGCCGCGCAGCCCCGCGCAGATGGAGCGGGCAGTCAAGGGTCTGGTCGACGGCCGCTTCCAGTGGGTGGTGTTCACCTCCACCAACGCGGTGCGCGCGGTGTGGGAGAAGTTCGGCGAGTTCGGTCTGGACGCCCGCGCCTTCTCGGGCGTGAAGATCGCCTGTGTCGGCGAGTCCACGGCCGATCGGGTGCGCGCCTTCGGGATCAGCCCCGAATTGGTGCCGGCCGGGGAGCAGTCGTCGCTGGGTCTGCTGGACGACTTCCCGCCCTACGACAGCATTTTCGACCCGGTGAACCGTGTCCTGCTGCCGCGGGCCGACATCGCCACCGAGACGCTGGCCGAGGGGCTGCGCGAACGGGGCTGGGAGATCGAGGACGTCACCGCCTACCGGACGGTGCGGGCCGCCCCGCCGCCGGCGGAGACGCGGGAGATGATCAAGACCGGCGGGTTCGACGCGGTGTGCTTCACCTCCAGCTCCACGGTGCGCAACCTGGTGGGCATCGCCGGCAAGCCGCACGCGCGGACGATCATCGCCTGCATCGGTCCCAAAACCGCCGAGACCGCCGCCGAGTTCGGTTTGCGGGTGGACGTGCAGCCCGAAACGGCCGCGGTCGGTCCGCTGGTCGATGCTTTGGCCGAGCACGCCGCGCGGTTGCGCGCCGAGGGTGCGCTGCCACCGCCGCGTAAGAAGAGCCGCAGGCGCTAGCCGATGGCCTACCCGCGGCAGCGCCCGCGTCGGCTCCGCTCCACCCCCGCGCTGCGTCGTTTGGTGGCGCAAACGTCTTTGGAGCCAAGGCATTTGGTGCTGCCGATGTTCGTCGCCGACGGTATCGACGAGCCGCGGCCGATCGCGTCGATGCCCGGCGTCGTGCAGCACACCCGCGACTCGCTGCGCAGCGCCGCGGCCGACGCCGTCAACGCCGGCGTTGGTGGGCTGATGCTGTTCGGCGTGCCTCGCGACGAGGACAAGGACTCGATGGGGTCGGCCGGCACCGACCCCGATGGCATCCTCAATATCGCCCTGCGGGACCTGGCCAAGGATCTCGGCGACGCGACGGTGCTGATGGCCGACACCTGCCTGGACGAGTTCACCGACCACGGCCATTGCGGCGTGCTGGACGCCAGGGGCCGGGTCGACAACGACGCCACCCTGACCCGGTACGTGAAACTGGCTGTCGCACAGGCGGAGTCGGGCGCACACGTGGTCGGGCCGAGCGGGATGATGGACGGCCAGGTGGCCGCGATCCGCGACGGCCTGGACGCCGCCGGTTACACCGACGTGGTGGTCTTGGCCTACGCCGCGAAGTTCGCCTCGGCGTTCTACGGCCCCTTCCGAGAGGCGGTCAGTTCCAGCCTGTCCGGGGACCGGCGCACCTATCAGCAGGAGCCGGGAAACTTCCGCGAGGCGCTGCGCGAGATCCGGCTGGACCTCGACGAGGGCGCGGACATCATCATGGTCAAACCCGCGATGGGTTACCTCGACGTGGTGGCCGCCGCGGCGGACGTCTCGCCGGTGCCGGTGGCGGCCTACCAAGTCTCGGGGGAATACGCCATGATTTGTGCTGCGGCCGCGAATAATTGGATCGACGAGCGGGTGGCGGCGCTTGAGTCGTTGACCAGCATCCGCCGTGCCGGAGCCGATATCGTGCTGACCTATTGGGCCGTGGACGCGGCCGGTTGGCTTTCGTGAGATGGGGCTTGCTTTGACATCACAGTCGACGAGGGGCGAGCCGAAGCCGTTGTTCTACGAGCCGGGCGCCAGCTGGTGGTGGGTGGCATGGGGCCCGGTGGCCGCGGGCTCGATGATCCTGATCGAGGTCTGGAGCGGCGCCCCCGTGTCGTTCTTGATCCCGGTGATCTTCCTGATCCTGGTGTCCGGGTTCGTCGGATTGCAGGTCAAGGCCGCCCGGATCCACGTCTCGGTCGAGCTCACCGAAGACGCCCTGCGTCAAGGCACCGAAACCATCCTGGTGCGCGAGATCCTCAAGGTGTATCCCGACGCCGAAAACCACGAAGCGTCCGGTAAGGAGCTGGCCCGGTGGCAGTCGGCGCGGGCGCTCGGCGAATTGGTCGGGGTGCCCCGGGGCCGGATCGGCATCGGGCTCCAGCTCACCGGAAAACGCACCGTTCAGGCCTGGGCCCGCCGGCATCGCCAGCTCCGCGATGCGCTGACCCCGCTGGTTCAGGAGCGGGTCGAACCCGCCGGCTCGGATGCCATCGACGCCGACCGTGACGACGAAGCCGGGCCCGCACAGTGAGCGCCCCACGCTGGGGTACCAGGGTCCTGGTCGAACTGGGCCTGGCCTGCGCGGCGTTCGTCGGCGCGGGAGTGAGCTGGTCGCGTTCGCACCACCTGGTGGCGGTGGCGCCCATCGCGGACGGGCAGCCGTTCACCACGTCAACGGTGTATGACCCGCAGCTGCTGTTGCTGACCCTGTTGCTGCTGGCGAGTGCTGGGGTGCTGGCGGTGGTCGGAACCGCCCGACACCTCCGTGAGCGGCGCTCTAAGACGTCCTGACCAGCGGTAGTGCCAGCCGACGGCGCCGGGCGATGGCGTCGGCCAGGTCGTGCAGTGCCTCGGGCACCGAGTGTTCGTCCGAAAACCCGCTGTCACCCAGGGATTCGGTGACCGCCGGGCTCGCGACCAGCGTCCATTGCACCCCTTCGGCGCGGCAGTCGTCATCGAAGGTTTGCAAAAGCGAAATGCCCGGCCCAGCAAATTGGGTGACGCCGCTCATGTCGAGCACCACGCGGTCTTCTCCGACGATGAAACGGCGAATGTACCCGGCGACTCGTTCGGCATTGAGAGCGTCGATTTCACCCCGGATCGTCACCACGGTGGCCAGCTGGCGACGGTGGGCCCGGATCCAAGCGCCGTCGCAGTGGAGGATGCCGTTTTGCTCCCGCGTCAGGACTTCGGCGATCGTCATGAACACCCCTCGCTCTCCGTGGCGTTCGCTGTGCTTCTGACGCTAAACCCCAAGCTTAAGGAGGGTGAAAGCCGCATCTAACGTTTTGCTAAGAAGCGATTGTCCCCGCCATTCCCGCCCTTTCCGAGCAAAGGTCGCCAGGCGCGAATTGTCGGCGAAAGGCCGCATGCCACACCACAACCGTCCGCGCACCGGGGCCATTGCGCTGCTAGGCTGCCATGGCTGCCGGTTGCGATGCGGGGGCTTGTGACATCGCGTGGTCGCCCGGTCAGCCGACTAACAGGCGAATGGAACAGCAGAGTCCAGGCGGAAAGAGCATCGTGCGCGGCGCAGAGATCAGGGGCGAGATCAAGGCCCTGACGGGGCTCCGCATCGTCGCCGCGCTGTGGGTCGTGCTGTTTCACTTCCGCCCGATGCTGGGCGACGTGGGGACCGATTTCCACGACGCCCTCGCGCCGGTGCTCAACTGCGGAGCCCAGGGCGTCGACCTGTTCTTCATCCTCAGCGGATTCGTACTGACCTGGAACTACCTCGACCGGATGGGTCGGTCATGGTCGACGCGCGCGACCCTGCACTTCCTGTGGCTGCGGCTGGCCAGGGTGTGGCCGGTGTACCTGGTCACGCTGCACCTCGCCGCCCTCTGGGTGATTTTCACCCTGCACGTCGGCCACGTTCCGTCGCCCGACGCCGCCCAGCTCACCGCGATCAGCTATGTGCGCCAGATCCTGCTGGTGCAGCTGTGGTTCGTGCCGTTTTTCGATGATTCGAGCTGGGACGGGCCCGCCTGGTCGATCAGTGCGGAATGGCTGGCCTATCTGCTTTTCGGCCTTCTGGTGCTGGTGATTCTGCGGATGAAGCAGGCGACGCGGGCGCGGAGCCTGATGTTGCTGGCGTTCGCGGCGGCACTGCCCCCCGTGGTCATGCTCCTGGCCAGTGGCCACTTCTACACCCCGTGGAGCTGGTTGCCGCGGATCGTCACCCAGTTCACCGCCGGCGCGCTTGCTTGCGCCGCGGTGCGCAGGCTGCGGCTGACCGATCGCGGCCGCCGACTGGCGGGCTACCTGTCCCTGCTTCTGCTGGCCGCCATGGTGGGCGTCCTCTACTGGTTCGACGCGCACCCGATCTCCGGGGTGGTGGAGAACGACAGCGGCGGCGTGGTCGACATCCTGTTCATTCCGCTGGTGATCACGCTGGCCATCGGCGTCGGCAGCCTGCCGAGAGTGCTCTCTACCCGGTTGATGGTCTACGGAGGCCAGATCTCGTTCTGCCTGTACATGGTTCACGAGCTGGTGCACACCGCATGGGGCTGGTCCGTCGAGCAGTTCGAGCTTCGGCCGCAGGACAATCCATGGAAATGGAACATCATTGGCCTGCTTGCGATCGCCGTGGTCATCTCGATCGTGATGTATCACTTCGTGGAAGAGCCCGCCCGCCGCTGGATGCGCCGGATGGTCGACGTCAAAGCCGTCACCGCGAGAAGCGAGCCCGACGAGCCGCCGAACGGCACGGTCCATCCGATCGACCGCTCGCTGGAAGCCGTTTCGGTCCGCGCGGTGTGACGGTTGCGTTAGCGCACGGCCGCGAGCCGGCGGCGGATAATCGATGAAAATACGGTGGCACATGACGATGCCGTTGACGGGGGAGGTAGTGGTGAGTCGTCTGGCCACCTTTGTCATCGGCCTGACTTTTCTGGTCGGCGTCGGCATCGCATACCCCGCTCAGGTGCGCACGTACGACACGCTGACCCTGGATTTCCGGTTGAACCACATTGCCGTAGTAGGGGACTCGTATACCACCGGCACCGGTGAAGGTGGGCTGGGCCCGAGGTCATGGCCCGCCCGCGCCTGGGACGTACTCGCCGCGCGCGGCGAACGGATCTCGGCCGACGTCGCGGCCGAGGGCAGGGCCGGCTACGGCATGCCGGGCGACCATGGCAGCGTGTTCGAGGACCTGACCGCAAGGGCGGTGCAGCGCGACGATGTGCTGGTGGTGTTCTTCGGCTCCCGCAACGACGAGACCATCGATCCGGGTCTGATAGCTCAAAAGGCCCGCAGCACATTCGATCTGGCTCGCCAGCTGGCGCCGTCCGCACGGTTCCTGGTGATCGGACCGCCGTGGCCGACCGCCGATGTGCCCATCCCCATGCTGCAGGTTCGCGACGTGCTCGGCGCGGCGGCGGCGGCCGCGGGTGCGACGTGGGTCGACCCGATCGCTGAAAGCTGGTTCGTGGGTAGGCCCGATCTGATCGGGGCGGACGGTGTGCACCCGAACGACGCCGGGCATCAATACATGGCGGACAAGATCGCCCCGCTGATCCGCACGCAACTGTCGACCTGACCTAGCCGTGCCGGGCCGCTTCCTGAGCGAGCTGCACACGCGATGACACGGCGAGCTTGGTGTAGACGTGCGTGAGATGAGACTGCACGGTGCGCGGCGAGACGAACAGCCGCGCGGCAATGTCCTTGTTGGGCAGCCCTTCGCCGACGAGCCGTACGACGTCGAGCTCGGTCGGCGTCAGCGACTCCCAACCGCTGGCCGGTCGCCCGCGTGCACCGCGGCCCCGCTGCGCGTAGCTGATGGCCTCGGCGGTGGACAGCGCGCTGCCCTCGGACCATGCGGTGTCGAAAGGTTTGGGACCCAAGGTTTCTCGTACCTGGGCCAGCGCCGCGTCGAAGTCCGCTTGAAAGACTTCGAAGCGTACCTCGCCGTGCCGCTGCCGCATGCCGTGGGCTGCACCCAGAAGCCGGGCGGCGTGCTCGGGATTGGCTTCGGTGGCCAGTGCTGCCAGGCGTTCCAAAGTGTCGGGGATCTGCAGGTACCTCCCGGTACCCTCGGCGGACTCGATGGCCGCGTGCAGGTCGCGCTCGGCCTGTTGGAGCTCACCTTGGGCGGTGGCAATCGAGGCGCGCGCCGTCAGCGCCTTCACCTGATGACATCCTGGAACCGACGCCACCGTTTCGTCCGCCCAGCGGCGGGCGGCAACCAGGTCGCCGCAGGCCATGGTCGCCTCGGCCGTCGGCACCAAGCTTCTGACGAACAGTTCCTTCAGGTCAGAGGTGTGCCCCCAGGCGGCATCGCAGGCCTGCTTGGCCGCCGCGAAGTCGCCGCTTGCCAGCGCCGCATTCGCCAGTGCCAGGTACGCGGTGTCCTCGTGGAAACCGCCCATGGCTGCGCCGTTTTCGAGGGCGGCTTGCGCCGCGGCCCGGGCAGCCGCGGCATCGCCGGTGAAGGCGAGCGCTTGTGCCAGCGTCATCAGACCGAAAGTCTCCATCGGCAGGTCCTCGGCGGCGCGCGCCTCCTCGACCAGCCAATTGGATACCTGCAGAGCCTCGGCCAGCTTGCCCTGCAAGGCAAGCGCACCGCTGAGGAAAACCCGGCTGTACCGAGACATGAAGCTGTCGCCGAGCGCGTCGGCGAGGGCTCGCCCCTCCTCGCCGGCGGCCTGCGACGGGACGGGATCACCGGAGACGTTGCCGACGAAGCACTGGTAGGCGCGCACGTGGTAGAGCGCCGCACGATCGCCCGTAGCGCGAGCCAGATCGGCCGCCTCGGCGAAATACGACCCCACCAGTTCGGCGTCATTCATCGCCAGCATCCCGCAGGTCAGCAGGGTGTGCACGACGAGCTCCTGATCGTCGAGCTGGCGCGCGGCGGCCAGGGCTTCTTCCGCGCGCTGCAGGCTGAATGGGGCGGAGAACCAGACCGCCAGCAGACCCGCGTCGGCGACCGCCCGCGCCCAGACCCCGGGCGCGACGTCGGCGTCGCGGTACCGCTCGTCGCCGAAGACGGCCTCAAACCCCGCCACGCCTTCGCGGAACCGTGCGCGCGTCACCCATAGCCGCTGCAGGGCCGAGACGAGCTGCAACGCCGGCTCGAACTCCCCGGCGTCGCAACTCCACGAGTGGGCCGCCCGCAGGTTGGCCATCTCGAGTTCGGCCCACGGGACCAACGGCGTCCCGTCGCCGCGCATCCGCGCTTGCAATGCCACTGCAGCGCCGGTGTAGTGATCGCGGTGCCGAATGCGCACGGCCTCGGCCTCGCCCGACTCGGCCAGCTTTTCCAGGCCGTACTGGCGGACGGTCTCCAGCAGCCGGTAGCGCATCATGCCGTCGATTTCCTCGGTGACGATCAGCGACTTGTCGACGAGCAGCCCGAGCAGGTCGATGAGCTGGAATTGCTCCACGTCGGTGCCGGCGCCGACGGCGTGGGCGGCGTCCAGGTCGAACCCGCCCATGAACACTGCCAGACGGCGAAACAGGATGCGTTCGGGTTCCGTGAGCATGGCGTGGGACCAGTCGATGGAAGCGCGCAGCGTCTGCTGGCGGCGAACCGCGTTGCGCGCGCCTCCGGCCAGGAGGCGGAAGTTGTGATGGAGGCTGTCGACGATCTGGGTCAGCGACAGGGTGCGGGTCCGCGCAGCCGCCAGCTCGATCGCCAGCGGCATGCCGTCCAGGCGCCGGCAGATCTCGGCGATGGTAAACGAATTATCCTCGGTGCGTTGGAAATCCGGTCTGGTGCGGCGGGCGCGGTCGACGAACAATTCGAGGGCTTCGCCGTCGACCGACAGTGACGGCACGCGCCAGGTCAGTTCTCCGGCGACGCCGATCGGCTCCCGGCTGGTCGCCAGCACGGTGACATCCCGGCCCGCATCGAGCAGCGCCACGACCAGAGCCGCGCTGGCGTCCAGTAGGTGCTCGCAATTGTCCAGTACCAACAGCATTTTGCGGTCTCGAACGAACTTCGACACCGTCTCCATGGTGGAGCGGCCCGGCTGGTCGGCAAGACCCAAGGTGCGCGCCAGGGTGACCGGCACGACGAGGGGATTGGTGACCGGAGCCAGGTCGACAAACCAGGCCCCGCCGGGGAACGCGTCCGCAACCTGCTCGGCGACCTGCACCGCCAACCGTGTCTTGCCGACACCCCCAGCGCCGGTCAGGGTCGCCAACCTGTTGTCCCGCAAGATCTGTCCGATGTCGCTGATCTGCGTGCCACGGCCGACGAAGCTGGTCAACTGTGTCGGAAGATGGCCATTGGCAACGTCATTCGCCCCGCGCAACGGTGGGAAGTCGTTGGTCAGGCCGGGATGATTGAGTTGCACGATGCGTTCCGGCCGCGGCAGGTCGCGCAACGGGTGGACGCCCAGATCGGTCAGCCAGGCATCGGCCGGTAACCGGTCGAGCACCAGCGGTTCCGTGGCACCGGACAGCACGGTCTGCCCACCGTGGGCAAGGTCGCGCAGCCGCGCCGTGCGATTGATGGTGGGTCCGGCGTAGTTGCCCGCATCGCGCAGCTGGACCTCGCCGGTGTGCAGGCCGATACGGATCCGGATCGGCGGCAACACGGCTAGTTGAAGTTGAAGCGCACAGGCGACGGCGTCGCTGGGGCGCGCGAAGGCGACCACGAAGCTATCGCCCTCGCCCTGCTCGACGGGCCGGACCCCGCCGTGGTCGGCGACGAGATTGTTCACGGTTTGATTCAGCTGCTCGAGCGCCGTCGTCATGGCGTCGGACTGGGTCTCCCACAGCCGGGTGGAGCCCTCCACGTCGGCAAGCAGCAATGTCACGGTCCCTGTGGGCAGCTCGCTCACGCTCTGCTCGCTCCAGTCCAGCAGCGGCGTGTCCGCCGACGAATGAATGTCGATCATGTTAGCCAGCATGCAGGGACGGTGAGTGGCAAACATCAGCGAAAGCGCGTAACTCCGCCTGCCACTACGCGGAGCTACGACCCGGGTTCAGTCCTCGGCGTGCCGTTCGTAGTCCCATCGCTCCAGGCGGGCTTGCAAGTTCAGCAAGCCGAACCCGGCGATCGGAGCGGCGGCCGTAATGCAGGCCAGCAGCAGCGGAGTCATCCCCACAACCTCCTAAAACCCTTTGCTGATATGACGTTCGTCGACCACCAGAAGTTCATTGCCGTTCACCCGCCTGCCAGGGCGCGATCTGCCAGCGCGCCCATCACCGGCGCGAGCAACTGCGCGTACTCGGTCGTCACGTGGTTGTCGTCGCGGAACACCAGCGTGTTGCCGACGATCGTCGGGCAGCGGTCGGGGGTGCAGAACAAGTCGGTGAGATCGGCGTACTGGCCGCCGCCGGCCGTGGTTGCCGCCCGCTCGGCGGCGATGCCGTCGTCGTCGACCGCGGCGGACCGCGCCGGCGCGCAGGCGCCGGCGTCGGCGAGGTGGGCGGAAAGGCAGGTGGGCACGGAGGAACGGGGATCCGGGGCGGGCCCCAGAATCAGTACCGCCGCGCCGCTGCTGCGCAACTGCGCCACGGTCCGGCCCAAGGTGTCGATCCAGGTGGGGTCGTAAGAGGTGAAGCTGAAGTCCGCGCCGTAGCGCCGGCTCATGTCGACCACGACCAGGCGCGGGTGTTCGGCGGCCAGGCGGCCCATGATCTGGCCGCGCCACTGCTCGCACTCGGTGTACTCGCGACCCAGGTAAGGGCTGAGGATGTGCAGATCCTGCAGCGGGCAGGTCACTTTGGCCAGCGTCTCCAACCGCCAGTGCCGCTGCTCGGCGACCAGCTGGAACGCCGGGTCCCACATGGCGGCGTGCGAGTCGCCGATCAACGCGACGGTCGTCGGAGACGCGAAATCACCTGTAGCACACTCATTTTGCCCTACTTCGCGCCAGGAGCGCACACACCCGTTGACGAAGACGGCGGCCTTGTCGGCGGGCGCTTTGGCGAGCGGGGGATCCAGATTGGCGGGGACGGCCTTCAGGTTCGCCGATGCGGCGACGGCCGCGCGGGCCTGCGCGAAGACGTCACGCACCGCGGCCTCCTGCGGGCTGACGTTGGGGGCGGCGGTGGGAGGCACCGCGAGGATGTTGGCCCGCGGGGCGGCCATCCCGTGACCGACCGGCACCGGCATCACATTCAGCAGCAGCACGCAGGCGCACGCGGCGGCCGCGCTGGCGGCGCCCGCGACGGCCAGGCTCGCCTTCGCCGACCGGCGTAGGGCGGCGGCGAACCGGCCGGGGTTTTCGACCAGGTGCAGGGTGATGATGGCGAGCCCCGCCGAGACGGCCGTCGCGGTCAGCCTGGCCGGCAGGCCGGCGGGCTCACCGAGCAGCGCCGGCATGAGCAGCAGCACCGGCCAGTGCCACAGGTACCAGGAATAGGAGATCCGGCCGATCGCGCGCATCGCCGGCCGGCACAGCAGCCGACCGGCCCCCAGGCCGCGGGTGACGCTGCCGCCGCCGATGACCAGCGCGGTGCCGAGGACCGGCAGCAGCGCGGCGGTGCCGGGGTAGGGGGTCCGGGCGTCCAGCTGCGTGGAGGTCAGCAGGATCAGCGCCAGGCCGCCCCATCCGGCGATCGACGCGGTCAGCAGCGACAGGTGACGCCAGTGCCGGATCGAAAGGGCCACCAGGCCACCCGCGGCCAGTTCCCAGGCGCGGGTCGGCAGCGAGAAGAACGCCCAGGGCGGCGACGTCCGGGTCCACAGCACGGCCGCCGCCAGCGACGCCGCCCCGACCACTCCCAGGACCACCGCGTACGGCGCCGCGCCCCGCAGCGCCGGGACGCGCCGCACCAGCCAGGCCGTGCCGATGATCAGGACCGGCCAGACCAGATAGAACTGCTCCTCCACGCCCAGGGACCAGTAGTGCTGGAACGGCGACGCCAGGTGCGCGGTCAGGTAGTCGGTGCCCTGGGTGGCAAACCGGTAGTTGCCGACATAGAGGGCGCTGGCGATGCCGTCGAGGAACACGCTGCGCGCCTGCAGCGGCGGCAGCACGGCGGCCGCACCGATGGCGGTGAAGACGCCGACGACGGCCGCTGCCGGCAGCAGGCGACGGGCGCGCGCCGCGTAAAAGCGGCCCAGCGCAACGGTATTGGTGTCATTGACTTCGCGGACCAGCAGCCCGGTGATGAGGAACCCGGAAATGACGAAGAACACGTCTACGCCTATGTAGCCGCCGGTTACCCCCGGGATGCCCGCGTGGTACAGCACGACCGCGATGACCGCGACCGCCCGCAAGCCCTCGATGTCGGGGCGAAATCCGGTCCGCTTCACCGCCCGCTCCTCGGGACGGGTGGGGAGTTCGTTCGGCCGGACGCTCATGGTCTCCGCTAGGACGCCATCCAGGCAAGCTCGCCGGGCAATTGCGCCCGCCAGTAGACGATGTCGTGGCCGCCCAGCGAGAAGCTGCCCGCCGGCGGCGTCTTCAGCTGATTCACGAATTGCCGGGTGGCCGAATAGAACCGGTCGAAAGTGCCGCAATCCACGCGCAGCGGAATCTGCGACAACGCCGGCACGCCCAGCACGCTGTTCTGCGTAAAGTCGTCATCGCTGTCGAACGCCTTGGGGGCGCTGTCGGCGAACGACGTATACAGCGCCGGACTGATCGCGCAGATCCCCGCGGTCCGCGCCGGCCCCAGCTTGGCGCCCAGGTGCAGCGCCCCGTAACCCCCCATCGACCAGCCCATGAAGCCCACCCGGGAGGTGTCGAAACCCATCGAGGACAGCATCGGCAACAGCTCGTCGAGCACCATGGCGCCGGAGTCGGTGCCGTCGGCCCGTTTGTGCCAGTAGGAGTCGCTGCCGCCGTCGACGCCCACCACCGCGAACGGCGGCTTGCCCTCCTTGACCAGCTGGACCAGGCCCCTCTCGGCGCCGCAATCGAGCATCATGTTCGCGTCGCCGTCCTTGCCGTGCAGGGCGATCACGGGTCGCAGCATCCCGGTTTGGCCCGGCGGCAGCGCGATCACGTAATTCGTCTTCACCCCCCCGCGGGCGGCGGAGACGAACGAACCCGTGAGCTTGGTCGGGAGGTTGCTGCTCGCCGCCGACGGCTCGAACGGGGCGGGAGCCTGCGGCAACGTCGCGGCTAGCGGCCTGACCGGATCGAGCAGGGCGCTTAACGCGAACACGCCAGCGGCTCCCAGGCCGGTGCCGGCTCCCCTCAGCACCGCCCGGCGTGTCAGGTCAGGCATGATCGCAATAATGCCGCGCTGACCGGGCATTCCTGCCCGAGCCACGCCGAAATGGAACATTTGTGTGATCTCGCGTGACCGATCGGTCATGAACCGGTTACCTGTGGTGCACCGGAGGGCGGGTCTAGCGGCCGAGTTGCGCCACCGTGCTACGGCCATCATTGCGACGCCTACCGGTATCGCCGCGCGCTGCTATTCCCTTGTGCCAGAGGAGAAAAGACGGGTATGGGGCGGGTTAGGTCGATTCCCCGGCAGGACGCCTCCCGCCGCGGCGCCACCACTTCCGGACGGGGATGCAATCTCGACGGTTTCAACCCTCCCGTGCCGGACGCAAGTTCCGCAGGATGGAGCTTTCGTGCCTGGCGTCGTGGAGTGAAAGAGGATTGAGGATGAGTCTGGCGTTCCATTGGTTTCTGCCGACCTACGGTGATTCCCGGAACCTGGTGGCGGGCGGACACGGGACGCCGATGTCCGGGGACCGGCCCGCCACGCTGAAGTACCTGCACCAGATTTGTGCGGCCGCCGAAGACAATGGCTTCGAGGCGGTGCTCACCCCCACCGGATTGTGGTGTGAGGACGCCTGGTTGACGACGGCGATGCTGGTCGAGGCCACCGAGACGCTGAAGTTTCTGGTCGCCTTCCGGCCCGGGCTGCTGAGCCCCACCCTGGCCGCCCAGATGGCCGGGACCTTCCAGCGGCATTCCGGCGGGCGGCTGCTGCTCAACGTCGTCACCGGCGGCGAACCGCACGAGCAGCGGGCCTACGGGGACTTTCTCGACAAAGAGGCGCGTTACGCGCGCACCGCCGAGTTCTTGCACGTGGTCCGCCAACTGTGGACCTCATCGCAGCCGGTCACCTTTGCGGGAGAGCACATTCGCGTCGAGGGCGCGCAGCTGAACAATCCGCCCGATCCGGTGCCGGCGGTGTTCTTCGGCGGATCGTCGGCATCCGCCGGCCCGGTCGCCGCCAAACACAGCGACGTCTACCTCACCTGGGGTGAGCCGCCTTCGGCGGTCGCGCAGAAGCTCGACTGGATCCGTGGGCTGGCCGGGGACGCCGGCCGAATCCTGCAGTACGGCTTGCGTATTCATGTGATCAGCCGCGAAACGTCCGAGCAGGCGTGGGCCGAGGCCGACCGGCTGCTGGCCGCCGTCGACCCGGCCGACGTCGAGCGGGTGCAGGCCAGCCTGGCCCGCAGCGAATCGGAGGGCCAGCGCCGCATGCTGGACCTGCATGGCGGAAGCAGCAGCCGGCTGCTGGTCGGACCCAACCTGTGGGCCGGCGTGGGGCTGGTCCGCGGGGGAGCGGGCACCGCGTTGGTCGGGTCGCACGCCGAGGTCGCCGAACGGCTGGCCGAATACGCCAAACTCGGCATCACGCACTTCATCCTGTCGGGATATCCGCACCTGGAAGAGGCCTACTGGTTCGGCGAGGGCGTCCTGCCGCTGCTGGAGCGAATGGGCTTGTGGCGCCGCCCCAACGGCCAGCCGCACCCGGCATCGGCGACGCCGTTCGCGGTCGCCTCGGCCCACTAAGACCATGGCGGCCACCCTGCCCGCGCCGGCGACCGGCGCAGGCCTCAACGCGAGCGCCCGCGCGGTCGAAGAGTCCGCAGCGCAGCAACGCGGGCGGCTGCGCATCGTCGTCGCGGCCAGCCTGTTGGGCACCACCGTGGAGTGGTACGACTTCTTCCTCTACGCGACCGCGGCGGGCCTGGTGTTCAACAAGGTCTTCTTTCCCAGCGAGAGCTCACTTGTCGGCACGCTGCTGGCCTTCGCGACATTCGCCGTCGGGTTCGTCATGCGGCCGGTCGGCGGGCTGGTCTTCGGCCACATCGGCGACCGGATCGGTCGCAAACGCAGTCTCGCGCTGACCATGCTGATCATGGGCGTCGCCACGGCGTTGATCGGGGTGTTGCCCACCGCCGCGCAGATCGGGGTGTGGGCGCCGCTGCTGCTGTTGGCGCTGCGGATCCTGCAGGGATTCGCCCTCGGCGGCGAGTGGGCCGGTGCCGTGTTGCTCGCCGTGGAGCACAGCCCAAAGGGCCGGCGCGGCCGCTTCGGGGCGATCCCGCAGATCGGACTGGCGCTCGGATTGGCTTTGGGTACAGGGATTTTCGCGTTCCTGCAAATCGCCTTGGGTCCGGCCCGCTTCCTCGCCTACGGCTGGCGCATCGGTTTTCTGCTCAGCCTGGTGCTCGTGGTGATCGGAGTCGTGGTGCGGTTGCGGGTCGAGGAGACACCGGCCTTCCGCGAGCTGCGTGAGCTCGAGGCCACGGCCACGGTGCCCATTCGCGAGATCGTCCGCGAACCCCGCTCGCGGCGAAACACCGTGTTGGGCTTGCTGTCTCGCTGGGCCGAAGGCTCGGCGTTCAACACCTGGGGCGTCTTCGCGATCAGCTACGCCACCGGGGCGTTGGGCTTCAACCGGGTGTCGGTACTCGTCGTGGTGACCATCGCCGCCCTGTTGATGGCGGTGCTGCTGCCCGTGTCCGGGGCGCTGACCGACCGGTTCGGCGCCCGCCGGGTGTACCTGGCCGGCGTGGCCTGCTACGGCATCGCGGCGTTCCCCGCCTTCGCGCTGTTCGGCACCAGGAACCTGGTCTGGTTCGCGGTGGCGCTGATCGTCGTGTTCGGCGTGGTGCACGCGCTGTTCTACGGGGCGCAGGGCACGCTGTACTCGTCGCTATATCCCACCAGCACGCGCTACACCGGTCTGTCGTTCGTGTATCAGTTCTCGGGCATCTACGCCTCCGGCGTTACTCCGATGATCGTGACCGCGCTCATCGCGGCCCTCGGCGGTGCGCCATGGCTGGCGTGCGGGTACTTGGTGGCGACGGCCGTCATCAGCGTGCTCGCCACGGCACTGATCCGCGAGCAAGACCTACATCTTTGAGCTGACTTCGCACTAGTGTCGTTCCCGTCGGGAGTCGCGAGGAAGCGAGAAGGCAATGACTGACGGGAACGTCGCCGGTTTCGAGCCGCTGTATGACGAGGCAGAACATACCGACGGGTGGATTCCGTGGGACATCGGCGGCCCCCAGCCGGCCGTGCAGCAGTTGGTGGCATACGGCGGGATCCGCGGCGACGTACTCGATCCGGGCACGGGCCCCGGGTATCACGCCATTCACTTTGCAGCGCATGGATATT
The DNA here is from genome assembly GCF_001665605.1 of Mycobacterium sp. 852014-50255_SCH5639931. Taxonomy (GTDB): domain Bacteria; phylum Actinomycetota; class Actinomycetes; order Mycobacteriales; family Mycobacteriaceae; genus Mycobacterium; species Mycobacterium paraffinicum. The sequence goes on from NZ_LZSV01000017.1 coordinate 51,246, forward strand.
CGGCAACAGGGATCGATGATTCCCCCTCGGCTATCGAGCGCGCCAAGCGCAACGCCGAGCGGGCCGGGGTCCAGGTCGATTTCCAGGTGGCCGACGCCACCAGGCTAGAGGGTTTCGAGGGTCGATTCGACACGGTGGTGGACAGCGCGTTCTATCACGTGTTCCTGAATGACGAGGACACCCAGACGCGGTACGCGCAGGCGCTGCACCGGGCCACCAGGCCCGGGGCGCGGCTGTACATGTTCGAATTCAGCCCCCACAACGTCAACGGCCTGCAGTGGACGGCCATACCCGCCGACAACTTCGAGCGGGTGTTCGGCGCCAACGGATGGCGCATCGACTACCTGGGCAGCACGACCTACCAGGCCCGCTTCCTCAAGGAGACGTTCGACGCCATGAAGACGCTCGCGTCCGAGCAGCAGGGCGAGATTCTGCAGCGGATGCGGCCGCTGGTACACCGGCTGGGCGTCATCGACCCCCTGCTGGAAGACCACCGGGTGCACCTCCCGGTGTGGTCGGTGGTGGCCACCCGCCTCGACTGATCACCGCTGCACCGACCGGCATGGCTAGCACTCCGCAACTGCGCCAAGGGCTGTCACAGCGCCAGCTCAGCATGATCGCCCTCGGCGGCGTCATCGGTGCCGGCTTGTTCGTCGGCTCGGGTGTGGTGATCAAAGACACCGGCCCCGCGGCGTTTCTGACGTACGCGCTGTGCGGCCTGCTGATCGTCCTGGTGATGCGAATGCTGGGCGAGATGGCGGCCGCGGACCCGTCGACCGGATCGTTCGCCGATTACGCGGTCAAGGCGCTGGGCGGCTGGGCGGGTTTCTCGGTTGCCTGGCTGTACTGGTACTTCTGGGTGATCGTGGTCGGCTTCGAGGCCGTCGCCGGCGGGAAGGTCCTCAACTACTGGTTTCACGCGCCGCTGTGGCTGCTGTCGCTGTGCCTGATGGTCTTGATGACAGCGACCAACCTGTTCTCCGTCTCATCCTTCGGTGAGTTCGAATTCTGGTTCGCCGGAATCAAAGTCGCGACCATCGTGATCTTCCTCGGTGTGGGCACGGCCTTCGTGCTGGGACTCGTGCCGGGCCATCACGGCGGGCTGGCCAACCTCACCGCGCACGGCGGCTTCTTCCCGAAGGGCGTCGGGGCCGTCTTCGCCGCCATTGTGGTGGTGATCTTCTCCATGGTCGGCGCCGAGATCGTCACCGTGGCCGCCGCGGAAAGCCGGGACCCGGAACTGGCGGTCCAGAAGGCCACGAGATCGGTGGTGGCGCGGATCGGCGTCTTCTTTGTGGGGTCGGTGTTCCTGCTGGTGGCGATATTGCCTTGGGACTCCGTGGAACTCGGCGCCTCGCCATACGTGGCCGCGCTGAACCACCTGGGGCTGCGTGGCGCGGACCAGGTGATGAACGCCGTGGTGCTCACCGCGGTGCTGTCCTGCCTGAACTCCGGACTGTATACCGCGTCGCGCATGCTGTTCGTGCTAGCCGAGCGGGGCGAGGCCCCGACACGGTTGGTCAGATTGAGCGGGCGTGGTGTTCCACACATCGCGATTTTGTGCTCGTCGGCGGTCGGGTTCGGCTGCGTCATCATGGCGCGCGTCGCGCCCAACACCGTGTTCCTGTTCCTGCTCAACTCCTCGGGCGCCATCATCTTGTTCGTCTACTGGCTGATCGCGCTTTCGCAGATCGTCCTGCGCCGCCGCACCCCCGCCGAAAAGCTGCGGGTGAAGATGTGGTTCTTCCCGGTGTTGTCCATCCTCACCCTGGCCGGTATCACGGCCGTGCTGGTGCAGATGGCCTTCGACCGCTCGGCGCGCAGCCAGCTCTGGCTCAGCCTGTTGTCGTGGGCGGTGGTGATCGGGGTGTACTTCGCCGCCCGCGCCCGCGGCCGAATCGGTAGTCGCGGCGCGATCCCCGCGGGCGAGCAGGGAACTGAGGCCTCGGGCCGTTAATCGTCGGTGCTTTGCCGACCGGGCGCCATGCGGCGGGGCATCCGCATGTGTTCCTCGGCGCGACGCCATGTCACCGTCGGGACGAATCGCTCGTCAGTCCAAGTCGCCGATTCCACCCGCACCCGTCCCCGCCAATTCTTCACGATTTCGGCGTGCACCGGCCAACGGATGAAACGGCGTAAATCGCTTCTGCTGTCCCAGACGGATAGCGATCCGCCGCGCCGCTCCGCAGGCTTGCCCCAGAGCCACAGCCCGACCGCCCCGTGCATGATCGGCCAGCTTTCCGCCAGCTTGATACCGAGTTCGGCGACCTGCTGCCAGTCCTTTTCGGATTCGGTATGAAAGTCGGTGAAACTCACCACAACCGGGAGCCGGGTTGAGTCGGACGGGCCCGGCAGCCAGTCGGTGCTGATGAGTCCGGCGCCGGGCGTGATCGGCGGTTGGCCGGCCGCTTTCGCCCCACCCGAGGATGACCGGCCATCCTCACCGTTGGCCAGGACGTCGCCGGGTTGGGTTGTGGTCATGGACAGCTCCTATGTCAGATGGCAGGCCCGTACCGGTGCGGATAAAATAATAAGCGATAGTAGGTAATATGACAATGCATATAAAATACCAATGTCTATCATCACGACATGGCACGAAAGTCGACGCGTCCAGATCTTGCGGCAATGCTCGTGCCGCTGACCCGTCAAGCCGTGGCCGCCGAGCGGCCGGTGCTGGCGGCGCACGGCCTGTCGATGTGGGGTTACGTCATTCTCAGCGCGCTTGACGGCTCGCCGATCCGCACGCAGGCGGCTCTCGCCGAGGCGATCGGCGCCGACAAGACGCGCATCATTCCCATCCTCGACGAACTGCAGGAGCGCGGCTACATCGAACGCTCACCCGATCCCGATGACCGTCGCGCGCGCCTGCTTGCGATCACTAGCGCCGGACGCTCGATCAAGAGTGCCGCCCAGCGCGACATCCAAAGCGGCGAGGAGCGCTGGCTTGGGCAGCTGTCCACCAGCGACCGAAACGTATTTCTGCGTGTGCTGCGCCAGCTGGCGTTCGGTTGAACAAGTCGACCGATGACCTAGTGTTCTGCTATGTGACCCACGCCGTGAACCGCGCCGCGGGGCGTCGGTCCCGTCGCGGCTGGTGTGGACCGCCGGTCGGTGTGTCATGACAGCCGACGAGCGCCCCGCCGGTGTTGATGTGACCAACCTGGACCAGCCGCTGAGCCCGGACGCCGGAGCCACCAAGCGCGACCTGATCGACTACCTGGATGCGGTGGCCGACCGAATGTTGCCCGTCCTGGCCGGTCGCGCGCTCACGGTGTTGCGCTTGCTGCGGGGCCAAGCCGCATTCATGCAGAAGAACGTGCCGAAATACGCACCGGCCTGGGTGCGGACCGTCCCGGTATGGGCTGAAGCATCGAAACGCCAAGTGCACTATGTCGTCTGCGATGACCTGCGGACGCTGCTTTGGCTGGCCAATCAGCGCGCCCTCGAATACCACCCGTCGCTCGGACTGGCCGATGACCTGCGTCGGCCCACCCATTTGGTGCTCGACCTCGACCCGCCGGCCGACGACGACTTCCCCGCCGTGGTCGCCGTCGCCCACCTGGTCCGGCAGGCGTTGGCCGACAGCGGCTTGGCGGGCGCGGTGAAGACCAGCGGCGCCAAGGGGATTCACGTCTTCGTACCGGTCGACGGTGCCGCCGCGGTGGACGACGTCGCGGCGGCTACCCGGGCGCTCGCCGCCCGCGTCGAAGCACTCGACCCGCGAAGGGCGACAACGGCTTTCATCGTGGCCGACCGCGCCGGGAAGGTGTTCGTCGACTCCACCCGGACCGGCGGGGCGACCGTCGTCGCCGCCTACAGCCCGCGCCTGCGCCCGGGCATGCCGGTGTCCTTTCCGCTCGCCTGGTCGGATCTCGATTCCGCACGCCCCGGCGACTTCACCATCCACACGGCGATCGATGCCCTTGCCGGGCGCGACCCGTGGGCCGAGCACATGCCCGATCCGCAGCGTCTGCCTGACGATCTGATCGAGCAGGGCCGCGCGATTCCGGTCGCCCGGGTGGCCGCGATGCACGAGGGCAAACGGCGCGCGCGGGCCCGCCGGACGACTCCTGGGGCTTGACGACCTTCCGGGCGTGCGGGCACCACCTCACTCGGTCCTGGTGAGCATCACCGCCTGCTCGAACGGCAGCCGGGCGAACACCGAGCGGCCCCGTGTCACATACCGGGCCGCCTCGTCCTTGGTGACCACTCGCGGCTCGGCGATGCCGAAGCTCTTGCCGTTGCGGCGCATGCGGCCGCCTCCCGACGCGGTCAGGTTCTTCAGCCAGTCCCGGTCCGGCCCGTAGGTCAGCAGGATCGCCACCCCGGGCTTGCCGTCGACATCTGTGCTGAACACATTCACCGGGGTGCGGTACGGCTTGCCCGAGCGGCGGCCGACGTGTTCGACGATGGCGAACGGTGGCAGCCGGCCGGCCCACAGCCGCTGAACCGGATTGGTGACGCGACGGTTGAATCGGGCGAGCCCCTGCGGCATCTGCATACCGCTATCCAACTCGCCTGCGCCGCCGGGTATCAACCCAACTCTTGGCTGCGATCGGGTCTAGTGTCTGAACATGGGCGACTCGCCAGGTAACGAAGCGGCCCAGCGTGCCGAGGAGTTGCTGCTCAGGGGCCGAGACTTGGCGGCGCGCAAGCCCGTCACCTGCGAAGACGTCGAGCGCGCGACCGACCGCGCCCAGCATGCGCATGAGCGGGATCAGGAGGCGCACCGCCGGGAGCGGCAGCGTCACTACGAGGCCGCCGCCGCGCACGAGCGGGCCGCCGAAGTGCACGAGCTGGCGGTCGACGAGGGGCTCGGGGACGTCGACGAGCACCGGCGCTCCGCGGAACGAGAGCGCGAGGCCGCCCGGCGTGACTTCCAGGCCGCGCAGCAAGCGGAGCGGCAAGGCGATGCCTAACCCTTCCTGCTACACCCTGTAGTTGAACCGGCCGCGGGGGCTGGGACACTGGTTGTCATGGGAAGCAGTGACCAGGCGACCGCGCACGCCGCGACGACGGCGGCGTCGGCCCGGTTGTTCGAGGATGCCTGCGCCGTCATCCCCGGCGGGGTGAACTCCCCGGTGCGCGCGTTCACCGCGGTGGGCGGGACCCCGCGCTTCATCACCGAGGCCCGCGGGTGCTGGCTCACCGACGCCGACGGCAACCGCTACGTCGACCTGGTCTGCTCCTGGGGCCCGATGATCCTGGGCCACGCGCACCCCGCCGTCGTCGAGGCGGTCGTCCGGGCGGCGTCTCATGGGCTGTCGTTCGGCGCGCCCACGCCGTCGGAGAGCGAGCTGGCCGCCGAGATCATCGGGCGGGTGGCGCCGGTCGAACGGATACGGCTGGTCAACTCCGGCACCGAGGCGACGATGAGCGCGATCCGGCTGGCCCGCGGGTTCACCGGCAGGCCCAAGATCGTCAAATTCTCCGGCTGCTATCACGGCCACGCCGATGCGCTGCTCGCCGACGCGGGCTCCGGGGTGGCGACGCTGGGTCTGCCGTCCTCGCCCGGGGTCACCGGCGCGGCGGCGGCCGACACGATTGTGTTGCCGTACAACGATATCGACGCCGTGCGGCGGGTGTTCGCCGAATTCGGCGACCAGATTGCCGCGGTGATCACCGAAGCCAGCCCGGGCAACATGGGCGTCGTCGCGCCCGCGGCCGGGTACAACGCCGGGCTGCGCGCGATCACGGCCGAGCATGGCGCGCTGCTGATCGTCGACGAGGTGATGACCGGTTTCCGGGTCAGCCGAAGTGGTTGGTACGGAATCGATCCCGTCGCCGCCGACCTGTTCACCTTCGGCAAGGTGATGAGCGGCGGACTGCCCGCGGCCGCGTTCGGCGGGCGCGCCGAGGTGATGGAGCGGCTGGCGCCGCTGGGGCCGGTGTATCAGGCCGGCACGCTGTCGGGCAACCCGGTGGCGGTGGCCGCCGGCTTGGCGACGCTGCGCGCCGCCGACGCCGACGTCTACGCCGCGCTGGACGCCAACGCCGACCGGCTGGCCGGCCTGCTCTCCGAGACGTTGACCAGCGCCGCTGTGCCGCACCAACTTTCGCGGGCGGGCAACATGCTCAGCGTGTTCTTCGGCGACGCGCCGGTGACCGACTTCGCGTCCGCGCGGGCCAGCCAGACGTGGCGTTATCCGCCGTTCTTCCACGCCCTGCTGGACGCGGGCGTCTACCCGCCCTGCAGTGCTTTCGAGGCATGGTTCGTCTCGGCGGCGCTGGACGACACGGCGTTCGACCGGATCGCCGACGCCCTGCCCAACGCGGCCCGCGCGGCCGCCCAGGAGGACAAGCCCTGATGGCCGAGCAAACCCGCATCCACGTCGTGCGCCACGGCGAGGTGCACAACCCCAGCGGCGTCCTCTACGGCCGGCTGCCCGGGTTCCACCTGTCCGACCGGGGCCGTGAGCAGGCGGCCGCGGTCGCCGATGCGCTGTCCGGCCGCGACATCGTCGCGGTGGTCGCCTCCCCGCTGCAGCGGGCCCAGGAAACCGCCGCGCCCATCGCCGCCAAGTACGACGTGGCCGTGGACACCGACCACGACCTGATCGAATCGGCGAACTTCTTCGAGGGCCGCCGCGTCGGCCCCGGCGACGGCGCCTGGCGCGACCCGCGGGTCTGGTGGCAGCTGCGCAATCCGTTCACCCCGTCGTGGGGCGAGCCGTACGCCGAGATCGCGGCGCGGATGGCGACCGCGGTGGACAAGGCCCGAGCCCGCGCAGCCGGCAGCGAGGTCGTATGCGTCAGCCATCAGCTGCCGGTGTGGACGCTGCGGCTGCACCTGACCGGCCGGCGGCTGTGGCACGACCCGCGGCGCCGCGAGTGCGGGCTGTGCTCGATCACCACCCTGGTGTACGAGGGGGAGCGGCTGGTCGACGTCGAGTACCAGGAACCGGCGGGCGCTTGATCATGCGGCGACTGGCGACGGCCGGGGTCGTACTGACGACCCTGGTTGTCGGCTGTTCTTCCGGTCGCGACGCGGTGGCGCAGGGCGGCACGTTCGAATTCGTCTCGCCCGGCGGGAAGACCGACATCTACTACAACCCCCCGTCCGGCCGCGGCCACCCCGGTCCGCTGTCCGGGCCGGACCTGGCGGACCCCGCTCACCCGCTGTCGCTGGACGATCCGATCTTCGCCGGCCGCGTCGTCGTCATCAACATCTGGGGGCAGTGGTGCGGCCCATGCCGGGCCGAGGTCAGCCAACTGCAGCAGGTGTACGACGCCACCCGCGACAAGGGGGTGTCCTTTCTCGGCATCGACGTGCGCGACAGCAACCGGCAGGCAGCGCTGGACTTCGTCAACGACCGCCACGTGACGTTCCCCTCCATCTACGACCCGGCGATGCGCACGCTGATCGCGTTCGGCGGCAAGTACCCGACCACCGTGATCCCGTCCACGCTCGTCCTGGACCGTCAGCACCGGGTCGCGGCGGTATTCCTGCGCGAACTGCTGGCGGCCGACCTGCAGCCCGTGGTGCAGAAGGTGGCCCAGGAGTGAGCGGGTTCACCCAGATCGCCGCCGCCGGACCGCTCCTGGTGGCCCTCGGCGCGTGCCTGCTGGCGGGGCTGGTGTCGTTCGCCTCGCCCTGCGTGGTGCCGCTGGTACCCGGCTACCTGTCCTACCTGGCCGCCGTCGTGGGCGTGGACGAGCAGCCGCCGCCCGGCGCCATCAAGGCCCCACCGTCGGCGCGGTGGCGGGTCGCGGGCTCGGCGGCGCTGTTCGTCGCCGGATTCACCACGGTGTTCGTGCTGGGTACCGTCGCCGTCCTCGGCATGACGACGGCGCTGATCACCAACCAGCTGCTGCTGCAACGGGTCGGTGGCGTGCTGACGATCGTGATGGGGCTGGTGTTCGTCGGCCTCGTTCCCGCCCTGCAGCGCCAGGCCCGGTTCAGCCCGCGGCAGCTGACGACGGTCGCCGGGGCACCGCTGCTGGGCGCGGTGTTCGCGCTGGGCTGGACGCCGTGCCTGGGGCCGACGCTGGCCGGGGTGATCACCGTGGCCTCGGCCACCGACGGCGCGAGCGTGGCTCGGGGGATCACGCTAGTGATCGCGTACTGCCTGGGGCTGGGCATCCCGTTCGTGCTGCTGGCCTTCGGCTCGGCGGGCGCGGTGGGGGCGCTGGGCTGGCTGCGCCGCCACACCCGGGCCATCCAGATCTTCGGGGGCGCGCTGCTCATCGCGGTGGGTGCGCTGCTGGTCAGCGGCGCGTGGAACGACTTCGTCTCGTGGCTGCGCGACGCCTTCGTGTCCGACGTGAGGCTGCCGATTTGAGGCAAGTTCTCGCTTGGGCCCGCAACACCTGGCGCGCGCTGACGTCGATGGGCACCGCGCTGGTGCTGCTGTTCCTGCTCGCGCTGGGAGCGATCCCCGGGGCGCTGCTGCCGCAGCGCAGCCTCAACGCCGGCAAGGTCGACGACTACCTGAAGGCCCACCGCGTCATCGGGCCATGGCTGGATCGGCTGCAGGCCTTCAACGTGTTCTCCAGCTTCTGGTTCACCGCCGTCTACGTCCTGCTGTTCGTCTCGCTGGTCGGCTGCCTGACCCCGCGGATGATCGAGCACGCCCGCAGCCTGCGCGCCACCCCGGTGGCCGCCCCGCGCAACCTGGCCCGGCTGCCCAAGCACGCCAGCGCCGAGATCGAAGCCGACGCCGACGAACTGAACGCGCTGGCGAACCAGATCACCGGCCGGCTGCGCGGCTGGCGCACGGCCATCAGGCATGACGGTGAAGCCGTCGAGGTGTCCGCCGAGAAGGGCTATCTGCGCGAGTTCGGCAACATCGCCTTCCACTTCTCGTTGCTGGGCCTGCTGGTCGCGGTGGCCGTCGGCAAGCTGTTCGGATACGAGGGCAACGTCATCGTGATCGCCGACTCCGGCCCGGGCTTCTGCTCGGCCTCGCCGGCCGCATTCGACTCGTTCCGCGCCGGCAACACCGTCGACGGCACGTCGCTCAACCCGATCTGCATACGCGTCAACGACTTTCAGGCGCACTACCTGCCGTCCGGGCAGGCCACCTCGTTCGCCGCCGACATCGACTACCAGGCCGGGCACGATCTGGCGGCCAACAGCTGGCGGCACTACCTATTGGAGGTCAACCACCCGCTGCGGGTCGGCGGTGACCGGGTGTACCTGCAAGGCCACGGCTACGCACCCTCCTTCACCGTGACCTTCCCGGACGGTCAGACGCGCTCGTCGACCGTGCAATGGCGACCCGACAACCCGCAGACCCTGCTCTCGTCGGGGGTGGCGCGCATCGACCCGCCCGCGGGCAGCTATCCCAACGCCGCCGATCGCCGACAGCACGAGATCGCGATCCAGGGCCTGCTGGCGCCGACCGAGCAGCTCGACGGCACGCTGTTGTCGTCGCGCTTCCCGGCCCTGAACGCCCCCGCGGTGGCCGTCGACATCTACCGCGGTGACACCGGGCTGGACACCGGACGACCGCAATCGCTGTTTACGCTCGATCCGCGGCTGATCCAGCAGGGCAGGCTGACCAGGGAAAAGCGTGTCAACCTGCGCGCCGGGCAGGAGGTGCGGATCGACCAGGGTCCGGCGGCCGGGACCGTCGTCCGCTTCGACGGCGCCGTGCCGTTCGTCAACCTGCAGGTATCCCACGACCCCGGGCAGGCCTGGGTGCTGGTCTTCGCCATCACGATGATGGCGGGCCTGGTGGTATCGCTGCTGGTGCGCCGGCGCCGGGTGTGGGTCAGGCTTACCCCGGGGGCCGGTACGGTGAACGTCGAACTGGGCGGGCTGGCGCGCACCGACAACTCCGGCTGGGGCGACGAGTTCGAGCGGTTGACCGAGCGGGTGCTCACCGGCCTGGATGAGCCCGGCGCGGCGCAGTCACCCAAGCCGCCCGCGTCCAAAAGGAGTTCTCAGGTGGACGTCAAATGAACACGGTGCACGTCAACATCGGCTTGGCGCGGTACTCCGACTGGGCCTTCACCTCGGCCGTGGTGGCGCTCGTCATCGCGCTGTTGCTGTTGGCCTTCGAGCTGGCCTACGCCGGCGGCCGCCGCGTCGACCGGCGCGAGCAGATGCTGGTCGGTGCGGTGTCCTCCGACAGCTTCACCCCCGGCATCGTCGAGGAGGCGCCCGGCCGGCCGTTGGACGAACGGGTGGGGCGGGCCGGGCTGGCCGTCGTCTACCTCGGCATCGGGCTGCTGCTCGCCTGCATCGTGCTGCGCGGCCTGGCCACCCTGCGGCCGCCGTGGGGCAACATGTACGAGTTCATCAACCTGACCTGCATGTGCGCCCTGCTTGCCGGGGCCTTCGTCCTGCGCCGCCCGCAGTACCGCCCGCTGTGGGTTTTCCTGCTGGTGCCGGTGCTGATCCTGCTCACGGTGTCCGGCCGCTGGCTCTACACCAACGCCGCGCCGGTGATGCCCGCCCTGCAGTCCTATTGGCTGCCCATCCACGTGTCGGTGGTCAGCCTGGGCTCCGGGGTGTTCATGGTCGCCGGCATCGCCAGCATCCTGTTCCTGTTGCGTACGTCTCGGCTGGGCGAACCCGGGGCCGAGGGCGCCCTGGCCCGGATCGTCCGGCGATTTCCCGACGCGCAGACCCTCGACCGCGTCGCCTACCGGACCACGATCTTCGCCTTCCCGGTGTTCGGCTTCGGGGTCATCTTCGGGGCGATCTGGGCCGAGGAGGCCTGGGGCCGGTACTGGGGTTGGGACCCCAAGGAGACCGTGTCCTTCGTCGCGTGGGTGATTTACGCCGCGTACCTGCACGCCAGGTCGACGGCGGGCTGGCGCGACAGGAAGGCGGCCTGGATCAACGTCGCGGGGTTCGTGGCCATGGTCTTCAATCTGTTCTTCGTTAACCTGGTGACTGTGGGCCTGCATTCGTATGCGGGCGTGGGGTGACCGCAGCGACCGACCCAAGTAACACAACAAGGGGGAGTGCACGTGTCCGACCATCCAATGACGGGCGTCGGGACGCCCGATCAACCGACGACGCAATTGCCTCCGCAGGAGTTGTCCGCCTCGCCGTCGCCGGAAAACGCTGACGAGTCGCTGGCCGACGGCGGCGAAGCGCCGACTCGCGCCTTCGCCGGATTCCGCACCGAGCGGCGGGTCCCCGGCCCCGAGCGGCGCGAGGCGCCGCCGCCCACCACGCCCAGGCCCGCGGGGATGCCGCCGTGGGACGCCACCCCGGTGACCGGCATCCCGCGGGTCGACCCGACCGCGTACGGCGCCTACTACACGGGCCCGGCCGACGCGCCGCCCCCGCAAGCCCCGCCGCGCCCGGAGCCGCTGCCGCACACGCCGTACCCGGAGCTGTCCACCGGCATGCTGCTGCGGCCCGTCAAGCCGCCGCCCTCCGAAGGCTGGCGGCGACTGCTCTACGAACTGTCCGGCCACCTGATCAACCTCGGGGAGGGCCCCCGGGCCGCCCGCTACAACAACCTGGTGGCGCAGGTGAACCGGCCGTTGCGCGGGTGCTACCGGATCGCGCTGTTGTCGCTCAAGGGCGGGGTCGGCAAGACGACCATCGCCGCGACCATGGGCGCCACCTTCGCCTCCATCCGCGGTGACCGGGTGGTCGCGGTCGACGCCAACCCGGACCGCGGCACCCTGAGCCAGAAGATCCCGCTGGAGACGGCGGCGACGGTGCGCCAGCTGCTGCACGACGCCGGCAGCATCGAGCGCTACAGCGATGTCCGCCGCTACACCTCGAAGGGCCCGAGCGGGCTGGAGGTGCTGGCGTCGGAGACCGACCCGGCCATCTCGGAGGCGTTCGGCGCCGACGACTACACCCGGGTCCTGGACGTCCTGGAGCGGTTCTACGGCTTGGTGCTCACCGACTGCGGCCCGGGACTGCTGCATTCGGTGATGTCGTCGGTACTGGAGAAGGCCGACGTTCTCGTCGTGGTCAGCTCGGGATCCATCGACGGGGCCCGCAGCGCGTCGGCGACGCTGGACTGGTTGGACGCGCACGGCCACGAGGAGATGGTCCGCAACTCGGTCGCGGTCATCAACGGGGTGCGGTCGCGAACGGGCAAGGTCGACATGAACAAGGTGGTCGACCACTTCTCCCGCCGCTGCCGCGCGGTTCAGATCGTGCCGTTCGACCCGCACCTCGAGGAGGGCGCCGAAATCGAGTTGGACCGGCTCAAGCGGTCGACCCGCGAGGCGCTCACCGAGCTGGCGGCCATTGTCGCCGACGGGTTCCCGGGTGACCAGCGCAATCCCGGAGTCGCGTAGAGCGAGCCTTAACGGGGGTTGTTGTCCCCGTGCCCTAACCGCCGTAAGAAGTCTGGATCGTCGTCCGGCCCGATAACGCGCGTCTTCGCCCGGTTGGTTTGTGACCGAGCCGTCCGCCAGCCAACGTAGATCAGCGTCCCCAACATCAGGACGAGCAGCAGGTAGAGCACTCAACACCTCCGTTGACGAATATACCCGCGTCGTAGGCTCTCCCCTGTGTCAGAAGGAGCTAGCGACAACAGCGCTGGGGACCGCGTGGACGAGGGCGGGCCGCAACGCGCCGGCCGTCGGGCGGTCGTCGACGTTCTGCTCTACGCGGGGGCGCGGCTGCTGCTGGCGGTGGCGCTTGCCGCGGCAATCTACGGGGTGGCGCGCCTGATGGGTGTCAGCCAGTTTCCGATCGCGGTCGCCGCGTTGTTCGCTCTCATCATCGCCATGCCCCTGGGCATTTGGCTGTTCGGCCCGCTGCGCCGGCGCGCTACCGCGTCGCTGGCGATCGCCGGCGAGCGCCGGCGCCGGGAGCGCGAGCAATTGCGGGCGCGGTTGCAGGGTGAGGCGCCGACCGACGACGCGTGAGACCGGTCAGAAGTTGGGCATCCGGACGACCTGCGCGGCGTAACTGAGGCCCGCGCCGTAACCGATCAGCAGGGCGAGGTCGCCCGGCCTGGCCGCCCCGGTCGCCAGCAGTTCGGCCATCGCCAGGGGGATGGAAGCCGCCGACGTGTTGCCGGTGTGCTCGATGTCGTTGGCGACGATGGCGTCCGGCCGCAACTCGAGGCCCTTGGCCAGGACCTCGTTGATGCGGCTGTTGGCCTGGTGCGGCACGAACACGTCGATCTCATCGGGCCTGACGCCCGCCGCGTCCATCGCCTGCCGGCCGACCTTGCCCATCTCGAATGCCGCCCACCGGAACACCGCGCTGCCCTCGAGCCGCAGGAACGGGCGGGGCCCCGTGGGGGCGTCCATGTAGTCGATCCAGTCGATGTCCTGGCGTATCGCCAGGGCCTGCTCGCCGTCACTGCCCCAGACGGTCGGCCCGATGCCCTGATCGGGCGTCTCGCCGACCACCACTCCGGCCGCGCCGTCGGCGAAGATGAAGCAGTTGGTGCGGTCCTGCATGTCCACGGTGGGGGACAGCTTCTCCGAACCGAGGACCAGCACCTTGGCGGCGGTCCCGCCGCGGATCATGTCGGCCGCGACACCGAGCGCGTAGCCGAACCCGGCACACCCCGCCGAGACGTCGAACGCGGGCACGCCGGTGGAGCCCAGCGCCGCGGCGACGGCCGGGGCGCAGGCCGGGGTCTGCAGAAAATGCGTGCTGGTCGCGACGATCACGCAGTCGATGTCCGACGACGTCAACCCGGCGTTCGCGATCGCCTGCCGTCCGGCCTCGGTGGCCATCGACGCGGCGGATTCGTCGCGGGCGGCGAACCGGCGGGTCTTGATCCCGGTGCGGGAGTAGATCCACTCGTCGGACGATTCGATGTTCTCGCAGATCTCGTCGTTGGTGACCACCCGTTCGGGGCGGTACGCCCCGACGCTGAGCATGCCGATGTTCGTCGGTCCACTGGTCGCGGCGATCTGCTTCATTGCTGTCCCCGATCGGTGCTCGCTGTGAACGGCCATCGGTCCCCGACGCCGGTCCCTCATTGTTATCGGATCCGGTCGCGCTAGTTCACTCGAGTGTGCATTTACGGCGGCGACACGCCGCGAAACGCCGCCGCCAGTGCACAGTCAACGCCGCGGGCGCACGCTCGGTCAGCCGGCCAGCGCCAGCGCCGCGGCCACCGCGATCGCCCAGGCGACCATGGCCAGCCCGGTATCCCGCAGCACGGGAATCAACTCTCGGCCGCCGCGTCCCGATCGCACCGGACCCGCCGCACGCAGCGCCAGGGGCGTGGCAACGAATCCCACGGCGCACCACGGCGTCGCCGCCATCAGCACCAGGGTCAATATCCCGGCGGTCGCCAGCAGCGCCTGGTACAGCAGGCGGGTGCGGGCGTCGCCCAGCCGCACCGCCAGCGTGATCTTCCCCGACTGCGCGTCGGTGGGAATGTCCCGCAGGTTGTTGGCGACCAGCACCGACGACGACAACGCCCCGATCGACACCGCGAGCGCCACCCCCACCCAGTCCACCCGCAGCGACTGGGTGTACTCGGTGCCGAGCACGGCCACCAGGCCGAAGAACACGAACACCGCGACCTCACCGAAACCGGCGTAGCCGTAGGGTTTCGAGCCGCCCGTGTACAGCCACGCGCCGGCGATGCACACCGCCCCCACGGCGATCAGCCACAGCGCGCTGACGAGCGCGAGCGCCAGGCCGGCCGCCGCCCCGAACGCCAGGCTCGCCACCGCGGCGGCCAGCACCGAGCGGGGGGACGCCAGCCGCGAGCCCACCAGGCGCACCGGGCCGGCCCGGTCGTCGTCGGTGCCGCGGATGCCGTCGGAGTAGTCGTTGGCGTAGTTGACACCGACGGTCAGCGCGACCGCGACGGCCAGCGCCAGCAGCGCCTTCCACCACACCGCGGATCCCAGCCACGCCGCCGCGCCGGTGCCCGCGACCACCGGCGCCACCGCGTTGGGCAGCGTCCGCGGCCGCGCACCAGAGATCCACTGCCCGAAATTGGCCACGCACGCATCCTGCCAGGGGCCCGGCGCGCCCCCGCACCCGCGATCGGCGTGGGGCCATGCACCACAATGGGCTGATGCTCGGAGTCATCGGCGGCAGCGGCTTCTACACCTTCTTCGAGTCCGACACCCGCGCCGTCGACGTCGACACCCCGTACGGCCCGCCCAGCGCCCCGGTGACGATCGGCGCCGTCGGGGGACACGAGGTCGCGTTCTTGCCCCGGCACGGGACCACACACCAGTTCTCGGCGCACACCGTGCCGTATCGGGCCAACATGTGGGCGCTGCGCAAGCTCGGGGTGCGACGGGTTTTCGGCCCGTGCGCCGTCGGCAGCCTGAACCTCAACAACGGACCGGGCGCGGTGGTGGTGCCCGACCAGCTGGTGGATCGCACCAGCGGCCGCCCCGACACGTACTTCGACTCCGGCGGCATCCACGTCGACTTCGCCGACCCGTACTGCCCCACCCTGCGCGCCGCGGTGGCCGGCCTGCCCAATGTGGTCGACGGTGGCACCATGGTCGTGATCCAGGGCCCGCGGTTTTCCACGCGCGCGGAAAGCCAGTGGTTCGCCTCCGCCGGGTTCTCGCTGGTCAACATGACCGGCTACCCGGAGGCGGTGCTCGCGCGTGAACTCGAAATGTGCTATGCCACAATCGCTTTGGTCACCGACCTGGACGCCGGTATCGCGGCCGGCGAGGGCGTGACGACCGTCGAGGTGTTCGCCGAATTCGAGAAGAACATCGGGGGATTCAAGGAGCTGGTGCGCCAGGCCATCGGCCGCGTCGCCGACGAACACAACTGCACGCACTGCCTGCCGCACACCGGCGTCACGCTGCCCCTCGAGCTGCCGTGAGGGTGTTGCTCACCGGGGCGGCCGGTTTCATCGGTTCGCGGGTGGCCGCGGCGCTGCGGTCGGCGGGCCACGACGTGGTCGGCGTCGACGTGTTGCTACCGGCGGCCCACGGCCCGAATCCGGTGCTGCCGCAGGGATGTCACCGCGTCGACGTCCGCGACGCCGACGCCCTGGCGCCCCTGCTGGACGGGGTGGACCTGGTCTGCCACCAGGCGGCGATGGTCGGTGCGGGCGTGGACGCCGCCGACGCCCCCGCCTACGGCGGCCACAACGATTTCGCCACCACGGTCCTGCTGGCGCAGATGTTCGCCACCGGGGTGCGCCGCCTGGTGCTGGCGTCGTCGATGGTGGTGTACGGGCAGGGCCGTTACCACTGCGGGCAGCACGGACACGTCGACCCGTTGCCGCGGCGGCGCGCCGACCTCGACGCCGGGAGCTTCGAACACCGTTGCCCGATCGGGGATGAGGAACTGCAGTGGCGCCTCGTCGACGAGGACGCCGCGCTGCGACCGCGCAGCCTGTACGCGGCCAGCAAGACCGCGCAGGAGCACTACGCGCTGGCGTGGTCGGAGTCGACGGGCGGTTCGGTGGTGGCGTTGCGCTACCACAACGTCTACGGCCCCGGGATGCCGCGCGACACCCCGTATTCCGGGGTGGCGGCCATCTTCCGGTCGTCGCTCGAAAGGGGCGAGCCGCCAAGGGTTTTCGAGGACGGCGGCCAGATGCGGGACTTCGTCCACGTCGACGATGTGGCCGCCGCGAACCTCGCGGCGACCCAGGAGATCGACGGATTCACCGCGGTCAACGTCTGTTCCGGGCGGCCCGTCTCCATCCTGCAGGTGGCCGGCGCGCTGTGCGACGCGCGCGGCGGTGCACTCTCGCCCGTGATCACCGGCCAGTACCGCAGCGGCGACGTGCGCCACATCGTCGCCGATCCGTCCCGGGCGGCCGAGGTGCTCGGCTTCCGCGCGGCCATCGACCCGGCCGAGGGCCTGCGCGAGTTTGCGTTCGCCCCGCTGCGCTGAGCGCCCTACGCCTGCGGCGGCCGGTAGATCTTGGGCTTCTGGACCGGAATCTGTCGCGTCGCGGAGTCGTCGCCGCGGAAGAGCCGCGGGCCGGTGGTGATCCGGGTGGTGGCCGCGGCCGACGGCGGGGCGGCGTGGCCCACCGGGACCCGCGCCCTCGGCGCGGCCGGAGCGCCGCCCGCCGGCACGGCGGGCTTGGGGACGGCGCGGCGGCGGCGCACGCGGCGGCCGCGCAGCTGCCCGGTGACGATGGCGGCCCCCAGGATGCACAACGCCAGTCCGCACAGCGTCACATCGAAGGTGCTGGTGATCTGCTGGGCGAGGTTGTTGCCGTAGACCGGGTGCTGCGCGGGGGAGTTGGCTGAGTCCGCGAACCGTGGCGCCAGCACCACGCCCACGACGACGCGGGCGACGCTGAGCGTGGCGACCAGACCGCACAGCGACGAGATCAGTCGCGCCGAGTGAGCGGCGTGGCGCAGGTTGATGCGCAGCCAGATCGCCAGCACCGCGGTGGCCAGATCGAACGCGGCCAGGACCATGCTGTCGTACCGGGAGAAGGGGTAGTCCAGGCTCACGGCGACGAAGAGGTCGGTCAACCGCATCAGCATCGAGCCCACGCTCCATACGGCGATGAGCAGCAAGCCATTTCGGGCCGCCACCCGCCAAGCGCTCTCCTCGGCCCCGGTCGTGTTGCGGTGACCGAACAGGGTTTGCGGCGCGAACATCGCGGCGGCCGCCGCCCACGCCAAATAGCCCTCGAAGCCCACCCCGGCGGTCGACGTGTTCTGCGCGATGCCGTGGAACGCGTCGACATCCCGCCCCAGGGGCAGGATCCACACCAAGATCCCGGCGACCAGTGTCGACGTGCCGAGCGCGACGGTGGCCAGCCGCCCGGCCCTGGTGCTGCGCAGCAACCACCTGGCGGCGACCAGCACGGCCACCAGCGCCACGGCGCCGTACACCACCGCCGTCACAATGACCGCCACGTTCTGCTTGCCGAATGCGCCGGCGCCGCCGGTGTTCTGCAGCGCGTAGCGAACCCGCCAGTACAGGTTGAAGCCAAAGCTGAGCGCCGCCAACGCCATCGACGCGTAGCCGATGAGCCGGGCCGACCTCAGCCAGCCGGTGTGCTCGTCGCCCTCGGGAACCGGTCCCGTGTGGGCGCCGGCGGCCACCGCTTGGGCGCTCAGCATGCAGCCGGCGATTCCCACCCACGCCCCCGGCCCCACCCCGCCCGGCACGTTGACCGTGCCACCGAACCGGACGGTCTCGAACGCGTCGAAGACCACGAACGCCAGCACCAGCAGCGCGTAGGGGACGTTGAGTCCCAGGCGAATCCGGCCCGCCCCCGCGGGGTTGAAACGCGCGCCGGAGGACCTCCAGGAACCGGCCACGGCGACGGCGACGACGGACAGCGCGGTCACGGCGAGCAACATCGCGAAGAGGGTCGGACTGCTGCCGGGGATCCCGACGCCGAAGTACAGATTCCACGGCAGGAACAGCGCGAAGACGAGCAGCGCGATCGCGGTCAGGTCGCTGACGATGTGCCAGCGCCGTGTCGTCGCGTTCCCCGCCACCGGCGGAGCGCCGGCGGCCGGCCGGATGATGCGAGCGGTTTGCTGCGCCTGACCGGGATCGATGGGGCCGGTCGGCGCGTCGTCACTGCTCTGGATCACCATGCCCCCCGGAATTCAAGGACGGTCAATCGTGGCGCAGGTTCGGTCGCGCTGCGGGTGAATACCCTGCCGAGGCGGCCGGACTGCTCGCTTGCGAACATATTCTCCGTTCGGACGCCCTCGCAGATTCCCCCGCGACCGTCCTGTCGTTCGAGAAGCTGGTTACGCTGCGCTATGGGCAAACATTGTCGCCCGAATAACGGATACTGCCAACGGTATCGCAAGTGTAATGATGCCGGGACATTGCTGGTCGTGGGGTAGCCAGCCGAAGGAGAACCGGGATGGACGTCGTGTTGGGGGTCGCGGTCACGGGCCCGGTTGCCCGCTTGGCGCTTGTCGGGCCGGGCGCGGACGTGATCGACCAATCCGTCGTCGACCTGGAGGAGAACCCGGTCGGCAAACTCACCGAGACGGTGGTGGGCACCAATCGGCTCCTGGCGGACGAGAACCACCGGCTGGTCGGCACCCGGGTGTGCTGGAGCGACGATCCTCGGGCCGGCCAGCTACGGCAGGCGCTGGAAGATTCCGGCGTTTCCAACGTCGCGTTGCTCTCCGATTCGCAGGCGGTGGCCGCCCTGATGCGCGCGGCCGGCCGCCCCGGCGCCGCCGCGCTGGTGCTGGACGACGCGACGGCGACGCTGTCGGTGCCGGGTTCCGCCGATGACCAAAACGCGCCGCCGACCGTGCTGGCCAGGGAGGCGGTCGCCGGCGGCGACGCGACCGCGATGTTCAACACGATGATGGCCCAACTCAGCGCCCAGGCCGACGCCCCGGGCGACGTGTACCTGGTGGGCGCTTCGCCCGAGCTGGCCCAGGTCGCCGACCAGTTCCGCGATGCGTCGACCATGCGGGTGCAGGTCGCCGACGACCCCTCCTTCGCGATCGCCCGGGGCGCGGCGATGGCCGCCGCGGCGCAGACGGCGTTGTCGGCCGGGGATGCCACGGCGATGGCGCCGGCCGTGGGACTCACCGGCGACGAGACCGCGATGGCGCCCGGGCTCACCGGGGATGAGACCGCCATGGCGCCCGGGCTCACCGGGGATGAGACGACGCTCGTGCCGCCGGCAGATGTGGAGGAACCACAGCTGGCGTACTCGATGACCGACGATGCCGAGCCGTTCGCCGGCGACGAGTACGGCCCCGAATACGACGACGTCGACGACTTCGACGAGACCACGGCCATCCCCTCGCGGTTGAGCCGCCGATCCTTGGTGGTGGGCAATGCCGTGCTCGCCTTCGCGGTCATCGGTTTCGCGTCGCTGGCCGCCGCGGTGGCCATTGCGGTCCGTCCCACCGCGAGTCAACAGCCGGTGGTGGGACACCAGAACGCCGCCCCGGGCAAGTTCATGCCGTTGCTGCCGACCCAGCAGCAGGCGCCGGTGCCACCGCCCCCGGTTGATCAGCCCAACGCGGGTTTCCAGGGCGGCGTCATCCCGGACGCCAACGGTCTTATTCCGGCACAGGGCGGCGGGCCGGCCGTCCCCGCTGCGCCGGTGTCGCCCGGCTTCGTACCCAACCCGAATCCCGCTGTGCCCGTTCCGGTCCCGATCATCGTTCCGGTCCCGGTGTATCCCCCATACAACCCGCCGACGTTCACGACGCCGACGACCACGACGACGATCACTACCACGACACCGACGACCACGACACCGACCACGACGACGCCCACCACGACGGAGCCGTCCACCACAACGCCAACCACGACCACGCCGACGACAACGACACCGCACGTGACCACGACCACCCCGCCGACGAGCTCGAAGGAGCCGTACACCTCGACCCAAGCGCCGACAACCCAGGCGCCGCCGCCGAGCACGCACGAAACGACGGCGGCGCCGCACACGCAGAACCCGCAAACGCTCGCCCCGCAGGAGCCACGCATCCATCGCGGGTTCTGAGGCGTCCATGCCCGAGGCCGTCACGGTGGTGCTGCCGTGTCTCAACGAGGAGGAGTCGCTGCCCGCGGTGCTGGCGGCCATCCCCGCCGGATACCGGGCGCTGGTCGTCGACAACAACAGCACCGACGACACCGCCGGGGTCGCGCGGCGGCACGGCGCCGAGGTTGTGGTCGAGCCGCGGGCCGGGTACGGCTCGGCGGTGCACGCGGGCGTGGTGGCCGCGAGGACGCCGATCGTGGCGGTGATCGACGCCGACGGCTCGATGGACGCCGGGGAGTTGCCGCGGTTGGTCGCCGCGCTCGAGCAGGGTGCCGATCTGGTGATCGGACGGCGCCGGCCGGTAGCCGGGCTGCATTGGCCGTGGGTGGCCCGGGTCGGCACCGTGGTGATGAGCTGGCGGCTGCGCACGCGCCACGGATTGCCGGTTCACGACATCGCGCCGATGCGGGTGGCCCGGCGCGAGGCGCTGCTGAATCTCGGTGTCGCCGACCGACGTTCGGGTTACCCGCTGGAGCTGCTGGTCCGGGCCGCGGCCGCCGGCTGGCGCGTGGTCGAATTCGACGTCAGCTACGGCCCCCGCACCGGCGGTAAGTCGAAGGTCAGCGGTTCGCTGCGGGGGAGCATCACCGCGATCCTCGACTTCTGGAAGGTGATCTCGTGACACTGCCGGTGACGCTGCTGGTGGTCGCGAAGGCACCCGAGCCGGGCCGGGCCAAGACCCGGCTCGCGGCGACGGTCGGGGACCTCGTTGCCGCCGAAGTCGCCGCCGCCGCACTGCTGGACACGCTGGACGCGGTGGCCGCCGCGCCTGTGGCGACCCGGGTGGTGGCGATGACCGGCGACCTGAGCGCCGCAGCCGCCGCCGACGAGATCCGGCAACGGCTGCGGTCCTTCACGGTGATTCCTCAGCGCGGCGAAGACTTCGCCGACCGCCTCGCCAACGCGCATGCCGACGCCGCGGACGGCTATCCGGTGGTGCAGATCGGAATGGACACCCCGCAGGTGACCGCCGACATGTTGATCGACTGCGCGCGACGCTTGCAAGAGGCGCCGGCGGTGCTCGGGCCGGCCGTTGACGGCGGCTGGTGGGTGCTCGGTTTGCGGAGCCCCGAAGCGGCCGAGTGCCTGCGCACAGTCCCGATGTCGCAGCCCGATACCGGACTGCTGACGTACCGGGCGTTGCACGACTTGGGAATTGGAGTGTACCCGGCGCCGGAGCTCGCCGACTTCGACGTCGTCGACGACGTGGCCGCGGTGCGCGAGGCGTGCGGGCCCGCCAGTCGCTTCGCGAAGGCGACCCGGGCGGCCGGCCTGTAGCCGCGCCTACCAGTTCGTGACGATGAGGGTGTTGAGCAACAGGGCGCCGGCGACGTTGAGCGCGAGCCACACCCGGTGCGACCGGACGGGCAACAGCGCGGGCGCCGCGGTGAGCCAGATGGTGAAGGGCAGCCAGATGCGCTCGACCTCGGCCTTGCTGAGCATGCTCAGGTCCGCGCAGGCGATGGCGGCGAGCGCCGCCAGCAGCAGCAGGTGGAACCCGGAGCGGCGGCGGATGGCCACCGCGTCGAACACCCGGCTGACGCCGGCGACGCTGCCCAACCCGATCGCACACACCACCGCCGCCAGGTTGGCCCAGCTCCAGTACGCAAACGGGCGGTCTTTGGCGATGCCCTGCCAATAGCGTTGCTGCACAAGGGTATAGCCGTCGAACCAGTAGAACCCCGCGACCGCGAAGGCGACCGCCACCGCCACCGCGGCCAGCGTCGCCGGGCCGAGCGCCCGCAGCACCGCGCGCCAGTCGGCGGCCGATGCCAGCACCGCCAGGGCCGGGAGCCCCATCAACATCAGGCCGTAGTTACAGAACACGCCCCAGCCCAGCAGCAGGCCCGCGGCGGCGCCTGTCAGGGCGGGGAACCGGACCGGTCGGTGCACCGCCATGGCCAACAGCGCGATGCCCCATGCCGCGACCCCGGCGAAGTAGCCGTCGGCGGAGACCGCGACCCAGATTGCGGTCGGCGCCACGGCCACGAACGGCGCGGCGCGTCGCGCGGTCTGCTCGTCGGCCAGCGCGCGAACGGCGATCAGCACCGCGGCCGCGGCGCTGGAGCCGACCAGCAGGCACAGCAGCCCAGCCCACGCGCCCCCGTGCAGGCCGATCCGATCCAGCCAGACGAAGGTCAGCAGCGCCCCGGGTGGATGCCCGGACACGTGGGTGGTCCAGGAGTTCGGTTGGTAGTCGACGATCCGGCTCGCGAACGTGCGCACCGTAGCCGGGATGTCGGCGATGCTTCCCACCTGGGACAGGTACTCGTCCCGGGTGGTCAGCCGGCCGGCGAAGCCGCGCTGCCACCCGTCGATCATCGCCAGCGCGAAGGCCCAGGCGCAGGCGGTGGTCCAGGTGCTCAGCGTCAGGATCCGCCACGAAAGGCGTTGCGCCAGAAGCGGTCCCCACGCAACGGCGGCAATCGCTAGGGCGACGGCAGGCCCGGTACCCCAACTGGCGTGGATCTCCCAGGCGCCGAAAATCGGCGCGGCCCCGGTGTGCGTGCCGAACCGCTCCTGCCCCACATCGGTCCGCGGCCGCACGCCCCAGTGCAGCCGCGGCAGGATGAACGCCGCCCCGACCAGCACCACCCCGGCCGCGACGGCCGCTAACTCCCGACGTGCCACCCTCACGGTCGACCAGCCTATTGATCGCCGGAACCGGCGAAGCGGCGCACCAACGCCGCCCGGTCGACCTTGCCGATGCCGCGCCGCGGCAGCGCGTCGACCACGTGCAACTCGCGCGGGGCGGCGGTGACGTCCAGGGTGCGCGTCACGTGGGCGCGCAGCGCGTCCAGCGTCGGCGCCGAGCAACCCTCGACCAGCACGATCGCGGCCACCACCCGCTGGCCCAGCCGGTCATCGGGCACGCCGAAAACCGCGCAGTCCACCACGGCGGGATGGGCGCCCAGCGCCGCTTCGACCAGCTGCGGCAGCACGGTCAATCCGCCCGTGCTGATCGCGTCGTCGGCGCGGCCCAGCACGGTCAGCACGCCCGCCTCGTCGACAACGCCGAGATCGTCGGTGCGGAACCAGCCCGGCTCGGCGAACGGGTCGGGGTCCACCGGATTGCGATAGCCCTTGGCCAGGGTCGCGCCCCCGAGGGCGATGCGCCCGTCGTCCACCCGGACCAATACGCCGCGCAGCGGTACGCCGTCGTAGACGCAGCCACCGGCGGTCTCACTCATGCCGTAGGTCCGAACCACGGTGATGCCGGCCGCCGCCGCGGCGTCGAGCACGCCCTCCGGGGCCGGTCCGCCCCCGAGCAACACGGCATCGAGTTCGGCGAGCGCGCCCGCGGCCGCCGGATCGGCCAGCGCCTTGGCCAACTGCGCCGCGACCAGCGACGTGTAGCGTCGGCCAGGTCCCAATCGCCTTATCGCGCCGGGCAATTCGGCCGCATCGAAGCCCTCGGAGACGTCCAGCTCGACGGGCGTCGAGCCCGCGAGCGCGCTGCGCACCAGCACCTGCAGCCCGGCGATGTGGTACGGCGGCAACGCCAGTAGCCAGCCGCCCGGGCCGCCCAGGCGGTCATGGGTGGCCGCGGCGCTGGCCGTCAGCGCGGCCGCCGTCAGCAGGGCGCCCTTGGGCGCACCCGTGGTTCCCGAGGTCGTCACCACCAGGGCCACGTCGTCGTCGATGTCTGCCCCGACCCGCAGGGCCGCCGCCAACGCTTCCGAGCCGGGGGCCAGGGCGACCAGGGCGGGGTCGCGGCCAGCCAGCACCCGTTCCAGGGCGGGCAACAGTGACGAGACGGCCGAACCCGGCAGGACGGTCTGGGCGCGCAGTACGGCTATGCGGGGTCCTCGACCTGGTCCGCGTCATCGAACGGCCAGCCCTGCGCTTCCAACCGGACCCGCACCCGCTCGACGTCGTCGGGGGTGGGCAGCTCGTCGGTGATCTTGCTGATCAGCACCCCGATGTCGACGTCGTCGAACTCGCTGCGCCGGATCAGCTCGCAGGCAACCTCTTTGACCTCATCGTTGGACATGCGGCGCGCCAGCAGCGCCAGCACCGGGAAGGTGTCCGTCGGCGGGACACCTTCCGGGTATCCCGCGCGCAGCCACGAGACGATCGAATTGAGAAATCCGTTCACGCTGGTCCAACTCCCCCCGGTGTCCGGCTCGTTGACGCGGTGGGCATCGCTCGATGCTACTTGGGCTTGGCTCCAAGGAACGCGACGCCGGTGTGATGGGCGACGAAGTCCCGGGAGATGTACGCCAGAGCAAAGGCGATCGCCAGCAGGACCACCGCATAGATCGCCCATGCGAGGGCCAGCAGCATCGGGTTCTTCTGTGCCGAGCTGCCATCGGTGCTCACCTGCCCGGCTCCCACCGCGTGGAATCGGAGCCCCAGGGCGAACAGCCCCGGCAACGCGGCTCCGGCCAGCATGGCGAAGAGCAGGATCTTGAGGGAGGCCTGGTAGTTGAACCAGTCGCTGAAGTGACTCATCAAGCGTTCGCCTTCATCGTGGGGTCGTCGGAGTCGTAACGCGGGGTGCTGCCCACCTTGGGGCCACCGTCGGAGGGCGGTTCGTGGCCGTCCGCGGCGTCGAGCCCGGCGGTCAGATCGCCCTGCCATTCGGCGTTGACGTTGTTGTGGTCGACCTTGACCTTGCGCGACCGGACGTAGATGGTCGCCGAAACCGCG
Source organism: Mycobacterium sp. 852014-50255_SCH5639931 (assembly GCF_001665605.1). Lineage (GTDB taxonomy): Bacteria > Actinomycetota > Actinomycetes > Mycobacteriales > Mycobacteriaceae > Mycobacterium > Mycobacterium paraffinicum. Next base: position 76,241 of record NZ_LZSV01000017.1, read on the forward strand.
ATCAGCAGCGCGAAGCCGACGATCGCCCCGGGGTAGCCGCCGATGTAGTGCACGATCCAGTAGGTGACCGCACCGACCAGCCCGGCCAGCGGCAGCGTCACCAGCCAGGCGACACCCATGCGGGCGGCGACGCCCCAGCGGACCTCGCCGCCGGGCTTGCCGAGCCCACTGCCCAGCACCGAACCCGTGCACACCTGGGTGGTCGACAGCGCGTAGCCGAAGTGGGCGGAGAGCAAAATCACTGCGGCCGAGGAGGACTCGGCCGCCATGCCCTGCGGCGACTGGATCTCGACCAGCCCCTTGCCCAGGGTGCGGATGATGCGCCAGCCACCCAGGTAGGTGCCCAACGCCATCGAGACCGCGCAGCCGACGATGACCCACAGCGGGGGCATGGCGGCATTCTTGCTGATCGAGCCGTAGGACATCAGCGCCAGGAAGATGATGCCCATCGTCTTCTGCGCGTCGTTGGTGCCGTGCGCCAGCGAGACCAGCGACGCCGAACCCCACTGGCCGTAGCGGAAGCCGGCCTCGGTGCGCTTGGTCGGGATGCCGCGGGTGATCCGGTAAACCAGCCAGGTCGCCACCGCGCCGACCAGGATGGCCAGGATCGCCGACACGACGGCCGGGATGATCGCCTTGGACACCACGCCCTTCCAGATCACCCCGTGCGCGCCGACGGCCGCCATGGTGGCGCCGACGATGCCGCCGATCAAGGCGTGCGAGGAGCTGGAGGGGATACCGAGGAGCCAGGTCATCAGGTTCCACACGATGCCGCCGACCAGGCCGGCGAAAACCAACTCCAGCGTCACGATGTGCCCATCGATCAGGCCCTTGGCGATCGTGGCGGCGACGGCGGTGGACATGAACGCGCCTACCAGATTCAGCACCGCGGACAGTGCGACCGCCGCCTTGGGCTTGAGCGCGCCGCTGGCGATGGAGGTCGCCATCGCGTTGCCGGTGTCGTGGAAGCCGTTCGTGAAATCGAAAGCCAGTGCCGTGATTACGACGATGATCAAGAGGAACAACTGGATGTTCACAGCGCCCGATTCTGGTGGTAGTGGGATTCCATTGTCGAATGCAGGAAGACCTGAATCGCGGGTGTATTTTGAGTCGTCGCCAGATGTTACCTCTCAGTTAACCGGAATTTCCCTGCGGTTTACCCCGGGTGTCGCGGCGTAGCGGGTGGTCAGGCGGGATTTGAACGAAGATCAGCGTGATCCCGTCCGGGTCGGTCACGTGCATCTCGTATAGGCCCCACGGTTCTTGGCGCGCCTCGCGTGCGATCGGCACGCCGCGGCTTTGCAGCTCGGCCTGGGTCGCTTCGATGTCGCGAACCTGGAGCCACAGCGCGCCGGGGAACGGGCCCCGGGAATGGTCCGGGGAGCCGTAGCCCGCCAGCTCCAGCAACGACTGGCCGGCGAAAAAGACTGTGCCCGCGCCGTATTCGCGGGCTATCGCGAGCCCGATCTGGTCCCGGTAAAACGTCAACGACTGCTGATAGTCCGCCGGCCGGAACAGCATCCGGCTGGCCAGGATCTCCATAGCGTCGTGTCTATCACATGGGCCGGTTCAGCTGCCGTTTTCGCGGTTGGGTTGGATCCGCTGCCGCTGCATGAGCGTGTTCACCAGCCGGGGACCAAACGTGTCGATCGCCTTCGCGGCGATCGCCATCCGCGGCGCGATCCGCACCGGCCGGGTGCGGGCGGCGGTCAGCATCCACTCGGCCGCCTCGTCCGACGTGAGCGCCGGCATGCCCTCGTACGCCTTCGTCGGCGCGATCATCGGTGTGGCCACCAGTGGGTAGTACAGCGTCGTCGAATGCACACCCTTGCGGCCCCACTCCGTCTCCACGACGCGGCTGACCGCCGACAGCGCCGCCTTCGATGCGTTGTAGACCGCGAACAGCGGCGACGCCTCCGACAGCACCCCCCAGGTGGAGACGTTGATGATGTGGCCGTCGCCGCGCTCGAGCATGCCGGGCGCCAGCCCACGGATCAGCCGCAGCGGCGCGTAGTAGTTGAGCGTGATGGTCCGCTCGACGTCGTGCCAGCGCTCCAGCGACTCGGCCAGCGGCCGGCGGATGGACCGGCCGGCGTTGTTGATCAGGATGTCCACCCCGCCGAGCCGCTTCTCGACGTCGGCGACCAACGTGTCGACGGCGTCCATGTCGGAGACGTCGCACGGCAGGGACAGCGCGGTGCCGCCCGCCGTGGTGATCCGTTCCGTGAGCGCATCGAGCAATTCCTGTCGGCGCGCGACGACGGCCACCGTCGCGCCCTCGCGGGCCAGCAGTTCGGCGGCGGCCTCGCCGATGCCCGACGAGGCGCCGGTGAGCAGGATGCGCTTGCCGTTGAGGTCGACCGGCCTGATGGCGGGCCGGTTGATCAGCACCTGCGGGGCCATCGGGGGGCGCATGGTGGCCAGGACGAGCTGATCGGTGATCCGGCGCAGGGGACTCTTGCTCACGTGGGGAGTCTAGGGGCGGGGCTCGTCGGCCCGTTCGGCGCTAGAAGTAGCGCGGGAACCGGCTCCAGTCCGGCGGCCGCTTCTCCAGGAAGGCGTCGCGGCCCTCGACGGCCTCGTCGGTCATGTAGGCGAGCCGGGTGGCCTCGCCCGCGAACAGCTGCTGACCGACCAGCCCGTCGTCGAGCAAATTGAAGGCGAACTTCAGCATCCGTTGCGCCTGAGGCGATTTGGCGTTGATCTCGGCGGCCCACTCGATTGCGGCCTGCTCCAGGTCGGCGTGGTCGACGACCGCGTTGACCGCGCCCATGTGGTGCATCTGCTCGGCGGTGTACGCGCGGCCGAGGAAGAAGATCTCGCGGGCGAACTTCTGTCCGACCTGGCGCGCCAGGTAGGCGCTGCCATAGCCGCCGTCGAAGCTGCCGACGTCGGCGTCGGTCTGCTTGAACCGGGCGTGCTCGCGGCTGGCCAGGGTGAGATCGCAGACCACGTGCAGGCTGTGCCCGCCGCCGGCCGCCCAGCCGTTGACCAGGCAGATGACCACTTTCGGCATGAACCGGATCAGCCGCTGCACCTCGAGGATGTGCAGCCTGCCGGCGCGGGCGGGGTCGACGGTCTCGGCGGTGTCGCCGCTTGCGTACTGGTAACCGCTGCGCCCGCGGATGCGCTGATCGCCGCCGGAGCAGAACGCCCAGCCGCCGTCTTTGGGGGAGGGGCCGTTGCCGGTCAGCAGCACCACGCCCACGTCGGGGGACATCCGGGCGTGGTCGAGCACCCGGTAGAGCTCGTCGACGGTGTGCGGCCGAAACGCGTTGCGCACCTCGGGCCGGTCGAACGCCACCCGCACGGTCGCATCGGTGACGTGGCGGTGGTAGGTGATGTCGGTCAGGTCGTCGAACCCGGCCACGGGCCGCCAGGCCTGGGCGTCAAAGGGATTGTCAGTCAAGGTTTTCGAACTCCTATACCGGGTCCAGGCGAAATACTGCGCAGCGGCCGGCCAGGGCTTCGAACTCGTCGGGGCGCCCTTCGCTGACGAGCCCCGCCCGCTTCATGAAGCCGACGCCCGTCGGCACTTCGGTGGGGAAGAGCCGCAGGATCGGCCGCGCGTCGGCGGCGGACAGCTCGGCCATCCGCACCCTCTGGACGTGACGGCCGCGCGCGATCGTGGCATCACCGGAGGCCCGCACGTTGGCCACCCAGTCGGCGCCCGGGAACCCGGCGACGACGTACTGCCGGCCGTCGACGGTCATGGGGGTCACCGGGGTCGAGCGGGCCGCGCCGGACTTGCGGCCGGTCACCGTCAACACGACGGGGCTCTCGCCGCCGAAACTCATTCCCAGCCGCGACATCTGGATGAAGACCTTGTTGGCCGGCTTCAGCCACCACGGCGGCTTGATCGGTTTGCCGCTTCCCATACCCAGCGACGTTACCTCTGGAAGGACTCCACACCATGGGGCTGGGGCTCGGTTGCGCCGATGGCGTCCAGCCTTTCCAGCGCTTCGGCATCCAGGGTGACGTCGCCCGCGCCGAGGTTTTCCTCGAGGTGCCCGACGGATCGCGTGCCGGGGATCAGCAACGTGTTCGGCGCGTGCGCCAGCAGCCACGCCAAGCCGACCTGGGCGCCGGTGGCGCTGAGCTGGCCGGCGATCTCGGCCACGACCGGATGGTCGGCGACCTTCGGGAAGCCCGGGAACGACGAGCCCAGCGGGAAGTAGGGCACCCACGCGATGCCCTCGTCCGCGCAGAGTTGCAGGGCGGCTTCCTGTGAGCGGTCGAGCAGGCTGTAGGCGTTCTGCACGCAGACGATGCCCGCCGGCAGCGCGCGCCGCACCACGTCCACCGGCACGGCGCTGATGCCGATCGCGCCGATCTTGCCCTCGTCGCGCAGTGCGATCATCTCGGCGAGCTGGTCGTCGACGTCCACGAGCTGATCGCCCTCGGCGGCCACGCCGGGCCCGAGGTCCATGCGGCGCAGGTTGACCACCGGGACGGAATCCAGGCCGAGCTGTCGCAGGTCGTCCTCGACCGCGGCGCGCAGCTCCGCGGGCTTTTGCGCAGCCGCCAGCGGGATGGGCTGTTCGCCGGTGAAGCGCGCCCCGACCTTGCTGACGATGACGAGGTCGTCGGCGTAGGGGAACAGCGCCGCCCGGATCCGGCGGTTCACCTCGCCGGGGCCGTAAAACGACGCCGTGTCGATGTGGTTGACGCCGAGCTCGACCGCGCGGCGCAGCACCGCGGCCGCGTCCTCGACGGACGGGGCCTCGAACAACTGCATTGCGCCGTAGCCGATGCGCGCGACGGTCGACGCGCCGATGGTGCCGGGACCGCCGGGCCGTGGTTTGTCCGTCATGGTGCTCCCTAGTGCCACACTGGAGGAAATGCGGAGGATCCTCCGCTTATCGCAGCGTAGCAGAAACGGAGGTGCCTCCGCTTGGCGGAGATCCGATCGGACGCGCGCCGGAATCGCGAGCGGCTGCTCGAGGTGGCGACGGCGGCGTTCGCCACCGCCGACGGGCGACCGGTGTCGCTGGAGGCCATCGCGCGCGAGGCCGGCGTGGGGATCGGCACGCTGTACCGCCACTTCCCGAATCGAGAGGCGCTCGTCGAGGCGATCTACCGCGCCGAGCTCGACGAAGTGGCCGCGGCGGCCGAACGGCTGCTCAAGCGCCACCCGCCCGAGACGGCGCTGCGCCGCTGGATGGACCGCTACGCATCATTCGTGGCCGCCAAGCGTGGGATGGCCGAGTCGCTGCAGGCGATCTTCGCCTCCGGCGCCATGCAGGCCAGCCAGACTCGTGACAGCATCGTCGGCGCCGTCGACCTGCTGTTGCGGGCCGGCGTCGAGGACGGCAGCCTGCGCCCCGACGTGCAGGCCGACGATGTGGTGTCCAGCCTGATCGGCATCTTCCTGGCCAGCGGCTCGCCCGAGCAGACCGGCCGCATGCTCGACCTGCTGGTCGCCGGCGTCACTGCACCCCCAACGTGAAGCTGGTTTCACGCACGGCCCCGAACGTGAAGCTAATTTCACGCCCGGCGCAGCCCGACGCCCGGCTGGCCGGGCGCTAGGCCGCGAGCGCCCGCACAGCCGGGCGCTCGAGCACAATCAGCCGACGGCGCGGCCGGCGCCCTCCCAGAACTGGGCGCGCACGGCTTTCTTGTCCGGCTTGCCCAGCGCGGTCACCGGCACCGACTCGACGACGATCACCTGCTTGGGCGATTGCACCGAACCCTTGCGCTCTTTAACCGCGGACTGGATCTCGACCGTCACCCGCGCCACCGACTCCTCGTCGGAGGGATGGTCGGGTCGCAGCACGATCACCGCGGTAACGGCTTCGCCCCACTTCTCGTCCGGCGTGCCGATCACGCACACTTGCGCGACGGCCGGGTGCTCGGCGACGACGTCCTCCACTTCCCGGGGGAACACGTTGAATCCACCGGTGACGATCATGTCCTTGACCCGGTCCACGATGAACCAGAAGCCGTCCTCGTCCTCGCGGGCCATGTCACCGGTGTGCAGCCAGCCGTCCTTGAAGGTTTTGGCCGTCTCCTCCGGCAGGTTCCAGTACCCGCCGCTCAGCAATGGCCCCGACACGCAGATCTCGCCGACCTCACCCTGTGGCACCTCGTTGCCGTCGGCGTCCAGCAGTGCGGTGCGGGCAAACAGGGTGGGCCGCCCGCAGGAGGTGAGCCGCTTCTCGTCGTGGTCCTTCTTGGCGAGGTAGGTGATCACCATCGGGGCCTCGGATTGCCCGTAATACTGGGCGAAGATCGGCCCGAAGCGGCGGATGGCCTCGGCCAGTCGCACCGGGTTCATCGCTGACGCGCCGTAATAGACCGTCTCCAGCGAGGACAGGTCGCGGGTATGCGAATCCGGGTGATCCATCAGCGCGTAGATCATCGACGGCACCAGCATGGTCGCGGTGATCTTCTGTTCCTCGATCACCCGCAGCACCTCGGCCGGATCGAACTTGGTCAGCACGACCAGCTCGCCGCCCTTGATGATCGTCGGCACGAAGAACGCCGCCCCGGCATGCGACAGCGGCGTGCACATCAGGAAGCGCGGGTTCTCCGGCCACTCCCACTCGGCGAGCTGGATCGTGGTCATCGTGGTGATCGACTGCGCGGTGCCCAGCACACCCTTGGGCTTGCCGGTGGTGCCGCCGGTGTAGGCCATCCCGCCGATGTGGTCGGGCGGAAGGTCGGCGGCCACCAACGGCTGCGGCGGATACTTCGCGGCTTCGGCCACCAGGTCCACCGCGGAATCACCCAACGCTTCGGGGACCGGGCCGATTGTCAGCACCTGCTTGAGGCCGGGCACCTTCTCCAGCAGGCCCAGCGCCCGCTCGACGAACATCGGGTTGGGATCGATGATCAGCGACGTCACGCCGGCGTCGCCCAGCACGTAGGCGTGGTCGTCCAGGGAGCCCAGCGGGTGCAGTGCCACGCGCCGGTAACCCTGGGTCTGGCCGGCGCCGATGATCATCAGCACCTCGGGCCGGTTCAGCGACAGCAGCCCGACGGTCGCGCCGGTGCCCGCACCGAGCGCCTCGAACGCCTGAATGTACTGGCTGATGCGCTCGGCGAGCTGTCCACCGGTCAGCGTGGTGTCGCCGAGATGCAGCACCGGCTTGTTCTTGTTGCGCTTGAGCGCACCGACGGTCAGGTGTCCGGAATGAATGGGGTGGCGCAGCAGATCGTCACTCATGGGGCAAGACTAGAACGTGTTGCAATTCCGGTCAGCCACCCCCTCGCAGCACTAGCATCCCTGCACATGGCCGATGCAGAGCTCGTCATCACCGGAACGATCCTCACCGTCGACGACGCGCGGCCCACCGCCGAGGCGCTCGCCGTCGCCGGCGGGCGCCTCGTCGCCGTCGGCAGCCGCTCCGATGTGGCCAAGCTGACCGGCCCCGACACGCAGACAATCGAAGTCAGCGACGGCTGCGTCATACCGGGATTCGTTGAGGCGCACGGTCATCCGCTGATGGAGGCCTTGGCGCTGTCGGACCGCATCGTCGACATCCGGCCCGTCACCATACGAAACGCCGACGACGTCGTCGCCGCCGTCCGCCGTGAGGTCGCCGCCAGGGGAGCGGCCGGCGCGTACTTGAATGGCTGGGATCCGCTGCTGCAGTCCGGGTTGCCCCAGCCGACGCTGGCCTGGCTGGACGAGGTCGCCCCCGATGGGCCGCTGATCATCATCCACAATTCCGGGCACAAGGCCTACTTCAATACGCACGCCGCACAGCGCGCCGGCCTGACTCGTGACACGCCCGATCCCAAGGGCGCCCGGTTCGGCCGCGACGCGCACGGGGACTTGGACGGCACCGCCGAAGAAACCGGCGCGGTGTTCCCGCTGCTGGCCGGCGCCATCGCGCCCGGCGACTACCCGGCGATGCTGCGCGCCGAATGCGCCCGGCTCAACCGCGCCGGCCTGACCACCTGTTCGGAGATGGCCTTCGACCCGGCGTTCCTGCCGCTGGTCGAGCAGCTGCGCGACGAGCTGACGGTCCGGCTGCGCACCTACGAGATCTCCAATCCGCAGATGCACACCGACGCCACCCCCGGCCAGGGCGACGACATGCTGCGCCAGGTCGGCATCAAGATCTGGGTGGACGGCTCCCCGTGGGTCGGCAACATCGCCCTGTCTTTTCCGTACCTGGACACCGACGCCACCCGCACCATCGGGGTGCCGCCCGGCTCCTGCGGGCACGCCAACTACACCCGCGAGCAGCTGAGCGAAATCGTCGGCGCCTACTTCCCGCTGGGCTGGCCGATGGCCTGCCACGTGCAGGGGGACGCCGGGGTGGACACCATCCTCGATGTCTACGAGGAGGCGCTGAAACGCCACCCGCGCGACGACCACCGGCTGCGCCTCGAGCACGTCGGCGCCATCCGGCCCGAGCAGCTGCAGCGCGCCGCCGGCCTCGGGGTCACCTGCAGCATCTTCGTCGACCAGATCCACTACTGGGGTGACATCATCGTCGACGGCCTGTTCGGGCCGGAGCGCGGATCCCGTTGGATGCCAGCGGGTTCCGCGGTGGCCACCGGTATGCGCATCTCGCTGCACAACGACCCCCCGGTCACACCCGAGGAGCCGCTGCGCAACATCAGCGTCGCCGTGACCCGGACGGCGCCCAGCGGCCGGGTCTTGGCGCCCGAGGAGCGGTTGACGGTCGAGCAGGCCATCCGCGCGCAGACCATCGACGCGGCCTGGCAGTTGTTCGCCGACGACGTGATCGGCTCGCTGGAGGTGGGCAAGTACGCCGATCTGGTGGTGTTGTCGGCCGACCCGCGGGCCGTGCCGCCCGAGGAGATCGCCGACCTGGACGTCCGCGCGACGTTCTTGGCGGGCCGGCAGGTCTACGGCGCGTGACGCCCGCGTGTCAGGACCTGCTTGACGGCCTGCACGTGGTGGCGCTGCCGATGCGGGTGCGCTTCCGCGGCATCACCACCCGCGAGGTCGCGCTCATCGAGGGCCCGGCGGGCTGGGGCGAGTTCGGGGCCTTCCTGGAATACGCGCCGCCCGAGGCCGCGCACTGGCTGGCCGCCAGCATCGAGGCCGCCTACCGCCCGCCGCCGCCGCGGCGGCGCGACCGCATTCCGATCAACGCGACCGTGCCGGCCGTCGACGCCGGCCGAGTGGCCGAGGTGTTGGCCCGGTTCCCCGGCGCCCGCACGGCCAAGGTGAAGGTCGCCGAGCCTGGCCAGACGCTGGCCGACGACGTCGACCGGGTCAACGCCGTGCGCGAACTCGTGCCGACCGTGCGGGTGGATGCCAACGGCGGCTGGACCGTCGAGGAGGCGGTGCGGGCGGCCATCGCGCTGACCGCCGACGGCCCGCTGGAATACCTCGAACAACCGTGCGCGACCGTCGACGAGCTCGCGGCCCTGCGCCGGCGGGTCGACATGCCGCGCGTGCCGATCGCCGCCGACGAAAGCATCCGCAAGGCGGACGACCCGCTCGCCGTGGTCCGCGCCGGCGCCGCCGACATCGCGGTGCTGAAAGTCGCCCCGCTGGGCGGCGTTGCGGCCATGCTTGCAATCGCCGCGCAGATCGACATCCCGGTCGTGGTTTCCAGCGCGATCGACTCGGCGGTCGGCATCAGCCAGGGCCTGGCCGCCGCGGCGGCCCTGCCGGTACTGAGCCACGCGTGCGGGCTCGGCACCGGCGGGCTGTTCGTAGAGGATGTGGCCGACGTCGCCGCCCCGGTCGACGGCACCCTGGCAGTCGGGCCGGTCACCCCCGACCCGGCGCGGCTACGGGCCCTCGCCGCGCCCGCGGAGCGGCGGCAGTGGTGGATCGACCGGGTCAGGGCATGCCACGCACTCCTTGTACCGTCGTCCGAGTGATCAACCTGGCTTACGACGACCGCGGCTCCGGTGAGCCGGTGGTGTTCATCAGCGGTCACGGCGGGGCCGGCCGGACCTGGCAGCCGTATCAGGTTCCCGCGTTCTTGGCGGCCGGCTACCGCGTCATCACCTTCGACAATCGGGGCATCGGCGCCACCGAGAACGCGCAGGGTTTCACGACGCGGACCATGGTGGCCGACACGGCGGCGCTGATCGAAGGACTGAATGCGGCTCCGGCCCGCATCGTGGGGATGTCGATGGGTGCATTCATCGCCCAGGAACTCATGCTTGCCCGGCCCGAACTCGTCAGCTCCGCGGTGTTGATGGGCACCCGGGGCCGCATGGACAAAACCCGCGAGTTCTTCCGCGACGCCGAGGCCGAGCTGGCCGACGCCGGTGTCCAGTTGCCGAGCTCGTATGAGGCGAAACTCCGTCTGCTGGAAAACTTTTCGCACAAGACGCTCAACGACGACGTCGCGGTCGCGGACTGGATCGCCATGTTCAGCATGTGGCCCGTCAAGGCCACCCCGGGAACGCGTTGCCAGCTCGACATCGCCCCGTACACCAACCGGTTGCCGGCCTACCGCAGCATCGCGACGCCGGTGCTGGTGATCGGCTTCTCCGACGACGTGTTGACGCCGCCCTACCTGGGGCGCGAGGTCGCCGACGCGCTGCCCAACGGCCGTTACGTGCAGATCCCCGACGCCGGCCACCTCGGCTTCTTCGAGCGCCCGGACGCCGTCAACGAGGCGGCGCTGAAGTTCTTCGCCAGCAACTAGTTCTGGCGCCACCTCTGCTCCGCGCCCCCGGTGGGCGGGTTGTGACAGGCTGTACTGGTGAACCCCTCGACGACACAGGCGCGCGTCGTCGTTGACGAGCTGATCCGCGGCGGCGTCCGCGACGTGGTGCTTTGCCCCGGGTCGCGCAATGCGCCGCTGGCGTTCGCGCTGCAGGACGCCGACCGTTCCGGCCGGATCCGGCTGCACGTCCGCATCGACGAGCGCACCGCCGGCTACCTGGCCATCGGGCTCGCGATCGCCGCCGGCGCCCCGGTGTGCGTCGCGATGACGTCGGGCACCGCGGTGGCCAACCTCGGGCCGGCCGTGGTGGAGGCCAACTACGCGCGGGTGCCACTGATCGTGCTGTCGGCCAACCGGCCCTACGAAATGCTGGGCACCGGGGCCAACCAGACCATGGAGCAGCTGGGCTACTTCGGCACCCAGGTCCGCGCCGCCATCAGCCTGGGCCTGGCCGAGGAGGCGCCCGAACGGCTGGAGGCCCTCAACGCCACCTGGCGATCGGCCACCTGCCGGGTCCTGACTGCCGCTACGGGATCTCGCACCGCCAACGCGGGCCCGGTGCAGTTCGACATCCCGCTGCGCGAGCCTCTGGTGCCGGATCCCGAACCGCACGGCGCCGCGATCCCGCAGGGACGACCCGGCGGACGGCCGTGGACGTACACACCGCCGGTCACGTTCGACCAGCCGCTGGACATCGACCTGTCGCCCGACACCGTCGTCATCGCCGGACACGGCGCGGGCGCGCACCCCAACCTGGCCGAGTTGCCGACCGTCGCCGAGCCGACGGCACCGGCCCCGGCCAACCCCCTGCATCCGCTGGCCCTGCCGCTGCTTCGTCCCAAGCAGGTGATCATGCTCGGCCGCCCGACGCTGCACCGGCCCGTCTCGGCGCTGCTGGCCGACCCGAAGGTGCCGGTGTACGCGTTGACCACCGGGCCGCGCTGGCCGGACGTCTCGGGCAACTCACAGGCGACCGGCACGCGGGCGGTGACCACCGGGACGCCGAATCCGGCGTGGCTGAAGCGCTGCGCGGAGGTCAACAGGCACGCGATCGACGCGGTGCGCGGCCAACTTGAGGCGCACCCGCTCACCACCGGCCTGCACGTCGCCGCGGCGGTGGCCGGCGCGCTGCGGCGCGGAGACCAGCTGGTGCTAGGCGCGTCCAACCCGGTCCGGGACGCGGCGCTGGTCGGCCTGGACACCCACGGCATCCAGGTCCGCTCCAACCGCGGGGTCGCCGGCATCGACGGCACCGTGTCCACCGCGATCGGGGCCGCGCTCGCCTACGAGGGACGCACCGTCGCGCTGATCGGTGACCTGACGTTCGTCCACGACAGCTCCGGTCTGCTGATCGGCCCCACCGAGCCGACACCGCGCAACCTGACCATCGTGGTCTCCAACGACAACGGCGGCGGCATCTTCGAACTGCTCGAGCAGGGCGACCCGCGGTTCTCCGATGTGTCGTCGCGAATCTTCGGAACGCCGCACGACGTCGATGTAGGCGCGCTGTGTCGCGCCTATCACGTTGAGAGCCGCCAGATCGAGGTGGACCAGCTCAGCGCGGCCCTCGATGAACCCGCGGCCGGGATGCGGGTGCTGGAGGTCAAGGCCGACCGGTCTTCGCTGCGGCAGCTGCATGCGGCCATCAAGGCGGCCCTGTGAGGGTTTCGTGAACTACCCGAAAAGGGTGCTGCACATACTGATTCATGGCCGCAGCGATAAGCCGCCGAGCACCCCGTCGAGAATTGCGTTGCGCTGGGCGCGGATTGCGGTGCTCATCGTGGCCGGCTTGGTCACCTTGCAATCGGCCCTGCTCGTCGCGGGCGCCTGGCGCAACGACCTTGCGATCCAACACAACATGGGGGTGGCGCAGGCCGAGGTGCTCAGTGCCGGGCAGCGCCGCTCGACTATCGAATTCGTCACACCCGAGCGGGTCACGTACCGTCCGGAGCTCGGCGTGCTGTACCCGTCGCATCTGGCCACGGGCATGCGAATTTACGTCGAGTACAACAAGAACGACCCGAATCTGGTTCGTGTGCAGCACCGCAATGCCGGGCTGGCCATCATCCCGGCGGGGTCGATCGCGGTGGTGTGCTGGCTGGTGGCGACGGTCCTCCTGGTAGGCCTGGCGCTGCTGGACAAGATGCTCGATCGTCGCGCTGAGGCTCCCGACCAGCAGATTTCGCACGACGTATGCCCGTAGGCAACCTTGTCGAAAGTCGGTGCTGACACTGTGGTGTTGTGCGCGTTGCCATCGTCGCCGAATCGTTCCTGCCGGAAGTCAATGGTGTCAGCAACTCGGTGATCCGGGTGCTCGAGCACCTGCGCCGGACCGGTCACGAAGCCCTCGTCATCGCCCCGGACACCCCGCCCGGTGCGGCCCCGGCGGATCGCGTCTACGACGGGATCCGCGTGCATCGGGTTCCGTCGCGGATGTTTCCCAAGGTGACCACGCTGCCCCTCGGTGTGCCGATGCCCCGGATGGTGAGCGTGTTACGCGGATTCGACCCGCACGTTGTGCATTTGGCCTCGCCGGCGCTGCTGGGTTACGGCGGGGTGAAGGCGGCCCGGTGGCTGGGGGTGCCGACGGTCGCCGTATATCAAACGGACGTACCGGGTTTCGCGGCGAGCTATGGCATTCCCATGACGACACGGGCCGCGTGGGCCTGGTTCCGCCATCTGCACAGCCTCGCCGACCGAACCCTGGCGCCGTCCAGCGTGACAATGGAATCACTTGTGGCGCATCGCTTCCCGCGGGTTCACCACTGGGCACGCGGGGTCGACGTGCTGCGGTTCGCCCCGTCGGCGCGTGATGAGGCACTCAGGCGGCGATGGTCGCCGCAAGCCAAGCCGATCGTCGGCTTCGTGGGCCGGCTGGCGCCCGAGAAGCACGTCGAGCGGCTGATCCCGCTGGCGGGCCGAGACGACGTGCAACTCGTCATCGTCGGTGACGGCGTCGACCGAAGCAGGTTGCAAAAGGCGATGCCGACAGCGGTTTTCACCGGAGCGCTGTACGGCGACGAACTCGCAACGGCGTACGCCAGCATGGACGTCTTCGTGCATCCCGGCGAGCACGAAACGTTTTGCCAAGTCGTGCAGGAAGCGCTGGCGTCGGGGTTGCCGGTGATCGCCCCCGACGCCGGCGGCCCACGCGACCTCGTCACGCCGTGGCGCACCGGTTTGTTACTGGGCGTCGGCGAATTCGAGGCGAGGTTGCCCGCGGCCGTCACCCATTTGATCGACGAACGCCACCGCTACGCGCTGGCCGCCCGGCGCAGCGTGCTCGGCCGCAGCTGGCCGGTCATCTGTGATGAGCTGCTCGGCCACTATGAGGCGGTGCTCTCGCCGTTTGCCCGCAGGCGGATGTTCGCCAAGCGGTACGCACTGGGCCAGTGAGTTAGCGGTCAGCCCTGCGGACAACGCTTATGGCGAGTCCTCGAAAGGGCTGGCTCGGACGTCTCGTAGTTAACCCCAGGGTACTGACGTCAGTCCTCAGGCCGATGGAATTCGCCGGGCGGGGCGTCCTGAATCGGATTGTCGGGTCGCCCCATATGTGGTCGCTCTCCTGCCTGGCCGGAGCGCGCCGCTAGCAGATGCGCAATCCGTTGCGGATCTGCCACACCCGCCAGTTCCTTGAGAAAGGAATAGACCCCCTGCAAGGGAAAGCGGAACGGTTCGTCCGTCGTCTTACGCAGCACGGCGCACGCGAGACTGTCCCGGATGCCCGGATTGGCGGCGACTATCTCGGAAGTGATCTGGCCTGGGATGATCGGCACCATCATGCTGTCGCTCGACAGCACGGCTAGCAGGACCTCATAGCCGTTCGCGGTGGCCAGATCGTGGAAGAACCCCGGCTGAATGTTGTATAAGCCGTGGTCGACCCATCCCAGGCACGGCGTCCAGTGGATCATCACGCCCCCCGGGGCGGTGTGATCGTGAATCGCCTTGTAGCAATTGGCCTGATTGAAGACATGTTCAGTCGTGCCGTTGTTGATGCAGACGTCGAACCTTGTCCCAAGGTCGAAGGGCAGGTTGAGATCCTGCTGCAGGCGGTAGTGATTGGGCGGGAGCAGATCGATGGCGTTGTAGCTGCGGAAGTCGAACAGGGCTCTGTAGATTCGCTTGGCGTCGGCATAGACCTGGGCCATGCCGTCCGGCGCCGTCTCGGCCAGCAACGCGTCGCTCCGTGGCCCTTCGGGGAGCAGGAGCGGGATCGCCTGCGCCACATCGATCATGGTCTCGGCTTCGCCGAATTCCAGGAGGCGGCCTTGCTGAGGAAGCAGACCGCGGCGCGACGCCTCCAGCAGGAAGCTGAGCTCGATATTCGTGATTGCCATCATGAAGTTGGGCTAGGGATGCTGCGACGCATGCTCGTAGATTTTATGGCTTGTGGCCGGCACGGAAGACGGCTTCCAGCGATACCGTTATCTTCGGAACACATCCCAGGCCTGGCCTGTCGGCCTTCGTCGCGGCTAATGAGCTGTGTCGAAAATGCCCACCACGGTCCAACCGCAACTGGGCATCGCCGACCCGATACTCCGATAGGGGTCGATCCCGACGCACGGCGGCGACGCCATCGACACCGGTCGGTGATGGTCAGACGATGACGGGATCCCGGACAGGCTTGCGATACTGGGGGAATGTCGGCAGCCAAGCGGGCGATTTTTGGCTCAGCGGACGGTTCCCGGCCAAGCTCTGCGTCGCAGGGGCAGAATTGGCCTGATAGGAGGGTCAGCATGTCTTCCCATTTGGAGGTGTGGAAACCGTCAGGGCGGGAGCTGATCGCGCTGAGCGGTGAACGACTGACCCTCGGCAAGTCCTTGACCAACGCGGTGTCGTTCGAGCACGATCCGACCGTGTCCCGCGTACACGCCGTCTTGGAGAACTTCGGTCAAGCGTGGTCCGTGCGGGACCTGGGTAGCCGCAACGGCACCTATGTCAACGGAGAAAAGATCGCTGCGGAACGGATTCTGCGGTCTGGCGACGAATTGCGGCTCGGCAGTTCACGGTTGGTCTTCTGGATGACCAGGGGCGCTGACGAAGCACCGGCCGATCAAGAAACCGAAACCGGCAAGTCCATCCTGCGGCCGCCTCGGATGACCCAGCGCGAACTCGACGTCCTCAAAATTTTGTGTCGCCCCTTCGTATCCGACGACCCGTTTCCCGAGCCTGCATCGGTTCGTCACATGGCCCAGGAGCTATTCGTCACGGAAGCAGCCGTCAAGCAACATCTGCAACATCTGTACGACAAGTTCGGCATCAAAACCGATGGAGATCGACGGGTAAGACTGGCCAACGCGGCCATCCGGCTCGGTGCCGTCAACCGCTCCATGCTGCGTGACCGTCGCACGCAAGGGTGAGCGGCCCGGTGACTAGGAGATCTTGTCGAGCACCCCGCCGCCGAGCATGGCGACCGCATTGAGGGCACTGCGACGGTATTCGTCACATGTGGGGCACGACTCGATATGGCGGGCAATGCGTTTCCGCATCAGCACGGTGAACTGTTCGTCCCAGCCCGACAGATCCGCGGCGAGCCGGGGGCATCCGTTCCGCGGGGCGCGCCGTGCCACCAATAGCGCACCCAGCGAGCGTTCGATGGTGTCGCGCAGCCGCTGCAGGAGCTTCTTGGTGGAGTCATAGCTGATGCCCAGCGCTTGCGCGAGCTCGGTTCCGGTCACGCCGTGACGGTAGGCAAGATCCAGCACGTGGCGGTCGCGCTCGGACAATCCGCAGGCGGCTTGGGCGATCAGTTCGCGGAGCTCGTTCTGGGCCGTCAGCGTAAACGGCCCCGGACCCGTCGCCACATCATCGGGCAGCTCGTCACAGGCGGCCTCCCGGCGACGTTCGGATAGGGCCCGCAGGGCGCGGCGACGGGCGATGGCGTAAAGCCAGGGCCTCAGCTTGTCCGCATCACGGAGCTTCGGCAACTCTGTCGTCGCGATGCAGAAGACCTCCTGTACGCAGTCGGAGGCCGCGTGGCGGTCACGCAGCATGCCGACGCAGTAGGCGTGAAGTGGGGCTGCATAGCGGTTGTAGATGCTGGCCAACGCCGCCCGATCGCCGGTCGCCGCTGCGCGGGCGAGGTCCGTGTCGCTGATAATGCGATGCTTCGGCACCGTGGTCATGAAAGTCATGACTGAAATGCTCGGGGATGGTGGGTGATTTCGTAATTACCGTGGAAGCCAGTTTCACCTTCCGCAGGGGAAGGGTTTCCTACCTATTTGGTAAGGGTCGGTACCTGGAGAACGCGTACGACCACCGCCCCATAACCGATGTAACGGTTATGGGGCGGTGGCGACGATTGTGACGTGTGTTGGAGCAGCTCACGCCTTCGTCTTGGTGTGCGCCGTGCGCGTGCCGGTGCCGTTTCCGGTGCCCGTTCCGGTGCCGTTTCCGGTGCCGGTACCGGTGCCGTTGCCGCGGCCGCCGTGGGCGATGCGCAGCTCGTCAGCGGTCAGGGTGCGGATGCTCTGTCGGCGCAGCGCAATCTTGTCGTGGTTGATACTCATTTGATCTTTCCTTCTTGTGTGATGTGGTGACGGCAAGCCCGGGCGGGCCCGCTCATAGGTAGGAGCGCCGGCGACCTCGAAGGGTGACCATTTTTCCGCGGAATTCGCAGATTCGTGGCACCCGGCCGGTTACTTGCCGCACGGCGAGAACCGCCCCGCAACCGATGGCAAATCGGTTGTGGGGCGGTTTGTTTGGGACGAGCGCCGTACTCTGCTAGGCCACCGTCAGCGTCTGCGGGGGTGAATGCGTAGCCGTCAGCGTCGGATTGGGGCGGGTGCCTGTGTGCGTTCCCGTGGTGGGCAGCGTGGTGTGCTTGGTGGTCTGGCCCGAGCCGTTGCCACCGCCGGTGCCGTTGCCGCCCTCGCCGCCGTGGGCCATGCGCAGCTCGTCGGCGGTCAGGGTGCGGATGCTCTGCCGGCGCAGTGCCAGCCTGTCGTGATTGGTGTTCATTTTGTTTCTCCTTGCTGTGATTTGTGTTGGCGCGGAACTGTTTTGGGCCGTGCTCACAGGTAGAAGCGTCATGCCAGGCAAAACGTGACGCTATTTTGCCCGCGCTAATTGGCTCGCGTAGTGGCGATCAAGAAAGCTCAGCAGGATGAGTTCGTGGGTGCGGGCGGCCGAGCGCAGCAGCCGCACGGCGTTCAGGTGGCTGAGGCTGTGCAGTATCCGCGCATAGGGCTGAGTCAGCTCACCGCGCCCGGACAGGTCCGCCAGCTCCGAGAGCAAGGGCACTATTCGCTCGGATCGCTGCCTGAACGCCTGGCGTACGGGTTCGTATGGGTGGTCCTTGGTGTCGTCGAGCAGCGCGGTGACTTCCGCACGCTCGCGGCGCCAGTGCTGGCCGATCCCGGGATCCAGGTTGGCTGCGTTGGGGTATTCCGGCCGGTAGCCGTCGGCCCCGTCCTTGGCCCAGTCGCGCCGCTCCTGTATGTCCAGGCCGGCATCGGCCAGCAGGCGGTCGGTGGCGTATAGGCACAGCCGCCAGCGCGCATCGGCCGCGTCGCCGCCATAGAGGTCAAGCAGGCCCATGATTTTCAGCACGGCCTCACTGTCGGCCGCGTGGATCCGCTCGGCCAGTTCGATGCCGGCGTCGCCGCCGTACCGTTCGATCTCGCGGTGGTACGTGTCCGTCGCGAACTTCCATATCGTCCCGTCGCCGAGCTGTGGTGCCAGTGCGTCGGTCAGCGCCGGCAAGGCGTGGTCCCGCAATGCCGTCGGGTCACCGTGCAACCGAAGCCGCAGATGATGTTCGGGGTCGGCGTAGCGCAGGAAGAACCAATGGTCGACGACGCCGCTTTCGCGCAGCTGTTTCACGACGGGTCCCACGGCGTCGGTGAGAATGCGATCGGCGGACGCGGTGCCCGTATACGCCTTGAGGTAGAGCCACTGGCTGCCCGGGCCGAAGGTCCGGCGCACCTTCGGCGGGGTCCACAGCCCGGGCGCCGGTGCCGGCTCGCCACGCCGGATGAACGGCACGATGAGTTCGTGGGCGAATCGGCCCTGTGGCCCGGTGGCGATCCCGGTGGGCAGGACCTCCTCGATGATCGCCTCGGTCCGCCCGCGCAGCACCTTGGCGGCCGCGGCCGTGAGAACAGGGCTTGTGGTGTCGACGTACAGGCGGTTGTCGCCGTCGGCGATGAGCAGCTCACCGGGCAGTCCCCGCTCGCGAGCCAGGGCCGCCCATCCGGCTAAAGCGTCGGAGGCGTCGGGTTTCGTGACCTTGGAGATCTCGGCCGCCGACAGCCGCCAGCGGGCCCGGGCCAGCACCAGGCGCCCGGCGGTGACCCGCGGCAACGCCGGCGCCGCTGACAGGGCGCCCCAATCCCACGCCAGCCCGCCGGTCACCCCGTCGCTTTGCAGCGCCGCGAGGAACCGGTACACCCCGAAGCCGCGCCACGCCGGATTGTGCGCCGTGGTCAGCCGCGGCCTTACTTCGGCGCCCAGCCGCGGGCTGTGGAGGACGACGCGGTCACCGTCGAGACGCACGGTCAGCTCATCGACACTGAGCTGACGATCCGCGGGTGCGCCCGAACGCCCCAGCAGGACCAATTCGTAGTCGCGCAGCACCGGCCGGGCCAAGACATTGCCGACTCGGCCTTCCGGCAGGTGCACGATCTCGGCGAACACCACACCGGGGGACTGGACTTCCTCGGCGCGCAGGTGGGCTCGTACCGCGTGGTGCAGTCGCGTGTCGCCGTGACAGAACCGGCCGAGCAGCTGTGCTCCCGAAGGCCCGTAGGCGCAGTCGATTTCGACACCGTCCTCGAGCAGGTTCGCGTTGACCGCCAGGCCGTCGGGCAATGGCAACGGCGGTGGCAGATCTTTCTGTGACGATTCAAGGCGCGCGACCGTGGGGGCGTCGAGTTCGAGGCTCGCGGCGCCGCTCTCACGCGTGCGCATGACCAGATCGAGCAGGGCGGCGTCGCGCGCGGTGAACGCGTACTGCGGAGTGACGCCGCCGAGGTCGAGCCCGGCCAGCAGCGGCGACTCGTCGGCCGCCGGGTGCGCCGACGGGTCGAACCCGATCCCCATCTCCTCGTCGAGCGCCTCCATCAGCGCGACCTCTCGGTCCTCGTAGCGCGCCGCGAACTGCTGCTTGAACCGAGTCAGCGCCAGATCCTCGCCGCCCGTGGACAACCGGTGCAGCAGTTGCACCCCCTCGGCCAGCAGCTTCACCGTGTCGGATCCCAGGGTCAGACCCGACCCGGCCCGGTGCAGGTCGACCTGGATCAGCCGGGCTTCGTCGCCTTCACCGGCCAGCTCGAGCAGCTGTGTGGCGGTCGCCGCGTAGGCCTCGGGCGGATTACCCAGCCCGGCGGCGTCCAGGCGTGCGAGCTCGTCGGAGACCCGCCGCAACGCGTCCGAGGTGGCGGCGAAGTCCGGCCCGCTCAGCGACGACATCAGCTGGGTCAGCGGTTCCGGGCCCGTCACCGCGGGCTCGGCCACCGGCGTCAAGACCTTGGCCTCGATCAGGGCATCGACGTATTCGCGTGCCTCGTCGCGCTCGACCCCCACCCGTTTGGCCACGGCGTCGACAACCTTGTCCACCGCGCAGCCACCGGCTGCCGCATCCAACGCACAACGCAACGGCGCGTCGTCCTCGACCACGACCAGATGATGCGTGCGACGGCCCTCGCGAAGCCGGCTTTCGATGAGCCGCATGGCCCCGGCGGCGTGGTAGCGGCTGGAGTTGGGCTCCACCATCATGGTCTGTCGTGTCGACGCATCCGCCAACAGCCGCTCGACCAGCGCCGCCAGCACCTCCGTGTCGGGTCGGCTGTGCCGGCTGATCCCCTCCGGGCCGTCGACCACCAACGCGGTGGTGTCGCTCAGCTCTCCCAGCGAGCAGCCGGCGAAGAGTCCGAAAGGCGTTGCGCGGGTGCACATGCGGGTCAGATACGCAGTCACCGAGGCGATCACCCGGTCGTCCGCATCGCCGGCTGCCAAGCGGCGCATCAACCCGGGCGAGGCGAGGTGGAGCGCCTCACGAATCTCCGGCCGTGCGACCAGGTTGCGCCAGTAGGTGGAATCGGCGCGCAGGCGCTCCAATTCGTTCAGCGGCAGCAACGGCGCGCGCATCACGAAGAAGCCACTCGGCGTCAGCGCGGATGTTGAATCGTTCATTTCCAGCTCCTAATGCGTTGTCTCGCCGACGAGTTGGCCCGCGACGAGTTGTGCGTAGTGACCACCCGCGGCCATCAGGTCGTGGTGGCAGCCTGATTCGACGACCCGGCCCGCGTCCATCACCACGATGTGGTCGGCGTCGATCACGGTGGCCAGTCGATGCGCGATCACGATGACGGTGCATCCGAGCCGGGCAATGTTGTCGTGGACCCTCGCCTCGGTGACGGTGTCGAGACTGCTTGTCGCCTCGTCAAGCAACAAGATCCGCGGCCGGGGAGCGAGCGCGCGGGCCAGGGCAAGCCTTTGACGTTGACCACCCGACAGCGAGGCGCCCGCGTCCACGAGCGGGGTGTCGAGCCCCATCGGCATCGCGCGAATGTCCTCGGCGATGCCGGCCAGCTCAGCCGCCGACTCGAGCCGGTCCAGCGGCAGGCTGGGGTTGCCCAGCACCAGGTTGTCGCGAATGGACAGCCCGAAAATGTAGGGGTCCTGCGTCACGACTCCGATTTGAGAGCGCACACTGCGCGGGTGCAGGGTGGCAAGGTCCACGCCGTCGAGCAGGACACGCCCCTCCGAGGGCGAGTAGAGACCGAGTAGCAGCCGGCCCAGCGTGGATTTGCCTGAGCCCGAACGCCCCACGATGGCCAGGACCTGTCCGGGCTGCACCTCGATGCTGGCACCATCGACGACCGGTGGGCCATGTGGGGTGTAGCGGAAGGTGACCCGTTCGGCGCGCACCGATCCGGTTAGCTCGGGCGCTTGCCGGAGCTCGCGGCCGGCGGTTTCGGTAGGGGTGTCGAAGACGTCGTCCAGGCGGGCGAGGTAGCTGCCGAGCAGCTGCACCTGCAGCGCAGTGGCGACCAAGATGCCAAGTGGCTCAAGGAATCCGGTTGCCAGCGCAGCCAGGGCAAGCATCGTGCCCAGCGAGAGCTTTCCGCTCGACGTGAGGTCGGCGCCAACCAGCAAAACCGCGATCGGGGAGAGTAGCGCCAGCCCATGGATGGCGGTCGACACCAATGCCTCGAGGCGCCCGCGGCGCATCGAAACGTTCAGTTCGGCAACGAACAGGTTGGTCCAGTGCGATACCGCGCGACGCTCCGCTCCGGCTGCCTTGAGCGTTTCGACCCCGGAAAACATCTCGAAGGCATAGGACTGGGATCGGGCTTCGGTCGCCAGTGCTTCCCCCATCAGGTGCTGGTTGCGGCGGCGGGCGGCCAGCAGAACCGCGACCTGGGCTGCGCCCAGCGCGAAGACCAGAAGTCCAAGGGCCGGCGACAGGGCGAATATGACGACCAGATAGAGGGTGGCCAGCGTGCCGTCGAGTAGCGCGGAAATGGTTCCCGTGGTCAGGATCTCGCGGACCGTCGCGTTGCTGCGCAATCGCATCATCAGATCTCCGGATGAGCGCTTCAGAAAGAACGCGTACGGCAGGTCCACCAGGTGCTCGAGGAAGTCGAGCGTCATGTCGACGTCCAGCCGGCTGCGCAGCCGCAACAGCAAGTGCGCGCGCAGGTACGTCGCGAGCACCGAGTAGGCGATCAGCGCGGTCATCACCGCGGCGAGCACCTTCAGCAACTGCCCATCGTTGTTAGGCACCACGCGATCGACGATCACGCCGGTCAGCACCGGCACCGCCAGCGCCATCACGCGCACCACCACCGAAGTGGCCAGTACTTTGCCGAGTCCGCTCGATCGGGACAGCAGGCGACGGGCGTGATGGAGCGCGCCGGGGGCCCTGCGCCCACCTGACGCAAATGTGTCGGTGGGTTCCAGCATGACCGCGACGCCGCTGTAGAGATCGTTGACCGCGGCCCAGCCGAGCCGATAGCGGCCGGCAGCCGGATCGACGATGGTCACACCACGCCGCGATGTCGAATCTAGGACAACAAAATGCGCTGCACCCCAATGCAATACGGTGCCGCGAGGCAGGTACCGCAGGTCGTCGAGCTCGGTGGCCACCCCGCGCGCCCGCAAGCCGAACGAGGACGCGGCTTCGGCAAGGCGCAACGCGTCGACACCGTCGCGCCCGGTCCCGGTGGCGTCGTGCATCTCGGCGAGCGAAACGTGGCGGCCGTGATACCCGAGTGCCATGGCAAGCGCGGCGGCACCGCAGTCGGCCATCTCAGCTTGGGCGATATACGGGATCGCGCGCCGGCCCCGCATCATCGCAGCCTCGGCAGCAACACGCTGATCAGCCGCTGCCGGCCCTTGGGGACGACTAGTTCGCCGGCCGGTTCCGAAGCGGGCCGCTGCAACTGGGCCGTCACCGCAGTGGCCGTCACCTCGACGACGACCGCGCCCTGCGTTGTGCCGGAAGCGTCGCGAAATCGCGCGGCCGCGCCGCGGGCCGGCGGTGTCCCGCCATCACGGGTCGCCGTGACCGTCGTGCCTTGCGCGACGGCCGGCAGCGCCTCGGTCTGTGCGGCGCTGACGGTGCCGGCGGCAACGGCGCCGGCCGCCGACAGCACACCGAGTGTGACGAGTCCCGCGTTAATCCACCCCTGTTGCTTGATCAGTTCGCCGGGGCGGGTGGCCGCGGACTGGCGGTCGCGCCAGCGCTCACGAAACACTGACTCGTGACGGATTTCGCCGTCGTCGCCGTCTCGGTCGGCTTTCATTCGTCTCTCCTAAGTGTCGGTCCCGGAAGGGCCACTCACACGGGTAGGAGGACTGACGGCGGGAAAGGGTGACACATTTGCGGATGTGTCGGCGTCGACGCTGAATCCCACGCCTTCTGCATGCAGATATCACTGGCCGATCGCCAGGGTTGCGTGGATTGGTTGTCGCGATGCGCGATTTTCCATTCGATACCCTGACTGCAGGGTAAGTAGCGAGACGAAAGAATCGAAACCGCAATAGGAATGGAGTCCGGAGCGATGATTACGACACGTGCTGAGGCGGCGCAATATGTCAAGGATGCTGGAGGGTTGAAGCTTGTCGTTTTCGGAGCCGATGGGCACGAGGTCGCCGCGATGTTCGTGCAAGGATCGGTGACGTACAACCAGGAGGAAGCGACCTTCATCGCCGTCGCTGAGGACGGTCATCCGTTGGGCGAACTGTTCGTCGATGAATCGGTCGGCTATGACGAGAACATCGATGCCTTCGTCATCCGCACCGCGCGATAGTCGCGGTGTTCATCGGTATCGGGTCGAATTCGATTGGCAGCGTCGTCGGTCCGCTCAGCCCGGTGAGGGGCTTCCATGGGGCGGGGCCGGTGCGGCGGGCGTTGGGCATACGCTGTGCCATGGTCGCCAGGGCTTCGGCGAGCTCGAGGCGGGCCAGGTTGGCGCCCAGGCAGTAGTGCATACCGGCGCCGAACGTCTGCATCGCGGGGGCTCCCACCCGGGTGATATCGAGTCGGTCGGGGTTGTCGTAGACGGCGGGATCGCGGTTGGCGGCGGCGGTGTTCGCGATGACCAGGGTGCCCGCAGGGATTACCACCCCAGCGATTTCAACGTCCTCGAGAGCGATACGCAAGGTGGCGGCGGCGATGGGGGAATGCCGCATCGTCTCTTCGACCGCACTGTTCGCGAGGTCGGGATGCTCTGTTAGCAACTCCCACTGGTCGGGACGGTCGCACAGCGCGTGCACGGAGGCGGCCAGCTGGTTGCGGGTGGTGTCGGTGCCGGCCACGAGCAGGCCCGCTGCCAGCATTCGCAGCTCGTCGGCGTTGAGGTGATCGCCGTCGTCCTCGGCGCGGATGAGGTCGGAGACGAGGTCGTCGGTCAGGCGGTGGCGTCGCTGCGCGACCATGTCATCGATGTAGGCGTCGAGTTCTTCCCAGGCGGCCAAGATGGTTCGCTGGTGGGCGGCGACCTCCCAGCTGAAGGCCTTGAAGATGTCGTCTGTCCATTCCGAGAACAGCTTCCAGTCCTCGGCCGGGGCGCCCAAGAGCGCACAGATGATCGGGATTGGGTATTGACGGGCGATGTCGGTGACCACCTCGCAGCGCCCAATTGCGGCGTGGTGGTCCAACAGTCCGGTGATCACCTCGACGATCGTCGTGCGCAACCGCGCGGTGGCTCGCGGAGTGAAGGCTTTGGACACCAATCGGCGCAGCCGGTGGTGCTCGGCACCGTCGAGACTGATCAGGTTGGTTGCGACGCGCTCCCACAGTGGGCCGGTCGTGATGCCCTGGGAGGCAAGGAACATGCCCTGGGGTAAGCGGAATCGCGGGTCGCGCAGCACGCTTCGGACTAGTTCGTAGGTCAGCACCTCCGGCCCGTGCGGGCCGATCGCAATCGGCGCCCGGCGTCGCGCCTCGTGGAGAATCAGGTGAGCCTCATCGGGGCTCAGGCAATGTTCGTAATCGATCGTCGGAAGGCCGGCATCAAAGACGCTCGGGCAAGTCGAGGCGTCAACCGTGGTGATCATGGTGGTGCTCCCGAGGGCGTCGGTTAGTACTTCCGCCACCAACTCTCGTTGGCGGGAGAACACCCCACACGCGTAGTCGACTACCTGTCTTGCGGTATCACCACTCCCGCAAAGCGCTTGGGCTCATCGGGCCGTCGGATGAAAACGATAGCGCTCGACGCAACGAGAAATTAGCGTATTGAGTCGGGCGCTTGAACGTAGGTGCCGGGATTGGCGGAGGGTCGGATGACGACCAAAGCAGCGTGCCGAAGGTGCGGCACCGAGCTTTTAGAGAACGCACGATTCTGCCACGGTTGTGGCGCCCCAGTCCGGGACCCCGATAGCCGCGCCGAGTACAAGCAAGTCACGGTCCTCTTCGCCGATGTTGTTCATTCGATGGATATCGCCTCGACGGTGGGGGCGGAGCGGCTCCGCGAGATGATGATGAGCCTCGTCGACCGTGCCACGGCGGTGGTGCAACGTTTCGGCGGCACGGTGGACACGTTCACCGGCGACGGGATCATGGCCGTATACGGTGCCCCGGTCGCGTTGGAGGACCACGCTGTCCGTGCTTGCCTTGCGGCGCTGGGCATCCAAGAGGAGACCGCCCGGCTCGCCGCTGAGGTGAAAGCCCGCGACGGTGTCGAACTGGCCTTGCGGATAGGGCTCAATTCCGGTCAGGTCATCGCCGGGGAAGTCGGCTCAACATCGTTGCGCTACACCACCATCGGGGAGCAGGTCGGTATGGCGCAGCGGATGGAATCGGTGGCGCCGCCGGGCGGGGTGATGCTCAGCGTCTTCACCGCACGACTGGTCGGCGGCGCGGCGACACTGGGTGAACCGGAGACGGTCCACATCAAGGGCACCCACGAACCAGTCACCGCCTACCGCCTGTTGGGAATCGGAGACCGGCATCGCGCCACCGAGCGCGCTGAACCGGATCTCGTCGGTCGCCGGTGGGAAATGTCCGCCGTCGAGGGCTTGTTGGGCGAGGCGCTCGGCGGACATGGCGCTGTGGTTGAGGTGGTGGGCGAACCCGGGATTGGCAAGAGCCGTCTGGTGCGCGAGGTCGCCGCGCTCGCCGCGCTCCGGGGCGTGCAGGTGTTCAGCGCCTTCTGCGAGTCACACACCAGCCAGGTTTCGTTTCGTGCCGTGGCGCATCTGTTGCGGGCGGCCATCGGCGTCGACGGTCTTGACGGGCAGGCGGCCCGCGCCCGAGCGCGAGAGCAAATCCCAGGCGCAGACCCTGAGGACGCGCTGCTGCTGGATGACCTGCTGGGCATCGCCGACCCGAGCACTGCCGTACCGGCGATCGATCCCGATGCGCGTCGGCGGCGGTTGGCCTCGCTGGTCAACACCGCCATGTTGTCCCGCCAAAGCCCGGCGGTCTGGGTGATCGAGGACGCCCACTGGATCGATGAGGTCAGCGAGTCGATGGTGACCGATTTCCTTACGGTGATTCCGCAGACGCCCTCGCTGGTGTTGGTCACCTACCGACCCGAATACCACGGGGCATTGGCTCGGGTTGACGGTGCCCGCACGGTAACCCTTGCGCCGCTGAGTGATTCAGAAACCGCAGCGCTGATCGCACATCTCCTCGGCTCCGGCCCGTCAGTCGACGCACTGGGCCAGAGAGTGGCCGAAAGGGCCGCCGGCAACCCGTTCTTCGCCGAGGAGTTGGTGCGCGAACTCGCCGAGCGCGGTGTGCTGCGCGGGGAGCCTGGTGCCTACACCTCGGCGGCTGCGGTCGGCGAGGTGAGCGTGCCGGCCACGTTGCAGGCAACCATTGCCGCGCGGATCGACCGGCTCCATCCCAAAGCCAAGCGCGCGCTGAGCGCCGCTGCGGTCATCGGCTCGCGGTTCGGCCTCGACCTACTCATGGTGCTAGGTGTTGAGCCGGTGGTTGACGATTTGGTTGCGGCCCAGGTCATCGACCAGGTCAGCGTTGCCCGGGAGCCGGAGTACATGTTCCACCATCCGCTCATTCATTCGGTGGCCTACGAAGCACAGTTGAAATCGGATCGCTCCGATTTGCACCGACGGGTGGCGGCCGCGATCGAAGGCCGCGACCCTAAATCGGGCGATGAAAACGCGGCGTTGATTGCGCAACATTTGGAGGCCGCCGGTGATCTGCACGCCGCCTACGGCTGGCACATGCGCGCCGCAACCTGGGCGACCAACCGCGACATCAGCGCAGCGCGGCTGAGTTGGGAGCGAGCGGCGGAGATCGCCGATGCCCTGCCCGCCGACCACGAGCAACGAGCGGCCATGCGCATCGCCCCGCGCACCATGTTGTGTGGGACCGGTTGGCGAGTCCATGCCGGCGTTGCCGGTGACCGCTTCGACGAATTGCGGGAGTTGTGCAGCGCCGCCGGCGACAAGGCGTCACTGGGCATCGCGACGGCTGGATTGGTGGTCGGCTACGCGCATCAGGACCGGGTCCGCGACGCGTCGCAACTGGGATCGGAAGCCTGGGCCCTCGCCGAATCGCTCGGAGATGCGACCTTGACGGTGGGGCTGTCCTTCCCGGTGATCTACGGCAAGATCGAGGGCGCCGAGTGGTGTGACGTGCTGCGGTTGTCACAGGCCGTTGTCGACCTGGCCGACGGTGATCCGTCAAAAGGCAACTTCCTCGTCGGGTGTCCGTTGGCGCTCGCCTTTGCGTCGCGGGGCATGGCTCGTTATTTTCTGGGCCGGCCCGGATGGCCGGGAGACCTGCGGCGCGGCGTCGCGATGGCTCGCCGCGCTGACCCGGCGTCCTACGCCGGGGCTGTCGGGTATGTCTACTTGCTGGGTGTGCCGTTTGGCGTGCTAAGCCCAGATGATCGTGCGCTGCACGAGGTCGAGAACGCGCTACGAGTCGCCGAGCGATCCAGCGATGACGTCGTGGTGGGCTTCATCCGGGCCACGTTGGGCGTTGCGTTGTTGCACCGCAACACGATTGGGGAGCGCAGCCGCGGACAGCAACTGTTGGCCGAGGTCGGGGAGGTGTTCCTGAGCCGACGACACAACCTGAGCGATTTGCCTATCGTCCAGGTCTACTCGGCACGTGAGACGGCGAGGCGCGAAGATCCCGATGCCGCCATATCGGTGATACGCGCCGCCACCGACCATCTGTTCGGCCACGGACGTATGCCGCTGTGGGGCATTCCGGCCACGGCTGTACTGGTGGAGACGTTGCTCGATCGCGGAGCCGACGGCGACGTGGCCGAAGTGGAGGCCGCAATTGACCGACTGGCGGTCGCGCCGGCCGATGAAGGTCTGGTGATGCGTGACATCTGGTTGTTGCGGCTGCGAGCGTTGCTGGCCCGGGCCCGCGGTGATGCGGCCGCCTACCGCGGCTGTCGGGATCGCTACCGTGAGATGGCGAAAGCGTCTGGCTACGAAGGGCATATCGTGTGGTCCGAGGCGATGCCCTGACGGCGGCCATTCGGGGGCATGCTCACCGTGTCTTGCGTTGGCCAGTTTCTTCAAGCACGTCGCGCAGGCGGTTGAGCGACGTGACAAATTCTCGCTCGGTCCGGGCACGCAACAGTAACAACGGCGCGATCGCCCCCACCTCGAACGTCATCTCACGGGTGATCTCTGTTCGCTGTTCACCGGCCGGTGCGCACCGGTAGGTGATGGACCCGATCTCGCGCCGCCACAGCCGCCCGATCTGTCTCCACCCGCGGATGCGCCAAAGATTCGGCGGTTTGTCGGCAACGACGATCCAGGCGATCGGGTCCAAGAACCATGCGAGGCCTTGCGTGCGCTCGACGAACTGGTCCCCGTAGGTAGCGTGGCGATCGACAGGCTCGCCCTCGAGTTCGCGCGTGATCCGAAAGTAGCGCTGCCAGTTTCGGGGCGTGCTGACGAATCTGTACGCCACTTCAGGATCAACGGCCACGGTAACCTGAGTGAGCCATCGACCCGGGGTCGAGAGCACTGCGCGCGCGGTCGTTTCAGTCACGGCAAATCGTTGATCGTTCGAGCTGTTCACGAGTTCTCCTCTCAGTGCATGCGGAAAATCGTGTGCCACCAAACGATGACTCTTGTCCTATTGCCCCGACCCGGGTAGGGCCTCCGTGCCATTGGGCAAGGGTCGAAGGTCCTCGTTCCCTAACCTGGACCGCCCATCGACCCCTTTTAGTCCACTTCACTCACCGTTGGGTTGAGCTCGGGACCAGTCAGCCTGGCGCCGGGTAGGCGCTACGCGCTCAGTGGCCCGCAACGGATTTCGAATCGCTCCCGCACCGTGTCGAGAACACGGCGTTGGCGCTCGCACTCCCGACGGTGCGTGAGCATGAACCTTGCCAGGCCCGGCACCCGCCGCGGTAGCGGGTACCACTTATCGAAATCGAGGCCGTTCTCGGTGAATACGCGGCTGGGGACGTTGTCGTATATCAGGCTGAGGTTGTGCTGAACGAGCGCGAAGAGCACGTACGGAAATGCCAGCGGCGCCTTCTGCCTCAGATTCATCCAATCTATCTCGTAGAGCGGGATATCCCTGAGCTTGCCGAGGAACAGCAGGTGGCCCAGGAAATATCCCATGAACGCCGGCAAGTGCAGCATGGCCGACCGCACATTGATGGAAACGACTGCGCCACTGGGCGAAACGTAGGGCTCGTACGGGTATTCGTCGGGAAACTTGACGTATCCCGTGCAATTGACGACCCAGCTGCCCGCATCGATCGTCTTCGTCGATCCGCTCCGGAACACCAACTCGGTCGTGCCGTTGCGATCGACGACATCCTCGAAGTAGTCCATCACCAGGTCGTTCAGCCCGGCGGAGATCGTGCGGTTTTCGGCCTCGGACAACACTCCCAACACGAAGTTGTCCGCCTGGGGGGTCAGGAATGTGCCATGCGTGGCGCGATACCAATCCTGCACCTCTGATTCGTTCGTGCCGTCGTACCGGTGACTTAACTGTGTGGCGACTGCGCTCGGCGGTGTGCCCGCCCACCAGCGGCGGGCGCCGCTCGGCAACAGATCGTCGCGGCTGGAGAAGAATGTGCCGCGGCCGGCGACGAGGTTGACCTGGCGGCCGGGGTATGCCGTGATCAGTGCGTGCGCGGTGTCCATCGCGGTCTTTCCGCCGCCGATGATCCACACCGGCGCATCGCTTTCCCTGATGTCGCCGGCCAGCACGTCGCAGTAGTCGGGCGACACCGAATGGACGCGCTTGCTGGAGATGTCCAGCGGTTCGTTCGGCGTGACTCCCAAGCCATAGGCTTTGATCAAGCGTTTCGTCTCGACGACGAGCACCCGGCCGTCGGCGGCCCTACAGGTGACTCGCACGATTCCGTTCGCCTCTTCTTCCGACTCGAAGTCCCAGCCGAGAAACTCGTCGACCTGCACGCGCTCGCGTATCACGTTGACGCAGTGCTGAAAATGGTCGAGCACTTCACCCTTGGTGGCCAGGTAGCTGCGGTCCTTGCCGAGGGTCCACTCGATGTTGCCCGCCGTGAACATGGGGTGCGGCTGGTGCAGGCGGACATAGGGGTAGACGTCGACCCACATGCCGCCGACGCGAGCCCGGCGGTCGACAAGGATCACCTTCTGATCGCGGGATAGGTATCGGCTGGCGGCGAACAGGGCGTTCAACCCGGCGATGCCGGCGCCGACGATGCACACGTCGCAGGTTTTCACGGGACCGGACTCGAGTGCGGACATCGGACCGCCTTTCCTCGCAGATGCCCACAATTATGTGTCCGCATCGTGCCGCCGTAGTGAGTAATCGACTACTTCATCCAGTGACTACTGCCGCCCGGGGCGGTTTGCTGGAGGCTTTTGGGCCCAAAAATCTCCAGCGCTGTCCGCGACTGAGCTACAGATGGCGTGTGACCGAGCTGGCGCGGCCAGAGAAAGACGACATACGAGACGTTCACAACGTTTGTGTCGGATTCGGAAGCCGAAGCCAACAGCTACCTCAATACATCGCCGGCGGCCTATCCTTTGAGAACCACAGCAAACGCTGGGGTCCGGATCAGCGGAGGGTCGGATGACGGCCGTAGCAGCGTGCCGGACGTGTGGCACAGAGCCGCTGGAGCACGCCCGGTTCTGTCACGGGTGTGGCTCACCAATCCACGACGGCAACATCGCGGCGGAGTACAAGCAGGTCACGGTTCTGTTTGCCGATGTCGTCCATTCGATGGCCATCGCGGCGGCCGTCGGAGCAGAGCGGCTGCACGAAATCATGGCGACCCTGGCCGACCGCTGTACCGCATTTGTGGAGCGCTACGGCGGCACAGTGGACAAGTTCACCGGTGACGGGATTATGGCGGTGTTCGGCGCACCGGTGGCTTTGGAGGATCATGCTGTCCGTGCCTGTCTGGCGGCCTTGGGCATCCAGGAGGAGGCGAAGCGGCTTGCCGTCGACGTCCGAGGGCGCGACGGTATGGACTTTCAGCTGCGTGTTGGTCTCAATTCCGGTCAGGTGATTGCTGGTGAGATCGGCTCAAGGTCATTGGGTTACACCGCCATTGGCGAGCAGGTCGGTATGGCTCAGCGGATGGAGTCGGTGGCGCCGCCGGGTGGTGTGATGCTCAGTGCATCGACAGCGCGACTTGTCGAGAAGGTGACGATCCTCGGCGAATCAGAGTTTGTTCGGCTCAAGGGTGCGGACGAGCCGGTAGCCGCCCGCCGGCTGTTGGGCATGCAGGAGGGCCACCGCGTGACCGGGCGTGCTGAGTCGAAGCTGGTCGGGAGGCGGTGGGAGATGTCCGCTGTCGAGGGCTTGTTGGAGCGGGCCATCGACGGCCATGGCGCCGTGGTGGGCGTGGTGGGGCCCCCTGGCATCGGGAAGAGCCGTCTGGTGCGTGAGGTTGTGGCGATGGCCGCTCGGCGCGATCTGAAGGTCTACACCGCATTCTGCGAGTCGCATACCGGCCAGGTCCCCTTCCATGTCGTCTCGCGATTGCTGCGTGAGGCAATCGGCGTCGAAGGTCTTGACCCGCAAGCCGCCCGCGCAGTGACAAAGCGCCAGGCGTTTTCCGACGCCGAACCGGAGGACCTCGCGCTCTTCGAGGATCTACTCGGGATCAGGGATCCGGACGCGCCATCTCCCCGGATCGATCCAGACGCGCGCCGAAGGCGCCTGACCGCCATGGTCAATTCCGCGACTTTGGCCAATCGGACCCCGGCCGTCTATGTCGTCGAAGATGCCCATTGGATCGACGAATCCAGCGAAACAATGCTCGCCGACTTCCTTACCGTGGTCCCGCGGACCCCGCTGCTGACGATCGTCACGTATCGACCCGAGTACCAAGGTGCGTTGGCCCGGGTGCTCGGGGCGCAAACCATAGCCCTCGCGCCGTTGAGGAACACCGAGACCGCCGCCCTCGTCTCCGAGCTGCTCGGGCCGGACCCCTCGGTCGGCGAACTGAGTCAGAAGATCGCCGAAAGGGCCGCCGGTACACCCTTTTTCGTTGAGGAGATCGTCCGCGAGCTGGCCGAACGGGGTGTCCTCCAAGGAACGCTCGGCGGATATATCTCGACGGCGGAGGCCGCCGAGGTGCATGTCCCCGCCACACTGCAAGCAACGATCGCCGCGCGCATTGATCGCCTTTCACCGGCGGCGAAACGCAGCTTGAGCGCTGCGGCGGTGATCGGGTCGCGGTTTGACCTCGACCTGCTGACCGCGCTGGTAGTCGAACCTGTGGTTTCGGACTTGGTGGCGGGCCAGCTCATCGATCAGGTCAGGTTCGCTCGCCAGCCGGAGTATGTATTTCACCATCCGCTGATCCGTGCAGTGGCCTACGAATCACAGCTCAAATCGGATCGCGCCGACTTGCACAGGCGGCTGGCTTCCATGATCGAAGAGCGCGATCCGGCCTCGGCGGACGAGAACGCCGCGCTGGTCGCCGAACACCTCGAAGCGGCGGGCGATCTGCGCGCCGCCTATGCCTGGCGTATGCGCGCCGGGGCGTGGTCGACCACTCGGGATATTCGTGCGGCGTGGCTGAGTTGGGATCGCGCCCGCCAGATCGCCGACGCGCTGCCCGACGACGACCCGGATCGCACCTCGATGCGGATCGCGGCTCGAACCCATGTTGTGCGGCAACGGCTGGCGAGTGGATTGGGACATCTCCACGCGGTTGGACGAGTTGCGGGAACTCTGCACCGCCGTCGGCGACAAGGCGTCCTTGGCGATTGGGATGGTCGGGCTGGTGCCTGAGCACTACATCCATGGCCGCATAACGGAAGCGTCCCAGGTGGCTTCGGAACTCACGACGCTGGTCGAGTCGCTCGGCGACCCGACGCTGCTGATCGGATTCGTCTCCACGATCCCACCAAGCAAGTTTGGCACTGGTGAGATGCGAGAGATGCTGCGCTATTCGCAGAACGCCATCGACCTGGCTCACGGTGATCCGACCAAGGGAAATTTCATTATCGGCGCGCCATTGGCGATCGCCTTCGCGATGCGTGGCACCGCCCGGTACGCCTTGGGGGACTCTCGGTGGCGTGAGGACTTCGACCGGGCGGTCGAAATGGCGCGCGGGGCGGACTCGTTTTCGCGGGCGATGGTCAGCCTGTTCGCCTACGCGGGGGCGATGGAGATGGGGGTGGCGTTGGTTGATGACGCCGCATTGCGCGACATCGAGGAAGCGCTGGGGATCACCGAGCAGTCGGGCGACGATCTCGTGCTCGGACTCGTCTCATTGGCGCTGGGGATCGCGCTGATGCATCGGGAGTCTCCAACTGACCGCGAGCGTGGGATGACAGTACTGGGGAAAGTTCGGGACTTGTGCCTCAATGGGCGGTTTTACCTGAGCGAGGTGCGGGCCATCGACGTGTACGCCGCCCGGGAGGCGGCGCGGCGGGGTGACCGCGACGACGCGTTACCGGTGCTGCGCGCAACCGTCGATGAGGTGTTGCGTTCGGGGCAGTTCGGTCATAGTGATTCAGGCACCGCCGTTTTGGTCGAGACTTTACTGGAGGGCGGCGACGAGGCTGAGGTCGCCGAGGCCGAGGCAGCTATTGAGAGGTTGGCCGCCGTTCCGGCCGAGGAAGGGCTGGTGATACGTGAAGTCTGGCTGTTGCGGCTTCGCGCTTTGCTCGCCCAGGCAATTGGCGATGAGACCCACTATCGCGAATACCGGGATAGCTACCGCGACATGGCGAAAACGCTGGGTTTCGAAGGACACATCGCGTGGGCGGAGGCGATGCCATGACGCCAGCTGCCCCGTCCGGGGTGGTGACGTTTCTGTTCACCGATATCGAGGGTTCGACCCGTCGATGGGAATCAGACGCCGAGGCAATGCGATCGGCCCTCGTGGCGCACGACGATGTGTTGCGTTCTGCGATAGATGTATACGGCGGTTGCGTCTTCAAGCACACCGGTGACGGGATGTGTGCCGCATTCACATCCCCAAGGTCTGCCGTGGATGCTGCGGTTGCCGCGCAGCGGCAGCTCGAGTTGCCGGTGCGCATGGGGCTGGCGACCGGCGAAGCCGAGCTCAGAGACGGCGATTATTTCGGAGCAGTGCTGAATCAAACGGCCCGCGTGATGGCCGCCGGACACGGTGGTCAGATCCTCGTGGCCGACTCGACTGCGGGTCTCATCCGCGGCGTTGAGCTCATCGATCTGGGACCCCGCCGGTTGCGGGATCTCTCGACTCCGGTTCACCTGTTTCAGGTCCAAGCCTCCGGCCTGCGCTCGGATTTTCCCGCGTTGCGGGCACTTGATTCGAGTCGCGGAAACTTACGCCGCCAGACGACCACCTTCATCGGCCGCGAGTCCGAGGCCTCAAGGGTTCAAGCCGCTCTGAAGACTCATCGCCTCGTGACGTTGACCGGGGTGGGCGGGGTCGGAAAGACGCGCCTGGCAACCGAGGTGGCGGTGCGGCTGGCTGATGAGTTTCCCGACGGTGCTTGGTTTTTCGAGCTGGCCGCCGTCACCGACCCCGCGGCGGTTCCCGACGCGGTGGCGGCGGTGTTGGGCATAACCCAGCAATCGGGAAAAACAATGACCGAGTCGGTGGCGTCCGCATTGGAGGGCAGGGTTCGGCTGTTGGTGTTCGACAACTGCGAGCACGTTGTCGACAGTGTCGCGGAGCTGGTCGAGGCGATCCTCGCCGCATCGGCGACGGTGACGATCCTGGCGACCAGCCGCGAAGGATTGGGCGTCAGCGAAGAACAGTTGTGGGGCGTCCCATCGCTTGACGTCAACTCGGGAACCGATTCCGCCGCGGTGACACTTTTCGTCGACCGCGCCCGAAGTGTCGTGACGGACTTCTCGCTAACTCAGCCCGACGCGATGGACGCCGTGGTGGAAATCTGCCGCAGGCTGGATGGGATCCCGTTGGCAATCGAGCTGGCGGCCTCGCGGATGGCATCCATGACCGCCGGTGAGGTGAGGGATCGTCTTGATCAGCGGTTCCGGCTGCTGGTCGGCGCCAGGCGTGGCCTGTCCCGCCACCAAACCCTGCGTCATGCGGTGGCGTGGTCCTACGAGCACCTCGATGACGCGGAAAGGGCGCTGCTGGAGCGGTGCTCGGTGTTCGCAGGCGGATTCGACCTCCAAAGCGCTTGTGCGGTGATGGGTTCCGGTGACGACTACGCCGTCCTCGACCTGCTCGATGCCCTGGTGCACAAATCGCTGCTGGTCGCCGACCGGTCGTCGGGGCGGACCCGATATTCGATGCTCGAAACGATCCGCCAGTTCGCCGAGGACCAACTGGTCGTTCGCGGGGAAGCGCCCGAGATCCGGGCCACGCACTCGAAGTATTTCGCCGGACGCGAAGACGACATCATGGCCCTGTGGGACAGCCCCCGCCAGCACGAGGCCTACGCCTGGTTCAGCGTCGAGCTGGCCAATCTGCGCACTGCGTTTCGTTGGGCCGCGGACCAAGCCGATCTGGACACCGCTGCCGCCATCGCCGCCTATGCGGCGCTCCTCGGCGCTCTGGTCGCCAACTATGAGCCGATGGCCTGGGCCGAGGAGCTCATCGAGCCCGCCCGCGCCGTCGATCATCCCCGGCTCGCGAGTCTGTACGTCAACGCGGCGCAGTGCTACTGGACTGGGCGGATCGAGGAGGCTGTCGGCCATGCCGATGCCGGCCAGACGGTGATCGGGAGTGGTGGCGAGGTGCAGATCGGCGCCGAGGGCGCGCTCACTGCTGTCTACCCGTTCATTGGCCAACCCGAACGAAACGTCGACTGGTGCCGCACCCAGCTCGCACGCGGCCGCGACACCCATACGGTCACCCAGGCGATGCTGGTCGTCGGACTGGCGGTCGCCGGGGCCGGTGAGGAAGCGAGGGCCGCTGCGAACGGGCTGGTGGACGCCGCCGAAGCCACCCACAACCCCTGGGCGCTCGCGAACGGGCTCTACGCCTACGGCTTCGCATTCCGTGACGCTGACCCCACCCGTGCGCTGGAAGCGCTGCGCCGGGGCCTGGTGATCGCCCAAGACAGCGGTAGCCGCGCGGCCGAATCACTGCTGTCAATCGTCCTGTCTCGGCTTGAGGCCGAACACGGCGACCCGCTGGCGGCGCTTGATCACATCACTCTGGCAATCCGCAACTTCTACGACGCCGGCAATGTCGCCTATATCCGATTCGCGCTGGCGACTCTCGCGGTCCTCCTCGACCGCCTCGGACGCCTCGGGCCGGCGGCCATCATTGCCGCTTTCGCATTCGATCCCCTCAACGCAGCGGAAGTCAGCACCGCCATCACCCACCTGTGCGATGTTCTCGGCGACCAAAGCTACGAATCGCTCACCCGCAAGGGAAAAGCGATGACCATCGCCGAAATGGTGACCTACGCATACGAGCAAATCGACCAGGCCCGAACCGAACTGACCGCGGCCGCCTCGAAATAGACAGCGAGAAGGGCTGAGTGCAATGCCCGAACTCAGTTGCGGCGTGAGGCCCGCTCGTCGGATGCCCGGGCAGTCTCGCCCAACGCCTGACGCGCCCGCTCGGAATCCGCCGCGCTAACTACAGTCGCCTTGCGGTGATGTTGCGGTGACGGACCAACAAGGGGCGCCGGGTATGCCAGAACTCATGGGTTTTTCGCATGTTGATATTCAACGAGGTCATGATTATGTGTCTGCACCGTGCTGCCGGAATGAGTAATCGACTATTCCACTAATGACTACCAACTTCCGCGGCGGCTTGTCGGGTGTTATGGCGTTTGAGCGTGCCTGACCTGATCGGGTAGCGGGCTACACGAGTCGAGAGATATCCAGCGTTGTCTGCGCCCAGCAACGCCCCAGCCGGCAATGTTTGCCGATTAGTCGAAAGGGGAATTTTCGGGCTTTGGAGTGCGGCTCGTTTAGCAGGGGATTTTGCGAGGTGTCTGGGGCAGGTGGCGTTCAGCCGGAGGTGTCGCTCGTCATCATCGACGGCCAGCACGTCGTGCACATCGGCATCGAGGCATGGGTAAGTGGGGCGGAGCCGCCCATCAAGATCGTGGGAAATTACCTGAATCCGGCGGAGTTCATGTCCGTCGACCCGGCGGCAGTCGGCGATGTGGACGTCGTCCTGTTTGCACTGCAATACGACGACGGTCCCGAGTTCGGCGCCCTTCGTCGGCTCAGTCAGGCGGGCAATCGAGTCGTCGTCTACTCGTACCTCGCCAGCGACGAAATCATTCTGACCAGTCTTGACGCCGGAGCCGTGAGCTACGTGGCAAAGGCGGAGAGCGGCATTCATTTGTGCGAGGCGATCTGGGCGGCGTGCACGGATACGCCCTACGTTGCCCCGAGGATGGCCAAAGCGCTGCTGAGCGACCGGACCGTCGGCCGACCCCGCCTGAGCGAGCGGGAACGAGAAGTCCTCATCGCGTGGTTTCAGACCGAGAACAAAGAGCAGGTTGCCAAGAGGCTTTTCATCGAGCCGTCGACGGTCCGTACCCATTTGCAGCGAGCCCGCGCGAAATACGCGGCGGTCGGCAGACCAGCGCCGACCAAGTCGGCACTGATTGCCAGGGCGATCCAGGACGGCATCCTCAGCCTCAACGACCTGTGATCTAGTTTGCGGGCGCATCCGCCGGGCTAAGCCACACATTTCAACAAAGGGGCTACAGTCCCTGTCGTCCGTTCGGCGGATGGTGACCTAGCAAAGATTGGCTTACTGTGACGTCCGGGGGAAAGTCACGCGTCGCGTCCGCCAGCGGATGTTCAACGACTGCACCGCAATCAATCAATAAACAACGTGGGTCGTGGGGCTCTAACTCACGAACCAGAGGAGATCAATCCATGACGAGAATGCTCGCGGGAGCACCTATGAAGAAAGTCATCGCTGCGGCCGGTATCGGCGCAGCGCTCATCACCATCCCCGTGGTGGCGGCCGAAACCGCCTCGGCAGATCCCGGCCAGAACTGCAGGACCGAGTGGAACACCATGTACAACGTGCCCGTCGGCGTCCGCACGACCTGTTTCAACCCGGACGGTAGCTATCACGTGTGCACATCCATCGGCACGGACGGTAAAGGACCCGGGACGTGCTGGGACTATCCGGCTCCTCCTCAGATGGCCGGACAGCCCACGTTCAGCCCGCCCGTGCCTGGTGTGCCGCCTCCACCGCCGCCAGCATGATGATTCGCAAGATTTTGGCCGCATCGGCTATTGCGGTAGCAGCCATCGGCGCGGCGTCACCCGCCGCTGCCCAACCAACGACACCGACGCCGACACCACCACCGTCTGGGCCCACCGCCATCTGTACCGACGGCACCGCCTCCAACAGTCTGCACAGGAGCGGTACCTGTTCCCACCACGGCGGTGTCGCGCAATGGTGTCCTTGCCGTACCAACTCACCCGCAACCGGGCGATATGACGGGCACGGAGGGTTCATTACCAGCCGCGGCGTGTGATGGAGCGCGCCCCCGCCGTGGCGGCACGTATCACCCTGCTACACAAGGTGATTCGCAGCACTGCGCGGGAGCGACCGGCTCGTAAGCCGGTTGTCGCTAGCTACCCTTGCGCCAGCTCCGCAACGGGCTGCCATTCCTCCCAGGTGCGCAGCCGGCTCTCATAGTCGGCCTTGGCTGTTTCGAGCGGTGATGCGCCGAAAAACACTCGCAGGGGCGGCTTTTCGGCGTCGACGACCTTCAGCAGCGCTGTGGCGGATGCCTCCGGGTTGCCCGGGCTGGCCCAGCGCTTGCTGCGCTCGGCCTGCACGGCGGCGCGAACGTTGTCGTACTCGGGGAGCGGATCGGCCAGCTTGGCCGAATCCCCGGCCCAGTCGGTGTCGAAGCCGCCCGGCTCGATCAACGTGACGCGCACGCCGAACGGGGCGACCTCCAGGGCCAGCGCCTGCGAGAAGCCTTCCAGCGCCCACTTCGATGCGTGGTAGGCGCCGAGCAACGGGAACGCGGTGATGCCACCGATCGATGACACCTGGATGATGTGGCCGCTGCGCTGCTCGCGCAGGTATGGCAACGCGGCCTGGGTGATCCACAGCGCCCCAAACACGTTCGTCTCGATCTGTTCGCGGGCCTCTTGCTCGGAGAGCTCCTCGACGAACCCGAACTGGCCGTAGCCGGCGTTGTTGACCACGATGTCCAGGCGCCCGAAGTGGTCGTGCGCCTGCTTGACCGCGGCGAAGTCAGCGTCCCGATCGGTGACGTCCAAACGGAGCGGCAACAGCGCGTCGCCGTACTTCTCGGCCAGGTCCTCCAGCGACGCCGTGTTGCGCGCCGTCGCCGCGACCCTGTCGCCGCGCTCCAGCGCCGCGATCGCCCATGCCCGTCCGAAACCCCGCGATGTACCGGTGATAAACCAAACTTTTTCAGTCACGCAGCGGTACAACGCCGATGTCGCCACCTAATTCCCGGCAGGTAGCGTCTTCATCGTGAATCGCGCGGCGTTGGACAAGGACCCCCGGGATGTCGCGTCGATGTTCGACGGCGTCGCCCGGCGCTATGACGTGACCAACACCGTCCTCTCGCTGGGGCAGGACCGCTACTGGCGGCAAGCCACCCGGTCGGCGCTGGCGATCGGACCCGGCCAAAAGGTGTTGGACCTGGCCGCGGGCACCGCGGTATCCACCGTCGAGCTGAGGAAATCGGGGGCGTGGTGTGTGGCGGCCGATTTCTCGGTCGGCATGCTGGCGGCGGGTGCCGCGCGCAACGTGCCCAAGATCGCCGCCGACGCCACGCGGCTGCCGTTCGGCGACGACGTATTCGACGCTGTCACAATCAGTTTCGGTTTGCGCAATGTCGTGGACCCCCAGGCGGCGCTGCGCGAGATGGCGCGTGTCACCCGGCCGGGTGGGCGGTTGGTGGTGTGCGAATTCTCCACGCCCACCAACCGGATCTTCGCCACGGCCTACAAGGAGTATCTGATGCGTGCACTGCCGCGGGTGGCGCGCGCGGTCTCCAGCAACCCCGATGCCTACGTCTACCTCGCGGAGTCGATCAGGGCGTGGCCGGACCAGGCGAGCCTGGCGCACGACATCTCACGTGCGGGATGGGCGGCGGTGCGGTGGCGCAACCTGACCGGCGGCATCGTGGCCTTACACGCGGGGTACAAGCCCCTGCGTTGAGAACGACCTAGTGGGTACCGGCGCGCTGGACGAAGCCGACCTGGTCGGGGCAGTAGTGGTCAACCGCGGCGCCGAGGAACTGGAACGCCTGGCCCTGGGTGGTGCCCCGCGGCAGGTTGTGCTGAATGAAGTTGGCCGACTTGTACGGGTCGCCGTCCACACCCCTGCCGATCCGGTCGCAGGTGATCTTGCCCAGCCAGGCGAGCTGGTCCTGCGGCTGGTAGATGCCGAAGCCGTTGACGGTGTTCTTGAACGGGGCGTCGTAGTCATTAGACGGCGGCGGCGAGGCCAGCGCGGGCGCGGCCAGCGCGATGGCGGCGGCGGCCAGGCCACCGATAGTAGCCAGCTTCGTTCCCTTCATTAGCCGGACTATACACCGCTCGCCCGAAGCGCGCGGAAAATTGTCAACTGCCGCCACCAGGCCGGTAAGTCTCTTTCCGCACGTCAGCGGCTCAACTGAACGGCACTCGGCGATCGATCAGCCGAGACAGCCGCCCACCGCCCCGCCAGGCCCGCGCCACCCAGTCGGCGTCGTCATCGGTGACCAGGTTGGCCATGACCCTTACGGCGAGGGTCATCAGCTTCGGGGAGCGCATCGCGATCGGCCCCGTAGAAGGCAGAAACCGCTGAAAGGTCAGCAACAAGGCCAGCCGGCGCGCGACCGAGAACCCCCGGCCGTAGTGCTGCTGCAGCAGCGACGGCCACACGTGGGACAGGTCTTGAGAGGGGCGACAGCAGTCCAGCAGTTCGGCCGCCAGCCGCCCCGTTTCCAGCCCGTAGTCGATGCCCTCGCCGTTGAGGGGGTTGACGCAGGCCGCGGCGTCGCCGATCAGCATCCAGTTGGGCCCGGCCACCCCGGACACCGCGCCGCCCATCGGCAGCAGCGCCGACGCCACGGCCCGCGGCGGCCCGGTGAAGCCCCATTCGTCGCGGCGCAGGTCGGTGTAGTAGTTGATCAGCGGTCGCAGCGCCAGGTCGGCCGGCCGTTTCACCGTTGACAAAGCCCCGACGCCGATGTTCACCTCACCGTTGCCCAGCGGGAAGATCCAGCCGTAGCCGGGGAGCACCGCGCCGTCGGGGGAGCGCAGCTCCAGATGCGACGTCAGCCACGGGTCGTCGGCGCGCGAAGTGGCCAGGTACCCGCGGGCCGCGACGCCATAGACCGTCTCCTGGTGCCAACGCCGACCTAGCTTGCGGCCCAGCGAAGACCGGGCCCCATCGGCCACGATCAACTGGCGGCAACCCACCTCCGTGCCGTCGGCCAACGTCAGCGACACCACTCGTCTGGACGAGTCATGATGCACCGCAACGGCTTTCGTTCCCAGCATCATCCGCGCACCGGAATCCTCGGCGACCTTACGGATCCGGTCGTCCAACTCGAGCCGGGCCACCGCGCTGCCGGTCGAGGGAAACGACGGGCCCGGCCAGTCGACTTCCACCTCGCCGCCGAACCCGCTCATCCGCAGGCCGCGATGCCGGATGCGGGTGTCCAGCCAGTCGCCCAGCCCGAGGCGCTCGCACTCGGCGACCGCGCGGGGGGTCAGCCCGTCACCGCAGGGCTTGTCCCGCGGAAAGCTGGCGGAGTCGATGACCAGGACGTCGTTGCCCGCGCGTGCGGCCCACGCGGCGGCAGCCGAACCGGCGGGTCCGGCGCCCACGACCACCAGGTCGGCTTGGGTCTCCACGCTCACCAGTATGTTGGTCGAGTGAGTACTCCGGCGACGGTGGTGGCGGGCGTTGACTTCGGTGACCCCGCGTTCGCCGCGACGGTGCGCGACGGCGTCGGGCGGATCGAGCAGCTCATGGACACCGAACTGCGCAGCGCCGACGAGGTGATGACCGAGTCGCTGACGCACCTATTCAAGGCCGGCGGCAAGCGATTCCGGCCGTTGTTCACGGTTCTGTCCGCCCAGATCGGGCCGGACCCCGACGCGCACGACGTGACCATCGCCGGCGCGGTCATCGAACTGGTTCACCTGGCCACGCTCTACCACGACGACGTGATGGACGAGGCGGAGGTGCGCCGCGGCGCCCCCACCGCGAACGTCCGCTGGGGAAACAACGTCGCGATCCTGGCCGGGGACTACCTGTTTGCCACGGCATCGCGGTTGGTGTCGCGGCTGGGACCCGAGGCGGTGCGGCTGATCGCCGAGACGTTCGCCCAGCTTGTGACGGGGCAGATGCGCGAGACGCGCGGCCTGACGGGCCCGGCCGAAGGGGCCGACCCGATCGAGCACTACCTGAAGGTGGTCTACGAGAAGACCGCCTGCCTGATCGCCGCGGCGGGCCGGTTCGGCGCCATGTTCTCGGGCGCCGATGCCGAGCAGGTCGAGCGGCTCAGCCGGCTCGGCGGCATCGTGGGCACCGCCTTCCAGATCTCCGACGACATCATCGACATCGACAGCGACTCGCACGAGTCCGGCAAGCTACCGGGCACCGACGTCCGCGAGGGCGTGCACACCCTGCCGATGGTCTACGCGCTGCGCGAACCCGGGCCCGACGCGGCGCGGTTGCGTGAGCTGCTGGCCGGGCCCATCGAGGACGACGATGCGGTGGCCGAGGCGCTGGCGCTGTTGCGGGCGTCCCCGGGCATGGCGAAGGCCAAGCACACCTTGGCGGAATACGCGGCCCAAGCGCGCGACGAGCTGGCCCTTTTGCCCGACGTTCCCGGCCGGCACGCGCTGCAGACGCTGGTCGAATACACCATCAGCCGGCACGGATAGCGCGTCGGTGGAA
This sequence comes from Mycobacterium sp. 852014-50255_SCH5639931, assembly GCF_001665605.1. GTDB lineage: Bacteria > Actinomycetota > Actinomycetes > Mycobacteriales > Mycobacteriaceae > Mycobacterium > Mycobacterium paraffinicum. The sequence goes on from NZ_LZSV01000017.1 coordinate 119,553, forward strand.
CCCGGAGGGTCATCTCGGGCGTTGAATTGACAACAGTCAAGCAATGAACGGGCTCTCGTAGGAGGACATCGATGACCTGGCATCCCCATGCCAACAGGGCTAAGACCTTCGCCCTGCTGGTCGGTATGTCCGCGTTGATCGTGTTTGTCGGGTCGCTGTTCGGCAGGACGGCGATGTTCCTGGCGGTGCTGTTCGCCGTCGGGATGAACATCTACACGTACTACAACAGCGACAAGCTCGCGCTGCGGGCGATGCACGCGCAACCGGTGTCCGAGCTGCAGGCGCCGATGATGTACCGGATCGTGCGCGAGCTCGCCACCGCCGCGCACCAGCCGATGCCCCGGCTGTACATCAGCGACACCAACGCGCCCAACGCGTTCGCGACCGGCCGCAACCCGCGCAACGCCGCCGTCTGCTGCACCACCGGCATTTTGGACATCCTCAACGAGCGTGAGCTGCGCGCGGTGCTGGGACACGAGCTGTCCCACGTTTACAACCGCGACATCCTCATCTCCTGCATCGCCGGCGCGATGGCGTCGATCATCACCGCCCTGGCCAACATGGCGATGTGGGCCGGCATGTTCGGCGGTAACCGGGACGGCGAGAATCCCTTTGCGCTGCTGCTGGTTTCGTTGCTGGGCCCGATCGCCGCCACCGTGGTGCGGTTGGCGGTGTCCCGGTCGCGCGAGTACCAGGCGGACGAATCGGGCGCGGTGTTGACGGGCGACCCGCTGGCTTTGGCGTCGGCGCTGCGCAAGATCTCGGGTGGTGTTCAGGCCGCCCCGCTGCCGCCGGAGCCGCAGCTGGCCAGCCAGGCGCACTTGATGATCGCGAACCCGTTCCGCGCGGGCGAGCGTATTGGGTCGCTGTTCTCGACGCACCCGCCGATCGAGGACCGCATCCGGCGCCTGGAGGCGATGGCCCGGGGCTAGCTAGCGCGAAGCGCCGACCGCGCAGCAGGCTGTGGCCGCCATAGCGGGAAATTCCTGGTCAGAACGTCGCCGCAGCTGCATGGCCGCCTGGGTGCTGGAAGCTGTCGAGCAGGGGTGCCGATGAACCAGTGGATAGTCCAGAAACTCAGCGGGCGAAGGCCGAGCAGCACCTTCGGGCTCTCCGGGTGGGATTAAACACGCCACTCAGGCGGCGGCCTCGGGCCTTTCGGGTCCGATGGCCTCACTTGCATCCCTGCGAGTGGAATGGCCCGTCTCGAGCCTTCCCCGGATGCGCACCGTGCCGCCGTTGGCCTCATGCTGGTGCTGCCAGTCGCTGATCGCCTGGTGCGCCGCGTGATCCAGGTAGTGCACCGAAACCTCAACGGTGACAACGGATCCGGCGGGTATGGACGCCAGCACCCGCGTCAGCCGCGGGAGCGCCAGGAATGTGCAGGCCGCACCCTCGATGAGCACCTGCCACCCTCCGTCGACGGGCTTGGCATCGACCTTGGCCCGGATCACCCGCCAACCGGTCAACGCGATTGCCAACGCGAGCCCGATCAGGACGCCGTGCAGCAGATTGAGGAAGACGACGCTGACGGCGGTCACGACGTACACGGCGAGATCGCCATGCTTCATGGCGGTTTCGATGTGTGCCGGCTTGAGCAGCTGAATGCCGATGACGATGAGCAGGCCGGCAAGTGCGGCGGTGGGGATCTCGTCGACCAGCCCGGCGAACGGGATGGTGAACAACAGGATCCATACGCCGTGCATCAAGGCCGAGGCGCGCGATTTGGCGCCCGCGTTGACATTGGTGGAGCTGCGGACGATGACACCGGTGACCGGCAGCCCTCCGACGGCCCCCGACACGATGTTGGCGGCGCCTTGTCCGACCAGCTCGCGGTCGAAGTCGGTGCGCGGCCCGTTGTGCATGCGGTCGACCGAGACCGCCGATAGCAGGCTCTCGACGCTGGCGATGAGCGCGACGGTGATCACGCCGATCGCCACCGCGCCCCAGTTGCCGTGCGGAATGTCGGGCAGTTGCAACGCGTCCAGCGGCGACCCCTCTAGGTCGATCCGGCGCACATGGAACGGAAAGACGACCGACACCACCGTCACGCCCACGATCGCGACCAACGGTCCCGGAACGCGGCGCACCTTGGCAGGAACCCACCGCCAGCCCACGAGGATGACGATGACCAGTACGCCCAGGATGACCCCGGGCCGGTGCGCACCGATGATCTGGCCCGGCAGGCCGATGAGATTGTGCCAGGCCGTGCTCTTGGACTTTCCGCCGAGCAGCACGTGCGCCTGCTGCAGCGCGATCGTGATGCCGATGCCGGCCAGCATCGCGTGTACCACCACCGGTGAGATCGCCAGGGCCGCCCGTGCGACGCGGCTGAGGCCCAACAGCACCTGCAGGGCGCCCGCGGCGACAGTGATCAAACACGTTACGCCCCAACCGAAGTCGGATACCAGGTCGGCGACGACGACGGTCAGGCCGGCCGCGGGGCCGCTGACTTGCAGCGGTGATCCGCCGATGGCGCCGACCACGATGCCCCCGACGATCGCGGCGATGAGGCCGGCGAGCACCGGGGCGTTGGATGCGATCGCGATGCCCAAGGACAAGGGGAGTGCGACCAGGAAAACCACGAGTGATGAAGGAAGGTCATGGCGGATGATCGATCGCACTCGATCTTTGCGTGCGTCCTTGGCCTGGTCGGGAGGTTGATTGCCGAGCTGTTCGATGTTTTGCATCGGTCTCGTCCCTCGTTAGGAGTTAGCGGGGGAAGTTCCGATATCCGCCCCGAATTGCGTGGTATTACGTCGGCGTAACACCTTGGCGCACAAACGGTTGCGACCCGGCCGGATCCACAGGATCATGGCCGGGAACCCCTGGCTGCGTTAGTGACGGTATTTTGCTGGCAAACCCCGGGTCAAGCGGACGGGCCAAGCCCATATGGAACGCAAAGATTTAAATTCCGCATCATCTGACGGACATCTCAGAAGCCCGAACCGTGCACCTCGTGGCCCGGGACCTCGGCGATCAGGCCCCGGTAGGCCTCTTCGACGCTCGACCCATGGTTGATCACCGCGTCGACTTCGCGGGCGATCGGCATGCTCAGTCCGAACTCGTTGGCGAACTCCATGATCACGCTGGCGGCCTTGACGCCCTCGGCGACCTGGTTCATCGAGGAGATGATCTCGTCGATCGGCTTGCCGGCGCCCAGTTGTTCGCCGACGTGACGGTTGCGGCTGCGCTGGCTGGTGCAGGTCACGATGAGGTCGCCCAGGCCGGCCAGGCCGGGGAAGGTCTCGGGATTGCCGCCCATGGCCACGCCGAGCTTGGTCATCTCGCGCAGCGCGCGGGCGATCACCAGCGCGCGGGTGTTTTCCCCGATGCCCAGGGAATAGCCCATCCCGACTGAGATGGCGTAGACGTTCTTCAGCGCCCCGGCCATCTCGACGCCGATCACGTCGTCGGTGGTGTACACCCGGAAACGCCGGGTGCGGAACATTCCGGACAGCCGGGTCGCCAGATGCTGGTCGGGCATGGCCAGCACCGCCGCGGCGGCGTAGCCCTCGCCGACCTCGCGCGCGATGTTCGGCCCAGCCAGGATGCCCGCGGGATGGCCGGGCAGGACCTCCTCGATGATCTGCGACATTCGCATGTTGGTGCCCTGCTCGAGGCCCTTGACCAATGACACCACCGGCACCCACGGCCGCAGTTCCTTGGCCAGCTCGGCCAGCACGCCCCGGAAGCCGTGGGAGGGCACGCCCATCACCACGACGTCGGCGGAGTTCGCCGCCTCGGCGAAGTCGGTGGTGGCGCGCAGGGTGTCGCTCAACACCACGTCGTTGCCGAGATAGCGGCTGTTGCGGTGCTTGTCGTTGATGTCGCTTGCGGTCTCCTCCGAGCGGACCCATTGCAGCGTCGGGCCGCGGCGCGCGCAGATGGACGCCACCGTGGTTCCCCAGGAACCGCCACCAAGGACAACGACTTTGGGTTCACGCTTCTCAGCTGCCATGGCGATCAGCGTATTGCCGACACCTGTCATTTAGTAGCAGTTCACGAACTTCCGGCAGCGCCGGATAGCGGTCAGCCCGCCAGCGGTGCCCGGTCGGATGCCCGGCCGAACACCATCGATTCCTCGACGCGGTCGAAGCGGTAGTCGATGGCGTCGGCGAGGTAGTTCTGCCGCACGTTCCAGGGCCGCTTGGTTCCCGATTTCGGCAGCGCGTGCACCGACCGCAGCACGTAGCCGGCGTTGATGTCCCACGACGGCTTCTCGGTCATCGGCTCGTTGCCCCGATGCGGGTAGGCGTGGGTGTAGCCGTGAGCGGTCATGTGCGCCAGCAGCTTTGCCGTGGCCCGGGCGGTGATGTCGGCGCGCAGCGTCCATGATGCGTTGGTGTAGCCGACGCACCAGAACAGGTTTGGCACGTCCTCGAGCATGTGGGCCTTGTAAACGAAGCGGTCGTTGGTCTTGATCTCGTTGCCGTCCAGGCTGATCGCGGTCCCGCCCAAGGCCTGCAGCTGCAGGCCGGTGGCGGTGACGATGATGTCGGCGTCGAGGCGCCCGCCGGATTTCAGCGCGATGCCGGACGCGTCGAAATGGTCGATGTGATCGGTGACCACGTCGGCGCGGCCGGCGGCGATGGCGTTGTACAGGTCGGCGTCGGGGATCAGGCACATCCGTTGGTCCCACGGGTTGTAGCGCGGTTTGAAGTGGGTGTCGACGTCATAGCCGGCGGGCAGGCTGCTGATCGCCTTGCGCCGCAGCAGCCATCGCACCAGCCCGGGCGCCTTGCGCGACAGGGCGAAGAACACCGCTTCGGTCAGCGCGCTGTACATCCGGACCACGAGATGGGCCAGGCTGCGGGGCAACACTTTCCGCGCGACGGCGGCAACCGTGCCGTACTTCGACGCCGAGATGAGATAGGTGGGCGAGCGTTGCAGCATGGTCACTTTGGCGGCCCGGTCCGACAGCGAGGGAAGCAGCGTCACCGCGGTGGCCCCGCTGCCGATCACCACGACCTTCTTGCCGGTGTAGTCCAGGTCTTCCTGCCAGTGCTGGGGATGCACCACTACGCCGCCGAAGGTTTCGATGCCGGGGAATTCGGGGGTGTACCCCTCGTCGTAGTTGTAGTAGCCGCTGCCGAAGAAGAGAAATCGGCCTCGGTACAGCTTCCGCGCGCCGTCCTGCTCGACGGTGACCGTCCAGGTGTCGGTGGACGAATCCCAGTCGGCCGAGCGGACGTAACTGTTGAATCGAATGTGGCGATCGATGCCGTACTTGCGCGCGGTGGCGGCCAGGTACTCACGGATGTGGACGCCGTCGGCCACGCCTTCCTTTCGCGTCCACGGCTCGAACGGGAAGGACAGCGTGAAGATGCTGCTGTCCGAGCGCACCCCTGGGTAGCGGAACAGGTCCCACGTGCCGCCGATCTGCGCGCGCCGCTCCAGGATGGTGTAGGTCAGCTGGGCGTTGCGCTCGCTGATTCGGTAGGCCGCGTCGATGCCGGAGATGCCGGCGCCGACGATGATGACGTCGGAGTAGTCGGCCTCGGTCGGTGTCTGGCCGTCGGCTTCCTGGGGAGTCACGGTCATCGTGAACCTCGCTCACATTGTGGGACTGGTCACTAGAGTAGGCACCCACCGGTTGGCCGGGCCAGTGATCGTCATAACGGCTCCATCAGCACGTCGACGTGCAGCGGCGCACACCGGTCGATCAGCCAGATCTGGTCGGCGGGGCTGGCGAAGATGCGCGCGTGGGATGGGTCCTGAGCGAAGGCTGGGTCTGTTCCGGGGCCGCACCTGTCGCCGAAGAAGACGTAGGCCTTGGTGTCGTTGCATTGCCGCGACATCCACACCAGCCCATCCAGCCCGGCGCCGTGCGCGGCTTCGGCCCAACGCACCGTGGTGTCGTAGCTCGACGCCGGGCTCGCCGTGAGTTCGGTGGCGGTGACCTTGAGGCGTCGCAGCCCGGTGCCGTGCAGCACGCCCAGACGCACGGGCCGGGTCACTTCCAGCCGGACGAGCACTTTGTCCGCGTATTGGTCGTAGGGGAGCAGGCCACCCTCGACGGGAATGTCGTGCAGGAGCGTCTCGGCGATGGCCGCATCCTCGGTATCGGCCCCGTACATGATCGGCACGACCGGGTCGCCGAAGAAACCGAATCGGGTGCGCGCGCCGATGCCGGGGTTGAAGTCGGTGGCGGTGCGCGCCGCCGACAGCACGCGGTAGAGCGGGTGTCCCGCCGGCAGGGTGGCCGTGGCCGGGTCGAACGGGTCCGGGGGTCGCCTCACCACGAGACGGCCAGGGCCTCCGCAGCGACCGCAACGACGCGATCCGGCTCGGTGGCGAGGCGGTCCACGGGCCGCTGCCCGTCCAGGTAGGTGGTGGGCGAGCACAGCCACTGCACCAGCCCGGCCTCCGACCAGCCGTTGTCCTCCGCGATCTCGCGCAGCCGGGCGATGACCGCCAGCGGTTTCCCGTCCGGGCCGAACTGGAATCCTGGGTAGGCGAGGTAGTTGCCGCGCCGCACGGCGAGCAACGCCTTGTTGCGGTGGGCGGTGGTGGCCAGGTTGCGCGGCGCGCTGGACCGTGAGCCCATCCGCTTACCGGCGTCGGTGCTGCTCAGCATCCCGAACTCGGCCTCGATACGGGCGTACAGGTTCTGCTCGGCCTGCACCGCCCGCGCCACCGCGGGCTCGGTGTAGACGGCGACCGACGACAGCGCGACGCCCACCGCCTGCGCGCTTTCACGTAGGCGCTCGTGGGCGGTGGCCAGCTCGGCGACGGTGGTCATGGGCATCGCTCCAAAGTTCGGTTCGTGCAGCTCATTCTACTGCACGAACCGAACGCACGGGAGCTACCGGTAATTGACGAACTGCAGCGCGACGTCGAGGTCGGCCTGCTTGAGCATCGAGATGACGGCCTGCAGGTCATCGCGCTTTTTGCTGCTGACCCGGATCTCGTCGCCCTGGATCTGCGTCTTGACGCCCTTGGGCCCGTCGTCGCGGATCAGCTTGGTGATCTTCTTGGCGTGCTCGCTGTCGATGCCCTGCTTGAGGGTGCCGCTCACCTTGTAAGTCTTCCCCGACGCCTGCGGTTCGCCGGCGTCGAAGGCCTTCATCGAGATGTCGCGGCGGATCAGCTTCTCCTTGAAGACGTCGACGGCCGCCTTGACGCGCTCCTCGGTCGACGACGTCAGCTCGATAGCCTCGTCGCCCTTCCACGCGATCGTGGTGTCGGTGCCGCGGAAGTCGAAGCGGGTGGCCAGCTCTTTGGCGGCCTGATTGAGTGCGTTGTCGACCTCTTGGCGCTCGACTTTGCTGACAATGTCGAACGATGAGTCCGCCATTCGATCCGTCCCTTCATCCGGTGATGGCCGTTTGTGCTTTGTCTACCCCCTCGTTGTAACCTGTCTGGCGGCAGGTTGCCCGAGCGGCCAATGGGAGCGGACTGTAAATCCGTCGCGAAAGCTTCACAGGTTCGAATCCTGTACCTGCCACCAACGTTCGTCAGGGACTAGTTTGTCCCGCTGCGGCCGGCTTCAGTGCAGAGTGAGTAGGCATGAGCTGATCGGCCCGCCACAGCCCGTCCCGGGCCCATCGGTTTGAGCGCCCCAAGGGGTGCAGGGCTATGTGGGAAGGGCTGAAACCCGGGGCGCGGACCCAGAGTTACCCACAAACTTGGCCCAACTGCCCGTCAAAGGGGCTTGCGCCTTCGCAATCGCCCAGCAGATGTCTGCGCATGGCGTTATCGTGCGGGAATCCGCCGATGCAAGCCTGATGGGCGGCGGGATCAGTGATGCCGCTACAGGGATCGTCGGCGTGTGCTTGTGCCGCCGGAATGCAGAGCAGCGCCAGCGCTATGGCTGCCGCCGCCGACACCCCCGTTAATGCCTTCTTCACGGGTTGTCCTTTCTTGACCCCTGATGGTCACCGATTATGGGGTACATCGAGGCAGACGGCGACTCGACGCGCATGTGTTAGTCGCCGAAAACCCAACCAGCAAACTAGTTAGATCGATCGATCAATCAGGCACGAGAGCGGCACCGCTGTCTCGAGACCTTCATGGCCCAGAGTAAATGCTTGCAGTACAACGTATTTGGTCGAGACCGGCGAACCCGCTACACCCGCCGGATGCCTTCGTCTATCCGCCTGACGGAGGTGGCCGCATGATATTGCCGAAGATCGGCGGGCCATAGCCCTTCTCGTCGGGCTTATCCCGCTGGGCCTTACGTGCCCCCGGTGGCATCGGCGGGATGAACATCGGAGTGAGCGGCGCGCCCTGGGCCGTCGTTGCCATCAACGGGCCCTGTGCGGCAGACAGCTGGATCGGGGCGGTGACCGCCGAAGGCGGGACCACGAGATTGCCAACGTACATGCCCTTGCCCAGAGAAGCGGTGGCCGAACTCTCTACCGCACTGGCCGTAGCGGCGGGCGTGGGATAGGGCGTGGCATAGATGTTGGGAGCCCCTCCCACGGCCTCGGGACCGGTGATGTTGTAGGCAATGGCCAGGTTGCGGGGGGTGGCGGCCAGGACGTCTGGGAACTGACCGGGGAAGTAATCGTGGCCGCCCGTGACCAAACCTATAAGGGACTGAGGGTTGAAGACACCGCTGCTGACCAGGTTCTGCAGATAACCGTTGACGGTCTGAACGAACGGATTGGCGAAGAATTGCGCGGGGTCGGGTGCTGCCGCCGGGGCGAGTGCCAGCGGGGCGGCCGCTGCCGCCCTGCCCACCGCAGCCGTTTGAACCGTAGCGGCGGCCGGAGTGGTCATCGGGGACGGGGCGTTAAACGTCGGCATCGCCATGGTCTGGAGGCTGCTGGCTTGATAGCCCAGCATGGCGGTCGTGTTATCCGCCCACATCTGCAGGTACTGGGTCTCGGTGACAGCGATGGCGGGAAAGTTGATACCGAAAACGTTTGTCGCGATCAGGTGCGCCAGCAGCGCGCGGTTTGCGGTGACCACGCTGGGATGCACCATGGCGGCCTGGGTGCCCGCGAACGAGCTGGCCATCGTGGTAGCCGCCATAGACATATGAGCGGCCTGCAGCGAGGCGGTCTGTAGCCAGGCGACATAGGGAAGGGTGGATGCGGTCATTGCCGTCGCTGATGGCCCCTGCCAGGGAATGGCCGTAACGATGGAAGCGTAGCCGGCGGCGGTCTGCCCCAGCTCGATTGCCAGCTGGCGCCAGGCCTCGGCAGCGGTGAGCCATGATCCGGGCCCCGGCCCTGAATGAATCAGTGCCGAGGTGATCTCGGGAGGAGCCCAGAAGTCCATTGCTGACGCCTGTCAAAGCTTGGAGTCGATAATCCTGATGCCTCGCATGCGGGCCTGCGCGGCCTGAGGTCCGCTAAGGGACCGATTCTCGCGTCCCACGTGTTGTCCCTTTCGGTGACGTTCCTGCCCCCTACGTGGCCCGACTGGTCGATTGACAGCGTATTCGCCCGCGGGGTTACTCACTTCGGGAATTGTGAGATTCATTTGGTCAAGCCGCGGCGCCGATTCGGCGGCGCTTCGCGACGTCTATTCGTCACCAGCGCCGAAAGCCAGGGCAGTCGCTCCGGATTCCGACCCTGAATCTTTCCGCGAAACGCGCCAGTGGACGCCTGTGCGGGTCAGACCGCCAGGATCGGGTTCGGTCGAAAACCCCTGGCACACACATAGGGCCTAAGTGGCGAACCCATCTGGCCCACGGGAGGGCAGAGACTTTCGAACCCAGGCGTCCCGACAAATTTGGCCCAGTTGTCCGTAGTCGGGGCTGGCCTCGCAATTGCCCATTCGGGGGCCGTGCATCGTGTCATCGGTCGGGGATCTGTCGATGCAAGCCTGGTAGGCCGTGGGATCCGTGATGCCGGCACAAGGGTCGGCGCGCGCTTGTGCTGGTGGAATGCAGAGGGGTGCCAGTGCCATCAGCGCCGCCACGGACGCCTTCATTGCCCTCCTCATCCTTTCTTCCTCTCCTGATCCCCGATGGCCGCCGTGTTAGAAGCCACCGACACAAGTGTCGCACTTTGTGATGACGGCAGTCGAGCATCGCGCAAACCTGCGCAGCCGGCGACAGGCTCGAATCATGTACCTGCCCCAACGTTCGTCGGACCGGAGGGTTCACCCGCTCAAGCGTTGCGGCGACGGCGGTTTCGGCTCGTCGGCGGTCCGCACGTCGCGGCCGGCGCCGGCCGACACGGTCGCGGCCTCGCCGTGAGCCAGCCCCACCGTCGCGACGATCACCAACGCCGCCGCCACGGCCAGCACGACCCAATCAAAGCCGTGGGCGTCCAACGTCTCGCCGAGGACGGTGATCCCAAGAACCGCGCCGACAATGGGTTTCGCGGCGATGATCGTCGGCAACGACGCGGTCAAAGCGCCTGCGCGGTAAGCCGATTGATGGAAGATCATTCCGGCCGCCCCACAGAACACCCAGCCGTACAGCTCGGGTCTGGTCCACAACTGCTCGGGGTTGTGTTCGAGGATGTCGACTACGCCCTTCATCAGCACCGCGAACACCGCCAGCAACGAACCGGCGACCGCGGCCAGCAGCAGCGCGGCCACCGGGCGGTCCGACCAGATCCGGGCGCCCAGCAATCCCAGGAGCAGCGGCGGGCCCATCGCGATGGCGACGATCAGCCACACGTGTGGCGCTGCGCGCTGCTCGCCGCCGGTCGGATCGCCGACCGCGATGACGACCACCAACGCCACGGTCAGCAACAACGCCCACACCCACTCCGCGCGGGTGACCGGGTGGCGGCTCATCCGCGCGTAGATCGGCAGTGCGAACAGCAGCGCGGTCACCTGCAGCGACATCACCAACAGCACCGAGCCCTTGTCCAGGGCCGCCGCCAGCAAGATGTAGCTGGCGATGTCTCCGAGACCGCCCATCCACCAACGCGTATCGCGCAACAGCATGCCGAAGAGTGCCAGGTGGCCGACGGGTTTGTCGGTGACCTCCTGGGCGGAGCGCTGACGGACCACGTTGCCGATCGCCGACGCCAGCGCGGCGCACAGGGCGAGAATCGCCGCCATATCAGCCCTCGACATGCCACTAATCTAGTCGGGCCCCGGCAAACCGCCCGCCGAGCTCGGTTCAGAGCGGGAACGCGGTACCCGTGAGCTCTTCGGATAAGTCCCACAGCGCCGCGGCGGTGCCGGCCCGCCTGGCCGGCCAGTTACGCCAAGTCGGCTGGGTGCGGCCGTACAGACCGAAGCGCGGACCGACGAAGGTGTCGCCCGGCAGATCCTGCGACACCGCGTACAGCGTCTGGCGGGCGCCAAAGTCGGCATCGGTGGACACAATGCGGTCGACCGCCAACACCGCCGCGTCGCCCAGCTTTCGTCCGGAGTTGCCTTGCAGGTTCGTGTGCGACCAGCCGGGGTGGGCGGCCAGCGCGCGCAGGGGAGAACCGGCGGTGCCCAGACGCCGCTGCAGTTCACTGGTGAACAGCAGGTTGGCCAGCTTGGACTGGCTGTAAGCCAGCCACGCCGAATATGGGCGGGACTGCCAGTTCAGGTCTTTGAGGCTGATGTAGCCGAAGTGGTGCATCAGCGAGGACACCGTCACCACCCGGTCGGTCAGCTTGGGCAGCAGCAGGTTGGTCAACGCGAAGTGGCCGAGGTGGTTGGTGCCGATCTGGCCCTCGAAGCCGTCGGCGGTCACTGCAGGTTTGGTGGCCATGATGCCGGCGTTGTTGACCAGCACGTCCAGCGTGGACATCTCGTCGGCGAAGCGCCGCACCGACCCCAGGTCCTGCAGGTCGAGTTGGCGCACCTCGACGTCACCGGCCATCCGCTCGGCGGCGGCCTTGCCCTTCTCCGTGTTGCGCACCGCCAGAACGACGCGGGCCCCGGCCCGCGCCAATTCCCGCGCGGTGACCTCGCCCAGACCCGCGTTGGCCCCGGTGATCACGACGGTGCGTCCGGCGAACGAAGGCAGGTCTGCAGCGGTCCAACCAGGCATGCAGCCCACCCTAACTACGTGATCTCACCCGCCGGGACGCCGCAGGTATCGTGCGTGGGATGGCCGGCGGAACCTCACCTGGGCGCCACGGATGTACCTAGGGGTCATCGTCAATCCGCTCGCGCGCAGGAATCGCCGCGGGCGGGGCGACCGCGTCGCCGAGTTGCGCCGCATCGTCGGTTCGTTCGGCGAGGTGCACGAAACCGCCTCGATCGAGGACCTCGGCAAGACCCTGGACCAGCTCCATCCACGGGTCACCCACCTCGTCGGGGACGGCGGCGACGGCGCGCTGCACTGGTTGATCAACGAGATCGAGCGTTGCGAGAGCGACCCGGAGCGCTGGCCGACATTCGTCCCCACCAACGGCGGCAGTGTCAACGCCGTCGCCCGCAAGGCGCGCGTGCGCGGCCGGCCCGATGCCATCATCCGCGCGCTCGCGGCCGCCGCCGAGGCGGATCGGCCCCCGCCCGAGATGCGCCTTGACACCTTGCAACTCGACGGTGAGACCGCCGACGGCGCCGCGTTCCATCGTCTGTGCTTCGGACTGGCCGCCGGGGGTGTCGGAAATCGGTTCTACGACATGTATTACGGGAAACCCGATCATGGCCGAGGGGAAGTCGTTCGGGTGATCGGTCGCTCGTTCCGCGACTACCTCGGTACAAAAGTCGGCCGTTCGCAGAACTCCAATTACGCGTCCGTGCTGTTCGCCCCGACGCGCGCCCGGGTCGTCATCGACGGCGAGGAGGTTCCGACACGGATGCACCGCGTGCTGCACGCCGGCGCCATCGACCTGCGGATCGGCGGGCCGTTCCGGCTTTTCCCGAAAGCCGAGAAGCCCGGCGCGTTGCACTTCCAGGCCGGCGAGGTGCGGCCTTCGCTAATCGTTGCGCAACTGCCCGCGGCGCTCACCAACGGCACGCTCCGGGGTCGTGGGGTGCGCGACGTCAATGGCCGCGAAATGATCATCGAGGCCGACGGGGAGCCGCTCTCACCGATCATCGACGGCGAACGGTTCGTCGGTATCACCCGGCTGGTGGCCCGCGCCGGCCCGCTCATCCGCGTCGCCCAGACCGGCTGACTCCGCATCTCAGTAGATCCGCAACGCGGGGGCCGACTGAACCGTGGCGGAAATCACTTGCCAACGTCGTCCGCAAGCGCGAGATTTCAAATCGTTCGGGCGCGGCTATGCCCTTTGCGTCGGCGATACGAAATGGCGGCACAATTGCGCACGGATTCGAAGGCAAGAATTCAGCATCAACGTAAATACGCATCTCAGTATTCGCGGGCTTGCTGAACGCTTTACCGACCAAAGTCCCTGGTGAACGAGGAAACTGAAATACTGAAGTCCGTAGTTGAGGATGGGGCTCCCCGCAATGTGTGACGTTGGGAAAGCCTATCCTGTGAGATCAATGTGCAGTGTCGGAAAAGCCTCTGCACGCTTTGCCTCGTGTCCATTAGCGGCGTTACATTGGGCTTTATCGATTGATCCCAAAGTTCTTATCGCTCATAGTGGACCTGGAAGGGGGTGGCTCCTGCGATGGAGACGCTCATTGATCACCTGCACATGCGGGAAGCGCTGACTCCGGACAAGACCCTCTTCCGGTTCGTCGACGACGAAGGCCGCGAGCAGGAGCACTACACCTACCAGAGTTTCGCCGAGCGGACGCGCGAGCTGGCCGCCTACTTGTCGGCGGAGGCCGGGCTGCGCCCGGGAGATCGCGCGCTGCTGGTCTACCCGCCCGGCCTGGAGATGGTTGCGGCGTTCTATGCGTGCGCCCGCCTCGGGGTGGTCGCCGTGCCGGTCAGCCCCCCGCTGCCGATGTCGTTCGAGTCGGGACTGGCCAAACTCAGCTTCATCGCCCGCGACTGCCAGGCGAAGGCGGTGCTGTCGACCAAGCAGTTCGAATACGACTACCGCCTGCTGCTCAACCACCTCGACGATGGGTCGCCCTGGCCGGACGCCCAACGACCCCCGGAACTGCCCTGGTACGGAACCGATGGCACACAGGACTTCGGCGGCACGCCCGTGCCCGACACGCCTGGACCGGTGCTCTTCCTGCAGTACACGTCCGGCTCCACCAGCGACCCCAAGGGCGTGGTGGTCAGCCACGCCAACGTCATCGCCAACGCGTCGGCCTTTGCCGGCGGCGAGGTGCTGGTCAGCTGGCTCCCGCAACACCACGACATGGGCCTGATCTCGGCCTACCTGTTCATCCTGCTGGTCGGCGGGACCACACACGCGATGTCCCCGCTGGACTTCCTCAAGCGACCGTCGGCCTGGCTGCGGCTCATCAGCGACGTGCGCGCCACCCACACGCCGGTGCCCAACTTCGCCCTCGAGTTGTGCCTGCGCGAGGACAAGCTGCCCACGTCCGAGCTCGCCGGGATCGACCTGAGCAGCCTGGAGAGCATCGTCGTCGGCGCAGAACCGCTGCGCGCCAGCACATTCGCCCGCTTCCGGCAGCGTTTCGCCCCCTACGGCCTGGAGCCGAACGCGCTCACCGGCGCGTACGGCATGGCCGAAAACACCCTGATCGTCTCGCTTCGCGGGCGCCAGACGCTGGCGCTGAACAAGCGCGCGCTGGAGAACAACCTGGCGCGGGTCGAAAAGGCCCAGCCCGAGAACAGCAACCAGGCCCCGGTGGTGAGCTGCGGCAAGCCCATCGACGGCAACGTCGTCCGCATCGTCGATCCGGAATCCGGGCAGGCTCTCGGCGAGGGCCGGGTCGGCGAGGTCTGGCTGGACGGGCCGTCCAAGGGCGGCGGCTACTGGAACCGAACGGAGCTGAGCGCGGAGGCCTTCGCGGCCCGCATCCCCGGCGACACCGAGCACACCTACCTGCGAACCGGCGACCTCGGCTTCCTGTACGAGGGCGAGCTGTTCGTGTGCGGCCGCAGCAAGGACCTGATCATCGTGCGCGGCGTCAACTGCTACCCCTCCGACATCGAGGGCATCGTGGAGCGGTCGGCTCCGGAGGTCCGCGGCGGCTGCGTCGCCGCCTTCTCGGTGGAGCACGACGAGCAGGAAGTGCTGACCGTGGTGGCCGAGGTGCGCGGAGAGCACGCGCGACCGGATGGCAAGGCCCTGGCGCGGGCCATCCGGCGGCACGGCCACATCGACCCGCACACCATCGCGTTCGTGCCGCCGCACAGCATTCCCAAAACCACGTCGGGCAAGATCAGGCGCTCGTCGACGCGTCAGCTCTGGCTGGACGGCAAGCTGCCCGTCCTGTCGACCTACACGCACCAGCCGCACGACCGGGCCGAGGCGAACCCCGGGCCGCTGGACCGGTTCCGGAATCTGATCGAGAGCTACGACCTCACCGGCGAGGAGGACTGCTCTTTCGCGGACCTCGGCATCGACTCGCTGGCGCTCGCCGAGCTGCGCGCCGACCTGCAGGCCCTGCTGGAAGAGCACGGCGCGGGGGAGCTGGCCGAGGAGGTCAACACGCGGCTGCTGCAGCGGCTGACGGTCGCCGAGTTCTTCCGTCTCATGCGGCAGTTCGGTGAGGGGTCCGGGCAGCCGCTGGACGCGCTACGTCAGGCACTGGAACAGATCTCGGCCGAGTACGAGGCCTACGAGATGTCGCGGATGCGTGCCGACGCGCAGCTTCCGCTGCCGGCGCTGCCGCCGGCGCGCTCGGGCACGCCCAGCGACATCCTGCTGACGGGCGCGACCGGATTCCTGGGGCCGTTCCTGGTCAGCAGCCTGCTCGGCCGGACGTCGTGCACCGTCCACGCACTGGTTCGCGCCACGGACGAGGCACACGGCCTGGACAGGATCGTCGCGTCGCTGCGCAAGGCGCGGCTGTGGTCGCCGGCCCTGGAAGCCGAGGTCCGCAAGCGGGTGCGCGTGGTCTGCGGTGACCTGGCCGCACCGCAGCTGGGCATCGGCGAGCAGGGGTTCCAGAGGCTGGCCGAGGGCGTCGACGCCATCGTCCACAACGGCGCCCTGGTCAACTACGTCAGGACCTACGACGCCCTGCGGCCCGCCAACGTGATCGGGACGCACGAGCTGTTGCGGCTGGCCATGACCACGCACCGCAAAACCTTCCACCTGGTCTCCAGCACCTTCATCTACGGGTGGAGCGTCAAGCCGGTGGTCGGGGAGTCCGACGCGAACCTGGAGATGAACGCCCTGGACTTCGGCTACTCACAGACCAAATGGGTCGCCGAGCAGCTGGCGTTCGCCGCCCAGCGGCAGGGGCTCGACGTGCGCATATTCCGGCCCTCGCTGATCTCGCCGACCAGCGCGGGGTTCGGCAGCCAGGACGACATCCTGGTGCGCACCATGGCGTTCATGATCGAGCACGGCGTCGCCGCCAACGCGCTCAACCAGCTCAGCCTGCTGCCCGCGGACCTGATCGCCGATCACATCGTCGCGTTGATGGAGTTGCCGGCCGAGGAGGGCACGGTCTTCAACATGACCGCGGACGATTACTACAACATGACCGACATCACCCGGGTCCTGACCGAGCGTTACGGCTACCGCTTCGATTACCGCGACATCCCGTCGTTCGCCGCAGAGATGAACCGTCGGTGCACGCCGCGGGATCCGATCTACCCGCTGGTCGATTTCCTCACCCGCTCGGCGGACAAGATCGCGGCGATGCGGGACAAGCGCTACGGCAACAGCCAATACCAAAGTGCGCGCGCGCTGGCTGCGGTCCGGCTGCGTGAGCCGGCGCTGGCGGAGACGGTCGAGAATCTCGTCCGGTTCTTGCGCAGTGAGCGCCTGATCACCGAGGCTGAGGCCGAGGCGCAACGCAGCGCCTAACAAGCAAGGGGGTCCACCATGTTCACCGTCGACGACCAGGCGACGGGTCCACATGACGCGTCGCTCGACCATGAGCGGATCGTCCTGCAGGCACGTGACGTCGACTTCGACTGGGCGACGCTGCCGTTCTACTACGTGCCCAACGAGCCCTTCACCACCCACTTCTGCAACGTGCTGCACCTGCTGCTGCCCGCCGGCGAGGAGTTCATCGTCGACGCGTTCAAGAACACGTTGCCGATGATCAAAGACGATCAGCTGCGGCTGGACGTGCAGGGTTTCATCAGCCAGGAGGCCATGCATTCCCAGGCGCATTCGGGGGTGCTGGGCCACTTCGCGGCCAACGGCGTCGACGTCACGCCGTTCACCGACCAGATGGCCTGGCTGTTCTCCCAACTCATCGGGGACCGGCCCGGATGGGGTTGGCGGCGACGCCAGAGCTGGCTGCTCGAGCGGGTGTCGATGGTGGCGGCCCTCGAGCACTACACCGCCATCCTGGGCGAATGGATCCTCGACACCCCGCAACACGACGCCCTCGGCACCGACCCGGTGATGCTGGACCTGCTGCGCTGGCACGGAGCGGAAGAGGTCGAGCACAAAGCGGTGGCGTTCGACACGATGAAGCACCTGCGCGCCGGCTACTGGCGCCAGGTGCGCACCCAGCTGCTGGTGACGCCCGCGCTGCTGTGGTTGTTCATTCGCGGCGTGCGGTTCATGTATTCGGTCGACCCGTACTTGCCGCCGGGGACCAAACCGCGCTGGCGCGACTACTTCAGCGCGGCACGGCGTGGCCTGGTGCCCGGCCCCTTCCAGTTCCTGCGGGTCGTCGGTGCCTACTACACGCCGAGTTTCCACCCCTCCAAACTCGGCGGAGTCGGGCGCGCGGTCGACTACCTGGCTCGATCACCAGCCGCCCGCGCGGCGCACTGAGCTCCCGGAGTTCGCGAATGACCCAGTGCAGCAACGTAATCGCCTCCGACGGCGTATCCCTCGCGGTCCACGCCCGCTCGGAGATCGACCTTGGGCGCCCGACCATCTTGGCGATCCACGGCTACCCGGATAACCACCACGTGTGGGATGGGGTCGCCGAGGAGCTCGGCGGGCGCTTCAACTTCGTGGCTTTCGACGTGCGCGGCATCGGTGCCTCGTCCAAGCCGGCGAGGCGCTCGGGATACCGCCTGCCCCAACTTGTTTCCGATATCGGCGCGGTGATCGACAGCCTCGGCGTGGACCAGGTGCACCTGGTCGCCCACGACTGGGGTTCCATCCAGGCCTGGTCGGCGGTCACCGACGACGCGGTGATGCGCAAAGTCGCCTCGTTCACGTCGATCTCCGGCCCGCACCTGAACTACGCGGGCAAGTTCCTGCGGTCCGCGCGCACGCCCCGCGGCGTGTTCGACGTGCTCAAGCAGGCGCTGGCGTCCTCGTACATCTGGTTCTTCCTGTGTCCGGGGGTGCCCGAGCTGGCGATCTGGTCCCGGGCGACCGTGGCGGTCTTCGCCGCGGTCGAACTGATCGGCCGCCCACGCGGCACCGGCCGGCAGCGCGCGGCGACCACCCGGTCGATCCGCGACTACCTCAACGGGCTCAACCTGTACCGCGCCAACATGCCGGGGCCGTTCCTGGCTCCGGGAAAGCAGCTGCCGGAGACGACCGTCCCCGTGCAGGTGCTGGTGGCGCGCAAGGACTATTTCGTGTCCCCGCCCCTGCAGCGGTTCACCGGCTCGATACCGGCCCGCGGCAGGGTAATCCCGATCGAGGGTGGGCATTGGGTGGTGTCCTCCCATCCCGACGTCATCGCCCGGCTCACGGCCGAATGGGTCAACCAGGTCATCGACATCCGACAGGCATAGGAAATTCGCAGTGGCACATGCGATTTGGAGTAGCAGACCCGCCGACCTGTACGGTCGCCGCAAGCGCGACCGTCTCTACACGGCGTTGTGGGGAGTCGGCACCCTCTTCGGTGGGTTGGCATCGGCGTCGCGGTGGGACCCGTCTCGGGTCGTGCCGGTGCCGCGTACCAACGCCGCGGTGGTCACCAAGCGCGAACTTCTCACGCCCGACGTGGTCGCGTTGACACTCGCCGATGCTCAAGGCGGACTGCTGCCGTCCTGGACTCCCGGCGCGCACATCGATATCCGGCTGGCTTCGGGCCGTCGCCGCCAGTACTCACTGTGCGGTCCACCCGGTCGGCGCACCGACTACCGCATCGCGGTGCGCCGGATCGCCGACGGCGGCGGTGGCTCGATCGAGATGCACGACGCCTTCGACGTGGGCGACACGGTCGAGTTCGAGGGCCCGCGCAACGCGTTCTATCTCGTCACCGACGAGCGCGAGGTGTTGTTCGTGATCGGCGGCATCGGGGTGACACCCATCGTGCCCATGGTCCGGCTCGCCCAGCAGCACGGAATCGACTGGCGCGCGACGTATGCCGGGCGCAGCCGGGAGTACATGCCGCTGCTCGACGAGCTCGTGGCGATCGCGCCCGACCGGGTAACCGTGTGGGCCGACGACGAGCGCGGCCGCATCGCCACCGCCGGCGAACTGCTGGCCGACGCCGGGCCCGCGACGGCCGTCTACGTGTGCGGCCCGACCGCGATGCTCGAAGCGGTGCGTACGGAGCGCGGCCGGCACGCGAACGCGCCCCTGCACTACGAACGCTTCGGCCCGCCGCCCGTCGTCAACGGTGTCCCGTTCGAGTTGGAACTCGCCCGCTCGGGGCGCGTGCTCGGCGTCCCGGGGAACCGGTCGGCGCTGGACGTGATGCTCGACGGCGACCCGAGCACCGCCTACTCGTGTCAGCAAGGCTTCTGCGGCACCTGCAAGGTGAAAGTGCTTGCGGGGCAGGTTGATCGCCGCGGCCGCACGGTGGAGGGCGACGGCGAGATGCTGGTGTGCGTGTCCCGGGCCAAGGGCGATCGACTCGTGATCGACGCCTGACCCGGTCGGACGCACGCCTGCCGGGTTATCTCGTCCCTTGCGCATGCCCCGGTGACGTACTCTCGCATTCGGAGAGGGCAGATCGCAGATTTGAGAATGCCGCTCTTCAGCGAAACTGCAGCGGTTAGGTGAGCCTTAGTTATCATCGGCAGTCGGGCCGTGACGCAGTCGTGTGAAGGAATGGGGCAAGGGTGACCGATACCACCACACCAGTGGCGGAAGAATTCGACGGTCCGCCGTCGGTGTCGCTGCGGGCCCGCGGCCGCTGGCTGCGGTGGGGGCTGCTCGCGGTCTGGGGCCCCGGTCTGGTGGTGATGTTGGCGGACACCGATGCGGGGTCGTTGATCACCGCGTCGCAGTCCGGCGCCCAGTGGGGCTACCGGATGGTGCTGCCGCAGCTCATGTTGATGCCGATCCTCTATGTCGTGCAGGAGATGACGGTGCGGCTGGGCATCGTCACCAAGCGCGGTCATGGCGCGCTGATTCGGGAGCGCTTCGGCCGCGGCTGGGCGTGGCTGTCGGCCTTCACGCTGTTCGCCTCGGCGATCGGGGCGTTGCTGACGGAGTTCGCCGGCGTCGCCGGGGTGGGGGAGCTGTTCGGTGTTTCGCGGTGGGTCAGCATCCCGGTCGCGACCGCCGCGCTGCTGGCGTTGGCGTTCACCGGCAGCTACCGGCGCGTCGAGCGCATCGGTCTGATCATCGGCGCGGCCGAGCTGGCGTTCCTGGTCGCCATGGTGCTGGCGCGGCCGCGGCTCAACGCGCTGCTGGACGGCTTGTCCTCGATGCCGCTGGGCAACTCGTCATATCTGCTGTTGGTCGCGGCCAACGTCGGCGCCGTCATCATGCCGTGGATGGTCTTCTACCAGCAGGGCGCCGTGGTGGATAAACGGTTGTCGGAGGCCACCATTCGGCAGGCCCGCTACGACACGGCCACCGGCGCTGTGCTGACCCAGCTGATCATGATCGCGGTGGTCGTCACGATGGCCTCGACGGTGGGGGAGCACGAGGGCGGGGTCTCCCTGAACACCGTTGGCGAGATCGCCAATTCGCTCACCCCCTACCTGGGCCGCACCGGCGGGACGGTCCTCTTCGGGTTGGGAATGCTCGGCGCGGCGCTGGTCGCCGCGATCGTTGCCTCCCTCGCCGGGGCGTGGGGGCTCGCGGAGGTCTTCGGGTGGCGGCACACGCTCAACGAGCGGCCCAACCGTGAGACCGCCAAGTTCTACATCACCTACGGACTCGCCCACGTCGTCGGCGCCGTTCTCGTCCTGGCGAGCGTCGACCTGGTGAACCTCGCCGTGGACGTCGAAGTGATGAACGCCCTGCTGCTGCCGATCGTGCTGGGATTGCTGCTGGCGCTGGAGGCAAAGGCGTTGCCCGAGCAGTGGCGCATGCGCGGGCCGCACAAATACATCACCTGGGTTCTGTGCCTCGTTGTCATGGGCTTCGGGCTCTACATGGTTCCGCAGGCGCTGGGCTTGACTTAAGACGTCCTATTCGTCGTGGTGCGCCGGGTAGGCGTGCACGAGTGCGCTGTTGAGCTTCGGCACCGCGTGAGTCAGCTCGTGTTCGGCGTCATGAGCGATGCGGTGGGCGTCCTCGAGGCTGGTGTTGGGATCGATGTCGAGTTCCGCGTCGGCGTGCAGCTGGTGACCTATCCAGCGCATCCGGATGCTGCGCACGCTGCGGACGCCCGGCCGGGCGGCCAGGCACGCCTCGGCGGTGTCGACGAGGCTCGGGTCCACCGCATCCATGAGCCGGCGGAAGATGTCGCGCACGGCGCGGTACAGCACGGCTACGATCGCCACCGTGATGATCATGCCGACGACCGGGTCCGCAATCGGGTAGCCCAGAGCAACACCGATCGCTCCGAAAAGCACTGCCAGCGAGGTGAATCCGTCGGTCCGCGCGTGTAGGCCGTCGGCGACGAGGGCGGCCGAGCCGATCCGGCGGCCGACCCGGATCCGATAGCTCGCGACACCCTCGTTACCGAGGAAGCCCACGATGCCGGCCACCGCGACCCAGGCGACGTGCTCGACGGCGACGGGGTGGATGAGCCGCAGGATGGCCTCGTAGCCGGCGATGATCGCCGACAGGGCGATCATGCCGATGACGAACAAGCCCGCGATGTCTTCGGCGCGCCCGTAGCCGTAGGTGTATCGGCGGGTTGCCGCGCGACGGCCCAACGAGAACGCGATCCAGAGCGGGACCGCGGTCAGTGCGTCCGAGAAATTGTGAATGGTGTCGGCAGCCAGGGCGATCGACCCCGACACGACGGCGATGACCACCTGCATGGCGGCGGTCGCGGCCAGGCCGATGAGGCTGACCTTGACCGCCCGGATGCCGACGGCACTGGATTCCAGGGCGGTGTCGACGCTGTCGGCGGCATCGTGGCTATGCGGGACGAAAAGCTGGGCCATGATGCCGCGGAGCCCATGGGCATGTTGATGCCCATGGTGGTGGTGGCCGCTCCCCGCGGTCATCGCCACGCTGCCCGCTTACCTGCATGCATACGCAGATAATAAGTCACCTACCCTGCGCACGCGAGCGCTCGCCCGCGGCGGCATGAGACCACCCGATTAAGGGCTTCCGCGCAATCGGCGAACCTTGCCGCCCGGTCATGGCAAGGACGATGATCGTGACTGACGGCTAAGGAGTCGATCATGTTGCTCAACAGATTTGCCGCCTGGACCGGGTGGCTATCCACGCTGCTCGCGTTCGCGGCGCTCCCGATGGCGCTCTTCGCGGCCGGCACCGGCCACCTGGGTTGGGCGATGGTGGCGGCCGCCGCGCTGCTGTCCTGCGTAGGCCTCGGGGCCGGCGTGGTCGCGGCGGTCGTGCACTACGACCACCGACATCACCGAAGCACTCCCCACCTTTTCTAGCGGCTTCGACGCGTCATCGCCCGAATGGGTTCGGGCGCAACCCATCTCTGTCCGCATTCGCGGCCTTGACGGCGCGCCCCGCGCCTAACAATTGATATGAGGAATACAACCGGTGTCGCCACCGGGACCGTTGAAGTCCCTGGTGGGCTGACTGGTTTCGGGCGCTCCCGGATGGTCTGTGGCCGGCGGTGCCGGCGCGGCGGTGGATGTCGGGGTTGCAATCGGTGTGGTTATGTTGCTGAGCAATTGGCTGCCGCCAAAGTCTGGCGCCAAACCCAGCATTGTTGCACCGCTGAACAGCGCGATCGCCGTCATCGCTCGAGATTTCATGAGAACCTCCATTCTCGATTGTGCATAAGCCTAAATGTCGCGCTCATATACCCCCTAGGGGTAGGGACTTAGGTCCTTTGCTTTGCGGGAAGGCATACAGAAGCGGCTGTTTGATCCAATGAGGCCGCGGTGACGTCGGTCCATCAAGGCTTGGCCGGCGGCGAATCGCCGTGATGGGCTTGCAGTCGAGAGAGGCCGTCGTGGAGTCCCCGGGCGATTTGGCCGGGGACATCGGAACCGAGATCCGGTGACGACTCGCAATGGCAAGTCAGATCACTGAACGGGTTCGGGTCGGCGCTGGCCGGTGGCGCTACTCCCGCATCGGCGCCGGCGACGATTGCGATACTGACGACGGTTCTCGTAATCACTTGATAAATAGCCACTTACAGCCTGCTGCCAGCGGTGCAATCGACGCCGCCGCCATGCGTGGAGTCGGTGGGCTCGCAGCAGCAAGACCCCGCTGCTTCCATTCGGCAACCATACCCCCGTAGGGTAAATACATCAACGCAAGCGTCGCCGAAGGTGTCTAGTCGTCACAGGTGCAACGGGAGTCGGCACAGCTGAGGCATCGGGAAGCAGATCAGTGGCTTCGGAAGCCGTTGGAGGGCGTCTCTCGGTTTGCGACTGCCCCGAGCGTCCGCAAAGTGTCCGCGGCGAGCAGCGCCTGCCGTGAACCGCGAAGCTCCGCGGCGAGGTCGTGTTCGAGCGCCGGGACCTCCAATCCCCGGCGGCGCAACCGTCGATCCAGCGCCGCGATGAACAAGCCCTCGCCCTTGCGGCGGCACCCGAGAACGGCCCGCTCGTTCATCACATCGCGCGTCAGGGCGGCGGCCGGACATGACGCGACCACCTCCAGCGAGGCCCGCATGTCGAGCGTCGTGGTCACCCCGCACGACGGCGAGGCGCCGATCCCGACGATGCCGGCCACCGTGATCCCGGACCGCTGGTAGTCGACAACGTCGCGGGCGACCTGCCGCGCCAAGCGCCGATAGACGAGGCGGGTCCAAAGCACGAACGCGCGCAGCAGTGGGCCGCGCAGCGGATACAGCAATCCGCCCTTGGAGTGGTACAGGCGCAGGCTGTGGGGCTTGAGCACCCCGCCCCAGGCCAGCCGCTCCGGGCACGGCAGCTGGTGAATCCCGTAACCGGCGCTGATCAGCTCCTCGACCGCCTCCGGCACCGCACCGGATCGGGTGGCGCCGCCGGCGTAACGCGTGTTTTCGTTCAGCAGGCAGTGCGAGACGAGCACAACCCGCCGGCCGCGCTCATCGCGCAGTCGGTCGAGCAGCTGCGCTGGGGACGGCGCCGCTCTACCGCGCATGATCGACACGGTATCTCGGCTCGGGTGACGCGGGAGTCGCTTTCGGTGTCGGCTCGCATCCGAAGATCACCATTACCAGATCACGGGACTTCCGCCTCTAGGTCCGGCCTGCCGCACACAATTACTGTCGCTCCTACGGCAAGACGATTGGCACATCAAACTGTGGGGTTGATCATGTCTCAAGCCAAGTGGTCGTTGGTTGTGGTCTGCACGGCCGCACTGTTGGTGGCGGCATGCTCGAGTCACCGGGCGCCGCCGGCATCGTCATCCACCTCCCCCCTGGCCGATTCCACCCGATCAAATGCGTTGTCAGCCATGCACGGCGAGGCGCTCGCCCATGCGAAGTATCTGGCTTACGCCACCCAGGCGCAGCAGGCCGGGCGGACCCAGGCTGCGCAGGACTTCACCAACGCCGCCCAGACCGAGCACATGGATCACTTTGCGCGCCAGGCCGATCTGGTCGGGCTGGGCAGCGACATCGCGGCCAACCTGCGCGACGCGATCAACGGCGAGACCAACGAGGCCAACACCATGTACCCGGGTTTCGCCAAGCAGGCCACCGCCGACAACGACCCGGCCGCGGCATCAGCCTTCAACGAGATCGGCACCGACGAGGCAACCCACCTCAAGCACTTCCAGGCGGCACTAGAGGTGGTCAGCAACCCTGCCAGCGGCGCGTCGGTACCGGCGGGCGCAACGCCGGCGCCGGTGGCCATCACGGCCGGGAGCCCGCGGTCGTCCGGGGCCACGCTGGCGAACCTGCGTACGGCGATGCAGGGCGAGGCCTTCGCCTACGCCAAATACCTGCGCTACGCCGATCAGGCAAGACGCGACGGTAACTCGGCTGTGGCGCAGCTCTTCACCAACACCGCCAACTTCGAGTTGAACGAGCATTTCGCCACGCTGGCCACGCTGGCCGGGTTGGTGGCCACCGACACCAACGCGAACCTGCAAGACGCGATCAACGGTGAGCAGCACGAGGCCGATGTCATGTATCCGGACTACGCTCGCCAGGCCGATCAGGCCGGAAACCCTCAGGCCGCCAATCTGTTCCGGGAGATCGCAGGCGACGAGAAGATGCACCAGCAGATATTTCGGACAGCGCTCACCGCTTCGTGACCATGGCTGAGGCGGGACGCGGCACCGCCCTGCCGGGATTAACTGCCCAGGAGGCCGCGCGCCGGCTCGCAGCCGACGGCACTAACGAGTTGGCAGCCCAAAAGCGCCGGAACTTGCTGCAGGAGGCCTGGGACGTCATCCGCCAACCCATGCTGCTTCTGCTCCTCGGGGCCGGCCTGGTGAATTTCCTTCTGGCGGAGCCGCTGGACGGCATCATGCTGATGGGTTTCGTCGTCGTCGTCATCGCGATTTCGATCTATCAGGAGCACAGAACCGAACGGGCCTTGGCCGCATTGCGTGACCTGTCTTCGCCCAGGGCGCTCGTGGTACGGGACGGGATGCAGATGCGCATCGCCGGCCGCGACGTCGTGCGAGGGGACGTCGTGCTGCTCGCCGAGGGCGACCGGGTTCCCGCAGACGCCGCATTGCTTGACTGCGCGAACTTTTCGGTTGACGAGTCGGCGCTGACGGGCGAATCCGTTCCGGTGCGGAAGGTGTCGATCGAGCCTGCGACCGTGTCGGCGGCCATGGGTCGGCCCGGCGGGGACGCGACCCCATGGGTGTTCTCGGGAACCCTGGTGGTCAAAGGTCACGGCATCGCAGAGGTCAAGCAGACCGGCGCAGGTACCGAGCTGGGGAAGATCGGGACCGCGTTGCGCACCATAAAGCCGGAGCGCACCCCACTTCAGCGCGAAATCGACCGTTTGGTCGGGATTTTGGCCGTTCTTGGGGTGGGTGTCGCGGTTGCCGTCGTTATCGTTTACGGGCTGACGCGAGGCAACTGGCTTGCGGGCGTGCTCGCGGGCATCGCGACCGCGATGGCGCTGCTGCCGGAAGAGTTTCCGGTGGTCCTCACGGTTTTCCTGGCGCTGGGCGCCTGGCGAATGTCGCGCAAGCGGGTTCTCACCCGCCGTCCCCCGGTCATCGAGACCCTGGGGTCGGCGACCGTCTTGTGCGTAGACAAGACCGGCACGTTGACGCTCAACCGGATGACCGTGCGCCAGCTCATCGTGGATGGGCAGGCGCACAGCCTCGGTGCCGGCCCGCTACCTGAGGGGTTTCACGCCATCGCGGAGTTTGCGGTACTGGCCTCGCCGGTTGATCCGTTCGATCCCATGGATAAGGCGTTCAAGGAACTTGGCGAGAAGTACCTGTCCGGAACGGAACACGTGCACGCCGAGTGGGAGCTGGTGCGTGAATATCCGCTCTCGGAAAAGTTGCTGGCACTGTCCCACGTGTGGCGCTCACCCGACGGGGGCAAATTCGTGATCGCCGCCAAGGGTGCGCCCGAGGCGATCGCGGACCTGTGCCACTTCACCGCCGACGAGGTCGCCGCACTCACCACGGACGTTGAGCGAGCCACGGCCGGCGGCCAACGGGTCCTGGCGGTGGCCTGCGGGCACTTCGACTCCGACACCGCGTTACCGGCCGAGCAGCACGACTTCCAATTCGAATTCCTCGGGCTGGCCGGTCTTCATGACCCCGTGCGGCCGGGTGTGGCCGAGGCGGTAGCCGAATGCCGGCGTGCGGCTATCCGCACGATCATGATCACCGGCGACTATCCGGGTACCGCATTAGCGATCGCCCGCGACATCGGCTTGGACCATGCTGCTGGCTGCATTACGGGCCGGGAGCTCGACACGATGTCCGATGACGAGTTGGCTCACCGCATCCGGTCAGTCAGCATTTTCGCGCGGATGGTGCCCGAGCAGAAGCTGCAACTTGTCCGCGCTCTGCAAGCCAACGGCGAAGTGGTCGGTATGACGGGCGACGGGGTCAACGACGCTCCGGCATTGCGAGCGGCCGATATCGGCATCGCAATGGGGGCGCACGGCACCGACGTCGCCCGCGAATCCGCAGCGCTCGTCATCACTGACGACGACTTCGCTTCGATCGTTGGGGGAGTGAGTCAGGGCCGCGGTATTTTCGATAATTTGCGAAAAGCGATGTCCTACGTGATCGCTGTGCACTTGCCGATCGTGGGCATGTCGCTCGTCCCGGTTTTCGTTTCTGGCTGGCCGCTGGTGCTGCTGCCCGTCCAGATCGCTTTCCTGGAACTGATCATCGATCCTGCGTGCTCGGTGGTGTTTGAATCTGAGGAGATCGACCCGAAGATCATGGACGCGCCACCCCGTGGCCTGAACGAGCCGATGTTCGGCTCGCGCGTGCTGACTATCGCTGCGCTCCAAGGCCTTTCAGTCCTCGCGGTCACCCTCGGTGTTTACCTGTGGGCGGTGCTCAACGAGCGGCCTGATAATGTCATCCGCTCGGTGACTTTCGTCGCGCTCGTCGTCGGCAATCTCGCATTGATTTTGGTGAATCGATCATGGCGGTTGCCGATCTGGCGGACGTTCCGTGAGCGGCGTAATCGCGCCCTGAAGTGGATACTAGGTGCGACGGCCTCGCTTCTCATCGTGGTGCTGACACTGCCCGGACCGCGGCGCGCCTTCAACTTCGGTCCGATTACACCGTGGGACTGGCTGATTGCCGTCGCGGCCGGTTTCATCGGTGTTGCGTGGTTCGAGATCTATAAAGCGGTCGTAGCGCGGCGCTGACAAACCGGAGAATGCTTCCCGCTCAGTAGGGGCCAAGGTCACCGAAGAGCAGTCCTGTTGGTTCTGGCGAAGTGGCGCGCCGCGGGGCAGATTGGAAACACGGTGTACCGACTCAGAGTGGAATCGACGTGTCAGTGCTTGAGGAAGTGTTCTTCGAGTCCGGCGGGGTGCGGTGCGCGGCCGATCTCTACCGGCCCGCGAAAGTGAGCGACAGGCTCGCATGTGTGGTGATGGGACACGGCGGCAGCGCCACCAAGCGCCTGGGTCTGCCCGCGTACGCGGAGAAGTTCACCGCGGCGGGCCTGGCGGTGCTGGCGTTCGACTACCGGCATTTCGGAGCCAGCGGCGGCGACCCTCGGCAAGTCATCAACGTCGCCGAACAACAGGATGACTACCGGGCGGCGGTGCGATACGCACGCGGCCGTGACGACATCGATCCGCGTCGAATTGCCTTGTGGGGGACGTCCCTCAGCGGTGGTCACGTGCTGGCGGTCGCCGCCACGGATCCCGAAATAGCCGCCGTGGTGACGCAGGTCCCGCTGATTGACGGCTGGCACCGGGGCCGCGGGCTGCGGGAGCGTCTCAGTTGGGACGTGACGTGGCGGACGCTGCAATTCACCGTCGCAGCGGTGCGCGATGTGGTTGGCGCGAAGTGGGGTCGGGAGCCGTATCTGGTTCCGGTGGTTGCCGATCCCGGCCACGCCGCGGTGTTCACGGAGCCCGAGGCAAAGGCCGCATTCGAGGTGCTGGGCGGCGAAGCCGTCGGCTGGCGCAATGCGCTGGCCCCCCGCATGCTGTTCGCGCTGCCGCGTTACCGCAAAGGTACCGCGGAGAAACTGCGCATGCCCGTCCTGATGTGCGTGGGGGACCACGACCTGCAAGCGTCGCCCAGGTTCGCGGTACGCATCGCGTCGGCGATGAATAACGTTGAACTGCACCGCTATCCGGTGGGGCACTTCGATGTCTACACGGGCGCGCTCTTCGAGGCGATCAGCTCGGTGGAGGCGGAGTTCCTGCGCCGCCACTTGACACGGGACCCCTGACAAGTTCAGGACCAGGGGCCCGGGAAGTGGCCGTCCTGGTCTTGCACCATCACGATGTCCTTGCAGTCCCCGTTCAAGGCCGCGGCATTCTCGCCGCGGCATACCAGCGTCCAGCCCGAGATTCGAGTGAAGGGCCGAACGGACCAAGTGGTCGCAATCGGATCGGTGGCGGGCAGCGCGAGCACGGCAAACGTATTGCCGGCGTTTGTGATGTAGAGGTGGTCTTCAAAGAACGCCACCTTGGCGATCGACATCTTCTTCGCGTCGTCCCGCGTCTTCAGATAATCCCACTGCTGGCTGCGCAGGTTCCACACCCCGAAGCCGAACGCGGAGTTCTCCGAATCATGGCCATCGACAAACAATTTCCCGTCGGACAGCGTCGCGGATAACCCGCCACCGGGAATGCGGTCTGAGTCACCGACCTTGATGACGGCTTTGGCGTTGAGGTCATAGAACATGGTCGACAGCACCGGGGGATTGTAAGAATCCCAGTGCGTGATCTGGACCAGTTTGTTTGGGCCATCCGTCAATTCGGCATCCACACTGCGGATGTCGTTGTCCTGATAAATCGCCTCCCCGCTGGGCCGGCGCAGCTCGGCACCCGACGTCTTGGCGGGGTCGGTGTTGCGTTGAAACGCGAGGACGTCCAGCCAGGCACGCCCGGATTGTGGGTCGCTCCACGGCATCGACAGGTCGGCGCCGGAGAGGAGCACGGTCCGGGGCGGTGACGTGGCGCCGTGCCCGTCGGTGAAGGCGTTGGTCCACGCCACACCCGTCGCGGTCGAGGCGAGCCCCCAATCCTTCGCCGCGGTGAACTTGAGGTCGGGGGTCGGCGGCTGCAGTTCTTTTGTCGCCAACGGTTGAGCCGCCTTGAAGTCGTAGGCGTACGCGGTCGCCTTGGTGACTGCGGGTTGTTGCGCCTGGGCGGGTTTGACGGTCGTGACGATGTAGACGACCCTCATGTCGTCCGCCGTGCCCGTCAGGGCGCAGATGGCACCGGTGACGTTCTCGCCGGGGGCGACCGCCGGAACGGCCGGCGCGATGTATTGGCCGGTTTTCGGATCGAAGATTTTCGGCCGGATGTCCTCGAGCGCGGATTTGCTCGTCGAAAGTTTGTCAGGGCAACCGAAGTACGCCGTTCCGCCGTAGCTTTTCCAATCCTTCTCCAGCGGACCAGTTATCGCGGCTGGCGACGGAGCCGCGCTGGTGGCGGTTTTCGACGAAGAAGTCGAGGTGGTCGGGGTCGCCGCGGGCGGGGACGCGGTTTCCGAACAGGACACGACGGCCAGGCAGGTGACCGACGCGACGAGGGCAAGCCCGCATTTGGGCACAGTTTGCCCCGTGAAAGCCCGCATCGGAAAACCCCCGTTAAGTTCGTGTAACCAACGAGCGTAAGGCGGGCCGGGACTAACCGCGACTTGTGTCAGGCGGTCTTCGTCACACCCGGCCCGCCGACCGGCTACCGGTCGAACTCGATGGGCAGGCTCTTCGGCCCGCTGAGGCTCACCATCGGTTTCCACGGAACCGGTCCCGCGGTGCGCGGGTTGAGCAGGCGGCCCGCGATGACGTTGAGCGCCTCGGCGATCTCGCGGCGGGCCAGGTTGGCGCCCAGGCAGTAGTGCACGCCGCCGCCGAAGGTCAGGATGGGCGGCGCCCCCTCTCGCGTGATGTCGACCCGGTCGGGCTCGTCGTACACCGCCGGGTCGCGGTTGGCCGCGGCCGTGTTCACCAGGACCATCGTGCCGGCGGGAAAGAGGTAGCCGTCCAGCTCGGCGTCCTCGACCACCAGGCGAAGGGTCCCGCACGCGATCGGCGAGTGGCGCATGGTCTCCTCGACCGCGCGCATCGCCAGTTCCGGGCGCTCCTTGAGCAGGCCCCATTGCTCCGGGTGCTCGCAGAGGACGTGCACCGAGGCGGCCACCTGGTTCCGAGTGGTGTCCGTCCCCGCCAGCAGGAGGCCGCCCGCGAGCATCCGCAGCTCGGCGGTGTTCAGCCGGTCGCCTGGAAAAGTCGGGTCCTCGGCGCGAATCAGGTCCGAGAGCAGGTCATCGGTCAAGCTGTGCCGCCGCCGCGCGACCATGTCGTCGACGTAGGCGTCGAGCTGGTGCCAGGCGTTCATGACGACAGGCTCAACCGCGCGCAGGTCGACGCTGAAGCTGAAGGCCTTGAACACGTCGTCCGCCCACAACGAGAACTGCTGCCAGTCCTCGCGCGGAGCGCCGAGCAATGCGCAGATGATCGGGACGGGGTAGGGGCGCGCGAGGTCGGCGACGACGTCGCAGCGACCCGCGTCGATGACCGTGTCCACCAGCTCGTTCATCACCTCGACCATGGTGTCGTGCAGCCGCAGGGTCGCGCGGGGCGTGAACGCCTTGGACGTCAGGCTGCGCAGCCGATGGTGTGCGTCGCCTTCCAGGCACAGCAGGCTGTTGATCACCTTGTCCCACAAGGGGCCCGACGTGACGCCCTGGACCAGCAGGTTGATCCCCGGCGGGATGTGGAATCGGGCGTCGCGAAGAACGGAGCGGACGAGGTGGTAGGAGAGGACTTCGGGTCCGTGCGGCCCGATGGCGACGGGAGCCTGCCGTTGCGCCGCCTGCAGGCGGGGATAGACGTCGGCCGGGGTTTCTTCCGCGCCATAGGCCAACGTCGGCAGATCGGCATCGAAAACGCTTGTGGGAGCGGTACCGACGGTCATGACGGTCTCCTCGAGGTCGCGCGAGCGATGCGTTCGCGACAACTTTCACACAATGTATGGCCGTACCGATTGGGTGTCAACGATCTTGCGGCTTCGCGGCCCAACGGGCCATACAAATTGGAAGGCGTGTGTGGCCGTGCGGTTTGAGGCCTACCCGTGTCTCATGCCGCGGACCAGTTGGTCGCCGATCAGCGCGACCGCGAACACGGCGCCGGTGACTCCCGAAATGATCAGCGGCAGTTGACCGTTCGCGCCCCAGAGTAAGCCCGCCCACAACCCCGCCGCCAGGACGGCCAGTCCGATGAGGCCCTGGAACAGGCCCTGAGCGCTGGCCTGGTGCTCCGGGTCGACCAACCCCGAAATCCAGGCCTTGCCCACCCCGTCGGTGCACCCGGTGAACAGCCCGTAGGCGCCGATCAGCAGCCACGCCGTCACGGTGTCGGTGGTCAGTCCCAATCCGATGTAGCCGATCGCGAAGAATGCCAGGCCGAGGCCGAACAACGCCGGCCTGCCGACGCGGTCGGCCAGCGATCCGGCCGGGTAGCTGGCCAGGGCATACACCGCGTTGTAACCGACGTACGCCAGAATCACCCCCACCACCGAGAAACCAATCTCGTTGAGCCGCAACAACAGCAGGGCGTCGGGAAAATTCGCCACGCTGAACAGCACGAGGAATGCGGTCACCCGCCAATACGGCCGCGGCAACGAGCGCACGCCGGCCCACATCGATTGCCGCTGCGCTCGCGGGGCGCGACGGCTGCGCTCGCGCACCAGGAAGACGAGCGCCACGCTGAGGACGGCGGGCGCGATGGCGACATACAACAACGGCGCGATCCGGTGGTCGAGCAGCTCATAACCCACCAGCCCGAGCAGCGGACCGAAAACGGCGCCGAAGGTGTCCATCGCGCGGTGGAAGCCGAAAACGCGGCCGCGCAGTGCCTCGTCCACATCGTCGACCAGCAGCGCGTCCCGCGGCGCACCGCGCACGCCCTTACCGAGCCGGTCGACGACGCGACCCGCGAGCACGCCCGGCCACGCCGCGGCCACCGCGATGATCACCTTGCCCAGCGCCGCCATCCCGTACCCGGTGGCGATCAACGGGCGCCGGGCGAACCTGTCGCCGAGTGGCCCCGAGGCGAGTTTCGTCAGCGAGGCGGCGCCCTCGGCCGCGCCCTCGACGGCTCCCACCACCGACGGCGGCGCACCCAGCACCGCCGTCAGGTAGATCGGCAACAGCGGATACAACAGCTCACTGGCCGTGTCCTGCAGAAACGAGACCCCGGAGAGCACCCGGACGTTGCGAGTGAGCCAGCGGGCCCCCACGTCGGGTTCACTCTGGGGCACGAAGCCGGACCATCCGTGTCGTCGACGTCTCGTCCAACTCGACGACATCGGACCGCGAACGCAGGAAATCGCTGAATGACCGGAATCCCAAGGATTTTTCGCTGAACGACGGGTCCATCCGCTTCATCTGTGCCTTCACCGCCGAATTGTGCAGCCAGTCGACGTCGTCCTTCTCCAGGCCGATTTGCAGCGCACGCGTCAGCAGCGCGGTGGCGGCGGCCTGCGGATCGGGTGGCTCCGGCTCGTCGGGCTGCGCCGGCTTGGCGCGCCCGGCCCGTTGCTTGGACGGCTTCGCCTCCGCCTCGCTCGCGGCCTGTGGTTCGAGCGCCGGCACCCCTGGCAGCGAGTCGTAGATGACGAACTCGTCGCAGGCCGCCGCCAGCGCCCGGCTCGATGCGCCGGCCACCCCGATGCCCACGACGTAGCGGCCGAGCCTCTTGCAACGCTGGGCCAACGGTATGTAGTCGGAGTCGCCGGCCACGACCACCACGTGGGTGAGGTCGGGGAGGCGGAACATGTCCTCGACGGCGTCGACGGCCAGCCGGATGTCGGCGCCGTTCTTGCCGTAGGCCGCGGCGGGGAACAACTGGACCAGGTCGACCGCGCGGGCCACCAGCTGCCCGCGGTACCCGGCGTTGATATCCGCCGACCAGTCCGCATAGGCGCGGGTGAGCACCAGGGTCCCGAACGACGACGCGAAGTCAAGAATCGCGCCGACGTCGACGGTGGCCCGGTCCAGCCGCTCGGAATACTGCTCGAGGCCCTTGGCTTTGTCGCGCTGGAACGAGCTGCGGCCGTTGACCTGGTCGTATCGGGAGATCACGATGTTGTCGAAGTCGAGGTAGACGGCCACGCGGGCCGCAACCGGTTCGGTCATGGACTAAATCATGGCTGAGGCGTCGGGCACTGTGGGGACCGGAAGCGTTTTCCGTCACGATTCGCCCGATCTCGGCCGTAAGCGAGGCGAGAGCGGGTATCCCCGAACAATGAACGAGTTGAAGTATCTGGAGCTGCACGGCGATCGCGTCGCCTACCGCGACGAGGGCGACGGCGAGGTGCTCCTACTCATCCACGGGATGGCCGGAAGCTCGGAGACGTGGCGATCGGTGATACCGACGCTGTCGAAGAAGTTCCGGGTCATCGCCCCTGACCTGCTCGGCCACGGCGAGTCGGCGAAACCCCGGACGGACTATTCGCTGGGCGCCTTCGCGGTGTGGCTTCGTGATCTGCTCGACGAACTCGGCGTCAGCCAGGCCACCCTGGTCGGTCAGTCGCTCGGCGGCGGGGTCGCGATGCAGTTCGTCTACCAACACCCCGACTATGCCAAGCGGTTGATCCTGATCAGCAGCGGCGGCCTGGGCCCCGACGTCGGCTGGGTGCTGCGGCTGCTCTCGGCGCCCGGCGCGGAGCTGGTGCTGCCGATCATCGCGCCGAAGCCCGTCCTCGCCGTCGGCAATCGGCTCAGGTCGTGGTTGCGTGGCGCCGGCATCCATTCGCCGCGCGGGGCCGAGATGTGGAGCGCCTACTCGTCGCTGTCCGACGGCGAGACCCGGCAGTCGTTCCTGCGCACGCTGCGATCGGTGGTCGATTACCGGGGCCAGGCGGTCAGCGCGCTCAGCAGGCTGCGGCTGCGCGACGACTTGCCGGTCATGGCGATCTGGGGCGAGCGTGACGCCATCATTCCCGTCGATCACGCGTACGCCGCGCACGAGGCCCGTACCGACGCCAGGCTCGAAATCCTGCCCGACGTCGGCCACTTTGCGCAGGTCGAGGCGCCGAACCAGGTGGTCGAGCTGATCGAGGACTTCATCGCGACCGGCGACCGCCGCCAAACGGAGAGCTCACAGCTGCACATGTGATCTAGGCGTCGCTTCGGTGCGCAGGCCCGTC
The DNA here is from genome assembly GCF_001665605.1 of Mycobacterium sp. 852014-50255_SCH5639931. Lineage (GTDB taxonomy): Bacteria > Actinomycetota > Actinomycetes > Mycobacteriales > Mycobacteriaceae > Mycobacterium > Mycobacterium paraffinicum. The sequence goes on from NZ_LZSV01000017.1 coordinate 154,357, forward strand.
GTAAAATTGCGGTGATGCGCACTGCCGCGCCTACCGCGCTTCCGCCGGGGCCCCGGCTGCCCCGGGCGGTACAGGCCGCGTTGATGCTGCACCGTGGATCGCACTTTGTCGCCGCCTGCCGCCGTCGTTATGGGAGCGTGTTCACGCTGCGCGTCGCGGGCATGGGAACGCTGGTGTATCTGGCCGACCCGGCAGACATCAAGGCGGTGTTTGCCGGTGACCCGCACGTCTTCCATGCCGGCGAAGCGAATTCGATTCTGAGCGGGTTGCTCGGCGATACCTCTCTACTCGTCATCGACGAGGACGTCCATCGGGATCGCCGCCGTCTGATGCTGCCGCCGTTCCATCGCGACGCCGTCGCACGCCAGGCAGGACTGATGGCCGAGATCGCGGCCGCGAACGTCGCCGGTTGGCCGGTGGGACAGAGCTTCGCGGCCGCGCCCAAGATGTCGGAGATCACCCTCGAGGTGATCCTGCGCACTGTCATCGGCGCCACGGACCCGGCTCGGCTCACCGCGCTGCGTGAAATCATGCCGCAGCTGCTCACCGTGGGTTCGTGGGCGACGCTGGCACTGGCGAAGCCGGAGCTGCAGGGCTACCTCCCATGGCGTGGCCTGCGTCGGCGAATGGCCGAAGCCGACCGCCTGCTTTACGCCGAGATCGCCGAGCGCCGCGCCGACCCCGACCTGGCCGGGCGCACCGACGTGCTGGCCATGCTGGTACGCGCCGACGACGGCGGGCGCACGATGTCCGACCGCGAGCTGCGGGACCAGCTGATGACGTTGCTGGTGGCCGGGCACGACACCACCGCCAACGGGTTGTCCTGGGCGCTCGAGCGGTTGACCCGCCACCCGGCCATCTTGGCCAAGGCCGTGATCGCGGCCGAGGCCAGCGCCGCGGGCGATCCGGCCGGTGACGAGTATCTCGACGCGCTGGTGAAGGAGACGTTGCGGATCCGTCCGGTGGTGTTCGACGTGGGGCGGGTGCTCACCCAACCGGCCGAAGTCGCCGGCTACCGGCTGCCGGCCGGGGTCATGGTGGCGCCGGGAATCGGGCTGGTGCACACCAGCGCCGCGGTGTACCCGGATCCGGACCGGTTCGATCCGGACCGCATGCTGGGCGCCACCCTGACCCCGACGACGTGGTTCCCTTTCGGCGGCGGCAACCGCCGCTGTCTGGGCGCCGGCTTCGCCATGGTCGAGATGCGCGTGGTGTTGCGCGAGATTCTGCGCCGGGCCGAGTTGCGCACCACCACCGCGGCCGGCGAACGGCAGAAGCTGAAATTCGTTGTCCTGATACCGCATCGCGGCGCGCGCATTCGATTGAGGGCAATCAAAGACGTTCCGGCCGCAGCGCCGGCGACCAGGCAGACGCCGGCGCGGTAGCTATATGCCGTAGTCCGGCAGAGCTAATTCCTTGCGCACGTTGCCGGCGAAAAGCGTTGCCACGGGTGCGAAATTCATCGTCCGCATCGCCAGGTTACGTAGCCACAGCCCGAGGTGGGTCTTCGTGGCGAAGGCCGGGATGTTGCGCGCCGCGCCGGCTTGCTTGGCCTTGATGAACGGTCTCAGGCGCGCCTCGTAGGCATCGAAGGCGCGGCGATGGTCGGCCCCGGCGCGGGCGAGCTCGCCCGCCAGGATGTACGCCTCGGCGATCGCCAGGCCGGTGCCCTCACCGCCAAGCAGCGAGATGCACCCGGCCGCGTCGCCGAGCAGCAGCACCCGGCCGCGTGACCAACGGTCCATCCGGATCTGGCTGACGACGTCGAAGTACAGATCGTCGACGTCGTCGAGCTTTGCCAACATGTCCCGGCTTTCCCAGCCGATGGCGCCGAATTCTTTGCGCAGCTCGTCTTTTGGCGACATTCCGGTGCCGTCATGCCCGGCGCGGAAGACGAATAAGAACATGCTGCGGTCCCTTCGCAGCGCGACCCGCGACACCTGCCGGCCGGGAACGGCGTAGTTGACGTAGACCAGTTCGTCACGCGCCGGGTAACCCTCGACCACGCAGGCCGCGACCTTGCAGCCGAGGTAGTGCTCGATATCGTTGTCGGGCCCAAAGACCAGACGACGGACGTTGGAGTGCAGGCCGTCGGCGCCGATCAGCAGGTCGAAGTCGCGCGGCGCGCCCTTGTCGAAGCTCAGCCGCACAGTGTCCCCGTCATCGTCGACGGTGGCGATGCTGTCGCCGAAGATCGTCTCCACCTTGTCCTCGATGGTGGCGTAAATGGCCGCGGCCAGATCGCCGCGGGGCAGGCTGACCAGATCGTCGCCGAACATGCGGCGAAAAACGCTGACGTCCACGTCCGCTCTCACCTCGCCGCGCGAGTCGACGGAGCGCACCTTCTCAATTTGGTAACCCGCGGCGCGGATCCGCTCTTCGATACCCATGCGCTTGGCCACCTGGTAGCCGACACCCCAGAAGTCGATCATGTAGCCGCCGGTGCGAAAGTGTGGTGCCTGTTCGATCAGCGTCGGCGTGTGGCCGGTGCAATGCAGCCAGTGGCCGAGCGCCGCGCCCGCCACGCCGGCACCACTGATGGCGATTCTCATGATGTTCTCTACGCTCGCACCACTGCCGAGCGGCCTCTAGCCGCTCACGGTGGAACGTTCGCAATTCGCCGCCCATCAGTAACGCGGCGGCGGACGTTGACGCACGCCGGCGATCATTTCCATTCGACGGCCGGTGAACGTGACGCTTGGTCTAGTGGACGACGGGGGTACCCGCGCCCCGGTAATCGACCTGCCAGTGCTTGATGCCGTTGATGAACGACGACCGCAGCCGCTCGGGATTCGCCAGCGGAGTCAGGTCGGGCAGGTGATCGGCGAGCGCGTTGAACATCAAGTCGATCGTCATGCGCGCCAGGTTTGCGCCGATGCAGTAGTGCGCTCCGGTGCCGCCGAATCCGACGTGCGGGTTCGGGCTGCGCAGGACGTTGAAGGCGTACGGGTCGTCGAAGACTTCTTCATCGAAGTTGGCCGACCGGTAGAACAGCACCACGCGCTGGCCCTTGCCGATCCGGACACCGCCGAGCTCGGTGTCCTGGCACGCGGTGCGCTGAAAGGCCGTGATCGGTGTGGCCCAACGGATTATCTCGTCGGCGGCGGTCTTGGGTCGCTGTGCCTTGAACAACTCCCACTGTTCCGGATAGTCGGTGAAGGCCATCATTCCCTGCGTGATGGAGTTGCGGGTGGTCTCGTTCCCGGCGACGGCCAGGGTGACCACGAACATGCCGAATTCCGCATCGGACAGGTGCTGGCCTTCGGCATCGGCCTGTATCAGCGTGGTGACAATGTCGTCACCGGGATCTTCGCGCTTGCGTGCGGCCAATTGCATTGCATACCAAATCAATTCGCCTGCGGAGGTCAACGCGTCGTTTCCGGCGAACTCCGGATCGTCGCTGCCGATCATATTGTTGGTCCAGTCGAACAGCTTGTCGTAATCCTCCTGCGGAACCCCGAGTAGCCCGGAAATGGCCTGCAGCGGCAATTCGCAGGCAACCTGACGGACGAAGTCGCCCGACCCGGCCGCCGCGGCTTCGGTCACGATGCGCCGCGCTCGCTCCGATAATTCGGCGCGCAGCCGCTCGACCGCGCGGGGCGTGAAGGCCCGCGAGACGATCTTGCGCAACCGGCTGTGCTCGGGGTCGTCCATCATGATCATCGACGCCCGGCCCGCCTCAATCTGGCCGGCCGCCAAGTCGTCCCGGTAACGCGGAACGATCGACTTGGTCGCGGACGAGAAGACGTCGCTGCGCAGCGAGACATCGCGGATGTCGCGGTGCTTGGTCACCACCCAGTAGCCCCCGTCGCCGAACCCGCCGGCGTCGGGCGCCTGCTCGTTCCACCAGATCGGCGCCGTCGCGCGCAGTTCGGCGAACTCCTGCACCGGCAGCCGGTGGGCATAGATATCGGGGTCGGTGAAATCGAAGCCCGGCGGGAGGTTCGGTGTGGCCATCGGACTTCTCCTGGAGACGTGCCTATTGGGATCGGTAGCAAACCCGACATGTCTTACTGCCAGCACCATAAAGCCGAGCCTTGAAGAAAAGAAGCCTTCATGAAAATCATTGCGATCGTGGCGGCCGGCCTCGCCGCCGGCGCGGTGGCGGGGGCCGGTTGCGCGCAGGCCGAGATCGCCGCGGCGCCCGTGCCGAGCCACGCCTACCCGTTGGCACCGGGCGGGCAGTCCGATCCCGAAGCCGATGTCGAAGAGCTGCAGCGGCAGGTGTCCGAACTGCACGACAACTGGGACAACCTCATCCCGCCGCAACGACAGCAACGGCTGACGCAGCTGCAGCAGCAGGCCACGACCGTGTCCAACGAGGTGCAAAACCTCCCGCCGGCGCAGCGGCCGGGGGTGGAAATGCGACTGTTGCAAACCATGTTCGCGTTGTTCGACCTGGTGCGAAAGGCCCAAGGGCCCAATCAGCCCTGCTACTTTCCCGCGTGCCTGCCGGGCCTCTGATCGGCCATCAGCCCCGAATCGGGCTGGGCGCCTTGGCCGTTTCGCGCCCGCCCAGGTTGGTCGCCGCGGTCACGACGGCTCGCTCGATCTGACGCAACGCGTGCACCGCGGTGAGGAATCGCCGGGTATCTGGCCCCGGGTGGCCCGATGATCCCGCCTCGCCGTCTCGCTGCCGGGCCAGAGTTTCGGCGGCGTCGAGCTCGTCGGCGGCCGAGACGATGGTCGGCGCGCGGCCGCTGCCGATCGCGGCGGCCAGCGCGTCGATGTTGCGCCGCGTCTGGGCGGCGGCGGCCGAGAAGGTGTCGGCAAGGGGCTGCGACCCCACCGGGTCCTGGTACTGCTCGCTGCTGCGCGCCAGGCTACGGCCGTACCGGTCGCAGGCCGCGAAGATGCGCAGCGCCCGGCGAATGCTGCGCCGGCCCGCAAGGCCGGCGACTCCAGCCAGCAGCGGCTTGGCGGTGACCCGGAACTGCTGCAGGTCCCGGTCGAGCTGGCGTGCCTGCTCCGACGGGCTGACGCTCTCGTCCTCACCGAACATGGTCGCGGCGGACACCTCGATCAGGGCCGACAGGCTGGCCAGAAACGTGCGGGTGTCGTCGCGGATCGCGGCCCTGGTGTGCGTGGGCAGCACGACGATGGCCACCGTCGCTCCGATGACCGCACCGAGCGCGGTCTCTTCGATCCGCAACATCAGTACGCCGAATGAGAATTGGCCGAGCAAGCCGTACAGCAACGCCAGCATCGTGGTGATCCAGAAGGTCATCAAGCTATAGGTGACCGTCATGAAATAGAAGGCGCAGAACAGACACACGAATATGCCGGCGAGCGCGGCCGTCCGGTCGCCGGCCAGCAACGTGGCCACCAGCACGCCGCAGGGCACGCCGAGCAAGGTGCCGAGCAGGCGTTGCCAGCCTTTGGTCAAGGTTTCACCCCACGAGTTGGTGCCGGCGAAGATGACGAACGCGGCGATCACCGCCCAGTACCAGCGGGCCGGCGACACCAGTTCGCCGGCGACGATCGCCAGCGACGCGGCGACGGAAACCTGGATGGCCTGCCGGGTGGTCGGTCGTAGGCCCGCCGGCTGCGCTTCTTCGGCGGCCTCGTCCGGGGGCGCGTCGTCGCCGGCCGGCGGCCGCTCGCTATCCCTAGTTTCCACGTTGCCGACACCCCCGGTGGCGGCGTGGTCGACGATGGCCCGGACGTCGGAAGTCGCTGTCGCGGCGTTGATCACCGCCAGGGCGAGGCGGAGCACGGCGGCGCTGCCCGGGTCGTCGTCGGCGGGGCCGCACTGCTCGTCCAGCAGCCGCTGCGCTTGGGCGGCGGCCTGTCGAAGGCCGCCGGGTTCGGGGAGGCGGATGGCGCGCGCCAGCCGCGAGAGCGCGTCGACGAGCTCGGCCCGCGTTTGGCTTGGTATGGCGTCCGGGTTCTCCGCGGTCAGCGCCGCGGCCCGGCGCCCGGCCGTGGCCACCCATTCGACGGCCAGCTCGGCGTCCAGCAGCCACGGCGCCAACTGTTCGGCGGTGACACCCGGCCACAGCATGGCGGGGTCGGCCTTGTCCTCGATCTGGCTCTGCACCATCAGGGCGGTCTCGTTGAGCCGGAGGGTGCGCGCACGCATGCGACGCCGGCGCCGTTCGTCGAGGCGGCCGGTACGCACGGCTTCGGCCGTGGTGTCGACGACGATCGCCATCCGGGCCCGCAACGCCCGGACGGTCGCCCACAGCACGCGCTCCGGCCGGTCGGGCATGACGTAGGTGGCCATCACGAATGTGCAGACCGTGCCCACCGCGACCGCCCCGATCATCCACGGCAGCTCCGAGATGCGCGCTCGCAGATACAGGGTGAAGAAGTAGGACATGAACGCGACCATGCCCAGCGCCCGGCCGCGCGCCCCGAAGCGGCGAACGTACGCGGCGGTGAACACCACCACCACGAACACCACGTCGCTGACCACCTGGTGGGACGCGAGCACCGCGGCGGCCGTGATGGAGACGGCCGCGGGCAGGGGCAGCAGGGCCATGGTGATCCGCTGCTGGTGCGGGTCCGGCTCGTTGACGGAGCGCGACGCGACCATCGTGATGACGACGCCCAACAAGGCGACGGTCAGCGGCTGTCCCGTCGCCCGGGTCAGGACGTACAGCGCCAGCAGCGAACAGCCGAGCGCGGCCGTCGTCCGCGTCGCCATCCGCAGCCGGAGCAGACCGGGATCGGAGCCGATCACCCAGTTGCTGGCTTGTTCGTAGAAAACGCTGATCGCCACGCCCCCCTTCCCGCCTGTTGAACGCATCATGGTTACCCGAACTTCGGCACAAGCTAGTCTTCGACATCGTGACAGCGCCGACGCGGGCGAAGCTGGCCGATGGCCGTGACCTGCTGTTCTTCGCGCTGCCGGGGCACCGTCCGGCGCCGGTCGAAGACCGTAGGCCGCTGCCGGCGCGCGACGGGCAGCAGACCGAGTTGCGGTTCGACCAGACGATGGGGCAGTGGGTGATCGTCGCGGCGCTACGCCAAGACCGCATCTACAAGCCGCCCCCCGACCAGTGCCCGCTGTGCCCCGGTCCGACGGGGCTGACCAGCGAGGTGCCCGCCCCGGACTACGACGTCGTCGTCTTCGAAAACCGGTTTCCCAGCCTGTCCGGCACCGGACCGGCGCTCGCTCCCGCCGGTGACGGCTTCGTGTCCGCCCGGGGGCAGGGCCGCTGCGAGGTGATCTGCTTTTCCAGCGACCACACCGGCTCGTTCGCGGGGCTGGCACCGGCGCACGCCCGACTGGTCCTCGACGCGTGGCGGCACCGCACCGGCGACCTGATGGCCACCCCGGGCATCGAGCAGGTGTTCTGCTTCGAGAACCGCGGCGAGGAGATCGGGGTGACGTTGACTCACCCGCACGGTCAAATCTACGGCTATCCCTATCTGACGCCGCGAACCGCCGCCATGCTGGGCCAGGCGCGCCGGCATCGAATGCACCACGGCACCAATCTCTTTGCCGACCTACTGGCCGGCGAGGTCGCGGACGGCAGCCGAATCGTCGCGCGCGACGACCTGTTCACCGCGTTCGTGCCGTTCGCCGCGCGCTGGCCGGTCGAGGTGCACATCTATCCGAACAGGTTCGTGCGCAACATCATCGAGCTCGACGAGGACGAACTGGACGGGTTCGCCCGGGTCTACCTCGATGTGCTGAGGCGATTCGACCGGATGTATTCCTCTCCGCTGCCCTATATTTCGGCGTTGCACCAGTACGCCGATACCGACGCGCAGGCCGACGGCTACTTCCACGTCGAGTTGATGTCGATCCGGCGCAGCGCCACCAAGCTCAAGTACCTGGCGGGCTCGGAGTCGGGGATGGACGCGTTCATCAGCGATGTGACGCCCGAGAGCGTGGCCCAGCGCCTGCGGGAGCTCGCGTGACCGTCCGGTACTCCGCGCCCGGGCGGATCAACCTGATCGGGGAGCATACCGACTACAACCTGGGTTTCGCGCTGCCGATCGCGTTGCCGCAACGCACTATGGTGACGTTCACGCCAGACCGCGGCGATGCGATCGCCGTGGCCAGCGACCGCGCGGACGGGACGGTGCGCATTCCGTTGGATACCGCTCCCGGCGGCGTGACCGGCTGGGCCGCCTACGTGGCCGGCGTGATGTGGGCGCTGCGTCAGGCCGGCCACCCGGCGCCCGGCGGCACGATGCGGATCACCAGCGACGTGGCGATGGGCTCGGGGTTGTCGTCGTCGGCGGCGCTGGAGTGCGCTGCGCTGGGCGCCATCGCTGCCGCCGCCGGGGTGCGCATCGACCCGAAGGAACAGGCACGGCTCGCCCAGCGCGCCGAGAACGACTACGTCGGCGCCCCAACGGGTTTGCTCGACCAGCTGGCCTCGCTGTTCGGCCGGCCGGCGACCGCGCTGCTGATCGATTTCCGCGATGTCACGGTCGCGCCGGTGGCCTTCGATCCGGATGCCGCCGGTGTCACGCTGCTGGTGATCGACTCCCGCGCCCCCCACAGCCACGCCGACGGCGACTATGCCGCGCGCCGCGCGTCGTGTGAGCGGGCGGCCGCGGATCTCGGGGTGTCGTCGCTGCGCGAGGTCCAGGACCGCGGTCCGTCGCTGGCCGCCGCGGTGCGCGATCCGGTCGACGGCCGCCGGGCCCGCCATGTGCTGAGCGAGAACCAGCGGGTGATCGATTGTGTTGCGGCGCTCAATGTTTCGGACTTCGCCGAGGCGGGGCGAATCTTCAGCGCCTCGCACGCGTCCATGCGTGACGATTTCGAGATCACCACCGAACACATCGACCTGATCGCGGACACCGCGGTGCGGGCGGGCGCCCTGGGCGCGCGGATGACCGGCGGGGGGTTCGGCGGCTGTGTGATCGCGCTGGTGCGGACCGACCGCACCGGCGCGATCGGTGAGGCGGTGCGACGCGCGGTGGGCGACGCCGGTTTCGAGCAACCGGTGATCGCCCGAACCCGTGCCGCCGCCGGCGCGGGGCCGGGTGGGTGACCGAACCGATCGGCGATGTCGAAGTTCGGGCGTTCGCCGAGCTCAACGATTTCCTGCCCGCCGAGTCGCGCGGCCTGGCGGTGCGCCGCCCCTTCCGGCCGCACCAGACCGTCAAGGACGTGCTGGAGGCGATGGGCATCCCGCACACCGAGGTCGACCTCGTCCTGGTGAACGGGTCCCCGCGGGACTTCGCCTACCGCCCGAGTTTCGGCGACCACATCGCCGCGCACCCCGGGCCGCGGCGGGTGCACGATCCGCGGTTCGTCGTCGACGTCAACCTCGGAAGGCTGGCGTGGCTGCTGCGGCTGCTCGGGTTGGACGTGTGGTGGTCGAACGACGCCGACGACAAGACGCTGGCCGACATCAGCGGCGAGCAGCGCCGGATCCTGCTGACCCGTGACCGTGGCCTGTTGAAGCGCCGCGCCATCACGCATGGCCTGTTCGTCCGTTCCGATGATCCCGAGGAGCAGGCGCTCGACGTGCTGCGACGGCTGGACCTGGGTCACCGGCTGGCGCCGCTCACCCGGTGCGTGCGCTGCAACGGCACGTTGAGCCGGGTCAGCAAGGACGAGGTGATCGATCAGTTGGAGCCGCTGACGCGCCAGCACTACCAGGAGTTCAGCCGGTGCTCGGAATGCGGGCGGATCTACTGGCCCGGGTCTCACTACACGAAGTTGGTCCGGCTCGTCGAGAAGCTGCGCGACCAGCTGGGTTGACCGTCCAGGCGCCAATTCCGTGGTCCTAGCGGTGACACGCCCCCAGAGCTGTAACGTAACGGATATGCCAGGGATGACGTGCGCAGTGTGCGGGGCGGGCTTCTCGGCCCGGTCCGACGCGGTCTACTGCACGGCGGCCTGCCGGCAAAAGGCTCACCGCGCCCGATCGGCGCGCCGGACGACCGTGCTGCGGGAGGCTCTTCGGCGAAGCGGCGAGACCGGCCGGGGTGCGCACGCTGATGCCGCCAGATCGCTGCGGCGTTCCGCGGCCAGTTCCATGCAACGCGCGCGGGAGCAGGTCGACCGATCGCGCGAATTGTGCCGCGTGTCCGAGCTTCGGCTGCGGCAAAGCGACGTCATCCGTCAAGCGTCGCTCACTGCGCAGGCGGCGACGTCAAACAGGGAGCGTGCATGGTGGCCTGGGAGCTAGACGGCCAGACGGCGGCGGTGGAGCAGGCCTTGGCCGGCGGTACGCCGCAGCGCGCCGGTTGGTTTCGCTTCTACTTCGAAGACCAGCGCTGGGAATGGTCGGAGCAAGTGCAGCGGATGCACGGCTACGAACCCGGAACGGTGACCCCGACCACCGAGCTGGTCATCTCCCACAAGCATCCCGAGGATCGCAACCAGGTGGCGGCAACAATCAACGAGATGGTCGAACGCCGGCGGCCGTTCAGCACCAGGCACCGCATCGTCGACACCCGCGGCAACACCCATGACGTGGTCGTGGTGGGCGAGCAGTTCTGCGACGGCAGCAGCGAGGTCATCGGCACCCACGGCTTCTACGTCGACGTCACACCGACATCGAACCGCGAACGCGAGGAGAACATCAGCGCGGAGGTGGCCGAGATCGCCGAGCGGCGCGGCGCCATCGACCGGACCAAGGGAATGTTGATGCTGGTCTACGGCGTCGACGAGCTCGCGGCTTTCAACCTGCTCAAATCGTTGTCCCAGGTGCGCAACATGAAGCTGGGCGTGCTCGCCGAACAAATCGCGAAAGACTTCTCCGAATTGGGCAAGGAGCTGATCGCGTCACGCTCACGGTTCGACCAACGCCTCCTCACCGCGCATCTGCGGGCGGGCAGCTCCGACGAGTAGCGGCTATTCAGCCGGAGTCAGGCGCACCGCTCCCAGGTGCATGCGGTCGACCGCCTCGGCGAACTCCTCGCGCGTCGGTATGCGTTGATCGCGAAACTTCAGTCCGATCATCCGCTGGGCGCGCCGAACGCCGTAGGACTCGGCGCAGCGCAGGAAGAGGTCAGAGACGACGGCGCGGTCGCGGATGAGCTCCCCGCGCATCGCGGTCTGCTTGCCGTCGTAGACGACTTGCGCGGGCGCACCGCCGCGGAAATTCTGTTTCCACGGGGCGCCGGTCAGCGCGTACAGCTGATTGTCAATCATGTGGGCGCTCACCGGAAGTGAGAACGGCCGGCCCGTTTTTCGTCCGGTGAAGTTCAGCACCATGAGCTGTTTACGGGCGGCGCCGGCGAGCGGGGTGCGCAGCAAGAAGCCCAGCATCGGGTTGACGATGCGCAGCAGCGCCGACGGGGGGTGCCCGGCGTCTATCGCATAGGACTGCTCTGGCATGCGATTACCGTAAGGCCAATGGGGTTCCGTGGCCTAGCGATGAGGTGATGGCGCCGCGGAGGGGTCCCCGCGGCGCCATCGCGTGCCTCGTCAGGGGGTGATGGTGGTCTGGTCGTCGATGATGTTGGTGGCGTCCATCAACGGACCCTGATCGGCTTGCGGGCCCTCCGCGTTGAGCTGAAGCACGAAGACCGCGCCTTGGCTCGGGATCACCACCGTCTTCTGCGCGATGACGCGCGTGCCGCCGTCCTTCTGATACGTGCCGCCGATCTGCCACGCCTGGAAGCCGCCGAGCGTGGACGCTTTGCCGTCACCGCTGCCCTCGTATCCGGGCAGGTTCTGCACCTCGCCCGGTGCGTACTGGATGATCTTCGCCGGGTCCACGTCGCCGGTGAACTTGGAGAGCAGCGCCGAGACGGTGGGCGGATCGGCGGGGTTGCTGGGCTGGGTCATAACAATGCCGCCATACGACGTGCCGGAGTTCTGGTTGAGCTGCCAACCGGCGGGCACCGGAAGGTCGACGTTGGGGCCAGGATCGCCGTGGTGAACGGGTGTCTCGGTGATGTGGTTGTCCTTGACGTAGTCCGCGATGGTGTATTTCGCTTTCGCGGCCGGGGCGGAGCTGGTTGCAGCCGACGTCGTGGACGTCGAGGTGGATGTGGACGTCGAGGTGGACGATTGACTGCCGGACTTGTGGTCATTGCCGCAACCGACGAGCGCCAAACTCAGCGCTACGGAAATGGTTGCTAGCGTCAAATGTTTCATAATCCAATCTCCCGAAAATTGGGGCCGGTACCAGCGCCGGCCACGCCGAAATGACAGTAGCCGAAATGGCCTGCAACTTCGCCGGTATCTTTTGCACTTTTTGGCGGTAACGCGACCGGCCCGTAAATCGTTATCCAATTCGTGTGGAAAACACTCACCCAGAACCGCGTTGTCCAGTAAGAGACAGGTATGCGGTCACGAAGGGCCCTCGTCGCGCTGCTGGCGGCGTCGGTCGTCTTCATGGCTTTCGTCGCTGCGGCGCCGCCCATTGCGTACGACGGTGAGCCCGGATTCGTTGCCAATCCGGTCGACCACGTCGCCACGCTGGTGGGCACCGGGACGGGCGGCCAGACGGTGGGGGAGATCAACAACTTCCCCGGCGCCACCGTGCCGTTCGGAATGGTGCAGTATTCACCGGACACCGAGGGCAATTATGCCGGCTACAACTACGACAACCCGCGCTCTACCGGATTCAGCATGACCCACGCCTCTGTGGGCTGCGCCGCGTTCGGCGATATCTCAATGTTGCCGACCACCAACGCAATTGGCTCGCAGCCGTGGAGGGCCTGGGAGCGAATCGCCCACGACGACACCGAACGCGGCGTGCCGGGCTATTACACGGTGCGGTTTCCGGGAACCGGGGTGAAGGCGGAACTCACCGCCACCACGCGCACGGGTGTCGGCCGATTCAGCTTCCCGCGCAACGGCCGCCCCGCCCTCCTCCACGTGCGCTCCGGCGCATCGCTCGCGGGCAACTCCCGCGCCACCATCCAGATCGGTGAGGACAACACCACGATCACCGGCTGGGCCACCAGCGGCGGATTCTGCGGAAAGAACAACACCTACACGGTCTATTTCGCCATGAAGTTCAGCCAGCCCTTCACCTCCTACGGGGCCTGGGACGGCAATGCGGTTTATCCCGGTGCGCGCAGCGCGAATTCGCCATACAGCGGTGGATACGTCGAATTTCCGGCCGGGGCGGTGTTGGAGGTGCAGACCTCGATCTCCTACGTCGGCATCGACGGAGCTCGGGCCAACCTCGCGGCGGAGGGTGCTGCGAGCTTCGACGACGTCCGCGGCGCCGCGTCGAGAATGTGGAACACCTCGCTGTCTCGCATCGCGGTTGCCGGCCGCAATGCCGACGATCTGGAAACGTTCTACACCGCGCTGTATCGATCGCTGTTGCACCCCAACACCTTCAACGACGTGGACGGACGTTACGTGGGATTCGACGGTGCCGTGCACACCGTGGTCCCGGGGCACACGCAGTACGCCAACTTCTCCGACTGGGACACGTACCGATGTTTGGCGGCTTTGCAGGCGCTGCTGTTTCCGGACCGGGCGAGCGACATGGCCCAATCGCTGGTGAACGACGCCGAGCAGAGCGGAGCGTTGCCGCGCTGGGCGCTGGCCAACGCCGCGACCGCGGAGATGAGCGGGGACAACGTGGTACCGCTCATCGTGAACTTTCACGCCTTCGGGGCCGAGGACTTCGACACCCAGACGGCCCTGCGCTACATGGTGAATGCGGCGACGAAAGGCGGTGTCGGACTCAACGGTTACGTCGAGCGGCCGGGAATCGACACGTACCAGCGATTCGGTTACGCGCCGTTCTCCTTCGAGTTCCGCACCGATGGCTGGGTCGCCGCCGCGTCGATCACGCTCGAGTGGTCGGTCGACGACTTCGCCATCTCGCGGTTCGCCGATTCGCTCGGAGACAAGGCGACCGCCGCCGAATTCCAGGTTCGGTCGCAGTACTGGCAGAACCTGTTCAATCCGACCACCCGGTACATCTCGCCCCGCAGCTGGACCACTTTCTTCCGCGCCGGCCCGGCGTTCGTGGTGTCCCCGTCGGACTTTGGCCAGGTCGGCTTCGACGAGGGCAACGCCGCGCAGTACGTCTGGTGGGTGCCGCACAACGTGGCCGGCCTGGTGACGGCGCTGGGGGGCCGCCCGGCGGTGGCCGGCCGACTCGACGGTTTCACCAGGAAACTCAACGTCGGTCCCAACGAGCCCTATCTGTGGGCCGGCAACGAACCCGGCTTCGGCGTGCCGTGGCTGTACAACTACATCGGTCAACCCTGGAAGACGCAACGCACGGTCGACCGGGTCCGCGGGCTGTTCGGACCGACGGCCGACGGGGAGCCGGGCAACGACGATCTGGGCGCGCTGGCCAGCTGGTACGTCTGGGCTGCCCTGGGCCTCTACCCGAGCACCCCGGGGACCTCGATCCTTACCATGGCCGCGCCGCTCTTCGATCGTGCCGCGATCGCGCTTCCCGGCGGCAAAACCATTCGGATCTCCGCGCCGGGTGCGTCCGGACCGCACCACCTCAAATACATCAGCGGGCTGCGCGTCGACGGCCGGCCAAGCGATCACACGTGGTTGCCCGAGTCCTTCATCCGCACCGGCGGGGACCTGGACTTCTCGCTCGCCGGCTACCCGGACAGGCGTTGGGGCACAAATGAATCGTCCGCGCCGCCCTCGTTCGGTACGGGCAGTGCGGCCGTAACCGTCAACGTCCCCAGTCCCATCGTCACGATCCAGCCGGGCACGACGGGCACCGTGAAACTCGACGCCCAACGAATGATCGGTGATGCCGGCGGCTACACCGTCACCGGCACCGCCTCGGACGTCGGTATCACCGTGACGCCCACGACGGGACAGTTCTCCCCGGACGGGTCGGCGACCATCGACGTACCCATCAAGGTCGAACGGTCGGTGCCCCCGGAGTATTACCTGGTGTACTTGACCTCTGCCGTCGGCCAAAGCGCGCGCACCTCAACCATTCTCGTGGTCGTGCAGCCGGGAACGGAGTGATCCGGGGCGCGCTTTAGATCATTTCGTTCTTGGTCAACCACCGCATCACCGGCCAGCCGGCGAACACGGGCAGCCAGCAGGTGAGCACCCGATACAGCAGAACGGACGGCACGCCGACGGCTGCCGGCACCCCGAAGGCGGCCAGGCCACCGATCAGCGCCGCCTCGACCGCCCCTACCCCGCCGGGCGTCGGCGCGGCTGACGCCAGTGTCCCGCCGACCATGGTGACCACGGTGCAGGTGACGAACGAAGCACCACCGCCGAATGCTTCGACGCTGGTCCACAGGGCCAGCGCCGCACCCAGAGTCGTTCCCGCGCAGCCGAGTACGATCAGCGCCAGTCGTTTCGGTTCCCGGGCGACCTCGACGAGGTCTGTTGTCACCTCTTTGAGTTTGGGGCGCACGTCGGTGGCCAGCCAGCGTCGCAGCGTGGGGACGAACAGAAAAGTGCCGACAATCCCGAGCGCCAGGCCCGCGATCAGGTAGAGGACCGTGGCGGTCGGAACGAAGTGAGACAGGTTCATCGACGCGCCGGCGACGGTGCTGAACAGGATCAGCAACACGAGGTGCATGATCACCTGCACGGATTGCTGCAGGGCCACCGCCGTGGTGGCCCGCACGGCGGACAGCCCGCCACCCTTTTGCAGGTACCGTGTGCTCAGCGCGAGGCCGCCCACTCCGGCCGGGGTGGTGGTGGCGGCAAAAGTGTTGGCCACCTGCGCGATTGACAGCCTCCAGAAGTTCACCGTCTCGTCGGCGGCCGCCCACAGCGCGGCGGCCGCCCCGACGTAGGTCAGCGCCGAGACCCCCAGGCCCAGCAGCGCCCACCACCAGTTCGCGGTCCTCAGTTGGGAGAAGAACGTGGGCGCGGTGCTGATGAAGGGGTACGCGACATAGACCAGGGCGCCGAAGAGCACCAGCTGGATGATCTGGCCGCGGGTGAATCGGGTAATGGTTTCGGGTTTGATCCGATCGGCACCGGTCTGCCGCTTCACCTCCGCGCGGGCGGCCGATATGACGGCGCCCGCATCCGAGATGGACCTGCGAATGGGTCGCGGCACAGCGACTTTCGTCAATCGACGCGACGCGTTCAGGATGGTATCCCGGTCGAACGCCTCGATCGCGGCGGCCACCGCCGATTTGGGGTCATACAGGGCCGAGGTCGTCACCAGCAGCTGGGCGATGTCGGATTGAAGTTGAGCTTCGGTGGCGCCGTATTCGGCGCTGTGGAAGCCGCCGAAGAGCACGGCGCCGTCGTCGACGGTGATTTCGTTGCCCCGCAGGTCGCCATGCGCGATCTGCTGGTCGTTGAGGCTCCGCAGCGCTCGCCACACATTCTCCACCGGCGTGGACTGCGCGCATCGGCCGAGAGGCAGGCCATCAGGCGGCTTGTGCGAGTACAGGATCCAGCCCCGATCGAGGGTGGCGACGGCGATCGTCGCGGTGTTGGCCAGGTTCACCTGCCCGATGGCGATCGTCATCAGGGCGCGATGCTCGACGGCGCGGCGCATGGAGGTCACCAGGGGCGCGGTCTCGGTGTCGCGCAGCCGCAGCTTGATCCACAGCTGGCGCAGCGTGCCGCCGCTGCGCTGATGCGGGCCGTAAAGCTCGACGACCGCTGCGCGGTCGGGCTCGTCGCCTCCGGCCGAAAGGACGAGCGGGCCGCGGCCAGCCGGCCGGACCACGCTGAGCCGCGAAACCACGAACCCGCGCCTGGCCATCGCGCGCACGGCCGCCTCAAGGGGCACCTCGAGCGCGGGGGTGCCGACCACGAGCACCACCAGCGAGCCGACGAGCCAGCCGACGGCCAGGCCCAGCAGGGCGCGGGCCGGCACGATGGCGCTGACGACGAGGTGGATCGGCACGAACGCCAGTAGCAACGCCCACCACCAATGCCGCCAGCGCGCGGGCAGCCACGGCCCCGAGACGGTCAGCACCGCCGCCAGCATCCCGATCCAGCGCGGGTCGTCGAGGAACTGCCCCAACACGGTCTGCAGGCGTTCGGAGAGGTCGAAGTGCCAGCGGGGCGCCGAAAACCCGTTGCCGCCCACCGACAGCGGCAGCGCCGCGAGTAGCGCGGCCGCCGCATACGCCCCGAGCAGTTTCCATTGCCGGCCGACGATAAGACCGATCAAGATCATGAAGGGCAGGGCCAGGATCGCCAGGCCGTACGCGAGATACACCAGATCGGCCTGTCGGGGGGAGAGCACCCCGACGATCTGCGAGATCGACTTTTCCAGCGCGTCCCACTGCGGCCGGGTGATCAGCGAACTGGTGATCACCACGGCGAGGAAGGTCGCGCTCGCGGCCAGCCGCAGGATGTCGTTGGTGCGCCGGGTCAACGGCTGCAGCAAGCTGCCGGAAACGCTGATCTCGCGCCCGTCGACTCGCATGTTGTGACGATCCTTCGGATCCGTTCGGCGCCGCTGATCGATCCCGCTCGCCGGCTCGCCGACAACTTAACGCCCATACCCGCTTGCGCGACAGCTCCCACCCATCGGGCGCGCGTAGGGTCGTGTACGTAGGTGAGCTAGCGAATCGGAGGGCGTGAGCGTGGGGAGAACGGACAACGACACCTGGGAGATCACCGAGAGCGTGGGGGCGACGGCGCTGGGGGTGGCCTCCGCCCGCGCGGCCGAGACGCGCAGCGAGAATCCCTTGATCCGGGATCCTTTCGCGCAGGTTTTCCTCGACGCCGCCGGCGACGGGGTGTGGAACTGGCATTCGGCGCCGCAGCTGCCGGACGCACTCGTCGAGGCCGAACCCGAGTTGCCGTTGCAGATGCAGGCGATGGTTGGCTACATGGCCTCGCGTACAGCCTTTTTCGACGAGTTCTTCCTGGCCGCGACGCGCGCCGGCATCCGGCAGGCGGTGATCCTGGCGGCGGGCCTGGACGCGCGGGCATGGCGGCTGCAGTGGCCGGACGGCACGACCGTCTATGAGTTGGACCAGCCCCGGGTGCTGGACTTCAAATTGTCGACTCTGGCCGAACACGGGGCGCAGCCCGCGTGCCACCGGATCGCCGTCCCGGTCGACCTGCGCCACGATTGGCCGGCGGCGTTGCGGCAGGCCGGGTTCGACCCCTCGGCGCCCAGCGTGTGGTCGGCCGAGGGGCTGATGCCGTACCTGCCGGCCGCCGCACAGGAGCTGCTGTTCGACCGCGTCCACGGGCTGACCGCCCCCGGCAGCCGGGTGGCCGTGGAGGCGCTGGGTCCGAAGTTCCTCGATCCGGAGTTCCGCGCGAAGCGCCGTGCGCGGATGGATCGGGTCCGCGCCTTGATGGCGCGGGTGGACCCCCACCGAGAGGTGCCGAGGACCGACGAGCTGTGGTACTTCGAGGAGCGCGAGGACGTCGGTGACTGGTTCCGCCGCCATGGCTGGAGCGTGACCGTCACCCCGTCCGACAAGCTGATGGCCGGCTACGACCGCGCAGCGCCCAAGGAGGTCGAGGACGCCGTGCCGGGAAACCTGTTCGTGTCCGCCGAGCGGGCGGGAAACTAGCGGCCGTCTGCTTCGGAGTCCTCGCGACGGCCGGCGCGCCAATGCCGGTATCCGCGGCGTGCGGCGAACGCGCCGACTACGGCGGTGACGCACCAGACCGCGATCGCGGCGTACGCCAACGGCGACGACCGGTTCCCGATCGAGGCGCCCAGCGCGGTATAGACGAACGCTCGCGGGACCGACCCGACGAACGCGCCAATGGCCATCTGCCACAACGGAACTCCGAATGCCCCGAACGCATAGGACGCGAGCGCGTCGGAGATGCCCGGGACGAAACGCTGACCGACCACCGCCCACAGGCCGCGGCGTTCGACCAAGGCGTCCATTCGGTCGGTTCGTTTCGGCCCCAACAGCGCACGCGCGCTGTCCCGGCCGGCCCGGCGGCCGATGAGGCTGGCGACAACCGCGGTACCCACGGTCGCGCCGAGCGTCACGAAGACACCGAGGACAGGACCGAACAACAGCCCGCTGGCCGCGGCCAGAATCGAGCCGGGCACGAACAACGCGCCCAGGACGGCCGATACGGCGACGTAGGTCACCGGCGCCGCCGGACCAGTCGCCGACACCGCGCGCCGCACCTCCTCGACGTTGATGATTCGCGCGATGGCGACCAGGTAGAACAGCACGAGGAGGAACACGACGAACACGCCGAGCCGCACGATGTGAGTACGCCGGGAGGTGGGGTGGGCGTCGGGTAAGGAATCGTCGCTGTCGTCCATGCTGACCGCGATTCTTCCGCACCGGCCCGCGAAAGACGTCACGGCCCGTGCGCGGCCGCCGTAGAGTGCTACGCATCAGGGAGTTGAATACCTGTGAGAGGCCTTCCTCGATGCCCGAGCACCCTGAACCACCGCGGGGCAAGCGGATTGTCGTCTGCCTCGACGGCACCGCCAACCAAATCGGAGCCGGGAATCTCACCAATGTCGCCAAGCTCTTCGAGATGCTGGAGAAGGACGATCCGGTCGGCCAGCTCGCCTACTACGACCCCGGTGTCGGCACCTTGGCGCCGGCATCGGCGCATTCGTCGCTGTCCCGCGCCAAGGACTTACTGTTCGAGCAGGCATTCGGCCTGGGGCTGAAAGGCAATGTCGCACAGGCCTACCGGTACGTGATGCAGCATTGGCGTCCCGGCGACGCGCTCTACATCTTCGGCTTCAGCCGCGGCGCCTACACCGCGCGTGCGTTGGCCGGCATGTTGCTGCGGCCGGGGTTGCTGCGGCCCGGCTCGGAGAACCTGCTGCCGTACGCGGTCGAAAAGTACGCCATCAACCGGTATTTCACCGAGGACGAATATGCCCACTGGGCCGAGTTCGCCCGCGCGTTCTGCTGGCGCACCGAGGGCGAGCCGCTGTTCTCCACTGTGCGGCAGAACAGCCCGAATCAGGTGTGGTACCACGCGGTGCCGGTGGCGTATCTCGGCCTGTGGGACACCGTCAAGGCGGCCGGCTTCCTGCGGTTCGGCAACCTGCGCTGGCCCTACACCCGCTCGCTGCCCAACGTCGCGCGCATCCGGCACGCAGTCTCGATCGACGAACGCCGCCGCCCCTACCGGGAGTACCTCGTCGAACGCCATCCGCGGGGGCTGGAGGAACGCTGGTTCGCCGGCGTGCACGCCGACGTCGGCGGCACGTTCATGCCCGATCACCGGCTCGCGACGATCGCGTTGAAGTGGGTCACCGACGGGATCGTCGGCGAACTGGCGATCGACGCGGCGGCCTACCGGCAGCAGTGCGCGGTGACCGAAGACTTCGCGGACGCGCCGATCCACCACAACGGCAAGCTGTGGTACCTGGTCGGCTGCCGGCGCCGGCCGATGGGTCCCGACGCACTGGTGCATCCGAGCGTGCTGGTGCGCCGTCGCGACGACCCGGGCTACTTACCGAATTTGACCGAAGAGGCGCAACGGCTCAGCGCCGACCCGACCGACTGGACGTCCCCCGCGTTGTGAAGGAGAAACGCCATGGCACTCAGTTCGCTGACCACTCTCGACCAGTACAAAGCCGCGCCGTTTCCACCAGGCTATCCCGACAACACGCGAACGTTCTACAGTCCGGTCGACCGTGTCCATGAGGCGCTCAAGGACTTGTTGACCTCGGCCGACAAGAGCATCGTGGTCGCGATGTACGGCTACGATGACACCGAACTGAATTCGGTGCTGCAGTCGTCGCTGAACGACGAAAAGATCTATGTGCAAATGAGTCTCGACTCCATTCAAGCCGCGGGGAAGTCCGAGCGCACTCTGCTGGCCCCGTGGCTCAACGACAAGACCGGCAACAGCATCGCGATCGGTCACAGCGAGAAGTCGGCGATCATGCACCTGAAGATGGTGATCATCGACGGCGTCGACGTCATCACCGGTTCGACCAACTGGTCCACCGGCGGAGAATCCAAGCAGGACAACCAACTCACCGTGATCCGGGACCCGTACGTGTGCGCGGAAGCCCGTTCACGGATCGACATCATTCACGACGGCATGCTCAAGCAGATGGCGGCCAAGACGCAATCCGGCGGTGCGCACTAGCCGACACCGCCCTAACCTGAGGCGCGCAGCCGCTGCGCCAGTCCGGTCGCCCGCACGGCGCGGCGCTCGATCGCCGCGCGCACCGAAGCCTCGGAACCTGCCACCCGGACCTTGGTCTTCGCCCGCGTCACGGCCGTGTAGAACAATTCGCGGGTCAGCAGCCGCGAATCCTCCGGCGGCATCAGCACCGTCACCTCGTCGGCCTGGCTGCCCTGGCTCTTGTGGATCGTCATGGCATGCATCGTCTCGATGTCGGTGAGCCGGCTGGTCGCGAAGCTCAGCGTCCCGGCGGCGCCGGCGATGACGGCCCGCAGCCCGTCGCTGCCGACCACGACCACTCCGGCATCCCCGTTGTAGACCTTGAGCCCATAGTCGTTGGCGGTCACCAGGACTGGCCGACCGGCATACCACGCCGAAGATATCGGCTGACCGGTCTCCTCCGCGAGCCAGCGCTCCACCTGCCGGTTCCAGTGCGACACCCCGTACGGTCCGTGCCGGTGCGCGCACAACAGCCGGTGCTCGTCGAGCGTCGCCAACGCCGCCCCGGTGGCGCCGAGCACCGCGGCCTCCCGCACCCTCAGCGCGTGCGGAACCAGGACCGCGCGCAGCCGGTCGGTCGGCCCGTCGGAGTCGAGCCACTCGACGTGGTCGCCGCCGGCCCGCAGCAACTCCAGCACGCGGTCGGCGTCGCCGATCCGAATCGCTTCGGCCAGCGCACCGATCGACTCGCCGAAGCGATGCGGCGTGCGCAGGGCCGCGACCCGCACGTCGTCGCGGGTAGCGAGCCCGTCCACCAGATCGGCCAGCACCGCGCCGGCTTCCACCGAGGCGAGCTGGTCGGGATCGCCCACCAGGATCAGCCGGGTATCGGGTCGTACCGCCTCCAGCAGGCGGGCCATCATCGTCAGCGATACCATCGACGTCTCGTCCACGACGATGACGTCGTGCGGCAGCCGGTTTCCGCGATTGTGCTTGAATCGCACCGACGTATCCGGCCGCGAGCCCAGCAGTCGATGCAGCGTCGTCGCCGGCAAGCCCACCAGGCGCGCCCGGTCCGCGGCGTCCAGCCGCTGCACCTCGGCGGCCACCGCCTGGGCGAGCCGCGCCGCCGCCTTGCCGGTCGGCGCGGCCAGCGCGATCCGGGGCCGCGGGAGGCCGTCAAGCTCGGCCTGCCCGGCCAGCACAGCGAGCAGCCGTGCCACGGTGGTGGTCTTGCCGGTGCCCGGCCCGCCCGTCAGCACGGTAACCGCTTGCGAGACCGCGATTTCGGCGGCCGCCCGTTGCTCGTCATATCCGGGTGGAAAGAGCCGCTCCAGGGCGGGCGCGTCGCTCTTCGCCCGGGGAACGGAGAGCGCGAGCAGGTCGGCGCACACCTGTTGCTCCTCGAGCCAGTACCGGTCCAGGTACATCAGTTCCCCGAACAGCCGCAGCACCGGCGGCGAGCCGAGCAGCGGACTGGACCGCACGGCGGCCATCCACTCGTCGGCGTCGGGCCAGGGCAGGTCCGCATCGCCGACCTGCGCGGCAACCGCCCGCAGGTCCACGCACACCGAACCGCCCCGCAGCGCGCGCACCAGCAGCGCGACCGCCAGCGCCACCCGCTCGTCGGGCTCGCCGGCGAGCGCCGTAAGCCGCTGCGCCACATGGACATCGGCGGCCTCGAAGACGCCGGCCTCGGTATACGTCCGCAGCAGGCCCTCGGCGGCGATCGCCTCCAGCGTCACGCGATCGCCCTCCCGTCGAGCAGGTCCGACAATTCGGCTACCAACGATGACGGCGGCCGCCAGCTGAACACCCCCGCCGGGTGCCCGTCGACCACGGGTGTGGCCGCGCCGCACATCCCGCGCACGAAGAGGTAGAGGACGCCGCCGAGATGCCGGGCCGGGTCGTAGTCGGACAGCCGCCACCGCAGAAACCGGTGCAGCACAACGCTGTACAGCAGCGCCTGCAGCGGGTAGTCCGAGTGCAGCATCCCCTCGACCAGCCGTGGCCGCTCGTAATCGGCGGACGTCAGCATCCTGTCGGGATCGCCGAGCCAGTTGGTTTTGTAGTCGACCACCAGATAGCGGTGCGCCGCGCCGTCGGGCACGCGCAGCACGGCGTCGACGGAGCCGGTGAGGTAGCCGCGCAGCGGCTGGTCACCAAGGGGGCGGCTGATCAACCGATCGGCATAGGACGCCAGCGCGTCGTCGGCCGGTAGGTGCGCGCGCAGTAGCGCCCCCATGTCCGCCAGGCGGATCTCGGGCGCTGCCGAGCGCAGATCGCCGCCGGCCAGCGGGAACTCGAAGTCCAACTCGCGCAACCGATCCCGGAGCCCGATCCGGCGCAGGGTCAGATCTCCGGCCAGCGGACCCAACGGCGTGTCGTGCATCGGCACCATGGCCGCGGCCAGCACGTCCGGGGCCACGTCGACCGGCCACCACACCGAGTGGCTGCGGATGTGCGACTCCAACTCGGCGGCCAGATCGGTGGCCAACGGGTCGGTCGTCTCCAGCACGGCGTGCACCAGCGTGCCGAACTTCGCGCCCATCGGCAGGTCCGCCATCGGCGACGGCACTTCCGGCCCGGATACGCCCTGGGCCAGCGGAATATCACCGGCTTCGTCGTCCAATTCGGTGACCTCCGGCTCGCTGCTCACCCCGATGGACCCGAAGGTTTCCGCCACCCGGATCAGGCCGGAGTACGAGGTGCGCCGCCACCCCGTGTCGATGGCGCGGTGAAAGTGGCGGCTGTCCAGGCCGGAGGGCACCGGCTCGGGCGGCACGGACGGCGCCGCGGCCACCACCGACCGCTCGATCACCGGACCGCCCGCCTCCTCCCATTCGCGCAATCGGGCCATCGCGTCGTCGTCGGAGATCTTGGGCGGTTCGCATCGGTCGGGTACGAAGGCCTCTCCCGGTCGGCGGCCGCGCAGCAGCCGCGACAATCCGCCGTTGGGCTCGTCGAACGCCGGCGACCACCACGCCACGACCTGCGCCTGGGCGCGGGTCAGCGCGACATAGGTAAGCCGGCTGTCGTCGCTGGCGTCCTCCTTGCGGCCCAGCCTCTCGACGGTTTGGAAGTCGGGACTGTCCTTGCCGCCGATGTGCAGGCAGCGCACGCCCTCGTCATGGAACAGCACCACGTCGCGGTCCTGGGTATTGCGGTTGAACGCGAACGGCAAATACACGATCGGGTATTGCAGGCCCTTGCTCACGAACACGGTCATGATCTGCACGGCCGCCGCATCACTGTCCAGGCGCCGGTTGCGTTCGGGCGCGCCGCCGCGTTCGTCGCGTTGCCTGCGCAGCCAGTCGCGGAGCGCGGGCAGGCTGGAGCGCTCCCGGTGCGCGACCTCCTGCAGCAGCTGCGCGATGTGTGCCAGGTCGGTCATGTGGCGTTCGCCGCCGTGGGCGGACAGCACGCGATCGCCCATGCCCGACAGCTGGGCGGCCTCGAAGATGGCCGCGACGCCGCGTTCGCGGGCGTGACCGGCCCACTCCCGCAACGTTTCCGCGACCCGGTCGGTCAGGGTGTCACCGCCGGTCGCCAGCGATTCCGCGGTTTCGCCGAAGAACATCGTCGCCGCCGCGGCGCGCACCATGCCGGGCCGGTGCGGTTGGTCGAACGCCTCCAGCAGGCAGAGCCAGTCCTCGGCGGCGTCCGAGGAGAACACGTCGGAGTCGCCCGTGTACACCGCCGGTACGCCCGCGTCACACAGCGCCTTGAAGCAGGCGGCGGCGTCCTTGTGCTTCTCCACGATCACGGCGATGTCGCGGGCCTGCAGCGGCCTGCCGCCGAATGTCGCGCCGCCCGCCAGCAACGCACGGACATCGGCGGCCAGGTCGGCGCCGATGTGCGCCCGCAGCTCGTCGATGGGCAGGTTTTGAATCCCGCGACGGCCCAACGTTTCTCGTTGCACCACCCGCAACCGGAACGGGTCGTTGTGCGGGGCGCCGGCGAGCCGGTGACCCCGGTGGTAGGCGTCGACATCGTCCACCACGATCGCGGGGTCGCCCAGTTGGGCGCCGCGCAGCACCACCTGCAGGCGATCGATGAGCGCCGCGTCGCTGCGCCAATTGACGGCCAGCGTCTTCTTCTCACCCGCCGTCTCGGCCGCCCGCAGATACGTCACGATGTCGCCGCCGCGAAACGCGTAGATGGCCTGCTTGGGATCACCGATGAGGATCACCGTCGAGCGCCCGCTGAACGCGCGGTCGATCACCTGCCATTGCACCGGGTCGGTGTCCTGGAACTCGTCGACCATGACGATCGGCCAGCGGTGATGCATGCGGACCCGCGCGGGGGAGTCGTCGGTGGCCAGCGCATCGGCGAGCCGGCTCAGCAGGTCGTCGTAGTCGAGGACGCCCAGCCGCCGCTTGCGCGTGTCGAGTTCCGCGAGAACGTCTTTCGCGAAAGTTACGCACACGGCGGCCCGCGAACCGGGCTCGGGGTCGCGCGGCCGCAACTGCGTCGAGGGATTCCTGACGACCTCGCGCGCCAGCCGCAGCGCCTCGCGGTAACCCAGAGCCGGATCGTCGCGCTCCTGCCCGAAATGCGCGAGGTAGAGGTCGTCGACGATCTGGACGATCAGCTCGTCGAGGCTCTCCAGCAGCGTGACGTTCGCGGCGGTGTCGCCGGCCACGCCCAGCGACTTCAACACCAGCTGGCAGAACTGGTGCGTGGTGGCGATCGTCGCCGCGTCGAAGCGGGCCAGCGCGTCGCGGAGGCGCTGCTTGCGCACCGCGCGCTGGTCGTCGGTGCCCTCCAGAAGATAGGCCACCAGCTCGTTGGCGCCGGTACCGTCGCCGAAAGCGGCCACCGCCTCGACCATTTGGCCGCGCACGCGCTCCCGCAGCTCCTGGCTGGCGGCACGACCGAACGTGATGAGCAACATCTGGTCCAGCGTCGCCACGCCCTCGGCGACGTAGCGGGTCACCAGGCCGGCCAGCGCGAACGTCTTGCCGGTGCCCGCGCTGGCCTGCAGCACGGTGGTGGACCGATCGGCGGGCAGCGGTCCGAGCAGGTCGAACCGCTCGATCATGTCGGCTTCCTTTCGGCACGCAGCATCGGCAGCCAAACCCGGGCGGCGTACGCGCCCAGCCGGGTGTCTTCGCTGTCGTGCTCCTCACCCGGGCGCGGCGGCCCCATCAGGTCGGTCAGCCGCGTGTTCTTGCCCCACGCGCGCACGTGTGCGGGTGCGGAGTCCTCCGCGGGATACCGCTCACTGGATTTCCACCGGTATTGCGCCTCGCGCAGCGGATCGTCGCCGCAGTGCCGGGCGGCCGCCCATGCATAGGATGTCTTGATGGGCAACGGAATCGGCTCCCGGCGCCCGGCGTCGTAGATCGCCACCAGCTCACGCAGCACCGCCGAGGCGTCCTCGTGTGGCCGCCCGAGCCCCTCCACCCGCGGGGTGGTGCCCCTCTTGAGGCGGCCGATGCACACCGCCGACCAGTCGCAGTCGGGGTCGTGAGCGATCAACGCCAGCAAGGGAATCCACGACTCGAGCAGATGCTTGCCGTCCAGCTTGGAGTAGGTCACCGACACCAGCCGCTCCCCGTACACCGGTGCCACCGTGCCCGTGAGCCGCCGTCCGGAGCCGAGATCGATGTCGACGTCGTACGCCCGGGCGTCGGCCCGGCGGTGCTGCTGCGCGGCGGCCGCCAGCAGGGCGGCCTGATCGCGAATCTCGGTTGCCCTGCGCCAGCCCAGTTGGCCCGGTGGCAGGGTCCCCCGCCGCCACTCGGCCTGCCGGGCGTCGTCCGGTGTCCACCCGCGCAGGATGTCGCTCAGCATTCGGTCGCCGACCGTCCACTCCTCGAGGCCGTCGAGGTCGACGGGCATGGCGTCCTGCACGCCGTCCACATCCCGCGGCAGCGTGAACTCCAGGGCGCGGAAGAAGCCCTTGACCGGGTCCTTGAAGAAGCTCACGAGGTCGGCGAGGATGACGTCCTCGGCCGGCGGTGCCGGCAGCGGTCCCGAAATGAACCGGGGCGCTTCGCCGCGTTCGCCCGCGGCGGCCCGCGCCGCCCGCAGCACGGTCGGGTCGAAGCTGAACGGATCTTTCGGCACCAGCTTTCCCGGGATGACATTGCGAACGTCGAAGGGCTGCAACGGATGCTGGACGACGATGCGCCCGCGAACCTTGCCCGTCTTCTCGCTCGACGCGGTAATGTCCAGGGTGTCCAGAAGCTCGGCCAGCGGCACCGCGGGCGGGCGCGGCTGGCCCGAGTACTCGTTGGCGCCGGTGTAGGTGATCACCAGCTTCTCGGTGGCCGCGCCGATGGCGTCCAGCAGCAATTGCCTGTCCTCCGAACGGATGTCGCGTTCGCCGGTCATCGGGTCGCGGGCCAGCGCGTCGTCGCCGTCGACGACACCGAGCCGGGGGAACACGCCGTCGTCGAGGCCCACCAGGCACACCACCCGGTGCGGCACCGAGCGCATCGGGACCATGGTGCAGACCGTCAGCGTGCCGCTGCGGAAGTTGGCCCGCGTCGGGCGCCCGGCGAGGCGCCCCTCGAGCAGTGCACGGATGTCGGGCAGCCGCAGCATCGTGCCGGCGTGCGGTCCGGCGTCGGCCAGCGTCGAGGCGAACTCCCGGTGCATCTGACTGGTCTGCCACAGGTCCGAGTCGTCGATGCGCGTCAGCAGCTCGATACCGTCGGCCAGCGCGGCCAACCAGTCGCGCGACGGCCGCGCGCCCGTGAGCGAGTCGACCGCATGTTGCAGGCGTTCCACGAACTCGGCGAACTGCCCGGCCAATTGGACGCGATTGCTGCTGACATCGTCGAGGGGCAATGTCGCGTCCAGCCAGGCGTGCGAGTCGTCGGACATCGCGACGCCGGCCAGCACCCGGTCGATGCCGAAACGCCAAGTGTTGTGCACGAAGTCGACGTGGTACGGCCGCCGATGTTCCTGGTCGAACCCCCACCGGATGTTGGCCTGCCGGACCCAGCGGGTGATGGCCTCCAGGTCGTCGTCGGTGAAATCGAATCGGGCGCGCACGGGTGCCACCTCGGCGAAGTCGAGCACCTCGCTGGCCGTCACCCGGCTGCCGGCCAGCGCCAGCAACCGCGAGGCCACGCCGAGCAGCGGATTGGTCTGCAGCGGAGAGCGGTCTGCGAGCCGCACCCGCAACCGATGCGCGGGATGCGCGCCGTGCACCACGTCGCCCAGCCCGAAATCGGCGACGATCAGCGGCGCGTACGTCTCGATGTCCGGGCACATCACCAGGATGTCGCGCGGCTCCAGCGTCGGGTCGTCCTGCAGCAGGCCGAGCAATACCTCGCGCAGCACGTCGACCTGGCGCGCCGGCCCGTGGCAGTTGTGTATCTGCACGGAGCGGTCATCGTCGGCGAGGTTACGCCCCTGCGGCCGAACGGTATCCGCGGCGATGTCGGATTGCAGCCAGCCGAGCAGCGTGCCGGGACGTTCCGGCGCGGGGAGATGCTCGTCGGTCTGCGGATCGGCGGGCAGGCCGCGTTGGAGTTCACGCAGGTCGCGCCCGAGCGTGGCGAGCAGCGGATGGCCCACGGTGCGATGGCCGGTGTCCGCGCGGCGGGGGATGGCACCGCGGGTGCCGGCCAGCGCGCGCCACAATTGGTCGCTGGGATGAGGCAGCCACAGGTGCAACTCGTGGTGGGCGGACAACGCGTCCAGCAGCTCCACGTCGGTGTACGCCAACCGGGTATGGCCGAACAGGGACAGCCGCGCCGGCAGGTCGGCCCGACCTTCGCGCAACCCGGTGAGGGTCTTCTGGTGCCGGATGTGCGGGGGATCGGCGGGCACGGCGGCGACCAGCGCCCGCCAGAGCTCCGGTTCCCAGGCCAGGTCGGGGTCGAGGCCACCCGGATCGCCCGCCAGCCAGTCGGCCAGCAGGCTCGGACGTTGCCTGGCGTACGAGGCGAACAGGCCGGCCAGCCGGCGTGCCACCGAGTAGCGGCGGCCGCGGCGCAGCTCGGCCTCCGCCTCCGTCGGCGCGAAGTGGCCCAAATGCGTTGCCAGGGTGCGGCACCACGGCTGATCCAGCGAGCGGTCGATCACCTGCAGCAGCGACCAGGCCATCGCGTCCGGCGACCACGGATCCTCGTCCGCGGTGCCGGTGAGTTCGGCGATCAGGGAGCCGGGGCTACGGAATACCACCCCGGCGCACACGCCATCATTACCCCGGGCACGACCGAGCACATGCGAGAGCCGCTGGCTGAGCCAGCGCTCCACGCCGCGCGCGGGCACCAGCACCAGTTCTTCGGCGAACGGGTCGGTCTGCGGGTTTGCCAGCAGGGCGCCGAGGCCGTCGGCAAGGAGATCGGTGCGTTCGGCACGGTGGAGATGAAGCGCCATTGCGGTGCAACGATAGACCCCGACACCGACACCGGGAGGCAGGACGGCCTTCGAGGTCGCGTGCCGGCGCGATCACCGGGCGGTGGTGACCCATCGCCCGCCGCGATAGCGACAAAAGTCCCTGCACCGGTCGGCTCCGCTGTGCCAGGCTGAACCCATGGCCGGCGTCGCGGATGCCATCGGGTGGGTGAGTAGGCAGATCGGGGACCGGGTTCCCAAGGCGGACCTGGATCAGCGCGACCCGGACTTCATCCGAGACCAGCTGCCCGGCACCTGGCTGGTGGCGTCGCTGTATTTCCGGGCCGACGTCCGCAGACTCGACCGCATCCCGGCGCACGGCCCGGTGCTGCTGGTCGGCAACCACAGCGGCGGCAACGTCCCGCCCGACACCTTCGTCTTCACCCTGGCGTTCTGCTCGTACTTCGGCGTGGAGCGCCCGTTCTATCAGCTCGCGCACAACCTGGTCACCCTCTACCCGCCGCTGCGCTGGCTGCGCAAATTCGGGACCGTGGCGGCCAGCCCCGAAAACGCCCGTCTCGCTTTGGAATCCGGCGCAGCCGTGCTGGTGTACCCGGGCGGCGACTACGAGGTATTCCGCCCGTCCTGGCAGCGGCACGTCGTCGACTTCGGTGGTCGTAAAGGCTTCGTGCGGCTCGCCCGGGAGACCGGCGTGCCGATCGTTCCGGTGGCCAGCGTCGGCGGCCAGGAGACGGCATTCTTCCTCGGCCGCGCGCAGTGGCTGGCCAAACTGTTGCTGCTCGACAAGGTGGTCCGGCTCAAGAGTGTGCCGATCTCGCTGGCGCTGCCGTGGGGCCTCAACGTCAGCGACCTGCTCGGGCATATCCCGTTGCCCGCAAAGATCGTCATCGAGGTGCAGGAGCCGATCACGGTGCACGACGATGACCAGGCGGTGTACGACGCGGTGATCGCCAGCCTGCAGGCCGGTGTCGATCGGCTCGCCGCCCAACGCCGATTGCCGGTGATCGGCTGATGCGCGTCGAACGGCGGATCGTCGTCAATGCGGACCGCGACACCGTGTGGAAGGTGCTC
The DNA here is from genome assembly GCF_001665605.1 of Mycobacterium sp. 852014-50255_SCH5639931. Classification (GTDB taxonomy): domain Bacteria; phylum Actinomycetota; class Actinomycetes; order Mycobacteriales; family Mycobacteriaceae; genus Mycobacterium; species Mycobacterium paraffinicum. The sequence continues at coordinate 184,595 of NZ_LZSV01000017.1, forward strand.
AGCGACCCGGATCGCTACCCCTCGTTCCTGCCGCACCTGGAGCGCTGGGAGACCCTGACCGAGGGCCCGGCCCGGGTGGGCGCCCGCTACACCGTGCTGTGGAAGATCGGCTCGATCCCGGTGGGCGGCATCGCCGAAGTGGTGGAGTTCGATACGGCGCGGGATCTGGCCTGGATCAACATCACCGGCGTCACACAGCGGGGCCGGTTCCGGTTGCGCGACGCCGGGCCGGGCCGAACCCGGGTGACATTTCGGCTCGCCTACAGCTCGGAGGGCGGGCTGCTGGGCCTGATCGCCGACCGGGTGGCGGCGTTCTGGGTCGGTCGTTCCCTCGATGAGAGCCTGAAAAGCCTTCGGCGCCTTGTCGAGTCGTGACCTGCGCCTACTTGGCCAGTGTGAACTGGTTGATATCGATGTAGCCGTCCCGGAAAGCCTTGGCGCAACCGGTCAGATACCTCATGTATCGCTGGTACACCTCTTCGGACTGGATCGCGACCGCCTCGCTGTGGTGTGCCTCGAGCGCCGCGGCCCACAGGTCGAGCGTCCGGGCGTAGTGCAGCTGCAGCGACTGCCTGCGCAGGAGGTTGAAGCCCATCTTCGAGGCGTGGAACTCCACCATCTCGATCGGCGGCAACTGGCCGCCCGGGAAGATCTCAGTGGCGATGAAGCTGTTGAAGCTGGTCTGCTCCTCGGTCATTGGCAGGCCGCGTTCGAGGATCTGCTCCGGGATGAACATGGTGATCGTGTGCAGCAGCATCACCCCGTCGTCGGGCAGCACCCGGAAGGCCGTCTGGAAGAAATCGTCGTAGCGGTCGTACCCGAAGTGCTCGAAAGCGCCGATGGAGACGATCCGGTCGACGGGCTCGTCGAACTGTTCCCAGCCCTGCAGCAGCACCCGCCTGCTGTGGGTGGTGTTCATGGCGTCGAACATCTTCTGCACATGGGCGGCCTGGTGCTCGGACAGCGTCAAGCCGATGACGTCGACGTCGTATTTCTCGATCGCGCGGCGCATGGTGCCGCCCCAGCCGCAGCCCACGTCCAGCAGCGTCATCCCGGGCCGCAGGCCTAGCTTGCCGAGTGCCAGGTCCATCTTGCGGAACTGCGCCTCTTCCAGCGGGATGTCTCGCATGCGATCGAAGTAGGCGCAGCTGTAGGTCATGGTGGGGTCGAGGAACAGCCGGAAGAAGTCGTCGGACAGGTCGTAGTGCGCCTGGACGTCCTCGAAGTGCGGCGTCAGGTTCTCCGTCATACCAGCTACGCGCCTTTCTGAAACCGGGCCATTCAGCTGTACACGAGCGGGCGGCTCAGCTGGTTCACCCTGACTTCCCGTAACTGCCGGAATCAAACTTCGGCGCGCGTATGCGGGGAATTCGGATGAGGCTACCCCCGTTTACCCGGAGTCGGCTGGAGAATGAGGAGGAACAAATGGAGGCTTGGGACGCGATCCGCGCCCGGCGCAACGTCCGGCAGTACAAACCGGACTTGATTTCCGAAGACGACCTCAACCGCATCGCCGAGGCCGGGTGGCGCGCGCCGTCGGCGAAGAACCGCCAGCCGTGGGACTTCGTGATCGTCACGGACCGGGCGCAACTGCTGGACCTGTCGACCGTCTGGCAGGGCGCGGGGCACATCGCCGCCGCGGCGGCGGCGATTGCCATCGTGGTGCCCGTGCCGCCCGACGAGCGCCGGGTGGTGACCGACAATTACGACGTCGGGCAGGCCACGATGGCGATGATGATCGCGGCCACGGACCTGGGCATCGGGACCGGGCATTCGTCGGTGGGGGACCAGGAGAAGGCGCGGGCCATCCTCGGTGTCCCCGAGGACCGGCTGGTGGCCTTCCTGCTCGGCGTCGGCTATCCCGCCGACCGCCCGCTCGCCCCGATCCGCACACCGAACCGGCGGCCGTTCGACGAGGTCGTCCACCACGGTCGTTGGTGAGGAAGCGGTCTTAAGCTCTTCACCGTGCACGACCACCGGGGCGACTACGGAATCGACGGCTCGTTTCACACCGTCTCGGCGCGCTGGCAGGTGATAGGCATCGCCGCGCAGGCCGCCGGCCTGGCCGGGTGGGGCGCTATCAGCTGGGTGCGCGGCAAGCGGGTGCCGGCTGCGCTGGCAGCGACGTCGGCCATTGGGATCGCTTCTAGCGCAGCCCTTTACGCGTACGCGACGCGGGTCGGCAAGTTCGTCGTGTGGGACCGGGTGCTGGGCGACCTCGAGCTGCGGGGCGACGAAACGGTGCTCGACCTCGGCTGTGGGCGCGGTGCGGTGCTGCTCGCCGCGGCCAAGCGGTTGCCGAGGGGCCGGGCGATCGGCGTCGATCTGTGGCACGCCGACCAGACTGACAACTCCCCGGCCGCCACCCTGGCGAACGCGGCGCTGGAGCACGTCGCCGATCGCGTCGAGGTGCACACCGCCGACATGGCCGCCCTGCCCTTGGCCGACGACAGCGTTGACGTGATCGTCAGCAACCTGGCCATCCACAACATCGCGACGCGCGCCGGCCGGCGCAAGGCTCTCGACGAAGCGGTCCGGGTGCTGCGCCCGGGTGGGCGGCTGGCCATCGCGGACCTATGGGAGACGCGCCAGCATGCCGCGCACCTACGGGAACTGGGTTGGCGAAACGTGCGGCGCCGCAACCTCGGCTGGCGCATGTACTACGGCGGTCCGTGGTTTTCCACGCGCCTGGTCACCGCGACGAAGCCGGGGTGAGGACCGCCCGATCCTCACGGCACGCGTCGCCGCCGGCGTGCATGCTTGGGGCCATGAACAGACACGAGATCACCGAGCAGATCGTCCTGGCCCGCCTGAGGCTCGGCCTGACGTGGCAGCAGCTGGCCGAGGCCATCGATCGGCCGGTGGTATGGACCACCTCGGCGCTGCTGGGCCAACACCCCATTCCCGCTGAGCTGGCAAGGATTCTCGCCGAGAAGCTGGACCTGGAGGAGTCGGTGGTGCCCGTGCTGGCGGCACCGCCCATGCGTGGGGGGCTGCCGACCGCCGTGCCGACCGACCCAACGATCTACCGCTTCTACGAGGCCCTGCAGGTTTACGGCGGCGCCATCAAGGAGCTGATCCACGAACAGTTCGGCGATGGCATCATGAGCGCGATCAACTTCAGCGTCGACCTGCAGAAGAAATCGCACCCGTCCGGCGACCGCGTCGTGGTGACCCTGGACGGCAAATTCCTTCCATATCAATGGGTTTCGGCGGGTACCTGAAATGGCCGCCGAGGCGAAGCCGGTAGACCTCGTTCTCTCCGGCGGCGGCGTGAAGTTCATCGGCCTGGTCGGCGCGGTCGCCGCGCTCATGGATGCCGGCTACTCGGCCTATCGGGTGTCGGGTGTTTCGGCCGGATCGGTGGTCGCGGTGATCTCGGCGGCCGCGTCCAACGGGGATCAACTGACCAGTGGTCAGGTCAGGGAACTCGCGCTGTCGGTGCCGTTGCGCAGTTGGCGGGACGCGGGCCCGGTGCCCTTCGTCGGGTCTGCCTGGGGGCTGGTGCGAGACACGGCCATGTACCGCGGCGATTTCGCCCACGAGTGGATCCGAAGCGAGCTGAAGAACCTGGGGGTTGTCACGTTCGGTGATCTCGCGCTCGACGACGCCGACCTTCCTCCCGAACGGCGGTACAAGGTGGCGGTCACGGTCGCCGATGTCACCGCGGCGCAGCTGGTGCGACTGCCCTGGGACTATCAGCGGCTTTACGGGCTCGATCCCGACGAGCAACCCGTCGCGGACGCGGTCCGCGCCTCGATGGCGATCCCGTTCTTCTACCCCCCGGTCAGGCTGACCGACACCATGGGGCTCACGTCGAACCTGGTCGACGGCGGGGTGCTGTCGAATTTCCCGGTCGACTCGCTGGACCGCACCGACGGTAAACCGCCGCGCTGGCCGACGTTCGGGATCACGGTGATGCCCAAGCTCGCCGAGGGCGTGGAACAGGTGTTCCCGGCGTTGCGCCCGCTGGGTTTCCTCAAGCAGTCCGCCCTGCTGCAAAGCCTCTTCACCACCATGCTGGTCGGCCATGACCAGGCACAGCTGAGCCTGCCGTGGGTCAAATGCCGCACCATCGGAGTCGCGTCCACCGACGTGAGCGTTCTCGACTTCGGTATTTCCAGGGGGCGCCTGGAAGAGCTCTGCGACAGGGGCTACGCGGCCGCGCAGGATTTCTTGTCGACCTGGGACTGGCCGGCGTATCTGGACCGCTTCCGATCGTCGCGGAAGTGAAGTGACGGCACGTCGCGCACATGTCAGACTGGCGGCGAGGAGGCGAAGGAACGCGGTGGCGGCTAGCAGCGGCCACCGCGTTCGCCATTCAGTTAACGTCGTGGCCAGGGGGTCAGCGGCCGCTTTACAGCCCGAACTCGGCCTCGATGCCGTCGATCCCGGCCCGAATGGCCTTCAGCGCGTCGGCGCGGGCGCGCAACTTCGTTGCGGCGTGGGCGTGTTGGTGCAGACCGGCGAATTCACGCGCGGCCTCCTCGGCCCGACTCACCACCATCTCCGGCAGCACGATCTCGTCGACGAAGCCGGCGGCCAGCGCGGTCTCACCGAAGAACGTCTTGGCGAGCCCGGCGGCTTGCTGGTAAGCCGACTGCGTCAGCCGCAGCTTCATGATCTCCAGCGCTGCGTACGGGATGACCATGCCGATCGCCACCTCGTTGGCCTGAATGTTGTAGGCGTGCGCGGCCACTCGATGATCGCCGGACGACAGCAGGAACGCCCCCATCGCGATGGCGTGGCCGGTGCAGGCCATCACGACCGGCTTGGGATGGGACAGCAGCCGATAGGACAGCTCGAAGCCGCCCCGCAGCATGTCGATCGCCGGCTGCGCCTCGCCCGAGGTCAGGATCTTCAGGTCGAATCCGCCACTGAACACCCGGTCGTTGCCGGTGATCACCAGCGCCCCGGCGTTGTCCGCCTCGGCCCGGTCGATCGCCTCGCCCAGCGCCTGCTGCATCGTCGGACCCAAGGCGTTGACCTTGCCGTCGTCCATCTTGATGACCGCGATGGAATCCTTGAGGCTGTAGTGGACGGGGCCGCTCATCGGTTGCTGGCTCCTTGCCGTCACGCGGGCTGACTGTGGTGTTTGCCCAGGTCGTCCTCGGCATCGCCCCAGCGCAGGCTGACATCGGTGGGCTCATCGACCTGGCGGGTGCGCCATCTGTCCTGCGTTTCCCGCACCGCGCCGTTGATCCGCTCAATCTCGCTGCGGAACACCTCGGGACGGGTTTCCTTGCTCGCGTAGTGGAAGTAGGTCAGCAGCCCGCGCAGCAGCTCCAGCTTCTGCTTCTCCCGCTTCGCCAGGTCGTGGGTCGTCATCAGCTCGATGCGCTGGACGGGCGGCAGGGAGTCCCAGTCCAGCACCACCTGGGTCTCCAGCGGAACGCGCTCGCGCTCCCAGAACCGCCGCCCGTGCCGGCGCTCCGGCCGGTCGAAGTAGCTGATGGTGCCGGTGAAGCGAGACTCGATGCCACTGCCGATCTCGGCGCGGTCGAGCGCCGAATCCCACACCATGCGGCATTCCTGGCCGGGGGCCAGCACCGGCAACTCGCGGGGGAGTCGCAGTTCGGCGACGTCGGCGTAGCCATCGGTGGCGTTCTCGTATTCGGCCACCGTCGGCGGATTCATGAACGAGAACGTGATGTCGTACGCCGCGGTCTGACCGAAGTTCCTGACCACCAGTTCGATGACGTGCCAGTCGGCGGGATGCGGTTCCATGAACATCGCGACTTGCGGCCGGGTCTGCTCCGCGACCAGTCGGCGATTGCGGGTGATCTGCCGGTTGGTGAAGATCAGCGTGACGACGGCGAGCGCAATCGCCGCCCACGCCGCCCACGCGATCCAGGTGCTGGACCCAACGTGCGTGATTCCGTGCCAGCCGTCCTGGATCCACCCCATGGAAGCCACCCTCCGCTTATATCACAGGCCGATTGCCGGCTCGTCCCGATCGAGCGATCGCCGCCCGCCTCAGCCGCCCATCAGCATTCGCCACTGCGCCAGGTCTGCGGCGCGATAGACGTAGTTGGAACGCTTGACTTCCGACAACGATGCGCTCGGTTCCGCCGAATACCAGTGCCCGGGAAAAACCGTCGGGTCACCGGGCAGGGTCGCGAGTTGCTGCAGGCTGCGGTACATCTCGTCGGAGTCGCCGCCGGGAAAGTCGGTCCGGCCGCAGCCCTCCAGGAACAACGTGTCACCGGCCACGAGGCGACCATCGAGCAGGAAGCACTGGCTGCCGGGCGTGTGGCCCGGCGTGTGCAGCAACTCGATCTCGATGTCGCCGATGCTGACCTTGTCGTGATTCTCGTGGGCGGTGAGGTCACCCATACCGATCCCGGTGACTCGCGAAACCCATTGTGCCTCATGGGTATTGACATGCACCGGCACGGCTTTCCGTTCCAGCAGCTCGGCCAGGCCCTGCAGGGTGAAGCCCATCATCGATCCGCCCACGTGGTCGGGATGATGATGGGTCACCAGCACCCCCGACAGGTGCATGCCGTCGGCCTCGAGCGTGTCGAGCAGTTCGCCGGCGGCGTAGGCGGGGTCGACCACCACGCAATCGCCCGTTTCACGGTCGCCGATCAGGTAGGCGAAGTTGCGCATTTGGGTCGCAAACATGTCGCCGGCGGCGAAATCGCGCCCCGAGAGCAGTTGACGAAAGTACAGCCGGTCCGTTGACACGTGACCAGACTAGGACGTGCCGGCGAAGGGTCCGCAGCGCGCAGGCGACTGAGGGGTCCAAAGCCCGTGGTTTGGTCCGGTTGCGCGCCAGGTTGTACCCTCTTTTAGGCCCGCGGCACTGTCGATTCGGGTGAACGGCCCCCTTAGCTCAGTCGGTAGAGCGTTTCCATGGTAAGGAAAAGGTCAACGGTTCGATTCCGTTAGGGGGCTCGGCGGACGCCGAGCAGGCGCGGCGGCTCAACCCCGAATGGGGTGGCCAGAGGCGATGTAGCTCAGTCGGTTAGAGCGAACGACTCATAATCGTTAGGTCGCCGGTTCGAGTCCGGCCATCGCTACAACACAACAATGCACTTTTGAGAGATTTGAGAGAGAACCGTCATGGCTTCCAGTACCGACGTACGGCCGAAGATCACCTTGGCATGCGAGGTGTGCAAGCACCGCAACTACATCACCAAGAAGAATCGGCGGAACGACCCCGACCGCATGGAGCTGAAGAAGTTCTGCCCGAACTGCGGCAAGCACCAGGCGCACCGAGAGACGCGCTAGCCGCGCCCGCGAGTGATTATTCAGACTGACTAGGTAGATTCTAGAGCCGTGCCGTTAACCGAAGACATCATCGGTATGCACTACCGCTATCCCGACTATTACGTCGTGGAGCGGGAGAAGATCCGCGAGCACGCCGTCGCCGTGCAAAACGACGACGCTGCATTCCTCGAGGAGAAGGCGGCGGCAGAACTCGGGTATGACGGGCTGTTGGCCCCGTTGACGTTCATCTGCGTGTTCGGCTACCAGGCGCAGACGGCGTTTTTCAAGTACGCGAACATCGCCGTCCAAGACGCGCAGATCGTTCAGGTCGACCAGGTGCTGAGGTTCAAGGCGCCGATCGTGGCGGGCGACAAGCTGTACTGCGACGTCTATGTGGATTCAATGCGGGTGTCGCACGGCACCCAGATCATCGTGACCAAGAACATCATCACCAACGAAGCCGGTGACGTTGTGCAGGAGACCTTCACGACCCTGGCGGGTCGTGCGGGTGAGGATGGAGAAGAGGGATTTTCTGATGCCACTGCGTGAGTTCAGCTCGGTGAAGGTGGGTGACCAGCTCCCCGAGCGGACCTACCCGCTGACCCGTCAGGATCTGGTGAACTACGCGGGCGTCTCGGGCGACCTGAACCCGATCCACTGGGACGACGAGATGGCCAAGGTCGTCGGGCTGGACACCGCGATCGCGCACGGCATGCTGACCATGGGCATCGGTGGCGGCTACGTCACCGCGTGGATCGGTGACCCCGGTGCGGTCACCGAGTACAACGTGCGGTTCACCGCGGTGGTGCCGGTGCCCAACGACGGCAAGGGCGCCGAGCTGGTCTTCAACGGCCGGGTGAAGTCGGTCGACCCGGAGACCAAGTCCGTGACCATCGCGCTGACGGCCACCACCGGCGGCAAGAAGATCTTCGGTAGGGCCATCGCGTCCGCGACTCTCGCGTAGCGGGGCCTGTTAATGGCGCTAAAAACCGATATCCGCGGAATGATCTGGCGGTACCCGGACTACTTCGTCGTGGGCCGTGAACAGCTCCGCCAGTTCGCCTTGGCCGTCAAGGACCGCCACCCGGCCCACTACAGGGAGGACGCGGCCGCCGCGCTCGGCCACGAAGCGATCCTCGCGCCGCTGACCTTCGCGACCATCTTCGCCAAGCTGGTCCAGCTGGATTTCTTCCGGCACGTCGACATCGGCATGGAAACTCTGGTGATCGTGCAGGTCGATCAGCGGTTCGTGTTTACCAAGCCGATCAAGGCCGGCGACAAGCTGTGGGCCCGGATGGACGTAATGTCGGTGGACGAGCGGTTCGGCGCCGACATCGTGGTCACCAAGAACATGTGCACGAACGAACAGGGTGAGCTGGTCATGGAGGCCTACACCACGCTGATGGGCCAGCACGCCGACCAGGCGGAGAACCTGCGTTGGGACCCGGAGTCCGGGCAGGTCGTCAGAACGGCGTAATTAGTATCTGACTCGCGCGTCGATGTACACTCGGACCTCGGGGTTTTCCCAGCATCAGCGCGCTTTCCGTGAAGTCGAGCAATCGGAAGGCGCGCGTGTCATGTAAGCCCCGGCAGGTAAGCGCAGGTTGGCCTGCCAACCGCGAAGGGGCGTAGCTCAACTGGCAGAGCAGCGGTCTCCAAAACCGCAGGTTGCAGGTTCAAGTCCTGTCGCCCCTGCTGAACACGAAGGCGTGCCATGGTGGACACTGGAATAGTGGGCGTCCACCACGGGACGGCCCGCGGGACATTAGCAAACTTAAGGAGCATGCGGTGAGCGACGAAGGCGACGCTGCCAACGACGCCACAAGCGACGGCGCTGACAGGGAGGACGACCGCGCGAACGGCGGTCGGACCGCTGTGGTGACGCGGCCGCAGCGCCCCACCGGCAAACGATCCCGGCAGCGGGCGGCCGACGCCGGCGAGGACGTCGACGTAGAGTCGGCGGACGAGGCCGAGGTTGCCAAAGAGGACAAGGCCACCAAGGGCGCCAAAGCCAAGAAGGCCAAGAAACCGAAGAAGCCAGGGGACCGTTCGGCCAACCCGTTCGTGTTCGTCTTCAACTACCTCAAGCAGGTGGTTGCCGAGATGCGGAAGGTTATTTGGCCCAACCGCAAGCAGATGCTCACCTACACATCGGTGGTGCTGGCTTTCCTGGCTTTCATGGTGGCGCTGGTCGGCCTCGCGGACTTCGGCCTCACCAAGCTTGTGCTGCTGGTGTTCGGCTGAGCGAGAAGACAGAGAGGACTGAAAACCGTGACTACCTTCGACGGTGACACGTCCGCGGGTGAAGCGGTCGACGTAGAAGAGCGCGCCGAGGGCGCTGCGGAGGCCCCGGAAACAGCCCCGGAAACGGTCGCAGAAGCGGCCCCGGAAACGGACGCCGAAACCTCAGCGGCCGAGGCTTCCGAGGAGTCGGCCGAAGAGGTCGACCCGGCGGCCGCGCTCAAGGCGGAACTGCGCCGCAAGCCCGGCGACTGGTACGTCATCCACTCCTACGCGGGATACGAGAACAAGGTCAAAGCCAATCTCGAGACCCGTGTGCAGAACCTGGACGTCGGCGACTACATCTTCCAGGTCGAGGTGCCCACCGAAGAGGTCACCGAGATCAAGAACGGTCAGCGCAAGCAGGTCAATCGCAAGGTGCTGCCCGGCTACATCCTGGTGCGCATGGATCTGACCGACGACTCGTGGGCCGCGGTGCGCAACACGCCGGGCGTCACCGGTTTCGTCGGGGCGACGTCGCGCCCATCGGCCCTGACGCTCGACGACGTGGTCAAGTTCCTGCTACCGCGGGGCGCGGCCAAGAAGGCCGCCAAGGGCGCGGCCACCACCGCCGCGGCCGCCGAGGCGGGCGGCCTGGAGCGTCCGGCCATCGAGGTCGACTACGAGGTCGGCGAATCGGTGACGGTCATGGACGGGCCATTCGCCACGCTGCCGGCGACCATCAGCGAGGTCAACGGCGAACAGCAGAAGCTCAAGGTGCTGGTGTCGATCTTCGGCCGCGAAACGCCGGTCGAATTGACGTTCAGCCAGGTCTCCAAGATTTAGCTCGGGCCCTTACGCCCACCCCCAGGAAGGAACACCAACATCTCATGGCCCCGAAGAAGAAAGTCGCTGGGCTGATCAAGCTGCAGATCGTGGCGGGGCAGGCCAACCCTGCGCCGCCGGTCGGACCCGCGCTCGGCCAGCATGGCGTCAACATCATGGAGTTCTGCAAGGCCTACAACGCGGCCACGGAGAGCCAGCGCGGCCAGGTCATCCCGGTGGAGATCACGGTCTACGAGGACCGCAGCTTCACCTTCGCACTCAAGACGCCGCCCGCCGCCAAGCTGCTGCTCAAGGCCGCCGGCGTGGGCAAGGGCTCGGCCGAGCCGCACAAGACCAAGGTCGCCAAGGTCACCTGGGACCAGGTTCGTGAGATCGCCGAGACCAAGAAGACCGATCTCAACGCCAACGACATCGACGCCGCCGCCAAGATCATCGCCGGCACCGCCCGGTCGATGGGGATCACCGTCGAATAGTTCGAACACCAACACCGTGGGACGACAATGCGGGCCGCTGGCGGCCCGAGGAGAAGTCCGACAAAATCAAACACCGTGGGAGGGCCAGCTTCGGCCCGCTAACCACGACCCAACACCGGATTGGATGAATCAATGAGCAAGAACAGCAAGGCATACCGCGCCGCCGCCGAGAAGGTGGACCGCAACAACCTGTACAGCCCGCTCGAGGCGGCCAAGCTCGCCAAGGAGACCGCGTCGGCCAAGCAGGACGCGACGGTCGAGGTGGCGATCCGGCTCGGCGTCGACCCCCGTAAGGCGGACCAGATGGTCCGCGGCACGGTCAACCTGCCGCACGGCACCGGTAAGACCGCCCGCGTCGCGGTGTTCGCGGTCGGCGACAAGGCCGAGCAGGCACAGGCCGCCGGCGCCGACATCGTCGGGAGCGACGACCTGATCGAGAAGATTCAGGGCGGCTTCCTGGACTTCGACGCCGCGATCGCGACCCCCGACCAGATGGCCAAGGTCGGCCGCATCGCTCGCGTGCTGGGCCCGCGCGGCCTGATGCCGAACCCCAAGACGGGCACCGTCACGCCCGACGTCGCCAAGGCCGTCGCCGACATCAAGGGCGGCAAGATCAACTTCCGCATCGACAAGCAGGCCAACCTGCACTTTGTCATCGGCAAGGCGTCCTTCGACGAGAAGGCCCTCGCCGAGAACTACGGCGCCGCGCTCGACGAGGTGTTGCGGCTCAAGCCGTCCGCCTCGAAGGGCCGCTACCTGAAGAAGATCACCGTGTCGACGACCACGGGCCCGGGCATCCCGGTCGACCCGGCCGTCACCCGCAACTTCGCGGACGCCTGAGTTTCTTCGCCGACGCGAATCACCCGCCACACTCCGCGATGCGGCGGCGCAGGAACTCGCGGCCCGGCTCGGAACCGTTGACTCGCAACGCTTCTCGGTACCAGATGACGGCATCGGCCGGCCTGCCCGCACGCCTGAGCAGGTCGGCGCGCACCGTCGCGACCAGATTGGAGCGGGCGAGCCGGAGGTCGTGGGCCACCTCGTCCAGGGCCGCGAGGCCGGCGTCGGGTCCGTCGCGGAAGCCGATCGCCAGGGCGCGGTTGGCGCGCACGACGGGCGAGTCGGTCAGCCCCAGCAGCCGGTCGTAGGCCGCGCAGATGGTGGCCCAGTCGGTCTGGTCCCAGGACGGCGCCGTCGCGTGCAGCGCGGCGATCACCGCCTGTGGCAGATAGGGGCCCGTCGAGCCCTCGGCCCGGCGTAATCGGTCCAGCCCCCGGGCGATTCGGCCGCGGTCCCACCGGCGACGGTCCTGCTCCTCGAGCGGCACCAGCATTCCGGCGTCGTCGACCCGGGTGGCTCGTCGCGAATCGTGCAGCAGCACCAGGGCCGCCAGCGCGTGGGCCTCGGGCTCGTGCGGCATCAGCGCGCACAGCTCGCCGGCCAGCCTGATCCCCTCTTCGCACAGCTCGTCGCGGATCGCCGACGGGCCCGCCGTGGACCAATAGCCTTCGGTGAACACCGAGTAGACGCAACCGAGCACGTGCGGAGTGCGTTCGGGCAGCAACTCGGCGGGCGGCACCCGCAACGGGATGTTGGCGTGCCGAATCTTGTTCTTGGCGCGCGTGATTCGCTGCCCGATCGCCGCATCGGTCTGCAGCAGCGCGCGGGCGATCTCGGGGACGGTCAGCCCGGATACCAGCCGCAGGGTGAGCGCCAGTTGGGATTGGCGGTCCAGGGCGGGGTGCGCGCAGGTGAACATCATCCGCAGCTCGTCATCACGAACGGGGGACGGGTCGGTGTGATCGGTGCGTGCCCGGATTTCGTCTATCACGGCCGCCAATTCCTTTCCGGGACGGACGGATTCGCGGCGCAGGCGGTCGCGCGCCCGGTTGCGGGCGACGGTCACCAGCCAACCGCCGGGATTGTCCGGCAGGCCGTCACAGCCCCAGCTGCGAAGCGCCTCGGCGCAGGCTTCCTGGACGGCGTCCTCCGCGATGGTGAGGTCGCCGGACCACCGCGCGAGCGCGGCGACGGCGGCCCCCCATTCCCGACGAAAGACGCCGTCCAGGTCGGACACCGGCGACGCTCAGAGCCCCGAGAGCCCAGCCAGCTGCCGCACCTGCACCGTCGAGGCGGGGATCATCGAGGCCAGCTTGATGGCCTCTTCGCGGTCCGCGGCACTCAACAGATAGATCCCGGTGGCGATTTCGGCGCCTTCCACATAGGGCCCGTCGGTGATCAGGACCTCGCCATCGCGCACCCGCACGGTCGTTGCCGTGGACCGATCGTGCAACGCGGCGCCGCCGATGATGTGATCGCCTGCGGCCGCATGGAGATCGGCGTGCTTTGCCGCCACCGCTTCCCACTCGGGTGTGCCCGGCGTGTGCGCGGATTCGGCCGGCTCCAGCAGCAGCGCGAGCCAGTCGTTGCCGGTGAGCCCGCGGGACAGCTCGACCGAGTGCACCGTGGGCCAGACCTCCACCGCGCCGAACGTGGCGAGCGGGACGTCACGCGCCAACGCCAGCGCCTCGTCGAGGTTTTCGGCTTCGAACAGGTAGAAGCCGCAGGCCACTTCGGCGGATTCGGCGAAGGGGCCGTCGGTGACCACCGGTGCATCCGGGCCGCCGGTGATGACCGCCGCGGCGGCGGCGGGCGCCAGGGCGTCCCCGGATTTGATCGCCACGCCGGCGTTGGCGTGAAACTTTCCCCAGGCGGCCATCGCGTCCGGGCCTTCGGGCGCGCGGTCCTGTTCCCTGCTGATCAATAAGGCGAAGTACTGCATCTCTCGTCACCTCCAGATAGCGAGCGAAGCCCCGTGCTCCACTCTCTACCTATCCGACGAACGACGCAGCCCTAATCCGACAGCGGCGGAGAAATCAGCTGACGGCTCCCGGCTTCAGGTACGTCACCAGGCTGACGTCGAGCGCCTCGTCGGTGAAGTAGTACTCGCAGCCGCGCAGGTACTTGATGTAGCGGTTGTAGACCTCTTCGGACGTGACCTCGATGGCCTTCTGCTTGTTGGACTCCAGTGTGTCGCCCCAGATGTGCAGCGTTTTGATGTAGTGCGGTCGCAGTGAAAGCGGTGCGGGTACAACGAATCCCGCCTTCTCGCCATGGTCGACCATCATCTGGGTGGACGGCAGCCGGCCACCCGGGAAGATCTCGGTGAGGATGAACTTGATGAACCGGGCCGTCTCGAACGTCAGCTTCTTGCCGCGGGCGGCCAGGTCGTACGGGTGGTAGCTGACACTGCTCTGAACGGTCATCCGGCCGTCGTCGGGCATGATGTCGAAAGTCCGCTTGAAGAAGTCGTCGTAGTTCTCGTGCCCGAAGTGCTCGAAGGCCTCGATCGACACGATGCGGTCGACGGGCTCGTTGAAGTCCTCCCAGTTCTGCAACCGCACCTCACGCGACCGGTTGGTGTCGATGGAGGCCAGCACCTGCTCACAGCGGGCGTGCTGGTTCTTGGACAGGGTCAGGCCGATGACGTTGACGTCGAACCGCTCGACCGCGCGCTTCATGGTGGTGCCCCAGCCGCAGCCGATGTCCAGCAGGGTCATCCCCGGCTTGAGGTCCAGCTGGTCCAGGTTCAGGTCGATCTTGGCGTACTGGGCCTCTTCCAGCGTCATGTCGTCACGCTCGAAGTAGGCGCAGCTGTAGGTCCGGGTGGGGTCTTGGAACAGGGCGAAGAAGTCGTCGGAGACGTCGTAGTGCGCCTGAATGTCCTCGGGGGCCGTGCGTATCTTCGTCGGGCTAGCCGGTTGATCAGCCATTTTCGTCTGGTTCTCCTGGATGAAGTTCACTGCGTATTTCCCACGGCTTTGCCTCGGGGGTGTGACGTGCAACGATACCCAACTCTACTTTTCCAGCGTGAATTGGTTGCAGTCGATGTACCCGGTGCGGAAAGCCCCGGCGCAGCCGGTCAGGTATTTCATGTAGCGCTCGTAGACCTCTTCGGACTGGATCCTGATGGCTTCGTCCCTGTGCGCCTGCAGGGTGCCGGCCCACAGATCGAGGGTCCTGGCGAAGTCGCTCCGCAGAGACTGGACGCCAGTCACCCGGAAGCCGATCTTCGCCGAGTGCTCCTCGATGGTCTCGATCATCGGCAGCCGTCCGCCCGGGAAGATGTCGGTCAGGATGAACTTGATGAACCTCGCCCAATTCATCGTCAGGGGCAGGCCACGCTCGATGGCCTGCTTTCCGTGCAATGCCGTGATCGAGTGGAGCAGCATCACGCCGTCGTCGGGCAGGGCGGCGTAGGCGAATTTGAAGAAGTCGTCGTAGCGGTGAAAGCCGAAGTGCTCCAACGCCTCGATGGTGACGATGCGGTCCACCGGTTCGCTGAAGTCGGCCCAGTCGCACAGCAGCGCCCGCCGCGACCGGCCGGTGTCGATGCCGTCGAGCACCTGCTGGCAATAGGCATGCTGATTTTTGGACAGGGTCAGCCCGACGACGTTGACGTCGTATTTCTCGGCGGCGCGTTTCAACACCGAACCCCAACCGCAGCCGACGTCGAGCAAGGTCATCCCCGGCTCGAGCCCCAGCTTGTCGAGCGTCAGGTCGAGCTTGGCGAGCTGCGCCTCCTGCAAGGTCATGTTCTCGCGGGGGAAATACGCGCAGCTGTAGGTGCGGGTCGGATCCTGGAAGAGCGCGAAGAATTCGTTCGACAGGTCGTAATGCGCCCGTACGTCGTCGAGATTGGACCGCGTACGAATAGCACCGGCCGGGTTGTCGGACATATCCCTCCCGAGCGGACGGGCACCAGAGAGGCGACCATCCTCGGGCGAGGCTACTCGCCGGGGATCGAAAACACCGCATTTGCGCGCGCGTGCGCCGGAGTTTTCGCGGGTCTGCCTCTCGGCCCCCGCGCATGCGCTACTTGGTCAGCGTGTACTGGGCAACGTTGGAGATGCCCTTGCGGAACAGGTTCGCGCAGCCGGTGAGATAGCGCATGAAGCGGTCGTAGACCTCTTCGGATTGGATGGCGATGGCGCGTTCGCGGTTGGCCTCCAGATTGGCCGCCCACATGTCCAGTGTCCGCGCGTAATGCGGTTGCAGGTATTGGGTCTGCTCGAGCGAGAAACCGCTGTCGCGTGAGAGGTCGACGATATCGGGTTCACCGCACATCTGCCCGCCGGGGAAGATCTCCTTGCCGAGAAAGTGCAGGAAACGCAGGTCTGACATCGTGATTTTCATGCCGACTTCGCGCCAGTGCGACTGCGGATGCGTGAAGATGCTGTGCATCAGCATCCGGCTGTCATCGGGGAGGGTCTTGTAGGCCCAATCCCAGAACGCGGGCCAACGTTCCTTCTTGAACGCGTCGAAGGCCTCGAAGCTGATGATCCGATCGACCTGCTCGTCGAACTCTTCCCAACCCTGCAGCCGGGCCTCGGCCCGCCGCGTCGTGGGAATGGCGGCCAGCCGTTCTTTGGTGCGCGCGTAGTGGTTGCGGCTCAGCGTGATGCCGATGACGTTCACGTCGTATTTCTCAACCGCGCGAACCACGGCCCCACCCCAGCCACACCCGACGTCGAGCAGCGTCATGCCCGGCTCGAGGTTCAGCTTGTCCAGCCCCAGATCGAGCTTGGCGAGCTGCGCCTCTTCGAGCGTCATGTCGTCGTTCTTGAAGTAGGCGCAGGTGTACACCATGTTGGGGTCGAGGAACAGCGCGAAGAAGTCGTCTGAGATGTCGTAGGTTGCCTGCGACTCTTCGTAATACGGCTTCAGTTTGGCCATTGGTGGACCCACCTCCTTGGACAACCGTACAACTCCGCGATACGGACTGGGCTCGCGGGGGAAGCGTTTCTTGCGAGTTGTTTTTGGCTCAGTTCGCCTTGGCGAAGTTGCCCGCCAGCACGCCGATCACCTGGTCCCACAACTGCTGTGGCAGATCATGGCCCATCCCGTCGAATAACACCAATCGGGCACCGTCGATGGTTCTGGCCACCGCGCGGCCGCCGAACGGCCGCATCAGCTTGTCCGCCCGGCCGTGAATCACCACGGTCGGGGCGGCGGTCCGCCGGTTGTAGTGCCTCAGGCTGCCGCTGCCCAGCACGGCGTCGAAATGCCGGGCGACACCCCAGGGGTAGTAACTGCGCTCGTAGCTTTCGATGGCCTCGGCCCGAAGTTGCTCCTCGGAGGCCAAAAAGCGCCGGCTGCCGATGATCTTGCTGACCCGGATGGAGTTGTCGACGATCACGTCGCGCGGCGAGCTCGGCGGCGGCCCCTTGATGAGGGCCAGCAGCTGGCGCGGACCGGGCGGCGGCAGGAAAGCCGAATTGTTGCTGGAGAAGATGACTCCGAGGGTTCTCGTCCGCTCGTGGAATCGCGCCGCGAAAATCTGGGCGATCATGCCGCCCATCGACGCGCCCACGATGTGTGCGTGCTCGATGCCCAGATGATCCAGCACGGCCGCGGCGTCGTCGGCCATGTCCTCGAGCTTGTATGCCGCTTCGCTCGGCAGGCCCAGCCAGGAGCGCGCGAGCCGCGTCACCAGCGGCTGCGCCGAGCTGCGGTGCTGGGTTTTGCTCGACAGCCCGACGTCGCGGTTGTCGTACCGGATGACGCGCAGCCCGTGGCGGACCAGCCGCTCGCAGAAGGCGGTTCGCCACAGCAGCAGCTGGGCGCCCAGCCCCATGATCAGCAGCACGGGTGGGTCGTCGATGTCGCCCATGTCCTCGTAGTAGAGCTTCAGGTCTCCGGAGGTGGCGTGCCCCGTGCGGATCTGCATCAGACTTCTTCGGACTGGTGCTCGCGGCTTACCTCGACCATGAAGTTCGCGAAGTAGCCGGTCAGCTGCGGATCGGACATCATCTGCCACTTGGGCGCGAGCAATTTCATGTACCGCTCCACGTAGAGGAACTGCTTGCCGATCAGCACCAGCTCGCGGGGCAGCTTGACGTCGTAGGCGTCGGCCAGGGCCGACAGCTGCCGCCCGATGTCGGCGTAGGACAGGTCGCCCAGCGTCTGCATGGTCAGCGGGGTGGCGAAGCGCTCCAGGTCCTTGGCGGCCTGGGCCTCGGGCTTCATGGTCCCGACGGCGCCCATCAGCACGACGATCTTGCCCGCCGCGGCGTGGTCCTTCTTGACCAGCAGCGCGTACACCAGCTCGCGCAGCAGCCAGCGGGTGCGCGGGTCGATGCGGCCCATGATCCCGAAGTCGAAGAACACGATGCGGCCCTGGTCGTCGACGTAGAGGTTGCCGGCGTGCAGGTCGCCGTGGAACAGCCCGTGCCGCAGGCCGCCCTCGAAAAGCGAGAACAGCAGCGCCTTCACCAGTTCGACCCCGTCGAACCCGGCCTTGCGGATGGCGGCGACGTCGTCGATGCGGATGCCCTGCACGCGCTCCATCGTCAGCACCCGCTCGGAGGTGAAGTCCCAATGCACCTGCGGCACCCGGATGTTCTTACCCAACGGCGACGCGTGCAGGTGCGAGACCCACGCGTCCATCGACTGCGCCTCGAGCCGGAAGTTCAGCTCCTCGGCCAGGTTGTCGGAGAAGTCGGCGACCACGTCCTGCGCCGAGAGCCGGCGGCCCAGCTTGGCCAGTTCGACGGCCTGGGCGAAGCGTTTGAGGATCTGCAGGTCGGCGGCCACCCGGCGCCGGATGCCCGGGCGCTGGATCTTGACGACCACCTCCTCGCCGGTGTGCAGTGTCGCGTAGTGCACCTGGGCGATCGACGCCGACGCGAACGGCGTCTCCTCCCACTTGGCGAACAGGTCGGCGGGATCGCTCCCGAGCTCCTCGACGAAGAGTTTGTGGACCTCTTCGGTGTCGGCGGGCGGCACCCGGTCGAGCAGGCCGCGGAATTCGCGGGACAGCGATTCGCCGAACGCCCCGGGGCTGGACGCGATGATCTGACCGAATTTCACGTACGTCGGGCCGAGGTCGGCGAAGGTCTGCGGGAGCTGCTTGAGCACCTTCTGCTGCCACGGGCCCTTGCCCGGCAGCTTCGTGACGACGCGCGCGGCGGTGCGGGTGACCTGCCAACCGGTGACGGCCACCCGGGCCGCTTCCACCGGCAGCGGCACCCGGTCAAGCCTGGCCACGTCTCGATGTTTGGTAGAGCTCATCCCAGCAGTCTGCCAAATCGGCGGAGTCAGTCCCAATTTCTCTAGCTCGGACGTCCGTCGCCTTTCCAGGGTTGCACCCACCCCTGGATCGCCCAGCCCTCCAGCCCGGCGATCAACTCGTACATGGTCGCGCCGTCGATGGTCTCGCGGATGATGTCGGCGTGCCCGGCGTGCCGGGCCAACTCGTTGATCACATGCAGGATCACCCAGCGCACCGACCAGGCCTCCTGGTCCTTGGGAAACCACGGGATGTCCTGCGGAACCGGCACCGCCGCGTCGAGGTCCGCGGTCTCCGCCAGGCGCAGCGACCTCGCGTTCTGTTCTTCGAATGCCCGCAGCAGGCCGGCCAGCGTCTCGTCGGGCCGCATCACGTGCTGATCCGCGAACTCCTGGGTGATCTGTTCGAACGGGCGAGTGTCTTTCGGCGGCGCGTCCGGGGCGGCCGCGACCCGCGCCATCCAGCTGCGCTGCATCCCGGTGGCGTGCTTGATCAGCCCGCCGATCGACAGCGCGCTGACCGACGGGGTCGACCGCGCCTGTTCGTCGGTCAGGCCGTAGGACACCGCGAAATACGCGCTTTGGTGGTAGGCCAGGTATTCGCGCAGGGCGCTGCGTTCGTCGGCTACGGGCCGGGCAAGAGCGGGCATTCTCAGGCCTTCCGGTCGGTGATCTGGCGATGAACGTAGAGGTCTCGAAGACAAGCGATCTCGGCGCCGTGGTGGATCGCTTCCCGGTTGATGTGCAGGACGAGCTCACTCAGCTGGTGCTCAGCGTAGGGCCCTTCCGCGGGACCGCAGCGGCGGCTTAGATCCGCTGCCGAGAGCGACCGCACTCCGTTGATCCACTTGGCGTAGCAGTCATCGAGCTGTCTTAATGCGGTGGCGGCGTCGGTGGCGTAGTTCCAACTCAGGTAGTCGGCGGGCGGCCCACCGAAATGGTTGTGGTTGCGCATGGCGAAAACTCCGACGATGACGTGTGCCATGCGCCAGGCGATCGTGGTGAACGGCGGCGGGGTGGGGGCCGGGTAGGTGTAGTCCACCGAACCGTCCGGCTGTACCGTCCAGCAGTTCGGCACCGGCCGCCAGAAATACTCGTGATCGGTCAGGCCTTCCAGCCGAGGGCGCAAATGTCCCCGCCAGTGCCAGTCGAGCTGGTCGGCCAGTTGGGTGGTGATGTCCGCCATGGCGCCTAGCTTTCCAGCACTGGGTGACACCCGTAAGGTTCGGGGATGCAGCTGGTTTCGGCCCACTCGACCGAGCTGTTCGTCGGGCCGCCGGACACACCGTTGCAGCTCGCCCGCGTCACCGTTTCCGCAGTGGCCGCCCCGACCCCGGTCCGGGTCGACGGGGACGGTTTGACCGGGGAGGCCGTGGCCGGGGTCGGCGACGAGGTGATCGAGGTCCCGGTCAGGGTGGAGCGTCCGGTCGTCGGGCAGCGGCGGGCGGCCCGTGCGCTGGCCGCCGGCGCCGCCGAGCCGTTCGAGTTCGTCGTGGCCGAGCCCGGCTGGACCATGTTCATGGTCAGCCACTTCCACTACGACCCGGTCTGGTGGAACACCCAGGGCGCCTACACCAGCGAGTGGACCGAGGACCCGCCGGGACGCGCCCGGCAGACAAACGGCTTCGCGCTGGTGCACGCGCACCTCGAAATGGCCCGCCGCGAGCCCGAGTACAAGTTCGTGCTGGCCGAGGTCGATTACCTCAAGCCCTATTGGGACACCTGCCCCGAGGACCGCGCCGACCTGCGTCGGTTCATCGCGCAGGGCCGGGTTGAGGTGATGGGCGGCACGTACAACGAACCCAACACCAACCTGACCAGCCCGGAAACAACCATCCGAAACCTGTTGCACGGCATGGGCTTTCAGCGGGATGTGCTGGGCGCCGACCCGGCCACGGCCTGGCAGCTGGACGTGTTCGGCCACGACCCGCAGTTCCCCGGGCTGGCCGCCGACGCCGGGCTGACGTCGAGCTCGTGGGCCCGCGGCCCGCACCACCAGTGGGGGCCGGCGCTGGGCGGCGGGGACGTCGAGCGGATGCAGTTCAGCAGCGAGTTCGAATGGATCTCGCCGTCGGGCCGCGGCCTGCTC
This sequence comes from Mycobacterium sp. 852014-50255_SCH5639931, assembly GCF_001665605.1. Taxonomy (GTDB): domain Bacteria; phylum Actinomycetota; class Actinomycetes; order Mycobacteriales; family Mycobacteriaceae; genus Mycobacterium; species Mycobacterium paraffinicum. Next base: position 205,508 of record NZ_LZSV01000017.1, read on the forward strand.
ACCCATTACATGCCCGCGCACTATTCGGCGGGCTGGTGGATGGACTCGGCGACGTCGGTGGCCGAGGCGGAGGACGCCACGCTCGAGCTGTTCGAACAGCTCAAGAGGGTCGCGCTGACGCGAAACGTGCTGCTGCCCGTCGGCACCGACTACACGCCGCCGAACAAGTGGGTCACCGCAATCCACCGCGACTGGGCCGCGCGCTACACCTGGCCGCGCTTCGTGTGCGCGCTGCCGCGGGAATTCTTCGCGGCCGTGCGCGCCGAACTGGCCGAGCGCGGCCTCGCGCCGTCGCCGCAGACCCGGGACATGAACCCGATCTACACCGGCAAGGACGTGTCCTTCATCGACACCAAGCAGGCCAACCGTGCCGCGGAGAACGCCGTCCTGGAGGCCGAGCGGTTCGCCGTGTTCGCCGGGCTGATGGGCGGCGCCGAGTACCCGCAGGCGGCGCTGGCCAAGGCGTGGGTGCAGCTCGCGTACGGGGCGCATCACGACGGCATCACCGGCTCGGAATCCGACCAGGTCTACCTCGACCTGCTGACCGGCTGGCGCGACGCGTGGGAGCTGGGCCGCGCGACTCGCGACGCGTCGCTGGCGCTGCTTTCCAGCGCGGTCGACGGTGACGTCGTGGTGTGGAACCCGCTGGCGCAGAAGCGGACCGACCTCGTCACCGCGCGGCTCGACCCGCCGCTCGCGGGCGGGGTCCGGGTGCTGGACGTCGACGGTGCCGAGTTGCCCGCACACGTCGAGCACGGTGGCCGGTCGGTCACCTGGCTGGCGCGGGAGGTGCCGTCGTTGGGGTGGCGGGCCTACCGGCTGGTTCCCCACGACGGCCCGGGCGGCTGGGAACCCGTGGCGGGCTCGGCGATCGCGAACGAGCACTACCGCTTGGAGGTCGACCCCTCGCGCGGCGGGGGAGTCGTGTCCCTGGTCGCGGACGGCCGTGAGCTGATCGCAGAGGGCCGGGTGGGCAACGAGCTCGCGGTCTACGAGGAGTACGCGGCGCACCCGACGCAGGCCGAGGGCCCCTGGCACCTGCTGCCGAAGGGGCCGGTGGTGTGCTCGTCGGAGTCACCGGCCCGGCCGCGGGCCTACCACGGCCCGCTGGGGCAGCGGATCGTCGTCACCGGGCGCATCGGCACCCTGCTGCGCTACACCCAGACCCTGACGCTGTGGCGCGGGATACCGCGAGTGGACTGCCGCACCACCATCGACGAATTCACCGGGGCCGACCGCCTGGTGCGGCTGCGCTGGCCGTGCCCGGTGCCGGGCGCCATGCCGGTCAGCGAGGTCGGTGACGCCGTCGTGGGGCGCGGCTTCGCGTTGCTGCATGACGGGACCGAATCGGTGGACACCGCGCGGCACCCGTGGACGCTGGACAACCCCGCCTACGGCTGGTTCGGCCTGTCCTCGGCGGCGCGGGTCCGGGTGGGCCCGCCGCACAGCCAAGCCGTGCGCGCGATCTCGGTGGCCGAGGTGGTGTCGCCGGACGAGGCGGTGTCCGGTCCGCTCGCCCGCGAGCTGATGGTTGCGCTGGTCCGCGCCGGGGTGACGGCGACCTGCAGCGGCGCGGACAAGCCGCGCTACGGCCACCTCGACGTCGATTCGAACCTGCCCGACGTGCGCATCGCGCTGGGCGGACCGGCCAGCAACGCGTTCACCAAGGCGGTGCTGGCGCAGGCGGAGCCGGTGTACGCGGAAGACCTCGACCGCCAGTTGGCGACGACGGGGCGCGCCAGGGTCTGGGTGCCGGCCGCGACGCCGTTGGCCGCGGTGTGGGTGCCGAGCGCGGACCTGCGCGCGCCGGACGCGCTGCCGGTGCTGGTGATCGCCGGCCGCGACGCGGAGAGCCTGGCCGCCGAGATCGCGTCGGTGGCCGACGACCTCGGCGACGCCGAAATCGTCGTAAGCCAAGGGGCGCCGGCGGGAACTGGCGAATTCGAGGACCGCACCGTCGCCCTGCTCAACCGGGGCGTGCCCAGCTTCGCCGTCGACGCCGAGGGCACCCTGCACACAGCGCTGATGCGGTCCTGCACCGGTTGGCCGTCGGGCATCTGGATCGACGAGCCGCGCCGCACCACCCCGGACGGCTCGAACTTCCAACTGCAGCACTGGACACACGCTTTCGACTACGCGCTGGTCTGCGGGGCGGGCGACTGGCGGCGCGCCGAGATCCCCAGCCGCAGCGCACAGTTCTCCCACCCGCTGCTGGCGTGCGCGTCCGGCAGGGCGGGGGGCGTGTCGCCCGCGGCGGGATCCCTGCTGGGCGTCGAGCCCGCGGGCCGGGTGCAGCTGGCGGCGCTCAAGGCGGCCGGCAACCCGCTGACGGCGGGTAGCGCCCGGCCGGTCGACCCGAGCGCGGTGGCCCTGCGATTGGTGGAGACGACGGGGTCGCCAGCCGGCGTGGTGATCGGCTCGGACATCGGCGAGGTCAGCGACTTCCGCGACGCCGACCTTCTCGAAAAGCCGCGCGCCGGCAGCCGCCCGCTCGACCTGCACGGCTATCAGGTGGCCACCGTGCTGGCCCGATTCCAAGCGCCCCCCGTGCCGACGGGGCCGCGCGCGGTGGCCCCGCAGGCCGAAGCCGCCCAGCCGTTGTACGCGCGCTACTGGCTGCACAACCGGGGCCCCGCCCCGCTCGGCGGGCTGCCGGCCGTCGCTCATCTGCATCCCGCGCGGGTGGCCGCCGAGCCCGGCGACGAGGTCATGCTGCGCCTCACGGCGGCCAGCGACTGCAGCGACGCCACCCTGACCGGGGCGGTCACGCTGGTGTTTCCGCAGGGCTGGTCGGCCAAGCCCGACGAGCTCCCCCTGACACTGCGCAGCGGCGAATACCTCGAGACCGACGTGGCGGTGTCGGTGCCCGCCCGCGCCGAGCCGGGGCTTTACCCGGTTCGCGCCCAGCTCCGCATCGGCGGGGAAGAGTTCCCGCCCGCTTGGCGACAGACGGTCGAGGATGTCTGCCTGGTCGAGGTCGGCGGGTGCCACGAGGCGCAGCCGGTCTACCTGGTCGACGGGCCGACCGACGTCGAGTTGACCGCCGGTGCCTCGGCGGTGCTGACCGTCAGGGTCGGCACCCACGCCGGTGCGGACCTCGCGCTCGAGGCGCACCTGATCAGCCCGTGGGGCACGTGGGAGTGGCTGGGCCCCGCCGCGGTGGGTGCCGTGCTGCCCGCGCACGGCACCGTTGACGTGCACTTCGACGTGAGCCCGCCGGCCGGGCTGGACCCCGGCCACTGGTGGGCCCTGGTCCGGTTCGGCTGCGCCGGCCGGCTGGTCTACACCCCGGCGGTAAGGGTGACGGTGACATGAGCGTGGTCGCGACGGTTGCCGGCGTTCCGGTCCTTGTCGACGAGGTCGACGTGGCCGAAGCGCGGTTGCGCGGCGGGCCGGCCGCGGCCGCGCTGCCGGCCGGCGGCACCGCGGAGGGGCGTCAACTGCGGCGCTGGCTGACCCAGCTGATCGTGACCGGGTGGGTTGTCGCCGCCGAGGCCGACGCGCGCGGCCTGAGCGCGGCGGGTGCGCCGACCGAGGCCGAGCTGCTGCCCAACGCGACGGCCCGGCTGGAGCTCGGCAGCGTCACCGCGGCCGCGCTGGCCGACCCGAGGGCGCGGGCGCTGTTCGCCCACATCACCGCCGCGGTGCGGGTCACCGACGAGGAGGTGGCCGCCTACCACGCCCGCAACCCGCTCCGGTTCGCCGAAGTGCGTCACGAGCAGCACGGCTGGCGGGGCCCGGCACCGGTCGGGCCGCCGCTGGACGACGTGCGGCCGGCGATCGCCGACCACCTGCGGGGTGCCGCGCAACGGCGCGCCTTCCGGGTCTGGCTGGACGCACGGCGGGCAGAGCTGGTGCGGCTCGCTCCCGGCTACGAGCATCCCGGCGACCCCCGCCAACCCGACAACGTCCACCGGCACTGATCGCGATGCTCACCCTCTGCCTGGACATCGGCGGCACCAAGATCGCCGCCGGCCTTGCCGATCCCGATGGCACGCTGGTGCACACCGTCATCCGGCCCACGCCGGGCGGCGGTGGGGCGGAGGAGGTCTGGGCCGCGGTCGACGCGGCCATCGCCGACGCGCTGCGCGCGGCCGACGGTGCGGTCGCCGCCGTGGGCATCGGTTCCGCCGGCCCCATCGACCTGCGCGGCGGAACCGTCAGCCCCATCAACATCAAGGGCTGGCAAGGGTTTCCGCTGCGCGACAGGGTGGCCGCCGCCGTGCCGGGTGTGCCCGTGCGGCTCGGCGGTGACGGCTTGTGCATGGCGCTGGGTGAGCACTGGCGCGGCGCGGGTCGCGGCGCCGATTTCCTGCTGGGCATGGTGGTGTCCACCGGTGTGGGTGGCGGATTGGTGCTCGGCGGCGTCCCCTACACCGGCCGCACCGGCAATGCCGGCCACGTCGGGCACGTGGTGGTGGAGGACGAGGGGCCGCCCTGCGTGTGCGGCGGGCGCGGCTGCGTCGAGACCATCGCGTCCGGACCGTCGATGGTGCGGTGGGCGCGGGCCAACGGTTGGTCCGCGCCGCCCGCCGCGGGCGCCCGGGACCTGGCCGCCGCGGCGGCGGCCGGTGAGCCCGTCGCCGACCGGGCGTTCCGCCGGGGAGCCACCGCGCTCGCGGCGATGATCGCCTCGGTCGGCGCGGTCTGCGACCTGGACCTCGTCGTCATCGGGGGAGGCGTCGCGAACTCCGGCCGTCTGCTCTTCGACCCCTTGCGGGCGAAGCTGACCGAGTACGCCAGGCTGGACTTCCTGGCCGGGCTGCGGGTGGTGCCCGCCGAACTCGGCGGCGAGGCCGGACTGGTCGGCGCCGCCCGGTTGGCGGCCCTCGACTGACCGCCCGGTCACCTGGACGCCGCCGTTTTGGCTGACGGGGGCGGGTCAGGCTATCCTGATGGCCGATCCACCGAAGACCGTCGGTCACCGAGAAATCGGTTGAAGGTCCGGGAGCATCCCGGCGGCCCACGCAGGAGGACGAGGCAACAACGCCGGCACCCGCCGGCGTCTTTCACGCCCCGGCCGCTTCCTGCGCCGGGGCGTTCGTCGTTCTAAAGGTGAATCACAGACGACACGTCGCATCGCTTTCACTTCAGGAGGTACGCATGGCCCGGGCTGACAAAGCCACCGCCGTTGCAGACATCGCCGAGCAGTTCAGGGAGGCGACCGCGACCCTGATCACCGAGTACCGCGGTTTGACCGTGGCCAACCTGGCCGACCTGCGCCGGTCGCTGAGCGGATCCGCCACCTACTCGGTGGCCAAGAACACGCTGATCAAGCGGGCGGCGTCGGAAGCCGGCGTCGAAGGTCTCGACGAACTGTTCGCCGGACCCACCGCCATCGCGTTCGTCACCGGGGAACCGGTCGACGCGGCCAAGGCCATCAAGACCTTCGCCAAGGACAACAAGGCGCTGGTCATCAAGGGCGGCTACATGGACGGCCGCGCGTTGACCGTCGCCGAGGTCGAGCGCATCGCCGACCTGGAGTCGCGCGAGGTGCTGCTGGCCAAGCTGGCCGGCGCGATGAAGGGCAACCTCGCCAAGGCCGCCGGCCTGTTCAACGCGCCCGCCTCGCAGGTTGCCCGCCTCGCGGCCGCGCTGCAGGAAAAGAAGGCCGCAGAAGCCCCCGCGGCGCCTGCAGCGGCCGCCCCAGAACCAGCTTCGGAAGCACCCACTGAGGCTCCGGAAACCCCGGCCGAAGCCGAATAACCCCAACCGCAAATCAGGAAGGACCCAAACACCATGGCGAAAATGTCTACCGACGACCTGCTCGATGCCTTCAAGGAAATGACCCTGTTGGAGCTCTCCGACTTCGTCAAGAAGTTCGAGGAGACCTTCGAGGTCACCGCGGCCGCTCCGGTCGCCGTCGCCGCGGCCGGCCCGGCCGCCGGTGGCGCCCCCGCCGAGGCCGCCGAGGAGCAGTCCGAGTTCGACGTCATCCTCGAGGCCGCCGGCGACAAGAAGATCGGCGTCATCAAGGTGGTCCGCGAGATCGTCTCCGGCCTGGGCCTCAAGGAGGCCAAGGACCTGGTCGACGGCGCGCCCAAGCCGCTGCTGGAGAAGGTCGCCAAGGAGGCCGCCGAGGAGGCCAAGACCAAGCTCGAGGCCGCCGGCGCCACCGTCACCGTCAAGTAGCTCCACTCGCAAAACCCCCGGGACCGCCCTGCGGCGCTCCCGGGGGTTTTCGTGTGCTCAGCCTGCCGACCGCAGGGACTGCGCCACCCGTTCTGGTGAATCGCCCAGCGCCACAAACAGTTTCAACGTCATTGATTTCATCACCGGCGCGACAGCGGCGCCGTCGTCGCCGTAGAAGCCGGCCAATTCGAGCATGACGAACCCGTGAAGCAACGCCCAGAACTGGGCGGCTGTGGAAACGACGGTCGCGTCGTCGGCTGCGGAACCAACGGTGATTCGCCCCGCCCGCGCGGACCGCTGCACCGCGCGAACCACATGCGCGAAGCTGGGGATATGCCGCTCGATCTCGGCGACCGTGAGGGCCAAGACGTTGCCCGCCGGGGCATGAATGCCATGAGCGCTGGTACTGCCGAACATCAGGCGATACATGTGCGGTCGCTCGATCGCATAGCGCCGGTACGCGGCACCGAGGGCGAACACATCGGCGACCGGGTCAGCGGTCTCCGGCACCATCAGCGCGGCGTCGAACTGCCGATAACCCTCCGCGGCCACCTCGGCGATCAGGCCCCGCATCCCGCCGAAATGCGTGTACACCGCCATCGTCGACGTTCCGGCCGCGCCGGCGACCTTGCGGGTCTGCAGCGCGTCGGGCCCATGCTCGTTGAGCAGGTCGACGGCCGCGGACAGCATCTCGTCACGGACACTGCGTTGCCCGGCCGGCGTGGTGCCCGAAGTCGCTTCTGAAGTCATCGTTGCCATCTTCCCATCCGCGGCGTACCGTGCCTATAACAACGTCATATCAATGTTATAGGAGCTCAGCGATGACGTCCGCGCAAATCGCCGAAACCCGGAATCCCTATCTGGAGGGCGTGCTGGCGCCGGTGCGCGCCGAAGTGACCGCCACCGACCTGCCCGTCACCGGTCGCATCCCCGAGCACCTCGACGGACGCTATCTGCGCAACGGGCCCAACCCGGCCGAGGAGGTCGACCCCGCCACCTATCACTGGTTCAGCGGCGACGGGATGGTGCACGGCGTCGCGCTGCGCGACGGCAAAGCCCAGTGGTACCGCAACCGCTGGGTACGCAGCCTGTCGGTGTGCGCCGCCCTGGGCGAGCCGACGCCGGGCCGGCTCGACCCGCGGGCGGGGATGCTCTCGCTGGGCGCCAACACCAACGTCCTGGCCCACGCCGGGCGCACCCTGGCGCTGGTCGAGGGTGGTGTGGCCAACTACGAGCTGACCGACGAGCTGGACACCATCGGGACTTGCGACTTCGACGGCACCCTGGCCGGCGGCTACACCGCCCACCCGCACCGCGACCCGCGCACCGGCGAATTGCACGCCGTCTCTTACTCGTTCGCCCGCGGGCGGACCGTGCAGTACTCGGTGATCGACACCCAGGGGCGCGCGCGCCGCAGGGTGGACATCGATGTGTCGGGGTCGCCGATGATGCACGACTTCTCGCTGACCGACAAGTACGTCGTCATCTACGACCTGCCGGTGACGTTCGACCCGATGCAGGTGCTGCCGGTGACCATGCCCCGCTGGCTCGGCCTGCCGGCCCGGCTGGTGATGCAGTCGCTGATCGGGCGCGTGCGGGTGCCGACCCCGCTCAACGCGATGATGAACCGAAACCCGAAGCACTCCGACCGGATGCCGTACGCCTGGGACGCCGACTACCCGGCGCGCATCGGGGTCATGCCGCGCGAGGGCGGAAACTCCGACATCCGCTGGTTCGACATCGAACCCTGCTACGTCTACCACCCACTCAACGCCTACTCCGAGATGCGGGACGGGACCGAGGTTTTGGTGCTCGACGTGGTGCGGTACGCGCGGATGTTCGACCGCGACCGGCGCGGGCCCGGCGAAGCCCCGCCGACCCTCGAGCGCTGGACCATCAACCTCGCGACCGGCGCGGTCAGCACCGAATGCCGTGACGACCGGCCGCAGGAATTCCCGCGGATCAACGAGACGCTGCTGGGCCGGGAACACCGCTTCGGCTACACCGTCGGCGCGTCCTTCCAGGGCGCCGCGCCCGCGCTGTACAAGCACGACTACGCCACCGGGGGCAGCGTTGTTGCGCAGCTCGATGCGGACCTTTTGCTCGGCGAGATGTCCTTTGTGCCCAACCCCGGCGCCTCCCCAAAAGAACGAGCAGAGGACGACGGCATTCTGCTGGGCTACGGCTATCACCGCGGCCGCGACGAAGGCCAGTTGGTGTTGCTGGACGCCGCGACGCTCGAGCCGGTGGCCACCGTGCACCTGCCGCAGCGGGTGCCGATGGGCTTCCACGGCAACTGGGCGCCCACTGGCTAACGTGAGTTGAATAGGACGCCCTTCGCCGAGCGCTGCAGGATCTCAGGTCAGCCAATTTTTGCCGGCTGTGCCGCGCAACCCTGATGCCGTGCAGCAAGCGTGCGCTACAGTGACTCATGCCACATAAAAGGGCAGGTGGCGGGCATATGCGTCGACGGAAGGATCTCCCATGGGTGTCGCTATTGAGGTGAACGGCCTCACCAAGTCCTTCGGGTCGTCGAGGATTTGGGAAGACGTGACGCTGGAGATCCCTGCCGGGGAGGTCAGCGTCCTGCTGGGCCCGTCGGGTACCGGCAAATCGGTGTTCCTGAAGTCCCTGATCGGTCTGCTGCGACCGGAGCGCGGCTCGGTCGTCATCGACGGCACCGACATCCTGCAGTGCTCGGCCAAGGAGCTCTACGAGATCCGCACGCTGTTCGGCGTGATGTTCCAGGACGGCGCGCTGTTCGGTTCGATGAACCTGTTCGACAACGCGGCCTTCCCGCTGCGCGAGCACACCAAGAAGAAGGAAGGCGAGATCCGTGACATCGTCATGGAGAAGCTGACCATGGTGGGTCTGGGTGGCGACGAGAAGAAGTTCCCCGGCGAGATCTCCGGCGGTATGCGCAAGCGCGCCAGCCTCGCCCGCGCCCTGGTGATGGACCCGCAGATCATCCTTTGCGACGAGCCCGACTCGGGTCTGGACCCGGTTCGTACGGCCTACCTGAGCCAGCTGATCCTCGACATCAACGCCCAAATCGACGCCACCGTCCTGATCGTCACGCACAACATCAACATCGCCCGCACCGTGCCGGACAACATGGGCATGCTGTTCCGGCGCAAGCTCGTCATGTTCGGCCCGCGCGAGGTGCTGCTGACCAGTGACGAGCCGGTGGTGCGGCAGTTCCTCAACGGCCGCCGCATCGGGCCGATCGGCATGTCCGAGGAAAAGGACGAGTCGACGATGGCCGAGGAGCAGGCCGCCCTCGAGGCCGGTCAGCACGCCGGCGGTGTCGAGGAGATCGAGGGAGTGCCGCCGCAGATCGTCGCGTCGCCGGGAATGCCGGAGCGCAAGGCCGTCGGCCGGCGCCAGGCGCGGGTGCGCGAGATTCTGCACACCCTGCCGCAGAAGGCACAGGCCGCGATCATCGACGACATGGAGGGCACCCACAAGTACCGCGCGCACGAAGTCGGCGACTAGACGCCCGGTCCGAGCTTCGCGATAACATCGCGTAACTCGGCGGCCCGCCCTCTTGACGACGGGCCGTAAACCGGCCAGTCTGTTGGGCAGCATGTATCCAGTGGAAAGTCGAGATGCCAGCCAGCGCCGATGTCCCTGGATCGCTTGTGCTGGACAGTTGAGGAATGCGCCGCCCTGCGCTATTGTTGGACGTTGCGCTGGCTACCTCCTGCCCACCTCACCCGCCACTTGACAATGTGGTCTAAGCCTGAGCCCCCTCTAGCGGCTTAGTTCTTTAGTTGTGCGCGTGAGATTGGGACAGATTGTTCGCCGGCCAAACCGACACAATTCGCGGCGAACGCAACCGGTGGTCCCGGTTCTCGTGAGTCGCACGAGGTGCTGGAAGGATGCATCTTGGCTGATTCCCGCCAGAGCAAAACGGATCGCCCACAAAGTTCCTCTAATGGAAGTTCCTTAAACGGCTCCGTACCCGGAGCGCCCAACCGAGTTTCCTTCGCCAAGCTCCGCGAACCGCTCGAGGTTCCCGGCCTGCTCGACGTGCAGATCGACTCCTTCGAGTGGTTGATCGGCGCACCCCGTTGGCGCGAGGCCGCGGCCGCCCGCGGCGACGTCAAGCCGGTGGGTGGTCTCGAGGAGGTGCTCGACGAGCTCTCCCCGATCGAGGACTTCTCCGGCTCGATGTCGCTGTCGTTCTCCGACCCCCGCTTCGACGAGGTCAAGGCGCCGGTCGACGAGTGCAAAGACAAGGACATGACGTACGCGGCCCCGCTGTTCGTCACGGCCGAGTTCATCAACAACAACACCGGCGAGATCAAGAGCCAGACGGTGTTCATGGGCGACTTCCCGATGATGACCGAGAAGGGCACCTTCATCATCAACGGGACCGAGCGCGTGGTCGTCAGCCAGCTGGTGCGCTCGCCCGGCGTGTACTTCGACGAGAGCATCGACAAGTCCACCGAGAAGCTGCTGCACAGCGTCAAGGTGATCCCCAGCCGCGGCGCGTGGCTGGAGTTCGACGTTGACAAGCGCGACACCGTCGGCGTGCGCATCGACCGCAAGCGCCGCCAGCCCGTCACCGTGCTGCTCAAGGCGCTCGGCTGGACCAACGAGCGGATCCACGAGCGGTTCGGCTTCTCCGAGATCATGATGGGCACGCTGGAGAAGGACAACACCGCCGGCACCGACGAGGCGCTGCTGGACATCTACCGCAAGCTGCGTCCGGGCGAACCGCCGACCAAGGAGTCCGCGCAGACGCTGCTGGAGAACCTGTTCTTCAAGGAGAAGCGCTACGACCTGGCCCGTGTCGGCCGCTACAAGGTCAACAAGAAGCTGGGCCTGCACGCCGGTGAGCCGATCACGTCGTCGACGCTGACCGAGGAAGACGTCGTCGCGACCATCGAGTACCTGGTGCGCCTGCACGAGGGTCAGGCCACGATGACCGTCCCGGGCGGCATCGAGGTACCGGTGGAAACCGACGACATCGACCACTTCGGCAATCGCCGGCTGCGTACTGTCGGCGAGTTGATCCAGAACCAGATCCGGGTAGGCATGTCCCGGATGGAGCGGGTCGTCCGCGAGCGGATGACCACCCAGGACGTCGAGGCGATCACGCCGCAGACGCTGATCAACATCCGGCCGGTGGTCGCCGCCATCAAGGAGTTCTTCGGCACCAGCCAGCTCTCCCAGTTCATGGACCAGAACAACCCGCTGTCGGGTCTCACCCACAAGCGCCGCCTGTCGGCGCTGGGCCCGGGTGGTCTGTCCCGTGAGCGGGCCGGCCTGGAGGTCCGCGACGTGCACCCGTCGCACTACGGCCGGATGTGCCCGATCGAGACCCCGGAGGGTCCCAACATCGGCCTGATCGGCTCGCTGTCGGTGTACGCGCGGGTCAACCCGTTCGGCTTCATCGAGACGCCGTACCGCAAGGTGGTCGACGGTGTGGTCACCGACGAGATCCACTACCTGACCGCCGACGAGGAGGACCGCCACGTCGTGGCGCAGGCCAACTCGCCGATCGACGACAGCGGCCGGTTCGAAGAGTCGCGCGTTCTGGTTCGCCGCAAGGCGGGCGAGGTCGAGTACGTGCCGTCGTCCGAGGTGGACTACATGGACGTCTCGCCGCGCCAGATGGTGTCGGTGGCCACGGCCATGATTCCGTTCCTCGAGCACGACGACGCCAACCGTGCCCTGATGGGCGCCAACATGCAGCGCCAGGCGGTTCCGCTGGTGCGCAGCGAGGCGCCGCTGGTGGGCACCGGCATGGAGCTGCGCGCCGCGATCGACGCCGGCGACGTCGTCGTCGCGGACAAGGCCGGGGTGATCGAGGAGGTCTCCGCGGACTACATCACCGTGATGGCCGACGACGGCACCCGGCACACCTACCGGATGCGCAAGTTCGAGCGCTCCAACCACGGCACGTGCGCCAACCAGTCGCCGATCGTGGACGCCGCGGACCGGGTCGAGGCCGGCCAGGTCATCGCCGACGGTCCGTGCACCGAGAACGGTGAGATGGCGCTGGGCAAGAACCTGCTCGTGGCGATCATGCCGTGGGAGGGCCACAACTACGAGGACGCGATCATCCTCTCCAACCGCCTGGTCGAAGAGGACGTGCTCACCTCGATCCACATCGAGGAGCACGAGATCGACGCCCGCGACACCAAGCTGGGCGCCGAGGAGATCACCCGGGACATCCCGAACGTCTCCGACGAGGTGCTGGCTGACCTCGACGAGCGCGGCATCGTCCGCATCGGCGCCGAGGTCCGCGACGGCGACATCCTGGTCGGCAAGGTCACCCCGAAGGGGGAGACCGAGCTGACCCCGGAGGAGCGGCTGCTGCGGGCGATCTTCGGTGAGAAGGCCCGTGAGGTCCGCGACACCTCGCTGAAGGTGCCACACGGCGAGTCCGGCAAGGTCATCGGCATCCGGGTGTTCTCCCGCGAGGACGACGACGAGCTGCCCGCCGGTGTCAACGAGCTGGTGCGCGTCTACGTGGCCCAGAAGCGGAAGATCTCCGACGGCGACAAGCTCGCCGGCCGGCACGGGAACAAGGGCGTGATCGGCAAGATCCTGCCCGTCGAGGACATGCCGTTCATGCCGGACGGCACGCCGGTGGACATCATCCTGAACACCCACGGTGTGCCGCGACGGATGAACATCGGCCAGATCCTGGAGACCCACCTCGGGTGGGTGGCCAAGTCCGGCTGGAACATCGAGGGTTCGCCCGACTGGGCGGCCAACCTGCCCAAGGCACTGCAGAGCGCGGAGCCCAACGCCATCGTCTCGACGCCGGTGTTCGACGGCGCCCGGGAGGCGGAGCTGCAGGGGCTGCTGTCCTGCACGCTGCCCAACCGGGACAACGAGGTGATGGTGAACGGCGACGGCAAGGCGGTGCTCTTCGACGGCCGCAGTGGTGAACCGTTCCCGTACCCGGTGACGGTCGGCTTCATGTACATCATGAAGCTGCACCACCTGGTGGACGACAAGATCCACGCCCGCTCCACCGGTCCGTACTCGATGATCACCCAGCAGCCGCTGGGTGGTAAGGCGCAGTTCGGTGGCCAGCGGTTCGGTGAGATGGAGTGCTGGGCCATGCAGGCCTACGGCGCCGCGTACACGCTGCAGGAGCTGTTGACCATCAAGTCCGACGACACCGTCGGCCGGGTCAAGGTGTACGAGGCGATCGTCAAGGGCGAGAACATCCCCGAGCCGGGCATCCCGGAGTCGTTCAAGGTGCTGCTCAAGGAGCTGCAGTCGCTTTGTCTGAACGTCGAGGTGCTCTCGTCGGACGGCGCGGCGATCGAATTGCGCGAAGGCGAGGACGAGGACCTCGAGCGGGCTGCGGCCAACTTGGGAATCAACCTGTCCCGCAACGAATCCGCGTCCGTTGAGGACCTGGCTTAATCACTTTTAGTTACTAAAACCCGCAAGGGGAAAGGAAGTTACGTGCTCGACGTCAACTTCTTCGATGAACTCCGTATCGGCCTCGCCACCGCGGAGGACATCAGGCAATGGTCTTACGGCGAGGTCAAGAAGCCGGAGACGATCAACTACCGCACGCTGAAGCCTGAGAAGGACGGCCTGTTCTGCGAGAAGATCTTCGGACCGACTCGCGACTGGGAGTGCTACTGCGGCAAGTACAAGCGCGTCCGCTTCAAGGGCATCATCTGTGAGCGCTGCGGCGTCGAGGTGACCCGCGCCAAGGTCCGCCGCGAGCGGATGGGCCACATCGAGCTTGCCGCGCCCGTCACGCACATCTGGTACTTCAAGGGTGTGCCGAGCCGGCTCGGTTACCTGCTCGACCTGGCCCCGAAGGATCTCGAGAAGATCATCTACTTCGCGGCGTACGTGATCACGTCGGTCGACGACGAGATGCGGCACAACGAGCTGTCCACGCTCGAGGCCGAAATGATGGTGGAGCGCAAGGCCGTTGAGGACCAGCGCGATGCCGACCTGGAGGCCCGCGCGCAGAAGCTCGAGGCCGACCTGGCCGAGCTGGAGGCCGAGGGCGCCAAGGCCGACGCCCGCCGCAAGGTGCGCGACGGCGGCGAGCGGGAGATGCGCCAGCTCCGTGACCGGGCCCAGCGTGAGCTGGACCGGCTGGAGGATATCTGGAGCACCTTCACCAAGCTGGCCCCCAAGCAGCTGATCGTCGACGAGAACCTCTACCGCGAGCTCGTCGACCGCTACGGTGAGTACTTCACCGGCGCCATGGGCGCGGAGTCGATCCAGAAGCTCATCGAGAACTTCGACATCGACGCCGAGGCCGACATCCTGCGTGACGTCATCCGAAACGGCAAGGGGCAGAAGAAGCTTCGCGCCCTCAAGCGGCTGAAGGTGGTCGCCGCCTTCCAGCAGTCGGGCAACTCGCCGATGGGCATGGTGCTCGACGCGGTGCCGGTCATCCCGCCGGAGCTGCGTCCGATGGTGCAGCTCGACGGTGGCCGGTTCGCCACGTCCGACCTGAATGACCTGTACCGCCGCGTGATCAACCGCAACAACCGCCTCAAGAGGCTGATCGACCTCGGTGCGCCCGAGATCATCGTCAACAACGAGAAGCGGATGCTGCAGGAGTCCGTCGACGCGCTGTTCGACAACGGCCGTCGTGGTCGTCCCGTCACCGGGCCGGGCAACCGTCCGCTCAAGTCCCTGTCGGATCTGCTGAAGGGCAAGCAGGGTCGGTTCCGCCAGAACCTGCTCGGTAAGCGCGTCGACTACTCGGGCCGTTCGGTCATCGTGGTCGGCCCGCAGCTCAAGCTGCACCAGTGTGGCCTGCCCAAGCTGATGGCGCTGGAGCTGTTCAAGCCGTTCGTGATGAAGCGGCTTGTCGACCTCAACCACGCGCAGAACATCAAGAGCGCCAAACGCATGGTGGAGCGGCAGCGTCCCCAGGTGTGGGACGTCCTCGAAGAGGTCATCGCCGAGCACCCGGTGCTGCTGAACCGCGCACCCACCCTGCACCGGCTGGGCATCCAGGCCTTTGAGCCGATGCTGGTGGAAGGCAAGGCGATTCAGCTGCACCCGTTGGTGTGTGAGGCGTTCAACGCCGACTTCGACGGCGACCAGATGGCGGTGCATCTGCCGCTGAGCGCGGAGGCCCAGGCCGAGGCGCGCATCCTGATGCTGTCGAGTAACAACATCCTGTCGCCCGCGTCCGGACGTCCCCTGGCCATGCCGCGTCTGGACATGGTGACCGGGCTGTACTTCCTCACCACCGAGGTGGACGGCGACAAGGGCGAATTCCGTGCGGCCGCCAAGGATCAGCCGGAGGTCGGCGTGTACTCCTCGCCGGCCGAGGCGATCATGGCCGCCGACCGCGGCGTGCTGTCGGTGCGGGCCAAGATCAAGGTGCGACTGACGCAGCTGCGTCCGCCCGCCGAGATCGAGGCCGAGCTGTTCGGTGCCAACGGCTGGCAGCCGGGCGATGCCTGGATGGCCGAGACCACGCTGGGCCGGGTGCTGTTCAACGAGCTGCTGCCGGTGGGCTACGCGTTCGTGAACAAGCAGATGCACAAGAAGGTGCAGGCCGCCATCATCAACGACCTGGCCGAGCGCTACCCGATGATCGTGGTCGCGCAGACCGTCGACAAGCTCAAGGACGCCGGCTTCTACTGGGCGACCCGCAGCGGTGTCACCGTGTCGATGGCCGACGTGCTGGTTCCGCCCCGCAAAAAGGAGATCCTCGACCATTACGAGGAGCGGGCCGAGAAGGTCGAAAAGCAGTTCCAGCGCGGCGCTTTGAACCACGACGAGCGCAACGAGGCACTGGTGGAGATCTGGAAGGAAGCCACCGACGAGGTCGGTCAGGCGCTGCGGGAGCACTACCCGGCCGACAACCCGATCATCACGATCGTCGACTCGGGTGCCACGGGTAACTTCACCCAGACCCGAACGCTGGCCGGCATGAAGGGCCTGGTGACCAACCCGAAGGGTGAGTTCATCCCGCGTCCGGTCAAGTCCTCGTTCCGTGAGGGCCTGACCGTGCTGGAGTACTTCATCAACACGCACGGCGCTCGAAAGGGCCTGGCGGACACCGCGTTGCGTACCGCCGACTCGGGTTACCTGACCCGTCGTCTGGTGGACGTCAGCCAGGACGTCATTGTCCGTGAGCACGACTGCGAGACCGAGCGCGGCATCCTCGTCGAGCTGGCCGAGCGTCAGCCCGACGGCACCCTGATCCGCGACCCGTACATCGAAACATCGGCGTACGCACGGACTCTGGGTGCCGACGCGGTCGACGAGGCCGGCAACGTCGTCGTGCGCCGCGGTGAGGACCTGGGTGACCCGGAGATCGACGCCCTGCTGGCGGCCGGCATCACGCAGGTCAAGGTGCGCTCGGTGCTGACCTGTACCACCGGCACCGGCGTGTGCGCGACCTGCTACGGGCGGTCCATGGCCACCGGAAAACTGGTCGACATCGGCGAGGCCGTCGGTATCGTCGCCGCCCAGTCCATCGGTGAGCCCGGCACGCAGCTGACCATGCGTACCTTCCACCAGGGTGGTGTCGGTGAGGACATCACCGGCGGTCTGCCCCGGGTGCAAGAGCTGTTCGAGGCCCGCGTCCCGCGCGGTAAGGCGCCGATCGCCGACCTCACCGGGCGGATCCGCCTCGAGGAGGGTGAGCGCTTCTACAAGATCACCGTCATTCCCGACGACGGGAGCGAGGAGGTCGTCTACGACAAGCTCTCCAAGCGGCAGCGGTTGCGGGTGTTCAAACACGACGACGGTTCCGAGCGGGTGCTTTCCGACGGCGACCACGTCGAGGTGGGCCAGCAGCTGATGGAGGGCTCGGCCGACCCGCACGAGGTGCTGCGCGTGCAGGGCCCCCGCGAGGTGCAGATTCACCTGGTCCGCGAGGTCCAGGAGGTCTACCGGGCCCAGGGTGTGTCGATCCACGACAAGCACATCGAGGTGATCGTGCGCCAGATGCTGCGCCGCGTCACCATCATCGACTCGGGTGCGACGGAGTTCCTGCCCGGCTCGCTGATCGACCGCGCGGAGTTCGAGGCGGAAAACCGCCGGGTGGTGGCCGAGGGCGGCGAGCCCGCCGCCGGCCGTCCGGTGCTGATGGGTATCACGAAGGCGTCGCTGGCCACCGACTCGTGGCTGAGCGCGGCGTCCTTCCAGGAGACCACGCGCGTGCTGACCGACGCGGCGATCAACTGCCGCAGCGACAAGCTGCAGGGTCTGAAGGAGAACGTGATCATCGGAAAGCTGATCCCGGCCGGAACCGGCATCAACCGGTACCGCAACATCCAGGTGCAGCCGACCGAGGAGGCCCGGGCCGCCGCGTACACGATCCCGTCCTACGAGGATCAGTACTACAGCCCGGACTTCGGCCAGGCCACCGGCGCCGCGGTGCCGCTGGACGATTACGGTTACAGCGACTACCGCTAGTTCGACAAGAAAAGAGCCCCCGCCCGGTGCGGGGGCTCTTTTCTTGTTCGCGAGCAGACACAAAATCGCATGAATCTGGCTGCGCTGGTGCGAGTGTCTGCTCGTCAGTCGAAGCGGTCAACGGCGATGAGTTCGGCCAGCGGTCCAGGTCTACCTTCTGACTGTCGAAGACCTCAGGAGGAACGCGTGGCCCAATTGCTCAGGGTCCAGAATTTCATGTTGTCGCGCGATGGGTTCGGCGCCGGGCTCAACCAGTGTTTCGAGCGCCCCTTCGGCGACGCCGACCAAGGTGCCCTGTTCGCCTGGGTCGGCGCGACCGCGAGTTGGGTGGGCCGCAGCGAGCCCGGCGGTAGTCGCGGCCTCGACGACTACTTCACCCGCGACTTCACCAACAACATCGGCGCGGAGATCATGGGCCGCAACAAGTTCAGCCCGTACCGCGGCCGGTGGCAGGACCATCCCGACTGGCAGGGGTGGTGGGGTGACGAGCCGCCGTTCCACACCCCAGTGTTCGTCATGACGCACTACGACCGTCCGCCGTTGGCGCTGTCGGACACGACGTTCCACTTCGTCTCCGGAGATCCGATGAGCGTCCTGGATCAGGCGAAGATGGCCGCCGGCGGCAAGGACGTCCGGCTCGGCGGTGGCGCGAGCACCGTGCGCCGATTTCTGGACGCGGGCCTCGTCGACGCTCTTCACGTTGCGGTCGCGGAGGTGGAGATCGGCGCCGGATCGCGGCTCTGGGAGTCCCCCGAAGAGCTCGAGGACAGGTTCCACCACGAGGTGGTGCCCAGCGCCAGTGGGGTCACGCATCACTTGTTCTGGCGGCGATGACGGCCGCTCGCCAACTACACTGGCCGCGTGCTCATCGGTTCACACGTCCACAACGACGACCCGCTGGCCGCTGCGCAGGCGGATGGCGCCGACGCGGTGCAGTTCTTCCTGGGCAACCCGCAGAGCTGGAAGAAGCCCAAGCCGCGCGACGACGCCGAGGTGCTCAAGGCGTCCACCATCCCGCTGTACGTCCACGCGCCGTACCTGATCAACGTGGCATCGGCCAACAATCGCATCCGCATCCCGTCGCGCAAGATCCTGCAGGACACCTGCGACGCCGCCTCGGAGATCAACGCGACGGCCGTGATCGTGCACGGCGGCCATGCCGACGACGACGACATGGAGGCCGGCTTCGAACGCTGGGTCAAGGCGCTGGACTACCTGGAAACAGACGTGCAGGTGTACCTGGAGAACACCGCCGGCGGCGACCATGCGATGGCCCGCCACTTCGACACCATCGGCAGGTTGTGGGATCGCATCGGCGACAAGGGCATTGGATTCTGCCTGGACACCTGCCACGCGTGGGCCGCGGGTGAGGAGCTGATCGACGCGGTCGACAGGATCAAGGCCCTGACCGGACGCATCGACCTGGTGCACTGCAACGACTCGCGCGACGCCGCCGGCTCGGGTGCCGACCGGCACGCCAACTTCGGCACCGGCCAGATCGATCCCGAGCTGCTCGCCGCGGTCGTCAGGGCGGCCGACGCGCCCGTCATCTGCGAAACCGCAGACGAGGGCCGCAAGGACGACATCGCGTTCCTGCGGGAAAAGACCAGCGGCTGAGTTACGGCCTGTGCTCGGTAGGCTCGCGGCGCTTCTCGGGGTAGTCCTTCTGGCTGTGGGTTGTTCGCCGCTGAAACCTGAGCCGCCCTCGGGCTTCGTCACCGGCACCAGCTTGCACCACATCAATGTGGGCGGACACGATCGCAGCTATCGGCTCTATGAGCCCCCGGGAGCATCGGCTTCGGCGCCGCTCGTCGTGGTGCTGCACGGCTATTCCGGGAGCGCGAGGCAAGTCGAAAGGGATTACGGCTGGGATGCATTGGCCGATTCGGCCAAGTTCGTCGTCGCCTACCCGGATGGGCTAGACCGGGCCTGGAACGTCGACGGGGAGGGCTGCTGCGGCCGGCCGGGCCGGGAGGGTGTCGACGACGTCGCCTTCGTCAGCGCGGCCGTCGCCGACATCGCCAAGCACGTCAGCACCGACCCCGCCCGCATCTATGTCAGCGGCATGAGCAACGGCGGCATCATGGCCTACACGCTGGCTTGCGCCACCGATATCTTCGCCGCGATCGGTCCGGTGGCCGGCACGCAGCTGAACCGCTGCCCCAACCCGCGTCCGATGTCGATCATGCACATCCACGGCACCGCGGATCGGCTGGTGCCCTACGGCGGCGGGCAGGGTTTCAGCGTCATCAACGGGCCCTCGGTACCCGACGTGAATGCGTTCTGGCGCAACGTCGATCAGTGCGCCGCCCCGGCCACCACGACGAATGGCCCCCTCACCACGTCGACGGCGGGATGCGCGGGCAGCCGCGGCGTCACGCTGATCACGATCGAGGCGGGCGGCCACGAGTGGCCCCCGTTCGCCGCGCGTACGCTGTGGGAATTCTTCGCCGCGCACCCACGGTAAAGCCCTATTACACCTCTTGTGCGGCTGTCGGAAAAATGTAACATGAGTGTCATGTCGGATACGCATGTCGTCACCAATCAGGTCCCTCCGCTGGAGAACTACAACCCCGCGACGTCCGCAGTGCTCGTCGAGGCCCTGATCCGCGAGGGCGGGGAATGGGGCTCAGAAGAGGTGAACGAGGTGGGCGCGATCGCGGGTGGCCGCGAAGCGCAGCGGTGGGGCGAGCTCGCCGACCGCAACCGGCCCATCCTGCACACCCACGACAAGTACGGCCACCGGGTCGACGAGGTCGAGTACGACCCGGCCTACCACGAGCTGATGCGCACGGCGATCGCCACCGGCATCCACGCCGCACCGTGGGCCGACGACCGCCCGGGCGCGCACGTGGTGCGCGCGGCGAAGATGTCGGTCTGGAACGTCGAGCCCGGCCACACCTGCCCGATCTCGATGACCTACGCCGTCGTTCCCGCGCTGCGCTACAACCCGGAGCTCGCGGCGGTCTACGAGCCCCTGCTGACCAGCCGTGACTACGATCCCGAACTCAAGCTGGCCACCACCAAGCGCGGCATCACCGCCGGCATGTCGATGACCGAGAAGCAGGGCGGATCCGACGTGCGCGCCGGCACCACGCAGGCGACCCCGAACGGCGATGGCAGCTACAGCCTGACCGGCCACAAGTGGTTCACCTCGGCGCCGATGTGCGACATCTTTCTTGTCCTCGCGCAGGCCCCGGGCGGGCTGTCGTGCTTCCTGCTGCCGCGGGTGCTGCCCGACGGCACCCGCAACCGAATGTTCCTGCAGCGGCTGAAGGACAAGCTCGGCAACCACGCCAACGCGTCGAGTGAGGTCGAATACTCTCGTGCGACCGCGTGGCTGGTGGGCGAGGAGGGCCGCGGCGTACGCACCATCATCGAGATGGTCAACCTGACCCGGCTGGACTGCACCCTGGGCAGCGCCACCAGCATGCGCACCGGATTGACCCGCGCCATCCACCACACCCAGCACCGAAAGGCGTTCGGCGCCTACCTGATCGACCAGCCGCTGATGCGCAACGTGCTGGCCGACCTGGCCGTGGAGGCCGAGGCCGCGACCATCGTCGCGATGCGGATGGCCGGCGCCACCGACAAGGCGTTGCGCGGCGACGACCAGGAGGCGCTGCTGCGCCGCATCGGCCTGGCGGCCAGCAAGTACTGGGTGTGCAAGCGCGCCACCCCGCACGCCGCCGAAGCGCTGGAATGCCTGGGCGGCAACGGCTATGTCGAGGACTCGGGCATGCCGCGGCTGTTCCGCGAGGCGCCGCTGATGGGCATCTGGGAGGGCTCGGGCAACGTCAGCGCGCTGGACACGTTGCGCGCCATGGCCACTCGGCCCGAATGCGTCGAGGTGCTGTTCACCGAACTGGCCGAAAGCGCCGGCGCGGACCCGCGACTCGGCGGTCATGTCGAGCGCCTGCGGCAGGACCTGTCCGACCTGGACACCATCGCGCACCGGGCCCGCAAGGTGGCCGAGGACATCTGTCTGGCGCTGCAGGGCTCGCTGCTGGTGCGCCACGGCCACCCCGCCGTCGCCGAGGCCTTCCTGACCACCCGGCTCGACCGCCAGTGGGGTGGGGCCTACGGCACCATGCCCGCCGGCCTGGACCTGGCCCCGATCCTCGAGCGTGCCCTGGTCAAGGGCTGAGTCCCAATATGACTCACGCGATCAGGCCGGTCGACTTCGACAACCTGAAGACCATGACCTACGAGGTCACCGACCGGGTTGCCCGGATCACCTTCAACCGGCCGGAGAAGGGCAACGCGATCGTCGCGGACACCCCGCTGGAGCTCTCGGCGCTGGTCGAGCGCGCCGACCTCGACCCCAATGTGCACGTCATCCTGGTGTCCGGCCGCGGCGAGGGGTTCTGCGCGGGCTTCGACCTGAGCGCCTACGCCGACCGCACCGGCTCGGCCGGCGGGACCGGGGCCTATGCGGGCACCGTACTGAGCGGAAAAACCCAGGCGGTCAACCACTTACCCGACCAGCCCTGGGACCCGATGATCGACTACCAGATGATGAGCCGGTTCGTGCGCGGTTTCTCCAGCCTGATGCACGCCGACAAGCCGACGGTGGTCAAGATCCACGGTTACTGCGTGGCCGGGGGCACCGACATCGCGCTGCATGCCGACCAGGTGATCGCCGCCGCCGACGCCAAGATCGGCTACCCGCCCACGCGGGTGTGGGGCGTCCCGGCGGCCGGGCTGTGGGCGCACCGGCTCGGCGACCAGCGCGCCAAGCGCCTGCTGTTCACCGGTGATTGCATCACCGGCGCGCAGGCCGCCGAATGGGGCCTGGCGGTCGAGGCGCCGGATCCGGCGGACCTCGACGAGCGCACCGAACGGCTCGTGCAGCGGATCGCCGCGGTGCCCGTCAACCAGCTGATGATGGTCAAGCTCGCGCTGAATTCGGCTCTGCTGCAACAGGGTGTGGCCACCAGCAGGATGGTCAGCACCGTGTTCGACGGCGTTGCCCGGCACACCCCGGAAGGGCACGCCTTCGTCGCCGACGCCGTGGAGCACGGCTTCCGGGACGCGGTGCGGCATCGCGACGAACCCTTCGGTGACTACGGCCGCCGCGCGTCACAGGTGTAACCCATGCCCACCATGACGGCCCGGTCGGTGGTGCTCAGCGTCCTGCTGGGGGCCCACCCGGCGTGCGCCAGCGCGAGTGAATTGGTCAAGCTCACTGCCGATTTCGGCATCAAAGAGACCACCCTGCGGGTGGCGCTGACCCGCATGGTGGGTGGGGGCGACCTGATCCGCTCCGCCGACGGCTACCGGCTCTCGGATCGCCTGCTGGCCCGCCAGCGGCGGCAGGACGACGCCATCAACCCGCGAGTCCGGCCGTGGCGCGGGGAGTGGATCACGCTGATCGTGACCAGCGTGGGCGGCGACGCACGCACCCGGGCGACGCTCCGAAATGCCTTGCACGCCAAGCGATTCGGCGAACTGCGCGAAGGCGTCTGGATGCGACCCGACAACCTCGAGCTCGACCTCGACCCAGAGATCGACGCCCGCGTGCGCGTCCTGCGGGCACGCGACGACGATCCCGCCCAGTTGGCCGCCCAGCTGTGGGACCTGCCGGCCTGGGCCCGGGCCGGCAGCCGCATGCTCGACGAGATGGCCACCGCGCCAGACATTCCCGGCCGTTTCGTGGTCGCGGCGGCGACGGTGCGGCACCTGCTGACCGACCCGGTGCTGCCCGACGAACTGCTGCCGGACGACTGGCCCGGCGCCCGGCTGCGCGCGGCTTACCACGACTTCGCCACCGAGTTGCTCGAGCGGCGCGAACCACTATTTGCGGAGGCAAAATGAACGATCCGGTGCGTATCGAACGCAACGGCCCGGTGACGACGGTGGTCCTGAACCGCCCGGCGGCGCGCAACGCGGTCAACGGCCCCACCGCCGCGGCGCTGTACGCGGCGTTCGACGAATTCGACTGCGACGACACCGCGTCGGTCGCCGTCTTATGGGGAGACGGTGGAACATTCTGCGCCGGAGCCGATTTGAAGGCCTTCGGTACACCGGACGCGAACGCCGTGCACCGGACGGGCGCGGGCCCGATGGGTCCGACGCGGATGGTGTTGTCCAAACCCGTGATCGCCGCGGTGAGCGGCTACGCCGTCGCCGGGGGCCTGGAGTTGGCCCTCTGGTGCGACCTGCGGGTGGCCGAGGAGGACGCCGTGTTCGGGGTGTTCTGCCGCCGGTGGGGGGTGCCGCTGATCGATGGCGGCACCGTGCGGCTGCCGCGGCTGATCGGGCACAGCCGCGCGATGGACATGATTCTCACCGGCCGCGGCGTCAAGGCCGACGAAGCCCTCGCGATGGGGTTGGCTAACCGCGTCGTGCCCAATGGCCAGGCGCGGCAAGCGGCGGAGGAACTGGCCTCGCAACTGGCCGCGCTGCCGCAGCAGTGTCTGCGGTCCGACCGGCTTTCGGCGCTACATCAATGGGGGACAACGGAACCCGAGGCGCTCGACTTCGAATTCGCCAGCATCTCCCGCGTCGCCGCCGAGGCGAACGAGGGGGCCGGACGGTTCGCCGCGGGCGCGGGCCGGCACGGGGCACCCGCCGGCTAGCCGGCGCCTCGGGTCGGTCTCTTACGGCGCGAGCCTCACCCTGCCCGGCGGCGTGGGCGGCGTGGGCGGTGACTCCGGACCAGTGCCGGGAGGGCCGCCAGGCGCAGGAGCAGCAGGCGCCTCCTGTTGCGGTCCCGGTTGCGGTTCCTGCGCCGGGGGTGGTGGTTGTTGCCGTGGAGACGGCGTCGCGACCGGCGCGGGTGGCGTCAGGATCTGGGCTGTCGGCGGCGGCGGTGGCGGAAGTTGCGGTGGGTCCGGCTGGCCGGTTTCCCCCAAGGGGACCATGCGCACTGTCGATTGGGGCTCCCGAAGGTCGCTCCACGAACTGGCGGCGATGTACGGATTCGAGGTGCTCCGCGGCGTCGACTCGCTCGATCCGGGCACGGGATTCGCCATGGCCTGAAGGGAAGCAATCTTCGGTTGATCGTTGGGACAGTAGGCCTCGACTGCGGCGGAGATGAAGCGGGCAATGGTGCGGTTGACGCGGTCGGGAGGGTATTGGCCGCCACCGGAGTTGGCATTGAACGCCCGTTCCTTCATGTCGGCGACCACGCCGTCCACGGGCATTCCGCCATCGAGTTGGCGACAAATTCTGTGGGCTGTGGCGATGAGGCTCGGGACGTTCTCGAGCGCAGGGATTCCTTTCTGGTCGAGCAGCGCCACAAACTGATCGTCGGGGTTGGGGTCGGCCGCCGCTGCGCCGTGGGGCAGCATCGCGACGCCGGTCAGTACCACGATGGCCGTAACCAGTGCGCGGGCGTGGTTAGTGGTACGGGTGAGCATGGCTGGATTCCGTTCTGCTGGCAGAATCATATGCCCCGGATCTGCCCGCGGCACCTCGGCGGCGCGGCGTGCGGGTCAAACACCGCACGGCCGCAGAAGTAGCGGTGCCATTCGCCCCGGCCGCAACGCATCGGGGTATGAAAGTCGTTGTGGCGCAATGGCAACCTGCGTGCGCAAGCTACCTGATTGCCGGCTAGCCGCCCTTGGTGATGGTGTTGCCCGAACCCAGGTTGTCGACCTTGGGCTCACCGTCTTTGTAGGTGATGGTGTTGTTCAACCCGACCACGCTGATGCGGGTGTCCACCTTGTCCAGCGTGATCTTGTTGTCCGTGCCGCCAACGGTCACCGTCGCGCAGCTGCCGGTGACCGTCAGGGTGTTGTTGGAACCGCCCACGTTCAGCGACTTGCCGCTGGCGCAGTCAAGCGTCGCGGTGGTGCCCATCGATCCGTAGTTGAGCGTGTTGCCGATCTCGACCGACGCGGTGGTGCTCGCCCCGCTCGACCCCGTGGTGGGGGTCGCCCCGGCGCTCGTCGTCGTCGTGCTGCTCTTCGTTGTGGTCGTGGAACCGGCGGGCGGGTTGGCCGTCGAACTGCAACCGGCGATCAACACGGCCGCGACGGCCGGCACCACGGTGAGCGCGGTCAGCCCCGAGGGGCGGGCAAAGATGTGGGCGGACATTGTCTCTCGATTCCCCTCGATTTGGATGGCCTCAGGTTTGGATGGCGGTGTGGTGTCGGGCTCAGCCGGGCACCTGCTGGAGCCGGTTGGTCATGCCCAGCTCGCGGCCGCGGTCCCAGAGGAACGGCGCGCCGTTGTGGTAGAACACCGTCTGGTCGTAGCCGTAGACGGTGATGTCGTGTGAGACGGAGTCGGCGACGACGGTGTTCGACGAGCCCATCACCGTCACCGCGTAACAGTTGCCGAGCGCGGTGACGTTATTGAAGGAGCCGTTGACCAGCAGCGTGGCGTCGTTGCAGTCCAGCGTTTGCTGGATGCCCTGTCCGATGACATGGGTGTCGCCGTTTTTCGCGTGGGCCGCGGGAGCGGGGATTGCGGCGACGGTGATGACACAGGTTGCCAGCGACCCGGCGACGGTTGTCCAGTTCACTGCGGGCCCCCTCTTTGACGGGTGGATCTGCTCGATGAGATTACGTCCATCCGGTCGTGGCTGAAACGGTTTCGCGGTCGGCGTCAACTAGAGTCATTAGTTAAGCACCACGATCATCCCAAGCGAAGGGCCCCGCCATGGCAGCTCAGCCGGAAACGCCGTCGGCGGCCGGGCGCCCGCGCGCGGGACGAACCGGCTCGCGCCCGGCAAAGCTGAGCCGCGAAGGCATCATCGACGGCGCGCTCACCTTCCTGGACCGGGAGGGCTGGGACGCCCTCACCATCAACGCGCTGGCGATGCAGCTGGGCACGAAGGGGCCGTCGCTGTACAACCACGTGGACAGCCTGGAGGACCTGCGCCGCGCGGTGCGGATTCGCGTCATCGACGACATCATCACGATGCTGAACAGGGTCGGCGAGGGCCGCGCCCGCGACGACGCGGTGCTGGTCATGGCGGGCGCCTACCGCAGCTACGCCCATCACCACCCCGGCCGGTACTCGGCGTTCACCCGGATGCCGCTGGGTGGTGACGACCCCGAGTACACGGCGGCGACCCGAGGCGCCGCCGCGCCGGTGATCTCGGTGCTGTCCTCCTACGGTCTCGACGGCGAAGAGGCGTTCCACGCGGCCCTGGAGTTCTGGTCCGCGCTGCACGGCTTCGTGCTGCTGGAAATGACCGGTGTCATGGACGACATCGACACCGACGCGCTGTTCTCGGACATGGTGCTGCGGCTGGCGGCAGGTCTGGAACGGCGCGTCGCGCACGGTTAACCGCCGCTTTGACCTGCAAGACCGGCGGCGGGTATTGTGGAGGCTCGTGCCTGGCGGCTTACGGCGCCTAACCGTAAGGAAGTGGATGCCGGGCAAATTCGCATGTCCACGATGCATCGGATCTTCTCCGGTGCGCAGCGCGTGCGACACACCCGGCCGCGGGGTAGTGCGGCCGGACATAACTGCAGTACGAAGACTTGAGAACAGCCGACAGACGCACAACACGAACACAGAAAGCCGGTAGATGCCAACGATTCAGCAGCTGGTCCGCAAGGGTCGCCGCGACAAGATCGCCAAGGTCAAGACCGCGGCCCTGAAGGGCAGCCCGCAGCGCCGTGGCGTATGCACTCGCGTGTACACCACCACCCCGAAGAAGCCGAACTCGGCGCTTCGGAAGGTTGCGCGCGTGAAGCTGACGAGCCAGGTCGAGGTCACCGCCTACATCCCGGGCGAGGGCCACAACCTGCAGGAGCACTCGATGGTGCTGGTACGTGGTGGCCGAGTCAAGGACCTGCCCGGTGTGCGGTACAAGATCATCCGCGGCTCGCTCGACACCCAGGGGGTCAAGAACCGCAAGCAGGCCCGCAGCCGTTACGGCGCGAAGAAGGAGAAGAGCTGATGCCGCGCAAAGGGCCCGCGCCGAAGCGTCCGTTGGTCAACGACCCCGTCTACGGGTCGCAACTGGTCACCCAGCTGGTGAACAAAGTTCTCCTGCAGGGGAAGAAATCGCTGGCCGAGCGCATTGTTTATGGTGCGCTCGAGAACGCCCGGGACAAGACGGGCACCGATCCCGTGATCACGCTCAAGCGCGCTCTCGACAACGTCAAGCCCGCGCTGGAGGTGCGCAGTCGCCGGGTCGGCGGTGCGACCTACCAGGTGCCGGTCGAGGTCCGTCCGGACCGGTCCACCACGCTCGCGCTGCGCTGGCTTGTCAGCTTCTCGCGGCAACGCCGGGAGAAGACGATGGTCGAGCGGCTGGCGAACGAGATCCTGGACGCCAGCAACGGCCTGGGGGCCTCCGTCAAGCGGCGTGAGGACACCCACAAGATGGCCGAGGCCAACCGCGCGTTTGCGCATTATCGCTGGTGACAGCTTCCGGCGATGATGCCGGCGGCTAAATAGACAGCAACCAAGCAATCGAAAGAGTGGGAAGACTTCTGTGGCACAGAAGGACGTGCTGACCGACCTCACCAAGGTCCGCAACATCGGCATCATGGCGCACATCGACGCCGGCAAGACGACGACGACGGAGCGCATCCTCTACTACACCGGTATCAGCTACAAGATCGGTGAGGTCCACGATGGCGCCGCCACCATGGACTGGATGGAGCAGGAGCAGGAGCGGGGAATCACCATCACCTCCGCGGCCACCACCTGCTTCTGGAACGACAACCAGATCAACATCATCGACACCCCCGGGCACGTCGACTTCACCGTCGAGGTGGAGCGCAGCCTGCGCGTGCTCGACGGTGCCGTCGCCGTCTTCGACGGCAAGGAGGGCGTCGAGCCGCAGTCCGAGCAGGTGTGGCGCCAGGCCGACAAGTACGACGTGCCGCGGATCTGCTTCGTCAACAAGATGGACAAGATCGGCGCCGACTTCTACTTCTCGGTGCGCACGATGGAAGAGCGCTTGGGCGCCAACGTCATCCCGATCCAGCTGCCCGTCGGCTCGGAAGGTGACTTCGAGGGCGTCGTCGACCTGGTCGAGATGAAGGCCAAGGTGTGGAGCGCCGAGGCCAAGCTCGGCGAGAAGTACGACGTCGTCGACATCCCGGCCGACCTGCAGGAGAAGGCCGACGAGTACCGCACCAAGCTGCTCGAGGCCGTCGCGGAAACCGATGAGGCGCTGCTGGAGAAGTACGTCGGTGGCGAAGCGCTCACCGTCGACGAGATCAAGGGTGCGCTGCGCAAGCTCACCATCAACTCCGAGGCCTACCTCGTGCTGTGCGGCAGCGCGTTCAAGAACAAGGGCGTGCAGCCCATGCTGGACGCGGTCATCGACTACCTGCCTTCGCCGCTGGACGTGCCGCCTGCCGTCGGGCACGCGCCGGGCAAGGAGGACGTTGAGATCACGCGGAAGCCGTCGACCGACGAGCCGTTCTCCGCGCTGGCGTTCAAGGTCGCGACGCACCCGTTCTTCGGCAAGCTGACCTACGTCCGGGTGTACTCGGGCAAGGTCGACTCCGGCAGCCAGGTCATCAACGCCACCAAGGGCAAGAAGGAGCGGCTGGGCAAGCTGTTCCAGATGCACTCCAACAAGGAGAACCCGGTGGAGACCGCCTCGGCGGGGCACATCTACGCGGTGATCGGCCTGAAGGACACCACCACCGGTGACACCCTGAGCGACCCGAACGACCAGATCGTGCTGGAGTCGATGACCTTCCCCGACCCGGTCATCGAGGTGGCCATCGAGCCGAAGACCAAGAGCGACCAGGAGAAGCTGAGCCTGTCGATCCAGAAGCTCGCCGAGGAGGACCCGACCTTCAAGGTCCACCAGGACTCGGAGACCGGTCAGACCGTGATCGGTGGCATGGGCGAGTTGCACCTGGACATCCTGGTCGACCGCATGCGCCGCGAGTTCAAGGTCGAGGCCAACGTCGGCAAGCCGCAGGTCGCCTACAAGGAGACCATCAAGCGGGCCGTGGACAAGGTCGAGTTCACCCACAAGAAGCAGACCGGCGGTTCCGGCCAGTTCGCGAAGGTGCTGATCAGCCTCGAGCCGTTCCACGGCGAGGATGGCGCCACCTACGAGTTCGAGAACAAGGTCACAGGTGGCCGCATCCCGCGTGAGTACATCCCTTCGGTGGACGCCGGTGCGCAGGACGCCATGCAGTACGGCGTGCTGGCCGGCTACCCGCTGGTGAACTTGAAGGTCACCCTGCTCGACGGCGCCTTCCACGAGGTGGACTCGTCGGAGATGGCGTTCAAGATCGCCGGTTCCCAGGTGCTGAAGAAGGCTGCGCAGCAAGCCCAGCCGGTGATCCTGGAACCGATCATGGCCGTCGAGGTCACCACGCCCGAGGACTACATGGGCGACGTGATCGGCGACTTGAACTCCCGCCGTGGCCAGATCCAGGCCATGGAGGAGCGGAGCGGTGCACGCGTCGTCAAGGCGCACGTGCCGCTGTCGGAGATGTTCGGCTACGTCGGCGACCTGAGGTCCAAGACCCAAGGCCGGGCGAACTACTCCATGGTGTTCGACTCGTACGCCGAAGTGCCGGCGAACGTGTCGAAGGAGATCATCGCGAAGGCGACGGGTCAGTAAATATCGCCTCGGAGTAATCTTGCCGGGTCATTGCAAAGCCTTGGGCGCGGCACAACTGAAAACACCAACACTGCTTTAACGAGCACCAACAGTCCAGGAGGACAACGAAGTGGCGAAGGCGAAGTTCGAGCGGACGAAGCCGCACGTCAACATTGGGACCATCGGTCACGTTGACCACGGCAAGACGACGCTGACCGCGGCTATCACCAAGGTTCTGCACGACAAGTACCCGGACCTGAACGAGTCCCGCGCGTTCGACCAGATCGACAACGCTCCCGAGGAGCGTCAGCGCGGTATCACGATCAACATCTCCCACGTGGAGTACCAGACCGACAAGCGGCACTATGCCCACGTCGACGCCCCGGGTCACGCCGACTACATCAAGAACATGATCACCGGTGCGGCCCAGATGGACGGCGCGATCCTGGTGGTTGCCGCCACCGACGGCCCGATGCCGCAGACCCGCGAGCACGTGCTGCTCGCGCGTCAGGTCGGGGTGCCCTACATCCTGGTCGCGCTGAACAAGGCCGACATGGTCGACGACGAGGAGCTCCTCGAGCTCGTCGAGCTGGAGGTCCGCGAGCTGCTGGCCGCCCAGGAGTTCGACGAGGAGGCCCCGGTGATCCGGGTCTCGGCGCTCAAGGCGCTCGAGGGCGACGAGAAGTGGGTCAAGTCGGTCGAGGAGCTGATGGAGGCCGTCGACGAGTCGATCCCGGACCCGGTCCGCGAGACCGACAAGCCGTTCCTAATGCCCGTCGAGGACGTCTTCACGATCACCGGTCGTGGCACCGTGGTCACCGGTCGTGTCGAGCGCGGTGTGGTCAACGTGAACGAGGAAGTCGAGATCGTCGGCATCAAGCCGACCAGCACCAAGACCACTGTCACCGGTGTGGAGATGTTCCGCAAGCTGCTCGACCAGGGTCAGGCCGGCGACAACGTCGGACTGCTGTTGCGTGGCATCAAGCGCGAGGACGTCGAGCGCGGTCAGGTCGTCGTGAAGCCCGGCACCACCACGCCGCACACCGAGTTCGAGGGCAGCGTCTACATCCTGTCCAAGGACGAGGGCGGCCGGCACACGCCGTTCTTCAACAACTACCGTCCGCAGTTCTACTTCCGCACCACCGACGTGACCGGTGTGGTGACGCTGCCGGAGGGCACCGAAATGGTGATGCCCGGTGACAACACCAACATCTCGGTCAAGCTGATCCAGCCCGTCGCCATGGACGACGGTCTGCGGTTCGCGATCCGCGAGGGTGGCCGCACCGTCGGCGCCGGCCGGGTCGTCAAGATCATCAAGTAGGTCCAGTTCGCCGTAGAGCCCGGATCGTCGATTTCGGCGGTCCGGGCTTTACGCGTTTTCCGGGCCGGATGTTGACGATTCCGCTACGATTCCGGGACAAGGGAGTCGGGGGAAGATGGCCGGGAGGTTCGGATGTCCTTCGTATTCGCGACGCCCGAGTACGTCGCCGCCGCGGCGTCGGATTTAGCCAGGATCGGCTGGACGATCACGTCGGCGAACTCGATGGCGCTGGGGCCGACGTCGAGCGTGCTTGCCCCGGGTGCCGACGAGGTGTCGACCGGTATCGCGACGCTGTTCGACGCGCATTCTCAGGTCTACCAGGCGCTCAGCGCTCAGGCCGCCGTGTTTCACAACCAGTTCGTGCAGCTGATGAACGGCGGCGCGGCGCACTATCTCGCCACCGAGGCCGCCAACACCACGCCCCTGCAGTCCGCGGCGGCCCCCGCGTCGATGGCGGCGCAGCTGCCTGCGGTGACAGCCGCGGGCGGTTCGGCGCCGGGTGTGCCGGCGGGACCCCTGATGTCGGCGGTCGGGCCGGCCTCGGCGATCGCCGGTGCGCAGGCACCGGCCAGCCCGACGGTGGCCGCGGCCACCACGGGGCCGGCCGCGGTGGCCCCGGCCACCACATCGGCGACGCCGGTGCGGATGGTGACCCCCGCCTATACCCCGGCCACCACGCAGCCCGCGGCGCCGGCCCCGGCGCCGGTCAATCCGCTCGCGTCGACGCCGGCGCAGGTGGAGACACCGCAGGCCGCCGCGGCCCCGGCGATGCCGGTATCGACCGGCACGCCGGTCAAGATGGTGTCGGCCCATTCGCCCGCCGCGCCGACGTCGGCGGAGTCTTCTGCGCGCCCCGCGCCGGCACTGATACCCAAGGTGGACTGACGCCGGGCCGGTTTGCGTTTATGGCGCGCGCGGGGACATCGCGACAGCTAACCTGACACGAAAATCCCAGCAAGGGTAAGGAGACGCTCGTGTTGGCGCGCTATCTGAAGGCACAGTTGGTGGTTTTGCTGTGCGGCGGCCTGGTCGGGCCGATTTTCCTGATCGTCTACTTCACCCTCGGCCTGGGCAGCCTGCTGCAGTGGATGTTCTACGTCGGCCTGCTCATCACGGTGGCCGACGTGCTCATCGCGCTCGCGCTGGCCAACTACGGAGCGAAGTCCTCGGCCAAGACGGCGGAGCTCGAACAGAACGGGGTGCTGGCGCTCGCCCAAATCACCGGCGTCACCGAGACGGGGACGTGGATCAACAACCAGCAGGTGGTGAAGGTGAACCTGCACATCTCCGGGCCGGGTTTTCTGCCGTTCGACAGCGAAGACCGGGTGATCGCGAGCGTGACCCGGCTCGGCAACCTGAGCGCCCGCAAGGTGGTGGTGCTGGTCAACCCCAACACCAACGAGTACCGAATCGACTGGGAGCGAAGCGCGTTGGTCAACGGTCTGGTGCCGGCGCAGTTCACCGTGGCCGAGGACAACAGGACCTACGACCTGAGCGGGCAGGCCGGCCCGTTGATGGAGATCCTGCAGATTCTCAAGGCCAACAACGTTCCGCTCAACCGGATGGTCGACATCCGGTCGAACCCGGGGCTGCGCCAGCAGGTCCAGGCGGTGGTGCGCCGCGCGGCCGAACAACAGGCGCCGGCCGCGCAGGCCGCCCAGCCAGCCGCTGCCGCGGGCCCGGCACCGGTGGTGACGCCCCCGCAGCCGTCGATCGCTCAGCGGCTTCAGGAGCTCGAGACGTTGCGCGCCAGTGGCGCGCTGACCGACCAGGAGTACAACAGCCGGCGGGCCCAGATCATCTCCGAAATCTGATCGGCGGGCGAGTTAGAACAGGTTTCAGTTTCGCTGCTAGCCTGGCTGCGTGGCGGGACAAACTGGATCACTGCAGGGGCGAGTGGCTTTCATTACCGGCGCCGCCCGCGCCCAGGGCCGTTCGCACGCGGTGCGGCTGGCCCGGGAGGGCGCCGACATCATCGCGCTCGACATCTGCGCCCCGGCGTCAAAGAGCCTGACCTACACGCCGGCCACGCCGGAGGACCTCGGCGAGACCGTCCGCCTGGTGGAAGCCGAGGGCCGCAAGGTGCTGGCCCGTGAAGCGGACATCCGGGACGACGCCGCGCTGCGCCAACTGGTGGCCGACGGCGTCGAACAATTCGGACGGCTCGACATCGTGGTGGCCAACGCGGGAGTCCTGAGCTGGGGCCGGCTTTGGGAGCTGACCGATGAGCAGTGGGACACGGTGATCGGGGTCAACCTGACCGGCACCTGGCGCACACTGCGCGCCACCGTGCCCGCCATGATCGAAGCCGGCAACGGGGGCTCGATCGTGGTGGTCAGCTCGTCGGCGGGGCTGAAAGCCACTCCAGGCAACGGGCATTACTCGGCCAGCAAGCACGGACTCACCGCGCTGACGAACACCCTCGCCATCGAGCTCGGCGAATACAACATCCGGGTCAACTCCATCCACCCCTACTCGGTTGACACCCCGATGATCGAGCCGGAGGCGATGATGGAGATATTTGCCCGCCATCCCAGCTTCGTGCACAGCTTCCCCCCGATGCCCTTGCAGCCCAACGGCTTCATGACGCCAGATGAGGTGGCCGATGTCGTGGCGTGGCTAGCTGGCGACGGCTCTGGCACGGTGACCGGAACGCAGATCCCCGTGGACAAGGGCGCCTTGAAGTATTGACCAGCGATCGTGGTATGAACTCCACGTGACCGCTAGCAAAGGAATTGTGATCGTCGGTGGTGGTCTGGCCGCTGCCCGGACCGCCGAGCAACTGCGCCGATCCGAGTACGCCGGCCGCGTCACGATCATCAGCGACGAGGTGCACGTGCCCTACGATCGCCCGCCGCTGTCAAAAGAGGTGCTGCGCAAAGAGGTCGACGACGTGGCCCTCAAACCGCGCGAGTGGTACGACGAGAACGACATCACCCTGCGGCTCGGTGCGGCGGCAACCAGCCTGGACACCGGAGCCCAGACGGTGACGCTGGCCGACGGGTCCGTGATCGGCTACGACGAACTCGTCATCGCGACCGGCTTGGTGCCGCGACGCATCCCGACGCTGCCCGATCTAGCGGGCATCCGGGTGCTGCGCACCTTCGACGAGAGCATGGCGCTGCGTGAGCATGCCTCCGCGTGCCAGCGTGCCGTCGTCGTCGGCGCCGGCTTCATCGGCTGTGAGGTGGCGGCCAGCCTACGCAGCCTCGGGGTGGGCGTCGTGTTGGTTGAGCCGCAGCCGACGCCCCTGGCGTCGGTGCTCGGCGAGCGGATCGGCGAGCTGGTCGCGCGCCTGCACCGCGCGGAGGGGGTCGACGTGCGCCTCGGTGTCGGGGTGGCCGAAGTGCGCGGCGACGAGCGGGTGGACACCGTAATGCTGACCGACGGCACCGAGCTCGCCGCGGACCTGGTGGTCGTCGGCATCGGATCCCACCCCGCCACGGGCTGGCTCGAGGGCAGCGGCATCTACGTCGACAACGGCGTGCTCTGCGACGAGGCCGGACGGACCAGCGCGCCGAACGTGTGGGCGCTCGGTGACGTCGCCTCCTGGCGCGACGCGACGGGACATCAAGCGCGCGTGGAACATTGGAGCAACGTCGCTGACCAGACCCGCGTGGTGGTGCCCGCGATGCTGGGGCAGGAAGTCTCGTCGGCCGTGGTCGTTCCGTACTTCTGGAGCGACCAGTACGACGTCAAGATCCAATGCCTCGGAGAGCCCGAAGCCACCGACACCGTCCACCTCGTCGAAGACGACGGCCGCAAGTTCCTGGCCTATTACGAGCGCGACGGGGTGCTGGTCGGGGTGGTGGGCGGCGGGATGCCCGGCAAGGTCATGAAGGTGCGCGCCAAGATCGCAGCCGGCGCGCCCATCGCGGATGTGCTGGGCTGACTCCGGCGGAAGCAGCTGCGCCCCAGCAGTTTTCGTGTCCAGAGCTCACAGCCAGCGCACCGGCGGGCCATGCGGATGGCATTCGCCGAGTATCTCGAGGTCGCCGCCCGGCCAGCGGCGCGCCCGCACCAAGAACCGGATGGGTGAGTCGGGCCGGTCACGCGCCGGCTCCAGGGTGAGGTGGACGAACGGCGATCGCTCATCCGCCTGCTCGCCCAGCGCCTGTACGCGCGCGCGGACGGTGTCCCGTTCCTCGCCGGACAGGTATTGCCAGGTGATGGAATGCCACAGCACGGTAAGCGCGCCCGCGGCCAGCGTCAGGCCGGCGACCGCGTCGGCCGCCGTCTGGCGCTCCAGCCCGGCCGGCACCCGCCGGGCGACCTCGATGGCGCCGCGCAACCGCTCTAGTCGGGCGCTCTGGTCGGGCCACACGTAGCTCAACACGGTGAGCTCCCCGTCGGCCCCGGTGACGTCGATGGGTGCGATGTCATAGCCGTGCCGCTCGACGATCCGTACCCGGCCGTGCGGCAGCGCTCCGCGCCACGCGTCCTCGATGGTCACCGGCGAATCACCCGGCCCCCACTGGCCGCCGGCGAATCGGTAACCGTAATGGTCTCCGCGCAGGTTCAGCCCCGCGCTCGATCCGATCTCGAAAAGCCTTATCGGCAGGTCGAATTCACAATTGACGCGCAACAGGCCGCCGATGAGCGCGGCGGACCGCCCGACCTCGTTGGTCTGGGGCGGTTGCCGCAACGCCGCCCGCAGGGCCTCGGAGTGGCCGGCCGCGACGTCCTTGATCTCCGGCCACGCCGACTCGGCATCCCAGCTGCCCCCGGTGCTGGGATACCACCGGCGCAATTGCGCTGCCCGGCCGTCGAGCACCAATCGGTGCAGCCCGCCGAGCAGCCGCAGGGGCACCGCAAGGCGCGACGGGTCGTCCTCGTGCCCGGACAAGATGGCGGCGAAGACGCCGCCGGCGGCAACGTCGATGGCCACCAGCTCGAAAAGCTCCCCGTACATCGGTGAGCCCGAGCCTGCGCAGAACCGCCCCTGCGCGCGCAGGGTGTGCAGCAGGTGGTCACCGGTCACCGATCCAGCCTGTCCAGTCCGGCGCCGACAACGTCAAACGCGTTGCCCAGCGCGGTCGGCAGCGGGACGGACTCGTCACCCAGCCAGTGCTCGTAGGCCGACAGCGCCACCGCGAGCATGGTCCAGGCGGCCGTCTGGGGCAGCAGGTCGGTCGTCTTGCGGTCCGACCGGCGGGCCACGAACCCGGCGATCACCTCGCGCCAGCCCGCGTACATCGTCATCGAATAGGCCTGCAGTTCGGCCGTCTGCAGGATCACCCGCATGCGCTCGCGGTGCCGTGCGGTCTCGGACTCGTCAAAGGTGTTGAAAGCCAACAGCGCATCGCGCAGTGCCTGGCCCAGCGGCACCCGCGGATCGACGTTGTCGAGCAAGTCGCGCAGGTGCGCGAGGTGGGTGTCGAAGTCGCCCCAGGGGATGGCGTTCTTGGACGCGTAGTAGCGAAACAGCGTCCGCCGCGAGATGCCGGCGGCCCGCGCGACGTCGTCGACGCTGACGTCGGCGAAACCGCGGGCGCTGAACAGTTCGATGGCGACGTCGGTGATGTGGTGCGGAGTTGTCGAGCGGCGACGGCCCACCCGTGGCTGCGGCACCATGAGACCCCGCCCTTCCGTTTCGGCACTCGATGCCATATTCTGACGAAGCTTGTGACTCGATCCCCATCGTTGTCAAGAACCGACGAAAGGCAATGACCCGTGGACCACGAAACCGAGACCGAGACCCAGCTCGTCGCCGAGACCCTGGTCGAAGAGGTGTCCATCGACGGCATGTGCGGGGTCTACTGACCCGCGTGTTCGACCCCGACCACGGCTGGCGGTTGCACCCACAGGTGGCGGTTCGACCCGAACCGTTCGGGGCGCTGCTCTATCACTTCGGCACCCGCAAGCTGTCCTTTCTCAAGAACCGCACCATTCTGACGGTGGTGCGGTCGCTGGCCGACCATCCCGATGTGCATTCCGCCTGCCGCGCGGCGGGTGTGGACGACTCGGGTGAGGCGCCGTACTTACACGCGCTGGGCGTGTTGGCCGATTCGAAGATGTTGGTACCTCAGGAGGTTCCATGACCGCCGGACTGGCCAGAGTGCCGCGGCTCATCGAGCAGTTCGAGAGCGGGCTGGATGCGCCAATCTGCCTGACGTGGGAGCTGACGTACGCCTGCAACCTGGCGTGCGTGCACTGCCTGTCGTCCTCGGGTAAACGGGATCCGCGGGAGCTGTCCACCCGGCAGTGCATGGACATCATCGACGAGCTCGAACGCATGCAGGTGTTCTACGTCAACATCGGCGGCGGGGAGCCCACCGTGCGCCCGGACTTCTGGGAGCTGGTCGATTACGCCACCGCGCACCACGTCGGGGTGAAGTTCTCCACCAACGGGGTCCGCATCACCGAAGAGGTCGCCGCCCGGTTGGCCGCCAGCGACTACGTCGATGTCCAGATCTCGCTGGACGGGGCCACCGCGGAGGTCAACGACGCGGTCCGGGGCCCGGGATCCTTCGCCATGGCCGTGCGCGCGCTCGAAAACCTGGCCAACGCGGGCTTTGCCGACGCGAAGATCTCCGTCGTGGTCACCCGGCACAACGTCGACCAGCTCGACGAATTCGCCGCGCTGGCAAGCCGTTACGGCGCCACCTTGCGGATCACGCGGCTGCGTCCCTCGGGCCGGGGCGCGGACGTCTGGGAGGACCTGCACCCCACCGCCGAGCAGCAGGTGCAGCTCTACGACTGGCTGGTGGCCAAGGGGGAGCGGGTTCTCACCGGCGACTCCTTCTTCCATCTGTCGCCGTTGGGGTCCTCCGGCGCGCTGGCCGGGCTGAACATGTGCGGTGCCGGCCGGGTGGTGTGCCTGATCGACCCGGTGGGCGACGTGTATGCCTGCCCGTTCGCCATCCACGACCGTTTCCTGGCCGGAAATGTTCTTTCGGACGGTGGGTTCGACCAGGTCTGGAAGAACGCACCGCTGTTCCGTGAGCTCCGCGAACCGCAGTCCGCGGGCGCGTGCGGCAGCTGCGGCCACTACGACGCCTGCCGGGGCGGCTGCATGGCGGCCAAGTTCTTCACCGGCCTGCCGATGGACGGGCCGGATCCCGAATGCGTCCAGGGGCACAGCGCGTCGGCGCTGGCCCGCCGGCGCGAGACGCCGCGCCCCCGGGCCGACCATTCCCACGGGCGGCGGGTTCGCCAGCCGGTGCCCTTGACGCTGTCGGTGCGGCCGCCGGACGTGCCACCAGCACGGCTGTGCAACGAAAGCCCAGTGTGATCATGGCCGGCCAGTGGTTTGAAACCGTCGCCATCGCGCAGCAGCGCGCGAAGCGGCGGCTGCCGAAATCCGTTTACTCGGCGCTGCTTGCGGGCAGCGAAAAGGGAGTCACCGTCTCCGATAACGTCGCGGCGTTTGGTGAACTCGGATTCGCCCCGCACGTCGTGGGCGCGCAGGAAAAGCGCGACCTATCGACTACCGTGATGGGACAAGATATTTCGATGCCGGTGCTGATTTCGCCAACCGGTGTCCAGGCGGTCGATCCGGACGGTGAGGTCGCGGTCGCGCGGGCTGCGGCGGCGCGGGGAACGGCGATGGGCCTGTCCTCCTTCGCCAGCAAACCGATCGAGGAGGTCATCGCCGCCAATCCCAAGATCTTCTTCCAGGTGTACTGGCTGGGCGGGCGCGACGCGATCGCCGAGCGGGTGGAACGGGCGCGCCAGGCCGGTGCGGTCGGTTTGATCGTCACCACCGACTGGTCGTTCTCCCACGGGCGCGACTGGGGTAGTCCCCAGATTCCCGAAGCGATGAACCTGCGGACCGTCCTGCGGCAGTCTCCGGAAGCGGTGTTCAAGCCACGCTGGCTGTGGAAATACGGCAAGACACTGCGCCCGCCGGATTTGCGGGTGCCCAACCAGGGTCGCCGCGGTGAATCCGGTCCGCCCTTTTTTGCGGCCTACGGCGAGTGGATGGGTACGCCGCCCCCGACGTGGGAGGACATCGCCTGGCTACGCGAGCTGTGGGGCGGCCCCTTCATGCTCAAGGGCGTGATGCGTATCGATGACGCGAAAAGGGCTGTGGATGCCGGTGTTTCGGCGATTTCGGTGTCGAACCACGGTGGTAACAATCTCGATGGCACACCGGCCTCCATCCGCGCCCTGCCCGCGGTGGCCGCCGCGGTCGGCGATGAGGTCGAGGTGCTGCTCGATGGTGGCATCCGCCGCGGCAGCGACGTCGTCAAGGCCGTGGCGCTCGGGGCGCGCGCGGTGATGATCGGCCGCGCCTACCTGTGGGGCCTCGCCGCGGCCGGCCAGGCGGGCGTGGAGAACGTGCTCGACATCCTGCGCGGGGGCATCGACTCGGCGCTGATGGGTCTGGGCCATGCCAGCGTCCAGGACCTCGGCCCGGAGGACATCCTGGTGCCGGCCGGCTTCACCCGGGCGCTGGGTGTCCCGTCCGGCGGGGACGCCTGATCGGCTAATCACCGAATCCCGGGCAGATTTACCCGGAATGCTCGGCGGCCCTAAAACGGTGGTACACGCGTGGTATCCGTGACGAACGAGCACAAATTTCGAACCCCTGATGAACCAGTCAGAAAAAAAATGTTTTCTCCGAACAACAATTGGTGCACGCCAGGTGAATTCGTCCTACCATCACCGAGTGCCCGTACTCGGCGAATTGGCAATGGCGACGTCAAGCCAGCTATCGGGCACCTCGCCGTCGATATTGATCCCGCTGGGCTCGACCGAACAGCACGGCCCGCATCTGCCGTTGGACACCGACACCCGGATCGCCACCGCGGTCGCCCGTGGGGCTCGGGCCGGTCTCGAAGCGCGCCTCGAGCGCGAGTGGTTGCTGGCGCCGGCCATCGCCTACGGCGCCAGCGGCGAGCACCAGAGTTTCGCCGGAACGATCTCCATCGGCACCGAAGCCCTGACGATGCTGCTCGTCGAGTACGGCCGGTCGGCCGCTAGCTGGGCCAACCGCCTCGTCTTCGTCAACGGCCACGGCGGCAACGTCGCCGCGCTGACCGCGGCGGTGTCGCGGCTGCGGGCCGAGGGGCGCGACGCCGGCTGGTGCCCATGCCTGGCCGACGGCGGCGATGCCCACGCCGGGCACACCGAAACATCGATGTTGCTGCACATCTCGCCCGGAGACGTGCTGACCGACCGGTGGCTCGCCGGCAACCGGGCGCCGCTGCCGGAATTACTCCCGTCGATGCGGCGCGGGGGAGTCGCGGCGGTCAGCCCCGTGGGCGTGCTGGGGGACCCGACCACCGCGACCGTCACCGAGGGCAAGCGCATCCTCGCCGAGATGGTCGACGGCTGTGTCCGGCGAGTGGCCCGGTGGTCGCCCGGGCACGACGGGATGCTTACATGACGGCGGCCCGGCTGCCGGATGGCTTCGCCGTCCAGGTCGACCGGCGGGTGCGGGTGCTCGGTGATGGCTCTGCGCTGCTCGGTGGTTCGCCGACCCGGCTGCTGAAGCTGGCGCCGGCCGCCCAGGACATGCTGTGCGACGGCCGGCTGAAGGTTCGCGACGACGTCAGTGCCCAGCTGGCCCGCACCCTGCTCGACGCCACGGTGGCGCATCCGCGGCCGGCGGGCGGGCCGTCGCACAACGACGTCACCGTGGTAATTCCGGTGCGCAACAACCTTTCCGGGGTTCGCCGCTTGGTGAGCTCACTGCGCGGCCTGCGGGTCATCGTGGTGGACGACGGTTCGTTCCCGCCGATCGAGCCGGACGATTTCATCGGCGCGCACTGCGACGTCGAAGTATTGCGGCACTCCCGCTCCCGGGGCCCGGCCGCCGCCCGCAACACCGGGCTGGCCGCCTGCAGCACCGACTACGTCGCGTTTTTGGATTCCGACGTCGCGCCGCGGCGCGGCTGGCTGGAGGCGCTGCTCGGGCATTTCTGCGATCCCACCGTCGCCCTGTCCGCGCCACGCATCGTCGGTTTGTCGCCCAGTGAAAATGTGGTGGCTCGCTACGAGGCGGTGCACTCGTCGCTCGACCTCGGCGAGCGCGAGGCGCCCGTGCTGCCCCACAGCCAGGTGTCCTACGTGCCCAGCGCGGCGATCATCTGTCGGTGCTCCGCCCTCCGCAGTGTCGGCGGGTTCGACGAGACCCTGCAATCCGGTGAGGATGTCGACCTGTGCTGGCGGCTCATCGAGTCCGGCGCCCGGCTGCGCTACGAACCCATCGCGGTGGTCGCTCACGACCACCGCACCGAACTGCGGGATT
Source organism: Mycobacterium sp. 852014-50255_SCH5639931 (assembly GCF_001665605.1). GTDB lineage: Bacteria > Actinomycetota > Actinomycetes > Mycobacteriales > Mycobacteriaceae > Mycobacterium > Mycobacterium paraffinicum. The sequence continues at coordinate 247,034 of NZ_LZSV01000017.1, forward strand.
GGCTCGCGCGCAAGGCGTTCTATGGCGGATCGGCGGCCCCGCTCTCGGTTCGCCACCCGGACAAGACGGCCCCGGTGGTGATCTCCGGCTGGGCGCTGATGACCTGGATCCTGATGGCGTTCGGGACCAGCCTGTCCCAACTGGCGTCCGTCGTCGTCGCCGTCCTGACTGGTCGCAGGATCGCCAGGGCGATGCGCGGCGCCGAGACGTCCATCGCCGACGTGGCGATGATCGCGACCCGTGGCCTGTGGTCGGCGGCGCTGCAGCTGGCGTCGGCCCTGTGTCGGCACTATTGGCCGGTGGCGCTGCTTGCCGCCACGCTGTCGCGACATTTCCGACGCGTCGTGCTGGTCGCGGCGATCATGGACGGCGTGGTGGACTGGCTGCGACGCCGCGACGCCGTCGGCGACGATGCCGAACCGATCGGCCTGCTGACCTATCTCTTGCTCAAGCGGGTCGACGACCTGGCGTACGGCCTCGGGTTGTGGTGGGGTGTGGTGCGGGAGCGCAACCTGCGGGCGCTGAAACCCCAGATTCGGAGCTAGCCGCCACCTTGACCCGCCCTTGAGTAAGGCCGCCCCGCACAGCGACGTGCTGATCGTCGGTGCCGGTAGCGCTGGATCGGTTGTCGCCGAACGTCTTTCTGCCGAGCCGGGCTGTGTGGTGGCCGTCCTCGAGGCGGGGCCGGCCCTCGATGATCCGGGATTGCTCGCACAAACCGCGAACGGGTTGCAGCTGCCGATCGGGATCGGCAGCCCGCTGGTGCGCCGTTATCAGACGAGCCTGACCGATCGACCCATGCGCGCGCATCCGATCGTGCGCGGGGCGACCGTCGGCGGCTCGGGCGCAATCAATGGCGGCTACTTCTGCCGCGGATTGCCGCGCGACTTCGACCGGTTATCGCTACCCGGATGGGCCTGGTCCGACGTCCTCGAGAGCTTCCGCGCCATCGAGACCGACCTGGACTTCAGCGGGCCGGCCCATGGCGACAGCGGTCCCATCCGGGTCCGTCGTACCCACGAAATCACGGGAACCACCGAGCGTTTCATCACCGCCGCGCAGCGCGCCGGGTTCGACTGGATCGAAGATCTCAATGACTGTGGGCCGGAACTGGTTTCGGGAATGGGCGCCGTCCCGCTCAACATCGTGGACGGTGTGCGTACCGGATCCGGCGCGGGATTTCTGCTGCCGGCGCTGCGCCGGCCGAACCTGACATTGCACTCCCGGACGCGCGCCGCGCGGTTGCGCTTCGCCGGCACCGCCGCCGCGGGTGTCGACGTGATCGGCCCGCACGGCCGCTTGACGCTGACCGCAGACCGGATCGTGTTGTGTGCCGGTGCCATCCAAACGGCACAGCTGCTGATGCTCTCCGGCATCGGAGCCGAGGAGGGACTGCGCTCCGTCGGCGTACCCGTGGTGAAGCCGTTGCCGGTGGGGGCGTCGTTCAGCGATCACCCCGAGTGGGTGTTGCCCACCGATTGGACGGTGGCTCCCGGCCGGCCGGTGCTCGAAGTCGTGCTCAGCACCGCCGATGGCCTCGAGATCAGACCCTACACAGGGGGATTCGTCGCGATGACCGGGGACGGCACCGCCGGTCATGCGGACTGGCCGCACATCGGGGTTGCGCTCATGCGGCCGCGCGCGCGGGGGCGCATTACGCTGGCGTCGGCGGACCCCGAGGCGGCGCCCCGCATCGAGCACCGTTACGACAGCGAGCCCGAAGACGTCGCGGCGCTACGCCAAGGCGCCGAACTGGCCCGCGAATTGGCGCGTACCGCAACGCATGTCGGTGAGCCCGTATGGTCCACGTCGCAACATCTATGCGGCACAGCGCCGATGGGCGCCGATAACGACCCGCGGGCCGTCGTCGACCATCGCTGCCGGGTGCGCGGCATCGACAACCTTTGGGTGATCGACGGCTCGATCCTGCCCGCCATCACCAGCCGGGGGCCGCACGCCACCGTGGTCATGATCGGTCATCGGGCCGCCGAATTCGTTCGGTGATGCGGAAAGAGCGTGAGGGCGGGCCTCAAGGGTGAGGCATGAGGCCCGCCCCGCGAGCGGCGATTATTCATGCGGTCCACGTAGACGGCCACGGCAAGTGGCAGTGCGCGCGCGAGTGGTGCTTCGCGCGAAAATGCGTCGCAATATCCGTGGACTGCACGGTCGCCATTTCACTGTTCGATTGCCCGTGCTTGTCTCTTTTCGGTTACCTCCCTTCGCCGATGCGTGAAACATGTCGGCAGGCCGGAGGTGAACGCTGCCGGGCCCAGATCAGGGAGACCAGCCAGCGAGCCCGCCGCGCGAGGGTGTGCGCCGCGCGTCCGGCGCGCGTCGACTCGGTGGACACCAGGGTGCTCGTCCGGCGCCGGCAGCGCCGCGCCGTGGGAAACTCACAGCTGGGGTGCCGAGCCGGCTCGCTCCCTCGCCTCAGGCGTATCCATTCGGCCTCCACGATCGCCGCCGCCTCACGCATCACCGGGCATACCGGCTCGACCACGCTGGTAACACCCATCAACACCACATCCACCTCGCCTCGCAGCGATGATCTGTATCTGTCGATATACATCTCGTGATACCAGAACCGGCAGAGGTTTTCAAGCGTTGAACCTGCTGTCGGACAACAGTATTGGACGGAGCGGTGTTGGCCTGGCGGCGCGTCAGCGGCGGCGGCCGGACAGCATCCCGCGCACCGGCCGAAGCTGCCGGCCGTCGCGGCCCGGCGCCCAAACCGCGATCAGCAGCGCGGCGGCGGCGACGATCACGGCCATCGTGATCGTCGACGCGTGCAAGGCCGCGAGGAACGCGCCCTTACTGATGTCGGCCAGCTGGTGGCCCTGGGGCCCCATCCGGCCCGCCACCTCGACGGCTTTGGCCAGCGAATCGGTGGCCGGCCCCCGGACGGGCCCGGGAAAGTCCGCCAACTTCGGGGCGAGTTCGTGCGAATAGCGGCCGGCCAGAATCGAACCGGCCACCGCGATTCCCAACGCGCCGCCCATCTCCCGGGACGTATCGTTCACCGCGGAGGCGACGCCCTGCTTCTCGTCGGGCACCGCTCCCATGATCGCCGATGTCGTCGGCGCCGTGCAGATTCCGATGCCGGTTGCCAGTATCAGTGTGGGCCAGGCGAATTCCAGATAGGAAGAGTGCAGGTTCAACCGGTACATGCACGCGAATCCGACCGCCATCAGCAGCGTGCCGATGAAGAGCACGAGCCGCAGGCCCAGCTTGGGCACGTACCAGAACGACAGCGCCGAGAAGATGCCCAGCGGCACCATGAACGGGCCGAACGAGATTGCCGTCGCCAGGGCCGAGTAGCCCATGATCTGTTGCACGTATTGCATGCCGATGTAGAAGAACCCGAACGTGGCGCCGAACAGGATGACGATCGCGGCGACGCCGGTGGCGAAATTCGGGTCGGCGAACAACCGGACGTCCAGCAGGGGTTGCCTGCTGCGCCGCGCGAGACGCAGCTCGACGGCACCGAACGCCGCCGCGAGCACCGCGCCCGCGACGAGCCCGCCCCAGACCAGGGGGTTGCTCCATCCGCGGGTCGGCGCCTCCAGGATCGCCGCCACGGCGATCGCCACCGCGGCGCCGATCAGGACCGCGCCCAGCCCATCGATCCGCGGGGCGCCGCCGTCGCGGGACGAGGCGACGGTGCACGCTAGCGCGAAGATCACCAGCCCGGCGGCGCCGAGTGACCAGAAGATCGCGTGCCAGTCCCAAAAGCGAAGCAGCAAACCGGAACCAATCATGCCCAGCACGCCGCCGGATCCGGCCGTGCCGGCCCAGATCCCGACCGCCTTGGTGCGCTCGGCTTTCGGATAGGCCACGCTCAGCAGCGACAGCGTTGCCGGCATCACGAAGGCGGCGCCGATCCCGGCCACCGCGCGGCCGGCGATGATCTGCGCCGGACTGTGCATCATCGCCGGAGCCATCGAGCCCACCGAGAAGACCACCAAGCCGATCAGCAGGGCGCCGCGCCTGCCGTAGCGGTCGCCGATCGCGCCCGCGGGCAACAGCAGGCAGGCCAGGGCCACGGTGTATCCGTCGACGATCCAGTTCAGCTGCGACTGGGTGGCCGAGGTAGCCACCGCCAGGTCTCCCAGCGCGGTGTTCAGCGCCGTCATCGACGCGACAACCAGGGCGACCCCCATGCAGGCGACGGCCAGCGTCCAGTTTCTCGCTCGGAGACTATTGCCGATGCTGACTGCATCAGTACGCTGGTCAGGCCGGACCAGGGTTTCGACCATGATGCGCCTCCTCACGGTGGCGTTGGGAAGTTTCGAGACCGATAGTCTTGTAGGTAGACCGATAGTCTCGTTCCCAAACAGGGAGGTGGGTCACAATCACCGGCAGTACCAGCGACCCCCGCCCAGCGCGCTCGCGGGCCCGTTTGCTCGAGGCCGCCGCCACGCTGCTGAGTTCCGGTGGTCCCAGCGCGGTGACCGTCGACGCGGTCACCCGTACCGCCAACGTCGCGAGAGCCACGTTGTATCGCCATTTCCCGAGCGGAAACGATTTGCTGGCAGCGGCTTTCAACAGCCTCATCCCGCCGTCGCCCACGCCGCCGGCCGAGGGTTCGCTGCGCGACCGCCTGGTTGCGGTGGTGTTGGCGCAGGCCGAGTCGGTGGCCCAGGCGCCCGTCGTCATGACGGCGATGTCGTGGCTGGCCCTGGGCCGCGACCTGGACGAGATGCCGGAACCCCGGGACAGCCAGGCGGTGGACAGCGCGGCGATCACCACGCTGCGCGAGCGCATCGCCCAGCAGTACGCCGCCCCGTTCGACGCCATCTTCGACAGCCCGGAGGCCGACGAGCTCGGCGAGGTGGACCGCTCCCGGGCCATCGCGCTGCTCATCGGCCCCCTGGTGCTGGGGCGCCTTTCCACGCTTCCCGACTTCGATTACCGCGAGTGCGCGCTCGCGGCCGTCGACGGTTTCCTCTATGTTCAGCGCGCACACAACCGGGCCGGCGCGGCGAGCGTCGAATCGGCGGGTGCCTGAGGCCGGCGACGGCCGCTGACCAGCGGGTTGACCGCCCGGCGGGGCCGGGCCGGCGGCGTTCGGCCGGGATTTGGCCAAACCCATGATCTAGGGCATACTGTTCAGGTTGCCTTGGGCCGGGTTTGCGCCTGGTCGGGCATACGACCAGCGCCCAAACGGGCGCGTCCGGTCCCATCCTTGGAGCGCGACAAATTTTGTCGCGGTCCAGGCTGCGTGAGGGTGACACACCCGACCGCGGGGGCCGGTGGACCACGACAGGTAAACAGCGGCGCAGTATCCGGCGCGACGCTCGATCGGCCCAGGGTGACCCGGGCTCGATCAGCGCGCTGGGAGCACCAGGTCCGGACACGGATTTTTGTAAGTGGAGTGAGGGTAGGAGAAGCGTGGCGGGACAAAAGATCCGCATCAGGCTCAAGGCCTACGACCATGAGGCCATCGACGCATCGGCGCGCAAAATCGTCGAGACCGTCGTCCGCACGGGTGCCAGTGTCGTAGGTCCGGTGCCGCTGCCGACTGAGAAGAACGTGTACTGCGTCATTCGCTCTCCGCATAAGTACAAGGACTCGCGGGAGCACTTTGAGATGCGTACTCACAAGCGGTTGATCGACATCCTCGACCCGACGCCGAAGACCGTCGACGCGCTGATGCGCATCGACCTTCCGGCCAGTGTCGACGTCAACATCCAGTAGGGGCTTGGTGAACTCATGGCAAGAAAAGGCATTCTGGGTACCAAGCTGGGCATGACGCAGGTGTTCGACGAGAACAACCGGGTCGTCCCGGTGACGGTGGTCAAAGCGGGGCCCAACGTGGTCACCCGCATCCGCACACCCGAGCGCGACGGCTACAGTGCCGTCCAGCTGGCCTACGGCGAGATCAGCCCCCGCAAGGTGAACAAGCCGGTGACCGGTCAGTACAGCGCCGCGGGCGTGAACCCGCGCCGGCACCTCGCCGAGTTGCGGCTGGATGACGAGGCCGCGACCAGCGAATACGAAGTCGGCCAGGAGCTGACGGCGGAGATCTTCGCCGACGGCGCCTATGTCGACGTGACCGGTACCTCCAAGGGCAAGGGCTTCGCCGGCACCATGAAGCGCCACGGCTTCCGCGGCCAGGGCGCCAGCCACGGTGCCCAGGCGGTGCACCGCCGTCCGGGTTCCATCGGCGGCTGCGCCACCCCCGCGCGCGTCTTCAAGGGCACCCGGATGGCCGGCCGGATGGGTAACGACCGGGTGACGGTGCAGAACCTGGTGGTGCACAAGGTTGATGCCGAGAACGGCGTGCTGCTGATCAAGGGTGCGGTCCCCGGCCGCACCGGTGGACTCGTGGTGGTCCGCAGCGCGATCAAACGAGGTGAGAAGTAATGGCGACTAAAGGCCAGACACTCAAGATTGACGTCAAGACGCCGGACGGCAAGGTCGACGGTTCGGTCGAATTGCCGGCCGAATTGTTCGACGCCCCGGCCAATATCGCGTTGATGCACCAGGTGGTCACCGCGCAGCGGGCGGCGGCGCGCCAAGGCACGCACTCGACCAAGACCCGCGGCGAGGTCAGCGGCGGTGGACGTAAGCCGTACCGGCAGAAGGGAACCGGTCGTGCCCGTCAGGGTTCGACGCGGGCCCCGCAGTTCACCGGCGGTGGCGTCGTGCACGGCCCGAAGCCGCGCGACTACTCCCAGCGCACCCCCAAGAAGATGATCGTCGCGGCGTTGCGCGGCGCGTTGTCGGACCGGGCGCGCAACGGCCGCATTCATGCGGTCACCGAGCTGGTGTCGGGCCAGACGCCGTCGACCAAGAACGCCAGGGTATTCCTGGGCACGCTGACCGACCGCAAGAAGGTGCTGATCGTGATCGGCCGCAGCGACGAGGCCGGCGCCAAGAGCGTGCGCAACCTGCCCGGTGTGCACATCCTGACGCCCGACCAGCTCAACACCTATGACGTGCTGCGCTCCGACGACGTGGTGTTCAGCGTTGAGGCGCTCAACGCCTACATCAGTGCCCAGGCGGGCGCCAACACCGCTAGCACCGAGGAGGTATCGGCGTAGATGGCGACCATCACCGACCCCCGCGACATCATCCTGGCCCCGGTCATCTCGGAAAAGTCCTACGGGCTTCTGGATGACAACGTGTACACCTTTGTGGTGCACCCCGATTCGAACAAGACGCAGATCAAGATCGCCATCGAGAAGATCTTCTCCGTCAAGGTCATATCGGTGAACACCGCGAATCGACAGGGCAAGCGCAAGCGCACCAGGACCGGATACGGCAAGCGCAAGGGCACCAAGCGCGCCATCGTCACGCTGGCGCCCGGTAGCAAGCCCATCGACCTGTTCGGGGCCCCGGCCTAGCCGCGCGCGAGAGAAAGACCTGATTAGACATGGCAATTCGTAAGTACAAGCCGACGAGCCCCGGCCGCCGCGGCTCCAGCGTTTCCGACTTCGCCGAGGTCACCCGCTCGGAGCCGGAGAAGTCGTTGGTGCGCCCGCTGCACGGCCACGGTGGCCGTAACGCACACGGCCGCATCACCACCCGCCACAAGGGCGGCGGCCACAAGCGGGCCTACCGGGTGATCGACTTCCGCCGCAACGACAAGGACGGCGTCAACGCCAAGGTCGCGCACATCGAGTACGACCCGAACCGGACCGCCAACATCGCGCTGCTGCACTTCCTGGACGGCGAGAAGCGTTACATCATCGCGCCGCAAGGCCTTTCGCAGGGCGACGTGGTGGAGTCGGGCGCGAACGCCGACATCAAGCCCGGCAACAACCTGCCGCTGCGCAACATCCCCGCCGGTACCGTGATCCACGCGGTGGAACTTCGGCCGGGCGGTGGCGCCAAGCTGGCGCGGTCCGCCGGCTCGAGCATCCAGTTGCTCGGTAAAGAGGGCACTTACGCGTCGCTGCGTATGCCCAGCGGTGAAATCCGCCGCGTCGACGTGCGCTGCCGCGCCACGGTCGGCGAGGTGGGCAACGCCGAGCAGGCAAACATCAACTGGGGCAAGGCCGGCCGGATGCGGTGGAAGGGCAAGCGCCCTTCGGTCCGTGGTGTGGTCATGAACCCGGTGGACCACCCGCACGGTGGTGGTGAGGGTAAGACCTCCGGTGGTCGCCACCCGGTGAGCCCGTGGGGCAAGCCGGAGGGCCGCACCCGCCACCCGAACAAGGCCAGCAACAAACTCATCGTCCGGCGCCGGCGCACCGGCAAGAAGCACGGTCGCTGAGGAAGTTCCGGGACTAGGAGTACAAGCACATGCCACGCAGCCTGAAGAAGGGCCCGTTCGTCGACGACCACCTCCTCAAGAAGGTGGACGTCCAGAACGAGAAGAACACCAAGCAGGTCATCAAGACCTGGTCTCGGCGTTCGACGATCATCCCGGACTTCATCGGTCACACCTTTGCCGTTCACGATGGACGCAAGCATGTCCCGGTGTTCGTCACCGAGTCGATGGTCGGTCACAAGCTTGGTGAATTCGCGCCGACGCGAACCTTCAAGGGGCACATCAAGGACGACCGGAAGGCCAAACGGCGATGACCACAACTGAATTCCCGTCGGCGGTCGCCAAGGCGCGGTTCGTGCGGGTCTCACCGACAAAGGCACGCCGGGTGATCGACCTGGTGCGGGGCCGGTCGGTGGCCGACGCGCTCGACATCTTGCGCTGGGCGCCTCAGGCGGCCAGCGAGCCGGTAGCCAAGGTGATCGCCAGCGCCGCGGCGAACGCGCAGAACAACAACGGGCTGGACCCGGCCACCCTGGTGGTCGCCACGGTGTATGCCGACGAGGGCCCGACCGCCAAGCGCATTCGCCCGCGAGCTCAGGGTCGCGCGTTCCGGATCCGCAAGCGCACCAGCCACATCACGGTCGTGGTGGAGAGCCGGCCGGCCAAGGACCAACGTTCGGCGAAGTCGACGAGGGCCCGCCGCGCGGAGGCCAGCAAGGCCGCGGCGAAGGCGCCCGCGAAGAAGGCCGCCACCAAGGCGCCCGCCAAGAAGGCACCTGCGAAGAAGGCTGCGGCGAAAACCGCCGAGGCGAAGACTTCTAAGGCAACTGCTGAGACCTCGGAAGCGAAGGGAGGCTCAGACTAGTGGGCCAGAAGATCAATCCGCACGGCTTCCGGCTGGGTATCACCACCGACTGGAAGTCCCGCTGGTACGCCGACAAGCAGTACGCGGACTACGTCAAAGAAGACGTCGCGATCCGCAAGCTGCTGTCGACCGGGCTGGAGCGCGCCGGCATCGCCGACGTGGAGATCGAGCGCACCCGCGACCGGGTGCGCGTCGACATCCACACCGCGCGCCCCGGCATCGTCATCGGCCGTCGCGGCACCGAGGCCGACCGCATCCGTGCGGACCTGGAGAAGCTGACCGGCAAGCAGGTTCAGCTCAACATCCTCGAAGTCCGCAACCCCGAGTCCCAGGCGCAATTGGTGGCCCAGGGCGTCGCCGAGCAGCTGAGCAACCGGGTGGCGTTCCGCCGTGCGATGCGTAAGGCCATCCAGTCGGCGATGCGTCAGCCCAACGTCAAGGGCATCCGGGTGCAGTGCTCGGGTCGCCTGGGCGGTGCGGAGATGAGCCGCTCGGAGTTCTACCGCGAGGGGCGGGTGCCGCTGCACACGCTGCGCGCCGACATCGACTACGGCCTGTACGAGGCCAAGACCACCTTCGGCCGGATCGGTGTGAAGGTGTGGATCTACAAGGGCGACATCGTCGGCGGGAAACGCGAACCGGCCGTAGCCGCTCCGGCGGGCGCCGACCGTCCGCGCCGCGAGCGTCCGTCGGGCACGCGCCCCCGGCGCAGCGGTGCGTCGGGCACCACGGCGACCAGCACCGAGGCCGGCCGGGCCGCCGCGGGCGCCGAAGAAAGCACTGCGGCCGCAGCGGCCGAGGCCGCGCCCGCCGCAGAACCGGAGAGCACGGAGAGCTGAATCATGTTGATTCCCCGCAGGGTTAAACACCGTAAGCAGCACCACCCCCGCCAGCGCGGCATCGCCAGCGGCGGCACGGCGGTGAACTTCGGTGACTACGGCATCCAGGCCCTGGAGCACGCCTACGTCACCAACCGGCAGATCGAGTCCGCGCGTATCGCGATCAACCGCCACATCAAGCGTGGCGGGAAGGTGTGGATCAACGTCTTCCCGGACCGCCCGCTGACCAAGAAGCCCGCCGAAACCCGGATGGGTTCGGGTAAGGGCTCGCCGGAATGGTGGGTGGTCAACGTCAAGCCGGGCCGCGTGCTGTTCGAGCTGAGCTACCCCAACGAGCAGGTGGCCCGGGAGGCCCTTACCCGTGCAATCCACAAGCTGCCGATCAAGGCACGCATCGTGACCCGAGAGGATCAGTTCTGATGGCAGTGGGAATTTCGCCTGGCGAACTGCGTGAGCTCACCGACGAGGAGCTGACCGAGCGTCTGCGCGAATCCAAGGAAGAGCTGTTCAACCTGCGTTTCCAGATGGCAACGGGGCAGCTGTCCAACAACCGCCGGCTGCGCGCGGTGCGGCAGGAGATCGCGCGCGTGTACACCGTGCTGCGCGAACGAGAACTGGGCCTGGCTTCCGGGCCCGACGGTAAGGAATCCTGATGGCAGAAGCGAAGAAGGCGGCCCCGAAGGCGGCTCCTAAGGCGGCCGCAAAGGACGCACCCTCGAAAGAGAAGGGCCCCCAGCACACTCCGGCCAACCCGAAGGTGCGTGGCCGGCGTAAGGTCCGCATCGGTTACGTGGTGAGCGACAAGATGCAGAAGACCATCGTGGTCGAGCTGGAAGACCGCGTGCGTCACCCGCTGTACGGCAAGATCATCCGTACCACCAAGAAGGTGAAGGCGCACGACGAGAACAGCACCGCGGGCATCGGCGACCGCGTCTCGCTGATGGAGACGCGTCCGACGTCGGCGACCAAACGGTGGCGGCTCGTCGAAATACTCGAGAAGGCCAAGTAGCCCCCAAGGAACATCAGAACGCCCGAGACTTTAGGGTCTTGGGCGTTTTGCTTTGCGGGATGGGGGCACCGCTCGCTTGCGGGCGAGACGCCGCCGAAAAAAGATCGTAATTCTCGCAGTGGCGCTACGCTCGGCGCATGTCGACTGACTCCCGTGACTTCCAAGGCAAGATCGAGCTAGATATCCGGGACTCCGAGCCCGACTGGGGCCCATACGCCGCGCCGATCGCACCGGAGAACTCGCCGAACATCCTGTACCTGGTCTGGGACGACACCGGCATCGCGACGTGGGACTGTTTCGGCGGCCTGGTCGAGATGCCCGCCATGACCCGCATCGCCGAGCGTGGTGTGCGGCTGTCGCAATTTCACACCACCGCGCTGTGCTCGCCGACCCGGGCCTCGCTGCTGACCGGCCGCAACGCCACCACCGTCGGCATGGCCACCATCGAGGAGTTCACCGACGCGTTCCCGAATGCCAACGGCCGGATCCCGTTCGATACCGCGCTGCTCTCCGAAGTGCTCACCGAGCGCGGCTACAACACGTACTGCATCGGCAAGTGGCACCTGACGCCGCTCGAAGAGTCCAATCTGGCTTCGACGAAACGACATTGGCCGACCTCGCGCGGCTTCGAACGGTTCTACGGTTTCCTGGGCGGCGAGACCGACCAGTGGTATCCCGACCTGATGTACGACAACCATCCGGTCAACCCGCCGGGCACGCCCGAGGACGGCTATCACCTCTCGAAGGACATCGCCGACAAGACCATCGAATTCATCCGCGACGCCAAGGTGATCGCGCCGGACAAGCCGTGGTTCAGCTACGTGTGCCCGGGCGCCGGGCACGCGCCGCACCACGTCTTCTCCGAATGGGCGGACCGCTACGCCGGCCGCTTCGACATGGGCTACGAGGCCTACCGCGAGATCGTGCTGGAAAACCAGAAGTCGATGGGCATCGTGCCGCCGGACACCGAACTCTCTCCGGTCAACCCGTACCTGGACGTCAAGGGGCCGCAGGGCGAGCCCTGGCCGCTGCAGGACACGGTGCGGCCGTGGGATTCACTGAACGCCGACGAGAAGAAGCTGTTCTCCCGGATGGCCGAGGTTTTCGCTGGCTTCCTCAGCTACACCGACGCCCAAATCGGCAGGATCCTGGACTATTTGGAGGAATCCGGTCAAATGGACAACACCCTCATCGTGGTGATTTCCGACAACGGCGCCAGCGGGGAGGGCGGCCCGAACGGATCGGTCAACGAGGGCAAGTTCTTCAACGGCTACATCGACACCGTCGAAGAGAGCATGAAGCTGTTCGACCACCTCGGCGGCCCGGAGACCTACAACCATTACCCGATCGGCTGGGCGATGGCCTTCAACACCCCGTACAAGCTGTACAAGCGGTACGCGTCGCACGAGGGCGGCATCGCCGACACGGCGATCATCTCGTGGCCCAATGGTGTTGCCGCACACGGGGAGATCCGCGACAACTACGTCAACGTCTGCGACATCACGCCCACGGTCTACGACCTGCTGGGCATGACGCCCCCCGACACCGTCCGGGGCATCGCGCAGAAGCCACTGGATGGCGTGAGTTTCAAAGCGGCCCTTGCTGATCCGGCCGCCGAGACCGCGAAGCAGACCCAGTTCTACTCCATGCTGGGCACCCGCGGGATTTGGCATCAGGGCTGGTTCGCCAACACCGTCCATGCGGCCACGCCGGCCGGCTGGTCGCACTTCGACGACGATCGCTGGGAGCTGTTCCACATCGATGCCGACCGCAGCCAGTGCCACGACCTGGCCGCCGAGCACCCGGACAAGCTCGAAGAACTCAAGGCGCTGTGGTACTCCGAAGCCGCCAAGTACAACGGGTTGCCGCTCTCGGACCTGAACATCCTCGAGACGATGACGCGGTTCCGCCCGTATCTCGGCGGTGACCGGTCCAGCTACGTCTACTACCCCGACTGCGCGGACGTGAGCAGCGGCGCCGCCGCCGAAATCCGCGGCAGGTCGTTCGCGGTGCTGGCCGAGGTGAGCGTGGATACCACCGGCACGGAAGGGGTGCTGTTCAAGCAGGGCGGCGCCCACGGCGGGCACGTGCTGTTCATCCAGGATGGGCGCCTGCATTACGTCTACAACTTCCTGGGCGAACGGCAGCAGACGGTCTCCTCATCGGGCGCGGTGCCGCTCGGCAGGCACCTGCTCGGCGTGAACTATTCGCGGACCGGAACCGTGCCGAACAGCCACACGCCGCTCGGCGACGTCACGTTGTTCATCGACGACGAGGTGGTCGGCACGCTCGCGGACGTGCAGACCCAGCCCGGAACGTTCGGGATCGCGGGTGCCGGGATCACCGTCGGCCGCAACGGCGGCTCGGGAGTGTGCAGCCGCTACAAAGCGCCGTTCTCATTCACCGGGGGCACCATCGCGCAGGTCACCGTCGACCTGTCCGGCCGGCCCTATGTAGACGTGGAAGCTGAAATTGCGCTTGCGTTTTCGCGCGACTGAAGCCCTGGCGCTGTGCTTGTTGGCGCTCGCTGCGGTGGGATGTGAGAAGACCACCGGCGGAACGGCCATCGGTGGCACCGCCGCGTCGACGTCGGCCACCACGCGAGTTTCCGACCCGGCCGAGCCGGTGCCCGGCATCGAAACCACGCTGCCCGACCACATTCCGCCCAATGCCTTGGTTTGCTTCCCGCCGCCCGCCAGCGGCTCCATGACCAAGGCATCGGTGGCGGACCCGGTGGCGCCCGTGCTCACGGTCCCGTTGCCCGACGGCTGGAATGCGGCCCCCGGCACGGGCGACGTGGCGTTGACGTCGACCGGCCCCGACCGCATGTCGGTGCGCGTGACCATCGCCCGCACCGACCTCGGCCCCGGTGGCGCGTTCCTGCGTTACGCCACCGACTTGGGCACGGCGAACCCGGGGGCCAAGGTCACCGTCACGGCGGCCCAATTCTGCGGTTACAGCAGCCAGCTGCTCAGCGGGACCAACGGAGGGGCCGGAGCAAACGAGTTCGCCGACCGCATCACCCACATCTGGACCAACACCGAGGCGTACCTGGTCGCCGTCCATCTGGAGGGGCCCGGCAAAGCGCCCGGTTTCGAAGCGGCAAAATCGACGGTAATGCAGCAATTCGCCGTCATTATCCCCTGAAATTTGCCGTTGTCCCTGTTAGCATCTGGCCCGTGATGCCTCAATGACCGCCGGGACTCCGGCGCCTCCCGCGCCGCCGGCGCCCGCCAACCACCGGGGTCGGCAAATCGCCATCGCTTTTGGAATCGTCGCCTCCATCATTGTCATCTACGCTCTTTCGCTGATCGCTGTGCACCTGCTGGCAAAGTCGGCGCCCGCGCTCCCCTCGGTGGATTTGAGCAAGGTGGAGGCTGAAGACAGCGTCGTTCAGGTACGGCTGGAGAAGCTGGATACCGTCGCGAACCGCTTGACGGTGAATGTGACCGTCTACCCCAAGGATTCGTTGTACGACAAGAACTTCGGGGTGCTGACCACCGACGCCGCGGTGCGCCTGTATCCCGACAACGACCTCGGCGACCTGCAATACCCGGTCGGAAAATCGCCGGCCCAGGTCAGCACGACCATCGTCGCGCACGGCGATCCCGCCAACTGGCCGTTCGACACGTACAAGACCGAGGTCATCGCCGCCGACGTGTTCACCGGTACCGGCGCCAGCCGCGAAAAGGCGCCTGCCCGCGTCGAGGCGACCGGAAAGTTGGACGGCTGGGACGCCACCGTCACCCGCGTCCACGACCCCGAGGACGCCAACCCCGATGTGCAGGACGATCTGATCATCACGCTGCAACGGTCCAAGGGCGCGCTCATCTTCGACGTCGGCATCTGCCTGGTCCTCATCGCCCTGCCGGTGCTGGCATTGTGGGTGGCCATCCCGATGGCGTTGGGCCGGACCACCTTCCTGCCGCCGTTGGGAACCTGGTTCGCGGCGCTGCTGTTCGCCGTCGTCCCGCTGCGCAACTTCCTGCCAGGATCTCCACCGCCGGGTTCCTGGATCGACCAGGCCGTCGTGCTGTGGGTATTGATAGGGCTGGTTTCGGCGATGTCCCTGTTCATCGTCGCCTGGTGGCGATCCCGTGAGAAAAAGCCGCCGAAGAGGGCCTGACGCCTACTCCGGATTCGGTGCCTCCACCGAGCTGATCGCGTCGACGGCGCTCGAGACCCTGGCCTGGAAGTTGGGCGACAGCGGGATGTATCCGCTCTTCGCCAGCTCCACCTGGCCGGGTCCGATCGCCGCCTGCAGGAACGCCTTGACGGCCTTGGCGACGTCCAGCGTCGGGTACTTCGAGCAGACGATCTCGTAGGTGGCCAAGACGATCGGGTAGACGTCGGGCTGGGCGGGGTTGTAGAACGACGAGATGTCGAGCACCAGGTCGTTGCCGCTACCGACGATCTTGGCGCCGGTGATGGTCTTGCCGACGGTGTCGGTGCCGATCCGCACCGGCCGCAACGACCTGCGGCTCGCCGGGGTTTTGATCTCGGCGGCGTAAAGCCCTTGCTGCAGCGCGAAAGACAGCTCGTTGTAACTGATTGCGCCCTCGGTCGATTTCACCAGTGCCGCGGTGCCGTTGTTGCCGGTGGCGCCGGTGCCGACGCCGCCGTTGAACGCCTTGCCGGTGCCCTTGCTCCAGGCCCCGCCGGACGCGGCCTGCAGGTAGGACTGGAAGTTGTCGGTGGTCCCGGACGCGTCGCTGCGGTAGATGACACGAATCTCTTCGGCCGGCATCGATGCGTTGAGCGCGGTGAGCGCCGGGTCATCCCAGCGCGTGATGGTGCCGTCGAAGATCTTGGCTATCGTCGACGCGTCGAGCACCAAGGAGTCCACCGAGCCGAGGTTGTAGGTGATGGCCAGCGGGCCGAACACCACCGGCAGGTTCCACGCGTCGGCGCCGCCGCAGCGTTGTTTGGCCGCGGCATATTGGTCTCCGGACAGCGGCGTGTCCGATCCGCCGAAATCCGTTTTGCCGGCCAGGAAGTCGCCGATTCCGGCGCCCGATCCGTTCGCGGTGTAGTTGAGGGTCTGGCCGGCGCAGACCTTCCCGTAGGCGGCGACGAACTTCGTCATCGCATTGGCCTGCGCGGTCGAGCCGCTGGCCGTCAGAGCCTGCTTGCCGCCGCACTCCACCTTGGCGCCGGCGGCATACGCCAGCATCGGGTGGGAATCGGTGCTGCATGCTGAGACCGCCACTGCCGCCGCAGCGAACAGGCTGATGGCGGCCGCCGGTGGATTGCGCTTCACGTTGACACACTTACAGCCGGCGATTAACGGACAAACAAACTGCCGATGAACTGGTCATTCGTCGCGGTGAGCACCGCCCGCCTGCCGGCGTCATACCCTGAACTGGTGCTCACCGAGCTGGTCGACCTACCGGGCGGATCGTTCCGCATGGGGTGCACCAGCTTCTATCCCGAAGAGGCGCCGATCCACACCGTCACCCTGCCCGCATTCGCGGTGGAGCGACACCCGGTGACCAACGCGCAGTTCGCCGAATTCGTCGCCGCCACAGGCTTTGTGACGGTTGCCGAGCGGCCTATCGACCCGGCGCTGTACCCGGGGGCGGACCGGGCCGATCTGCGTCCGGGCGCCATGGTCTTTCGTCCCACTCCCGGCCCGGTCGACCTGCACGACTGGCGGCAATGGTGGGACTGGGTACCGGGCGCCAGCTGGCGCCATCCGTTCGGGCCGGACAGTGATCTCACCGACCGGGCCGAGCACCCGGTGGTGCAGGTGGCCTACTCCGACGCCGCCGCGTACGCGCGGTGGGCCGGCCGGCGGCTGCCGACCGAGGCCGAGTGGGAGTATGCGGCCCGCGGCGGGGGCACGGGCACGTATGCGTGGGGGGACGAACCGAACCCCGACGGTCGGCTGATGGCCAACACCTGGCAGGGCCGCTTCCCATACCGCAACGATGGCGCCCTGGGCTGGGTGGGCACATCGCCCGTGGGGACGTTCCCCCCCAACGGGTTCGGCCTGCTCGACATGATCGGCAACGTCTGGGAGTGGACCGCTACACGGTTCTCCGCGCACCACCGCCTCGACGAGCCACCGAAAGCGTGTTGCGCCCCGACAGGGCCGGCGGATCCGGCCGTCAGCCAGACGCTGAAGGGCGGTTCGCACCTGTGCGCGCCGGAATACTGCCACCGCTATCGTCCGGCCGCGCGGTCACCGCAGTCGCAGGACACCGCGACCACCCACATCGGGTTCCGGTGTGTCACACAGCAAACTCGGGCCACTCCCGGCGGCGCCGCCCACAGCTGAAACGACGAGCGGGTTACCGCCGGATGGACGGCGAGTGACGTGGCCTGCATCGGCGCGCAGGGTGTGCGGGAGGTCGCTAGCATCTGACCACGTGTGGCCCTCGACGAGCCTTGAATCATCAGTGGCTTACCAATGACCGCCGAGGCTCCCGCGGCACCGGCACCGCCGCCCCCATCGGACGCGCCGGCACCGTCCGCACCGCCGGCCCGCAAACACATGGCGAAGCGGCCGCGCATCGTGATCGGGGTGGCCGTCCTGGCGGTGGTCGTCACGGCCTACATGCTGTCCCTGTTCGGCGTCCACTGGCTGGAGAGGTCCGAGGGGCCGCTGCCTCCGCTGGACCTGGGCCAGGGCGGGGGCGACGCGACCATTGTGCAGCTGCAGGTCGAGGAATTGAAGCCGGTCGCCAAGCGCCTCGCGGTGAATGTGCTTGTCTATCCGGGGATTTCGGCCTACGACAACCGATTCGACGTGTTGGGCACCGACGTCGCCGTGCGCCTGTACCCGACGAGCGACCTGGGCGACCTGCACTACCCGAAGGGCAAGGCGCCGGCGCAACTCAGTACCACGGTCGTGGCGCACGGTGATCCGGGCAACTGGCCGTTCGACTCCTACCGGACCGAGCCGATCTCCGCCGACGCCTTCGTCGGTTCGGGCGACAACCTGAAGAAGGTGCCCGCCCGGGTCGAGGTGACCGGGGAGTTGGACGGATGGGACATCACCGTCAACCGCGTCCACGACCCCGGAGCGCTCCCGACGCAGCGCGGCACCGACAACGGGAACGTGGTCATCACCCTGAAGAGGGCCAAGGGCCCGCTGATCTTCGACCTGGGCATCTGCCTGGTCCTCATCAGCCTGCCCACCCTGGCGCTGCTGGTCGCCATTCCGATGGCGCTGGGCAGAAGGAAGTTTCTGCCGCCGTTCGCCACCTGGTACGCCGCGAACCTGTTCGCCATCGTCCCGCTGCGCAACATCCTTCCCGGCGCACCACCGCCCGGTTCGTGGATCGACCAGGCCATCGTCCAATGGGTGCTGATCGCGCTCGTCACGGCGATGAGCTTGTACATCTCTGCCTGGGTCCGGCAAGGGGACTAGCCCTCGAAGGGGGCCAAAAAAGGTCACCCAAGCGGTAGCGTCATTACTTGCTGGCTGGGCCGTCGACGCTATGTGTCACCCCAAGCACTCGGCAACGCCCCAGCGGCGATGTGACGGGAGGCAAGCATGAAGCGCGGCATCGTCGGCGGATTCGCCAGCCTGCTCCTGGCCGCGGAGCTGATCGCCTCGGCGCCGCCGGCCAGCGCCGGCTGCCAGTACGGGGGAAACGTCCTCAGTAAGTGCGACGGACCGGTCCAGACCGACGGCACCTGGCAACGTTGCGTGGCAGTTCCCCGCTTGATTCCCAACGGCGCCAGTTCCTACCTGGTGCCCGACGGGCACTGCGAGTCGATGGGGCCCGACCAGCACCCCTCGGATCCCGCCTTCGCCGACCCGCCGATGCACATCGACGGCTGAGCCGCGAGGGATGTCTTCGCAGCCCGGCGCGTGCCCCGGATTCTCTAGATGTGTCCGTAGTCGCGAACGGGCCGCCACTGCTTTAGGTGGAGGATTTGGAGATGCCCGCGTCCCTGCCCCCACTGGCGGCCGAAGATTACGCCTGCGCTGATTGTGGAATGAGTTACTCGGACACTCGGCCCGACGAGGCGGCCGGTGTCATCGCCGGCCTGCCTGACGCGGTTCGGGAGGCGATCTCCGCGATCCCGCCCGGGGCGCGGCGGTCACGGCCCAGTCCCGAAGTGTGGTCGGTCGCCGAATACCTCTGCCATCTGCGGGACGTCTACGTCTCCTTCACCATCCGGCTGCACCGCGTCCGCACCGAGCACGAGCCCGCGTGCGAGCCGATGTTCAACGATCTGCGGGCCCGCCGTTTCCGGTACAACGATTGCGACATCGACGCCACGCTCGACGAGCTCGCGGCCGCGGTGGCGGGCTTCCGCGACGAGGTCGCGCGCGTCAAAGACCAGGACTGGGACCGCACCGCGACCCGGTTGCCGGGCGAACAGCGCACCGCCCGCTGGTTCGTGCGCCAGGCGATGCACGAAGGCGTGCACCACCTCGGCGATATCCGGAGAATCGGGGGAACGGCTCCTTGAGCCCGCCCTAAAGCCGCCTCGGCCGCGAATTTGGCTCTGAGCTGGTCGTCACCTAGACTCTAGGGGTTGCCTTGGGCAGACCTCGGCCGGTGCGAATCGGCCCCGCGTGCCCTTCGGTGACAAAGACCGCGCATGTCAGGTTATTCGGTGGGCTGTGGCTTGCCTCCTGCCGTGCACACGCAACCAGGTCAGGAGATCGAGTGATTCAGCAGGAATCGCGGCTGAAGGTCGCCGACAACACCGGCGCCAAGGAGATCTTGTGCATCCGGGTGCTCGGCGGTTCGTCGCGACGCTACGCCGGCATCGGGGACGTCATCGTCGCCACCGTCAAGGACGCCATTCCCGGCGGCAACGTCAAGCGCGGGGATGTGGTCAAGGCCGTCGTGGTGCGCACCGTCAAGGAGCGCCGCCGCCCGGACGGCAGCTACATCAAGTTCGACGAGAACGCCGCGGTGATCATCAAGCCCGACAACGACCCGCGCGGCACGCGCATCTTCGGCCCCGTCGGCCGCGAGCTGCGTGAGAAGCGGTTCATGAAGATCATTTCGCTGGCCCCGGAGGTGTTGTAGATGAAAATCAAGAAGGACGACACCGTCCTGGTCATCGCCGGCAAGGACAAGGGCGCCAAAGGCAAGGTGCTCAAGGTTTACCCGGAGCGCAACCGGGTCCTGGTCCAGGGCGTCAACTCGATCAAGAAGCACACCGCGGTTTCGAGCAACCAGCGCGGAGCCCAGTCGGGTGGAATCGTCACCCAGGAGGCGCCGATCGATGCCTCCAACGTGATGGTGGTCGACTCCGACGGTAAGCCCACCCGCGTCGGCTACCGGGTCGACGAGGAGACCGGCAAGCGGGTTCGTATCTCCAAGCGCAACGGCAAGGACATCTGATGACCACCGCAGAGAAAGTTCAGCCCCGCCTGAAAGAGCGCTACCGCAGCGAGATTCGCGATTCGTTGCAGCAGCAGTTCGGCTACGGGAACGTCATGCAGATCCCGACCGTGACGAAAGTCGTTGTCAACATGGGCGTCGGCGATGCGGCGCGGGACGCGAAGCTGATCAACGGCGCGGTCAACGACCTTGCGCTGATCACCGGGCAGAAGCCCGAGATCCGCAGGGCGCGCAAGTCCATCGCACAGTTCAAGCTGCGCGAGGGCATGCCGATCGGCGCCCGCGTCACCCTGCGCGGAGACCGGATGTGGGAGTTCCTCGACCGTCTCACCTCGATCGCGTTGCCCCGTATCCGTGACTTCCGCGGGCTTTCGCCCAAGCAGTTCGACGGTGTGGGCAACTACACGTTCGGGCTGGCCGAGCAGTCGGTGTTCCACGAGATCGACGTGGACAAGATCGACCGGGCTCGCGGCATGGACATCAACGTCGTCACCTCGGCGACGACCGACGACGAAGGACGAGCGCTGTTGCGGGCCCTCGGCTTTCCCTTCAAGGAGAACTGAGCAGATGGCGAAGAAGGCACTGGTCAACAAGGCCGCACGCAAGCCGAAGTTCGCGGTGCGCGGCTACACGCGCTGCAACAGGTGCGGCCGCCCGCGCGCGGTCTTCCGCAAATTCGGCCTGTGCAGGATCTGCCTGCGCGAGATGGCGCACGCGGGCGAGCTGCCCGGCGTGCAAAAGAGCAGCTGGTAAGAGCCAGGACCCCAAGACCAACCCAGAACAGGCACGCGACAGGCCCGGACCGGGAACCACCGCGAGGAAGGTGACAGACACTGTCATGACTGCGACAACAACGATGCAGTGGGGGCACCCCCAGCAGCGCAGCGGCGAGGGGGCCGCAGCGATGAAGAGGAGTGGCGCTCGATGACGATGACGGATCCGATCGCAGACTTCTTGACACGTCTGCGCAACGCCAATTCGGCGTATCACGACGAGGTGACGTTGCCGCACTCCAAGATCAAGGCCAACATCGCCCAGATCCTCAAGAGCGAGGGTTACATCAGCGATTACCGGACCGAAGACGCTCGGGTGGGCAAGTCGCTGATCGTCCAGCTCAAGTACGGACCCACCCGGGAGCGCAGCATCGCCGGACTGCGGCGAGTGTCCAAGCCCGGTCTGCGGGTGTACGCGAAATCCACCAACCTGCCGCGCGTGCTCGGCGGCCTGGGTGTGGCGATCATCTCGACCTCCTCGGGCCTGCTGACCGATCGTCAGGCAGCCAGACAGGGCGTGGGCGGCGAAGTCCTCGCGTACGTGTGGTAGCGGGAGAGGCAGCAATAGATTATGTCGCGCATTGGTAAGCAGCCGGTTCCGATTCCCAGCGGAGTCGACGTAACGATCGAGGGCCAGAACGTCTCGGTGAAGGGGCCCAAGGGCAGCCTGAATTTGACGGTCGCCGAACCGATTACGGTGGCCCGCAACGACGACGGCGCCATTGTGATCACCCGCCCCAACGACGAGCGACGCAACCGCTCGCTGCACGGGCTGTCGCGCACCCTGGTGTCCAACCTGGTCACCGGCGTGACCGAGGGTTACACCACCAAGATGGAGATCTTCGGGGTCGGTTACCGCGTGCAGCTCAAGGGCGCCAACCTCGAGTTCGCGCTGGGCTACAGCCATCCCGTAGTCATCGAGGCGCCCGAGGGCATCACGTTCGCGGTCCAGTCTCCGACGAAGTTCTCGATCACCGGCATAGACAAGCAAAAGGTCGGCCAGATCTCGGCGAACATCCGCCGCCTGCGCCGTCCCGACCCGTACAAGGGCAAGGGCGTGCGCTATGAGGGTGAGCAGATCCGCCGCAAGGTCGGAAAGACAGGTAAGTAGTCATGGCGCAAAAACAAGCTGACACCGCCGCGCGAAAGCCGTTGGGGCAGAGCGTATCCGCAACTCGTCGGGTCTCGCGGCTGCGTAGGCACGCCCGGCTTCGCAAGAAGATCGCCGGCACTCCGGAGCGTCCGCGGCTCGTCATCAACCGGTCCTCGCGGCACATTCACGTGCAGCTGGTCAACGACGAGAACGGCACCACGGTGGCCGCCGCGTCGTCCATCGAGGACGACGTACGGGGCCTGCAGGGCGACAAGAAGGCCCGCAGCGTGCGGGTGGGCCAATTGATCGCCGAGCGCGCCAAGGCCGCCGGCATCGACACCGTGGTCTTCGACCGCGGCGGGTACACCTACGCCGGACGGATTGCGGCGCTGGCCGATGCCGCCCGCGAGAACGGATTGAGTTTCTAGATGATCGAGACCTCGAATAAGACCGGAAGGACCGCATAATGGCGGAACAGTCGGCCGGCGGGCAGGGCGCCCCAGACAGCCGTGACTCGCGCGGTGACCGCGACAGCCGCGGCCGGCGCGATGGCGGCGGGCGTGGTGGCCGCGACCGCGACGGCGACAAGAGCAACTACCTGGAGCGGGTCGTCGCCATCAACCGTGTCTCCAAGGTGGTCAAGGGTGGTAGGCGCTTCAGCTTCACCGCATTGGTCATCGTGGGAGACGGCAACGGGATGGTCGGCGTCGGCTACGGCAAGGCCAAGGAAGTTCCGGCCGCCATCGCCAAGGGCGTCGAGGAGGCACGCAAGGGCTTCTTCCGCGTGCCGCTGATCGGTGGCACCATCACGCACCCGGTGCAGGGTGAAGCCGCCGCCGGCGTGGTGCTGCTGCGCCCGGCCAGCCCGGGTACCGGTGTGATCGCTGGCGGCGCGGCGCGTGCGGTGCTGGAATGCGCTGGGGTGCGCGACATCCTGGCCAAGTCGTTGGGCAGCGACAACGCGATCAACGTGGTGCATGCCACCGTCACCGCGCTCAAGCTGCTGCAGCGTCCCGAGGAGGTGGCGGCCCGCCGCGGGCTGCCCATCGAGGACGTCGCCCCGGCCGGAATGCTCAAGGCGCGACGGGAAAGTGAAGCGCTGGCCGCCAGTGCCGCGCGTGAGGGAACGGCACCGCAATGAGCGAACTGAAGATCACCCAGGTGCGCAGCACCATCGGGGCCCGCTGGAAGCAGCGGGAGAGCCTGCGCACCCTGGGCCTGCGACGGATCCGCCATTCGGTGATCCGTGAGGACAACCCGCAGACCCGCGGCCTGATCGCGGTGGTCAACCACCTCGTCGAGGTGGAGCCGGCCGAGGCGCAAGCCGCAGGGACCGGAGGGAAGAAGAAATGACGATCAAGCTGCACGACCTGAAGCCCGCGCCCGGGTCGAAGACCGCCCGCACCCGCGTCGGTCGCGGTGAGGGCTCGAAGGGCAAGACCGCGGGCCGCGGCACCAAGGGCACCAAGGCCCGCAAGAACGTGCCGGCCACCTTCGAGGGCGGGCAGATGCCGATTCACATGCGGCTGCCCAAGCTCAAGGGCTTCCGGAACCGGTTCCGCACCGAATACGAGGTCGTCAACGTCGGCGACCTCAATCGGCTGTTCCCCCAGGGCGGTTCCATCGGTGTCGACGAGCTGGTGGCCAAGGGCGCGGTCCGCAAGAACTCTTTGGTCAAGGTCCTCGGCGACGGCAAGCTGACCGTCAAGCTCGAGGTTTCCGCGCACAAGTTCAGCGGCAGCGCCCGCGAGAAGATCACCGCCGCGGGCGGCTCGGCGACCGAGCTGTAGTCAGCCCAGCCGCGGAATGACTTCCGCGGCAAGGCGTTCCATCTGCTCCCGGTTCTCTCCGACATCGACGCCGACGGGATTGAGCAGCAGGTATTGGGCCCCGGCGTCGATCACCTCGCGCAGCCCCCGTGCCACGTCGTCGGGCGTGCCCGACACCGGAACCTCTTCGACGCCGGGCATCTTGCCGTAGATCCGCCGCAGGCCGGCCAGTACGCGCTCGCGGGCCCGCGCCGCATCGTCGTCGACCGTCAGGTAGACGCGTTTGCCGATGGTGAAATGCGCTGGGTCCCTTCGCTGTTCGTCGATTTCCCGACGCACCACGGTCACGGCCCCGGCGAAGGCCCGGGTGGTCGACGAACCGGCGCCCAGGAAGGAGTCGCCGTGGCGCACCGCCCTGGCCAGGGCCTGCGGTGCCAGGCCGCCGAACCAGATCGGCGGGTGCGGCCGTTGTACCGGCTTTGGCTGGATCGGCACGTCGTCGACGTCGCGGAACCGGCCATGGAAGGTAACCCGGGGTTCGTCGGACCAGGCGGCCTTCATCAGCTTGAGGCCCTCGGTGAAATATGAGATGTACGTTTCCCTTTCGACGCCGAACGCGGCGAACCTGCGGAAGCCACCGCCGGTTCCGACGCCGACGTCCAGCCGGCCGTGGCTGAGCCGGTCGACCGCGGTGACCGAAGAGGCCAGCTGCAGCGGATCGTGCAATGACGTCACCAGCACGGCGACCCCGAGGCGCAGCCGGTCGGTGCAGGCCGCGCAGTAGGCCAGCAGCTCCAGCGGTGCCAGCAGCGGTGCGTCCCCGATGATCTGCTCGAGAACCCAACCCCCCTCGAACCCGAGCTCCTCGGCCCGAAGCAGGTAGGCGCGCAGCCCGTCGGCGTCGAAGCGGTCGTAGTCGAGTTGGGGGATGGCAATCGAGAACCTCACCCCACCACCGTACGGCGGCGGTGTCGGTACGCTGCAAACATGTTCGCCTTCCTGCCCTCGATGCCCGGGGTCGACGACGTCCGCGCGTTGGCCGTACGAGTCGACACCGCCCGCCACCACGGCGTACCCAATGGCTGTGTCCTCGAGCTCGACCTGCGTTCGGCGCCACCGGAGGCGACGGGGTTCGACCCGCTCGCGATCTTCACCGGTGGGAGGCCGCTGGCGTTGCGCGACGCCGTCGCCGCGATCCACCGCGCGGCGGAGGACCCGCGGGTCGCCGGGCTGATCGCCCGGGTGCAACTTGCGGCGTCACCCCCGGCGGCGGTGCAGGAGCTTCGCGAGGCCATCGTTGCGTTCACCGCCGCCAAGCCGTCGCTGGCCTGGGCGGAAACCTATCCGGGCACCCTGTCCTACTACCTGGCCTCGGCGTTCGGCGAGGTCTGGATGCAGCCGTCGGGAAGCGTCGGGCTGATCGGCTTCGCGAGCAACGAAACCTTCCTGCGCGACGCGTTCGACAAGGCGGGGATCGAACCTCAATTCGTCGCGCGCGGCCAATACAAGTCGGCGGCAAACCGTTTCACCGAACACGGATTCACGACCGCCCATCGCGAGGCCGTCACTCGGATGCTGGAAAGCCTGCAGCAGCAGGCGTGGCAGGCGATCGCCGAATCGCGCAGGCTCGACCCCGGCGCGCTCGACGCGCTGGCCGACCGCGCCCCGTTGTTGCGTGACGACGCCGTGGCCGCCGGCCTGCTCGACCGGATCGGATTTCGCGACGAAGCCTACGCTCGTATAGCGGAACTGGTTGGGGTGAAAGATGTTTCGGATGACACCGCCCCGCCGCGGTTGTACTTGGCGCGCTACGCCGGTGCGGCCCGCTCCCGGCTGGCCCCACCCAAGCCATCGGTTCCCGGCCGCCGGCCCAAGCCGACCCTGGCCGTGATCACCGTCGACGGCATGATCGTCGACGGACGCGGCGGCCCGCAGTTCCTGCCGCTGGGCACCGCCACCGCCGGCGGCGACACCATCGGGGCGGCGCTACGGGAGGCCGGCGCCGACGACTCGGTGTCCGCGATCGTGCTGCGGGTGAACAGCCCCGGCGGCACGATCACCGCGTCGGAGAGCATCTGGCGCGAGGTGACCCGCGCCCGCAAGCGGGGCAAGCCGGTGGTCGCTTCCATGGGCGCGGTCGCCGCCTCCGGCGGTTACTACGTCTCGATGGGGGCCGACGCGATCGTCGCCAATCCGTCGACGGTCACCGGTTCGATCGGTGTGATCACCGGCAAGCTGGTGATCCGCGACCTGCTGGAGCGGTTGGGGGTTGGGTCGGATACCGTGCGCACCAACGCCAATGCCGACGCCTGGTCGATCGACGCACCGTTCACGCCGGAGCAGCAGGCGCATCGAGAAGCCGAGGCGGACCTGTTCTATGCCGACTTCGTGCAGCGGGTCGCCGAAGCCCGCAACCTGACCGCCGACGCGGTCGATCGTGTTGCGCAGGGACGAATCTGGACCGGCGCCGACGCGCTGGACCGCGGCCTGGTCGACGAACTCGGCGGGTTCCGCACCGCCGTGCGCCGGGCCAAGGTTCTGGCCGACCTCGACGAGGACAGCGACGTCCGCATCGTCAGTTATCCGGGCTCATCGCTGCTGGACATGGTGCGGCCCCGCGCCTCGTCGCAACCCGCCGCCGCATCGCTGCCGGACGCGCTGGCGGCCCTGCTGGGCCGCACGGTCACCGGCGTCCTGAACAACGTCGAGCAGACGCTCAGCGGCGCCAGCGCGCTGTGGCCGGGCCCGTCGCGGTTCTAGAAACCTAGCCGGTGAGATTGCCGCTGATGAAGATGATCTCGCCGAGCGGATCGTCGTTTTCCGGGGCGGGCGCGTCGATGCCCTGGCGCCGGAACAGTTCCGTGCGGGTGGTGCCTTCGACGTCCCACCGCTTGGATCGCAGATAATCCACGACGTGGTTGCGCTCGCCGGCGTAGACCAGCGACGCCATGTCGATGTCCACGCCGTGCTCGCGGAAGGAACCGGACATCTCCCGGACCTTGTCGGCATCGAAATCGACGATGCCGGGCACGAATTCGGTGGCGATCGTGCTCCCGGGCACACTGAGGGCGGTGATGTTGTCGAACAACCGGTCCTGGGCTTCCGGCGGCAGGTAGATCAGCAGGCCCTCGGCCAGCCACGCGGTAGGCGCCGTCGTATCGAACCCGGCCGCTTTCAGGGCGGCCGGCCAGTCGGCGCGCAGGTCGATCGGCACGGTGCGCCGCGTCGCGGTCGGTTCGGCACCGATCCCGGCCAACGTGCCCGTCTTGAATTCGATCACCCGGGGCTGGTCGATCTCGTACACCACCGTGCCGTCCGGCCACGGCAACCGGTAGGCGCGTGAGTCCAATCCGGACGCGAGGATCACCACCTGCCGGATTCCGCCGCCGGTGGCGTTGACGAAGTAGTCGTCGAAGTACTTGGTGCGCACCGCCATTCCGTCGACCATCGCCTGCATGCGCACCAGCGACGCGTTCTCGATCGCCTCGAGGTCCAGCTCGCCGTCCATCATCTTGGTGAAGAAGTCCACCCCGACCGCGCGCACCAGCGGTTCGGCGAACGGGTCGTGGATCAGGCCGCGGGGATCCTTCGTCGCCATGGCCCGCCCGGCGGCCACCATGGTCGCGGTCGCGCCCACACTGGACGCCAGATCCCACTCGTCGTCGTGAGCGCGTGACATAGGGGAGACCCTAGCCAACCCGCTACGCCAGCGTCGCGGCGACGTAGCTCAACTCACCGAAGGTTGCCGACATCTCGTCCTCGGGGAATTCAAAGCCGTTCTGCGCGTACAACTCCCGGGCCGGGTGTGTCTCCACATGCCAGCCGTGCGTTTTCAGGTAGTCGACGACGACGTTGCGTTCGCCCCGGTAGAAGAGGTCGGCCGCGTTGAGGTTGAAGCCGAAGCGCTGCCACCGTTCGCTGATGCGCTGCAATCGCTCGTCGGAGAAGGCGTTGGGGTCGGGCACGTGTTCGGTGGCCACCCGGCTGCCCGGCGCGCTGAGCGCGGTGATGTTGTCGAACAACCGGTCTTGGGCCTCGGGCGGCAGGTATGGCAGCAGCCCTTCCGCGCTCCACGCGGTCGGCTGCGTCACGTCGAACCCGCCGTCGCGCAACGCCGCCGGCCAGTCGTCACGCAGGTCGACGGCGATTGCGCGGCGCTCGGCTGTCGGGGCGGCGCCGAGGCCGGCCAGCGTGTCGGTCTTGAACGCGATGACCTGCGGCTGGTCGATCTCGTAGACGATGGTGCCCGCCGGCCACGGCAAGCGGTAGGCGCGGGTGTCCAGGCCAGACGCCAGGATCACCGCCTGCCGCACGCCATCTTTGGTGGCACCGGTGAAGAAGTCGTCGAAAAACCGGGTGCGAACCGTGATCTGCTCGGCCCGGGCCTTGCGGTTGAACAGCGGGTCGTCCTCGAAATCGACCTGTCCGTCGACGATGCGGATGAAGGGCTCCAGTCCGACGGCGCGGACCAGCGGTTCGGCCAGCGGATCGTCGAGTAACGCGTCGGGTCCCCGTGACGCCACCGCGCGGGATGCGGCGACCATGGTGGCCGTCGCTCCCACGCTGGACCCGGGTCCCCAGCTGTCGCCTTCGTTACGTCCCGATTCCACAGTCATGCCAAGGCTCCTATTTCTTGTCCAGCGTGCCGCTTACGTAGAGCACCTCGCCCATGCGTGTGTCGTCGTCCTCGAGCGGCGGAAGCCCGTTGGCCGAGAACAGCTCCCGGATGCTCGCGCCGTTCAGTGACCAACCGCGCTCGCCGAGGTAGGGGGCGGCCTCGTTGCGGTCCCCGAAGTAGACGAGCCCCGCCATGTCCAGGTCGAAACCGTGCGCACGCCAGCGTTCGGAGATTTGCTGCATGCGCTCCTTGAGCTTCTCCTCGTCCCCGGGCTCGGGGTTGGGCGCGCTCTCGACCGCCACTCGGCTGCCCTGGGCGCTGAGTTCGGTGATGGTGTCCAGCAGGCGGTCCTGCGCCTCCGGGGGCAGGTAGCCCAGCAGGCCCTCGGCGCTCCACGCGGTCGGCTGGGCCGGGTCGAATCCGGCGGCGCGCAATGCGGCGGGCCAGTCGTCGCGCAGGTCGACGGCCACCACGCGCCGGTCGGCGGTGGGCGCGGCGCCCAGCTCGGCCAGCGTGCGCGACTTGAACTCGATCACCTGTGGCTGGTCCACCTCGTAGACGACGGTCCCGGCGGGCCATGCCAGCCGGTAGGCACGGGCATCCAGCCCCGAAGCCAGGATCACCGCCTGCTTGATGCCCGCGCGCGTCGCGTCCAGGAAGAACTCGTCGAAGAACTTCGTGCGCACGGCCATGTTGTCGGCCATCCGGGACATCGCCCCGGTGGATCCGGTCGCGCCGTCGTGCGCGTCGTTCAGCTCGTCCGGGTTCACCTCGCCGGTCGCCAGCCGGGTGAGCAGGTCCACGCCGACGGCCCGCACCAGCGGCTCGGCGAATGGGTCGTTGATCAGCGGACGGTCGGCGCGGGTGGCCACGGCGCGGGCGGCCGCGACCATCGTTGCGGTCACCCCGACACTGGACGCCAGGTCCCAGGTGTCGCCCTCATACCTGGTGGAAGTCATGTTCGCCCCTGTTCAGAAGTAGTCAGGCTAATATTTAGCTAATTTAACAAGCCTCCACCACTGTACGCTTCCCCCGATTCGCGGCAACCCGGCGGCGGCGCCGCGAAGGTCGCGTTCGACCAGCGCTAGAGCAGGGCGCCCCGGGATCCGGTGACGGGCAGATCGATCGGCGTGATGACCCCCGGCTGCGCGTCGCACAGGAACGGTATGGCGTTGACCGCCGCGACGGCCGTGCTGTCCATCAACACGGTCATCACGTCCTCGCCGGGTCTGCCGAACCGGATCGTCGCGTCCACGCGTGGCTCGCCTTCGATCACCACGCTGAATCCCTTGGGGTCCGTCCATTGTGGGTCCAGCGCGTCGTCGCTCATGGTCCAGCAGATGGCCAGCTCGACCACCGGGCGGCCCCCGCGATAGCCGCGATAGGTGCGGCGCTGGCCCCCGGCGGTCCCCGCGGCGTAGTTCACCCACCCCAGATCCAGGTCCCGGGTCAGCACCGCGGGCTCGACGAATGCCTCCTTGGAGTCGAGCTCGGTGCCCAGCATGGCGGCGATCATGTCCAGCGTCTCGAAGTAGCCGAGCCCGTATCGTTGCGTCGCCGGGTCGAGGTGCGTCACCCGCTCACGGGGTGGCTTGCCGAATCCGAGCACCTTCCACACGTCCTGTATGGGATAGGTTGTGCAGTCCAACGTTTCGACGAGCTTGACGCTGTGCACCCGTCGGCACGCGCCGGTGAGGAACCCGGCGACGACGTTGATGAAGCCCGGCTCGAATCCCGTCCCCAGGAAGGTCGCATTGCCCCGTCGGGCTGCCTCCTCGAGGGCCGGGAGTTCGGCCGGGTGGTGGGTGCCGGTCAGGAAGTCTCCGGTCGTGACCACGTTGATGCCGCGGCGCAGCATCCTTTCCACCAGTTCGTAGTCGATGGCCCGCGGCATGTAGTTCACGCAGTCCGGCGCCAGGTCGAGCAGCGCGTCGACGTCGTCCGTCGCGGTGACGCCGGTCGGGGGCCGGTCCGCGAGATCCCCGGCGTCGCGCCCCACCTTCTCCGCCCCCAGGGCGTGCACGCCCACCACGTCGAAGTCGTCGCGGTCGAGCAGGATGCCGAGGGCTCGCTTTCCGATGTTGCCGGTGGACCACTGAACCACGCGGTAGGGCGCCATGGCATCAACCGTAACTGGCGGTCTAGGCGGGGCGGGTGGCGCGATAGTAGTTCAATCGCCCGAGAACGCGGTGCCGCTCCGAGGCGACCTGGGTGCACTCGAAACCGGCCCCGCGCAGCAGTCGCGGGATCGCGTCGCCGAGGTTGCCGGCCGCGTGGTGGTTGCGCCTGATGAGCCGCGCCAGCAGGCCGTGGTCATCGGTCATGTCGCCGCCGATGTCGACCAGGTGCAGCCGGCCGCCCGGGCGAAGGACGCGGAAAACCTCCGCCGCCGCAGCGGCTTTGGCGTCGTCGCCGATATGGTGCAGCATCAAAGACGACAGCACCCGGTCGAATTCGCCGTCGGCGTAGGGCAGCCGTTCGGCGTAGCCCTGCTCGAAGCGGATCCCCTCCGCCTTTCGCTTCGCCCGGTCAAGCGCCCGCGGGTCGGGATCGCATCCGACCACCTCCAGCTGGGGATGGGAGCGTTTCGCCCGAATCGTGAGATTGCCGGTGCCGCAGCCGATTTCCAGGATGCGGAGGCAGTTGTCGAGTTCTGCCTGCGCGAGCAGCGCGTCGTGGACCCTTTTCATGCCGAGCAGGCGTGACATCAGGTCGTAGGTGGGGAGCAACGCGTCGTGGCCGGCGGCCGGCAGGTAGTCATGTGGATGATGTTTTGTCACGCAATCCATGGTGAACCGATGCATCGGCAAAGAATTGGGTGATCCTCGGAGAAACTTGAACTATTTTCGGTGATATGGCGCAACCGGCTCGGATGGTTCGGCAGCGCGCGGGGGTGCCGGTCTACGCATACCGGACCGATCCCGACACCCCCCCGGTCACGGTGGTGCGGTCCGGCCCGGAGGATTTTGTCGACCGCGGTCGCCACATCCACGACTTCCCGGCGCTGTGGTACCTGCCCGCGCCCGGGCTTGTCTACGTGGCAGCCGCGGGGCGGGTGCTCGATCCCGCGCAGTTGGCCGATCGCGACGCCGGTATCGCTGTCTTCTTCGACCCCGCGGCCCTGGGCGAGGACGGGCGATCGCCGTGGCCGGCGTGGCGGGCGCACCCGCTGCTGTTCCCGTTCCTGCACGGGCACGCCGGCGGGATTTTGCGGCTGGAGGTGCCCGCGGCGCGACGGCCGGTCTGGGACGCGGCGATCGGGTCGATCGAAGCCGAGCTGCTCGCACGGCAGGACGGCTATCGGCAGGCCACCTTGGCACATCTGACGCTGTTGCTGATCGACCTCGCGCGGCTGGCGGGCCCGGTGGTGGCCGAGCTGCGCCGCGCGGGCGAGCCGCTGCTGGCCGAGGTGTTCGAGGTGATCGACCGCCGGCACGCCGAGGCATTGTCGCTGCGCGACGTCGCGGGCGAACTTGGCGTGACGTCCGGGCACCTGACCACCGTGGTGCGGCGCCGCACCGGGCGCACCGTCGGAGAGTGGATCACCGAACGCCGGATGGCCGAGGCCCGCGGGCTGCTGGCCGATACGGATCTGCCGGTCGCCGAGGTCGCCAGGCGGGTGGGGATCGCCGATCCCGGCTATTTCAGCCGGCTGTTCGGCCGGACCCACGGGCTCTCGCCCCGCGGGTGGCGACGCCGCTGACGAGGCGTCCCGGTCCTGTCGAGCGGTCACTGGCGGGGCCCCGAATCCCTTCGCCACCGTTGACGAGCGCGTCGAACGTTGTTCTAATCAGAACATTGTTCGAAAGGCCCGGATGGGAGAATGCGTGCAGATTTCATCAGGTGCGCCGGTGTTGCGGCACGGAGCGCTCGACCGGGCGCACTTGACCAAGCACCTGTTGCAATTGGCCAAGCGTGTCGGCGTCAACCGGGTCACGATGCGCGAGCTGGCCGCTGAGGCGGGCACGGCCGCCTCGTCGGTGTACTACCACGTCCGTGACAAGCGCGAATTGCTCGATCTGCTCATCGAATCCGTGCTCGCCCAGATCGAGGTGCCGCAGGAGGGCGACTGGGAGTCACGGTTGATCGCGCTCTACACGAATGCGTGGAAGGAGCTGGTCGAGGTGCCCGGGATCACCGTCCTGCTGCTGGAACATCCGCACACGGCGGCAGCCACCGAGATGGACCGCGCCTCTCGCGGAATCCTGCACGAATCCGGTTTGAACGCGGAACATTTCGATGCGGCACACGCCACGCTCTATGTCCACCTGTTGGGGGCAGTGCAGCTCGAGCAAATCCGTCACGCCGGTGCCGGGGCACACGGTCCAAGTGACGAAGCGTTTGCGTACGGGTTGCGGTTGATATTGGGCGGTCTGCGAAGCGAAATCGGGGGTGGTGCATGATGAGCGACACGACGATCGACCTCGCCGAGCCGGCGATCTGGTCATCGCGCTTTCCCGACGATCTGTTCGCCGAACTGCGCGCCCATACGCCGGTGTTTCATCAGCGGCTCACCGAGGAGGTGAGATCGGCCGTCGGCCGCGAATTCTGGGTGTGTACCAAGCACGCCGACGTGGCACGGGTGCATCGCGACTACGAGACGTTCACCGCGACACGCGGACCGCTGATCCAGGACGTAGCACTGTTCGACGCTTACCCGGCGATCGTGAGTCTGGACCCGCCGGATCACACCGTCCGCCGCCGGCTCATCACGCGTGCCTTCACTCCGCGCGCGGTCGCCAAGTTGGAAGACGGAATTCGCAGTCGGGCCAAAGAGATGGCCGGGGCACTGCGGGAGTCCGGAGGTGGCGAGTTCGTCGACCTGGCCGCCGGATTGCCCATATCGGTGATCGGCGACATCGTGGGGATCCCCGAATCCGACCGCCCGCATGTTTTCGGTTTGATCGATCGAGTTCTGAAGACCGCTGGTGCGCAGATGTCCCTCCCCGAGGGGGACGATCTGTTGCCCTTCGTGGAGCTGTTCGAATACGCAAGCTCGCTGACGGCGCACAAACGCGAACATCCCGTGGACGACATCTGGAGTGCGCTGTGCACCACGGAAGTCACGGAAGAATCCGGAAAGCGCTTCCTGCTGCCCTCCAACGAGTTGGAGATCTTCTTCTTCATCCTCGGGCTGGCGGGTGCCGATACGACACGAAACGCGTTGTGCGACGGGATTCGTGCTTTCGTCGACAACCCCGACCAGATGGCGATCTATCGTTGTGACCCCGGTGCGCGCGCCACGGCGGTCGAGGAGGTGATCCGCTACTCCACGCCCATCATGTTCTGGGTACGCGGAGCGACCAAGGACGTCCACCTCGGCGACGTTCTGATCCCGGCGGGTGCGCGCGTGGTGACGATGTTGCGATCGGCCAATCGCGACGAGGACGTCTTCGAGGATCCGTACAGGTTTGACATTCGCCGTAATCCCAATCCGCACCAGTCGTTTGGCGGTGGCGGCGCCCATCACTGCCTGGGGGCCATGCTGGCCCGAGCGGAAGTCCGGGCCGCCCTGGACGAGATCTTGTTGAACACCGACCTGATCGAGGTCGGCGAGCCGACCATGGTGCTTCCCGACCTGACGAACAACATGACGGTGTATGAATCGCTGCGGGTCCGCTTTAGCTAGTCAGAGGGATTCGATGTCCAGCCAGCGGTCGACGTCGAATCGGTCCTCGGCGGCGAGGATCGTCGCACCACCGCGTCCAGGGTAGTGCGCGGGAATCACGGCGGCCTTCGCCTGGACTGCCTCGGTGAAGATCCGGCGGCGGGTCACCGCGGCGGCCGGCGCGTCGAGGTCGAAGGCGCAGGGGTCGGCGGGTCTTCGGAGTTGCAGCGGGCTGTGCGTGAGATCGCCGACGAAGACGGCCGGCTGACCCGCATCCAGCCACAGCACCGAGGAGCCTGGCGTGTGCCCGGGGGCGGGCCGCAGCCGCAGCGACGGGCTGACCTGGTAATCGTCCGACCATTGGACGAGCTGTCCCGCCGCCGCGATCGGTGCGACGCTGTCCGCGAACACGAGCTGGTCGCCGCGCTGCTGCGCCGCTTCCTCCTCGCTGCGCGGCGATCGCCTCGCCGCGGGCCCATCGGGTGCGAAGTGCTGGTAGTCGGCGGCCGGCACCACGTATCGGGCGTTGGGAAACGTCGGCACCCAGGAATCGTTGTCCAGCATGGTGTTCCACCCGACATGGTCGGAGTGGACGTGGGTGTTGACCACCACGTCCACGGCGGCGCGGTCGACGCCCGCGGACCGCAGGGCGGCCAGGAATCCGGTGTTGAGGTGGTCCAGGGGTGGCATGTGCGGGCGTTGGCGGTCGTTGCCGACACCGGTGTCCACGACGACGGTCAACCCGTCGACCTCGATGACCCAGCTTTGGATCGCGATGTGCCACTGATCGATGGATGGGTCGAAGAAGTCCGGCACCAGCAGGTCGGCGTTGTCTTGCCAGCCGGACGGCGGTGTTTGCGCGAAAAGGCGTGTCGTCAGGTCGAATTGGAGTTCGAGGACCCGCGCCACGCGCGCGTGGCCGAACCGGACCGGGCGCATCAGGCGTTCGCGCGCAGGTAGCCGTATACGCCGGCGAAGTTGCGGTTGACGTCCTCGGGGATGGGCACCGGGCCGCCGAGTGCCCGTGCGCCCCAAACGATTTGGGCGGTGCGCTCCACCAGGGCGGTGATGTGCAGCACCTTGTCCGGTCGTGGCCCCACGGCCACCAGGCCGTGGTTGGCGATCAACGCGGCGCCCCGGCCGTCGAGCGCCTTGACGGCGTTGGCGCCGACGTCGGGGGTGCCGGAGGCGGCGTACTCGGTGCAGCGGACGTCCCCGCCGCAGTACACCGCGAACTCATCGATGCACGCCGGAATCGATTGGTGCGCAATGGCGAACATGGTCGCCCACACCGGGTGGCTGTGAATGACGCTGCCGATGTCGTCGAACGCGCGGTAGCAGGCCAGGTGCAGCTGCATCTCCGAGGACGGCGAGCGGCCGTCCGCGGCGTGCAGCACGGCGCCGTCCGGGTCTATGAGCACGAGGTCGTCGAGCTGCATGTCGCGGTAGTCGACCGACGACGGGGTGATGACGATGTTGCCGTCGGAACGCCGCGCGGAGATGTTGCCCGCGGTTCCCTCGACCAGGCCCCGGCGCAGCATGTCCTTGGCCGCGTCGAGCACCGCCGTTTCGGGGTGGGCCACCGATTTCACGGACGTCATGGGCCGAGCACCTCCGGGTTGACGATGTGGGCGGGCATCCCGCCGGCCAGCAGCGCTTCCAGGTCGTCGGCCACCATCTGCGCCTGCCGAGCCTCAGTGTTCCACGTGGCGCCGCCGATGTGAGGCGTCAGCACGACATTGGGCATGCCGACCAGCGGGTGGTCGGTGGGCAGCCATTCGCCGACGAAGTGGTCCAGGCCGGCGGCGGACACCTTGCCGTCGCGCAGCGCGTCGACGAGCGCGTCGGTGTCGTGCAGCTGGGCGCGGGCGGTGTTGAGGAAGACCACGCCGTCACGCATGGCGGCGAACTGCGGGGCCCCGATCATGCCGACCGTGTCGTCGGTGACGGGCGCGTGCAGGGAGACGACGTCGGCCTCGCCCAGCAGCTCGTCCAGGCCGTGCCGGGCGTCGTCGTTGTAGGGGTCGTGGGCGATGACCCGCAGGCCCAGCCCGGACAGCCGCCATGCGGTGGCGCGGCCGACGGCGCCGAGGCCCACCAGACCGGCGGTGCGCCCGGCGACCTCCCAGGCGCGGAACCGCTGATAGGGGATGCTGCCATCGCGAAAGATGTTGCCGCTGCGGACATCCGCGTCGGCGGGCAGGAGCTGGCGGGTGACGGCCAGCAGCAGCGCCACCGTCATCTCGGCGACCGCGTCGGCGTTGCGGCCCGGGGTGTTCAGCACCGGGACCCCGGCCGCGGTGGCCCCCGCGATGTCGACGTTGTTGGGGTCGCCGCGGGTCGAGGCGATCACCCGCAGGCCCAAGTCGAACACCGGCCCGCCGACCGAGTCGCTTTCCACCACAACGACATCGGCGGCCTCGGCGGTGATGCGTTCGGCCAGTTGTTCGGCACTGTAGATCCGCAGCGGGGTCTGCTCGATCCACGGGTCGTACACCACGTCGGCCAGCTGCTTCAGCTTGGCGAAGCCCGGTCCCCGCAGCGGGGCCGTCACCAACGCGCGCGGTCTTGACGTCACGAACCCCAATGCTGGCGTACGGTGACGCCCGTGTCACGTGAAGTCATCACAATTGGCATCGACGTCGGCAGCACCGCGGTCAAAGCCGTCGCCGCGGACGCCGACGGCCGGGTGACGGCGCGGGCGCGGATCCCGCACCAGCTACGGGTGCCGGCGCCCGGCCGGCTCGAGCACGACGCCGGCGAGGCGTGGCGGCGGGGGCCGGTGGCGGCGCTGAACCAGCTGAACCCCGGGCCGAACGTCCGCGCGGTGGCCGTATCGGCGATGGTGCCGTCGCTGACGGCCGTCGACGCCGCGGGCGTGCCGACGACGCCGGGACTGTTGTATGGCGACGAACGGGGCCGAACACCGGAACAATCGGTGCAGCCGCTGCCGGCCCTGGGCGAGGCCGCCGAGTTCCTGCGCTGGACGGCGGCGCAGGCGCCGGACGCGGCCGGGTACTGGCCGGCGCCGGCGGTGGCCAACCACGCCCTTGCGGGCGAGGCGGTGATCGACTTCGCCACCGCCGCGACCGCGTACCCGCTGTTCGACGGGACGGGCTGGAACCCCGAGGCGTGCGCCGAGCGCGGCGCGCGGCCCGAGCAGATGCCGCGGGTGGAGAGCATGGGGGCCGCCGTGGGGCAGGTGCACGGCAGCGGCGCCGCGCTGGGAATCGGCGCGATCGACGCGTTGTGCGAGCAGATCGTTGCCGGCGCCGACCGCGACGGCGACGTGCTGGTGCTGTGCGGCACCACCTTGATCGTGTGGACCACCATCCCCGAGGCCCGGCAGGTGCCGGGCCTGTGGACCATCCCCCATACCGCTGCGGGCAAGAGCCAGATCGGTGGGGCGAGCAATGCTGGCGGGCTGTTCCTCGGCTGGGTGGACCGCGTCGTCGCATCCGGCGACCCGGCCGCCGCGCAGCCCGGGCGGGTGCCGGTGTGGTCGCCCTACATTCGCGGGGAGCGCACCCCGTTCCATGACCCGGATCGCCGGGCCGTGCTCGACGCGCTGGACCTCACCCACGACGCGGCCGCGCTGCGCCGGGCCGCCTACGAGGCGTCGGGCTTCGTGGTCCGTCAGCTCATCGAGCTGAGCGGGGCGCCGGTGGCACGGATCGTCGCCACGGGCGGCGGCACCCGGGTCGGACCGTGGATGCAGGCCATCGCCGACGCCACCGGGCGGCCGGTGGAGGTGTCGGCGGTGCCCGAGGGGGCGGCGCTGGGCGCGGCCTTCCTCGGGCGCATGGCGGCCGGCCTGGAAACCTCGATCGCCGACGCCGCCCGCTGGGTCTCCACCGAACGGGTCGTCGAACCCGATGCCGCCTGGGCCGCCGCGGTCGAGGACCGCTACCAGCGGTTCCTGGAGCTGGGAAACCGGGGATGTAGCGCGCTCCCTCCGGCGGCGTTCTAGGCTGGTGCAATGACCGACCACGATCGCAAAGCCGCCCGTCGCGAGATTGCCGATGCCCTGCTGAAAGCTCTTGAACGGCGCCATGAAATCGCCGACGTCGTGGTGGAGTCCGAGAACAAGGCGGCCGCGGTCGAGGCGATCGTCCGACTGCTCGACACCTCCCACGTGGCCGCCGAAGCGGTGATGGGGATGTCGTTCGATCAGCTCACCATCGACTCGCGCCGCAAGATCCTGTCCGAGCTCGAGGACCTCAACAAACAGCTCAGCTTCACCCTCGGCGAGCGTCCGGCCAGCTTGGGCGAGACCCTGGAGCTGCGGCCCTTCTCGGCGGAAAACGACCGCGACATCTTCGCCGCCCGCACCGAGGACATGGGTGCCGCCGGGGACGGGTCCGGCGGCCCGGCCGGCAACCTCGACGACGAGATCGGCGCGGCGCTCGGGCGCCTCGACGACGAGGAGGCGGCGTGGTTCGTGGCCGTCGATTGCGGGGAGAAGGTCGGGATGGTGTTCGGCGAGCTGCTCGGGGGCGAGGTCAACGTGCGCATCTGGATCCACCCGGAGCACCGCAAGAAGGGTTACGGCACGGCCGCCCTGCGCAAATCGCGCACCGAGATGGCCTGGTGCTTCCCCGCCGTGCCGATGGTGGTGCGCGCGCCGTCCGCCAGGCCCGCCTGAGCTACGGCAAAGCCGCTGGCGGCGTAGGGCTTTCGCGGGCGCCTAGCTCAACGTCGCCGTGACGGCGACGATGTTGCGCAGCTGGGACATCTCGTCGTCCGGGAAGACGAGGCCGTAGTCGGCGAAGTACTCGCGCCGCTCCCGGGTGCTCACCCGCCAACCGCGGCCGGTCAGGTACTCCACGACGTTGCTGCGCTCCCCGTCGAAGAACAGCCCCGACAGGTCGATGTCGCATCCCAGGTTTGCCCACCGCTCGTTGAACTGCCGCGCGCGTTCGCTCATCGTCCGGCCGGAGTCGCCGTGGAATTCGGTGGCCAGCTTGCTCCCGGGCGCGCTGAGCTCGGTGATGTTGTCGAAGAGCCGGTCCTGGGCTTCGGGCGGCAGGTACATGAGCAGCCCCTCGGCGCTCCACGACGTCGGTTGCGCCGGGTCGAAACCGCTGCGCCGCAACGCTTCCGGCCAATCGTCGCGCAGATCGACACTCACGGTGCGCCGCTCGGCGGTCGGGGAGGCGCCCAGATCGGTCATGGCGGCGGTCTTGAACTCGACGACCTTGGGCTGATCCACCTCGTAGACGACGCTCCCGGGCGGCCAGCTCAGCCGGTACGCGCGAGCGTCGAGGCCGGCGGCCAGGATCACCGACTGGCGGATCCCGTCCCGGGCGGCGTTGAGAAAGAAGTCATCGAAGAAGCGCGTGCGCACCGCGATCGAATCCGTTTCCAGCTGCAGATCCCGTTCGCCGTCCTCCGCATCCGTGGGAGCGACTTCACCGTCGACCAGTTGGCGGAAGAATTCCAGGCCGACAGCTCGCACCAGCGGCGCCGCGAACGGGTCGTCGATGATCGGGTCGGTGCCCTCGCTGGCCAGCGCGCGGGCCGCGGCGACCATCGTGGCCGTGGCGCCGACACTGGAGGCCAAGTCCCAACTGTCTTGGTCAGTGCGTGTCATGCTGCTCCCCATTTACTTAGCAAATGCAACGAACGAAGAGCACTCTACGCCCCACGGCTTGCGGCTCCCTGTGCTTTTTATGGGTCGTCGTTGACGGCCCTGGACGGAGCTGCCCAGACCAGCTGTTAGTCTCGTACACGGTTTGACGCGCGACGCCGTACGTCCTGGCCTGCGGGTGTTGGGCGCGTAATGCAGGAGACCCCCGGCTCGCAGGAGGAAGAGTGCTTTCGGCTTTCATCTCATCGCTGCGGACAGTCGACCTGAGACGGAAGATCCTCTTCACGCTGGGAATCGTCGTTCTCTATCGGCTGGGCGCTGCTTTGCCGTCCCCTGGCGTCAATTTCCCGAACGTCCAGCAGTGCATCAAGGAGGCCAGCGGCGGCGCGGCCGGACAGATCTATTCGCTGATCAACCTGTTCTCCGGTGGTGCGCTGCTGAAGCTGACGGTGTTCGCGGTCGGGGTGATGCCCTACATCACCGCCAGCATCATCGTGCAGCTGCTCACGGTGGTCATCCCGCGGTTCGAGGAACTGCGCAAGGAAGGCCAGTCCGGCCAGGCCAAGATGACGCAGTACACCCGCTATCTGGCCATCGCGCTGGCGGTCCTGCAGGCAACCAGCATCGTGGCGCTGGCGGCCAACGGCGGGTTGCTACAGGGCTGCTCGCTGGACATCATCGCCGACCAGAGCATCTTCACGCTGGTCGTCATCGTGATGGTGATGACGGCCGGCGCGGCGCTGGTCATGTGGATGGGCGAGCTGATCACCGAGCGGGGCATCGGCAACGGCATGTCGTTGCTGATCTTCGTCGGCATCGCGGCGCGCATCCCGTCCGAGGGCAAGACCATCCTGGACAGCCGTGGCGGGATGATCTTCGCCGCCGTCTGCGTGGCCGCCCTGGTCATCATCGTCGGCGTGGTGTTCGTCGAGCAGGGACAGCGCCGCATCCCGGTGCAATACGCCAAGCGCATGGTGGGCCGGCGCATGTACGGCGGAACGTCGACCTACCTGCCGCTCAAGGTCAACCAGGCCGGCGTCATCCCCGTCATCTTCGCGTCGTCGCTCATCTACATTCCGCACCTGATCACGCAGCTGATCCGCAGCGGCAGCGGTGGAGTGGGCAACAGCTGGTGGGACAAGTTCGTCGGCAGTTACCTGTCCGATCCCAGCGATCCCATCTACATCAGCATCTATTTCGGACTGATCATTTTCTTCACGTACTTCTACGTGTCCATCACGTTCAACCCCGACGAACGTGCCGACGAGATGAAGAAGTTCGGCGGGTTCATTCCGGGCATCCGGCCGGGCAAGCCCACCGCCGACTACCTGCGTTATGTGCTGAGCCGGATTACCCTGCCGGGCTCGATCTACCTCGGCGCCATCTCGGTGCTGCCCAACGTGTTCCTGCAAATCGGCAATGGCGGAGCGGTTCAGAATTTGCCGTTCGGCGGTACCGCGGTTTTGATCATGATTGGCGTCGGCTTGGATACGGTCAAGCAGATCGAGAGCCAGCTGATGCAGCGCAACTATGAAGGGTTCCTGAAGTGAGAGTCGTTTTGCTGGGCCCGCCGGGGGCGGGCAAGGGAACGCAGGCCCAGAAGCTCTCCGAAAAGCTCGGGATCCCGCACATCTCCACCGGTGAGCTCTTCCGCAGCAACATCGAGAACGGGACCAAACTCGGCCTGGAGGCGAAGCGCTATCTGGACGCCGGCGACCTGGTGCCCTCGGAGTTGACCAACCAGCTCGTCGACGACCGCCTCAGCGATGCCGACGCGGCCGCCGGCTTCGTCCTGGACGGGTATCCGCGGTCGACGGAGCAGGCCAAGGCGCTGCACGAAATGCTCGAACGCCGCGGCACCGACATCGACGCGGTGCTGGAGTTCCGCGTCTCGGAGGACGAGCTGCTGCAACGGCTCAAAGCCCGTGGCCGCGCCGACGACACCGACGACATCATCCTGAACCGGATGAAGGTGTACCGCGACGAGACCGCGCCGCTGCTCGAGTACTACCGCGACGAACTCAAGACGGTCGACGCCATCGGCACCTTGGACGAAGTGTTCGCCCGCGCCCTGCAAGCGCTGGGCAAGTAATCATGAGCGCGCTGGCGCGGCTGCGGAGTCGCAAAGTCGTGCCGCAGCGCACCGCCGGTGAGCTGGACGCGATGGCGGCGGCAGGGGCGGTGGTCGCGGCCGCGCTGCAGGCGGTGCGGGCGGCCGCGGTTCCCGGGGTGTCGACGCTGGGCCTCGACCAGATCGCCGAGTCGGTGATCCGGGAGGCGGGCGCGATACCGTCGTTCCTCGGCTATCACGGTTACCCCGCGTCGATCTGCGCGTCGGTCAACGAGCGGGTGGTGCATGGGATTCCGTCGGCCGCCGAGATCTTGGCCCCCGGCGACCTGGTGTCCATCGACTGTGGCGCGATCCTGGACGGCTGGCACGGTGACGCCGCGATCACGTTCGGCGTCGGCACCCTCGACGCGGCCGACCAGGCGCTCTGCGACGCCACCAGGGAATCGCTCGAAGCCGGCATCGCGGCGATGGTCCCCGGCAACCGGCTGACCGACGTCTCGCACGCCATCGAAACGGGCACGCGCGCGGCGGCCGACCGGCACGGGCGCGCGTTCGGGATCGTGGAGGGCTACGGCGGCCACGGCATCGGGCGGCACATGCACATGGACCCCTTCCTGCCCAACGAGGGCTCACCCGGGCGCGGCCCGCTGCTGGCCCCCGGGTCGGTGCTGGCGATCGAACCGATGCTGACGCTCGGGACGGGCAAGACCGTGGTGCTCGACGACGCGTGGACCGTCACCACCTCCGACGGGTCCCGTGCGGCACACTGGGAGCACACCGTCGCGGTCACCGACGCCGGGCCGCGCATCCTGACCCTGGCTTAGCCGGCTGAACCGGCCGTGATCGCGAGCGCGGCGGAGCCGGGTGAAGCGGGTCGTGGCCATTGAACCGGCCGCGATCGCGAGCGCGGCGGAGCCGGGTGAAGCGGGTCGTGGCCATTGAACCGAGCAGCCGTTCGACTCGTTTCAGTAGTCGGAGGTGATGGAGTGGCCCGTGTTGCAGGGAATTGGAGGGCGTCCGGGACCGCCGAAGCCGCCCTGATGAAGGCGCTGTACGACGAACACGCAGCGGTTTTGTGGCGTTACGCGCTCCGGCTCACGGGGGATGCAAGCCAGTC
Organism: Mycobacterium sp. 852014-50255_SCH5639931; assembly: GCF_001665605.1. Lineage (GTDB taxonomy): Bacteria > Actinomycetota > Actinomycetes > Mycobacteriales > Mycobacteriaceae > Mycobacterium > Mycobacterium paraffinicum. The sequence goes on from NZ_LZSV01000017.1 coordinate 289,921, forward strand.
CGAGGACGTCGTGCAGGAGACGTTGCTGCGGGCCTGGCAGCATCCGGAGGTCGTCGGGGATACCGAGCGCTCGGCGCGGGCCTGGCTGTTCACCGTCGCGCGCAACATGATCATCGACGACCGGCGCAGCGCACGGTTCCGCAACGTCGTCGCTTCGACCGACGAGGCGGGGGCACCCGAACGGTCGACGCCGGACGAGGTGAACGCGGCGCTGGACAAGCTGCTGATCGCCGACGCGATGGCGCAGCTCTCCGCCGAACACCGGGCCGTGATCGACCGGTCGTACTACCGCGGATGGACCACCGCGCAGATTGCTGCAGACCTCGGGATCGCGGAGGGAACGGTGAAGTCGCGATTACACTACGCCGTGCGGGCGTTGCGACTCACTCTGCAGGAACTTGGAGTTACCCGCTGAGGGGCTCCGAAAGCTTGAAGGGTGCGAAGGAAATGGATGACATGAAGACGCCGCTGCGGGGCATCGGCCCGCCGGACGATCCGTACGTGATGTGGGATGCCGCATATGTGTTGGGCTCGTTGTCGGCCGTGGAGCGACGCGAATTCGAGGCGCACCTGGCGCACTGCCCGGCGTGCCGGGGGGCCGTCGCCGACCTGAGCGGCGTGCCGGCGCTGCTCTCGCAGCTCGGCCCGGACGAGGTGGCGGCGATCAACGACTCAAACCCGGCCGCCGGATGGTCGGCGACACCGGAGATGTCGCCGGAGCTGTTGGCGTCGTTGCTGGCCAAGGTGAGCTGGCGCCGGCGCCGCACGCGGATAGTGACCTGGGTGGCCTCGTCGGCCGCGGCGGTGGTGCTGGCGATCGGCGTGTTCGTCGGGGTGCAGGGGTATTCCTCGTCCCCGTCGCAGCAGGTGACCGCGTCCTCGGCGCCCATGGCGCAGGTGGGCACCACCCTGCTGGCGTCGACGGTCGAGCTGGCCAGCCAGCACTGGGGAACCTCCATCAACCTGCGGTGCGTGTGCCTGGCCCCGCTCAACGCGCACCACGACACGCTGGCGATGGTCGTGGTGGGTCGCGACGGCAGCCAGACCCGGCTGGCGACCTGGGTGGCCGAACCCGGCCACACCGCGACGCCCGCGGGCAGCATCTCGACGCCGGTCGACCAGATCGCGGCCGTGCAGGTGGTGGCCGCCGATAGCGGCCAGGTTCTGTTGCAGCGTTCGCTCTAGGGGTCGGGAGCTACGGTGTCTGGCCACGGGCGTCCACTGCGGGCGCTGGTGGTGGGCGCCGGCGTCGGCGGGATTGCCGTTGCCCGCGGATTGTCGCGGGACGGGCACGACGTCACCGTCTTCGAGCGTCGACCGGATGTGCGGGCTGCCGGCGGTGCGGTGACGATCTGGTCCAACGGCGAGACGGTGCTTCGGCAGCTGGGCGTCGACATGGACCGGGCCGGTCAGCTGCTGTCGGCCGTGCGGGCGGTGACGGCCACGGGCCATCCGCTTGCCACGCTCGACGTGTCCGCGATGGCGGATCGGCTCGGCGCGCCAGTCCGGATGGTTCCGCGCCGGGTCCTGCTGGAGCGGTTGCTGGACGGGTTTCCGGCCGACCGCATTCGATGCGGGGCCCGCGCGATCGCGTTGGCCGCTACGGGCGACACCGTGCGGGTCGGGTTCGACGATGGCAGCTGCGCCGAGGGCGACCTGTTGATCGGCGCCGATGGCCTGCACTCGATGGTCCGGGACAGAGTCGGCGGGAGGCAGGCGAAACCCACCGGCTGGTGCAGCTGGCAGGGGCTCATCGCCCTGGCGGAGATCTCGGAGAAGGACACCGCACTCATGGTCATCGGCGACCGCGGAAACCTTGGCCTGTGGCCGGCCGGGGGCTCCGAGGTGCAGTGGTGGTTCGACCTGCCGTGGTCCTACGACTTCGTGCGGCCGCAACGCCCGATCGAAACGATCCGGTCCCACTTCGCCGGATGGTCGGACGCCGTCGACCGGGTGCTGGCGGCCCTGACCGACGATGATCTGGCGCACTCGCCGTATCCGCATTTCCGGCATCCGATACCCCCGGCGGGCCGGGGCCCGGTGACGCTGCTCGGCGACGCCGCCCACACGATGCCACCCACCCTGGCGCAGGGGACCAACCAGGCGCTGCTCGACACCATGGTGCTGTGCAAGGCGCTGTCGGGTCTTCAGGGCAGCGCCTCCACAGGCGACGTGCAGAGCGCGCTGCGCTGGTATGAGAAGACCCGCCGGCACAAGGTGATGGCCGTATCCAGGGTGGCGTCACTGCCGGTTTCGCACGGTGAGTTCGTGCTGCGCCCGGCCGCTCTGATCCCCGACCGGCTGCAGGCCCGCGCACTGACGATGTTTCTGCGCTGGACGAGTCACCCGCGGATGTCCGCGGAGATCAGCCGAGAACTGGGGGCGGCGACGACCAGCCGATCCAGCCCATGAACGACGAATTCATCAGGGTGCGAGGCGAATTCGATGCGCCCTCACGCTGGCTCTGGCTGTTGAAGTGGTGCGTGCTGGCGTTCCCGCACTACCCGATCTTGATCGGGCTCTACCTGATATATCCGCTGTCGACCGTCGTGGCCGGCGTCGCCATCCTGTTCACCGGGCGGTATCCTCGGCCCATCTTCGACTTCAACGTCGGCGTGCTGCGCTGGTCGTGGCGTGTGATGAATTTCCGGTTCCCGATGAACAGCACGGACAGGTACCCGCCTTTCACGCTCGCGTCGCGGCCCGACTACCCCGGTGATCTGCAGGTCGACTATCCGGAGCGGCTGAGGAACTGGGCCGTGCTGGTGAAGTGGCTGTTGGCCATCCCTCAGGTGCTGCTTTGCTGGTCGATGGAGCCGCTCCTGCAGGTGCTGTGCGTGATCGCCGCGGTGTCGTTGTTGTGCACCGGGACCATCCCGGCGGCCATGTTCGATCTTCTGCTGGGCATCGTCCGATGGCGCTATCGGGTGGCCGTGTACGTGTCCCTGATGCGTGACGAATACCCGCCGTTCCGAATGGATTTGGGTGTCAGTGACGCGCCGTAATCCCTTCTTTCCGTACGTGTACAGATTCGGCCAGCCGGTCTTCGACCGGCTCTTCTACCACCGCTATCGCCGCGAGGCTCTCAGCAACGCGACGGGCCGGCTGCTGATGCTCGGCTTGGGTCCGGGCAACGACTTGAGGTTCCTGCCCGCCGCGGTGACATCGGTCGCGGCCGTGGAGCCGGCGGCGCCGTTCCGGCGGATGGCTTCCCGGCTGGCCCGCCGCCGCGGCGTCGCCGTCGACATCGTCGAGGGAACCGGCGAATCGATTCCCTTCCCGGACAACGCTTTCGACTCGGTGCACATCGGGCTGGTGCTCTGCTCGGTCGAAGATGTGGCCGCCACGCTCGGCGAGATCCGGCGTGTGCTCACACCCGGGGGCAGGCTGGTGGTTCTCGAGCATGTGCGCGGGGTCGGTGCGACCGGCCGGCTCCAGGACCTGGTCGCCAAGCCGTGGTCGTGGTTTGCGGGGGGCTGTGAGCCGAACCGCCGAACCCTGGATTCCATCGCCGCCGCCGGGTTCGACACGACTGCGCTGCGCACCGTTCCGCGCACGCCGGTGCCCTTCCCGTGCAAACCCCATTTGCAGGGGTTCGCCATCCTCACTCCACGCTGACGGCCTCGATGATGTTCAGCCGCGCGGCCCGCCGGGCGGGTGGGAGCGAGCCGAGCAGGCAGATCGCCAGCGCCCCTGCGGTGAAGGCCAGGGACATCGGGCTCAGGCGGAAGCCGACCTGGAAATTCATGATCTCCCCGCTGATGAGGCTGAACAGCCACTGGTCGGTCAGGCCGAACAGCAGCCCCAAAAAGCCGCCGACGAAACCGATTCCGGCCGCCTCGGCCAGGACCGTCCGCAGGGTGAACCGGCGGCTGGACCCCATGGCCCGCAGCACGCCGATCTCGCGGCGGCGTTCCAGCACCGACAACGTCAGGGTGTTGAGCAGCGCGACGGCGGCCACGGCCACGACGATGACCCACACGGCGTTGGCGATGAACATGCTCTGATGCAGCGGGGCTTCCAGCCCCGCCAGCGCCGCGCGGCCGTCGTACACGTGGTTGGCTGCGGGCACCACCCGGCGCACCTCCGTCAACAGGCGCCGCGGGTCCACTCCCGGGGCCGCGGTGATCTGCAGGGTCGTCGCCGCCGGGCGATCGAACCACGCCCGCATCTGCCCGAGATCGATTCCGACCGTTCCGATCACGGTCGAGAAGAAGGGCACCAGGGCCAGCACCGTCGTCTGTCGCGGGCCGTGTGGCGTCTGCAGCTGCAGCCGGTCGCTGGCGCGGACGTGCAGAGTGGCGCCCAGATTCTGTGTGAGCACCACGCCGCGACCGGCCAGAACGTCGGCGCGCACCCGTTCGTCGAGCGCGCGGAACAGCGAATCGTGGGTTCCGCCGGAGAAGCCGTCGAGCAGGACGCGCGTGCCGCCGACGACGGCGAACCCGAACGCGCCCTCGGTCACCCGCGCCACCCCGGGCACCGCGGCCACCTTTTCCGAAAGGCCTTGCGGCAGTGCGTCGGTGGGATAGCTGTCGGGAGGGTTCGCGCTCACCCACACGTCGACGCCGGCGGCGGGAGCGAACATGGCGCGGGCCGAGCGGATCATGTCGGCGTTGGTGCCGGTGATCACCACCGTGGTGACCACCCCGATGAGCACGGTCATCACGGTGGCCCACACTCGCCGCGGCGCGCGTTCGACGGTGGCCGCCGCGAGTGCCCCGAACGGCCCGAAGACGCGGGCCACCGCGGCCGTGGCTTTGACGATGGGCGTTGTGAGCGCGAAGCCGAGTGCGATCTCGGCGGTCAGCAGCGCGGCCATCGCGGCGAACGCGAAGGTGCCGTGTTGGCCGAGGACCACCCAGATGGACACCGCGAACACCGCGAGTGCGCCCACCCCGGCAATGACCCGCAGCCATCGGGGCACGACGTCCGCCGCTGACGCCCCGACCGGCGCCAGCGCCTCGATGGGCGCGACCTTGTACACCTGGCGTGCGGCCATCACCGACGCGACCACGCTGGTGAGCGCCGTGGCCGCGAGGGCCAGCGGGATGGCATATCCGGGCAGCCAATATTGGACGCGGGCCTCGAGCCCCTGGGTCATCGCCGGGGGGAGTCGGCCAATTGCCGTGCGGCCGGCCAGGATTCCGATGGCCGAGCCGATGGCGCCCCCGAGGAGCCCGAGGACCGCCGCCTCCCCGAGCATGTCGCCGACGATGGTGACGCGTCGGCCGCCGATCGCGCGCAGCATGGAGATGACCGGCCGGCGCTGGGTGATCGCCATGGTCATCGTGGTGTAGATCAGAAATGCGCCGACCACCAACGCGACCGCCGCGCCCAGCAGGGCCATGTAGTTCATCAGCTTGACGCCGTCGCCGGCCCGGGCCGCCCGCAGGCTCGGGGCGGCGACGATGGCGCGGCCGTGCACCGCGGCGGTGACCGCGGCGCGGACGGCGTCCGCGTCGGCGCCCGGTCTGGTGGTGATGAGGATCGAGTCGAGCTGTCCGGGGCGGTCGGTGACATTCTGCGCCAACGCCAGTGGGGCGAGGACGTAGTGCCCGCCGTTGAGGTCCGCGAACTGCTTGTCCGAGAGCACCTCGCTCACCGTGACCGAACCCGAGCCCAGTTGCAGCGGCTGCCCTTTCGCATATCCCATCCGCGGCCCCACCTGGACGCCGTTGGGCGTCGAGGACAGCGCCTGCACCGGTCGTGCGACCGCGTCCTTCAGTGCGCCGCCCAGTGCGGCTGTGCTCGCGTCCGCGCCAAGCAGCAGCACCGGTCCCGTCGCCGTGGACGCGGAGGTTCGGATCATCGGCGCCGCGGTGGCGACGCCCGGTACCGCGGCGACGTCGGCCAGTATCGTTTCGGGGAACCCCGCGTCGGTGATGCCCGATACCTCGAGCGCGGCCACGCCGGCGATCCCGTCGGCCAGTCGGTTGACCGATCCGGTGATCGAGCCGAAGATGCCGAATATCGCGACCAGATACGTTGCGGAAACGGCCATTACGGCGATCGACGCGAGCGTGCGACGGCGATGCACGGCGAGCTCACGCAGGCTGAACACGCGCAGTCGGCTGGCCGCCGCCGTGATTTTCACGCAGGGACCGCCGGTAGGTCCGAACCGACCCGACCGTCCTGCAGCGTGATCACCCGATCGGTCGCCGCGGCGGCCTCCGCATTGTGGGTCACCATCACCACTAGCCGGCCGCGGCCGTCTTCGTGTGCCACCTCGGCGAGCAGCTCCAGGATCGCTGCGCCGGTCGCGGAGTCGAGGTTGCCGGTGGGCTCGTCGGCGAGGATGAGCGGCGGGTCCATCATCAACGCGCGCGCCACCGCGACGCGCTGCATCTGGCCGCCGGACAGTTCCGCCGGCCGGTGCTCGGTCCGGTTGCCGAGCCCGACGCGGTCCAGCAACCGAATCGCATCAGGTTTGGCCCTGCCCAGCCGGACACCGTCGAGCAGTTTGGGTACCGCGACGTTCTCCCACGCCGACAAGGTCGGCAACAGGTTGAAGAATTGGAAGATGAAACCCACCCGGTGATGGCGGAACTCCGACTGCTGCTGGTCGCCCAGGCGGCCGATCTCCTCGCCATCGAACGTGATCGAGCCGGAATCGGGGGAGTCCAGCGCGCCGAGGAGGTGAAGCAGCGTGCTCTTACCCGCGCCGGAGGGTCCGACCACCGACACGAACTGACCGCCCCCGAGGCACAGGGTGATCCCGTCGAGCGCCCGGACCGTTTGACCGCCGACCCGATACTCGCGCACCACGTTGCGCAGTTCGATGGTCATCTAGACACCACGAGGGCCGGCGGCACGCGGTTCACCTGCGGGGTGAACCGATCAAGTGCCGGGCTCGTGTCATCGGGTGAATGCACGGCCCTTTGTGGCGTCAGGAGCGTCAGCACATGTTCGGCAAGCACCGGGTGGTCGATCACATCGTCGGGCACCTCGCGTCGCTCGGGGTGGACCACGTCTTCGGTGTCGACGGCGCCAACATCGAGGATCTGTACGACGCCGCGCACTTCCGGCCTGAGGTCACCGCCGTGCTGGCCAAGCACGAATTCTCGGCGGCCACCATGGCCGACGGATACAGTCGCAGCGGCGCCGGACTGGGCGTGGTGGCGGCGACGTCCGGTGGGGGAGCGCTGAACCTCGTCGCCGGCCTGGGCGAGTCGTTCGCGAGCCGGGTTCCGGTGCTGGCCCTGGTCGGCCAGCCCGCGACCACGATGGACGGCCGGGGCAGCTTCCAGGACACCAGCGGTCGCAATGGATCGCTGGATGCCCGGGCACTGTTCTCGGCGGTGTCGGTGTTTTGCGAGCGGCTGGTTTCGCCGGCGGACATCGTGTCGGCATTGCCCAGGGCGATCTGCGCTGCGCGCGCCGGTGGCCCGGCGGTGTTGTTGCTGCCCAAGGACATTCAGCAGGAATTCATCGCCGTCGACGGCAGCCCCGAGCACTTCGGTTTCAGCGCGTCGATCGGCAACCCGCATCTCATCGCCCGGGAACTGCGCCAGACGACCGGTCAGGTCACGATCATCGCCGGCGAGCAGGTGGCCCGCGACGACGCCCGGGCCGAACTCGAGGACCTGCGGGCGCTGCTGCGCGCGCGGGTGGCCACCGTGCCCGACGCCAAAGACGTCGCCGGCACACCGGGTTTCGGATCGTCGTCGGCCCTCGGCGTGACCGGCGTCATGGGCCACCCGAGCGTGGCCGAAACGCTGGCCGCCAGCGCCCTGTGCCTCATCGTCGGCACCCGGCTCACGGTAACCGCGCGCGGCGGCCTGGACGACGCGCTGGCGGCGGTGCGAACGGTATCCATCGGGTCGGCGCGGCCCTATCTGCACTGCACGCACGTGCACACCGACGACCTGCGTGGCTCGTTGCGCCTGCTGACCGAGGCGCTGCGCGGTCACGGACGCCCGAACGGCGTGCGAGTGCCCGATCTGGTGCGGCGCACCGAGCTGACGCCCAGGGACTGCGACGGGCCGGGCGTGCGGTACCGCGACGCCATGGCGGTGCTGGACCGCGCCCTGCCCGACGGTGCCGACATCGTCGTCGACGCCGGCAACACCGGCGCGGCCGCGATTCACTACCTGCCGGCGCGGCGCGGCGGCAGGTTCGTCGCCGCGCTCGGGATGGGCGGCATGGGCTACAGCTTCGGGGCCGGGATCGGCATGGCGTTCGGGCGGGCGAACGGCGGCCGGCCGGGCGGCCGCACCGTGGTGATCGCCGGGGACGGCGCCTTTTTCATGCACGGGCTGGAAGTGCACACCGCGGTGCAGTACCGGCTTCCCGTGACGTTCGTGTTGTTCAACAACAGCGCCCACGCGATGTGCGTGACCCGTGAGCAGCTGTTCTACGAGAACCGCTACAGCTACAACCGCTTCCGGCCCAGCGCGCTGGGAACCGGTCTGGCGGCGATGTTTCCCGGGCTGACATCGGTCGATGTCAGCGACCCCGCCCAACTTGCCGCGGCGCTTCGGGAGGCGCTGGACATCGAGGGCCCGGCGGTGGTCAGCGTCGAATGCGACGCCGACGAAATCCCGCCGTTTGCTCCATTTCTCGCCGCGCTGTCAGGCAGTGCGGCTGTCACAGAACAGTTTTCGACCGCGAAGGAGAACCGGTCCGATGTCGTTGCCAGCGCTTGAGGATATCCCCACTCCCATCGACGGGGTGGTCCGCATCGAAACCAGCCCGCGGGAGAAGGCGACCCCGATCATCATGGAGATGATGCGGTCGGTCTACCCGCACGATCAGGTCTTCGGGGAGTACTGCACGGTCAACGATTACGTTGCGTGCCCGCCCGATGAGTTGTACGAGTACCTGGCCGACACCCGCAGCCTCGAGGAGTGGACGTACAGCCTGCGCGGTTTCACGCCCACCGACGAACCCGGCCTGTGGCTGGCCTACGACCGTCTCGGCTCGGAGACCGAGATCTATACCCGGACCATCGCCAACGCGGCGGCGCGAACCGTCGACTACCACTGCGCGTGGGATCAGGGCAAGCACCTGTGGATGATCTATCTGATGCGCGTCGTCGACGCACAGGTGGTCCTCGACAAGCCGGGATCGGTTGTGCTGTGGACAAACTGCCACCACCCGTTCTATGACCACAACCCGTACCCGGAGACCGCACCTGAGCAGCGGCCGGTGTGGGTCGGCGACTTCTGGGACATGTTCGGCGCCGGCCACGCGCTGGAGCTGCAGAACCTCAAGGCGATCGCCGAATACCGGCACCGCAACGGCCTGCCGGTGACGCCGAAATGGATGAGGTAGCAACATGAGCCAACCGAGCGTCAGCCTGATCGACGTTTCCACCTATCTGCCCGGCGAGCCCATCGGCGCCGACTACTACGCGCAATTCGCCGAATCCGACGACCTGCGCGAGAACGTGATGTTCCGCGCCCCGAAGTTTCGCCACCACGTCGGGCCTGACGAGAGTTCGATCGACATGATCGAACGCGCGGCGCAGGGCCTGATCGAGCGGCACGGCCACGACGTGGTCGAGGGCGCCGACGTGCTCATCACCCACACCCAGGTGCCGGACATGGCCTTCTACGGGCAAGGCGGCGGCATCGCACACCGGCTGGGCATGCGACCGTCCTGGGTGCTCGACCTCAACAACGGCGGCTGCGCGGCGTTCGTGTTGGCGCTCAACGTGGCTCGCAAACTGCTGGCCTCCGGTAACGGGCACACCGCGCTGATCGCCATCGCCCAAAACGCGGCCGGACAGTTCTTCGATCAGCCGACCATCCGCCGCAAGGCACAGTCCGCGGTGCCCGGGGACGGTGCGGCGGTGGGTCTGGTCATGCTCAGCGACCAATCACCCATCCTCGACGTCGAGTGCCGCACCTACGGTGAATACGCCGGCGAGATGACGCTGTCCTACGACCCGCCCCGCAAATGGTGGCAGGCCGGGGCCGGCGAGGGCAGCATCGGCTTCACCGAAAGCAAGATCACCAAGGTGCTGGCCCGCGGCAACCGGCAGGTCCCCGAGGTGGCGCTGACGGTATGCGACCGAATAGGCCTGCCCGCCAAGGATATCGACCTGCTCGTCACCAACCAGCCGAACCGGATCTTCCTGCGCAACTGGCGCGAGGCGCTCGAGTTGCCGCCCGAACGCCATCGAGACACCTTTGACGAGTGCGGCAACCTGTTCGGCGCCGGGATCCCGATCAACCTGGATCGCGCGATCTCCGATGGGCAGGCCGAGGCCGGGGATGTCGTCATGATGGCCGCCTTCGCGCATGCCGGCGACTTCGCCGGTGCGGCGGCGGTGCGCTGGGGCGGGCGAGGATGATGCAGCCCGCCCCGAGCCCGGTGGCCGGCGACGGCTGCGACGCGCTGCCCGACCCGGTGGATCCGTTTGCGTTGTCGCTCAACGAGAATCCGTTCCCGCCGTTGTCGGCGGTGCGGTCGGCGTTGATGCGGTCCGTCCACGCCGTCAACCGCTACCCCGAGTTCCTGCCCGAGCGGCTGCGCGGCGTGATCGCCGACCACATCGGGGTGCCCGCCTCCCGGGTGGTGCCGGGCGCCGGCGCGACGGGCATCGTGCTGCTGGCCCTACAGGCGCTGACCGCTGCGGGTGACACGGTGGCGATGGCGACGCCCACCTTCGACGGTTACCCGATCCTCGCGCGGATGGCGCGGCTGAAGACGCGGACGGTTCCCCTGGATGCGCATGGCCACCACGACCTCGACGGTTTGGCCCGCGCCGCCGCCGATGCCCGGGTGGTCGTCCTGTGCCGGCCGCACAACCCCACCGGAACGATGGAATCCGCGGCCGCCGTTTCGGCGTTCCTGCGCCGCGTGCCGCGTGACACCGTCGTCCTCCTCGACGAGGCCTACATCGAGTTCGCCGCGCCCGAGCACCGCATCGCCGTGGCGGCGTTGGTCACCCGCTTCCCCAATGTGGTGGTGGTGCGGACCTTCTCCAAGGCCTACGGCCTGGCGGGGCTGCGAATCGGTTACGGCGTGGCGTCGCGGGAGCTGGCCGCCACGCTGTGGTCCCATCAGCTGCCGTTCGGCGCGCCGATCACCAGTCTGGTCGCGGTCGCCGCGTCCTACGCGGCGGAAGACCAACTGCTGCACCGGGTCCGGTTGATCAACGCCGAACGCTGTTATCTGCGGATGCGCCTCAGCGCGCTGGGGATCTACACGACGAACGCGCACGCGAACTTCATGTATCTGCCCGCGAAGAAGGATGGGCGGGGTGTGCCGTGGCATGAGGTTTTCGCCGACGACCGGCTGCGGGTGCGGTGCTACCCGGACGGTGGTGCGCGGATCACCGTGGGCAACCGCACCTCGACACTGGCGGTGCTGTCGGCGCTGGGGAAAGGCCACGCTCGCGCGCCAAGTGCGGTATGAAGGGGCGTGGCCGCCTCACGACCGCCGAAGCGTGACCCGATCGCCGCGGCGCGCGACAACTGGGAGCGCTCCGGTTGGAGCGACGTGGCGCAGGGCATGGTCGCGGTGACATCGGTGATGCGGGCGCACCAGATCCTGCTGGCCCGCGTCGAGACGGCGTTGCGTCCCTACGACCTGAGTTTCTCCCGCTACGAGTTGCTGCGCCTGCTGGCGTTCAGCCGGACCGGCGCGCTGCCCATCACCAAGGCGTCGGATCGGCTGCAGGTCCACGTCACCAGCGTGACGCATGCGATCCGCCGGCTGGAAGCCGACGGGCTGGTGCAGCGGGTGCCGCACCCCACCGATGGGCGCACCACCCTGGTGCAGATCACCGACCTGGGCCGCTCGACGGTCGAGGACGCCACGGTGACGCTCAACGAGCAGGTGTTCGCCGATATCGGGATGTCCGAAACCGAAGCGCGGGCGCTGGTTTCATCGATCGAAACACTCCGCCGAGACGCGGGAGACTTCGCGGATTGAACGAGAAGAAGGCCATCCTTCGCCGAACGTGCACTGAGTGCGATTTTTCCCGCATTATTTCGCAGTGAGTACACGCTCGGCGCGCCGCTGCGCCCGATCTAGCCGTCGCGCAGCATTTCGATCACCGCGCTGAAGTCCTTGTCGGCGTGGTCGGCCGCGAATTTGGCGTAGATCTCGGCGGCGTGCCTGCCCAGCGGCGCGGCCGACCCGGTCGAGGTCACCGCGTCCATGGCCAGGCCCAGGTCCTTGTTCATCAGTGCGGTCGCGAAACCCGGCTTGAAGTCGTTGTTGGCCGGCGATGTCGGCACCGGTCCCGGCACCGGGCAATTGGTGTGCACGGCCCAGCAATTGCCGGTCGCGCCGGTGATGACGTCGAAGAGGGATTGCGCCGAAAGCCCGAGCTTTTCGGCCAGCACGAAGGCCTCGCCGACGGCGATCTGCTGCACCGCCAGCACCATGTTGTTGCACACCTTGGCCGCCTGGCCGGCCCCGGCTGCGCCGCAGTGAATAACCTTGCCCGCCATGGGTTCCAGCACGAGCCGGGCGCGCTCCAGGGCGGCCTCGTCACCGCCGACCATGAACGCCAGCGTCCCGGCGACGGCGCCCTTCACGCCGCCGGAAACGGGCGCGTCCAGCTGCGCAACCCCGTGCGATTCGGCGAGCGCGTGCACCTCGCGGGCGTCGTTGACCGAGATCGTGGAGCTGTCGATGAACAGTGCGCCCGACCGGGCGGCCGGCAGCACGTCGGCGTAGCACCGCTTCACCAGGTCGCCGTTGGGCAGCATGGTAATCACCACGTCGGCCCCGGTCACCGCGTCGGCCGCGCTGTCGAACGTCGTGACCCCGTTGCCTGCCGCCGCCGCGACGGCGGCGGGCACGGGGTCGAACCCGCGCACCGCATGTTTGGCGGCAACAAGATTCGCCGACATCGGTCCACCCATATTGCCCAGACCCAGGAAAGCCACCGTCAGGTGCTCGGTCATCGCCGACCTTTCTACGCGCTCGCCTGCACGCGCGCGGCCGCGGCCCTGCCGATGACCACCCGCATGATTTCGTTGGTCCCTTCCAGGATTCGATGCACCCGCAGATCGCGGACGATCTTTTCCAGACCATACTCACGCAGATACCCGTAGCCGCCGTGTAGCTGCAGGGCCTTGTCGGCCACCTCGAAGCAGGTGTCGGTGACGTAGCGCTTGGCCATCGCGCACAGCTCGACCTTGTCGGGGTCGTCGTTGTCCAACGCATCCGCGGCCCGCCACAACATCATTCGCGACGTTTCCAGCCCGGTGGCCATATCGGCCAGGGTGAACCGGATGGTGGGCTCGTCGAGCAGTGCCTTGCCGAACGCTTGCCGTTCCCGGACGTAGGCGCCCGCCTTGTCGAAGGCGGACTGTGCGCCGCCCAGCGAGCACGCCGCGATGTTGAGCCGGCCGCCGTTGAGGCCGTTCATCGCGATGCCGAATCCGGCGCCCTCGCCCTCCGCGCCGCCCAGCATGGCCTCGGCGGGTACCCGCACGCCCTCCAGGATCACCTGTGCGGTGGGCTGGGCATGCCAGCCCATCTTCTCTTCCAGCGCCCCGAAACTGAGCCCGGGAGCGCCCTTTTCGATGACGAAGGCCGAGATTCCGCGCGGGCCCTCGCCGCCGGTCCTGGCCATCACCACGTAGACGTCCGAGGCCCCGGCGCCGGAGATGAACTGCTTGACGCCGTCGAGCACGTAGTCGCCGCCCTCCCGGACGGCCCGGGTGCTCAACGCGCTGGCGTCCGAGCCGGCGCCCGGCTCGGTGAGGCAGTAACTGGCGATGACGTCCATCGAGGCCAGCCGCGGCACCCACGCCTTGCGCTGTTCGGCGGTGCCGAACTTGTCGATCATCCACGCGCACATGTTGTGGATGGACAGGAACGCGGCGGTCGTCGGGTCGGCGATGGCCAGCTGCTCGAAGATGCGGACCCCGTCGAGCCGGCGCAGGCCGCTGCCACCGACGTCCTCGCGGCAGTAGATCGCCGCCATGCCGAGCTCGGCCGACTCGCGCAACACGTCGGTCGGAAAGTGTTTGGCGGCGTCCCATTCCAGGGCGTGCGGGGCGAGGCGTTTGGCGGCGAACGCGGCCGCCGTCTCGGTGATGACCCGCTCGTCGTCGTTGAGGGTGAACATCGAGCCCTAATCCATTGTGGGGATGACGAATTCGGCGCCATCCTTGATACCGGACGGCCACCGAGACGTCACCGTCTTGGTCTTGGTGTAGAAGATGATGGACGAAGGGCCATGCTGGTTGAGGTCGCCGAAACCGGAGCGCTTCCAACCGCCAAAGGTGTGGTAGGCCACCGGAACCGGGATCGGCACGTTCACACCGACCATGCCCACCTGCACCCGGGAGATGAAGTCGCGGGCGGCGTCGCCGTCGCGGGTGAAGACCGCCACGCCGTTGCCGTACTCGTGCTCCGAAGGCAACCGCAGCGCCTCTTCGTAATCGTGGGCGCGCACGATGCACAGCACCGGCCCGAAGATCTCGTCGGTGTAGATCGACATGTCGGAAGTGACGTGGTCGAACAGCGTTGGGCCGATGAAGAATCCGCCCTCGAGGCTGACATCGTCGAACGTCAGGTCGTCGCTGGCGCGCTCGCGGCCGTCGATCACCAATTCGGCGCCCGCCTCGACGCCCTGGCCGATGTAGTCGCGCACCCGCGCCAATGCGGCCTCGGTGACCAGCGGGCCGTAGTCGGCCTTGGGGTCCAGGCTGTGCCCGACGCGCAGGTTATTGATCCGGTCAATGAGCCTGGCGCGCAACCGTTCCGCGGTCCGCTCGCCGACGGGCACTGCGACGCTGATCGCCATGCACCGTTCGCCCGCGCTGCCGTACCCGGCGCCGATCAGCGCGTCGACGGCCTGGTCCAGGTCGGCATCGGGCATCACGATCATGTGGTTCTTGGCGCCGCCGAAGCACTGCGACCGTTTGCCCGTGGCAGCGGCCGTCGCGTAGATGTACTGGGCGATGTCGGAGCTGCCGACGAAACCCACCGCCTGGATGTCGGGGTGGTGCAGGATGGCGTCGACGGCCTCCTTGTCGCCGTGCACGACCTGGAACACACCGGGCGGCAGGCCCGCTTCCAAGAACAGTTCGGCCAGTCGCACCGGAACCGACGGGTCGCGCTCGCTGGGCTTGAGCACGAAGGCGTTGCCGCATGCGAGGGCGGGCCCGGCCTTCCACAGCGGGATCATGGCCGGGAAGTTGAACGGGGTGATGCCGGCGACCACCCCCAGCGGCTGGCGCAGCGAGTAAACGTCGATGCCCGGGCCGGCGCCTTCGCTGTACTCGCCCTTGAGCAGGTGGGGGATGCCGATGGCGAACTCGATGACCTCGATGCCGCGCTGGACGTCGCCGCGCGCGTCGGCCACCGTCTTGCCGTGCTCGAGGGACAGCAGCTCGGCGAGCTCGTCCATGTGGTCGTTGACCAGCTCGACGAATCGCATCAGCACCCGCGCGCGCCGCTGCGGATTCCACGCCGCCCAACCCTTTTGTGCCTCGACGGCCGAGGCCACCGCGGCATCGATGTCGGCCTTGCCGGCCATCGGCACCTGCGCCTGCACCTCGCCGGTGCTGGGGTTGAAGACGTCGGCGCTGCGGGTGGACTGGCCGGCGGTCCGCTGCCCATCGATGAAGTGGGGGATCTGTGTGGTCATGGTGTCCTCGAGTTGTACGCACGTGAGAGGCGGATATACTTGGATATCCTAGTAACCGCGGACGGGCGTCGCAAGGCCGGCGGTTCAGGCGGGCGGAGCCACCCCGGATGCGGCCAGTCCCGTCTGCCCTCGTGAACCGCGCGCGGTTGCGGATCGTGTCAGTGCTGGGGGCCCGAGGTTCGCGGCACCCGGGTGACATGACAGGAGAAGCGCGGATGACGACGCAGATCCGGGTCAGTCCCGACGCGGTCGTCATCGGCGCGGGGCCCGCGGGTCTGGCGGTCGCACGCCAACTCGATCATCAGCACGGCATCACAGCGCTCGTCGTCGACCGCGCGGCGGCCCCCGCGATCTCGTGGCGTACGCGCTATGACAACTTCCGCCTCAACACGACCGGGTTCTTGTCGCATCTTCCCGGACAACGGATTCCCTGGACCGCCGGGCGCTGGCCGACCAAGGAGGACATGGTCCGCTATTTCGATAGCTACGTCGCGCGCCAGCACATCGCGATCATGCTCGGATGTGAAGTCCACCGCATCGACCGTGTGGGCGCTCTCTGGCGACTCGCCACCTCGTCGGGTGAAATCCGGACCCCGGCTATCGTTCTCGCGACGGGAAACTACGCTTCACCCACCATCCCCGCATGGCCCGGACTCGGCCGTTTCGACGGCGAGATCGTCCACTCCGGTGACTTCACCAACGCGTGGCCCTACCGCGGCCGCGACGTCCTGGTCGTCGGCGCGGGCAATTCGGCCGCCGACATCGCTGTTCAGCTCGCTAACGACGGCGCGCGACGGATCTGGCTTGCGGTTCGCACACCTCCCCATCTCGTGCGTCGGGCCATCGGGCCGTTTCCATCGGACATCTTCCTCGAGCTGTTCTCGAGAGTTCCCGCGCGCGTGGTCGATCCGGTGATCGCGCGCATGAACCGCCTGATGTGGGGTGACCTGTCCGCCTACGGTTTCGACCGGCCGACCCTCGGCCTCAAGGCGACGGTGGAGACGCGAGGCCGAATCCCGACACTGGCCGACGAACTCATCGACCTTGTGCGGATCGGGCGCGTCGAGGTCGTCGGCGCCGTCGAGGGGGTCGAATCCGACGCCGTGATCCTCGCCGACGGCGCGTCCGTGGCGCCGCAGGTGATCGTCGCCGCCACCGGGTTCGGCTCGGATCTCGACCGCCTGGTCGGACACCTTGGCGTCCTCGACGAGCACGGCAAACCCCGCGGCGGCTTCGCGTCGCACCTTGGCGACGGAATGTTCGCGATCGGATACGGCATTCCGCCCAACGGCCCGCTGCGGGCGATCCGCATGAGGGCGACACCATTGGCCCGCGAGATCGCGGTCTATCTGGAGCGGATACCGCTATCCGCGCGGACGCCACGTGTAGCAGCGATTTCGAACGTTTGACTGCGGTGTCTTCTTAATCAGGACTTCCGCGAAAAATAAAGGGATGCAATGATTTTACTTACCGCCGAAAAGACCTTCTTCCGGGGCGCGGACGGGTACGAACTGGCCCGTCGGGAAACGGTATGGAACGGCCTTCTCCCGGAACGCTTTCCCGAGGTAATCGTGCAGGCACACGACACCGACGACGTCGTCGCGGCGATCCGCTATGCCCGGACCCACGGATACCCTGTCGGTGTGCGTTCCGGGGGGCACAGCTGGACGGCCAGTCACCTACGCGACGGTGGTCTGCTGCTGGACGTCAGCCGCCTCGATCACTGCACCGTCGAACCGGACGGGATGACCGCCGACGTCGGCCCGGGCAAGGTCGCCAGCGTCTTCGCGGCGGAACTGGACGCCCAAGGGCTGTTCTTTCCGGCCGGCCACTGCGAAGGCATTTGCCTCGGTGGCTATCTCCTGCAGGGCGGATACGGCTGGAACAGTCCGGTGCTCGGTCCGGCTTGCGAGAGCGTGCTCGGACTGGAAGTTGTCACCGCCGACGGGGACAAGATCTACTGCGACCCCGAGAACCATCCCGACATGTATTGGGCGGCTCGCGGCGCTGGGCCGGGCTTCTTCGGTGTGGTCACCGCGTTCAAACTACGGGTTCACCCACGTCCCGCGGTCTGGGGCACCTGCCTGTACATGTATCCGATCGAGGTGGCCGACGAGGTGTTCACCTGGGGGCGCTCGATCATTCCCGAGATCGACGACCGGGTCGAATTGCAGATCCACACCGCGCGCAGCTTTCCGGGAGCCGGGCTCGACCAGCCCGGCATCACGATCGCTTCGCCGGTCTTCGCCGACTCGGAGGACGAGGCCATGAAAGCCCTTGCCCTGCTTGGCAGTTGCCCGGTCATCGATAAAGCTATCGTCAGCCTTCCCTATGCCTCGACAACTTTGGCGAATTGGTACACCGCCGTAATGACCAGCTACCCGAAGGGGTACCGCTATATCGCGGACAACATGTTCACGTCGGCCTCCGCCGAAGAGCTACTGCCGGGCATCCGCAAGATCATCGAAACCATGCCACCGCACCCCTCGCACTTCATCTTCACGGGTTGGAACACGTCCCCAGAGCGCGCGGACATGGTGTACGGCTTGGAAGACGAGGTCTACATGGCGCTCTACACCATCTGGCAAGACCCGGCCGACGATCACCGGTATCGCGACTGGGCCGCGTCCAACATGGCGGCGATGTCGCACTTGGCGACCGGCAGCTCGCTCGCCGACGAGAATCTCTGCCGGCGTCCGGCGCGGTTCATCACCGAATCGAACATGGCGCGCCTCGACAAGGTGCGCTCGGCCTACGATCCGGATGGCCGCTTCCACAGCTGGATGGGCGGCGCCTGAGGACTACCCGGCGAACGGTGGTCGTGCGCCACGAGTGAACCAAACAGGACCCTCGATCGTTTCACCAGCAAGCAACATAAGCCATTTACCAGAGCCGTAGCGAACGGGCTGCAAGCAAGTCAGCCTGGATTGACGGCCGATCGCCGACACTACCGGCCATCCGAACGGCCACCGGCGACGAATGCCCTACATACCAAGGAATTCCCCAGGAGGGAACTTACACGATGATGCCGCAAAGGCGGCTCGGGACGCCGGCCGACGGCGACTCGTCCGGGCATGGCGAGTACGCGATGTGGGATGCCGCATACGTGCTGGGATCACTGTCGCCCGTCGAACGGCGGGAATTCGAAGCGCACCTGGCCGACTGCCTGTTGTGCCGTAACGCCGTTGGCGAGCTCAACGTCATCCCGGCCTTGTGGTCGCAATTGGATCGCGACGAGGTGGCGCGGATCGACGAGACC
Source organism: Mycobacterium sp. 852014-50255_SCH5639931 (assembly GCF_001665605.1). Taxonomy (GTDB): domain Bacteria; phylum Actinomycetota; class Actinomycetes; order Mycobacteriales; family Mycobacteriaceae; genus Mycobacterium; species Mycobacterium paraffinicum. The sequence goes on from NZ_LZSV01000017.1 coordinate 308,748, forward strand.
GACATCCGGGTGGCAGAGCCGCCCAAGCACTTGCTGCCGTCGCTGCTGGCCCAGGTGAGCTGGCGGCGGCGCCAGCGCCGCATCGTGAGTTGGACCGCCGGGGCCGTCGCCGCCGCGGTGCTGGCGACTGGTGTGCTCGTCGGCCTTGCGGGCCAATCCTCGACATCCGCGCCGATGCCGCCGCTGGCGAGCGTGTCGGCTCAGCCCATGGCACAGGTCGGGACCGACAAGCTGGCCTCGACGGTCTCGCTCACCGGCCAGCGGTGGGGAACATCCATCTCGATGAACTGTGTCTGTCTGGCCCCGCTGGACGCCCATCACGATGGGTTAGCGATGGTCGTGGTAGGTCGCGACGGCAGCCGCACCCGATTGGCCACCTGGGTGGCGAATCCGGGCCATACGGCATCGCCCGCTGGCCGTACTTCAACACGTGTCGATCAAATCGCCTCTGTACAAGTGGTTTCCGCTGACGACGGCCGGGTTCTCCTCGAGCGTCCACTGGGAGTTTTCGCCCCCCGGGTGAACTGAACTCACTCGCGACTCGTGTCACTGGCAGCTACACAAGTTAGGTGACACATGCCCAGGCAACACAGAGTGGTCGATCATATCGTCGAGCACCTCGCGAGAATCGGCGGCGGTCACATATTCGGTGTCGACGGCGCCAACATCGAAGATCTTTACGACGCGGCACATTTCAGTTCGGACATCACCGCGGTGTTGGCCAAACACGAGTTTTCCGCGGCCACGATGGCCGACGGGTACAGTCGTAGCGGCGCCGGTTTGGGGGTGGTGGCGGCGACGTCGGGCGGAGGTGCGCTCAATCTCATTCCGGGCCTTGGCGAATCATTGTCCAGTCGAGTGCCGGTGTTGGCATTGGTCGGTCAGCCCGCAAGCACGATGGACGGTCGGGGCAGCTTTCAAGACACCAGTGGCCGCAACGGATCAATGAATGCAGAAGCATTGTTTTCGGCGGTATCGGTCTTTTGTCGGCGGGTGTTGACACCCGCCGACATCGTTTCGGCGTTGCCCAGCGCCATCGCGGCGGCACGTACCGGAGGCCCCGCGGTTTTATTACTACCCAAGGATATTCAGCAAGCGAGGATCGGCATCGACGGCTACGGCGGTAACGACCACCATGGCCTCGCGTGCCCAGGCCGACGGATCGGGGATCCACACGCGATTGTGCGCGCCCTGCGCCGAGCGACTGGAGCCGTCACGATCATCGCCGGCGAGCAGGTAGCGCGTGACGATGCCCGGGCCGAACTCGAGGAGCTGCGGGCCCTGCTGCGCGCACGGGTGGCGTGTGTGCCCGACGCCAAAGATGCCGCCGGCACACCGGGTTCCGGTTCGTCGTCGGCGCTCGGCGTGACCGGTGTGATGGGCCATCCCGGCGTGGCCGACGCGGTGGCGGCCAGCGCCGTGTGTCTGGTGGTCGGCACCCGACTTTCGGTGACCGCCCGCACCGGCCTCGATGACGCACTGGCGGTGGTGCAGACGATCTCCATCGGCTCAGCACCGCCGTACCTGCCGTGCACGCATGTGCACACCGAAAACCTGCGAGGGTCGCTGCGGAAGCTGACCCGGGCGTTGTCCGGGCCAGGTCGGCCGAGGTGGCTACGCGTGCCCGATTTCGTCGCAGAAGCCGAACTCAGTCCACCCCCCTTCGCGGGTGCGGGCGTGCGCTACCGCGATGCCATGGTCACGCTCGATCGCGTGTTGCCCGACGGAACCGACATCGTCGTCGATGCCGGCAACACCGGCGCGGCCGCGATCCATCACCTGTCCGTTCGCCGGGGCGGTCGGTTCGCGGTCGCGCTTGGCATGGGCGGCATGGGCTACAGCTTCGGTGCCGGTATCGGGATGGCCTTCGGCCGTGCCAACAGCGGACGCAGCGGCGGTCGCACCGTGGTGATCGCCGGGGACGGTGCATTCTTCATGCACGGCATGGAGGTGCACACCGCGGTGCAGTACCGGCTTCCGGTGACGTTCGTGTTGTTCAACAACAACGCCCACGCCATGTGCGTCACGCGCGAGCAGCTGTTCTACGACGACCTGTACAGCTACAACCGGTTCGCTCCCAGCCGGCTGGGGGCCGGTTTGGCGAGCATGTTCCCCGGGCTGTCCTCGGTCGACGTGGCAGATATCGCAGCACTGCCGGCAGCGCTGGAACGGGCGATGGCCGTCGACGGTCCATCCGTGGTCAGCGTCGAGTGCGCCGCCGACGAAATCCCGCCGTTCGCAGCATTCCTGAACAGACAACCCACCAACCACGTTGTCGAACAACAGATCACAACGCAGAAGGAGAACCAATTCCATGTCCGCAGCAGCGCTTGACGATATCGCCGTTCACAGCGGCAGCAGCGAGCCGATCGAGGGAGTGGTACGCATCGAGACCTCGCCGCTTGAGGAGACCGCCCCGGCGTTCATGGCGAAGATGCGGTCGGTCTACCCGCACGACCAGGTCTTCGGCCAGTACTGCACGGTCAACGACTACGTCGATTGCCCGCCCGACGAGCTGTTCGAGTACCTGGCCCACACCCGCAGCCTCGAGGAGTGGACCTATACCCTGCGTGACTTCACGCCGACCGAGCAGCCCGGGCTGTGGCTGGCCTACGACCGGTTGCTTCCGGATACCAAGATCTACACGCGCACGGTGGCCAACGCCGGGGCCCGCACCGTCGACTACCACTGCGCCTGGGACCAGGGCGAGCACCTGTGGATGATCTACCTTATGCGGGTGATCGACGCGCAGCCGGTGCTCGGCAAGCCCGGTTCCGTTGTGCTGTGGACCAATTGCCGCCACCCGTTCTACGACCACAACCCGTATCCCGAGGCCGCCCCGCCGGATCGAACGGGCTGGGTGGGCGACTTCTGGGACATCTTCGGTGCCGGTCATGGGCTGGAACTGAACAACCTCAAGTCAATCGCCGAATACCGCTACCGTAACGGGCTGCCCGTCACGCCGTCCTGGATGAGTACATCATGAAACAACCCAGCGTCAGCCTCACGGACGTTTCCACGTATCTGCCGGGCGAACCCATCGGCGCCGACTACTACGCGCGGTTCGCCGGCTCAGACGACCTTGCGGCCAACCTGATGTTCCGCGCGCCGAAGTTCCGCCATCACGTCGGGCCGGACGAAACGGCGACCGACATGATCGAGCGAGCCGCACAGGGTCTGATCGAACGGCACGGCCAAGGTGTCATCGCCAACGTCGACGTGCTGATCACCCACGCCCAAATGCCCGACATGCCGTTCTACGGCGGGGGTGGCGCCATCGCGAACCGGCTGGGCATGCGCCCCAACTGGGTGCTGGATCTGCATAACGGCGGGTGTGCCGCGTTCTTGCTGGGTCTCAATGTGGCCCGCCAGCTACTCGCGTCGGGGGAGGGGAGCACCGCGCTGATCGCGATCGCCCAGAACGCCGCCGGGCAGGCATTCGACCAGCCCGGGGTGCGCCGCAAGGCGCAGGCCGCAGTTCCCGGTGACGGTGCCGGCGTCGCATTGGTGACACTCTCGGATCGATCACCCATCCTTGGCATCGAGTGCCGCACCTACGGCGAATACGCGGGCGACATGACACTCGTCATCGACCCACCACGCAAGTGGTGGCAGGCCGGCCCCGGTGAGGCCTCCATCGGGTTCACCGAAACCCAGATCGCCAAGGTGCTGGCGCGGGGCAATCGGCAGGTCCCCGAAGTGGCGCTCGCAGTTTGCGATCGAATCGGCCTGTCGTCCAAGGATATCGACCTGCTGGTCACCAACCAGCCCAACCGGGTGTTCCTGCGCAACTGGCGCGAAGCGCTCGAGGTGCCGCGCGAACGTCATCGCGACACGTTTGACGAATGCGGCAACCTGTTCGGCGCCGGGATCCCGATCAACCTGGATCGTGCGATATCGGACGGCCAGGTCAAGGACGGCGACGTCGTGATGATGGCCGCCTTCGCGCACGCCGGTGACTTTGCGGGTGCGGCGGCGGTCCGGTGGGGCGGGCGAAGCTGATGCTGCCCCTGGTGCAGGCGAGCCCTGCCGCCGCGGAGATCCACGATGCGCTGCCAAACGCGACCGATCCGTTCGCATTGTCGCTCAACGAGAACCCGTTTCCGCCGTTGCCGGCGGTGCGCTCGGCGCTGATCCGCTCGATCGACGTCGCCAACCGGTATCCGGAGTTTCTGCCCGAACGGCTGCGCCGCTTGATCGCCGGTCATATCGGGGTCCGCGACGAGCAAGTGGTGCTGGGATCGGGTGCGAGCGGGGTGGTGATGCAGGTCCTGCACGCGGTGACCCAGCCCGGTGACCGGATTATGCTGAGCGAGCCGACTTTTGACGGGTATCCGATCTTCGCCCGGATGGCCCGCCTGACATCGATCATTGTTCCGCTCGACAAGCACGGCCACCACGACCTGGAGGCGATGGCCGAAGCGGCAGCGGACGCACGCGTCGTCGTCCTGTGCCGGCCCCACAACCCGACCGGCACCCTGGAACCCGTCGCGGATGTGAATCGATTCCTGCGGCGGGTGCCGGTCGACACGATCGTGCTGCTCGACGAGGCCTACATCGAGTATGTCGCCCCCCAGCATCGCATCGACGGGCCCGACCTGATCCGGCGCTTTCCGAATGTCGTTATTTTGCGGACGTTCTCGAAGGCCTATGGGTTGGCCGGACTTCGCATTGGGTACGGATTCTCCTCACCCGACTTGTCCACGACACTGTGGGGGATGCAATTGCCCTTCGGCATGGGCATCACCAGCCTGGTCGCGGTGGCGGCGTGCTACGACGCCGAAGACCAATTGCGGCGACGCGCTCTGCGAATCAACGGCGAGCGCGATTACCTGCGCCGGCGCCTTCGGGCAAAGGGCGTATACACCACCGATGGGCACGCGAACTTCGTCTACCTGCCGGCCATCGGGCGCGGATGGCGAGAGGTCTTCGGCGACAGCGGGCTGAAGGCCCGCCACTACTCCGACGGCGCCGCTCGGATAACGATCGGAACGCGCATGTCCACCCGAGCGGTGCTGGCCGCAGTGGCCAAGTAACAACTGGGAATGAATCCGATGCTGACGCTTTGCTTTTCAGTGGTCATGGCGGTCGCTGGAGTAGGCCTGACGCACCCGCAGACGCGACTCGGGCTATGGTCGTACGAACGGCGCGCAGAGGACTGAAGTGGGTAATTCTGCGAAGCTGAGGCCGGTGCCCGACGCGACGTCGGCACGGCCCCTTCGGATCCTCGTTGTCGGCGCCGGTGTGGGCGGCATTTCCATCGCCCGCGGATTGTTGCGGGATGGGCATGACGTCACCGTCTTCGAACGTCGGCCGGACGTGCAGGCGGGCGGCGGTGCGGTAACCATCTGGTCCAATGGCTCGACCGTTTTGGGGCAGCTGGGGGTCGATATGGAGGGGGCCGGTCAGTCGCTGTCCACCCTGCGGGTCATGACAGCCGCGGGTCGTCGGGTCACCACCGTGGATTTGACGTCGATCGTGGACCGGCTGGGGGCACCGGTTCGGATGGTTCCACGTCGAGTCCTGCTGGAGCGGCTGCTGGAAGGCTTTCCGTCCGAACGCATTCGGTGCAATACGCGGGCGACCGGGGTCGTTGACCGGGAAGGCGGAGTTTCGCTCGAGTTCGAAGACGGCGGGTCGGCCGAAGGAGATCTGTTGATCGGTGCCGATGGTCTGCATTCGACGGTGCGCGGCATCCTCGGCGCGCCGCCGGCGGAACCGACCGGCTGGTGCAGCTGGCAGGGGCTGGTCACCCTTCCCCACGTCACCGACAAGCAAGTCGCACACATGATCATCGGCGAGCACGGCAGCATCGGCCTGTGGCCCGCGGGAGGATCGGACGTGCAGTGGTGGTTCGACTTGCCGTGGTCGCCGGACTTCGTCAGGCCGCGCTGCCCGATCGACATGATCCGGTCCCACTTCGAAGGCTGGTCCGACTCGGCCGACCGGGTACTCGCGACTTTGACCGATGAGGATCTGGCCCGCTCGCCGTTCCCGCACTTCCGGCATCGGATCCCGCGCTCGAGCCGAGGGACCGCGACGTTGCTCGGCGATGCCGCCCACACAATGCCGCCTACCCTGGCGCAGGGGACCAATCAGGCCCTGCTCGACACGATGGTGCTATGCAAGGCGCTTTCGCGTTTCGCAACGAGTGGCGACGGCATGTGCCGCGGCCAACGTGATCTCACGGGCGCGCTGCGCTGGTACGAGGACACCAGGCGGCGCAAGGTCAAGGCCGTCTCCTGGGTGACCACGCTGCAAGTGTCCCGCAGCGAGGCCGCCCTCAGGCCGGCGGCGATGATCCCGGGCCGGTTGATGACTTGGGTGCTGACAACGTTTCTTCGTTCGGTGAGTCACCGCAGGATGTCCGCGGAGATCAGCCGAGACCTCTGGGCCGCGACGCACACCCATCTGGTCGATGCCAATGACTAACCCGATATCGGCCACCACCAAGGTGCCACCCGCCAAGTTGGCCCGCGCAGTCGAGTGGATTCGCCACTACCTGTATCGGCTCCATCAAAGGCTGACACCTGCGCCGGCGGCGATGATGGAGGCGATCGTTGCCACCTGGACATCGCAGGCGATCACCGTGGCGGCCCAACTAGGAGTCGCCGATGCCCTGGCCGACGGCCCGCTGCCGATCGAGCAGCTGGCCGCCCGGGTGGGCGCCGATGCCGACGCGCTGGGCCGGCTGCTGCGGGCATTGATCGGTAAGGGCATCTTCCGTCATCGCCGTGACGGGCGCTATGAGCTGAATTCCCTTGCCGGTACCCTGCGTTCGGACGCGCCGATCTCGATGACGTGGGCGGCGCAGTTCTACGGGTCGGCCGAACAGCGCGAACGCTGGACCCTGTTGGTCGACTCGATCCGCACCGGGAGTTCGGTCGTCCCGGCGTTGCGCGGCAAGACCAGTTTCGACTACTTCGACCGGTACCCCGAGCTTGCCAAACTCTTCAACCGGACGATGACGAGCGTTTCGGAGCTGACAGACGGGCCGGTTGGCGCCGGTTACGACTTCGGCGTTTACCCCACAATCGTCGACGTGGGCGGTGGGCACGGCACGCTGCTGGCCGTCATCCTGGCGGGCGCGCCGGCGTCGCGGGGTGTCCTTTATGACCTGCCGGGGGTGGTCGTGGATGCCCCGAAGGTGTTGCGCAAGTATAACGTTGCCGACCGTGTCTGCGTCGCGGAGGGGTCTTTTTTCGATAGCGTTCCGGGCGGTGGTGACGCGTACATTCTCAAGAACATCATCCACGACTGGCCCGACGAGAAAGCGGTCCAGATCCTGCGGAACGTTCGTCGGGCAGCCGGCCCCCGAGCCACCGTGTTGCTGGTCGAATTGGTCATCCCCGACCACGATCGGGACTTCCCGGGCAAATGGGTGGACTTGGAGATGCTGCTGAACTTGGGGGCCCGCGAACGCACCGCCATCGAATACCGAGACCTGCTCAGTCGAGGCGGATTCCAGGTGACGCGGGTGGTGCAAACCGCTTCGCCCCTCAGCGTTATCGAGGCCCGAGCGGCATAACCGCCACCAGCTCCGCGCCGGCCGGGTTAGCCTTTATCCCGTAATGCACACCATTGAGGCCGACTACCTGGTGGTCGGCGCGGGCGCCATGGGCATGGCGTTCGTCGACACGCTGGTGTCCGAAACGGACGCCCGCGTGGTGCTGGTGGACCGCAACCACCAGCCGGGCGGGCACTGGAACATGGCCTACCCGTTCGTGCGGCTGCACCAGCCCTCGGCGTTCTACGGCGTTAATTCGCTGCGCCTCGGCAGCGACTCCATCGACCAATTCGGTTGGAACCAAGGGCTTTACGAGTTGGCGACCGCCGCGGAGGTGTGCGCCTACTACGACCATGTGATGCGCCGACAGCTATTGGCGAGCGGCCGGGTCTCCTACTTCCCGATGAGCGAATACCGCGGCCAGTACGACGGTAAAGGCCGCTTCACCACGCTCGCCGGCGCCGACCACACCGTCAGCGTGGCGCGCCGCATCGTCGACGCCACCTACATGCACGTCACGGTGCCTGCCATGCGGCCGGCGCCCTACGCCGTCGCGCCCGGCATCACCTGCGTGCCGCCCAACGACCTGCCGAAACTGGGTGCGCACGAGCGTTACGTGATCGTCGGCGCGGGCAAGACCGGCATCGACACCTGCCTGTGGCTCCTCGGCCAGGGCATCGCGCCGCACCGGCTGACCTGGATCATGCCCCGCGACTCCTGGCTGCTGGATCGCGCGACGATGCAGCCGGGACCGCTGTTCGCCGAGAAGATCAAAGCCGGCTTCATCGCGCAGCTGCGCGCGATCAACGACGCCGCGTCGGTCGATGATTTGTTCACCCGGCTCGAGGACGCCGGCAGCGTGCTGCGGATCGATCCGGCGATCCGGCCGACGATGTATCGCTGCGCGACCGTCACCCGGGCCGAACTCGAACAGCTGCGACGCATCGGCGACGTGGTGCGCAAGGGGCACCTGCTGCGCATCGACGCGGACCAGATGGTCCTCGAGGACGGCACGGTGGCGCGCGACGGCGACGCCCTGTTTATCGACTGCACTGCCGACGGCGCCGAAAAGCGGCCGGCAACACCCATTTTCGACGCCGGCCGGATCACGCTGCAAAGCGTGCGAGGATGCCAGCAGATCTTCAGCGCCGCGCTGATCGCCCACGTCGAAGCCGCGTACGCCGACGACCAGGTGAAGAACTCGTTGTGCGTGCCGTTGCCCCACCCGGACACCGAGGTGGACTGGTTGCGATTGGCGCTGGCGGATTACAGCAATCAGCTGCGCTGGCTCGACGATCCGGACCTGACCGCCTGGCTGTCCGCGGCGCGCCTGGACCTGTTCGGTCATCTGGTCGGTCATCTGCTGCCGCCGGCTTCGGCGAAGCCCCGCGTGCGCGACCGGCTGCTGAGCATCGCCAAGTCGGTGTTCTCGGCCACCGCCACCAGACTCGACCAGCTGCTCAGTGAACGAACCTCACTTGCCGCACCGTGATAACCGGTGTAACCCGGCTCGATATTCATCGGGTAGAGGAGGCACGTGGCGGCACAAAGCGAACCCGTCAAACGGCCGCTGCGGGCGGTGCCCGACAGCGGCCTTGACGACGGCTATCCGGACTGGGAAGCGGTGTACCAGGACAACGCGTCCTGGGTCTACCGCACGCTGTTCGCCCGGGTCGGCAACCGGGCCGACGCCGAGGATCTCACCGCCGAGGTCTTCCTCGCCGCGCTGCGGCCGCTGCGGCTGACCGCGAGCGTCGGCGAGGTGCGCGCCTACCTGCGGGTCACCGCGCGAACGGTGCTGGCCGCGCATTGGCGGGAGACCCTGGGTCGGGAGATAACCTCGATCGACGACATCGAACAACCACCGGAAAGCGAGGAAGCGATCAGCACCGCGCCGCAGCGTGTCGCCCAGGTTCTGGACAACCTGCCGGACCGTTACCGGCATATCCTGGAATTGCGCTTCCTGCAAGGGCATTCGATCAAGGATTCCGCCGCGGAACTCGGGGTCAGCGTCGCCAACGCTAAGGTGCTCCAGCATCGCGCGCTGCGGTTGGCGGCGCAGGTCAACGATGGGGGCTCACCATGAACGCGCGAGGGCTGCGCCGCTACGTCGACGACCTGTTGCGGGGCCGGCGGCCCAGGCCGTTCGCTCCCGACGACTTCGAGGCGGCGCAGCTGCGCACGGCGATCGAATTGCGCGCGGCCGGGCGCCGGGGCGAGGCCCCGCGCCCGGAATTCCTCGACGAGCTGCATGGTCGCCTCGCCGAGCAGATGTCCGACGCGCGACCCCAAGCGGCGCTGAAGCACAGCAGCACCCGCCGCCAGGTCATCGTCGGCACGTCGGCAGCGGCGGCCGCCGCGGTCACCGCGGTGTCCATCGACCGAGCCGTTATCGCCGGCCACCCCGGCGGGGTTCCCGCCGCCGACAACGCGCCGCTCACGCCCAACGCCGGGACATGGCAGCGGGTGGCAGCCAGTTCGCAGGTACCCGACGGGGTCATGCATCCGTTCGACCTGGGTTCGGTGAGCGGATTCGTCCGCCGCGTCGACGGTAAGCCGCAGGCCGTCTCCGGGGTATGCACCCACCAAGGGTGCCGGCTGTGGTTCGACGCGCCCGACGACACACTGCGCTGCCCCTGCCACTCGACGTCGTTCTCGCCCACCGGGCAGGTGCTCACCCACCAACTGCCGATCGCCCCGAAGCCGTTGCCGGCGTTGCTGGTTCGTGAGATCGACGGCGTCATCGAGGTGTTCGCGCCCGCGCGTCCCGACCAGCCCGCCTGAGTGGTGTAACCCGCCGCCCTATTCCTGGGCATGATGCTTCGAAAACATTCGGCGGTCGCCGTGGCCGCCGCAGTCCTCCTGGCGGGTTGCTCGGCCTCGCGGCCCGCCACCGGCTCCGGCACCAGCATGTCCATGGGCTCGGTGACCCCACCGGCGGCGCCGGTCAGCGGCAACCAGGTCAACATCGACGGGTTCGCGTTCGCGCCGGCCACGCTGACCGTCCCCGTGGGCACCACCGTCACGTGGACCAACCGCGACGAAGAACCGCATACGGTGGCCGCATCCGACGGTTCGTTCCACTCACCCGGGATGGGGACGGGGGCCACTTTCACCCACACCTTCTCCGACGCCGGAACTTTCGACTACGTCTGTTCCATTCACCCGATGATGCACGGGAGCGTGGTGGTAACGCGATGAACCCGAACATGAGTCGTCGCCAGCTGATGCGACACACGGCGTGGTTCGGAGCGGCGGTGGGCTTCGCCGTGGTTGGCGGCGAAGTGATTTCGCATGTAGCGGGTACCGCGGCGGCAGAGCACGCGCACGCCCGGCCCACCCTGCGGTTCGCCCAGATCAGCGACAGCCACATCGGTTTCACCGGGGCGCCCAACCCGGACGTCGCCGGCACGTTCGGCCATGCGATCGATCAGGTCAACAATCTCGGCTACACGCCGGATTTCGTCGTGCACACCGGCGACCTGACGCACCTGTCCAGCCCCGAGCAGTTCGACCAGGTGAAGCAGATGATGACTGCCCTGAAGGCGCCGCATGTGTTCACCGTGCCCGGGGAGCACGACTCGGTCGACGACGCGGGCCAGAAGTATCGAAGCGCCTTCGGTGCGGGATCCGTCGGCGACGGCTGGTACAGCTTCGACACCGCAGGCGTGCACGTGATCGCACTGGTCAACACGCTGAACCTGCACAAGCTCGGACATTTGGGGGCCGACCAGTTGGAGTTCGTCGAGAAGGACGTCGCGCGGCTGTCGAGCGATACCCCCATCATCGTGTTCAGCCACATCCCGTTGTTCGCGATGTACCCCAACTGGGGCTGGGGCACCGACGACGCGGCCCAGGCGCTGAGCTACCTGCGCCGGTTCTCGTCGGTCACCTGCCTCAATGGGCATGTGCACCAATTGTTTTCCAAGACGGAAGGCAACGTGACGTTCTACAGCGGGACGACGACCGCGTACCCGCTGCCGCGGCCGGGTGACGGGCCGGCGCCCAAGCCGGTCACCCTGCCCGCCGGCAAGCTCCGCGACGCCCTCGGCATCCGCGAGGTCAGTTACACCCGGGGCGAGGCCGCCCTGGCGTTGAAAGAGCAGGCGCTGCAATGACTCTTCTGCTTCGCATCGGGCTGGCCGCGTCACTGGCGGTCAGCGCCGCCAGCCACGCCTACCTCTATGTGCACGGCTACCGACACATCCCGGATATCGGCGCCGCCTTCCTGGTTCAGGCCAGTGCGTCGTTCGCCATAGCCCTGCTGATCCTCCTGGGCGGTCCCGGCTGGCTCCGCTGGGCCGGCGCGGCCGTGGCGGGCGGCTCGCTGATCGCGTTCGGCCTATCGAGAACGATTGGGGTCATGGGCTTCTCGGAGCAGGGCTGGCAGCCCGCACCCCATGCCGCGATCAGTGTGACCGCGGAGGTGTTGACGGTGCTGCTGTGGGCGGGGGATCTGGCGACTGCGCGGGGTCGGGGAGTTCGCCAACTTCAGCAAGCTCGCGAACAGGCCACTTCCGCTTGAGGCGCGACCTCAGATTCTGCGCGGGCTTTTCGATCAGGAACCGGCGGTTGGCGAGCCCCGCCACGCCGATGGCGGCTACGGCGAAGTAGCAGCCCAGCTCGAACATCAGCGTCACAGCGAACTGTTCCAGGTCCGCGGAAAGGGGACCCCGTTTGGAGTTCCGCCGACATCGACCTTGAGCGTCGCCACCGCGCTGTTCATCAGGACGTACTCGATCGGCGCGGTGGACAAAAGAAGTTTCATGGCGGAGCCGCCGTGTATCGCAACTCCAATCGGGGCGATGACGAATTCGGTGACGACGACGCAGACATAAAAAGCGGGAGGATTCGTAGAGTGCGACGAGATAGTCACGGAGATGCGGGTGAAGCCAACTCGCGGTGATCAGGAAACCTGAGAGGGCAAAGAACCCGTCGATTCCCCCGCAGCCGCGGAAGCTTCTGATCGTCGGAGACGACAACTGGTAGCCCACGAGGGTGAAGAAGTGGCCAAAGATGACCGAAGTCGCGAGGACCAACCGCCATGCGTTCAGCGCATTTTCTCGCGGATCGACACCTGCCCGAGTTTCACACGCCTCCGCTCGTCGTTGTCCCCGAGCTGTCGGCCGACATCTCATGCCAGGCCGTCGATGGCCGGTGAATGATTCCGCGACTAGGCGGTATCCGGCGCCTCTCGAGCCGACTGGTCAGCGACAGGTTCGCCCACGATGGCCTCCCCATCGCCCTCCGCTCCATCCGGGGCGGGCGGCTTTCGTTTGAAGCGATGCTTGAGAGATCTCGCCGGCTTCTCGACAAGAAACCAGCTCGCCGCGGCGAGGGGCAAGGTGGCCGCCGCCACAACGAGGGTGAACACCATAGAGGGCAAGCTGAGAAGTCCGCTGACGGCGAGCAGCTGCTGAGTGGGGTACGCGTATATGTAAGTGCCGTAGGACAGATCGGTACGCAGCCTCAAGCGTTTGTTGTGGATCAAAGAGCCCGAGACGATGACGGCATACGCCAGCGGGAGGGCGGCGACGACCCGGTAGTCGGGTAGCGAACCGGCCGCCAGGACGATGGCGACGCTCAAAGCGACGAGCCACCATCGGGCGGGGATCACGTCTCGCCACTGATACAAGAGCGCTCCGGCCGCGAACATGATCGCGGAGCGACAAGCCAGGAACATCAGGGCGGTGCGCGGATCACCGCCCCCGGATTGGGTCAGTACCTCGGGAAAGGTGATGGGTGGCAGCAATGCCGCCCCGACCGTTGCCAGTGCCAATATCGCGGGGGACACCCAACGGTTGTGGGCAAGGCCGACTATCCCGATACCAGCAACGACTAGGTAGCACATGATTTCCCAAATGAGGGACCACAGCGAACCGTTCCACATCCCCGCATTGGGAATGCCGCGCGGCGTGCCACCGATATCGAATTTGACCAGCGCCACGGCGCTGTTCTTCAGAACGTATTCCAGCGGCGCGCCTGATGATATGAGTTTGGTGGGCGACCCGCCTTGAATCGCCACGCTTATCGGAGCTATCACGAACGCGGTCACCAGCAGGCAAACGTAAAAGCCGGGCAGGATGCGAAGAGCTCGAGCGGCGAGATAGTCGCGTATCCGCGGGTTGCTCAGCCAACTCGCAGTGATCAGGAATCCGGAGATCGCAAAGAACCCGTCCACCCCTATGCAAAGAAGAAGCTGCAGCACCGCCCTGGCCGACGGGAGGTGACTCCTGACCGACAATGTGTGCCAGAAGATCACTTCCGCGGCCAGCGCCAAGCGCCACGCATTGAGTGCGTTATTCCGCGGATCGAATACCTGCCCGAGTTTCATCCGCCTCCCCAGTCGTCCGCGTAGGGCGCTGCGGGTGTCGTCGAATCGTCACAGATCGCCAAAGCGGGCGAATTCACGCTACCTGAGGGATTTCTCGGTGGCAAAACAGCCGCTGCCTTATATCTGGTGAGGCATAACGCCGCTCGCCGTCACTTGTGCAAACGCGATCAGCACACGCCGCCATAAAACTCCTCCCACGACTCCGTGACTGGGTCGCCCCGCAACGCCACTGTGTTCGCGCGGCTTACCCGTCGCGCTTGCCGTTGATGAACCGCTGCGTCTCCTCCCATGACGGCAGCAGGCCCGAGGCGCGGACCTCTTCGAAGCTGGGGGCCGCCGCATCGCGTTCGGACAAGCTTGGGGCGGCGCCGTTGACCAGCGGCCAGTCGATTGCCAATGTCGGATCAGTCGGACAAATGGTGTGCTCGCGCTGTGGGTTGTACTCGGCCGAACACAGATACATGACCGTCGAATTGTCCTGGAGCGCAAGGAAGCCGTGCGCCAAGCCCTCCGAAATGTAAATCGTCTTGTGGTTCAGGTCGTCGAGCAGAACCGAATCCCACTGGCCGAATGTGGGTGAGCCCACGCGGATGTCGACCACCACATCGAATACCGAGCCGGACACGCACGTCACGTACTTGGCCTGGCTCGGCGGAACCTGGGCGAAGTGCAGGCCGCGTAGTACGCCGGCCGACGACACCGAACAGTTGGCCTGCCGCACGTCCAGGCGGTGACCGGCGAAGCCGGTGAAGTCGTGGTCGGTGAGCCACTCGAAGAGCAGGCCTCGAGAGTCACCATGAAGCGCAGGGGTGATCTCCCAGGTTCCGGGGATATCGAGTTCGCGAACTTTCATCTCACTGACCACGTCCTTCGTAACGGGCTTCCGCAGCGTCCTTCAAAGGGCGCCACCATGATTCGTTGGCGCGATACCAGTCGATGGTGGCGCTCAAGCCCTCCTCGAAATCGGTATGCTTTGGCGCCCAGCACAATTCGTCGTACAACATCGACGGGTCGATGGCATAGCGCAGGTCGTGACCGACGCGGTCGGTCACGTGGTCGAAGTCATCGGGTTCTTGCCCCATCATCTTCAGCAGCGTGCGCAGCACACTCAGGTTGTCGCGCTCGCCCTCGGAGCTGATCAGATACGTACGGCCGATTTCGCCCTTTTCCAGGATCCGTCGCACGGCGCTGTTGTGGTCGTCGACGTGGATCCAGTCGCGGACGTTGGCGCCGCTGCCGTACAGCTTGCACCGCCGGCCGGTGAGCACATTGGTGATCTGGCGCGGAATGAACTTCTCGACGTGCTGATACGGCCCGTAATTGTTGGAGCAGTTCGAGATCGTCGCGCGCACGCCGTAGGACCGCACCCATGCCCGCACCAGCATGTCGGCGCCGGCCTTGGTGGCCGAGTACGGGCTCGACGGGTTGTACGGCGTCGACTCGGTGAATCGGTGAGGGTCGTCGAGCTCGAGGTCGCCGTAGACCTCGTCGGTCGAAATGTGGTGCAGCCGCCCGCCGTGGCGCCGCACCGCTTCCAGGATGGTGAACGTCCCGACGACATTGGTGTGCAGGAACGGCCCCGGGTCGTCCAGCGCGTTGTCCACGTGGCTTTCCGCGGCGAAGTGCACTACCGCGTCGGACTCGGCGACCAGCCGCGAGACCAGCTCGGCGTCGCAGATGTCGCCCACCACCAGCCGGATGGCGTCCTCGACGCCGGCCAGCGACTCCCGCCGGCCGGCGTAGGTCAAGGCGTCGAGCACCGTCACGGAATCTTCGGGGTGCTCCCGGACCGTGCTGTGCACGAAATTCGCGCCGATGAAGCCAGCGCCGCCGGTGACCAGTAACCGCATGCCCAAACCCTAACCGAGCGCGTCGGTCAGCTTGCGCCAGTCAGCCCCAGCGGCCCGGCCAATTCGCTCAGCACGCGAATCACCTCGTCGTCGCCGGCCGCGTCGAGCACTTGGACCGCCACGTGGTCGGCGCCGGCGTCGATGTGTTCGTTGAGGCGTTGCGCAATGGCCTCGACGGTGCCGTACGCCACCACCGCGTCGATGAGCTTGTCGCTGCCCGGCTTGCGGACATCGGCCTCGCTGAAGCCTGTGCGCAGCCAGTTGTTCACATAGTTACTCAGGTCGAGGTAGAAGTCGGCATACCTGCGGCCGACGGCGCGGGCTTCGTCCGCGTCGGTGGTGAGCACCACCTTGTGTTCGGGCGCGAGGAACACGGAGTTCCCGATCAGTTCGCGCGCCTTGGCCGTGTGTTCCGGGGTAGTCAGGTATGGGTGCGCACCGGCGCTGCGCTGCGCGGCCAGCCGCAGCACGCGCGGCCCGAGCGCCGCGAGCACCCGGCGGCTGGTGGGCACCACCGCCGCGTCGAGCTCGTCGAGGTAGGAGGCCAGTGCGTCGTACGGCTTGACGTACTCCTTGGTGTGCTCGGGGTGTCCCACCCCGACTCCGAGCAAAAACCTTCCGGGATGGGCGTTTTCGATGCGCTTGAAGGACTCGGCGACGGCCGGCGCCGGCGCGGTCCAGATGTTGACGATCCCGGTGGCCAGTTGCAGCGACGTCGTCCGCTCCAGGGCCGGTTCCACCCACGACAGCTCGGCATCCGGTGAACCGCCGATCCAGGCGGCGCCGTAACCCAGCGACTCGATCCGCGCCGCCAGTTCGGGGGTGATGGAGCGGGTGGGCAGCCACACGCCGAACCGGCCCAGGTCGGGTTTGAGTGCTACTGGCTCGGTCATCTACGTCCCCCTCGTGCGTCGTCTGCTAGCTCAGGCCGAGCGGCCCGGCCAATTCGGCCAGAGCCGGAACCAGGTTTTCATCCTTCGTCAGGACCTGCACGGGCACGTGGTCGGCGCCAGCATCGAGGTGCTCTTTCAGCCGGGCCGCGATCGCGTCGGGCGTGCCGTAGGCCACCACCGCGTCGACCAGGCGGTCGCTGCCCGGCTTGGTGACCTCCTCGTCGGTGAAACCGAGCCGCTTCCAGCTGTTGCGGTAGTTGGCGAGCTGGAAATAGATGTCGAGCGCCCTGCGGCCTACCGCACGGGCCTTCTCTGGGTCGGTGGTCAGCACCGCCTTGTGTTCGGGCGCCAGGAACGCCGACGGGCCGATCAACTGGCGCGCCTGAGCGGTGTGCTCGGGCGTGGTGAGGTACGGGTGCGCCCCGGCGGCGCGCTCGGCCGACAGCTTGAGGACGCGCGGGCCCAGGGCGGCCACCACCCGGCGGTTGGCGGGCACCCCGTAGTCGTCCAGCTGCTGCAGGTACTCGGCGAGCGCGTCGTAGGGCTTGCGGTACTCGGTGTGCGCCTCGGGATGGCCGACCCCGATGCCCAGCAGGAAGCGGCCGGGGTAGGCCTTGTCGATGCGGTGGAACGACTCCGCCACCGGCTTGGCCGCCGCCGTCCAGATGTTGACGATGCCGGTGGCCACCTGCAGGGTGGTCGTCGCTTCGAGGATGGGCTCCACCCAGGCCAGCTCGGCCGGCGGCGAACCGCCCACCCACACGGCCCCGTAGCCCAGGGATTCGATGTCTTTGGCTTGTTGTGGCGTCACGCCGCGTCCGAACGATCCGAACCGGCCGAGGTTGGGCTTGCTCGCTGCATCGGTCATGGTTGTTCCCAACCGGGGGCGTGGTGCGGCTATTCCGGAAGGTCTACCTCCACGGGCGGCGGCGTCTCGAGCGGCAGCAGCACGATGAACCGGGTATCGCCGGGCGTCGATTCCACGCGCAGATCCCCGCGATGCTTCTTGACGACGATGTTGAAGGCCAGATCCAGCCCCAGGCCGGTGCCCTCGCCGAACGGTTTGGTGGTGAAGAACGGCTCGAAGATGTGCTCGCGCACGTCCTCGGGCACCCCGGGCCCGGTGTCGCAGATCTCGACGCGGGCCATGTTCTCGCCCTCCCGGCAGGTGCGGATGGTCAGCGTGCCGCCGGTGTCGCGCATTGCGGCGATTGCGTTGTCGATGATGTTGGTCCACACCTGATTGAGATCGCCTGGGTAACAAGGGATTTCGGGAAGCGATTGGTCGAAGTCCTTGGCCACGGTGATCACGGGGTGCTTGCCGGCCTCCTTGCTCGCGTCCTTGGTCAACCGGTCGGCGAACATCACCAGCGTGCTGCGCAGCAACTCGTGCACATTGGCCACCTGGAACGGGGCCCGATCAAGCTGCGAGTACTGCTTGGCGTCGGCGACCAACGCCGAAATCCGTTTGCTCGCTTCCAAAACCTGGTTCATCAGCAGCTCGCTCTCGATGGTGTAGTTGATCCACCGGATCGCCTCCTCCAACGAGGTCGACGCGAGTTCCTCACTGACCGTGGAAATCCGCTCCAGCCAGTCGGTGTCGATGCCGCCTTCGACGAAGGTCGGCGCGATGTCCCACCCGCCCTCGACGCCGTGGTCTTCCAGCCAGTCGCCGACGGCGTCCTCGCGGTCGGCGGTTTCCATGGCGCTCAGGTGCTCCGACGCCGACTTGGCGACCTGCTCGGCCACCTCCTGCTGCAGGTGGACCAGCGCGCTGAGCGCCTCGGGACTGACCGTGCCGTCGGCGAGCATCGCCAGCTTGCCCCGCATGCCGGCGACCCGGCCGCGCAGGTCGGCCGCCGCACGGGCGATGGCCGCCGCGGGGTTGTTCAGCTGATGCGTCAGCCCGGCCGATAACCGGCCCAGCGCCAGCAGCTTCTCCCGGTTGTCGATGATCCGGCGGGTCCGGTCGGTGCCGACGGCGATGCCGTCGAGCAGGTGGACCGCCATCGGGAACTGGTCCTTCATGAACCGGGCGAACACCGGCGCGTCCATCACGAAGAACCGCGACGGCTTGGTCACGTGCACCGAGGCGTCGTAGCTCTTCTGCTTCCCGCCGGTGAACGCCCGCCACGCTCCGCAATACACGCCGCGCTGCGAGGTGCGGTTGGTTTCGATGTCCTGGCCGCCGGAGAGCTTGGACATCATCAGCTCGCCCTCGATGAGGACGTAGAAGCAGGTCGCCGGCTCGCCCTCGACGCAGATCGGGCCCGGTTCGTAGTTCTCGATGTGCCCGTTGGCGCACAACACCGCCAGCTGCTCGTCGGTGAGCGCCTCGAACAGGAACAGGCTGCGCAGCTCGTCGGGCTCGCACGGCGTCTTGGCGGTCACGATTCCGCCAGGTAGCGGTGCACCAGCATCACGGCCATCGATCCCTCGCCGACGGCGGCCGCGACGCGCTTGGCGGACTCGGCCCGCACGTCGCCGGTGGCGAACACACCCGGCACGCTCGTCTCGAGGTGGTGGGGCGGGCGGTCCAACGTCCAGCCGCAGACGTTGCGCAGGTCCGGCCCCGTGAGCACGAAGCCGTGGTTGTCGCGGGCGAGCACCCCGTCCAGCCACTCGGTGCGCGGCGCGGCGCCGATGAAGATGAACATGCGGGCGCAGGTGACGTCCTCGGTGTCCCCGGTCCGGTTGTCGACCAGGGTCAGCCGCTCCAGGTGGTCGTCCCCGACGGCGCGGCGCACCTCGGTGCAGGTGCGCACCGTGATGTTGGGTCGTTGCCGGATCTGCTGGATGAGGTAGTAGGACATCGAGGCGTCCAGCGACGGCGCGCGAACCACGATGGTCACCGACTTGGCCTCCCGGGACAGGTACATCGCGGCCTGGCCGGCGGAGTTGGCCCCGCCGACGACGTAGACCTCCTCGCCCGCGCATTCCGACGCGATGGAGACGGCGGCCCCGTAGTAGACGCCGCGGCCGGTCAGCTCGCCGCAGCCCTCCGCCGGGAGCTGGCGGTAGGCGACGCCGGTGGCCAGGATGACGGCGTGCGCGTCGACCGAACCGCCGTCGGCGAACCGCACGGTGCGCTTGGGGCCGTTGACCTCGAGCGCCGTGGCGGTGCGGGCGGTGATGAGTTCGGCGCCGAACTTCTCGGCCTGCCTGCGGGCCCGATCGGCTAGCTGGCCGCCCGACACCCCGTCGGGGAAGCCCAGGTAGTTCTCGATGCGTGAGCTCTGGCCCGCCTGGCCGCCCGTCGCGGTGCGTTCGATGAGCACCGTGCGGAGCCCCTCGGAAGCGCCGTACACGGCGGCGGCCAGGCCCGCCGGCCCGCCGCCGATGACGATCAGGTCGTAGAACTCCTGCGACGGCGTGGTGGTCAGGCCCAGGGTGTCGGCCAGCTGCGCGTCGGTGGGCTCGATGAGGGTGTCGCCGCGTTCGGTGACGACGATGGGCAGCCGCAGGCCGTCCTCGCCGGCGGCCTTGAGCAACCGCTCGCCGTCGGGGTCGTCGGCCATGAACCACGAGTAGTGCAGCCCGTTGCGGGCCAGAAAGTCGCGCACCTGCCACGACCGCTCCGACCAGCGGTGCCCGATCACCTTGGTGTGCGGGATGGGGTGTTCGGGCGCCGCGCGCCAGGCGTCCAGCAGCGCGTCGATGACGGGGTAGAACTTCTCCTGCGGCGGATCCCACGGCTTGAGCAGGTAGTGGTCCAGGTCGACGACGTTGATCGCGTCGATGGCGGCGTGGGTGTCGGCGTAGGCGGTGAGCAGCACGCGGCGCGCCGCCGGATACAGATCCATCGCCTGCTCGAGGAATTCGATGCCGCTCATCTGCGGCATCCGGTAGTCGGCGATCAGTACCGCGACCGTCTCGCCCCGCAGCTTGAGCTCCTTGAGCGTCTCTAGGGCGTCGGGGCCCGACTCGGCGCGCACGATTCGGTGGCGGTCCCCGTATTGGCGACGCAGGTCGCGGGCGACCGCGCGGGAAACCGAAGGATCGTCGTCGACGGTCAACAGGACCGGCTTGCGAGGCTGAACTGAGGCGGTTGCGGGGCTCGCGGGACTCGTCATCGGGGTTAAGTATGCCCTCGTCAGGGCCCTCACGGCAGGTCGAGGAGGCGGTTTATCGGCCGGCCGGATTTCGCTGCCAGCGATTTTGGGTCAGGGCGCTGACCAGGTATCGTGGGACAACGGTGCGTCATCCGCGCCGACTTTTTGCGTGCCCTGTCTTAGGAATTTCCTGGAATTTCCTGCCCTTGGCTCACGTTTCTAGTCGGGCGAATGCTGCGCCGATATGGGCGCACACAAGGATACGAAACCAAAGACGAGGATTTCTGAGAAGTTATGGCCAAGAAGGAAGGCGCCATAGAGGTCGAGGGCCGCGTGGTCGAGCCCCTGCCCAATGCGATGTTCCGCATTGAGCTGGAGAACGGTCACAAAGTGCTCGCCCACATCAGCGGCAAGATGCGGCAGCACTACATCCGCATCCTGCCCGAGGACCGGGTGGTGGTGGAGCTGTCTCCCTACGACCTGTCCCGGGGCCGCATCGTGTACCGGTACAAGTAAGCCCGAATCTGACAACGAGAAAGAACAGGATCGATCAGCCGTGAAGGTGAACCCGAGCGTCAAGCCAATCTGTGACAAGTGCAGGGTGATCCGTCGGCATGGGCGGGTCATGGTGATCTGCTCCGATCCGCGCCACAAGCAGCGCCAGGGCTAGCCGCTAAGCGCTTGCTACACAACTGAATGCAGACCTCCCAGCACCACTGAGCGGATAGGCCGCTCACCCACGCCCGGACGGAGGCCGGGCCCCGCGAAGCGGGAACGGGCTGGGAAAAGACCTCCGCCGAGAAAAAGAGGAAACGCCACCTATGGCTCGACTAGTAGGCGTCGATCTGCCGCGCGACAAGCGGATGGAGATCGCGCTGACTTACATCTTCGGCGTCGGCCGTACCCGGTCGAACGAGATCCTGGCAGCTACGGGGATCGACAAGGACCTGCGCACCAGGGACCTGACCGACGACCAGCTGACCCACTTGCGTGACTACATCGAAGCGAACCTCAAGGTTGAGGGTGATCTGCGCCGCGAGGTGCAGGCCGACATTCGCCGCAAGATCGAGATCGGCTGCTACCAGGGCCTGCGGCACCGCCGCGGACTGCCGGTGCGCGGCCAGCGGACCAAGACCAATGCGCGCACCCGCAAGGGCCCCAAGCGCACCATCGCCGGCAAGAAGAAGGCCAGGTAATCGCCCATGCCACCAGCCAAGAAGGCATCCTCTGCGCCCAAGAAGGGGCAGAAGACCCGCAAGCGGGAAAAGAAGAACATCCCGCACGGTGCCGCGCACATCAAGAGCACGTTCAACAACACGATCGTGAGCATCACCGACCCGCAGGGCAACGTCATCGCCTGGGCGTCGTCGGGCCACGTCGGCTTCAAGGGTTCGCGTAAATCGACCCCGTTCGCCGCGCAGCTCGCCGCCGAGAACGCCGCGCGCAAGGCGCAGGAGCACGGCGTGAAGAAGGTCGACGTGTTCGTCAAGGGCCCGGGCTCGGGCCGGGAGACGGCGATCCGCTCGCTGCAGGCCGCTGGCCTCGAGGTCGGCGCGATCTCCGACGTCACCCCGCAGCCCCACAACGGCTGCCGTCCGCCCAAGCGCAGAAGGGTCTAGGAAACAATCATGGCTCGTTACACCGGACCCATCACCCGCAAATCGCGCCGGCTGCGCACCGACCTCATCGGTGGCGACCAGGCCTTCGAGAAGCGCCCCTACCCGCCCGGCCAGCACGGCCGCGCGCGGATCAAGGAGAGCGAATACCTGCAGCAGCTGCAGGAGAAGCAGAAGGCCCGCTTCACCTACGGCGTCATGGAGAAGCAGTTCCGCCGCTACTACGAAGAGGCTTCCCGGCAGTCCGGCAAGACGGGTGAGGAGCTGCTGAAGATCCTGGAGAGCCGGCTGGACAATGTCGTGTACCGCGCCGGGCTGGCCCGCACGCGCCGGATGGCCCGCCAGCTGGTCAGCCACGGCCACTTCAGCGTCAACGGCGTGCACGTGAACGTCCCCAGCTACCGGGTGTCGCAGTACGACATCATCGACGTGCGGGACGGCTCGCTGAACACGGTGCCGTTCCAGATCGCGCGGGAGACGGCGGGCGACCGCCCGATTCCGAGCTGGCTGCAGGTGGTGGGGGAGCGTCAGCGCATCCTCATCCACCAGCTGCCCGAGCGGGCGCAGATCGACGTGCCGCTCGCCGAGCAGCTGATCGTCGAGTTCTACTCGAAGTAAGAGCACCCTGCACCGAACCCGGTGCAGGTCTGAACGGCATCAAATAGCGGGTGCCGAGAAGGAGAAGAAGAAACACCATGCTGATCTCTCAGCGACCCACATTGTCGGAGGAAGTCCTCACCGACAGCCGCTCGCAGTTCGTCATCGAGCCCCTGGAGCCCGGATTCGGTTACACCCTGGGCAATTCGCTGCGCCGGACGCTGCTGTCGTCGATTCCTGGCGCGGCCGTCACCAGCATCCGCATCGACGGCGTGCTGCACGAGTTCACCACCGTCGCCGGGGTGAAGGAAGACGTCACCGCGATCATCCTGAACCTCAAGAGCCTGGTCGTGTCCTCCGAGGAGGACGAGCCGGTCACCATGTACCTGCGCAAGCAGGGCCCGGGCGCGGTCACCGCGGGTGACATCGTCCCGCCCGCCGGCGTCACGGTGCACAACCCCGACATGCACATCGCGACGCTGAACGACAAGGGCAAGCTCGAGGTCGAGCTCGTCGTCGAGCGTGGCCGCGGTTACGTCCCGGCCGTGCAGAACCGGGCCTCCGGCGCCGAAATCGGCCGCATCCCGGTCGATTCCATCTACTCGCCGGTGCTCAAGGTGACCTACAAGGTCGACGCCACCCGTGTCGAGCAGCGCACCGACTTCGACAAGCTGATCCTGGACGTCGAGACCAAGAACTCGATCACCCCGCGCGACGCGCTGGCATCGGCCGGTAAGACTCTGGTCGAATTGTTCGGCCTGGCACGCGAACTCAACGTCGAGGCCGAGGGCATCGAGATCGGGCCGTCGCCGGCCGAGGCCGACCACATCGCCTCGTTCGCGCTGCCGATCGACGACCTGGACCTGACGGTGCGGTCGTACAACTGCCTCAAGCGCGAGGGCGTGCACACCGTCGGCGAGCTGGTGAGCCGCACCGAGTCCGACCTGCTCGACATCCGCAACTTCGGTCAGAAGTCCATCGACGAGGTGAAGGTCAAGCTGCACCAGCTGGGTCTGTCCCTCAAGGACAGCCCGCCGAGCTTCGACCCGTCGCAGGTCGCGGGCTACGACGTGGCCACGGGCACCTGGTCCACCGAGGGCGCCTACGACGACCAGGACTACGCGGAAACCGAACAGCTGTAAAGAATTCCGTCCCGGCCCTACCTGATACGGGGGCCGGCCCCCAATGAGGAGATAGTGCAATGCCCAAGCCCACCAAGGGCCCCCGTCTCGGCGGGTCGTCTTCCCACCAGAAGGCCCTTTTGGCCAACCTGGCGACATCGCTCTTCGAGCACAACCAGATCAAGACGACCGAGCCGAAGGCGCGGGCGCTGCGGCCGTATGCGGAGAAGCTGATCACGCATGCGAAAAAGGGCACGCTGCACAATCGTCGCGAGGTGCTGAAGAAGATTCGCGACAAGGACGTCGTGCACAAGCTGTTCGACGAGATCGGGCCGTTCTTCGCCGACCGCAACGGCGGATACACCCGCATCATCAAGGTGGAACCGCGCAAGGGCGACAACGCCCCGATGGCCGTGATTCAGCTGGTGCTGGAGAAGACGGTGACCTCGGAGGCCGACCGGGCGCGCCGGGCGAAGTCTTCCAAGAAGTCTGACGCGCCGGTTGCGGCCGCGGCGGCGCCTCAGGCGGCGGTCGAGCCCGAGGAAGCCGTCGGCCCGACCGCCGAAGAGGTGACCGAGCCGGCCGAGACGTCGGAAGCCGAAGCCGGCGAGACCACCGAAGCCCAGGCCAAGGCCGAGGAGAAGGCCGATAAGGCCGTCGCCGCGAGGGCCGAAGCCGAGGCCGCCGAGAAGGCGGACGACGAGGCTGACGAGAGTTAGCGACGCCGTCCGTCTGCGGCTCGACATCGCCTACGACGGAACGGAATTCGCGGGCTGGGCACCTCAGTCCGGCCAGCGCACCGTCGCCGGAGTGCTCGACGAGGCGCTGACGACGGTCTTCCGTGCCCCGATGCGGCTGCGGGCGGCCGGGCGCACCGACACCGGCGTACACGCCACCGGTCAGGTGGCCCACGTCGACGTGCCGCCGTCCGCGCTGCCGCATGCCTACCCGCGCTCGTCGCGCGTCGGGGAAACGGAATTCGAGCCGCTGGTGCGCCGGCTCGGCCGGTTCCTGCCCACCGATGTCCGGGTGCTCGACATCGCCCGCGCCCCAGCCGGTTTCGATGCCCGGTTCTCGGCGCTGCGGCGTCATTACGTGTACCGGCTGTCGACGGCGCCTTACGGGGTAGAGCCGCAGCAGGCCCGCTACATCACCGCGTGGCCGCGCCCCCTGGATGTGGACGCGATGGCCGCCGCGTCGCGAGACCTGTTGGGGTTGCACGACTTTGCCGGGTTCTGCCGTCACCGGCCCAACTCCACCACCATCCGCGACCTGCAGCGCCTGGACTGGTCGCGCGACGGTGACCTGATCACCGCGCACGTCAGCGCCGACGCGTTCTGCTGGCAGATGGTGCGCTCTTTGGTCGGGGCGCTGCTGGCCGTGGGCGAGCACCGCCGCCCGGTGCCGTGGTGTCGTGAATTGCTCACCGCCACAAGCCGGCCCAGTGACTACGCGGCCGCGCCGGCGCACGGGCTGACGCTGGTCAGCGTCGACTACCCGCCCGATGACCAGCTGGAGGCGCGCAACCTGGTCACCCGGGACCTGCGCAGTCGCTAGACCTTGGCCGCGACGAAATTGGCCGCCTGGTTGGTCAATCCGGGCACGTAGCTCAGGTGCGATGCCCACCGGGTGCCGCCCGAGCAGATCGGGTCGCCCGGGTTGCACAGGTCGATGGTCTTGCCGGCGAATTCCGGGGTCAGCGCGCTCATCAGCTGGCCCGCCCGGCTCGACGGATTCCCGAAAAGGGCGACGGCGGCGACGTGATCGGCGGCCGCGGCCGGCAGGGGCTGGCGAAAGCCCAGGCCGGGCAACGGTGCGGCCGTGACGATGTCGACGACGGCGGCCCCCTGGGAGTAGCCGCCGAGCACCAGCTTGGTGTTGGGGCAGTTGCCCGCCATCTGCTGGATGTGGTTGCTGGCGTCGTTGGCGCCGTCCGCGGCGGCCAGGAAGTCCTTGTTCGCCGGGTAGTTCACCCCATATGAGCCAACGCTTTTGCCGGTCTGCTGGCGCAGCGAGTTCACGAACGCCCCGCCGACCTTGCCGACGCCGGGCGGTTCGTCGGTTCCGCGGGCGAACACCACCTCAACGCCGGGGCACGAGGCGAAGGCCTGCGGAAGCAGTTGGGGAGCAACCACTATCGCGGCGCCGGCGAGCAGCCCGGCGCCCAGCGTCAATGGAATGAGCCGCACCCCACGATGTTAGGGGCGCGTTGGTCTCATGCCGGTAACGATTCAGACGAGAGGAGCTTGCGGAGTCACCGTGGTCGGCGCGGCGGGCGCGGCCGGCGCGGGCGCCGGGTCGGTTCCGCCGTGGATCGACGGCGCCGACCCGGGTGGGTTCTGGCCGTACACCGGTGACGGCGTGCCGCCGGGCTGGTTCGGAACGGGGCCCAGCGGCGGCCCGAACGCGGGGCTGGACGGGCTCGAGCCGGCCAGTTTCTGGGCGACGAACGCCGCGGCCTGGGTCGTGTACACCGGGACGTAGCCCTCGGTGTGCCCGCTCCACTCGTTACCGGACCCGGCGTGGCAGATCGGGTCGTTGGGGTTGCAGTAGTCGGCGGCCTTCGAGCCCAGCAGCGCGCTCTGGCTGGGCAGCGTGCCGCCGGCGCGGTCGGCCACGTCACCGAACGTGACGACGGCCGCGATGTTGTTGGCGTACTGCGCGGGCAGCTTGTTGCCCCAGCTGATGCCGCCGATCGGGACGCCGGCCACGATGTCCATCACCGACGCGCCCTGCGAGTAGCCGCCCAGCACGATCTTGGTGTTCGGGCAGGTCTCCACGCTCTTCTTGACGCGGTCGATGGTGTCGTTGGCGCCGTCGCCGCCGTGCAGCTGCAGCTTGCTGGCGGCGTAGTTCACGCCGTAGGGCAGGATGTTCAGGCTGGTCTGCTGGCGCAGCGAGTCCACCAACGCGTCGCCGACGCGGCCCAGGCCGGCCGGTTCGTTGGTGCCGCGGGCGAAGATGACCTCGACGTCCGGGCAGTCGAAGGCGGAAGCTGTTGGTGCCGCGGCGGGGGATACGAGCAGGCCAGACGCGGTGACCAGTGCAGAGGCCCCGAGCCCGACGCAGCGACCTATCCGGTGAGAAAACACGCCGTAACTTTACCTACCCTAAGCACGGATCGAAAGTTCGCTGACCTGTGGATCAATTAAGCGGCCCCGCCGACGTGCGCTGTAGCGCGTGCGCAACGACTACGCAGGGTGGGGGTTCAGTGCCGCGTCAGGTGACCACATCGCTGCAGGTCAGCGGCTACCGATTCCTACTGCGTCGCGTCGAGTGCGCGTTGCTGGGCGGTAACATCCACACCCTCAGCGCCGGCTCGCGTGCGCAGACGGCGGCGCTGACGATCGGGTGCGTGCTGGCGGCGATCACCGTCGCGGGGGCTGCGCTCCTTGCTTTGCTGCGGCCACGGGTGGCGCTCGATGGGGCCCAACTGGTGATGGGGCAAGAATCCGGAGCGCTGTACGTACGGGTGGGCGATACCTGGCACCCCGTCATGAACCTGGCGTCGGCGCGGTTGATTGCGGCAGTGGCGGCGAACCCCCGGCCGGTGCCCGAAGCAGACTTGGCCCGCGCCAAACGCGGCCCGCTGCTGGGTATCCCGGGTGCGCCGAACTTCATCGGCGATCCGTTGTCGGCGGACGAAGCGGCTTGGACGATCTGCGACGCCGACGGCGCCGGCGCCGTCGCGACGACGGTCGTCGTAGGCCGCACCGACGACGCGGCGGCCGGGCAACTGAGTTCCGGGCGGGCCGCACTGGTCGCGCCGGCCTCGGGTTCGCCGGCCTACCTGCTCTACGACGGGAAGCGGGCCGTGGTGGACGTCGCCGACGTCGGGGTCGTGCGTGCGCTTGGGCTGGAAGGCCGCAAACCGCGAATCGTCTCCCCGGCGTTGCTGAACGGGTAGCCGGGCCCATAGTCGTCTGTGTGGTCCCGGTGGGGGAGAGCCGTCGGGACCACACAGTCGTTTTGACCTGCGGGGACGTGCATCGGTAAGCTGCTCGGTTGGCGTGCGGTACGCCGGGGCCTCGGGTCAATGTCGGTCGCCGAGAACCCTTCCTTTTGGACCCACCGCGAACGCCTGACCGGCACCCGGCTCGACCCGGGATCCACCTCGAGAAGAAAAAGGTAAGCGCTGTGCCCACCTACGCGCCAAAGGCGGGTGACACCACGCGGTCGTGGTACGTCATCGACGCCACGGACGTGGTGCTTGGCCGCCTTGCCGTCGCGGCAGCCACCCTGTTGCGCGGCAAGCACAAGCCGACGTTCGCCCCCAATGTCGATGGCGGTGACTTCGTCATCGTCATCAACGCCGACAAGGTCGCCCTGTCCGGCGACAAACTGCAGAGCAAGCTGGCTTACCGCCACTCGGGGTATCCCGGCGGCCTGCACTCGCGCACCACCGGCGAGCTGATGGAAAAGCACCCTGACCGCGTCGTCGAAAAGGCGATCGTCGGCATGCTGCCCAAGAACAAGCTCAGCCGTCAGATCCAGCGCAAACTCCACGTCTACGCCGGCCCGGAGCACCCGCACGCCGCTCAAAAGCCGGTTCCGTACGAGATCAAGCAGGTGGCCCAGTGACCGAAACGACCGAGGCCCTGGAAACCACGGCCACCCCGGAAACCCCGGCCACACCGGAAACTCCGGACGTTCCGGCCGAGGCGCCCGCCCCCGCGGCCGCCGAGTCCTACGTCTTCGACCGGCCCATCCAGACCGTCGGCCGCCGCAAGGAGGCCGTGGTGCGGGTGCGCATGGTGCCCGGCACCGGCAAGTTCGACCTCAACGGCCGCAGCCTGGAGGACTACTTCCCCAACAAGGTGCACCAGCAGCTCATCAAGGCCCCGCTGGTCACCGTCGACCGGGTGGAGAACTTCGACATCTTCGCCCTGCTGCACGGCGGCGGCCCGTCCGGCCAGGCCGGTGCGCTGCGCCTGGGCATCGCCCGGGCGCTGATCGTGGCCCAGCCCGAGGACCGGCCCGCGCTGAAGAAGGCCGGCTTCCTCACCCGCGACCCGCGCGCCACCGAGCGCAAGAAGTACGGCCTGAAGAAGGCCCGCAAGGCGCCTCAGTACAGCAAGCGCTGATCAACCATCACGTTCTGGCCGCAACGGGGCCTCAAACGGGGAAGTCACGCGCTTTCTTCGGCGTGTCTGCGCGCAAACGCGCCCCGTTTCGGTCAGAAAAGAACGGGCACCTTAGGTGCTAAACCGTCGATTGTGAGAGGTTTGTCCGCATGGGCCGACTATTCGGCACCGATGGTGTCCGCGGGGTCGCCAATCGGGAGTTGACCGCCGAGCTGGCGCTGGCGCTGGGTGCCGCCGCCGCGCGGCACTTGGCGAGCTCGGGTGGACCGGGCCGGCGCGTCGCCGTGATCGGGCGCGACCCGCGGGCCAGCGGCGAGATGCTGGAGGCCGCGGTGATCGCCGGGCTGACCAGCCAGGGCGTCGACGCGCTGCGGGTCGGGATCCTTCCCACGCCCGCGGTGGCCTACCTGACCGGCGCGTACGACGCCGACTTCGGGGTGATGATCTCGGCGTCGCACAACCCGATGCCCGACAACGGCATCAAGATCTTCGGCCCCGGCGGCCGCAAGCTCGACGACGACACCGAGGACCGGATCGAGGCGCTGCTGACCGCGGAACCCGGGCTGCGCCCGGTCGGAGCCGGCATCGGCCGCGTCATCGACGCCGAGGACGCCGACGACCGCTACCTGCGCCACCTGAGCAAGGCCAGCACGCTGCGGCTCGACGGCCTGACCGTGGTGGTCGACTGCGCCCACGGCGCGGCCTCGTCGGTCGCGCCGCGCGCCTACCGCGCGGCCGGCGCCCGGGTGATCGCGATCAACGCCGACCCCAACGGCCTGAACATCAACGACAACTGCGGCTCCACCCACCTGGACTCGCTGCGCTCGGCGGTCATCGCGCACCGGGCCGACCTCGGCCTGGCCCACGACGGGGACGCCGACCGCTGCCTGGCCATCGACTCCAACGGCGAACTCGTCGACGGCGACGCGATCATGGTCGTGCTCGCGCTGGCCATGCGGGATGCCGGCGAGCTGGCCTCGGACACGCTGGTGGCCACCGTGATGAGCAACCTCGGGCTGCACCTGGCCATGCGCTCCGCCGGGATCACCGTGCGCACGACCGGTGTCGGCGACCGCTACGTTCTCGAGGAACTGCGGGCCGGCGAGTACAGCCTCGGCGGCGAGCAGTCCGGCCACATCGTGATGCCCGCGCTGGGCTCCACCGGGGACGGCATCGTCACCGGGCTGCGCCTGATGAACCGCATGGTGCAGACCGGCTCGTCACTGACCGCGCTCGCCGCGCCGATGAAGACGCTGCCGCAGGTGCTGATCAACGTGCGCGTCGCCGACAAGGACACCGCCGCCGCGGCGCCCGCCGTGCGCACCGCGGTCGGCGACGCCGAGGCCGAACTCGGTGACACCGGCCGAATCCTGTTGCGCCCCTCCGGAACCGAGCCCGTGATCCGGGTCATGGTGGAAGCCCCCGAGGCGGACGTCGCCCAGCGCGTCGCGAATCGGGTGGCCGAGGCGGTCAGCGCCGCGCGCTGAACGCGGCCGGAAGCCCCGAGCTTTCCCCGGCGTCGGGGGAGCTATACCACGCCGCCGACGGGCGTGACTGAATTGATCCCCAGGCCTGGGACAGTAATCTTGTCGCCAGCGCGGAAGGGGTGGTGATGCTCGTCGGTAGCGGTTCGCGGCGAATCGGGGCTCGCTCCGCTGATCGGCGTGCGAAAAAGGCGGTCGGCCGGCGATCGCGGGGCGGTGTGGAGCTGCGGTGCAGCTGAAGCATCTCACCATCGGGGAGCTGGTGGCCGGGGCCGGTGGTGATCCGTGGGAGGTCAACCGGACTCTGCAAGCCGGCCAGCCGGGGCAGATCTCCAACCTGGCCAACGCCTTTCATGGCGCTGGGCGCTCGACCGCCGAGGCCGACCACGCCTTCGAGCAAGCCCGCAAGCGCTTCGAGGCGGCCTGGAATCGTCAGAACGGGGATCACCCGATCAACGACGCCGCCGAAGTGCAGCGCACCGCCCAGGCGCTGGGAACGCAGTCCGAGCAGTTGCCCAAGATCGGCGCTGACCTGGAAAATATCGCCGCCGCGTTGGCCGAGGCGCAAAAAGCCGGCGCCGGAGAGATCGCCACGTTGGAAGGTCAGTTGCAGCAGCTCGACCATCTGATCGACTTGGCGATGCTGGATCTGCGGGACCATCCCGACGCGGCGAGCCAGCAGGAGCTGCAGTCGATCATCAGGGTGCTCAAAGCCGCCGCGGTCAGTGACACCAAAGATGCCCTCGACCAGCTGCATGCCACCCGCGACACCTATTCGAGTTCTCTTCGCCAAGCGCAGACCACCTTGGCTAACGACGGGTACGACCCCGGCCATGTCTTGGGGGTTGACGGTCACGAAGCCGAGACGCCCGAGCAAGCCGAACAAGACGTCAAGGGCGCGCTCGGGGGTGACAAGGGGGCCGCCGCCCGCGTCAACGGGGTGCTGAACTCGATCACGCCCGATCAGCGTGCCGGGAAGGTGCCGCTGACCGCCGAGCAGGCTTCGGTTTTGAGCCAGCTGCAGGCTCAAGAACACGGCATGTCGATCGATGCACTCAACACCGCCGAACAACGGCTCGGCGACGAGAAGGGCATGATCGGCAACTCCTGGCAGCTGATGAGTAACCCCAACCTCACGTTTCCCAAGACGCCGCTCCAGGTCGGCGCGAAACAGGGGACCGACACGGTCAAAGGTGGGGCCGCGCAGCTGCCGGAGAGTGTCCAGCAGGCGCTGAATTCCTCCGGCCTGGAATACATGCGCCAAACCAACGACATCGCCAACATCGTCAAGGACGGCGACAAGTCCTTCCAGACGAACACCGATCTGGATCGGGCGATGATCCGCAAGGCGGGGGCCATGATGGATACCCCGCTCTGGCAGCACGACCCGGCCAGCCAGGGCCAAAACGTCGAGCGCGATCCCGCCATGGACCCTGCGGTGTCCAACGTGCTGTCCGCGGTGTCTCCGGATCACCAGGTCGTCCACGACACCATGACCGGTAGCGATCACGACAAGTTCCTGCAGAACCTGACCCATCACGCCTGGAAGGACAACGGCCAGGCGGTCGGTTCGCTGTTCTCCTGGACTGGCGACGCAGCGCAGGGACCCGAAGCCAAAATCGCCGGTGAAACCGCCCGCGCGTACTCGGATTACCTCGGCCATCATGCGTCCACAGACTTGCTGCACCTCCCGGGCAACCACACCTTGGGGCAAGTGAACCCCAACCTCGTCCAAGCGATGGGCCACGGCCTCGACCCGTACGTCAACAACATCGCGGGAACATCGGGCGGACTTCCGGAATTCGGCAAACCGCTCGATAACAACGGTGACATCCATTCCGGCGCACTGCCTCTCGCCAAGGGCATCTTCTCGGTGATCGACAGCGACCCCACCGCGGCGCGGGACTTCAACAAGAACGCGTACACGCAGGCATTGCTTCACGACTCTTCGTTCGCGTTGAATCCGCATCATGACGGTTACAGCGACCAGCTCTACGACGCCGCCACATTGAGGGGGCTCGTCGACGTCGGCACCCACAATGCCTACCAAGCCAACGAACAAAACGGTTACCACCAACAGCTTTCGGAATACGACTCGAAGAAGCTGGCCTACGAAGACGGCGTCCAGGCCGCCAGCACGGCCGGTGGTTGGGTCCCGGGGGTGGGCAAAGTCACCGGGCCCGCGATTGGAATGCTCGGGCACAACCTCGAAAACGACATGTTGGGGCCGGCGCCCACCGCGCCGGGCCAGACGCCGATCCAACCCATGGACATCGGAAACGCCGACGAACACATGCTCGATGCGATGCTCGGGGCAAACCAACACATCTCGGGATTGCCGCCCGAATATCTTGTCTACGACCACGATCACCCCAACGGGCGAATTGCGACCCTAGACGAGATGCAAGCCAAACACCCTGATCTCACCGCCGGTCAATACAACAATGTCCTCGGCCCCGCGTTGTCCCAGACGCTTGACCTGCCGCCGAACGAGAAGATGTCGCCGGACCAATACATGGTCGACCGCTACAACAACATCATCGGGGTGCCCGAACCCCCTGGGAAGAAATGATCAGCATCCCGCGCGCACTGCGCGCTTTCACGGCGCTGTCGACCATCACGGTCTCGATGGTCACCGGCTGCGCCTCAGGCAGTCACCCCGGCCAGCCCGCGTCGCCCACGTCGACGACGCCGGCCGGGTGGCCGCCGACGCTGAACGATTTCAGCGTGGTGTGGAGCGCGGAACCGGGTATTGCCGTGACCACCTGGCCCGCCGTGGTGGTGCGGGCCTACACCGAGTCCTACCTGCTGGCCTCCATCACGGGTGAGGACAAGTTCCTGTACCCGGGATTCAAGCAGGCGGTAGATCCCAATAAGTCGATCGATAACCCGACCGGCAGCCGGTTCCTGTGGCCGAAAACCGATCGCAGGCCGGAAAAACCCTGGGTGGGAACCGAACAGGCCCATATCCTTTCGGTCGCGACATCTGGCCGTGACGTGACGGTGGTGGTCTGTGAATATCTGTTCGGCACCGCGCAAGCACAGGGTCACGGATACACCCCGAACATCGCCCAGCCGCCCCCCGATGCGGGCATCGACCCGATGCGAATCACCATGACGGCTCCGGCCACCACCGGTCCGCAAATGCCCGACCAGCAGGGACCGGTGCGCGCGCCGTCGATCGATGTGTTCGGCGGTTGGAGGATCACCGGCCATCAGGGTGGTTACTTCGCCGAATACGGGCTCGCATCCGAATGGCCCGATGTTGCTCGCGACACCGATGCCTGCCGTTCCAAAGCGCCCCCACGCCCCGAACTGATCCGCGGCGGTGAATATCCCCGCTCCGACTTTCCCACCCTGCCGCCATCTCCCGGCTGGCCGGCTCCCAGCCCCAAGTCGTGAGGAGGGCAGTCAATCCTGCGCGGCCGCAACGAATTTCGATGTGACGCTGGTGCCACATCGGTGGGCGCATCCGGCCCACGGTGCGGGATGGTCGGCGGTCAGCGGCTGCGTTGATTGCGGCCGGAACCACCGGGCGTTCCCCGGCGTCGGATTAGGCATGAGATTCGACAGGGGAGTACGACCGGCCACCGTGGCCCGTACCGAGATCGACGTCCCGGCGACGCACCGCATCGCCGACCAATTCAGCGCCGCCGCCGACATCATCGACCGCGCCCTCAGCGATCAGCTGGGCCGATTGACTTTTGGTGGGCCCAGCGCGGGGCGGGCGCACACCGCGCGCGGTGAGGTGCTGCGGGTCGAGCTGGAGCGCCTGGCCACCGAAGTAGCGCAGTGGTCACGCGCGTCGGTCGAGATCGCCACGGTCCTGCGGGCCAGCGCCGACCGCTACGCCGACGCCGAACGGTATGCCGCGGCACGGATCGCCTGATCATGGCCGACCGGTTGGACGTTGCAGAGCGCCTCGCCGAGGGCCTGCCCGCCGTCGAGCACACCCAGAGTTATGTGCAGGCCTGCCATGTCGTGGGCTACCACCATCCCGACCTGACGGCGCACCTCGCCCAGGTCCGCGACTGGTATGACACCGAAGACGGCCTGGACCTGCGCGCCCTCGACCGCGACTGCGTTGAACTGCGGGCGGCGGGCGAGGCGGTCATGGAAGCGCTGCGGATACAGCGCGCCCAGGCGGCCGAGCTGGCCGCGGCGTGGACCGGGCCGGGCGGGGACGCCGCGGCGCGGTTCCTGGAGCGCCACTGCGACACCGCCAGCGCCCTGGCCACGGAACTGCGTGCGGCGGCCCAACGGTGCGAATCCCTGCGCGACAACCTGTGGTACCTGGTCGATACGAAGGTTGCGATCACCATCGCCGTCGACGACCGCACGCAGGCACAGCGGCCGGCGTGGCTGGCGGCCTCCGCCGCGGTCACGGCCGAGGTGGGCGATCGGCAAGCTGCCGAAGAGGTTGTGCGTGAGCAGGTAATGCCGTACGTGGACAATGAGATTCGCGACGACTGGCTGAGCACGATGCGCTCGACGCGCGACGGTGTGGCGACCTCCTACGACATGGTCACCGACAGAATGGCCGCCGCGCCGTCGGCGCGCTTCGAAGCCCCCGGTGATCTCGGGCCCGGCTACCAACCGTTGCGGCCGTCCGAGTCCAGCGCACCGCCTGTTGCGGTCACGCCCGCGGCCGCGGCGGTCCCGAGCCCGTCGGTGGATCCGGCTCCGAGCCCGTCGGTCGATCCGGCACCGACAGCGGCGACGCTCGCGCCGGCTCCGCTCCAGGCCGCGCCGCAGCCGGACTGGGGAACCGCGCTCGGGGGCGGCGGCGGCATGCCGGCGGGCGATCTGGGCGGTGGGCTCGGCGGCGGTGGTGCCGGTCTCCTCGGGTTGGCCGGCAGGATCGTCGACGCGGTCGGCGGTCTGCTCGGCTCGGCCGGCGACGAGGCGGGCGCCGCCGATCCCTTCGGCGACAGAAACACGTTCGACGAGGACCCCTTTGAGGCCGACGACACGGACGACGCCGACGACGAGGACGACGAGCCCGCGAAAACGGAAGATATCGAGGACACCGAGGAAGCCAAGCCCGACGCGGCGGTTCAACCGGTCGGCGCGCCGGTGCCCGTCGATGCGCCGGCACCTGCGGATCCGCCGCCACCACCGGCTGCCGCGCCGGTCGACGCACCCACACCGGTGGCCGCTCCAGCGGCGGGCGAGCCGGCGCCCCCGGCCACCGACGGGAAGACGCCCTGCGAGATCGCGGTGGACCAGTTGCCGCAGGCGGGGCAGTGACGGCTCAGGCCGGGCGCAGCCGCAGCACCTCCTCGACGAAGCGCACGGATTCGGCGCGGTCGGTGGCCAGCGGGCTGAGCAACAGCGTCGTCACCCCGGCCTCGGCGAAGGCGGCCAAGCGTTCGGCGACGTACCCGCGCGGGCCGACCAGCGACATGCCGCGCACCAATTCGTCGGGCACCGCCTCAATGGCCTCCCGCTTACGGCCGGACAGGTACAGCTCCTGGATGCGGTCGGCGACCTCGCCGAACCCGTAACGCGTCGCCAGGGCGTGATAGAAATTGCGGCCTTTGGCGCCCATACCGCCGAGGTACAGGCCGAGCTGCGGCTTGACCCATGCCAGCCGCTCGTCGACGTCGTCGCCGATGGCCACCGACGCGTGCACCATGACGTCCAGCGGCCCCAGCGCCGGATCCCGCTTGGCCGCACCGGCCGCCAGCGCGTCACCCCACACCGAGGCGGCCTTATCCGGAAGATAGAAGACGGGCTGCCAGCCTTCGGCGATCTCGGCGGTGAGCTCGACGTTCTTCGGGCCCAGCGCAGCGATCGTGATCGGGATGCGTTCGCGCACAGGATGATTGATGAGCTGCAGGGCCTTGCCCAGACCCGTTCCGCGGTCGGGCGGCAACGGGATCTGGTAGTGCTTGCCGTTGTGCTGCAGCCGTTCCCGGCGCCACACCTTCCGGCAGATCTCCACGATCTCTCGGGTGCGGCCCAGCGGCGCGTCGAACTCGACGCCGTGAAAGCCCTCGATCACCTGCGGTCCGGAGGTGCCGATCCCCAGCCGGAACCGCCCGTCGGACACGAAGTCCAGCCCCGCGGCCGTCATCGCCAGCAGCGAGGGCGTGCGGATGTAGATGGGAAACACCCCCGAGGCCAACTCGACGGTGTTCGTCTTGGCGGCCAAATACCCGAGCTGGCTCACCGCGTCGAAGGCATACGCCTCGGCCACCACGGCGATGTCGATGCCGGCCTTCTCGAGTTCGACGACGCGGTCCACGGCCTGGTGAAAGCCGCCCGAATAATCCAGAGCGATCCCGATGCGCATCCACGACAGATACCACGGCGGCACCCGCGCGCCGCGCGGGCTCGGGAACTTCAGCCCGCCGAGGTGCCCGTCCAGTACTCCGCGAACCGTCGACCATCGCCGGCGAGGTGCAGGATGTGGTTGCCGACACAGTGGGCAATTACCCGGTTACCGCATCACTTCAACAGCGCGACGATCTTCTCTTCCAGGGCGACCGGCGGCGCCTCGGGATCCAGCGGATCCGTCTTGGGCAAGTGGGCGTCGGGATCGGCGAAGTCGCGGTAGGTCTTGTCGCCGCCCAGCGTGTACAGCAGGTAGCCGGTGAGCAGTGCGCGGACCGTGCGCTGCGTGCGCCGGTGCGGGCTGGCCAGGCCGAACACCTTGGTCAACCGCCGGCCCTCCGCGAGTCCGCCGGGCTGGGCCTTGCTGACGATGCGCAGCGTGGCGGCGTCCCACGCGCGCGACAGCGACAAGGCGTTGGACGTCAGCGACTGCGGATCCCCCGGCGCGGTCAAGATCAACCCGGGGAGCTTCAGCGTCGTCGCCGGGGCCTCGGCCGGGGGGCTGGTGACGGCGGGAAACAGCGCTGCCGCCGCGGCCAGCTTGTTCGGCATGCCGGCGGCGGCGAACACCGCGGCCGAGCCGCCGAAACCGTGCCCGGCCACGCCGAGCTTGGCGGGATGCACGCTGATCTTGCCCGGCCCGAGCCGCACACCGGACACGATGTCGAGCGCGGTGCCGAGGTCGAAGGCGAAGTTCAGGACGGACGGGGCCAGCCCGCGCTCGGTGTCCGGAGCGCCGGCCACGATGCCCCACGACGCGAGGTGCTCGAGCAGACCCGAATAGTTGGCGGACTTGGTGAGCCAGTCGTGACCGAACGCGATCCCGGGCAGATTCAGCCCTTCCTCCGGGGTGTACACCACCCCGGGCAAACCGGCAAACGCCAGGTCACCACGCAAAACGCGGTGCGGGCCACGGCGGCTGAGGGCTGCGACGAGCTTGCGGGTGCGGGCCACGCGTCGACGTTAGCGCATCGCGCTCAGGCCCTGACCTCGATCACGCCCACCCGCCAGAGCGCCGCATACATGTGGCGCAGCGGGATGCTCAGCAACCGGGCGGCCGTGTCCACCATCGGGTCGCCACTGGCGATCGGCGCGCGGTGGCGCCTGGCGGCCGGTCTCGGTGCCGGCGCCAGCGTCAGGCTGGGTCCGGGCGAAGCAGTCATCACATCGTCGAACAGAACCGCAGTCATGATTCTCCCCTTGAAGAAGGCTACAAAAATTTCGGATTAACACTTATGAACGTTTATCTATCCGGCGGTTTACTTGTCTGTGTCCAACCGAATTAATGGCAGGGTTTCAAACTCGGTTACCGGGTAGCTGGACTATCGGCTTTGATGTCAGTCATAAACGGTTATTGTTGAAAAGATTTGGTCGCGCTGCGCGCATGAGCACCGGAGAATCCAGTGATTCACCAGGTGGTAGGGATCAAGCGGGCGTCAACAAGCTGTCCTTTCTGCTGGCTTCGGCGGTTGCCAGTCATGGCCGATATGCAGAATTCTAGGTAGCTGGATTGCTAGATCGATGGCTCACACGAAAACGTCACAAATACATCAGGTGAAAAACGTTTCTACCGTTTATGAAGACGGCATGAAGTGGACCGTCAGCGTCCTTGCGGTGGAAATCCGGGCGGATTGATCCAACGACGTCCACCTAACCCCGTCCCAGTAGCGGTGTCCGGGTCCCGAGGGGTCGCCGTACCACCCCGGCGGCGGACCGGCGGCTGCGGGCGGGGCGGCGGCGCCGGGCTGTTCGGCGAACCTGCGCACCATCCGGATGGCGCTCCAATTGGAGATCAGCGGCCGTGCTGCCGGACGAAGACCGCGCCCGTGTGCTCGCACAGTGGGAGATGAAAGCGGCGATAAGGGCCGGTCAACGTGGGCCTTTCGCGCAGGTGGGCGGCCTAATGTTAGCGTCGGCATGCCGTGGCGGGCCGACGGCTGCACTACCCTGGTGTGAATGTGCGGAATCGTCGGCTACGTCGGGCAGCAGCCTGCCTGCCAGGTCGTCATGGATGCGCTGCGCCGGATGGAGTACCGGGGCTACGACTCGTCGGGGATCGCACTGGTCAACGACGCCGGGACGCTCACCGTGTGCCGCCGCGCCGGGCGGCTGGCCAACCTGGAGGAAGCGGTAGCCCAGATGCCGCCGGAGTCGCTGGGCGGCACGACCGGCCTCGGCCACACCCGCTGGGCCACCCATGGGCGCCCCACCGACCGCAACGCGCACCCGCACCGCGACGCCGCCGGCAAGATCGCCGTCGTCCACAACGGCATCATCGAGAACTACCCGAGCCTGCGCCACGAGCTGGAGGCCCTGGGCGTGGAATTCACCAGCGACACCGACACCGAGGTGGCGGTGCACCTGGTGGCGCAGGCCTACCGGCACGGCGAGACCGCGGGTGACTTCGCCGCTTCGGTGCTGGCGGTGCTGCGGCGGCTGGAGGGCCACTTCACGCTGGTGTTCACCAACGCCGACGAGCCCGGCACCATCGTTGCCGCCCGCCGCTCCACACCGCTGGTGATCGGGATCGGCGACGGCGAGATGTTCGTCGGCTCCGACGTGGCCGCGTTCATCCCGCACACCCGCAACGCCATCGAACTCGGCCAGGACCAGGCCGTGGTGATCACCGCCGACGGCTACCGGATCACCGACTTCCACGGCAACGACGACGTCGAGTACCGCGAGTTCCACATCGACTGGGACCTGGCCGCCGCGGAAAAGGGCGGCTACGAGTACTTCATGCTCAAGGAGATCGCCGAGCAGCCCGCCGCCGTGGCCGACACCTTGCTCGGGCATTTCGTCGACGGCCGGATCGTGCTCGACGAGCAGCGGCTCTCCGACCAGGAGCTCCGCGAGATCGACAAGGTGTTCGTGGTGGCCTGCGGCACCGCGTATCACTCCGGGCTGCTCGCGAAATACGCGATCGAGCACTGGACCCGGCTGCCGGTCGAGGTGGAGCTGGCGAGCGAATTCCGCTACCGGGACCCGGTGCTGGACCGCAGCACGCTGGTGGTCGCCATCTCGCAATCCGGCGAAACCGCCGACACCCTCGAAGCCGTGCGGCACGCCAAGGAGCAGAAGGCCAAGGTGCTGGCCATCTGCAACACCAACGGCTCGCAGATCCCGCGCGAATGCGACGCCGTGCTCTACACCCGCGCCGGTCCCGAGATCGGCGTCGCCTCGACGAAGACGTTCCTGGCGCAGATCGCGGCCAACTACCTGGTGGGGCTGGCGCTGGCGCAGGCCCGCGGCACCAAGTACCCCGACGAGGTCGAGCGGGAGTATCAGGAGCTGGAAGCCATGCCGGACCTGGTCGCGCGGGTGCTCGCGATGATCGAGCCGGTGGCCGCCCTGGCGAATCGGTTCGCGCAGTCCTCGACCGTGCTGTTCCTGGGGCGCCACGTCGGCTACCCGGTGGCGCTGGAAGGCGCGCTGAAACTCAAGGAACTGGCCTACATGCACGCCGAGGGATTCGCCGCCGGCGAACTCAAGCACGGGCCCATCGCGCTGATCGAGGACGACCTGCCCGTCATCGTCGTCATGCCCTCGCCCAAGGGGCAAGCCACGCTGCACTCCAAGCTGCTGTCCAACATCCGCGAGATCCAGGCCCGCGGCGCGGTCACCATCGTGATCGCCGAAGAAGGCGACGACACCGTGCGGCCCTACGCGGACCACCTGATCGAAATCCCCTCGGTATCAACCCTTTTGCAGCCGCTGTTGTCGACCATCCCGCTTCAGG
The DNA here is from genome assembly GCF_001665605.1 of Mycobacterium sp. 852014-50255_SCH5639931. Classification (GTDB taxonomy): domain Bacteria; phylum Actinomycetota; class Actinomycetes; order Mycobacteriales; family Mycobacteriaceae; genus Mycobacterium; species Mycobacterium paraffinicum. The sequence continues at coordinate 349,364 of NZ_LZSV01000017.1, forward strand.
TGTTCGCCGCGTCCGTTGCCCAGGCCCGGGGGTACGACGTTGACAAACCGCGAAACCTCGCCAAGTCCGTCACGGTGGAATAGTTCAGCCGCTTCGGCTGTATCGCCGCGAGATCCACGGTCGCTCCGTTAGATTGCCCTGGGAAACAAGCCTTCCATAGCGGTAGGAGCAGCATGCGATCGGCGGCCAGAAGATTCGCCGCGGTGGGTTTCATCGTGCTCATCGTCGGGACCTACGTCGCGTTGGTCGAGCTCTACCAGAACACGGTCGAAGGATCTTCGGCCGGCACGCTGAGCGACAACGCGGAGACGGCCAGCCAGACTATGGCGACGTTGACCGTGGAAGAGATGCAGTCGAACTACAGCGCGGTGGTTGCCAACGTGGCTGTCGCGCCCGGACCCGCGATGCTGGATCCGGTCACCCACCGCCTCAAGGAAGACCTCATGCTGCGCGTCCGATCGTCGGCGCAGCCCAGTCGACGCGACTACACGAAAGGCATGCTTCCCGGCGTCTTTCCGCTCCCGCTGACCATCGCGGGTCACGTCGAACGATGGCCGTTCGATAACTACACCTCGGGACCGATCGAGGTGCAGCTATTCCACGGTGGCGACACGACGAAACCGCCCGAACTCATCCCGGTGCGACTCATCGACCACCTGCCCGGATTCAAAGTCTCCGCGACCAAGGTCGCCAGCCACGAGGGGTACAGACTGAGCGTGCGCCGCGCGCCGAGTACCGCGGTGTTCGGGATCGTGATTTGCGGCGTCCTCATCGCCATCGCCGGCCTGGGCCTGTTCGTGGCCATTCAGACGATGCGTGACCGGCGAAAGTTCCAGCCCCCGATGACGACGTGGTACGCGGCAATGCTGTTCGCGGTGGTACCTCTGCGCAACGCGCTTCCGGGCTCGCCCCCATTCGGGGCGTGGATCGATGTGACCATCGTGCTCTGGGTGATCGTCGCGTTGGTGGTAGCGATGCTGCTCTACATCGCCTGCTGGTGGCGCCATCTGAGGCCTGAGGTTGTCACCCCGCCGCCGGATCCGGTCCCGGCGCCAACGGGCTGACCTTCGGTTGAATCGAATTCCTTCCGTTTCAAGGCGTTTCCGCCAGCCGTTCAATTACATTGCCCGTGGGCAAGCGATTCAACCGTTAGATGGCCTCGATGGCCGGTTCGGGTAGGGGGCGTCGTGAGATACGGGATCATCGCGCTGATCGTGGGCATCATCGCGGCGTATGTCGGCTCGGTTGCGCTGTATGCCAACAGCGGCGGTCACCGCTACCACCAGGAAACCGCGGCCGGCGGTGACCGGAGCACGGCCACGCTGGTCATCGAAGACATCCAGTCCAACTACAGCGTGCTGATGGCCAACCTATCCATCTCGCCCGGATCGGCTCTGTTGGATCCGCAGACCGGGCACCTCAACGAAGACCTCAGCCTCCGAGTGCGATCAGTGGCGACGCCCGTCCGCCGCTCGTGGAGCAAGGGCATGCTGCCCGGTGTCTTCCCCGTTCCGCTCACCATCGCAGGGGAGATCGAGAATTGGCCCTTCGACCACTACGGCTCGGGGCCGGTAGAGATCGAGCTCATGCACGGCCCCGGCAATGTGCCCGAACGGGTGCCGGTGACCTTCGTCAACCACCTCTCCGGTTGGCAGGTTACCGCCGACGGGTCCGGCCCCTACCAGGTGAGCGTGCACCGCTCACTCAGCGCGGCAGCGTTCGGAATCGTCATCCTCTGCGTCCTTGTCGCCATCGCCGGCCTGGGCCTGTTCGTCGCCGTTCAGACGGTGCGCGACCGCCGCAAGTTCCAGCCGCCGATGACGACGTGGTACGCGGCGATGCTCTTTGCGATGGTACCGCTGCGCAACGCGCTTCCGGGTTCGCCACCCTTCGGGGGCTGGATCGACATCACGCTGGTGCTGTGGGTGCTCGTCGTCCTGGTGGTCTCCATGCTGCTCTACATCATGTGCTGGTGGCGGCATCTGCGACCGGAGGTTCCCGTGCCGGCGAATCCGGTCCCGGCGCCGTCAAGCCCGTGACAACCCGGTTGCGGCAATGCTTTTCGCGGCCCCGCGGTCGCCAGATGGCCGACGGCCCGGCGCGTCCGCAGCTTAGGCGCCCCAGCGCGACGGGCCTCGTGCGAAGGTAATGAAGTGACGAATGCACCGGTGCGGTCCCGACTGCGCAAGATGGGGCTCGCGGTCTGGCACTACGTCAGCCACGCGCCGCTGACGTACGGGTGGCTGCTCGTCCTGCTGATCACGACGCTCGTCCGGCACTGGCTGCCCCAGCGGCAACTGCACTCGATGCTGATGCACCATTCCACCAACATCCACGGGTTGGCGCGGGACCCGCTCGATGTGCTGTTCTCCAGCCTGCTGTGGATCGACGGCGACAACCTGGCCCCGTACCTGATCCTGTTCTCGTTGTTCCTGGCCCCGGCCGAACACTGGCTGGGCCAGTTGCGCTGGCTCACAGTGGGATTGAGCGCCCACATCCTGTCCACATATTTCAGTGAGGGGCTGCTCTACTTCGCGATCGAGGAACACGATGCGTCGGAACGGCTGGTGCACGCCCGCGACATCGGCGTGAGCTACTTCCTGGTCGGGGTGATGGCCGTGCTGGCTTATCACATCGCTCGCCCGTGGCGCTGGGGTTACCTGGGTGTCCTGTTCATCATCTTCGGCTTCCCGTTGATCGCGATGGACCGGATTGAGCTGAACTTCACCGCGATCGGGCACTTCACCTCGATCCTCGTCGGGCTCTGCTTCTACCCGATGACGCGGCACATGGACCCCCGGCAGCTGAACCCGGCGCGCCTGCGGGCCATGGGGCGACGGAACCGGTCGCCCGAGGCATCGGCCTGAGCCACGCGGCCGCTGACCCGTAATGTGGCACTCGTGCGGCACTACTACTCCGTAGACGCGATCCGCCAGGCCGAGGCGCCGCTGCTGGCTAGCCTGCCCGACGGAGCCTTGATGCGGCGCGCGGCCTTCGGGCTGGCCGTCGAGATCCTCGCCGAATTGCGGGCCCGCACCGGCGGGGTGGCCGGGCGCCGGGTGTGCGCGGTCGTCGGCTCGGGCGACAACGGCGGTGACGCGCTGTGGGCCGCCACCTACGTGCGCCGGCGCGGCGCGGCCGCCGACGCGGTGCTGCTCAACCCGGAGCGCACCCACCGCAAGGGGCTGGCGGCGTTCGTGAAGGCCGGTGGGCGCATCGTCGAAAGTGCTTCGCCGACAACCGATCTCGTCATCGATGGGGTGGTGGGCATCTCCGGATCCGGGCCGCTGCGCCCGGCCGCGGCCGAGGTTTTCGCCGCGTTGAAAAAGACAAGCGACGCGCCGGTGGTCGCCGTCGACATCCCCAGCGGCATCGATGTGGCGACCGGGGCGATCACCGGCCCGGCGGTGCACGCAGCGCTGACGGTCACCTTCGGCGGGCTCAAGCCCGTGCACGCGCTCGCCGATTGCGGCCGGGTGAAGCTGATCGACATCGGGCTCGATTTGCCGCGGACCGACATGCTGGGTTTCGAGGCCTCGGACGTGGCCGCCCGCTGGCCGGTGCCTGGGCCGCACGACGACAAGTACACCCAGGGCGTGACCGGTGTGATGGCTGGCTCGTCGACATATCCGGGTGCGGCCGTGCTGTGCACCGGCGCCGCCGTCGCGGCGACGTCCGGCATGGTCCGCTACGCCGGCAGCGCCCACCGGGAGGTGCTCGCGCACTGGCCCGAGGTGATCGCGTCGCCCACCCCCGCATCGGCCGGCAAGGTCCAATCTTGGGTCGTTGGGCCAGGATTGGGCACCGACGACACCGGGGCCACCGCGTTGTGGTTCGCGCTGGAAACCGACTTGCCGGTGATCGTGGACGCCGACGGGCTGACCATCCTGGCGGCCCACCCCGAGCTGGTCGCCAACCGGAGCGCGCCGACCGTGCTGACCCCGCACGCCGGTGAATTCGCCCGCTTGGCGGGTAGCCCCCCGGGGGACGACCGGGTTGGCGCGTGCCAAAAGCTAGCCGACACCTTCGGGGCCACCGTGCTGCTCAAGGGGAACGTCACCGTCATCGCCGAACCGGGCGGTCCGGTCTTCCTCAACCCGGCCGGGCAATCCTGGGCGGCCACCGCCGGTTCCGGGGACGTGCTGTCCGGGATGATCGGCGCGCTGCTCGCGGCGGGACTGCCGGCGGTCGAGGCCGCCGCGGCGGCCGCTTTCGTCCACGCGCGGGCCGCGGCGCTGTCGGCCGCCGACCCGGGCCCCGGTGAGGCGCCGACATCGGCGTCGCGCATCGTGCCGCACATCAGGGCCGCCCTGGCCGCCATATAGCGCCCTATCGAGAGGATCCCGCCGTGCCCCAACACCCGTCCCTGCCCGCCCACGCCATCGCCCCCGCCTACACCGGCCGCCTGTTCACCGCGCCGGTACCCGCCCTGCGGCTGCCCGACGAATCGATGGACCCCGAGGCCGCCTACCGCTTCATCCACGACGAGCTGATGCTCGACGGCAGTTCGCGGCTGAACCTGGCCACGTTCGTCACCACGTGGATGGACCCGGAGGCGGGCCGGCTGATGGCCGAGACGTTCGACAAGAACATGATCGACAAAGACGAGTACCCGGCGACCGCGGCCATCGAGCAGCGCTGCGTCTCCATGGTGGCCGACCTGTTCCACGCCGAAGGCCTGAACGACGCCGACCCCCACAGCGCGTGCGGGGTGTCCACGATCGGCTCCAGCGAGGCCGTCATGCTGGGCGGGCTGGCCATGAAGTGGCGGTGGCGCCAGAAGGTCGGTAAAGGCTGGGAAAGCCGCCGGCCGAACCTGGTGATGGGCTCCAACGTCCAGGTGGTCTGGGAGAAGTTCTGCCGCTACTTCGACGTCGAGCCCCGCTATCTTCCGATGGAAGAGGGCCGCTACGTCATCACCCCGGAACAGGTCGTCGACGCCGTCGACGAGGACACCATCGGCGTGGTCGCGATACTGGGCACCACCTACACCGGTGAACTGGAACCGGTCGCCGACATCTGCGGCGCACTGGACAAGCTCGCGGCCGGCGGCGGGGTGGACGTCCCTGTCCACGTCGACGCCGCCAGCGGCGGGTTCGTGGTGCCCTTCCTGCACCCCGAACTGAAGTGGGACTTCCGGCTGCCCCGGGTGGTGTCGATCAACGTCAGCGGCCACAAGTACGGGCTGACGTACCCGGGTGTCGGCTTCGTGGTGTGGCGCAGCAAGGAGTACCTGCCCGACGAGCTGGTGTTCCGGGTCAACTACCTCGGCGGCGACATGCCGACCTTCACGCTGAACTTCTCCCGCCCCGGAAACCAGGTGGTCGGCCAGTACTACAACTTCCTGCGGCTGGGCCGCGACGGCTACACCAAGGTGATGCAGACGCTGTCCGGGACGGCGCGGTGGCTGGGCGAGCAGCTGCGGGTCAGCGACCACTGCGAGCTCGTCTCGGACGGTTCGGCGATCCCGGTGGTCGCCTTCCGGCTCTCCGGGGACCGCGGCTACACCGAGTTCGACGTCTCGCACGAGCTGCGCACCTACGGCTGGCAGGTGCCCGCGTACACCATGCCCGACAACGCCACCAACGTCTCGGTGCTGCGCATCGTGGTGCGAGAAGGGCTCTCGGCCGACCTGGCCCGCGCGCTGCACGACGATGCCGTCTCGGCGCTGACCTCGCTGGACAAGCTCAAGCCCGGCGGCCACTACGACGCGCAGCACTTCGCCCACTAGGCCGGTTTCGCGGCCCGACCGCCGGGAACCCCATCGAGCAGATGGGCCACTACCTGAGCATGCTGGCCACACGATGAACGACGAGCCGCTGAACTACGGTCACGGCGCCCCGCTGCGGCTGCGCAACGAGCTCCACCACGGATTCAAGCAAGTGAAGTGGATCAATGGCATCGAGTTTCTGGCCAGCTACTCCGAGGTCGGCAGCGGTTACGGCGGCTATTGCGAAGACCACAAGTACTTCGGCCGGCACCAGACGATCTGAGCGGATTTGTCGCTCGAAGGTGGGCAAATGGTGTGTCGGTCACCACAGGGACTGACGTGACGGCCTGGGGGAATGTGAGCTTCGCGGCTCAACGGTCGGTTTGCCCGACCGGTTCTGGGACAATGGCGGTCGTGGCTGTTACGCCGATATCGCTGACACCCGGCCTCCTCGCGGAGGCCGTGGTGGACCTGCGCGCCATCGAGCACAACGTGCGATTGTTGTGCGAGCACGCCGGCCGCGCGCAGGTGATGGCCGTCGTCAAGGCCGACGGCTACGGCCACGGGGCCACCCCGTCCGCGCGGGCGGCGTTGGCCGGCGGGGCGACCGAGCTGGGCGTCGCCACCGTCGCCGAAGCGCTTGCCCTGCGCGCCGACGGGATCACCGCGCCGGTGCTGGCCTGGTTGCACCCGCCCGGCATCGACTTCGGGCCCGCGCTGCTGGCCGACGTGGAGATTGCCGTTTCTTCGGAGCGTCAGCTGGACGAGCTGCTGGACGCGGCGCGCCGGACGGGCCGGACCGCGACCGTCACGCTGAAGGTCGACACCGGGCTGAACCGCAACGGTGTTCACCCCGCCCGATACCCCTCGATGCTGGCCGCGTTGCGGCGGGCCGTCGCTGAGGAAGCCGTCCGACTGCGCGGGATGATGTCGCACATGGTGTTCGCCGATCAACCGGCCAACCCCATCAATGACCTTCAGGCTCAACGCTTTAGCGACATGCTGACGCAGGCGAGCGACCAGGGGGTGCGGTTCGAGGTCGCGCACCTGGCGAACTCGTCGGCCACCATGTCGCGTCCCGATCTGGCCTTCGACCTGGTGCGGCCCGGCGTGGCGGTGTACGGCCTGAGCCCCGTGCCCGAGCTCGGGGACATGGGGCTGGTGCCGGCGATGACGGTGAAATGCCCTGTGGCGCTGGTCAAGTCGATTCGCGCGGGCGAGAGCGTGTCGTATGGGCACACCTGGACCGCGGAGCGCGACACGAATTTGGCCCTGCTGCCGATCGGCTACGCCGACGGCGTCTTCCGGTCGCTGGGAGGACGATTGGACGTGCTGATCAACGGCAAGCGGCGGCCGGGGGTCGGGCGGATCTGCATGGACCAGTTCGTCGTCGACCTGGGGCCCGGCCGGACCGACGTGGCCGAGGGCGATGAGGCGATCCTGTTCGGGCCCGGCAGCAGCGGGGAACCCACCGCGCAGGACTGGGCCGACCTGCTCGGCACCATCCACTACGAAGTGGTGACCAGCCCCCGCGGGCGCATCACCAGAACCTATCGCGAGGCGCAAACCATTGAGCCCTGAAAGAGCCCGCAGGCGCCAGAGGGGGGCTTGGCTTGCGGGAGGGGCGGGGGTGACTGCCCTCGCCACCATCGTCGGAGCCTCGGCCCGCCGTTCGATGATCCAGCGCAGCCACGGCACCGAAGATCCCTACGCCGACGAGGATTTCGACAGGATCGACGACGATCGCCGCTCCGTGGTGACCACTCCCGACGGCGTGTCGTTGGCGATCCGGGAAGCCGGTCCGGCGGACGCCCCGCTGACCATGGTGTTCGTTCACGGGTTCTGTCTGCGGATGGGCGCCTTTCATTTTCAGCGGACGCGGCTGCCCGAGCAGGTGGGCCCGGGCGTCCGGATGGTCTTCTACGATCAGCGCGGGCACGGGCAATCCGGCGAGGCGGCACCCGAAACCTACACGCTGACTCAGCTCGGTCAGGACCTTCAGAGTGTGCTTCAGGTGGTCGCGCCGCGCGGGATGGTGGTGCTGGTCGGCCACTCCATGGGCGGCATGACGGTGTTGTCGCATGCTCGCCAATTCCCCGGCCAGTACGGGCGCCGGATCGTCGGAGCCGCGTTGATTTCCTCCGCGGCGGAAGGCGTTGCCGAGTCGCCGCTGGGCGAAATCCTGAAAAACCCGGCGCTGGAAGCGTTCCGGTTCACCGCGCGGTCCGCGCCGAAGTTGATGCACCGCGGACGCAACGTGTCGCGCTCGCTGATCGGCCCGGTCCTGCGGGCGGCCTCCTTCAGTGACTTGCACGTCAGCCGGAGCCTGGACGCCTTCTCGCAGCGAATGATGAACGGCACCCCGATCCCGACCATGGTGGAGTTCCTTGATGCCTTGGAACACCACGACGAGACCGCCGGGCTGTGGACCCTGCTGCGCATCCCCACCCTCATCGCCTGCGGCGACCACGACCTGCTGACCCCCGACGAGTACTCCCGCAAGATGGCGGCCTCGCTGCCGCAGTCCGAGTTGGTCATCGTTCGCGGGGCCAGTCACCTTGCGCTGCTGGACAAGCCCGAGGCGATCAACGACGGGCTGGTGCGGCTGGTCAAGCGGGCCACCCCGGGCCGCACCGCGCTGGCGGCCCGGTGGATGCGCGAACGGCTGCGGCGCCGTGGATGAGGGGACTGCCACGCTGCCGCGCGTCGAGGACACCATCGCACTGGGCTCGCGGCTAGGTGAGGGGCTCCGTGCGGGCGACGTGGTGGTGCTCACCGGTCCGCTCGGCGCGGGAAAGACCGTGCTGGCCAAGGGCATTGCCGCGGCCATGGATGTCGACGGCCCGGTCACGTCACCGTCGTACGTGCTGGCGCGGGTGCACCCGCCGCGGCGGCCCGGATCACCGGCGATGATCCACGTCGACATGTACCGGCTTTTGGACCAGAACGGCGCCGACCTGCTGGGCGAGCTCGACTCGCTGGACCTCGACTCGGATCTCGATGGCGCGGTGGTGGTCGTGGAGTGGGGCGAGGGCCTCGTCGAACGCCTCGCCGAGCGGCACCTCGACATTCGTCTGGAACGTCTCAGCGGATCCGACGTGCGGATCGCGTCGTGGCAGTGGGTGCGTTCATGAGCCTCCTGCTCGCCCTCGACACCTCCACCCCGGCGGTCACCGCCGGGATCGTGCGCCGCGACGATCTGACCGTGCTGGCCGAGCGGGTCACCGTCGACGCCCGTGCGCACGCCGAACGGCTCACCCCGAACGTGCTGGACGCCCTCGCCGACGCCGGGCTGACGATGGGCGACCTCGATGCCGTCGTGGTGGGCTGTGGGCCCGGCCCGTTCACCGGCCTGCGGGCCGGGATGGCCACCGCGGCCGCCTACGGGCATGCGCTGGGCATCCCGGTGCGCGGGGTGTGCAGCCTGGACGCAATCGGTGTGCGCACCACCGGTGAGACGTTGGTGGTGACCGACGCGCGCCGGCGCGAAATCTATTGGGCCCGTTACCGGGACGGGTTTCGGATGGAGGGGCCGGGCGTCAACGCCCCCGCCGAAGTCGACCCGGGCGCAGCACAGGCGGTGGCCGGCTCCAAGGAGCATGCCGCGCTGTTCGACCTGCCCCACCGCGGGCCGATCTATCCCACAGCGGCCGGGCTCGTCGCCGCGGTGCCCGACTGGTCGCAGCGCCCGTTGCCCTTGGTGGCGCTGTATCTGCGCCGCCCCGACGCCAAACCGATGGCGGCGCGCGGATGACCGCCCTGGGCGAGCCCGTGACGCTCGGCGCCTTGGTCCCCGCCGACGCGGCGCGCTGCGCCGAACTCGAACGTCAGCTGTTCGACGGCGACGACCCCTGGCCCGCGGCGGCGTTCAACCGGGAATTGGCCAGCCCGCACAACCATTACGTCGGCGCTCGGGCTGGCGGCACGCTCGTCGGCTATGCCGGGATCTCGCGGCTGGGCCGCACCCCGCCGTTCGAGTACGAGGTCCACACCATCGGCGTGGACACCGCCTACCAGGGCCAGGGGATCGGCCGCCGGTTGCTCGACGAGCTGCTGATCTTCGCCGACGGCGGCGTCGTCTTCCTGGAGGTGCGCACCGACAACGAGGCGGCCATCGCGCTGTACCGCAGCGTGGGATTCGAGCAGATCGGCCTGCGCCGGCGCTACTACCGCGCAAGCGGCGCCGACGCCTACACCATGCGGCGGTCAGCACGATGACGACCATCTTGGCCATCGAAACCTCTTGCGACGAAACGGGAGTCGGTATCGCGCGGCTGGACGGCGACGGCACCGTGACGCTGTTGGCGGACGAGGTGGCATCCAGCGTCGACGAACACGTCCGCTTCGGCGGCGTGGTCCCCGAGATCGCGTCGCGGGCGCACCTGGAGGCGCTCGGCCCCACGATGCGCCGCGCGCTGACGACGGCGGGGCTGCAGAAGCCCGACATCGTCGCGGCCACGATCGGCCCGGGTCTGGCCGGCGCCCTGCTGGTGGGAGTGGCTGCGGCCAAGGCGTATTCGGCCGCGTGGGGGGTACCGTTCTACGCCGTCAACCACCTTGGCGGGCACCTGGCCGCCGACGTCTACGAACACGGGCCGCTCCCCGAGTGCGTGGCGCTGCTGGTGTCGGGCGGCCACACCCACCTCTTGCATGTGCGCTCCCTGGGCGAACCGATCGTCGAGCTGGGCAGCACCGTCGACGACGCCGCCGGCGAGGCCTACGACAAGGTGGCGCGGCTGCTGGGGCTGGGTTATCCCGGCGGCAAGGTGCTCGACGACCTGGCCCGCACCTGCGGCCGGGAGGCCGCAGACATCCCCGCCTTCCCGCGTGGCATGACCGGCCGCGCCGATGACCCGTACGCCTTCAGCTTCTCCGGCCTGAAAACGGCCGTGGCGCGCTATCTGGAGAGCCACCCGGACGCGGTGAACGCCGATGTCGCCGCCGGCTTTCAGGAGGCCGTCGCCGACGTTTTGACCATGAAGGCGGTGCGCGCGGCGACCGGACTCGGCGTCTCGACGCTGCTGATCGCCGGGGGAGTGGCCGCCAATTCGCGGCTGCGGGAGCTGGCGGAGCAGCGGTGCGCGTCGGCCGGGCTGACGCTGCGGGTCCCCAAACCCCGGCTCTGCACCGACAACGGGGCGATGATCGCTTCCTTCGCCGCGCACCTGGTGGCCGCCGGGGCGCCGCAGTCACCGCTGGACGCGCCCACCGACCCCGGGCTCCCGGTGGTAAAAGCCCAGGTGAGCTGATCGCCCGTAGCGAACATCGCGGACGCACCGGGGCGCCCTTGAGTGCTAGCACTCTCGTGTATAGAGTGCTAGGTGGCAATCGGCCAAACCCTGTGTCGGCACCCGCGACGACGGCGCTCGGGCTCGGACGACTGCCGAATCCCTTGATAATTCCGGGGCACCCGCCCCGGACCCGATCTAACTAGTGGAGGGCTCCAATCGTGGCGAAGGTGAACATCAAGCCACTCGAGGACAAGATTCTCGTGCAGGCCAACGAGGCCGAGACCACGACCGCGTCCGGTCTGGTCATTCCTGACACCGCCAAGGAGAAGCCGCAGGAAGGCACCGTCGTCGCCGTCGGTCCCGGCCGCTGGGACGAGGACGGCGAGAAGCGAATCCCGCTCGACGTCTCGGAAGGTGACACCGTCATCTACAGCAAGTACGGCGGCACCGAGATCAAGTACAACGGCGAGGAGTACCTGATCCTGTCGGCGCGTGACGTGCTGGCCGTCGTATCGAAGTAAGCACCGTGTTCCGCCCCGGCGATCCCCGCGCATGGCCGCGGGTGATTTCCGGGGCGGCATGCGTTAGCGGGTAGTGGCGATCGCAAGCCCGGCGAGCCGGGCGAAGCGGGTCGCCACCATCAAGCAAGTGGCGATCGCAAGCGCGGCGAAGCCGGGCGAAGCGGGTCGCCACCATTCAAACAAGGAGCCTGATGAGCAAGGTTATTGAGTACGACGAGACCGCGCGCCGCGCAATCGAGGCGGGCGTCAACGCGCTGGCCGACGCGGTCCGGGTGACGCTGGGGCCGCGCGGTCGGCATGTGGTGCTGGCCAAGGCATTTGGCGGGCCCACGGTCACCAACGACGGCGTCACCGTCGCGCGCGAGATCGACCTGGAAGACCCGTTCGAGAACCTGGGTGCGCAACTGGTGAAGTCGGTGGCCACCAAGACCAACGACGTGGCGGGTGACGGCACCACGACGGCGACCGTGCTGGCGCAGGCGCTGATCAAGGGCGGGCTGCGCCTGGTTGCGGCCGGCGCCAACCCCATTGAGCTCGGCGTGGGAATTTCCAAGGCGGCCGACGCGGCGTCCGAGGCGCTGCTCGCGGCGGCCACCCCGGTGTCCGGCAAGGACGCTATCGCTCAGGTGGCGACGGTTTCGTCGCGCGACCAGCACCTCGGCGAGCTGGTCGGCGAGGCGATGACCAAGGTCGGCACCGACGGCGTGGTCAGCGTCGAAGAATCCTCGACGCTGAGCACCGAGCTGGAGTTCACCGAGGGCGTCGGTTTCGACAAGGGTTTCCTGTCCGCGTATTTCGTCACCGATTTCGATTCGCAGGAAGCCGTGCTGGACGACCCGGTGATCCTGCTGCACCAGGAGAAGATCAGCTCGCTGCCCGACCTGCTGCCCATGCTGGAGAAGGTGGCCGAGTCGGGGAAGCCGCTGCTGATCATCGCCGAGGACGTCGAGGGTGAGGCCCTGGCGACGCTGGTGGTCAACTCGATTCGCAAGACGCTCAGGGCGGTTGCGGTGAAGGCGCCCTTTTTCGGCGACCGGCGCAAGGCGTTCCTCGAGGACCTGGCGGTGGTTACCGGCGGCCAGGTGATCAACCCCGACGCCGGCCTCCTGCTGCGGGAGGTCGGCACCGATGTGCTGGGCTCGGCCCGCCGCGTGGTGGTCAGCAAGGACGACACCGTCATCGTCGACGGGGGCGGCTCGAAGGATGCGGTTGCCGACCGGATCAAGCAGCTGCGCGCCGAGATCGAGAAGAGCGATTCCGATTGGGACCGCGAAAAGTTGCAGGAGCGGCTGGCCAAGCTGGCCGGCGGCGTGGCCGTGCTCAAGGTGGGCGCCGCCACCGAGACCGCGCTCAAGGAACGCAAGGAAAGCGTCGAGGACGCCGTCGCGGCCGCCAAGGCCGCCGTCGAGGAGGGCATCGTCGCGGGCGGTGGCTCGGCGCTCATCGGTGCCCGCAACGCGCTGAAGGAGTTGCGCGGGTCGCTGTCCGGCGATCAGGCTGCGGGGGTCGACGTGTTCGCCGAGGCGCTCGCGGCACCGCTGTACTGGATCGCCACCAACGCCGGCCTGGACGGCGCGGTCGCGGTGCACAGGGTCAGCGAGTTGCCGCCCGGGCACGGGCTCAACGCCGACAAGCTCACCTACGGTGACTTGATCGCCGACGGCGTGATCGACCCCGTCAAGGTGACCCGGTCGGCGGTGCTCAACGCGGCGTCGGTAGCGCGGATGGTGCTGACCACGGAGACGGCCATCGTGGATAAGCCCGCCGACGAGGACGCCCACGCCGGCCACGGCCATCACGGCCACGCGCACTAAGTAGTCACGACGAGAACACCCCCGGTTCACATGGGCCGGGGGTGTTCTCGTACGGGCGGTTGCGTCGGTTTCATCCGCGACGCGCGGCGTGACTTCGAGGGGTGGTTGCTCCACTTCTTGATGGGTGTTGATTCCTCGGATTCCGTTTGTTGGGATCGGTAGCGAGTGCTTGTGCACTGGTTGTCACGAATACACCAGAGAGGACGTGCTACTGGGCTACCGGCTGGATCGACACCAGCCGAAACCAGCCAGAGTGCGTGTCGTCAGGCACGAACCGGACTACCAGGACGCCGGGTGGAAATTGGCTCGCCAGACTATCCAAGGTCCTGGGCAAGAAAGCTCTTGACTTTTCGGTTCCGTACCAGTTGGGGTCGGCCGGGTCGGCGTTGTTCACCCCGTCAATCGCGGCATCCCAGCGTTGGATTGGATCCGGCGGTACATAACCGAATCCTTGCGACTTCAAGTACGCATCCGCTTCGCCCCAGAGCGTCACCGAAGCCCCGCCACCGACCAGTGTCCCGGTGATTGTTCCGTCGGTGGTATCGGCGGTCACCGAACCCAGCCTGGCGGTGCACGCATTCTCGTCACCGCCGGCGGCCGGCCTGCAGGCGGCGGGCGGCGGGGCGGCGTGAGCCGGGGAGATGCTGAGCGTGATCGAAAACGCCGCCGCGCATAATGCGGCTCGGAGAGTGGCCAACGCACCGGGGAGATAGTCAGCCATCGGAATCTCTCTATCTCGAGGCCAACTGCCCGTTTGGTTCGTCGGCGATTAATCGAACCCAACGAAATGTATTTGCCTCGTCATCATCAAGTCGCATTTTCGCCAAACGTCAGGCTTGACGCGCTGCCGCACGCGGTGCAGTGTGATACCCGTCATATGACCACTGGTCACGCCAGGTAGAGAGGCGGAGCTCATGACTACCAGGGACAAGTACACGGATGTGCCCACGCCGTACTCGTGGGAGGTCCCCAGTGCCGGCGACGCGCGCTTTACCTGGGAATACGACGAGGGGCGCGCCCGGCTCCTCTCCCTCTACCAAAAGGGGAAGGACAAGCAGTGGGACGCCCAGTCGCGCATCGACTGGACGCAAGACGTCGACCCGACGAACCCGATCGAACTGCCCATCGAGTTCCATCCGCTGTTCGGCAGCCCGATGTGGGACGCCGCAGACGAGGCACGTCGCGCCGAAATGCGTCAGCACTTCCAGGCCTGGCAGCTCTCCCAATTCCTGCACGGCGAGCAGGGGGCGATGGTGTGCGCGGCCAAGATCGTCGAGGTCGTCCCGGACCTGGACGCGAAGTTCTACGCGGCCACCCAGACCATGGACGAAGCCCGGCACGTCGAGGCGTTCTCGCGGTTCCTGCAGGAGAAGGTCGACGTGGTCTACCCGATCAACAAGCACCTGACCGCACTGCTGGACGACACCCTGCGCGATTCGCGCTGGGACATGCCCTATCTCGGCATGCAGGTCCTCATCGAAGGGCTCGCACTCGCGGCCTTTGGGGTGCTGCGTGACATGGCGGCGCCGGACTCGCTCGCGAAAAAGGTGCTGGCCTACGTCATGCAGGACGAGGCCAGGCACGTCGCCTTCGGCCGGATCTCGCTGAAGGATTACTACTCCGCGCTCACCGAGTCCGAGCGCGGCGAGCGTGAAGAGTTCGTCGTGGACGCCTGTTACCTGATGCGCGACCGGTTCCGCGGCGAGGAGGTTTTCGAGACACTCGGCATGGACGTGCAAGCGTGTGCCGAATGGGTCGACACGTCGCCGCTGATGATCCAGTTCCGCTCGCACCTTTTCAGCCGCATTGTGCCGATCGTCAAGGACATCGGGTTGTGGGGCGACAAGGTGCAGCAGGCCTTCCGGGACATGGGCGTCCTCGACATGGCCGGCTTCAACATCGAGGCGCTGATGAAGGCCGATGAAGATCAGGCCGAGGCGCTGGACAAGGCACACGCCGAGATGGCCGTCCGCGCCCTCGAGGTGGACGAGGCGATCGCGGCCGGCGCGAGCTAACTCAACGTCCGGCCTGCTCGGCGGAGGCGGCGATTGCCGCCGCTTGACGCACCGCCCGGATCCTGACGCGCATCACGGCGATGAGGTCGGCGGGCGGGTCCCTGGGCATTCTGACGCAGAGGCGGCGATCGTCGACAAGTGCGCCAAACGACCACGGACCCTGGGCATTCTGACGCAGAGGCGGCGATCGTCGACAAGTGCGCCAAACGACCACGGACCACGGCCGCGAGCATCACCCACCACTAAACGACGGCTCTTCGCTTGGTGAGGGACTGCGCAGCTGAGACTTCGCCCATCACCTTCGAAATAGTATCAACTGATACAGTGTTATACGAAACGGAAATAAAGCGAATGGTGAGGGAGGCGGTCATGGACGTATACGAGGCGGTCACAAGCAGACGTGCAGTGCGCGGATTCACCGACCAGCCGGTGCCGAGAGAGGTGCTGGAGCGTGTGCTGTCCGCGGCGGCATGGTCCCCATCGGGATCGAACATCCAGCCGTGGAACACGTATGTAGTAACCGGCGCGCTGCTTGGCGAGCTCAAGACGCGCGCCGTCGAGCGCGTGGCCCATGGTGACCCCTGGGACGAGCGGGAGTACGAGATGTACCCGCCCGGAATGAAGTCGCCGTACGGCGACCGACGATCCGCCTTCGGCAAGGAGCGCTACAGCGCACTCGGCATTGCGCGCGAGGACTGGGAGGCGCGCCAGCGGGCGGCCATCGCGAACTGGAATTGTTTCGGAGCGCCTGCCGCGCTGTTCTGCTACATCGACCGCGATCTCGGCGTGGCACAGTGGGCCGACGTCGGGATGTATCTGCAGACCGTCATGCTGCTACTCCGCGCCGAAGGGCTACACAGCTGCCCTCAGATGGCGTGGTCGCAGGTTCGCGAAACGGTCGCGGAGGTCTTGTCACCACCGGACGGACTAATCCTGTTCTGCGGCATGTCGATTGGGTACGAGGACTCCGCAGTGAAGTACAACCGCACAGGCCGGGCGCCGCTCGAAGAGACGGTCACGTTCGTCGACCACGAGTCGTCTGCTCTGGAACATGCCATCCGGTCGGAGTCCGGTGTTCAATCCGGATAAAGGGATGCCAGTTCGATGACCCGCGACGCTTCCAGCCGCGCTACCGCCCGGCGTGCGACCGACCGCCCTGGAGACCCCTCGCCTTTCGCTCTTGGTTTGTCGCTGCGCAGGGCGCACTGGCGCGCGGCCGCGGTGATGTCGGAGGCGCTTCGGCCCCTCGGTATCGAGTTGCGGCATTTCGCCGTGCTCCTCGTCCTCGTCAACCGCGGGCCCACGGAGCAGCGGGCGTTGGTCGCGGCGACCGGTTCGGACAAGGCGGGAATTATGCGGGTCGTGGACGACCTGGAGCGCAAGGGGCTCGCCGTCCGCAAACCCGTTCCGGGGGACCGGCGGGTGCGGGCGGTGGAGATCACCCCTAAAGGTCTTGAGGTTTTCGACGCCGCCCATATGGCCGCAGAGCCGCTGGCTGAGCGCCTCGTCTCCATGCTGGGTCCCGGGGAGGCAGAACAACTGACGGATTTGCTCACTCGATTCACCGAGCCTGCCGAACAGTAGAGCATTCGGAATGCACTCGGTACCGCGTCTAGGGCGGCAAGTTCGCGGAGGTGTGGGATCTCGTCGACAAGGATGCGTTGATGAAGCAGATCAGTTGAGAAGCCCGGCGATGACGATGCCCACGCCGACCACGATCGCCAGCGCGAGTGACACCAACAGAAAGCTGACGGTCCGCTCTTTTGCCGCCGAGGCCTCGTGATCGGCCGCAGCGATGGGTGCGAGTCGGCGGCCGGCGCCCCAGGCCGAGGCGAGCAGGGTCGCCAGCCAGTTCGCATAGCCGGCGTACACAATCAGTCCGACCGCCGTCACACCCCACGCGTTGGGCAGGTGGATGTGTGGCCAGAGCAGGCCAATTAGCACGAGGAACATGCCGTTGAGGACGGCCTCGAGGTGGCTCGACAGCCCCATCCGCGGGTTCTTCAGTGCCGGGATGGCGAATCCAGTCAGCAGGCCGATCAGGAACAGGACCAACCCAAGTGTGAACAGCACCGTCTGCATGTCAGAAGAGTAGGCCGCCCGCGCCCGTCGTTATGGCGATCCGCTTTCCTCACGAGACATAAACCGCCGCGGGCGTTCTCGGCGTGTCGTCGCAGAGGTTTATGTGTCGTGGCGGCTCCGACCGCCACGCGTCAGCGGGTTCCGGGCGGAAGGCTCGGCGGAGTCGTCGTCACAGTGGTAATCGGCGTGGACGTGTACGTCGGGCTGCTGGTGACGGTGACCGTGCTCGTGCTGGTGGACGGCGGTGGCACTTCGGTCGTCGTCGTGATCGTCGTGACGCTGGTCGTCGTCGAGGTGGACGACGTCGTCGTCGCGGCCGCCGCGGCGAGCACACCGCAGGCCACCCGCTTGCCCGACTCGCCGGCGGAACTCCCGCTCAGGTTGTCCGCGTTCTGGTGGACGATCAGCGCGGTGCCCGAGCTGGTTCTCAGGTCCGAGGCGGTGAGCAAGCTGGTGGTGGTGACCAGCTTCGCCGAGCCGTCGTTGCGCACCTGCAACGCGGTCAGGTCGCCGCTGGCCGGGAAACCGGTGTGATTCGGTGCCTGGTAGACGCTTCCGGCCGAATTGAAGTCCCCGGTCGAGCCGCCGGACGGCGCGGTGGAATTAGCCTCGCATTTGCCCACAGCGTGGATCATCAGCGCGTGGAAACCCGGGCTCAGGACTTGGTTGGGTCCGGCCTCCACGGTCACCGTCGCGTACCCGTTCGCGAAATCAATGGTGGCGGTGCCGACCTGGTTTCCGTCGGCGCTCTTCAACTGCGTGGTCATCCGCTCGGTGCCGGGGGGCGCGCTGGACGACGTTGACGTGGCAGATTGGCCACCCTGCTGGTTTGCGCATGCTGCCAACGGTGCGATGGTGGCGGCAAGCGCCACGGCCGCGAAGGTTACGCCCTTATTCATGGGCCGGTCGTACCCCGATTGGTCGCGGTCCAAACGACTACAGCGAACTCAACAGGGTGGCGCGGCCTCGGACGCGAAGCTTATTGATCGTGGATCGACGCAAACGGGTGATGCGCTCCACCATTCGATCTCCGAGTGCGTCGAGCATCTCGGCGCTCAAATCTATTGGCGCCGGGCATAAGTCGCGCTCCTCTTCGCTGGCGTGTGCATCCAGGACCGTGACGAACGAGTGCCACTCGCCCTCGTATTGCGGCGCCGTCGGCGGGGTCCGAAGTAGCACCGCCAGCTGATCCCAGACTTGCCGGTGCTCCGCGTGGGCGATCGCGACGAGCGTGCTTGCCTCCGACACCGCCGGATAGAACAGGTCGTCCTCGATCCGCATGTGAATGTCGAGTTCGATCAACAATTCATCGAGGGCGTCCTGCCGCTCGCCGGTAGCCGGGGGCAACGCCGTGATCTTCTCGCAAAGCCCGCGTAAGACCTTGTGGTGTTCAAAGAGCACATCGTAGGCGTTCATTTCGCGCCTCCGCGCACCTCGACGTATCCATGGCGGATGCGTGCCGGGTAGTGCGGCAGTGCGGCTGTCGCCGGTCCACGCAGCACTTCTCCCGATTCGCAGGCGAACCGGGAGCCATGCCACGGACAAACGATGCGGCCGCGATCGATCCAGCCGTCGTCCATCGGCGCACCGAGGTGGGGGCAGCGCGCGCCGACGGCCAGGACCCGGTCGTCGGTGCGGTAGAGAACCACGCCGACGCCGTCAACCTCGACCCGCCGCGGCTGACCGTCCAGGGCCGTTGCCGGCAACACCGGCGTCCAGTGGGCGGCACTGAGCCGAGCCCCCGAGCGGTCCACCCCGGCTCCCGATCCGTAGACGAGAGCTCCGCCCAAATAGCCGCTACTCAGGGTGATGCCGTAGCCCAGCGCACTGCAAGCCATCCCGCGCTGATGGCGACCGTTGCGGCGGTCCCACCACGACAACGCGTACAGGCTCGTCGCGACCCCGTTCAGCAAGCCATGGACAACGCCGACCCGTCGCGATTGCTCATGCGTGTGTTGCCAGTCCGTCAGACCGGTCGCGGCCGCGCCGACGCTTCCGGCGAGTCCGACACCCAACGCGAACCTCGACGCGTCACGCCATTGCGCGCCACTCCCCGAGAGCATGGACGCCGCATCCATCGCGACCGTCGTCGTGATCGCTCCCGTCGGCACCGACGTCAACGCGGGATGCAGCGGATGGCCGAGCCAGGTGCCGTGCAGCGCATTGCTGACCCGGTCGCGATATCGGCCCATGGCCGCGAAGAGGAATGTCAGACCGTGCTCGAGGCGGTAGCTCGGCCGGTCTAGCCATTCCTGTCTTCCCAGCCTTCTGACTGCGGCATGGCCGTAATTACGGACGCGATCCGGAGATCGATGTGATCGTTCAGTCACGGCACCCTCCTGTGCGCGTGAGCGAACCGACGCGGGGCCCCCGGCACGACGGAACGCCCGAATCTAGCCCGACGCGACGCAAGGGTTGTTGAGTGCCGCGTCGATATGGACGCGGCCAGCCGGCGGCCTAGCCCATGACTAGTACACGGACCGCCACGGCCATTCGTTCAACCGAGTCGTGCGCCGTTAGGCCGAGCGGCGAATGCCGCGCGTGCGGCCGATGTCGCCCTTCAGCAACATGTCGCGCTCCGATTCGGACAAGCCGCCCCAAACCCCATAGGGCTCACCGACTTCGAGCGCGTGGGAACGGCACTCCTGAATTACCGGGCACTGCCGGCACATTTCTTTGGCGCGCTGCTCGCGCTGCATGCGGGCGCGGCCGCGCTCACCGTCGGGGTGAAAGAACATCGACGAGTCAACGCCGCGGCACAAGCCCTGCAGTTGCCAGTTCCAGATGTCGGCGTTGGGTCCAGGTAGCTGCTCCGGCTGTGGCATTGGTGTTTCCCTCTCTGCACGGCACGCCCAGTAAGGTCAGGTTCGCGAAGCGATTGTGCAACTGAAATGAAGTGGCGTCACCGATGACTACCCGTCATGCGTAGACGTTAGGGCGGGCGGTGAATTTGCGTCAATAGCCACTTAGCCCGACAAAGTATGTAATGGTTATAAAAGAATTAACGCCGCGTTCATCTGCTACCCATTGTCGAAACACGCACCGTGCTACCAGGCACTTGACCGGAACGAGATTTCCCAGCTCACGGGCCAGGGGAGGGCCGGCCGCGATTAGTA
Organism: Mycobacterium sp. 852014-50255_SCH5639931; assembly: GCF_001665605.1. Lineage (GTDB taxonomy): Bacteria > Actinomycetota > Actinomycetes > Mycobacteriales > Mycobacteriaceae > Mycobacterium > Mycobacterium paraffinicum. The sequence goes on from NZ_LZSV01000017.1 coordinate 369,853, forward strand.
CAGGACCTATTGTGATTAACAGTTCGGTAACGCGAACAGCACAAACTGTTTACTCCTATCGTCGTGATTGAAACTCGTCACACTTCCGTGATTGGCCGAGAGCTGGCCGCCGCCGCCTTCGGAGACCGGCCCGGCACCTGGCCGCTGCCGACGGCGGTCACTCCGGAGGGCTTATGGCTGCGCGCGGTCGCAGCGGGCGGGCAGGGCCGCTACGGCAGCGCCTACCGCGATCTGGCCGCGCTGCGGCGCGACGCCCCCGCCGGTCGGTTGGCGTCCCTGGCTCACAGCACGCAGGGATCCTTTCTGCGCCAACTGGGTTGGCACACGCTGGCGCGCGGGTGGGACGGGCGCGCCCTAGCGCTGGCCGGCGTGGACCCCGAGGCGCGTGCCGACGCCGTGATCGGGCTGGCGGCCGACGCGCTGGGTGTCGGCCGCTTCGCGGCGGCGGCGGCGTTGTTGCGCCGCGCGGACTCCGAGCTGGGTGCGGAGCCGCTGCCCGAGCGGCAGCCGGTGCGCCGCGGGTGGGTGGCCGCCGAATTGGCGATGGCCCGCGGCGACGGCGAAACCGCCATCCGCCATGCGAACGAAGCGGTGGAGCTGGCGGGCGCCATGGCCGTCCCGTCGGCGCGGCACGCGGTCAAGAGCGAGGTGGTGCTGGCGGCCGCCCTGTGCAGCGCCGGGGCCGTCGAGCGCGCGCGGGCGGTGGCGGAGGCGGCGCTGGAGGCCACCGGCCGGCTCGGGCTGGTCCCGCTTCGTTGGGCGTTGGCGTGCTTGCTGATTGATCTCGGTAGCGTCACCGTCTCGACACAAAAGCTACGCGAAATTCGCGATGTCTCCGCAGGCCAAGTGCGGCGCGCCGGTGCGACGTGGCGTTCCGCTTGAAATGGCCTCCGGGCCGTTATTGTCAATTCGTTAGTTAGCCCGGTTAGCCCGCGATGTGTCCGGTTCGTAACGTTGGAGATACCGCCGTCGATGACAATTCAAGGGGATCGTCTCGACGCTGTGGTGTCCAAGGCCGTGGCGGGGGACAGTAACGCACTACGGGAGGTGCTGGAGACCATCCGTCCGATTGTCGTGCGATATTGCCGCGCGCGAGTCGGGACAGTCGAGCGGGGTGGGCTGTCAGCGGATGACGTGGCACAGGAGGTGTGCTTGGCGACTATCACGGCGCTGCCGCGCTACCGGGACCGAGGGCGTCCCTTTCTCGCCTTCCTGTACGGCATCGCGGCGCACAAGGTCGCGGACGCCCATCGGGCCGCCGGCCGTGATCTCTCCTATCCGACCGAGGTCATTCCCGAGCGTTGGTCGTCCGACGCGGGCCCCGAACAGCGGGCCATCGAAGCCGATTCGGTCAGCCGGATGAGCGAGCTGCTCGAAATCCTGCCCGCCAAGCAGCGCGAGATCCTGATCCTGCGTGTCGTCGTCGGCTTGTCCGCCGAGGAGACCGCGTCCGCCGTCGGCAGCACCACGGGAGCGGTCCGGGTGGCCCAGCACCGCGCGCTGTCCCGGCTGAAGTCCGAAATGATCGCGGCAGGTGACTGTGCCTGAATCCCTGGACGAATTCGCCCGCACCAACCTGCTTCTCGACGCGCTCGCCGAGCGGCGGCCGGTGCACGTCGGTGACCCTGACATGGACGCGATGGCCACGCTGCTGGAGGACTGGCGCGACAACCTGCGGTGGCCACCGGCGAGTGCGCTGGTGTCGGCCGAGGAAGCCGTCGACGCCCTGCGCGCCGGCCTGGCCGACCGTCGCCGCGGCCGGCGCGGGCTGGCGACGATCGGATCGGTCGCCGCGGCGCTGTTGGTGATGAGCGGCTTCGGCGCGATGGTGGTCGAGGCGCGCCCCGGCACCCCGCTGCACGGGCTGCACGCGATGTTCTTCGACCAGCCGCGCGTCAACGAGAAGAATCAGGTCATGCTGTCGGCCAGGGCCGACCTGGCCAAGGTGCAGGAATCGATCGACCGCGGTCAATGGGACCAGGCCCAGAACCAGCTCACCGAGGTGAGCAGCCTGGTCCAGTCGATCGACGACCCGGCCAGCAAACAGGAGCTGACAAACCAGCTGAAGCTGTTGAATCTCAGGGTCCAATCGCGAAACCCGAATGCGACGCTGCCGCCCCCGGCGAACACGCCGTCGGCGTGGTCGACTCCGACCACCGCTGCGCCGACGGCGGCCACCACACCCTCCGAAGCTTCGCCGAGCCCGTCAGTCACGCCCTCGCCGAGTCAGTCGTGGAGCAAGCACCGGCACCACGGGCAGACTTCGACGCCGTCGGCGGTGACGCCGAACAACCCCTAGCGGTCTAGCGGCGGTATCCGTCTGCGTCCGAGGTGGCCTCGTTGAGTGAGGCGTCGGCATATCCCCGGCAGTAATCCCACGTGACGTAGGCGTCCGGCTCGGGGTCGTAGGCAGGCTCGTGCGGGCGGACGGTGCCGTCGATCAGCAGCTGCAGCAGGTTCGCGCGCAGCATGTCCCAGTCGTGATAGTGATCCTGCTGACATTCGTCGCAGCACACCACGAGCCCGCGAATGCCCTTGTGCGCCAACAGTGCCTCGTAAACCGCCAGGTCGGCAAGGTCCGCCTCGACCGCCATCCGCTCCTGGGCGTCCAGGGGTTGCCCCGGCTCTACGGCTTCCAGCGCAGCCGACGGATCGCAGGGGTCGTCGGCGAAGGGGTCGGGCGGCAAACCCGGTGGGAGGTGATCGCGCACGCACACTAGCCTACGCAGCCGGGCCGGGATAACGCCAGCAGCCAGGCCGCCCGTCGTCTCCGGGCCCTTTGCCGTCCGCGGCGCGCCCCGACAAGCGGGTCGGGGCGACGGGCGAGCCGATAGGATGGGGGTCTCGCGCCGCATCGTATGGAGGGCCCCACCGATGACCCGTGGCATGTCCCACCTGGAAGACAGTTCCGACCTCGTCGGCAGCCCCTACGTGCGCGACCCCGATATTCGAGGACTGATCGACGACCCCGCGCCGACCGGGGGTGACAACCCGCACAAGATCGCGATGCTCGGCCTCACCTTCGACGACGTCCTGCTGCTGCCCGCCGCTTCCGATGTGGTTCCCGCCACCGCGGACACGTCCAGCCAGCTGACCAAGAAGATCAGGCTCAAAGTGCCGCTCGTCAGTTCGGCGATGGACACCGTCACCGAGTCACGGATGGCCATCGCGATGGCCCGGGCGGGCGGCATGGGTGTGCTGCACCGCAACCTGCCCGTCGCCGAGCAGGCCGGCCAGGTCGAGATGGTCAAGCGCTCGGAGGCCGGCATGGTCACCGACCCGGTCACCTGCCGCCCGGACAACACCCTGGCGCAGGTGGACGCGCTGTGCGCCCGGTTCCGGATCTCGGGCCTGCCGGTGGTCGACGACGTCGGCGCGCTGGTCGGCATCATCACCAACCGCGACATGCGGTTCGAGGTGGACCAGACCCGCAAGGTCGCCGAGGTGATGACCAAGGCCCCGCTGATCACCGCCCAGGAGGGCGTCAGCGCCGACGCGGCACTGGGCCTGTTGCGCCGCAACAAGATCGAGAAGCTGCCCGTCGTCGACGGCCACGGCCGGCTCACCGGGCTGATCACCGTCAAGGACTTCGTCAAAACCGAACAGCACCCGCTGGCCACCAAGGACAGCGACGGCCGGCTGCTGGTGGGCGCCGCCGTGGGCGTCGGCGGCGACGCGTGGGTGCGCGCGATGATGCTGGTCGACGCCGGGGCCGACGTCCTGATCGTCGACACCGCGCACGCGCACAACCGGCTGGTGCTCGACATGGTCGGCAAGCTCAAGGCGGAGGTGGGCGAGAAGGTCGAGGTGATCGGCGGGAACGTCGCCACCCGGTCCGCGGCCCTGGCGCTGGTCGAGGCGGGCGCCGACGCGGTCAAGGTCGGCGTGGGACCGGGCTCGATCTGCACCACCCGGGTGGTGGCCGGGGTCGGAGCGCCACAAATCACGGCGATCCTGGAAGCCGTCGCGGCCTGCGGGCCGACGGGCGTGCCGGTGATCGCCGACGGCGGGCTGCAGTACTCCGGTGATATCGCCAAGGCCCTGGCCGCCGGAGCATCGACGGCCATGCTGGGCTCGCTGCTGGCCGGCACCGCCGAGGCCCCCGGCGAGCTCATCTTCGTCAACGGGAAGCAGTTCAAGAGCTACCGCGGCATGGGGTCGCTGGGGGCCATGCAGGGCCGCGGAGGGGCGAAGTCGTACTCCAAGGACCGCTACTTCGCCGACGACGCTTTGAGCGAGGACAAGCTGGTGCCCGAGGGAATCGAGGGCCGGGTACCGTTCCGCGGACCACTGTCCTCGGTGATCCACCAGCTCACCGGCGGTCTGCGCGCCGCGATGGGCTACACCGGATCGCCCACCATCGAGGCGCTGCAGCAGGCGCAGTTCGTCCGGATCACCTCCGCCGGGCTGCGCGAAAGCCATCCGCACGACGTCGCCATGACCGTCGAAGCGCCGAACTACTTTGCGCGCTGAGGCCGGGATGGTCGAAATCGGGATGGGCCGCAACGCCCGTCGCACCTATGAACTGAGCGAAGTCAGCATCGTGCCGTCGCGGCGCACCCGGTCGTCGCAGGACGTGTCGACCACCTGGCAGCTGGACGCCTACCGCTTCGAGATCCCGGTGGTGGCCCACCCGACCGACGCACTGGTGTCGCCCGAGTTCGCGATCGAGCTCGGCCGGCTGGGCGGGCTGGGCGTGCTCAACGGCGAAGGCCTGATCGGCAGGCACGCCGACGTAGAGGGCAAGATCGCCCAGCTCGTCGAGGCCGCCACCAAGGAGCCCGAACCGTCGGCGTCGATCCGGCTGCTGCAGGAATTGCACGCCGCCCCGCTGAACCCCGACCTGCTGGGGTCCGCGGTCGCGCGCATCCGGGAGGCCGGGGTGATCACGGCGGTGCGGGTCAGCCCGCAGAACGCGCAGGCGCTGACCCCGGTGCTGCTGCAGGCCGGCATCGACCTGCTGGTCATCCAGGGCACCATCGTCTCGGCCGAACGGGTGGCCAGTGACGGTGAGCCGCTGAACCTGAAGACCTTCATCTCCGAGCTCGACGTCCCGGTGGTGGCCGGCGGGGTGCTCGACCACCGCACCGCGCTGCACCTGATGCGCACCGGCGCCGCCGGCGTCATCGTCGGCTACGGCTCCACCCGGGGCGTCACCACCAGCGACGAGGTGTTGGGCATCAGCGTGCCGATGGCGACCGCCATCGCCGACGCCGCCGCCGCGCGGCGCGAATACCTCGACGAGACCGGCGGCCGTTACGTGCACGTGCTGGCCGACGGCGACATCCATACCTCCGGCGAGCTGGCCAAGGCGATCGCCTGCGGCGCCGACGCGGTGGTGCTCGGCACCCCGCTCGCCGAATCCGCCGAAGCGCTCGGCGAGGGCTGGTTCTGGCCGGCCGCGGCGGCGCACCCGTCGTTGCCCCGCGGGGCGTTGCTGCAGATCGCGCTGGGCGAGCGCCCGCCGCTGGAGCGGGTGCTCAACGGGCCTTCCGACGACCCGTTCGGTTCCCTGAACCTGGTTGGCGGCCTGCGCCGGTCGATGGCCAAGGCCGGCTATTGCGATCTCAAGGAGTTCCAGAAGGTCGGGCTGACCACTGGAAGCTGAGGCCAGCTGAAGACCGGGGGCACTGGCTCGTTACCCGTGAGTAAGGCCATACTGGTGCGATGAGGCCGGATTACGACGTTCTGATTATCGGTTCGGGTTTCGGGGGCAGCGTCAGTGCGCTGCGGCTGACCGAAAAGGGCTACCGCGTAGGCGTATTGGAGGCCGGGCGGCGCTTCGCCGACGAGGACTTCGCCGAGACCTCCTGGGATCTGCGCAAGTTCCTGTGGGCGCCCGGGCTGGGTTGCTATGGCATTCAGCGAATCCACCCGCTGAAGAACGTGCTGATCCTGGCCGGCGCCGGGGTGGGCGGGGGCTCCCTGAACTACGCCAACACGCTCTACGTGCCGCCGGAGCCGTTCTTCAAAGACCGGCAGTGGTCGCACATCACCGACTGGCGCGACGAGTTGATGCCGCATTACGAGCAGGCGAAACGGATGCTCGGGGTGGTCAAGAACCCGACCTTCACCGACGCCGACCGGGTCCTCAAGGAAGTCGCCGACGAGATGGGCTGCGGCGACACCTTCGTGCCCACCCCGGTCGGGGTGTTCTTCGGCCCCGAAGGCGCCAAGACCCCCGGCAAGACCGTGCCGGACCCGTATTTCGGCGGCGCGGGACCGGAACGCACCGGCTGCCTGGAATGCGGCTGCTGCATGACGGGCTGTCGCTACGGCGCCAAGAACACGCTGCTCAAGAACTACCTCGGCCTCGCCGAATCGGCTGGGGCACAAGTCATTCCGATGACAACGGTCAAGGGCTTCCAGCAGCGCTCCGACGGGGTGTGGGAGGTGCGCACGGTGCGCACGGGAAGCCTGCTGCGCAGGGACCGGCGCACCTACACCGCGACGCACCTGATCCTGGCCGCGGGCACCTGGGGAACGCAGCATCTGCTGTTCAAGATGCGCGACAAGGGCAAGCTGCCGCGCCTCTCCGAGCGGCTCGGCGTGCTGACCCGCACCAACTCCGAGTCCATCGTCGGGGCCGGGAAGCTCCAGGTCGACCCGAAACTGGACCTGACGCACGGGGTGGCCATCACGTCGTCGATCCATCCCACCGCAGACACCCACGTCGAACCCTGCCGCTACGGCAAGGGGTCCAACGCGATGGGGCTGCTGCAGACGCTGATGACCGACGGCACCGGTCCGGAGGGCACCGACGTGCCGCGCTGGAAGCAACTGCTGGACCAGGCCCGCGAGGATCCGCGCCGCATGATGCGGATGCTCAACGTCCACCAGTGGAGCGAGCGCACGCTGATCGCCCTGGTCATGCAGCACCTGGACAACTCGATCACCACCTACACCAAACGCGGGAAGCTGGGCATCCGCTGGTACACCAGCAAGCAGGGGCACGGGGATCCCAACCCGGCCTGGAACCCCGTCGGGAACAAGGTCACCCGGCGCATCGCCGAAAAGATCGACGGCGTGGCCGGCGGCACCTGGGGTGAGCTGTTCAACATCCCGCTGACCGCCCACTTCCTCGGCGGCGCGGCGATCGGCGACAGCGCCGAACACGGCGTGATCGACCCGTATCACCGGGTCTACGGCTATCCCACGATGTTCGTGGTGGACGGTGCCGCGATCTCGGCGAACCTGGGCGTCAACCCGTCGCTGTCCATCACCGCACAGGCCGAACGGGCCGCCTCGCTGTGGCCGAACAAGGGCGAGAACGATCAGCGCCCAGCGCAGGGCCAGCCCTACCGCCGGCTGGACCCGATCGCGCCGCAGCAACCCGTGGTGCCCGCGGACGCGCCGGGTGCGCTGCGCTGGTTGCCGATCACCCCGGTGCCCTCGGCCGGCTAGCTCGCGATCGCCTCAAGTGGGGCGCCGCTGACCACCCGGCTGCGTTGCCGGTGCACGTTGAAGGGCACGTCGCCCATCAGGGTGACGCGGTGCATCAGCCGAGGCTGGTCGTCGTAGTCGTCGATGGCGCGGTGCTGGGTGGCCCGGTTGTCCCAGATGGCCACGTCACCCGGCGCCCAGTTCCAACGAATGGTGTTCTCGGGGACGGTGATTCGCCGTTGCAGCAAATCGAAGAGCACCGTCGACTCGTAGTTGTCCAGGCCAACGAACCCGCGCACGAAATCTCCCAGTAGCAGGGTGCGTTCACCGGTCTCCGGGTGTACCCGCACCACGGGATGCTCGGTGCGGAAATCCGGCTTCTCGAAGGCCTGCCGGAACGCGCGCTGCGCGTCGGTCATTGCTTCAGGGGTGATGTAGTCGTACCGGTTGGTGTGCACCGCCCAGAGGTCGTCGACGAGCCAGGCGAGCGGTTCCGGCAGGTGCTCGTAGGCGGCGGCGGTGTTGGCCCACAGCGTCGAGCCGCCGTACCTGGGCAGGGTGACCGCCCGCAGGATCGAGGCGGCCGGGTAGTTCGCGACGAACGTGACGTCGGTGTGCCAGCGGGTCGCCTTGCCGTATTCGGAGTTGATCGGCGTGATGACCGGCGCGTTCTTGGCGGCGAGCACCTCGGCGGCCGGATGGCCGACGGGCGTGCCCAGCTGTGCGGCGAACGCGAGTTGCTCCTGGTCATCGAGCTGGTGCTGGTGGCGAAAGAAGATCACCTTGTGGGCCAGCAGCGCCTGGCGGATCTTCTCGATCGCGTCCGGGTCGAGATCGCCCCCGAGGCGCACCCCGTCGACCCGCGCGCCGATGCGGCTACCCAGCTTGGTGACGGTTATCTGACCGATCATTTTCATCAATCCTCGTGTGAAAGGGGTGTAGTCAACTGACTACATCGAGTACTGTAGTCACATGACTACACGTTCCGCAAGTGGCCGCGCGAACATGCCCACCGGGCGGGCCGAGGTCGCTGCGGCGATCCTGGAGGCCGCCACCGACCTGTTCGCGGAACGGGGCCCGGCCGCGACGTCGATCCGCGACATCGCCGCGCGATCCAACGTCAACCACGGGCTGGTTTTTCGCCACTTCGGCACCAAGGAGAATCTGGTCGGCGCCGTGCTCGATCACCTGGGCGCCAACCTAAGCGCCCTGCTCAGTGAGGAGGCGCCGGCCGACGTCCTGGACCGGGCCCTTGACCGGCAGATGCGGGTCATGGCCCGCACCGTGCTCGACGGGTATCCGGCGGGGCAGCTGCAGAAGCGCTTTCCCAACATCGCGACGCTACTCGGCTGGGTGCGGCCGCTTCACGACAACGAGATCGATGCGCGCCTGGCCGTCGCCAATGCCCTTGCGCTGCAATTTGGTTGGCGGCTGTTTGCGCCGATCCTGCGCTCGGCGACCGGGATCGACGAGCTGACGGACGACGAGATACGGCAGGCGGTGGGCGCAGAGGTGGGGCGAATCCTCAAATCCGGCTGACGCTCACTTTTTCCGCGTCAGTGCCCGGCGGTGCAGTGGCTCGCGGCCAGGAGGCTGCTGTGGGGGCGGCATCAGCGGCTTGCGGGCTTGCACCGCTACGGTTTTCGGCGCATCGGTGCTCAGGGTGATCTCTTCGCCCGCGTGCCGGATGGTGAGTTGGCCGCCCGGGCCGTCGCGCACCGTGTAGGTGACGTCTGAATGGTTCACGTCGACGGTAAGCCGGAAATCGCGCCACCGAAGCCTGAATCTCAGCCGCGAAATACCGTCGGGCAGAGCAGGATTCAGCGACAGGATGCCCTCGTCGTCGCGCAGGCCGCCGAAGCCGCCCACCAGCGCCGTCCAGGCGCCGGCGAGCGACGCCATGTGCAAGCCGTCGCGGGTGTTGTGGTGTAGGTCGCGCAGGTCGATCAACCCGGCCTCGTAGGCGTAGTCGTGCGCCAATTCCAGGTGCCCGACCTCGGCGCACATCACCGCCTGGGTGCAGGCGGACAGCGACGAGTCGCGCACCATGCGCCGCTCGTAGTAATCGACGTTGCGCGCCTTCTGTTCCGGCGTGAAGAAGTGGCTCTGCCACTGCATCGCCAGCACCAGGTCGGCCTGCTTGATCACCTGCGCCGGATAGAGCCGCACGTACGGGTCGTGCAGTAGCAACGGATAGGCGTGGTTCTCCTGGAAGTCCCACTCCGCGAGGGTGGTGAACCCCTCGCACTGCTGGTGGACCCCCAGGCCGGCGTCGTAGGGGATGTTCGCGGCGTCGGCCGCGTCGCGCCAGCAGGCCGTCTCCTCGGTGGTGACGCCCATCGACTCCGCCACCTCGGGGTGGCGGATGCAGGCCTCGGCGGCGGTGCGCAGGTTGTGCGCGGCCATCAGGTTGGTGAAGACGTTGTCGCGCACGATCGCGGTGTACTCGTCGGGGCCGGTGACGCCGTCGAGGTGCCAGACGCCGTGCCGGTCGTGGTGGCCGAGGGAGAGCCAGAGCCGGGCGGTCTCGACGAGCACCGCGAGCCCGCAATTCTTCTCCAGTTCCTCGTCGCCGGTGACGATGCGATACCGCTCGAAGGCCATGGCGATGTCGGCGTTGATGTGCCAGGCCGCCGTGCCGGCCGGCCAGTAGGCCGAGCACTCCTGCCCGCGAATGGTCCGCCAGGGGAACGCGGCGCCCTGCAGGCCCAGCTCGGCCGCCCGATCCTTGGCCAGGTCCAGGGTCGACGCCCGCCACCGCAGCGCGTCGGCCACCGCATGCGGCGCGGTGTAGGTGAGCACCGGCAGCACGTAACTTTCGGTGTCCCAGAAGGCGTGGCCGTCGTAGCCGGTTCCGGTGAGCCCCTTGGCCGGGATCGCGCGGCGCTCGGCGCGCACGCTGGCCTGCAGTAGGTGAAAAAGCCCGAACCGCACCGCTTGCTGGGATTCCGGGTCGCCCTCGACCTCGACGTCGGCGCTGTCCCAGAAGTCGTCCAGGTACGCCCGCTGCGAATCCAGCAGCCCCTGCCACCCGGTGTAGCGGGCGCTGTGGATGGCGGCGGCGGCCTGGTCGCGCAGGGCCGGGCGCGAGCGCATGCTCGACCAGCCATACGCCAGGTGTTTGACGATGCGCAGCTTCTGCCCGGCGCGCAGCCCACAGATCACCGTGGTCCGCGCCAGATCGTCGCGGGCGTCGGTGCTGAACTCGACGCGGCCGGGAACGTCGATCTCATGGTCCATCGCGGCCGACATCATCAGGGCGCTGCTACGGGTGCGGTGCATGAGAAGCGCCCCGGTCTCGGTGTTTTCGTGATCGACGGCCACCAAGGGGCTCTCCAGAATGGCCGATACCCGCGGGTCACCCGACGTCTGGGGTTGGTCCTCGTTGGTGACCAGCTCGGACTGCACCGTCACGCGAACGAAATCGCCGACCGCTTCGACGACGTATTCGATGGCGGCGACACCACGCTGCGCAAGCGACACCAGCCGGGTGGACACCAGCTTGATCTCCTTGCCTGCGGGGGAGCGCCAATGCGCGCCGCGGGTCATCGTCCCGGCGCGCATGTCGAGAACCCGCTCGTGCGAGAGCAATTCGCCGTAGCGGACGTCGAACGGCTCGTCCTCGACCAGCAGGCGGATGATCTTGCCGTTGGTGACGTCGACGATGGTCTGGCCGGCCTCCGGATAGCCGTAGCCGGCCTCGGCGTAGGGCAGCGGGCGGATTTCGTAGAAGGAGTTCAGGTAGGTGCCGGGCAGACCGTAGGGCTCACCCTCGTCGAGGTTGCCGCGCAGCCCGATGTGCCCGTTGGACAGGGTGAACAGGGATTCGGACTGGGCCAACAGGTTCAGGTCGAGCTTTGTTTCGCAGACGTGCCATGGATCGACGGGGAATGCTTCGTCGTCGATCATGACTGCAGCAGCTCGGCGAGGTCGGTGACCACCACATCGGCGCCGTTGCGTCGTAGATCGTCGGCCTGGCCCACTCGGTCGACTCCCACCACGTAGCCGAAGTTACCGGCATGGCCGGCCTGCACGCCCGAAATCGCGTCCTCGAACACGGCCGCGGCCCCGGCTTCGACGCCGAGCAACTCCGCCCCGCGCAGATAGGAGTCTGGCGCCGGCTTACCGGCGATGTGCTCGTCGCGCAGCGTGACACCGTCCACCCGCTTCTGGATGAACTGGTCCAGGCCGGTGATCTCGAGGACGTCACGGGTGTTGGCGCTCGAAGACACCACGGCAATTCCCAGGCCGGCCGCCGAGACCGCCTCCAGATATCGCCGCGAGCCTTCGAAGACCTCGACGCCGTCCTCGCGCAGCACCCGTTGGAACATGTCGTTCTTGCGGTTGCCCAGGCCGTATACCGTCTCGGCGTCTCCCGCGTCATCGGGGTTGCCGTCGGGCAGCTCGATCCCGCGGCTCTGCAGAAAGGACCGGACCCCGTCCTCGCGTTTCTTGCCGTCGACGTATTTCCGGTAGTCGTCGGCCGCATCGAACGGAACGAATTCGTCGCCGGTGCGTTTGGCCCGTTCGGACAGGTAGTCGTCGAACATGGCCTTCCAGGCCTTGGTGTGCACGCTCGCGGTATCGGTGAGCACACCGTCGAGGTCGAACAGACAGGCATGCACCTTCTCGGGCAGACCGAGCACGGGTGGACCTCGCTTCCTGGCCTTGGAGGACTAGTTAAGCGATACCCACTCCACCATGCAGAGCAATCCGAGCGCTACCTCGGCCCACCAGGCGCTGGTGCTCGTTACGTACGTCGACGGCTTTCCAGGATGACGCGGACCATTTCCATCGGGCGCTCGAGGGCCGAGAAGTGGCCCGCGCCGGGCACAGTGATGGCTTCCGCATTCAGCTGGACAGCGACGTGCGAGCGCTCCGCCACACGTGACCAGTCATGCTCGCTGTAGACGAGAGTGACGGGAACGCTGACCTGCGCGTAGCGGCTTCGGGCGGCCACGAAGCCGTCGAGGCTGCGCATGATGGCCCGGTTCACCCTGGGGTAGCCGTGTCGACGGCCGGCTCGGCGCAGCTCGCCGAGGAAGCCTTCGGGTAGCGCGTTGTGATCGGTGAAGCCGCCGCGCAGCACCGCCCGCAGGATCATGCGATTTTCCAGTCGGGCGAAGACCTGCCCCGTGCCGGGCAGGCGGACGGCGGTCCCGATCACGCGGGCGAACCAGTTGCCGCGTTCCAGGCCGCTCGGGTAGTCGTAAGGATTGAAGGCGACCACGTTGCGCACTTCGCCGGTCAGCTCGATCGAGGCCAACAGCGCGATCGCCGCACCCATCGATTCACCGGCTAACGTGACATCATGCAGCTCAAGCGTTTCGATGAATTCGACGACGGCGCTGCGTAGTTCCGGTTCGCCATATCTGGCACCCGGGACTATGTCGGACCACCCCATGCCGGGCAGATCCAGCGCGTAAACCGTGAATTCGTCCCAGAGCGCGGGCACCACCCGCTGGAAATAGTCCAGCTGTGTCCTTACGGTGTGCAACAGGACGAGCGGCGGACCGGTGCCGGTCGTGAAGTAACGCAACCGGGATCCGTCGGAGCGCCGCAGGAACTTCACTTCACCGCGGCCGCCGCTCCACGTCATCGTGTACCGCTGATTAGCAATCTCATTGGGCGCCAAGGCCTTCACCTTCTACACACTGCTTGGATGGCCCGAAGCCGCCCGTCGGCGAGCGCGCGGGTTAGATTGCCGACCTTCAGCTCGAAGTCGTCGACGAACGCGTGCAAACCCAGCGGGGTCAAGGGCTGGGCCAGCAGCGCGTGCATGAACTCGGTCGCCTGCGCGGTCAGGTCGCTCCAGTGCTCGACGGCGAACCCGGCGGACTCGACGACTGCGCGTAACTCGTCGGGGGTGACCAGATGGCTGCGCTCGGGTTGGTCGGCCCACGGCAGCGGATATTCCAGTTTGCCATGGTCCCCGGTCATGATGTCCCACAACGCAATCCGCCCTCCGGCCGCCAGCACCCGGTGCGCTTCGGAGTAGAGGCGCGCCTTGTCCGCGACGTTCATCTGAACGTGCTGGCTGATGACGACGTCAAAAGTGCCGTCAGCAAAGGGAAGTTCGGTGACGTCCGCCTGCCGGACGGATATCCGGTCGTCGAGACCGACCAGGCGATTGAGCCAACGGCTCGTTTCGCAGTACTCATCGGTGAGATCAACGGCCGCCACCGTGCAGCCGCACCGGTCGGCGACGTAGCGGGCGGTGCCGCCGATCCCGCTGCCCGCGTCGAGCACCCGACTTTCGCTGATGATGCCCGCGAGATCCACCAGTTGGCTGGTGGCGAAGCGGCCCATGGTGTGAAAGTCCTCCAGCGTGCCCAGGTCGGCGGGTTCGAGCCGGTCGAGGTCTTTCCCGGCGGACGTCAGCGCGCGCTCGATGTTGGGTCGGGACAGGCCGGTCGAGTACTGGCTCTGGATCGTCTCGTTCATCTGTGGACCTCCGTCCAGGCCGTGATCAGCGGGGGCATCGTGACCAGGGCGCCGGCCGCAAGCACCTCCCGGCGGAATAGCGGCACGAAGTCCTCGATGTCGGCGAGCTCGTCGATGGCGAAGCCGCCCTGCTCCGCGATGGGGGAGACCAACCGCCAGACTTCGGCGGCGTAGGCCAGGATGTCGGCGTCGGCGGCGGTGCCGATGGGTGTCCCCTGAGTCAGGTGCGGGGCGCCCAGGCCGGCCTCGGCGAAGACGGAGTGCAGCGTGGTGCCGAACCGCGCGGACAGGCCCATCGCCTCGAAGGCGCGGACGATGCCCGCCGTGACCCGTCCGAACAGCGGCAGGTCCGGGATGCTGCGCGTCGCGGTGATGTCGTTCTCGGAGAAGGCGACAAAGCCGCCGGGGCGCACGAAGGAGCTCAGCTGCCGCAGTGTGCCGGCCGGGTCGGGCAGGTGCATCAGGATCAGCCGGCCGATGACCGCGTCCACCGGTTCGTCCGGCGCGATCGCGTCGACGGCGGCCTGCGTGAATTGCACTGTGCGCAGGCCCTGCTCGGCGGCGCGGCTGCGTGCGAGCTCGACCATCGCGGGTGCGGCGTCCACGCCGAGGACACTTCCCGTCGGACCGACCAGCCGAGCGGCGACGAACGACACGTCGCCGGGCCCGCACCCGATATCGAGCACCCGCATGCCCGGGCGCAGTCCGGCGAGCCGCAGCGCGTGCTCGGTGTAGTCGTTGTACAGCCGCCCCTGCAGGATGAGCCGCCGCACCTCCACGTCGGCGTGGCCGAGAACATAAGTGCTCATGTTCATCGCGTTCCTATCCTCTCCGGTGCGGTGTGCTCGGCCCGCCAAAGCGCAGACTGACCGGCAAACCGGGGACGTGCGGGTTGCGGATGTTGTTGAAGCCGGTCGAACTTGTCGAGGCGGTGCATCGGTACGAGACCGGTCAACAGAAAGTCGCCGAGTTGCCGGATGAAATTACCTGCGGTGCGCCGTGTTTCGGGGCCGGTGACGTAGCGGCGTGCGATCGTCAGGAAATCTTCGGGTTCGACACCGGCAACGTCACGAACGTGTGTGGTGGGACCACCTACGTCCCAGGTTCCCAGGGCGGATTCGGGCAGGTAGTGGCGCAGGCTGGACTGGAAGAACATGTCGGCGCCGAGCCGTTTGGCATTGACGCGCACGGCGCGCATGAACATCCATGGGGGGATATCGATGTGGCGCACCCGTCGGCCCAACGCCTCACCGACCGCGCCGGCGATCTCGGTTCCCGATAGCAGGGTCGGTCCGGTCGGACGGTAGGCGCGGCCGTTGTGACGGTGCGGGTCAAGCAGGGCGCCAACGGCAACTCGGGCGATGTCTTCGTTGGATGGAGGCGCATTTCGGCCCTTCCCGGTGGACACCGGCAGGATTCCCAGCGCTGCGGCGAGCGGCAGCACCTGCAAGTAGTTGTCGGCGAAGTAGCCGGGATCGACCGCGACGTGGGCGGTGTCCGGCAGCAGGTCGAACAGCTTGTCGGTCAGCCATGCTTGCCGGGTCATCAGCGAAGGGTGCTCCGGGCTGGCCGTCCACTGTCCGAGCGCCACCACCGCTTCCACGTCGGCGCGCCGTGCGGCCACCGCGAAGGCAACCGCGCTGTCGAGTGCATGGGGGTGGTACGGAGGGTTGAAGTACAGCCGATCCACCCCGTCCAGCGCGGCCGTAACCGCTTGGATATCAAACATATCGGTCACGACCACCTCGGCGCCCAGTTCCCGCAGGCGTGCACTGCGCGCATCTTCGCGATGCACCATGGCCCTGGTGGCGACGCCCTTCTCCAACAGCTGGGCGGCGACCGCGCTGCCGATCCTGCCGGTGGCGGCAGTCACCAACACTCGGGTATTCATGCGGTTGTCCTTTCGGTTTGACGTGCCGGCAATAACCAGCCGACGACGATCGCGGCGCCGAGCGCGATGCCCGCGCAGACCAGCGAGCTCACCTGCAGGCCGTCCAGGAACGCGCGGTCGACCGCGGCGCGGACGCCACCGGCCCGCTGCGCCGGCAGCTGCTCGATCACCCTGTGCGCGAGCGCCATTGAGTGTCGCATCGCGTCCGCGGGCAGCCCGGTCAGCGCCTCCGTTCCGAGATGTCCCGAGTACACCGACGCGAAGATGCTGCCGGCGATGGCGACGCCGAGCGTGCCCCCGAGTTCGCGCGTGGTGTCGTTGACGGCCGAGCCCACCCCGGCCTTGTCGGCGGACAACGACCCCATGATCGCCTCGGTGGCCGGCGAAACGGTCAGGCCGAGGCCGCCGCCGAGCAGCAGCATCTGCGTGGCGATCTGGGTGTACGGCGTGGCGGCGTCGGCGGTGGACGCCCACGCCAGCCCGGTGGCGAAGACGGTGAGGCCGGCGGCGACGACGGCGGTGGTGCCGGCCCGTTCCACCAGCCGGGGTCCCGCGATGCTCGCGAGCGCGATGGAGGCTGCGACCGGTAGCAGCCGCACCCCGCTCTGAAATGCGGTGTAGTCCTTGATGAATTGGAAGTACTGGGTGATGACGAAGATGAAGCCGAACAACGTCAGGAAGCCGGCGGTCACGGCCAGGCTACCGCCGGAGAACCGGCGGTCGACGAACACCGACACGTCCAGCATGGGGTGGTCGCTGCGCCGCTCCCACAGCGCGAACCCGGTCAGAACCGCTGCGGCCGAGGCGAACCCGATCGCGGTCCGGCCGTTGGTCCATCCCCAGGTGGGCGCCTCGATGACCGTGTAGACCAACGCGGTGATCCCGACCGCCGACAAGAGCAGGCCACCGACGTCGACGCGCGGTGCGGCCGGGTCGCGCGAGGTCGGCACGAACAAGATGCCGCCGACGATGGCCAGCGCCGCGATCGGGATGTTGACCATGAAGATCGAGCCCCACCAGAAGTGTTCGAGCAGCCAGCCGCCGCTGATCGGCCCCACGGCCACCCCGACGCCGACCATCGCCGCCCACAGGCCGATCGCCTTGGCCCTGGCCGCCGCGTCCGTGAAGATGTTGGTGATCAGGCCCAGGGTGGTCGGGAAGATCACCGCCGCGCCCACCCCCATGGCGGCGCGTGCCGCGATCAACTGGGCGGCCGAATCGGTATGCGCCGCAACGGCAGAGGTTACGGCGAACAGCGCGAGGCCGGAGTTCAGCCAGCCCCGTCGGCCGAAGCGGTCGCTGAGGCTCCCCGCGGAGAGCAGCAGCCCGGACATCACCAGGGTGTAGGCGTCGACGATCCACTGCAGCTGGGCGGTGTCGGCGCCGAGTTCGCGAGACAGGGTCGGCAGGGCGACGTTGACGATGGTGGCGTCGACGCTGATGACGAAGACCCCGAGGCAGATGACGGCCAGCGCCGGGGTGGGGCGGTTCCGGAGGAGGGGTTCGGGACGCATGAACAAGACACTAAAGCCGATAGACAAATAAATCAAGTAACCGATAGAAAATCACGTCTACCGCTGGTAGGCTGGCCTGGTGGCGACCCGCAGGACCTACAACCAGAACTGCCCGATAGCGCTCGGGCTCGACGTCCTGGGCGAGCGCTGGACGCTGCTGATCCTGCGCGAGCTGGTCGGCGGCCCCCGCCGCTACGGTGACCTGCGCGCCGAGTTGCCCGGCATTGCAACGAATCTGCTGGCCGAGCGGCTCAAAGAACTGCAGGATGCGGGACTCGTCGACCGCACCGACCTGCCCGCCCCGATCGGACGGACCGTCTACACCCTCAGTGACATGGGCTGGCAGCGGGCGTTGCCCGTCTTGAGGAGCGTCGCGTTGTTCGGCCTGGACCGGTTGGACCCGGTCGGCGGCGGCGGGGTATCGCCCCTCAACGGGTTTTTGGCCGGCATCCTGCTCGGCTTCGACTCCGGCAAGGCGGCCGGGTTGGAGGCGACGTGCCGGGCCGAGATCGACGGCCGGCGCTTCGACTTCGCGGTGACCCAGGGCCGCCTAGCCGGTGGTCACGGTGAACCTTCTGTGACGATCACCGCCGGCGCGGCGGATCTGGTGACCGCCCGCCTGGGCGCGAGCGAGGCCAAGCGCGCGGCGGCGCTGCGGCGAATCACCGTGACGGGCGACCCGGCATCCGTCGACGCGGTGCGGGCGGCCTTCTCGCTGTAGGCCTCAATCCGGGCGGTCGAGCAGGGCGTCGGTCAGCGCCCGGGCGATGAACTTGCCGTAGCGGGTGGCCGACCATCCGCGTTCCAGGACGAGAAGCTCGTACAGCTCCGGGGCGTGATACGTCCACAGGACATCGCGCGCTTGCCTGGCGCTGACTCGAAGCCGCCCGGTGCGGGCGAGATCGGACGCGAACATCGTCATGGCGGTCAGCGTCTCCTGCCGGATCTGCTTCCAGACCTCGGCGGCGTCCGGCGATGAGGCGGCGCCGTCGCGCGCGAGCAGCTGGACTGGCGCGCTGCGCGGCATGGTGGCGGCCAGGTGCTCGGCGTAGATTTTCAGCTTGCGGGCCGCGTCGGTCGCATCGATCACGTTCTGGATCACGTCTCGCTGAGCCATCGGGATCGGCTCGTCGTCGCCGGCGACGGACACATCGAAGAGCGCTTTGAGCACGCCCGCCTTTGTGGCGAACGCCTTGTACACGGTTTCAACCGATATGCTTGCGTCGCTTGCGATCTCGGCGATGGTTGTCGCCGCGTAGCCCTGAGCCAGGAATCTCCGCCGGGCGGCGACGAGCACCGCGTGCCGGTTCTGCTGGGCCTGTTGGCGACGGCGGGTCGAGTCGTAACGCCGCGGAGGCCGGCCCTTGACAGATCCCATAATTGAATACATGCTCCTGTATCTATTACTGGTTACTGTATCAGACGAAGGGAGCGTGACATGACAACCGCAACACGCCCCGCCCTGTCGGACGGCGCCCATCCCACGGACGTCGCGCGTGCGCTGGCGCCCGAAATCATGGCGCGCGCCGATGAGGCCGAGGCGCTCGGCACATTGCCGCTCGATCTGGTCGAGCGTCTGCGCGCGGCCGGCGTCTTCCGCGCCTTTCAACCGCGCTCGCTCGGCGGATTCGAAGTGGCCCCGGTCGACTTCATCCACCTGGTCGAGGAGCTGGCGCGTGCCGACGGTTCCACGGGATGGATCGCGGCCATCGGTGCCGGGGCGCCCGCATTCACCGCCTGGCTCGAACCCGCCGTCGCCACAGCGCTGTTCGGCTCGCACGCCGACTTCTTGGCGGCCACGGTGTTCGCCCCCACCGGCCGTGCCGTCCCGGATGGCCACGGACGGTTCGCGGTCGAGGGCCGGTGGCCGTTCGCCAGCGGTTGCCGCCATGCCGAATGGCTGCTGACCGGCATGTTCGTCTTCGACGGCGAGACGCCGCGAATGATCTCGGGGCAGGGCCCCGACTGGCGCCTCGCCTTCTTTCCGCGCGCCGACGCCGAGATCGTCGAGAATTGGGACGTTCTGGGTCTGCGCGCCACCGGCAGCAACGACCTGATCGCCCCGGATCTTTGCGTCGCCGAGGAACACACCATCAGCCCGTTCTTCCAGGCGGCCCGCCAGGACGGCACCCTGTGGAGGCTGGCCTTCTTTACCCTCGTCGGGGTCGCCCTGGTCGGCGTCCCGCTCGGGATCGCTAGGCGCGCACTCGACGAATTCACCGACCTCGCGACAACGAAGACGCGCGCCGGCGCGTTCGAGCCGCTGGCGAAGGACCCGTCCGCCCAAGTCGAGTTCGCCAATGCCGAAGCCGGTTTGAGGTCGGCCCGGGCCTTCGTGCTCGATGAGGCCGGCGCGCTGTGGGAAACCGCCCTTGCCGGTGATCCACCATCGCTGCAGCAGCGCGCAGGCTTCCAGCTCGCCGCCCAGCAGGCGATGCGTGCGGCGCGTCAAGTGGTTGATACGACGTTCGACTTGACCGGCGCGGGCGCGGTGCACGCGAGCCATCCGCTGCAACGCTGCTTCCGGGATCTGCACACCGCCGGCCAGCACGTGTACTTCGGCCCGTCCGCCCTGAAGCGCTACGCCGGCACCCGTTTCGGCATTACCCAACCGACTCATCTGATGTGAGGGTGCGGCCACTAAGCTGGCTGCCGTGGAAGCACCCTCGCCGCGGCCCGTGTTGGTCGTCGATTTCGGCGCACAGTATGCGCAGTTGATCGCCCGGCGCGTCCGGGAGGCGCGGGTCTTCTCCGAGGTCATCCCGCACACCGCCTCGATCGACGAGATCAAGGCCCGCCGGCCGGCGGCGCTGGTGCTCTCCGGGGGGCCGTCCAGCGTTTACGAGCCGGGCGCCCCGCAACTCGATCCGGCGGTGTTCGATCTCGGCGTGCCCGTGTTCGGCATCTGCTACGGATTCCAGGCCATGGCGCAGGCCCTGGGCGGGACCGTCGCCCACACCGGCACCAGTGAGTACGGCCGTACCGAGCTGAAAGTGGTTGGCGGCGAACTTCATTCGGGATTGCCGGACTCCCAGCCGGTCTGGATGAGCCACGGTGACGCGGTCACCGCCGCACCGGACGGATTCGACGTGGTCGCCAGCAGCGCGGGCGCGGCGGTGGCGGCCTTCGAGAACCGGGCGCGCCGCCTGGCCGGTGTGCAATATCACCCCGAGGTCATGCACACCCCGCACGGCCAGCAGGTGCTCAGCCGCTTCCTGCACGACTTCGCCGGGCTCGGCGCCGAGTGGACGCCGGCCAACATCGCCAGCGCGCTGGTGGAGCAGGTGCGCGAACAGATCGGCGACGGCCACGCCATCTGCGGACTCTCCGGCGGCGTGGACTCGGCGGTGGCCGCCGCACTGGTGCAACGCGCCATCGGTGACCGGCTGACGTGCGTCTTCGTTGACCATGGGCTGTTGCGCGCCGGCGAACGGGCGCAGGTACAGCGCGATTTCGTCGCCGCCACCGGCGCCAACCTGGTCACCGTCGACGCGGCCGACACCTTCCTGCAGGCGCTGTCGGGAGTGACCAACCCCGAGGGCAAGCGCAAGATCATCGGTCGCCAGTTCATTCGCGCCTTCGAGGGCGCGGTGCGGGATATCTTGAGCGACACCGGGTCTGAGGTTGATTTCCTGGTGCAGGGCACGCTGTATCCGGACGTGGTGGAATCCGGCGGGGGAAGCGGGACCGCCAACATCAAGAGCCACCACAACGTCGGCGGCCTGCCCGACGACCTGAAGTTCAAGCTCGTCGAGCCGCTGCGGCTGCTGTTCAAGGACGAGGTGCGCGCCGTCGGGCGTGAGCTCGGCCTGCCGGAAGAAATCGTTGCGCGCCAACCCTTTCCGGGCCCCGGCCTGGGCATCCGGATCGTCGGCGAGGTCACCGCGAAGCGGTTGGAGACGCTGCGCCGCGCCGACTCCATCGCGCGCGAGGAACTCACCGCCGCCGGCCTGGACAACCTGATCTGGCAGTGCCCGGTGGTGCTGCTGGGCGAGGTCCGCTCGGTCGGTGTGCAGGGCGACAACCGCACCTACGGGCACCCGATCGTGTTGCGTCCGGTGTCCAGCGAGGACGCCATGACCGCCGACTGGACCCGGGTGCCCTACGAGGTGCTCGAGCGCATCTCGACCCGCATCACCAACGAGGTGGCCGAGGTCAACCGCGTGGTGCTGGACATCACCAGCAAACCCCCCGGCACCATCGAGTGGGAGTGATTGGTGGGCGCGTAAGCGCCGCCACATCACACCCATCCGCCCCACCGGTATCGATCGCATAAAGCCGCCCCTCCCGTTTCTTGACGGTTGTCGGAGGGCGGGTGTTTACTCTCAATCAGTCGAACATACTTTCGAAAATAGTCGTGCGGGAGTGGCGGTAGGAGGCGGTCATGACTGCGGCTTTCGCCCCCGATCGCCGGCGGGAAACCCGCGCTGAGCAGCTCGAATCGCTGCGCCGACGGATGGCCGTGATCACCGGGAAGGCGCCGGGGCCCGCACCCGCCCGCGCCGACGACCTGCTGCCGGAATCGGAATCCCAGCTGGCGCTGCCGCCGTGGCTGGCGGAGTCGCTGCCGGCGCCCCTGCCGCGCGGGACGGTGGCGGTGCTCTCGGGCGCCCGGTCGCTGCTGCTTGGCATGGTGGCCGCGGTGACGGCGGCGGGCGGCAACGTGGCAATCGTCGGCCAGCCGGACATCGGGCTGCTGGCCGCCGCGGAGATGGGGGCGGATCTGAGCCGGGTCGCGGTGATACCGGATCCCGGAACCGATCCGGTGGAGGTGGCCGCGGTGCTCGTCGACGGTATGGATCTGGTGGTCCTCGGCCTGGGTGGGCGCCGGGTGCCGCAGACCCGGGCGCGGGCGGTGGTGGCGCGGGCCCGCAGCAAGGGGTGCACCGTGTTGGTCACCGACGGCGACTGGCAGGGCGCGCCCACGCGGCTGGAGGCCCGGGTCTGCGGCTACGAGCTCACTTCGGGAAGCCGCCCTGGATTCGGCCGGATCAGCCGGGTGCGGCTGCAGGTCAGCGGGGTGTGTGCGGGACGACGGGTGACCGCCCGGGCGCGAGCCGGGTGAATTCTGAAGTGGCTTCCCGGGTGCTGGCCATCTGGTGCATGGACTGGCCCGCGGTCGCGGCGGCCGCGGCCGCGGGGCTGCCCGCGACCGCCCCGGTGGCGGTCACGCTGGCCAACCGGGTGATCGCCTGCTCGGCGGCCGCCCGTGCGGCGGGGGTGCGGCGGGGGCTGCGGCGCCGGGAGGCGGCGGCCCGGTGCCCGCAGCTGCACGTCGGCACCGCCGACGCGGACCGCGACGCCCGCTTCTTCGAGGCGGTCGTTGCGGCGGTGGACGACCTGGTGCCGCGCGCCGAGGTGCTGCGGCCCGGGCTCTTGGTGTTGCCGGTACGCGGGGCGGCCCGCTATTTCGGTTCCGAGACCGATGCCGCCGAACGGCTGATCGACGCGGTGGCCGTGAGTTCAGCGGCCGGCGCCGAGTGCCAGGTCGGGATCGCCGACCAGTTGTCCACCGCCGTCTTCGCCGCGCGGGCGGGCCGGGTCGTCCCGCCGGGCGGCGACGCGAAGTTTCTGTCGGTGCTCTCGATCCGCCAGCTTGCCACCGAGCCCAGCCTGTGCGGCGCGGGGCGGGAAGAGTTGACGGACCTGTTGTGGCGGATGGGAATTCGCACCGTCGGGCAGTTCGCCGCACTGTCGGCCACCGACGTGGCGTCCCGGTTCGGCGCCGACGGGGTGACCGCGCACCGGTTGGCCCGCGGCGAACCCGAACGGGGGCCGTCCGGTCGGGAGCCGCCGGAGGAGCTGGAGGCCGTGCTGGACTGCGACCCGCCGATCGACCGGGTCGACGCCGCGGCCTTCGCCGGGCGCTCGCTGGCCGGCGCGCTACACCGGACGCTGATGGCCGCCGGGGTGGGCTGCACCCGGCTGGCCATTCACGCCGTCACCGCCAACGGCGAAGAACTGCAACGGGTGTGGCGGTGCGCCGAGCCGTTGACCGAGGACGCCACCGCCGACCGGGTGCGCTGGCAACTCGACGGCTGGTTGAGCAGCCGGACCGCGCGCAACCCTCGCCCGACGGCCGCGGTGACGCTGTTGCGGCTGCAGGCCGTCGAGGTGGTGTCGGCGGGGGCGCTGCAGTTGCCGCTGTGGGGCGGCCTGGGTGAGGAGGACCGGCTGCGGGCCCGCCGGGCCCTGGTGCGCGTGCAGGGCCTGCTCGGCCCGGAGGCGGTGCGGGTGCCGGTGCTGTCCGGCGGGCGCGGGCCGGCCGAACGCATCACGTTGACCCCGCTGGGTGACGAACCGGTTCCGCGGGCCGACCCGGGTCTGCCGTGGCCCGGCCGGCTGCCCGAGCCGGCACCGGCGGTGCTGCTCGACGACCCGGTGGAAATGCTTGATGCCCAAGGGAACCCGGTACGGGTGACGAGCCGGGGGCTGTTCTCCGCTGACCCGGCACGGCTGACCGTGCACGGCCGGGACGAGCGGCTGGACTGGTGGGCCGGACCGTGGCCGGTCGACGAGCGGTGGTGGGATCCCGACGTCGGAAAGGGCCGCACCGCCCGCGCGCAGGTCCTGCTGGAGGGCGAGCGGGCGTTTCTGCTGTGCTATCGCCAGCGGCGCTGGTACCTCGAGGGCAGCTACGAGTAGCGGTGCTTATCCAAACCTTGGCGGACGTCAGCCGCACGCTATCCTCAACCCTCGACCGTGCGAATCTTTGTCGGGCACCACCTAATTGGCGCACAAAGGATCCTGCCCGTTCGATGAACCGGTCGAAGAAACGCCCGTGTGTCACAAGAGTTCCGGATCCTACGCGACGGCGGCGGCGCGCCACTGCGGCGTCCTCGCCGGTGTCGATGCCGAAGCAAACGGGAGACTTCACTGTTTCCGGGATGCTCAGATCGGCGACTAGGCTGTCACGATGCCTACGACGTCGGAGCCCCCCGAGGGGACTGATTTAACGCCGCACTTCGACGATGTGCAGGCCCACTACGATCTGTCGGACGAATTCTTTCGGCTATTCCTCGACCCGACCCAGACGTACAGCTGCGCCTACTTCGAGCGCGACGACATGACGCTGGAAGAGGCGCAGATCGCCAAGATCGACCTCGCCCTCGGCAAACTTGGGTTGCAACCGGGCATGACGTTGCTCGACGTCGGCTGCGGTTGGGGGGCCACCATGATCCGCGCCCTCGAAAAGTACGACGTCAACGTCGTCGGCCTCACCCTGAGCCGCAACCAGGCCAACCACGTCGAGCAGCTGATCGCCCAATCCGATAGCCCACGTTCCGCGCGGATTCTGCTGCGAGGCTGGGAGCAGTTCGACGAGCCCGTCGACCGGATTGTCAGCATCGGCGCCTTCGAACACTTCGGGCACGAGCGCTACGACGCGTTCTTCACCCTGGCGCATGACCTGCTGCCCGATGACGGGATCATGCTGCTGCACACCATCACCGGGCTGCATCCGACGGAGATGATCGAACGCGGCATGCCCATATCGTTCACATTCGCCCGATTCGTCAAATTCATTGTCACCGAGATCTTCCCGGGTGGGCGGCTGCCCTCGATACCGATGGTGCAAGAACGCGCCACCGCGAATGGCTTCACAGTAAGTCGCGTCCAGTCGCTGCAGCCGCACTACGCGAAGACGCTCGACATCTGGTCTGCCGCACTGCAAGCCCACAAGGACCAGGCCATCGCGCTGCAATCCGAGGAAGTTTACGAACGGTACATGAAATATCTGACCGGCTGCGCCGAGATGTTCCGTATCGGATACATCGACGTCAATCAGTTCACGTTGCAGAAATGACGTTCAGTGCACGGCGGGCTCCCAGGCGGACCAGCCGCCGGCGCCATGGCCGTGGGCGTCACCCACACTCCGGGTGCGAACGACTCGCGCCCTAGGTCCGCTCGGCGCGGACCGCCTGCGCCTGCGCCATCAGCGGGCCACCGCCGGGCAGCGCCCCCACGACCGCGCGGGCCAGCCGATCGCGCCCGCGGACGCCGTCCGTCCTGGCCTTACCCGCCCGCAGGTGGCGCCAGCCCAGGCCCGCCCACGACGCCGCGACGGCGGCGTCGGTCACCCCGCCGCGCGCCCGGCGCCGATCGACCACCGCCAGGCCGAGAGCGGTGATCGAGTGCACCGTGTCGACCCAGACGCCGGCGGCCAGCACCTCCGGGCCGGGGTTGATGCCCGACAGCAGCGCCTGGGTGAGGTGACGCGCGCCCAGGATCCGGGTGACGACGAGCGCCTTGCGGTCGACCTGCACCCCGTGGATCTGGTTCAGCACCTCTGACGGGGCGGCCAGCAGCACGGTGCCCCATCCCGCGCGCAGGACTTCGATGAAACGAATCTTCATGGCGTACAGGGTGCCCTGCGCGCAAACGGCCCAACCCGCTCGATGAAACGGTCGAAGAAGGCCGCCGCGTCCACGTCGATCCCGATCAGCGCATTGGGTTCCCGGCGCCCCGACCAGTCGGTCACCGTCATGGCGCGGGTCAGGGTCCCCGTCAGCTCGATGTCGACCGCCGCGGGCCGGGTGGTGACCAGCCCGGGGTCCAGCGCCACGGCGGCGGCCAGCGGATCGTGCAGATGTGCCTGGTATCCGTGGCCGATGTCGTGGTAGGCCTCCAGGTAGAACCGCATCGCGTCCTCGATCACCCTGATCAACGGGTTGGACGCCGTCGACCGGGTGCCGGGCTCGTCGTCCGCGCTCATCGGCGTGGCCGTCGACCCCGCGGCGTCCGCCAACCTGGCGAGGTGATCGGGCGTCATCGCCACCTTGCGGGTCAGGTCCAGGCCGCACAGGACCGGAAGACGCTCTTGGCCAACGGTTTCGGGGTCCCAGGCCGCCAGCACCTCGGCCGCGGCCTCGGGGTCCACGCTGATGTTCCATTCGGCCACCGCGGTGGTGTTGCCCCGGTGATCGTAGGAACCGCCCATGATGACCAGGCGGCGCAGCAGCGTCGGCAGCGCCGGTTCGGCGCGCAGCGCCAGCGCCAGATTGGTCAGCGGGCCGGTCGCCACGCCGATGAGCTCACCGGGAAAGGCGTGCGCTGCGCGCACCCAGGCGGTCGCCGAGTCGTGTTCGGTGAGGCGGCGATCGGTGGACGGCAGGTCGGCATAACCCAATCCCCTGGGGCCGTGGACCTTCGAGGGCAGGCGCATCGGCCCGGTCAGGGTCTCGTCGGAGCCCTTGGAGACCGGCACGCCGGCGACGCCGCACAGCTCGAGCAGGCCCAGGTTGTTCTCGCAAACCTGCTGCACCGCAACGTTTCCCCCGGTGGAGGCGATGCCGACCACATCAGCGTCCGGGCTGGCGAACAGGTACATCAACGCCAGCGCGTCGTCGACGCCGGTGTCGACGTCGACGAAAACGGGGGCCACCGCCGCAACGATACCGACGCTTACGACCAGGCCGAGGCGAAGGTGACCACCAGGACGTCGCGCTGCGCCGGGCCCGAGCCGTCGATGGGCCGGATCGGGGAGACGTCGTGCAGGGTGCGGCGGTCGTCGCCCAGCATCAGCGTGCCGGGCTCGGCCAGCGTCGTCGCCAGCAACTGCCGGCCGTCCAGGTCGCACACCGTGCTCTCGCCTCCGATGGCGTTGCGCCGTCCGACCAGCAGCGAGGTGACCAGCGTGACGCCGTCGCGGTGCACGCCCTCTGGCGTCGGATGCGCGCCCTCGTCCGTCGACGACCGGGTGCGGAACGGATGCACCTTGACGTTCCAGTCCGCCACGTCGTCGAGCGCCGCGGCCACCCGGGCCAGCAGCCCTATCACCTTGTGCAGCAAGGGGTCCCGGGCGAACGCATCGGTCAGCGGCTTGAATTCGCGGTCCCTGCCGATGTAGAGGGGGTTGGAGTCCTCTGGCTGCACGAACATGCTCCTGGGCATCGGGCGCAGCAGGCCATCGCGAAACGAGTACTGGCCGTAGCGGCGCAGCCGCTGCACGCCCAGCTCCGCCGCGTAGGGGTCGGGGGCCAGATGCTGCCAGTGCCGGGCGAACCGGGTCCACTCTTCGCGGCCCGCGCCCAGGCTTCGGGTCACGTCGAGCGAGGACATCACCGCGGCGCCCGTCGCGGCGACCTGGCGTGCCGCGGCGGCCACCGGGTCGGCGTCGGCCCGCTTCGCGGAAAGAGTCCGGGTCATCGCGCCGGAATACCGCAATCGGCTGCGCCTGAAACGCGCTGACCTACCAATGCACCCCGGGCATCAGGCGCACCAAGCGCTTGACCGATCGCGGTGTCCGGATGCCGCGGGTGACGCCCCGCGCCGGGCGCCTCGGCTTGCGCGGGGGAGCCGCCACCGGTTCGGTGGTCAAGCCGCGGGCGGCGGCCGAGTCGGGGTAACCCAGATAGAGCTGGTGCAGGATGCGTCGCGACGTTCGCGGCGCGAAGTAATTGCCGACTTCGGCCAGCGTGCCCAGCGGGGTGTCGATGCGCGCCGGCTTTTCCACCAAGCCGCGCACCACCATGGCGGCCGCGCGCTCAGGGCTGATCGCGGGCACCGGGTTGAGCCGGTGCGACGGCGCGATCATCGGCGTACGAACCAGTGGCATATGGATATTGGTGAAGGTGATGTGGTCGGACAGCGTCTCCGACCCAACCACGTCGGCGAACGCGTCCAGCGCCGCCTTGGTGGGCAGGTACGAGCTGTACTTCGGGTTGCGCGCCTGCACGCCGGCGCTGGAAACGTTGACCACGTGCCCGAAGCGGCGCTCGCGCCAGTGCGGCAGCAGCGCCAGCACCATCCGCACCGAACCGAAGTAGTTGACCGCCATCACTCGCTCGTAGTCGTGCAGCCGGTCGGTGGAGTTGACCACCGAGCGGCGGATCGACCGGCCGGCGTTGTTGACCAGGTAATCGACGTGGTCGAACCGCCCCAGGATGTCCTTGATGGTGTGCTCGACCGAGGTGGAATCGGTGACGTCACAGGTGAAGGCGTGGGCGTCACCGCCGCCCGCGCGGATCTCGGCGACCAGCTCGTCCAGCGCCTCGGCGTTGCGGGCCAGGGCGAACACCGTCGCCCCGCGCTCGGCGACCGCGATCGCCGCCGCCCGGCCGATGCCACTGGACGCGCCGGTGATGATGACGTGCCGGCCGCGCAGCGGTCCCTTCGGATCGTCGCGGCGCGCCCGGTCCGGGTCGAGGTGCTCGGCCCAGTACCGCCACAGCTGGGGCGCGTAGCTGGAGAACTCGGGCACGTCGATGCCGGTGCCGCGCAACGCTTTCCGGGTCTGGTCGCTGACGAAGGTGGGCTTCAGGTCGACGAGGTCGAAGACCTCGGCCGGGATACCGAGCTGAGTGGCCGCCATGTTGCGCAGCACCCGGGCCCGCCCGCGCACCTTCAGCACCGGGGCGGCCACCGAGCCGGGCAGCGACCCGCGCGCCGGCGGGAGCCCGGCCGCCTTGGCGACGCCGCGGTAGATGCCGCGCAGCCCAACGGTTTTCGGGGCGGTCAGGTGGAAGGTGCGGCCGTCCAGGCCCTCGGCGTGCATCAGCGCCACGAGAGCGTCGGCGACATAGTCGACCGGCACGATGTTCGTGCGGCCGGTGTCGGGCAGCAGGATGGGCGTCAACGACGGCAACAGCGCCAGCTTGGCCAGGACGCCGAAGAAGTAGTACGGCCCGTCGACCTTGTCCATCTCGCCGGTGCGCGAGTCGCCCACCACCACCGCCGGGCGGTAGATCCGATAGTGCAGCCCGGGCGCCGACCGCACCAGCAGCTCGGCTTCGAACTTGGTCTGGTGGTAGGGGGTCGGGAGTTGCTGGCCGACGTCGAAGTCGTCCTCGGTGTACTCGCCGGAGAAGTCGCCGGCCACGGCGATCGAGGACACGTGGTGCAGCGTCGCGCCCAGCCGCTGAGCCAGCTCGATGACGGCGCGGGTGCCTTCGACGTTGGTGGCCCGCTGCTCGGCCTCGCCCGCGGTGATGTCGTAGATGGCCGCGCAGTGCACGACGTGATCGATGCGGCCCAGCTCGGCGAGGGTCTCGTCGGTCAGCTCCAGCTCCGGTAGCCCCGCGACCAGTGCTTTCGCCCGCTCACCCCACCCGGCGGCGAGCCGTTCGAAGCGGCCCAGCGACTGCCGCCGGACCAGCACCCACACCTGCGCATCGGGCCGCGTTTCCAGGAGACGGTCGACGACGCGGCGACCAATAAACCCGGTACCGCCGGTAACGACATAACGCATGGAGCCATCGTGGCGGCTGACGACCGCCCACGTCAACCGGCCAACCGGTATCAGCTGTGGAAGTCCCGGATGCCGTCCCACTCCACCAGGGTCCAGCCGGTCATCGGGTTCCCCGTGATCACCACGCGCCCGGTGTTGGGCAGCGGGTGGCTGGTCAGCAGGGTGTCCTTGGCGTTCTTCGTATTCATCAGCGTCCAGTACTCGATGGCGAATTTGTGCGAGAACACCACCGGATTGTGCTGGCCAGTGTTGTAGACCTTCTGGACGGCCGCGGTGAACCCGTCGTTGAACTGCTTGCCGCTGACCGACCCCGGGATGCTGTCTTGCATGTCGCCCCTGAGCCAGTCCGCCGGCGCCAACAGGTACGTCGCGTTCTCCTGGGCGAACGGCTTGCCCTCGAACCAGCCGGCGTTGATCTCCTGGATGCCTTGCAGCACCTCGACTTGCTTGCCAAGCTCGGAGGCCAGCGGCGCTGCGGTCTGCTGGGTTCTGACCATGGTGGAGGCGTAGACGCCGTCGTAGTCCTTGCGGCCCGCTTGGTGCGCGATCTGTTGGGCCTGCCCCTGACCCTCGGGCGTCAGGCCGGGGCCCGGCACCGAGGTGTCGATGATCCCGCTGGCGTTGGATTCGGACTGGGCGTGCCGGATGAACGTCACCGTGATGCTGCGCGCCTGGGGCGATCCGCCGCAGGCACCGACAATGAGGACCGCGGTGAACGCCGCGACGGCCTTCGAGACATTCCGGACCAAGCTGCGCTTCGGCATGTCGATAGCCTGCCCTGCCGACGGCATCGGTGGGAAGGGTTTGCGATGGTTAGGTGGAGAAAATACTGGCTAAGGAGACTCAGATGGCGATTGACCCGAGTGCCGTCGGCGCGGTGACCGAACCGATGCTGTTCGAATGGACCGACCGGGACACCCTGCTGTACGCGCTCGGCGTCGGCGCCGGCCTCGACGACCTGTCGTTCACCACCGAGAACAGCCACGACATCGACCAGCAGGTGCTGCCCACCTACGCGGTGATCTGCTGCCCGGCGTTCGGGGCGGCCGGCAAGGTCGGAACGTTCAACTGGGCCATGCTGTTACACGGCTCGCAGGAAATCCGGCTGCACGCGCCGCTGCCACCGGCGGGGAAGCTGTCGGTGGTCACCGAGGTCGCCGACATCCAGGACAAGGGCGAGGGCAAGAACGCGATCCTGGTGTTGCGCGGCCGGGGCACGGACCCCGACTCGGAGAAGCTGATCGCCGAGACGCTCACCACCCTGGTGATCCGGGGCGAGGGCGGGTTCGGTGGCATGCCGGGTCAGCGGCCGGTGGCCCCGGAGATCCCCGACCGCGAGCCCGACGCCCGGGTCGCGCTGCCCACCCGGGAGGACCAGGCGCTGATCTACCGGCTCTCCGGTGACCGCAACCCGCTGCACAGCGACCCGTGGTTCGCTCGCGAGATGGCCGGCTTCCCCAAGCCGATCCTGCACGGGCTGTGCAGCTACGGGGTGACGGGTCGCGCGCTGCTCGCCGAGCTGGGTGGCGGGGTCGCGGCCAACATCACCTCGATTGCGGCGCGATTCACCTCGCCGGTGTTTCCCGGCGAGACGCTGACCACGCTGATCTGGCGCACCGAGGGAGGCAAGGCGGTGTTCCGCACCGAGGCGTCCGGCGCCGAGGGCGTCGGGACGCGGGTGGTGCTCGACGACGGCGCGGTGGAGTACGTGCAGGCCTAGCGGGACAGCTCGCGCGCCAGCCGGGCGGTGAACTCGCTGGCGCGCGCGGGGCTGTCCAGCGCGAACTCCGCCGCGGTGGCGCGGTCGCCGTCGTCGTTGTGCCGCACCAGGATGGGCACACCACCGTCGTGGATCGCGTCGAACGCGTCCTCATCGGTGATGTCGTCGCCGAGATAGACCGGCGTGAGCGGACCCGACTCCGCCCCGGTCAGGTGGTCGAGCACCCAGCGCAGCGTTTTCCCCTTGTCCCAGTCCAGGTCCGGCCGCAGCTCGATGACCTCGCGGCCGGTGGTCACCCGCAGCTCGTCGCGCCGGCCCGCCGCGCGCAGGGCGGCCGCCACCTCGCCGACGCGGTCGCGGCTGGCGTTGCGGTAGTGCACCGCGACCCCAAAGCGCTTGTGCTCCACCATCACACCCGGGATGGAGCCCAGTCGCTCCCGCAATTCGCCGGCCGCACGCTCCAGCACCGGTATGGCCGCCGCGGCGGCGTCGTTCTGGTGGTGCGTGCCGTCGGGTGCGGTCAGCTCGAAGCCGTGGCTACCGGCATACCAGATGCCTTGCACGCCAACCCGCTTCGTCACGTCGGCCAGATCGCGACCGGACAACACCGCGACCGGGCACTGTTGGGCCAGCTGCCGCAGCGCCTCGGTGGCGCCGTCGACCGGGATGGCCGCATCCGGATCGTTGACGATCTCGGACAGCGTGCCGTCGAAGTCGAAGAACACCGCCGGTCGCCGCGCGGCCAGGTCGTCGAGGGCCGTCAGCGCGTCGAGCAGCTGTGACATCCGGCGGTCCCCGGTGCGCACGGTCACCTCGCCGGGGTCCGCGACGACCGCGTCCGCGCCGGCGTCCCGCAGCGCGCCGCCATTCCCTCGGTCGACACCGATGACCAACGCGAATCCGCCGGCGCGCGCCGCCTCGACGCCCGCTTCGTCGGCGGTGACGACCACGCACCGGCCGGGAAGCACCTGCAGCCGCCGAGCCGCTTCCACCGGGTCGTCGGTAAAGGTCGCGGTGCCGACCCCGATCCCGCGCAGCTGCCCGTCCAGGGCGGGGTCGAGCGCGTCGAACAGCACCGCGTCATGGCGGCGCGGGTCGATGACGACCGACCCCGACTCTGGCATGACCCAACCTTCTCACGGTGGTCATCCCGAACGGGAGCGGGTCAGTGCCGCGCGTGCCCCGGCGCGGGTGGGCGCGCGCCCGGCGCGCGACCGGGAAACGCGCGCGGCGACCGCTTGCGGCGGCGATCGCCGAACAGCAGCACCGAGTCCTGGCTGAGCGCCACCAGCCGCGCCATGCCCAGTTCGATGCCGGCGGCCAATTGCTTGACGTCAAACGCGGCGCCGGGCTCGGCGGTGATGCCGAATACGAGTTCGTCGCCGTAGCTCAGCACCGCGACCCCGGTGCTCAACTGGACGTCGGTCGGGGGGATGGGCAGCAAACGCTCCATGGTCTGGCCCATCAGGCGCAGCCGGTCGCGGGGCCCGGGCACATTGGTCGCCAGCGTGACGATGGCGCGCTGCGGCAGCCGCGTCAGCAACTGGATGACGCTGTCCCGCAGCACCGTTGGCAAGGAATTGAGCACCGACCCGACGATGCCCCCGGGCCGCCGAGGGTCCGTTCCCTTGTCGTTCCACCTGGTCTGCACGGTCCGCAAGCGCTGCACCGGGTCGTCGCCTTCGACCGGCAGATACGCCGAACGGATCGGCGTCGGCACCAGGGCGCGCAGCGAGTCCGCCCGCGGCTCCTCGCCGCGCCCGAGCAGCACCGTCCGGAAGCCCTCGCTGGTGGCGGCCAGCGCGACGTCGTTGACGGCGACACCGAACTTGCGGCAGACGCGGTCGACGTCGGCGATCTGGACCCGCACTGTGGCATAGCGCCGCGCAGTGG
This sequence comes from Mycobacterium sp. 852014-50255_SCH5639931, assembly GCF_001665605.1. GTDB lineage: Bacteria > Actinomycetota > Actinomycetes > Mycobacteriales > Mycobacteriaceae > Mycobacterium > Mycobacterium paraffinicum. The sequence goes on from NZ_LZSV01000017.1 coordinate 402,885, forward strand.
CGACCCGGTCGTGCGCCGGCAGCACGGGCCACACCGCGCCGAGGGCGGCGCCGGTCGCGGTCCAGGACGCCCGCCACAGCACATCGGGCCAGCCCTGGCGCCGCGCCGGTTGCCGCGGGACCCGTTGGGCCGCAGGATCATTGGCGAAGGCCGCGACATCGGCGTCGTCGCACAGCCTGGTGAGCAGCTGGGCGGGAGAGTCGCCGCCCAGGAGGCGGTGATGCGTTTTCATCAGGATCGCCCACCGGTTGCCCTTGAGGCCCTCGATCACCCAGCACTCCCACGGCGGACGATCCGGGCCCAGGGGGCGCTCGAGGGCGTGCGCGATGGCCCGGGCCAGCTCGGCTTCGTCACCGGGCCGGGGAATCGCCATTCGGCGCACGTGGCGGGCGAGGTCGAATTCCGGGCAGTCGACCCATTCCTGGTGCAGCGGGTGGGCGCGCAGCAATTGCGTGCAGCGCGGTATCAACCGAATGCGTTCCGCCAGAAGCCTTTTGAGGCGCTGAAAGTCGGGTGCGCCGCCGTCGACGATGGCCACCGCGCCGGTTGCGAGGCCGGCGTGCTGATCGGGGTCTTGAGCCGTCAGGAACGCCGCATCCAGTGCCCTCACCTGCGCCATGCTCGCCCCCGCGGTCGATTTTGCCCTCGTACCAGTGTCTGCCCGGGTTTGTGCCCGGGCTAGGCCCTCGGCGTTAAGACCTTGTTTAGGAGTTGAAGATCGGTTTAACAACGGTTGTCCTGGGCCGGAGGCAATTCGAACAAACATTCGATAGACTGCGGTCGTGGGCTGGTATGGGTTGGTTTAACGGCCCGCCGAGCTGGGCGGAAATGGAGCGCGTGCTCGACGGCAAGCCGCGCCATGCCGGCGTGCCGGTGGTACCCGGGGAGGACGCCCCCCTGTCGCCCAAGCGCGGAACCTACCGACCGCCGGACGACACCCGGGGGGCCCACTCGTCCGTTCCCTATGCCGAGCTGCACGCGCATTCGGCGTTCAGCTTCCTCGACGGGGCCAGCACGCCGGAGGAGCTGGTCGAGGAGGCCGCCCGGCTGGGGTTGCGTGCGCTGGCGCTGACCGACCACGACGGCCTGTACGGGGCGGTGCGGTTCGCCGAAGCGGCCGCCGAACTCGAGCTGCGCACCGTGTTCGGCGCCGAGCTGTCCCTGGGGCCAGGGGCCCGCACCGAGACGCCGGACCCGCCCGGCCCGCACCTGCTGGTGCTGGCCCGCGGCCCGGAGGGCTACCGGCGGCTGTCGCGGCAGCTGGCCGCGGCGCACCTGGCCGGCGGGGAGAAGGGCAAACCCCGCTACGACTTGGACGCGCTGACCGAGGCCGCCGGCGGGCACTGGCACATCCTGACCGGCTGCCGCAAGGGCCATGTGCGCCAAGCCCTGTCGCAAGGTCCGGACGCGGCGGGGCGGGCGCTGGCCGACCTGGTGGACCGGTTCGGCGCTGACCGGGTCAGCATCGAGTTGACCCACCACGGCCACCCGCTCGACAACGAACGCAACGCGGCGCTGGCCGCGCTGGCACCGCGCTTCGGCGTCGGCGTCGTCGCCACCACCGGGGCGCATTTCGCGGGGCCGTCGCGGCGCCGGCTGGCCATGGCGATGGGCGCGATCCGGGCGCGGCAGTCCCTGGACACCGCCGCCGGGTGGCTGGCCCCGCTGGGCGGCTCGCATCTGCGGTCCGGCGAGGAGATGGCCCGGCTGTTCGGGCAGCGGCCCGAAGCGGTGACCGCCGCCGCCGAGCTCGGCGAACAGTGCGCGTTCGGGCTGGCGTTGATCGCGCCGCAGCTCCCGCCGTTCGACGTGCCCGCCGGGCACACCGAGGACAGCTGGCTGCGGCAGCTGACCATGGCCGGGGCGCGGGACCGCTACGGGCCGGCCGATGCCGCGCCGCGCGCCTACTCCCAGATCGAGCGTGAACTGAAAGTCATTGCGCAGCTGACATTTCCGGGTTACTTCCTGGTGGTGCACGACATCGCCCGGTTCTGCCGGAAGAACAACATCCTGTGTCAGGGCAGGGGATCGGCGGCCAATTCCGCGGTCTGTTATGCCCTGGGCGTCACCGCGGTGGATCCGGTGGCCAACGAGCTGTTGTTCGAGCGGTTTCTGTCGCCCGCCCGGGACGGGCCGCCCGACATCGACATGGACATCGAGTCGGACGAGCGCGAAAAGGTCATCCAGTACGTCTACGACAAATACGGCCGCGACTACGCCGCCCAGGTCGCCAACGTCATCACCTACCGGGGCCGGATCGCCGTGCGCGACATGGCCCGCGCCCTCGGCTTCTCGCAGGGTCAGCAGGACGCGTGGAGCAAGCAGATCAGCCACTGGAACGGCCTGGCGGACTCGCCCGACATAGAAGGCATCCCAGAGCCGGTGGTCGATCTGGCGAACCAGATTCGGAACCTGCCGCGGCACATGGGCATTCATTCCGGCGGCATGGTGATCTGTGACCGCCCGATCGCCGACGTGTGCCCGGTGGAGTGGGCGCGCATGGAGAACCGCAGCGTCCTGCAGTGGGACAAAGACGACTGTGCGGCAATCGGTTTGGTGAAGTTCGACCTGCTAGGGCTGGGCATGCTCTCGGCGCTGCACTACGCCATCGACCTGGTGGCCGAGCACCAGGGGATCGAGGTGGACCTGGCCAAACTCGACCTCTCCGAGCCGGCGGTGTACGAGATGCTGGCCCGCGCCGATTCCGTCGGCGTGTTTCAGGTGGAGTCGCGGGCGCAGATGGCGACCCTGCCGCGGCTGCGGCCGCGGATCTTCTACGACCTGGTGGTGGAGGTGGCGCTGATCCGCCCCGGACCCATCCAGGGCGGGTCGGTGCACCCCTACATCCGGCGGCGCAACGGCCTCGACCCGGTCACCTACGACCACCCATCCATGGAGCCGGCGCTGCGAAAGACGCTGGGGGTGCCGCTGTTTCAGGAGCAGTTGATGCAGCTGGCGGTCGACTGCGCCGGCTTTTCCGCCGCCGAGGCCGACCAGCTGCGGCGCGCGATGGGTTCCAAGCGTTCGACCGAACGCATGCGACGACTGCGCGGCCGGTTCTACGACGGCATGCGCGCGCTGCACGGCGCCCCCGACGAGGTGATCGACCGGACCTACGAAAAGCTGGAGGCCTTCGCCAATTTCGGTTTCCCGGAAAGCCACGCGCTGTCCTTCGCGTCGCTGGTGTTCTACTCGTCGTGGTTCAAGCTGCACCACCCGGCGGCATTCTGCGCGGCGCTGCTGCGCGCGCAACCGATGGGCTTCTATTCGCCGCAGTCGCTGGTGGCCGACGCGCGCAGGCACGGCGTGACGGTGCACGGCCCCGACGTCAACGCCAGCCTGGCGCACGCCACGCTCGAGAACGCTGGAACAGAGGTCCGGCTGGGGCTGGGCGCGGTGCGCCACATCGGCGAAGACCTCGCCGAGCGGCTGGTCGAGGAGCGAAAAGCCAACGGCGCGTTCGCGTCTCTGCTGGATCTGACCACGCGGTTGCAATTGAGCGTGCCGCAGACCGAGGCGCTGGCCACGGCCGGGGCGCTGGGCTGCTTCGGCATGTCGCGGCGCGAGGCGCTGTGGGCGGCCGGGGCGGCCGCCACCCAGCGCCCGGACCGCCTGCCCGGGGTGGGCTCGTCGTCGCACGTCCCGGCGTTGCCCGGAATGAGTGAGCTGGAACTGGCCGCCGCGGACGTGTGGGCGACCGGCATCTCCCCGGACAGCTATCCGACGCAGTTCCTGCGGGCTGACCTGGACGCGATGGGCGTGGTTCCCGCCGGGAAACTGCTCGACGTGCCCGACGGCGACCGGGTGCTGATCGCCGGCGCGGTGACCCACCGGCAGCGGCCCGGCACGGCCCAGGGGGTGACGTTCCTCAACCTCGAGGACGAGACCGGGATGGTCAACGTGCTGTGTACGCCGGCGGTGTGGGCGCGGCACCGCAAGCTGGCCAACACCGCACCGGCGATGCTGGTGCGCGGCCAGGTCCAAAACGCCAGCGGCGCCGTCACCGTCGTCGCCGAGCGGCTGGGCAGCATCACCCTGGCCGTCGGCTCGAAGTCCCGTGACTTCCGGTGAGCCTAAGCGTCTTGCGTTCGCGGCCTCAGAACGAATAAATCCCGTGAACGCTCACGAACATGCCGTGACCGGTGCGGTCATTGGTGAACCGGGTGCCATGATCCGTCGGCAGCACCGTCCAACCCTGCAGGTGATACGTCTGGCCGTAATGCAGCACGATATCGCGATCGGGGTCGCCGACCATGCCCACGCCCAGGTATTGCAACTTGCCCGTGTCGTCGACCTCGGCCGCGTTGTTACCGAATCCTACTGGCAATTCCAAGGTTTGGCTCACGCATAGAACTTCGTGTGTTCCGATGGAACACCGCGTCCTTCCGGACTCGGTGTGCACATACAGGTAGTCTTCGGCGTTCGCCGGCTCACCGGATGTCGTAGCGAGCGCGAGCGTCAACGTCACTGCTGCGGCCCAAATAAACGGGCTGCCAAGCATTCTCATCTGCTTCATCCTTCGGCTGCTAGCTGACCCGGTTGTGCCGGTACGGGCATAGGTTCGCCGCTCTGCTTGACCAGCCGTCCGTGGATCCATTTGTCCACGCCGCCCCACTGTTGGTCCCAGTTGTAGTGAAGCGTCCAGTCATTGGTACGGCTGTAGAAATAGGTCCCCGCGAACACACTGCCCTGCAGACTGCCGTCCGGATTCACAGTGCCCCAGAGGTATTCATCGTGATACTGCTCGCAAAAGCCCCAAGGGGAGTAGCTCATCTTGCCGTGGAACTCGTTGAAAACGACGCTGGTGACCTCCAGGGCCGCGGTGCCCTTGGAGCCGTCGTAACACTGCGCATCTCCAAGCCACTTCCCGGGCAGGCCTTTGTCGCCGGTGGGCATCGCGTGGCTCGGCGTCCTGGACGCCCACCCCACGGCCACCACGATGAACACGACCAGCGCGAGCACACCGATGCGCTCGACGGCAGTAGCGTTGCCGCCCAATCGGTTCCGTGGTGAACCCCCGCAATGCGCATGAACGCACGCACCCACGGATCGGTTGCCTGCCGGCATCAAAATCGCCCCCTCATCATATGGGTGTCATGCAGAAAACTGCTGTTCGGGACGACTATCGCCGCATATCACGGGCCTGACGTAGGGCCGTTGGTCACAGACGCTTCGGCCATCGGTCCCGATTCGTCGAGCGAAACGAAACCCCTGATTGCGGCATCGGTAGTCTCCAAGCATGACCCTCAACTTGTCCGTCGACGAAGTCCTCACCACCACCCGCTCGGTCCGCAAACGTCTCGACTTCGACAAGCCGGTCGGCCGCGAGGTGCTGATGGAATGCCTCGACCTGGCGCTGCAGGCCCCGACAGGATCCAATTCGCAGGGCTGGCAATGGGTGTTCGTCGAGGACGCCGAGAAGAAGAAGGCGATCGGCGACGTCTATCTGGCCAACGCCCGCGACTACCTCAGCGCGCCGGCGCCGCAATACGGCGAGGGGGACACCCGCGGCGATCGGATGGACAAGGTCCGCGATTCCGCGACCTACCTCGCCGAGCACATGCACGAGGCGCCGGTGTTGTTGATCCCCTGCATCGAAGGCCGTGACGACAAGTCGCCGTTGGGTGGGGTGTCGTTCTGGGCCTCGCTGTTCCCGGCGGTCTGGAGTTTCTGCCTGGCGTTGCGCTCCCGCGGGCTGGGCTCATGCTGGACGACGTTGCACCTACTGCGCGACGGCGAGCAGCAGGTGGCCGACGTGCTGGGCATTCCCTACGACAAGTACAGCCAGGGCGGGCTGTTCCCGATCGCCTACACCAAGGGCACCGACTTCCGCCCCGCCAAGCGGTTGCCCGCCGAGCAGGTCACGCATTGGGACGCTTGGTAATCAGGTCTGAAGCGGCCACACCTCGACGACCCCGTGCGCGACCGCGCAGGGCGTTTGACTCACCCGCTCGATCGCCGCGTCGAGATCGTCTGCCTCCAACACCGCGAACCCGGCGATCGGCATCGCCGATCGGAGGAAGGGGCCCTGCTCGATCCGTACCCCCGCACCGTCCGGGTTGCGCACCTGCACGGGGTCTCCGGCTCGGGCGACGAGCGCGCCGGACGCGCTGAGTTCGTCGTCGCGGGCGTGCGCGGACTGTCTGCGGTCGTCGCTCAACTGGTGGTATCCGGCTTCTTCGCCGTAACCGATCGTGATGAAGGTTGCCATGTCACTGCTGACTCGCGCCGCGCCCGGAACTCATCGCTTAGAGCGCCCCGTCATAGCCGTGCTGCCGCCAGGCCTCGTACACGGCGACGGCCGCCGCGTTGGACAGGTTCAGCGAGCGGCGGCCGGCCAGCATGGGGATCCGCACCTGCTCGGTGATGTGCGCGTCGGCCAGCGTCTCCGCGTCCAGCCCGGTGGGTTCGGGCCCGAACATCAACACGTCGCCCGCCCGGTAGCGGACATCGGCGAACGAGGTGGGCGCGTGCGAGGTGAACGCGATCACCCGGGCCGGCGCGAGCGCCTCCCAGGCGGCCTCGAGTGAGGCATGGACGGTGACCGACGCGAGGTCGTGATAGTCCAGCCCGGCCCGCCGCACCTTCGGTTCGGACAGGTCGAAGCCCATCGGCTCGACGAGATGCAATTCGCAGCCCGTCGCCGCCGCCGTCCGGATCGCGTTGCCCGTATTGGGGGCGATGCGCGGGGAGTAGAACATCAGCTTGAACACAACGCGATAATGGTCGCATGGTCGAGCAGAGCATCTGGATGCAGAAAGTCGCTGCCGATCCCGGACATTCGCAGTGGTACATCGAGCGGTTCCGCGCCATGGCCCGCGCCGGTGACGACCTGGCCGGCGAGGCCCGCTTCGTGGACGCGATGGTGCCAAGGGGCGCCCGGATCCTCGACGCGGGTTGCGGCCCCGGCCGGCTGGGCGGTTACCTGGCCGCCGCCGGCCACCACGTCGTCGGCGTCGACGTCGATCCGGCGCTCATCGAAGCGGCCGAGCAGGATCATCCCGGCCCGCGCTGGCTCGTCGGCGACCTCGCCGAACTGGACCTGCCCGCCCGCGGCATCGCCGAGCCGTTCGACGCGATCGTGTCCGCCGGCAACGTGATGACGTTTCTCGCCCCCAGCACCCGGGGGCGGGTGCTGGGCCGGCTGCGCGCCCACCTCAAGGGTGACGGCCGGGCGGCCATCGGCTTCGGCGCCGGCCGCGATTACGCGTTCGCCGCCTTCCTCGATGACGCGGCGGCCGCCGGCTTCGCGCCGGATCTGCTGCTCTCCACCTGGGACCTGCGACCGTTCACCGATGACTCGGATTTCCTCGTCGCGGTCCTCCGCCCGGCATAGCTTGCCGGCGGGCGGGTTTGCCAGAATCGTCGGCCCGTGCGCGGGTCCACCTTGGAGGGACCTGTCTGCTCAGTAACGATTCTGGTGACCTGGGCCGCGGGCTGTCATACTCGTCGGATTGCCACGTTGACGCGCTCGCGCCCATCTGGCGTGGTACGGGTGGATAAAGCAGGAAGTCTCATGAGCCTCTCGATTTCTCGGGCGCTGACCATCAGCGCGGCGGCCGGTCGCACGGCCGTGGCGACATGACCATGTTCGCCCGCCCGGCCAACCCGGCCGAGGCGGCCGCCTCCGAGTCCCCGCAGCCGCACGCCACCGACCCGGTGCCGGACAAACGGCCGCCGACCTGGTCTCTGAGCAACTGGCCGGTCCGGTGGAAAGTGCTGGCGATTGTCCTGGTCCCGCTGGTGTTGGCGACGGTGTTCGGGGTGCTGCGCATCGAGGGCGCGATGGCGAACGCGGGCGGTCTGCGGCTTGCCGCCGCCCGCGCCGACGTGGTCCCGGTGGTCACCAAATACATGTCCGCCCTGGACGTCGCCCTGATGGCGGGCAGCACCGGGCGCGACGTGGAGGGGGCCAAGAAGAACTTCGAGGCGCGCAAGTACGAGTTGGACACGCGGCTGAACGACACCGACGTGAGCGCCGAAGTGCGGTCGGGCGTGAACAACCTGCTCGACGGCGGTCAGATGCTGGTGAACAAGGCGTCCGACAACGGCCTCGGTTTGCGGGAGCGGGTGACCCTGTATGCCCCCATCCTGCTGACCGCGGAGGACGTCATCAACGCGTCGGTGCGCGTCGACGACGAGAAGATCCGCGCGCAGACCGAGGGGCTGAGCCGGGCGGTCGGGGCGCGCGGGCAGATGACGATGCAGAAGATCCTCGTCACCCGCGGCGCCGAGCTGCCCGAGCCGCAACTGCGGACCTCGATGATCACCCTGGCCGGGACCGAGCCGTCGACCCTGTTCGGGATGAGCGAGGTGCTCGGCGCCGGATCGCCCGAAGCCAAGACGCTGCAGCAGCAGCTGGTGGCCCGGATGGCGATCATGTCCGATCCGGCCAGCGTGCTCGTCGACAACGCCGACCTGCTGCGCTCGATCCAGGCCACCGACGACATCGCCGAGCAGGTCATCAAGGACGCCACCGCATCGGTGACCAAGTCGGTGCACGCGCAGGCCGCCGACAAGCGCAACGCCGCCATCCTGGACACCATCCTGGTGCTGGCCGCGATCGTCATCGCACTGGTCGTCGTGTTGCTGGTGGCGCGTGCGCTGGTGCGGCCGCTGCGCATCCTGCGTGACGGCGCCCTCAAGGTGGCCCACACCGACCTCGAGGAGGAGATCGCCCGGGTCAAGGCGGGCGGCGCCGAGCCGACGCCGCAACCGCTGCCGGTGTACACCACCGAGGAGATCGGCCAGGTCGCCCACGCCGTGGACGAACTGCACACCCAGGCCCTGCTGCTGGCCGGTGACGAGGCGCGGTTGCGACTGCTGGTCAACGACATGTTCGAGACCATGTCGCGGCGCAGCCGGTCGCTGGTCGACCAGCAGCTGTCGCTCATCGACCGGCTGGAGCGCAACGAGGAGGACCCCGAACGCCTGGACAGCCTGTTCCGGCTGGACCACCTCGCCGCCCGGCTGCGCCGCAACAGCGCAAACCTGCTGGTGCTCGCCGGCGCGCAGCTGGCCCGCGACCAGCGCGACCCGGTGCCGCTGTCGACGGTGCTCAACGCCGCGGTGTCCGAGGTCGAGGACTACCGCCGCGTCGAAGTCGCCGGGCTGCCCGACAACAGCACGCTGATCGGCGCGGCCGCCGGCGGCGCCATCCATCTGTTCGCCGAGCTGATCGACAACGCCCTGCGCTACTCACCGCCCTCGACGCCCGTGCGGGTCTCGGCGGCCCGCGGCGGCGACGGGGGAGTCGTGGTGCGGATCGCCGACTCCGGCCTGGGCATGAACGACACCGATCGCCGCATGGCGAACATGCGGCTGCAGGCGGGGGGCGAGGTCAGCCCCGACAACGCCCGCCACATGGGGCTTTTCGTGGTCGGCCGGATCGCGGCCCGGCACGGCATCCGGGTGGGGCTGCGCGGTCCGGCGGCCAACGAGACGGGCTCCGGCACCACCGCGGAGATCTACCTGCCGCCGACCATCCTCGAGGGCGCGGCCCGGCCCGTCCGAGCGACGCGGATCCGGGCGGTTTCGTCCCCGAGCGCACAACTCGCCGCGCCGGTCGAGGAACGCAGGCCCGAGCCGGCGATCCAGCACGCCGCCGACGATCCCGTACCGCCGGTCACCCTGCTGCCCCGCCGCAACCCCGGTTCCAGCGGCATCACCGAGGTGCCCGCCGACGAGCAGCCCCAGCGGCACCGGCGCGAACTCCCCACCCCGTGGTGGGAGAGCGGCACCCCGGCGGAGCCGGATCCCAAACCCGCGCCGGCGCGGACGGCGTCGGACACGTCGGCGTTCTTCGCCGCGCGGTCGCGGGAGGCCGACAAGCCGGCAGCCCCCGCCCCGAGCGCGCCCGGCCCGTCGATTCCGGCCGCGCCCAAGAGCGAAAGCACCCCGGCCGACGACGACGTGATCTACCGGCGGATGCTGTCGGAGATGCTCGGCGACCCCCACGACCTGGTCAACAGTCCCGACCTGGACTGGCAGACGGTGTGGGACCGCGGTTGGACGCTGGCCGCGGCGGCCGAGGACAAGCCCGTCGAATCGCGCACCGCCGAGCACGGCCTGCCGGTCCGCACGCCCGGCGCCCGGCTGGTGCCCGGGACGGCCAACGGGACGGGCCTGCCCGACCAGGACCAGCCGGGCGAGGAAGGCCAAGGAACCAACGGCGGCACCCACTCCGATCGCGAGCCGCAGCACGCCGCGGCGGCGCGCGATCCCGAGGCGGTTCGCGCCTCCTTCAGTAACCACTTCGGCGGCGTGCGCACCGGCCGGTCGCACGCGCGCGACACGACTCAAGGGCCCGATCAGGAATGACTTCACCTGACAATCCCCCGCAAGCGGGCGGTACCCCCCCGCTGGACTGGCTGGTGACGCGGTTCGCCCGCGAGGTTCCCGGTGTGGCGCACGCCTTGCTGGTCTCCGTCGACGGGCTGCCCCTCGCCGCCAGCGAGCACCTCCCACGCGAGCGCGCCGACCAGCTGGCCGCGGTGGCCTCCGGTCTGGCCAGCCTCGCGACCGGCGCCGCGCAGCTGTTCGAGGGCGGCCAGGTGCTGCAGTCGGTGGTCGAGATGCAACACGGCTACCTGCTGTTGATGCGCGTCGGCGACGGCTCGCACCTGGCCACGCTCGCCGCCACGTCGTGTGACATCGGTCAAATCGGCTACGAGATGGCCATCCTGGTCGAGCGGGTCGGGGGCGTGGTGCAGTCCACCCGCCGGTCTGGCGTCTCGTGAGCCGCGATGGACGAACGCGAACCCCGGCCGGGCGCACGTAGAGGGAATCTGGTCCGCCCGTACACCCTGACCTCCGGGCGGACCGGCACCGACGTCGACCTTCCCGTGGAAGCGCCGATTCAGACGCTGCAGGCCGGCCTGGCTTACCGGTGGCCACCCGACGACGCGAAAGGCAAGATCATCCAACTCTGCGTGGGCAGTCCGTCGGTCGCGGAGATCTCCGCCCGGCTGGATTTGCCGCTCGGTGTCACGCGCGTCCTGGTCGGCGATCTGGTTTTGTCCGGCTACCTTCGGGTGCATAGGACGTTGTCCGAGCGTTCGACCAGGGATGAGCGCCACGAACTGATAGGAAGGACGCTGCGTGGCCTTAAGGCACTCTGAGGCGCACTCCGAGATGTACTCCGACTCCGCCCACGCCTCCACGAAGATCGTCATCGCGGGCGGTTTCGGTGCCGGCAAGACGACGTTCGTCGGGGCGGTGTCGGAGATCATGCCGTTGCGCACCGAGGCGATGCTCACCGACGCCTCGACCGCCGTCGACGCGCTGGAGGCCACCCCGGACAAGCGGACCACCACCGTCGCGATGGACTTCGGCCGGATCACCCTGGACGAGGACCTCGTGCTCTACCTGTTCGGCACGCCGGGGCAGCGCCGGTTCTGGTTCATGTGGGACGACCTGGTTCGCGGCGCCATCGGGGCGATCGTGCTGGTGGATTGCCGGCGCCTGGAGGACAGCTTCGCCGCGGTCGACTTCTTCGAGCACCGCAACCTGCCGTTCCTGGTCGCGGTCAACGAGTTCGATGGCGCGCCGCGCTACCCCGTTGCGGAGGTGCGCGAGGCGCTCACCTTGCCCGCGCACATCCCGATGATCACGGTCGACGCCCGGGATCGCCGGTCGGCGACCGATGCGCTGATCGCGGTCAGCGAATACGCTCTGGCCAGCCTGACGGCCAGTTGAGCACGCGGTGGGTTGATCGTCACTTCGAAGGCCACGACTTCACCGACGAGGACCTCAGCCGGTGGCAGACCGAACGGATCGTGTTTGACGAGTGCAACTTCAGCAGCGCCAACCTGGCCGAGTCGCAGCACCGCGGGTCGGCGTTCCGCAATTGCACATTCCAGCGAACTTCGTTGTGGCACAGCGAGTTCGCGCAATGCAGCATGCTGGGCTCGATCTTCGTGCAGTGCCGGATGCGGCCGATCGCCTTCGACGAGGTCGACTTCACGCTCGCGGTGCTCGGCGGTAACGACCTGCGCGGCGTCGACCTGAGCGGCTGCCGGTTGCGGGAGGCCAGCCTGGTGGAGGCGGACCTGCGCAAGGCGGTGTTGCGCGGCGCCGACCTGTCCGGCGCGCGGACGACGGGCGCCCGGCTGGACGACGCCGACCTGCGCGGCGCGACCGTGGATGCCTCGTTGTGGAGGACCGCGTCGCTGGCGGGCGCCCGCGTCGACGTCGGCCAGGCGGTGGCCTTCGCGGCGGCTCAGGGCCTGCGCCTCGACGGCTGATCGGCTCAGTGCTTGAGCCGGATGCGCCAGCGCACCAGCGCGGCATAGCCGACCGACAACACCGCGAGCATGCCCATGTCGAACAGCCAGGCGCCCGACGTGTGCTGGAAGTGGCTGTCCCGCGGGCTCTGCGGGCCGGGCGCCACCGTCCACAGGTCGACCGTCGACGCCTGCGCGGCGTACCCCCAACGTGAGGGCACCGCCCAGGACAGCTGGTCGAGGAAGATTCGGTTGGTGACCGGCACCATCCCGCCGGACAGCACCATCTGCCCCATGAGCGAGACCACCAGCAGCGGCATGATCTGCTCGTTGGAGCGCGCCAGCGCCGACAGCAGCAGGCCCAGCATCGCGGCGGCCACACACGTCGCCGCGACGGCGACGAACAGCTCGAGGGTGGCGTTGCCGAGCAGCACGGCCGGCCGCTTCGGGGTGCCCTTGCCGGCCACCACGATGGCGGTGGCGATGGCCGCCTGGATGACGGCGAACACACAGAACACAGCGATCTTCGCCAGCAGGTAGGCGGTCGTAGACAGCCCGACCGCCTGCTCCCGCCGGAAGATCGGGCGCTCGCCGATGAGGTCGCGGATCGTCAGCGCGGTGCCCATGAACGCCGCTGCCATGGTGAGCAGCGTCAGGATCGTCCCGGCCTCGCCGGCCGAATCGCTCGTCGGGTCGGCGTAGCCGAAACCGGTGTGGCCGGGAACGGTCAGCGACAGCGCGCCCATCACGAACGGCAGCAGCGCCAGGAACACGAAGTAGGCGCGGTCGGAGACGACCAGGCGAACCTGGCGGCGGGCGACGGTGGAGAACTGGTGGCGCATGCTGGTGCGCGGCGCGACGCCGAGGTCGGCGGGCGCCTCCGTTTCCGGGGGCGGCGGGGGTTTGTTCTGCGCCAGGAAGCGGCGGTTGGCCTCGTCGGGGTCGGCGCCCACCTTCGCAAAAATCTGCGCCCAGTTGGTGGTCCCCATGACCGTCCCGATCTGGTCGGGCGGCCCCAGGAAGGCCGTCTTGCCGCCGGGCGCCATCAGCAGCACCTGGTCGCAGACGTCCAGGTAGGTCAGCGAGTGGGTGACCACCAGCACCACCCGGCCCGCGTCGGCCAGCTGGCGCAGCATCGTCATGACCTGAAGGTCCAGCGCCGGGTCCAGACCGGACGTCGGCTCGTCGAGGATCAGCAGCGACGGCCCGGTGAGCAGTTCGAGCGCAACCGAGGCGCGCTTGCGCTGCCCACCGGAAAGCTTGTCCACCCGGGTGTCCGCGTGCTGCGTCAGCCCCAGCTCGTCGAGCACCTGCGCGACGACCTCTTCCCGGTCGGCCTTGGTGGTGTCGGGCGGCAGCCGCAGCTCGGCCGCGTAGCCGAGGGCCTGGTTGACCGTGAGCTGGCGGTGCACCACGTCGTCCTGGGGGACCATCCCGATCCTGGTCCGCAGCGACGCGTACTCGGTGTGGATGTTGTGGCCCTCGAACGTGACCAGCCCGGAGGTCGGGGTGGCGTACCCGGCGATCAGCCGCGACAGCGTGGTCTTGCCGGCGCCGGACCCGCCGATGAGTGCGGTCAGCGTGCCCGGGCGGGCCGTCATGGAAATCTTTTCGAGCAGGTTCTTGCCGTTGACGCTGAAGTCGACGCCCCGCACCTCCAGGCCGCCGGTGCGCGCGGCGGCCTCCTGGCGGCGGACCAGGATGCCGCCGGAGAACACCAGGTCGACGTTGCCGATGGTCACCACGTCGCCCTCGGACAGCACCGCGGACGCGGCCTTGACCCCGTTGACGAAGGTGCCGTTGCTGCTGTTGGCGTCGCGGATCTCGGGGCCCGCCGGCGTCGGCGTCAGGAACGCGTGGTGCCGCGACGCCAGCACGTCGTGAATGACGATGTCGTTGTTGAGGGCGCGACCGATCCAGGCCGCGCGTCCGGGCCGCTCGGTCCCCCGCTCGGAATCGGGACCCAGGTTCTTCACCCGCGTGGTGGGGAACTCCGCCACCTGGCCGCTCACGCCGATCTGGGTCGGCTGATTGAGCTCCGGCGGCCCGCCTGTCTGCGGTACCGAGCGGGTCGCGGCATCCGGCCGGACGATCGGTACGGCGGTGGTGCGGTGCGGCCCCTCCCACGGGTGCGGGCGCGGCGGCTGCGCCGGTGGTTGCCGCGGTGGCGCCGGCGGCCGCTGGCCGGCCGGCTGCGCACGCACCGGCTGGGCGTCGCTGGGCGGCGAGATGACCGGGATCGACTCCGTGGTCGGCGGGAGCATGCCCACGGCCCCGGTGTGGTGGCCGATTTCGAAGGTGATCGGGGGGCCGTCGGGCTTGCCGATGTTGACGGTCTGGCCGTCCTCGATGTCGACCAGCGGCACCCGCTGGCCGTTCGCGTACACCCCGTTCAGCGAATTGTTGTCCAGCGCAATCCACTTGCCGCGATCGAAGCGCAGCAGCAGGTGCGAGCGGGCGACCAGCGGATGCGCCACCCGCAAGTCCGCGCGCAGGTCGCTCCCGACGACCACGTCGCGGCCGGCCGCGAAGCTGCCCTTCGATCGGTCGGATCGAACAGTGAGGACTGGCGCCGCGGCTTGAGTCATCTCAGCGTTTCAGCCGGATGTGCCATCGGACGAAGCCGGTGTAGGCGGCGGACAGGAACGCGAGCATCGCCATGTCGAACACGAAGATGTGTTTGGAGTGCTGCCAGATCGGGTCGTTGGTGGGGATCTGTTTGACCTTCACCAGCGATGGAAAGTCGATCGACGACGCACCCGCGGCGTAGCCCCAGCGGGCCGGTGTCAGCCACGCGAGCTCCTCGAGGCCGAAGCGCTGATAGACCGGGATCATGCCGCTGGAAAACACCAGCTGCGACATGATCGACACCACGAGCAGCGGCATGATCTGTTCGTTGGACTGCGCCACGGCCGACAACAGCAGGCCCAGCATCGCCGACGCCACACAGGTGCCCGCGACGGTGACGAACAGCGAGAAGGTGGAGTTGCCGAAGAACGGCGGGTGGGCCGTCGGCGCACCCTTGCCCAGCCGCACGATCATCGTCGCCACCGCCGCCTGCATCGTCGCGAAGACGCAGAACACCGCGATCTTTGCCAGCAGGTAGGCGGTGGTGGACAGCCCGACGGCCTGCTCCCGCCGGAAGATCGCGCGCTCGCCGATCAGGTCGCGGATCGTCAGCGCGGTGCCCATGAAGACTGCGCCGATGTTCAGCAGCACCATGATGTACTGCGGCTGCGTGGGGGCGATGCCCAGCGGATCGGCCGGGCCGAGGCCGGGGTGGGGGCCTTTCACCGTCAGCGACAACGCGCCGATGAGGAACGGCAGGATCGCCAGGAAGATCGTGTAACCGCGGTCGGATACGACGAGGCGCACCTGGCGGCGGGCGATCGTGGACAGCTGCCGCCACAGGTCGGTCCTCGGCGGTTCGCCCAGGTCGGCCGGGCTCTGCGGGGACGGCGCCTGGGACTGCTGCTGATTGCGCTCCTTGAAGCGGCGGTTGGCCTCGTCGGGATCGGCGCCCACCTTCGCGAAGATGTCGGCCCAGTTACGGGTGCCCATGGCCGCCTCGACCTGATCGGGTGGCCCGCAGAACGCGGTCTTGCCGCCCGGCGCGACCAGCAGGATCTGATCGCACACGTCCAGGTAGGACACCGAGTGGGTCACCACCAACACTGTGCGTCCGGCGTCGGCGAGCTGGCGCAGCATCAGCATGACCTGACGATCCAGCGCCGGGTCCAGGCCGGAGGTCGGCTCGTCGAGCAGCAGCAGGGACGGCTGGGTTAGCAGCTCGAGGGCCACCGAGGCGCGCTTGCGCTGGCCGCCCGACAGCTTGTCGACCCGGGTCTCGGCGTGCTTGGTCATGTCGAGTTCTTCGAGGACCTGGGCGACGATCTGAGCCCGCTCGGCTTTGCTGGTGTCGGGGGGCAGTCGCAGCTCGGCGGCGTAGTTCAGGGCCTGGTTGACGGTCAGTTGGCGGTGCACGACGTCGTCTTGCGGGACCATTCCGATCCTGCTGCGCATCGAGGCGTACTCGGCGTGGATGTCGTGACCCTCGAAGGTCACCGTGCCCGAAGTGGGGCTGGTGTAGCCCACGATCAGCCGCGACAGCGTGGTCTTGCCGGCACCCGAACCGCCGATGATGGCCGTCAGCGTGCCGGGCCGGGCGGTCAGCGAGATGTGGTCGAGCAGCTGCTTTCCGTGGTCGACGGTGTAGCAGACGGAGTTCACTTCCAGGCCGCCGGTGCGCGTCGCGGCCTCGGTGCGGCGGAGCAGCTCACCGCGGGTGAACACTAGGTCGACGTTTCCGATGGTGACCACGTCGCCCTCGGTCAGCACCGCGGACCCCACCCGCACGCCGTTGACGAAGGTGCCGTTGACGCTGTGCGCGTCGCGGATCTCGGTGCCCAGCTGCGTCTGGGTCAGGAACGCGTGATGGCGGGACGCGAGGACGTCCTGGATGACGACGTCGTTGTCGGTGGAACGGCCGATGGTCAGCGCGCCGGAAGGCTTCTGGATGGCCCCGGTTCGCGAAGGCCTGAGCGCGTGGAACATCTTCGTCGCCAGGTTGGCCACCTCGGGCGGCTTGGCGCTGGTGGGTGACATCCGGGTCTCCGGCGCCGGCATCTGCGGGTGCGGCTGGAAACTGGGGGGCGGTGCCGGTGCGGCGGGTGGAGG
>NZ_LZSV01000018.1 GCF_001665605.1 Mycobacterium sp. 852014-50255_SCH5639931
GATGTGTATAAGAGACAGGTCCGGAACTGTTCCATGCGCGGCGGTGGGGCGAAGTGTTGGCTCTGCTGGATCAGATCGGTCGCGCGGTGCTGGTCTGGAGTGCTCAGCGCGCGCAGGGCCGCTTTCGCGAGATCGCCTGCGGTGACGTAACGGTCGTTGGGGTCTTTTGCCATACCGCGGGCGATGACCTCGTCGAACGCCGTCGGGACGGCGGGATTGCGTTGGCTGGGGCGCGGGATCGGCTCCACCAGGTGTGCGGCCATCAGACTGCTGAGGCTGGTGGCTTGGAAAGGTGTTGTCCCCGTGAGGCATTCGAATAGCAGACAGGCGAGAGCGTAGATGTCGACGCGGTAGGTCGGGTCGTCGTTGCCGAATCGCTCGGGTGCCATGTAGTTCCAGCTGCCGATGGCGGCGCCGGTTTTCGTCATCCTGGTCGCCCGCTGGTCGGTGGCGGCCGCGGCGATGCCGAAGTCGACCAGGTAGGCGAAGTCGCCCTCGGTGAGCAGAATGTTCTCGGGTTTTATGTCGCGATGAATGACCCCGGCGCGGTGCGCGGCGTCGAGCGCGGAGGCGACCTGTTCGACGATCGCGACGGCGCGCGGCGGTGGCAGCGGCCCGGTGCGGCTCAGCTCCGTGCCCACGTGACGCCCTTCGATCAGGCGCATGTCGATGAACACTTGACCGTCGAGTTCGCCGTAGTCGTGGATCGGCACGATATGGGGTTCCTGCAGCCGGCCAGCGGTCCGGGCCTCGCGTTGCATGCGCCGGCGAAAGACGTTGTCGGAGCTGACTTCCTCGGAGACCAGCTTGAGCGCGACCACGCGGTCCTTGACGGTGTCGTAGGCCTCGTAGACCTCGCCCATCCCGCCGCGGCCCAGCAGGCGGCGCAGTTGGTACGGCCCGAACCTGCTCCCGATCCGCGAACCGGGCTGCGTTTCACTCATCGACGTCCCCCCGACGCTAAGCCAGCTGCCCTAGTCCTCATCCGTGCGCATCGACTCGCGGATCTCGGCCAACCGTTCGGCCGCGGCGCGCTCGCGCTCGTCGTATTGCTCGGTCACAGAGCGGCCCTCGGGCGATTCGGCGTCCAATTCCGCGTCGCCCACGGATGTCGCGTAGCGGTTTTCGATCTTCTCGCGGACGGATTCGAAGGTCGGCACACCGGCGCTGTCGTACCCGGGATCGGGTGGGGTTGGTTCGTCGGGCATGGAGGTCACGCTACTAAAGGCCCGCCCGCCGCTCGCGCTCCAGATAACGCACCATCTGCTCCCAGTACACCAGCGTCAACGCCATCTGCACCGCGATAGCAGCCGCCGCGGGCAGCAGGCGACGGCGGCGCGCGGCGACGACGGCAGCCAGCGCGGCCACCGATGTCAGGGCGCTGACCACCATGGCCGCGTCCCGGGGGCGACGGCTGATCCACAACTCCTCGCCCAGCATCGCCCGCGTCGACCACGCCCGCTCGTGCGCCGGCTTGCCGAAAACGAACGGGTTGACGGCCAGCCAGAGCCCGATCCACGCCGCATGGCTCCAGCGCCGCGTCCACGGTGGCACCAGGATCAGCGGGGTGCTCGCCCAGCGGGTCCAGGCGCTCCACGGATTGCAGTGCCGCGCAAAGATCGCGCGCCGGACCCGCGCAACGGATAACACCGGCGGGCTACCGCCTGGCGGGCGAATGGTCGGCCGGGACGATGACCGGGGTGGCGGGCGCGGGTGGGGCAGCGCCGGGCAACGCGGTCCGCGGGATTCCCGGCGTGCCCAGCCGGCCGGCCAGCCACGGCAGCGCGGCGGCGAAGACCCGGTCGGCGAACGGCCAATCGTGCTTGCCCGGCTGCGCCTGCACCGCGCAGTCGATTCCGTTGGCGCGCCCGAGTGCGCACAGCGAGTAAGCGGCCGCCGTCTGGTTGCCGGGGTCGGCGGCGGCTTCCCGGCTGGCGAGACGGATCGCGCCGCTGTCGGTCATCATCGGGTCGTGGCGCGTGGCGGGCGGGCCATCTGAGGAGATGGCGAACCAGCCGGCGACGTCGCTATAGGGGCCGTGCCGGCTGATCACCGTGGTCGGGTCGAATGCCGCCCACGCGTCGGGGTTTCCGCCGAAGAGCCGCGCGATGGTTTGGGTCTTGTTTCCGGCGTTGGGGAAGAAGTCGCCCGCGACGTCGACGAACGCGCTGAACATGTCGGGGTGCATGACGGTCAGGTCGACCGCGCAGGTGCCGCCCATCGACCAGCCCGCGACGCCCCAGTGCGACCGGTCGCGGCTGACGCCGAACTTGGAAACCATGTACGGCACAACGTCTTTGGTCAGATGGTCGGCGGCGTTACCGCGGACGCCGTTGACGCATTCGGTGTCGTTGTTGAAGGCCCCGCCGGAGTCGACGAAGACCAGCACCGGGGCCTTGCCGTCGTGGGCGGCCGCGAAGTCGTCGATCGTCTTGACCGCGTTGCCCGCGCGGGTCCAGTCGGCCGGGGTGTTGAACTGGCCGCCGATCATCATGACCGTCGGCAGCGCCGGCGGCGGGCTGCTGGTGAACCACTCGGGCGGCAGGTAAACCAGCTCACCGCGGTGCTTGAAATGCGAGGCGTCAGAAGGGATCACCACCGGAACCACGCTGCCGTGCGGTGGCCGCGCCCGTTTGGCGGCCATCGCGGTGACGGTGGCCGGGTCGGTCTGGTCGGGCAGGGGACCGGAGGTGATCTGGTTCCACGCGGCCTGCACGGTGGGGAAGTAGCCGACCCACAGGTTGAGCACCAGCGCAGCACACAGCGCGCACAACGGCACGGCCAGCAGGCCCGCCCCACGCCGCCAGCGGCGAGCGCCGCGCCACCCCAGGACCAGCACCGCCACCGCCATGCCGGTCAACGTGATCCAGAGCCACAGTGCCGCGGGCGCGGGTTCGTCGGACAGGCCGCGGTCGACGATGTACCAGTGCGTCAGATAGGCCACGGCAGCGCCGGCCAGCGCAGCCGCCGGCAACCACACGGTCCGCCAGCGACGCGACCGCCAGCCGACGGCCAGGGTCAGCACGACCGCGGTCACCACCTGGATCGTGGTGGGCACCCAGCCGTGCATCAGCGAGGTGTGGCTACTTGCCAGCAACTGCGTCGTGGCATTGATCGTCGACGCGGTCACGGCATTCATTGTGATCCATTGTTAACCGGCCTGGAACATATTCACCGAATGTTCGCCATGGGACCGCCTGCGTGTCCCAAGCCGCCTAGTGGGGCTTGGCCAGCGGAAATGGCAGCGTTTCGCGAATGCTGCGGCCGGTTATGAGCATGACGAGCCGATCGATGCCCATGCCGAGCCCGCCGGTGGGCGGCATCGCGTACTCCATGGCCTGCAGGAAGTCCTCGTCGAGTTCCATCGCCTCCGGGTCGCCGCCGGCCGCCAGCAGCGATTGCTCCTGCAGGCGGCGGCGCTGCTCCACCGGGTCGGTGAGCTCGCTGTACGCGGTCCCCAGCTCGACCCCCCAGGCCACCAGGTCCCACCGCTCGGCGACGCCGCGCCGGCTGCGGTGCGGCCGAGTCAACGGCGAGACGGACGTCGGGAAGTCGATGTAGAAGGTCGGCCGCTCGGTTCGGTCCTCGACCAGGTGCTCGTAGAGCTCGAGCACCACCGCGCCGGCGTCCCACTGCGCCCGATACGGAATGTGGGCGGCGTCGGAGAATTTGCGCAAAACGGACAACGGGGTGTCGGGATCGATGTGTTCCCCGAGCGCCTCGGACACCGCGTCGTGCACGGTCTTCACCGGCCAGTCCCCGGAGATGTCGACCGGTTCCAGGCGGCCGTCGGCGCCGGGCCGCAGCACGGTCTGCTCGCCGTGGGCGGCCTGCGCGGCGTTTTGAATGAGCTCCCGGCTGCCGTCGATCCACACCGTGTAATCGGCATGCGCCTGGTAGGCCTCCAGCAGCGTGAACTCCGGGTTGTGGCTGAAGTCGACCCCCTCGTTGCGGAAGGCCCGGCCCAACTCGAACACCCGCTCCACGCCGCCGACGCACAACCGCTTCAGGTACAGCTCCGGCGCGATCCGCAGGAACAGGTCCATGTCGTAGGTGTTGATGTGGGTGACGAACGGCCGGGCGGTGGCTCCGCCGTGGATCTGCTGCAGGATCGGCGTCTCGACCTCGATGAACCCCTTGGCGAACAACGTTTCCCGGACGGAGCGCAGGACGCTGCTGCGGGCCGTGACCAGCTCGCGCGACTCGGGATTGACCGCCAGGTCGACGTAGCGGGTCCGCACCCGCGCCTCGGGGTCGGTCAGCCCCTTCCACTTGTTCGGCAGCGGCCGCAGGCACTTACCGATCATCCGCCAGTCGCGCACGATCAACGAGCGGGTTCCGTTCTTGGAAAAGCCCATGTGCCCGGCCATCTCGACCAGGTCGCCGAGGTCGATGGCCGCGGTGAAGTCCGCGGTGCGGCCGTGCTCCAGGCGTGAATTGTCCAGCAGCACCTGCAATTCGCCCGACCAGTCCCGCAGCTGGGCGAACAGCACCCCGCCGTAGTCGCGTATCCGCAATATCCGGCCCGCCACGGAGACGGTTTCCTGATCGTCGGCGTCCAGCGCCCGGGAGACGGTGTGGCTGGGCGGGCATCCCACCGGGTAGGCATCAATGCCGTTGCGCCGCAATATCTTCAGTTTTGCCAGGCGCACCCGCACCTGCTCGGGCAGGCGGGCCCTCGACTCTTCGAGTTCCGCGTCGTCGCGTCGTTGTTGTAACTCGCTGACGTCGGGCGCCGAGCCGTCGTGGTGCAGCAGGCCCGACTCCGCCAGCCTGGGCGGCACGGCGGGGTGATGGCCGGTGTGCACCTTGTCGCGCCGGGTGAACGGCAGCACCAGGAAGCCCTCGGCGATCACCGAGGCGACGCCGACCCGGGGGATCAGGCGCGCGTCCTCGTAGCAGGCGTAGCGCGGAACCCATTCCGGTTGGTACTTCATGTTCGACCGGTACAGCGTCTCCAGCTGCCACCACCGCGAGAAGAACAGGAGCAGCCCCCGCCACAGCCGGGCGACCGGGCCTGCGCCGAGTTGCGCGCCCTGTTCGAACGCCGAGCGGAACATCGCGAAGTTCAACGAAATGCGGCTGATGCCAAGGGTTTCGGCGGTCAGCGCGAGCTCGCTGACCATGAGCTCGATGGTGCCGTTGGGGGATTGCGGCGAGCGGCGCATCAAGTCCAGGGAGACCCCGGTGGTTCCCCACGGGACCAGCGACAGCATCGCGACGACGGCGCCGTCGCGGTCCAGCGCTTCGACCAGCAGGCAATCCCCGTCCGCCGGATCGCCCAGCCGGCCGAGCGCCATGGAAAAGCCGCGCTCGGTCTGGGTGTCGCGCCAGGCGTCGGCGCGGGTGATGGTCTGGGCCATCTCCTCGGTCGAGATGTCGCGGTGCCGGCGGATGCGCAGGGTCAGCCCGGCCCGGCGGGCCCGAGTGACGGCTTGGCGCACCCCGCGCATGTCGGGACCGGACAGCCGGAAATCGGCGGTCCGCAGGATCGCCTCGTCGCCCAACTCGAGCGCGTTCAGCCCGGCCTCCCGGTAGACGCGCGCCCCCTGCGTGCTGGCGCCCATGACGCCCGGCGCCCAGCCGTACGCCTGGCACAGGCCCAGCCAGGCGTCGATGGCCTGCGGCCACGACCGCGGGTCGCCGATCGGGTCGCCACTGGCCAGGCATACGCCGACCTCGACGCGGTAGGTGATGGCGGCGCGGCCGCTCTGCGCGAACACCACCGACTTGTCGCGGCGGGTCGCGAAGTATCCGAGCGAGTCGTGCTTGCCGTACAGCTCGAGGAGCCCGCGGATGGCCGACTCGTCCTCGCCCGTGAGCGCATTCTCGGCGCGCTGGGATTGGAAGAGCACGATGGTCGCCAGGATCAGCGCCAGCGCTCCGAACAGGCCGAAGATCGCGTTGAGGAACACGTGCGGCTTGCCGGTGAACAGGTCCGGATCGGCCAGGGCGAATCCGACGACCCGGTTGGCCACGTAGGGCAGGCGGTCCGGGCGCGCCAGCGTTCCGGGCCACAACTCCACCAGACCCCACGAGACGAGGATTCCGACCACGTCCCCCGCGACCAGCACCGCGGCCGCCTTGACCATGGCGCCTTTGCGGACCTTGGCCCAGAACTCCCGGTATGCCAGCACCAGCAGCACGATCGCGACGATGTGCACCGCGAACCCGAGGTTCTCCCCGAAGGTCTCGGCCGCGGTGTTGTCGCCCGCGGCCATGTCGGCGACGTTCAGGCCGGCGGCAAGGATCATCTGGCCGAGCAACACCAGCCAGGCGATCCGTTTCCGGGCGGTCAGCGCCGCGGCCAGCAATGCGAGCACGAACGACCACGCGATGCTGGTGTCGGGGAAGTTGAACAGGTAGTTGTTGATGAACTCGCGGGGGACCTTGATCAGCCACCGGATCGCCGGGGACACGCTGGCCAGCAGGGACACGGTGGCGATGACGCCCACGATCCACCCGGCCGCCGCCGGTACCCAGCGATACCGGGATTGCGACCGGCCGCGAGTCCCCGAACGGGACCCCGAACGAGATGAAGCGAGTGTCACAGACCGCGAGGATATGCCCTCAATCCGTGAAAAGCTTGGCGAAGCGCTAAGTGGGGCTAGCAATAATTGGTCCGGTCGCCAAAGCGTGCTCGTGCGCGCCGGACGGGGGCGGGGGCGAAGTGCAAAAAGCCGCCCCGTGGCTGCTAAACTAGCGTCCGCGACCATCCCGGCGAAGGCCAGGAACAGTAAGTGGAGTCCCACTCCCACCGCGTGCCACGAAGTTTCCTTCAAGGCTTGGCGGTCCGGTCACAGGCATCGCGCATGTCTGTTCCGCGAGCAACGCGGGCGGCTTGACCAGTTGCAAGCCGTGATCGGTCGGCATTGGGCCCTGCTATTGCAGGGCTTTTCTGCTGGTGGTGTGGTGTTTCCGCCGCTGACTCCCGACCGAGGCCCTGGCCGCGAGCGCAGGATACCTATAAGCCCAACAAGGGAGGCCCCATCAGCACTGAGACCCGCGTCAACGAGCGCATCCGCGTACCTGAAGTCAGATTGATCGGCCCCGGGGGAGAGCAGGTAGGCATAGTGCGCATCGAAGACGCACTTCGCGTCGCTGCGGACGCCGATCTCGACCTTGTCGAAGTCGCCCCGAACGCCAGACCCCCGGTCTGCAAGATCATGGACTACGGCAAGTTCAAATACGAGGCGGCGCAAAAGGCGCGCGAATCCCGCCGGAACCAGCAGCAGACCGTCGTCAAAGAGCAAAAACTGCGACCGAAGATCGACGATCACGATTACGAGACCAAGAAGGGTCACGTGATCCGCTTCCTGGAGGCGGGTTCGAAGGTGAAGGTCACCATCATGTTCCGCGGACGTGAGCAGTCGCGGCCCGAGCTGGGCTACCGCCTGTTGCAGCGGCTGGGCGCGGACGTCGCCGAATACGGCTTCGTCGAGACGTCCGCCAAGCAGGACGGCCGCAACATGACGATGGTGCTGGCCCCGCACCGAGGCGCGAAGACTCGTGCCAGGGCGCGGCACCCCGAAGGACCAGGGGACGGCGCGGCATCGGACGCCGACGCGGGCGCCGACACCCCTTCACCCAACTGACCTAGACCAAATAGCGAGAATTTGAGAAGTAGAGGAAACATGCCCAAGGCCAAGACCCACAGCGGGGCTTCGAAGCGGTTCCGGCGCACCGGAACCGGCAAGATCCTGCGCGAAAAGGCGAACCGTCGGCACCTGTTAGAGCACAAGCCGTCCACCCGGACTCGCCGGCTGGAAGGCCGCACGACCGTGGCGGCCAACGACACCAAGCGGATTAACAAGCTGCTGAACGGCTGACCTTCAACAAGCCGAGCGCCGGGACCCGTCGGTGCCGGCACCCGACCCATTGACTTAGAACGAGAGTAGGAACACCCATGGCACGCGTGAAGCGGGCGGTCAACGCCCACAAGAAGAGGCGCAGCATTCTCAAGGCCTCGAAGGGCTATCGCGGCCAGCGCTCGCGGCTCTACCGCAAAGCCAAAGAGCAGCAGCTGCATTCGTTGAACTACGCCTACCGCGACCGCCGCGCGCGCAAGGGCGAGTTCCGGAAACTGTGGATCTCGCGGATCAATGCGGCGGCCCGCGCCAACGACATCACCTACAACCGGCTGATCCAGGGTTTGAAGGCCGCCGGTGTGGAAGTGGACCGCAAGAACCTCGCCGACATCGCGATCACCGATCCCGCGGCATTCACCGCGCTGGTTGACGTCGCCCGGGCCGCACTGCCCGAGGACGTGAACGCACCCTCGGATTCCGGAGAGGCCGCCTAACCGGCTCCCGGGTGCAGGTGCTGACCGAACGTTCGGCCCGGGTCGCCGCGGCGGTCAAACTGCATCGCCACGTCGGCCGGCGGCGGGCGGGCCGATTCCTGGCCGAAGGCCCCAACCTGGTCGAGGCGGCGGCCGCCCGCGGTCTGGTCCGCGACGTCTTCGTCACCGAAACCGCGTCGCAGCGGTATGCGGCTTTGCTTGGCGCGCAGCGCTGTCCGGTCCATCTGGTCAGCGAGCGGGCCGCAAAGGCGCTATCCGACACCGTCACCCCCGCCGGACTGGTCGCCGTCTGCGAAATGCCGGCGACCGGCCTGGCGGACGTGCTGGCCGGTTCGCCCCGGCTGATCGCGGTCGCCGTCGAGATCGGCGAGCCGGGCAACGCCGGCACGGTCATTCGCATCGCCGACGCCATGGGCGCGCAGGGTGTGATCCTCGGCGGGCACAGCGTCGACCCGTACAACGGCAAGTGTCTCCGTGCCTCGACCGGCAGCATCTTCTCGATTCCGGTGGTCGCCGCGCCCGACGCGGCCGCCGCGCTGGGCGCCGTGCGCGCCGCGGGGCTGCAGGTGCTGGCGACCACGGTGGACGGCGAGACGCGCCTCGACGACGCCGCGGCACTGCTCGCCAGGCCGACCGCGTGGTTGTTCGGGCCCGAATCACAGGGTCTGCCAACCGAAATCGCGGCGGCGGCCGATCACCGCATGCGCATCCCGATGGCCGGCGGTGCCGAGAGCCTGAACGTGGCCTCGGCCGCGGCCATCTGCCTCTACCAGAGCGCGCAGGCGCTGGGCATGTTCAAGCGGCCCTGACGCGACCCCGGGCGGGCCGCAGACCCGCCAGCGACAGCGTCCCGTGCACCAGCGAGCCGGCGCGCTCCATGAGGGCCTTCGCGGGATCGAGCGGCGACCGCGGACGGGGAGGGAAGTAATGCATGGGCAGGCCGCGGCGGTCGCGCGGCGGCGCCATGAACGGCGGAGCCTCCACCAACGGCGCGTTGCTGGGCAGTCGCCCCTCGGCCCGGCGGTACGCGGCCAGCGCACGGGGGTGCAGCCGAATCTCGTCGGGAACCGCCAGGAAGGCCAGTTCGACGAACTTGCCGAACAGGCGCAGCAGCACCTCGTCGCCCGGCGTCCAGCGCATGCCCGCCTTCTCGCGAACCGCGGGCTCGAACAAGCCCGCCGCGATCCAGCGCTGGCCGGCGACCAGCGGCCTGAACATCTGGTCCCAGATCGGCGTCGGCACCAGCACGAATTTCGGCTTGGGGATCCGGATTTGGAAGATGTCCAGCGTCGCCTGGTTGATTTCCAATTCCTCGCGGCAGACCCGATCCCAGTACTCGCAGAACTCCTCCCACGAGGTGGGCACCGGTCGCATGCTCATCCCATACATCCGGTACCACCGCACGTGCTCGTCGAACAGCTGCCGCTTCTCGGCCTCCGTCAAGCCCCCGCAGAAGTACTCAGCCACCTTGATCACCAGCATGAAGAAGGTGGCGTGGGCCCAATAGAAGGTTTCGGGGTTCAGCGCGTGATACCGCCGGCCGGACGCGTCGACGCCCTTGATGGTGTGGTGGTAGCTCTTGATCTGCCGCCCCGTCTGGGCCGCCCGGTCGCCGTCGTAGACGACGCCCATGATCGGGTACACCGAGCGGGCCACCCGCTGCAGGGGCTCGCGCAGCAGGATCGAATGCTCCTCGACGCCCGCGCCCAGCTCCGGATACATGTTCTGGATCGCGCCGATCCAGACGCCCATCATTCCCGTGCGTAGATCGCCGAAGTACTTCCAGGTCAGGGAATCGGGTCCGAGCGGATCGTCGGATCTCATTGGAATGGCAGTCATCTCGGCCTCCTCGGCTCACGATAACTTTGACAACGCGCGTTGTCTACGATTTCGGCCGTGCGCGCCGGCGGGTGTTATGCAGCGTCCATAGCGGTGTGGCGCCCCTGTGATCAGGCGATACGTTGCGAGCTGTGACACAAACCGTGGGGCCTTCATTGCCCGCCTCCGCCAGAACCAAATAACCTGGCCAGGTGGAACTCGCGCATCGCGACTCGGACTCGGGCGAGCCCGATTCGCCGCCGCATTCCGCGGTCTCGGCGCACGGCGCCTCGCAGTGGTTGCACAACCGGAATCACAATCCCGGCGCGGTGGCGTTCATCCGCCGGGCGCGGCGTCTGCTACCCGGCGATCCCGAGTTCGGCGACCCGCTGTCCACGGCCGGCGAGGGTGGACCGCGCGCCGCGGCGCGAGCCGCCGACCGGCTGCTGGGGGATCGCGACGCGGTGTCGCGTGAGGTCAGCCTCGGGCTGTTGCAGGTGTGGCAGGCGCTGATCGAGTCGGTCGCCCGACGTCCCGCGAATCCCGAGGTGACGTTGGTGTTCACCGACCTGGTCGGCTTCTCGTCGTGGTCCTTGCAGGCCGGTGACGAGGCGGCGCTCACCCTGCTGCGCCAGGTGGCGCGGGCCATCGAGTCGCCGCTGCTGGACGCCGGTGGCCAAATCGTCAAACGGATGGGTGACGGTCTGATGGCCGTCTTCGGCGATCCCACGGTCGCGGTGCGGGCCGTCCTGGCCGCCAAGGAGGCGTTGAAGTCGGTCGAGGTGGCGGGCTACACGCCGCGGATGCGGGTCGGGATCCACACCGGGCGGCCCCAGCGGTTGGCGGCGGACTGGCTCGGTGTCGACGTCAACATCGCCGCGCGGGTGATGGAACGGGCCACTAAGGGCGGGGTCATGGTGTCAGGTTCGACACTCGACCTGATCACCCAGAGCGAACTGGACGCGATGGGCGTCGTGGCCAAACGCGCACGTAAACCGGTGTTCGCGGGCAAAACTACGGGCGTCCCGTCCGACTTAGCGATATATCGTTTGCGGACTCATAGGGAGTTGACAGCGCCCGATCACACTTCCGAAACAAATTAGTCGACATAATGGATGCAATGTTTGGGGGCATCTTCGCCCGGCTCGCCCGGGTCCAGTTCACGGTGGGATACGTGGCGATGCTGCTTGCCGTCAGCGGTGCCATCCTGGCGCTCGGGCCGCACGCGCACGACGTGCTGGTCGAGCGGGCCAGCACCAACCTGCACAACCTCGCCCATGGCCACGTGGGCACGCTGCTGGGCAGCGCGCTGGTCGTCGACGCCGGTCCGCTCTACTTCTGGTTACCGTTCCTGACCTGCCTGCTCGCGCTCGGCGAGCTGCACCTGCGCACCATTCGGCTGGTGGTGGCGTTCCTCGTCGGTCACATCGGCGCGACGCTGCTCGTGGCCGCCGCCCTGGCCGCCGCGGTCGAGTTCGAGTGGATGCCACTGTCGATCACCCGGGCCAGCGATGTCGGGATGAGCTACGGCGCCCTGGCGGTGCTCGGAGCGATGACGGCGGTGATTCCCCAGCGCTGGCGGGCCGCCTGGGTCGGCTGGTGGGTGGCGGCCGGCACCTCCTCGGCGATCATCGGCGGCGATTTCACCGACGCCGGTCACACCGTCGCCGTGGTGTTGGGCGTGCTGGTCTCCGCCCGGCTCCGCCAGCCCATCCACTGGACGCCGGTGCGCATCATGATGCTGGCCGCCTCGTCTGGCTTCGGCTTTCTACTGCTGGCCCACCACTGGGGAACGATGGCCGCGGCGCCCGCCTTCGGCGTCCTGGGCGCGCTGGCCGCGCACAAGCTCGTGCAGTTCGTCTCCGGGCGCAGCGCGGTGCTGGACGAGCACGCGCTGACCGGTGCGCAGCCCGTCACAACCGGCTAGGCCGTCCGCCCGCCGTTAGTCCGAAGCGCCCGCCGGGCTGCACGCACCGCATCACTATGATCGGCACTTGCCGCTGGGCAAGCTTCCTCCCCAGCCCTTCATCAGCAAGGAGAGTGTCGCCGCGTGGGTGCTCAGCCCGTCGACCTGTCACCGGACGCCTTGGCCACGGCGGTCGGCGCCGCCCGGGAGGCGATCGCGCTCGCCGGCGATCTGGACGCGCTGGCGCGTGTGAAGACCGAGCACCTCGGTGACCGCTCACCGCTGGCGCTGGCCCGCCAGGCGCTGGGCAGCGTCCCCAAGGACGAGCGGGCCGACGCGGGCAAGCGGGTCAATTCCGCGCGAACCGAAGTGCAGCGCAGCTACGAGGATCGACTGGCGGCGCTGCGCGCCGAACGCGACGCGGCGGTGCTGGCCGCCGAGGGCATCGACGTCACCCTGCCGTCAAGCCGGCAGCCGATCGGCGCCCGGCACCCGATCACCCAGCTCGCCGACCACATCGCCGACACCTTCGTCGCGATGGGGTGGGAGCTGGCGGAGGGGCCGGAAGTCGAGACCGAGCAGTTCAACTTCGACGCCCTCAACTTCCCCGCGGACCACCCGGCGCGCAGCGAGCAGGACACCTTTTACATCGCGCCGGACGACTCCCGGCAGCTGCTGCGCACCCACACGTCGCCGGTGCAGGTGCGCACCCTGCTGGCCCACGAGCTGCCCGTCTACATCATCTCGATCGGCCGCACCTTCCGCACCGACGAGCTCGACGCCACCCACACGCCGGTCTTCCACCAGGTCGAGGGGCTGGCAGTGGACCGGGGTCTGTCCATGGCGCATCTGCGGGGCACCCTCGACGCGTTCGCCCGGGCCGAGTTCGGCCCGGAGGCGCGCACCCGGATCCGCCCGCACTTTTTCCCGTTCACCGAGCCCTCCGCCGAGGTCGACGTGTGGTTCGTCGGCAAGAAGGGCGGCGCCGGCTGGGTGGAGTGGGGCGGCTGCGGCATGGTGCACCCGAACGTGTTGCGGGCAGCCGGGATTGACCCGGACGTCTACTCCGGATTTGCGTTCGGCATGGGCCTGGAACGCACCCTGCAGTTCCGCAACGGCATACCCGACATGCGCGACATGGTCGAGGGCGATGTCCGGTTCTCGTTGCCGTTCGGGGTGGGTGCCTGATGCGCATCCCCTACAGCTGGCTGCGGGAAGTGGTAGCGGCGGGCTCGCCTGGCTGGGACGTCGCCCCCGGTGATCTCGAGCAGACGCTGGTGCGCATCGGCCACGAGGTCGAGGAGGTCGTCACCCTCGGCCCGGTCGACGGGCCGCTGGCCGTGGGACGGGTGACGAGCATCGAGGAGCTCACCGGCTTCAAAAAGCCGATCCGCGCCTGCCGGGTCGATGTCGGCGACGGCGCGGAGCGCGACATCGTCTGCGGGGCAACGAATTTCGTAGTCAGTGATCTGGTGGTCGTGGCGTTGCCCGGCACCACGCTGCCGGGCGGGTTTGCGATCACGGCGCGCAAGACCTACGGCCGCGACTCGGACGGCATGATCTGCTCGGCGGCCGAACTCGGCTTGGGTGCTGACCATTCCGGGATCCTGGTGCTGCCGGCCGGCACGGCCGAGCCGGGCGCCGACGGCGCCACGGTGCTGGGATTGGACGACGTGGTCTTTCACCTGGCGATCACCCCCGACCGGGGCTACGGCATGTCGGTGCGCGGGCTGGCCCGCGAGATCGCCTGCGCCTACGACCTGAACTTCGTCGACCCCGCGGACATCAAGCCGTTGCCGGCCGAAGGGGAGGCGTGGCCGCTCACGGTGGACGCGGAGACCGGCGTGCGCCGGTTCGCCCTGCGGCCCGTCACCGGGATCGACCCCGCGGCGGTGTCGCCGTGGTGGCTGCAACGGCGGCTGCTGCTGGCCGGGATCCGCGCGACGTCGCCGGCGGTGGACGTCACCAACTACGTGATGCTCGAACTCGGTCACCCCATGCACGCGCATGACTGCGACCGCATCTCCGGAGGCCTGGTCGTGCGATTCGCCCGGCCCGGCGAGACGGTCGTCACCCTGGACGACGTCGAGCGCCGGCTCGATCCGGCCGACGTCCTGATCGTCGACGACCGGGCGACCGCGGCGATCGGCGGCGTGATGGGCGCGGCCAGCACCGAGGTGCGCGCCGACTCCACCGAAGTGCTGCTGGAGGCCGCCGTCTGGGACCCGGCAGCCGTCTCGCGCACCCAGCGCCGGTTGCACCTGCCCAGCGAGGCCGCCCGGCGCTACGAGCGCGGGGTGGACCCGGCCGTCTCGGTGGCCGCACTGGACCGCTGCGCGGCGCTGCTCGTCGAGATCGCCGGGGGAGCGGTATCGGAGAAGCTGACCGATTGGCGGGGAGACCCGCCGACCGACGACTGGTCGCTACCGCCGGTCCGGATCCCGGCCGACCTGCCCGACCGCGTCGCCGGGGTGGCCTACCCGCCGGGCGCCACCGCGCGGCGCCTGACGCAAATCGGGTGTTACGTGACCGGCGACGGCGACACGTTGACCGTGACGCCGCCGAGTTGGCGGCCCGACCTGCTGCAGCCCGCCGACCTGGTCGAGGAGGTGCTGCGGCTGGAGGGGCTGGAGGCCATCCCGTCGGTGCTGCCCGCGGCCCCGGCGGGCCGGGGCCTCACCGCGGGGCAGAAGCGTCGTCGCGCCATCGGCAAGTCGCTCGCGCAATCGGGGTACGTCGAAATCCTGCCGACGCCGTTCCTGCCCGCAGGCGTGTTCGACCTTTGGGGCCTGCCGGAAGACGACCCGCGACGCGCCACCACGCAGGTGCTCAACCCGCTGGAGACCGACCGCCCGCACCTGGCCACCACGTTGCTGCCCGCGCTGCTGGAAGCGTTGGTGCGCAACGTATCCCGCGGGCTGGTGGACGTCGCGCTGTATGCCCTGGCGCAGGTGGTGCAACCGACCGAGCAGACCCGCGGAGTGCAGCCCATTCCCGTGCACCGCCGGCCCACCGACCACGAGATCGCCCTGCTGGACGCCTCGCTGCCCCGCCAGCCGCAGCACGTCGCGGTGGTGCTGGCGGGCCTGCGCGAACGGCGCGGCCCCTGGGGTCCCGGCCGCCGGGCCGAAGCCGCCGACGCGTTCGAAGCGGCGCGCATCATCGCCCGCGCCAGCGGCGTCGAGGTGAGCCTGCGGGCGGCCCAGCGCCTGCCATGGCACCCGGGCCGGTGCGCCGAGGTGCTCGTCGGGGAGACCGTCGTCGGTCACGCCGGGCAACTGCACCCTGCCGTGATCGAGCGGTCCAACCTGCCGAAGGGCACCTGCGCCGTCGAACTGAACCTCGACGCGATCCCCATCGTCCAGGCGCTGCCGGCGCCCAGGGTGTCGCCGTTCCCGGCCGTCTTCCAGGACCTCAGCCTGGTGGTGCCCGCGCACGTGCCCGCCCAGGCGGTGGCCGACGCCGTCCGGGAGGGCGCCGGCGAGCTGCTGGAAGACCTGCAACTTTTCGACGTCTTCACCGGCCCGCAGCTCGGGGAGGACCGCAAATCGCTGACCTTCGCCCTGCGTTTCCGCGCCCCGGATCGCACGCTGACCGAGGACGACGCCAGCGCGGCCCGCGACGCCGCGGTGCGACGCGCCGCCGAGGCGGTCGGCGCCGAACTGCGCGGCTAGCGACCCGCATTGGAATGGATTTGCAAAGCAATGCATAACCATGCAGAATCGGCGGGGTGGCCGACGTATTGAGGGTGGCGATCGCCGGGGCCAGCGGCTATGCGGGCGGGGAAATCCTGCGGCTGTTGCTCGGGCATCCGGCCTACGCCGACGGGCGCCTCGCCATCGGTTCGCTGACCGCCGCGACGAGCGCCGGCAGCACCCTCGGCGAGCACCATCCGCACCTGACCCCGCTGGCCCAGCGGGTGGTCGAGCCCACCGAACTCGCCGTGCTGGCCGGCCACGACGTGGTATTCCTGGCCCTGCCGCACGGGCATTCGGCGGCGCTGGCCGAACAACTCGGTCCCGACACCTTGATCATCGACTGCGGCGCCGACTTCCGGCTCACCGACGCCGGCGCCTGGGAACGGTTCTACGGCTCCCCGCACGCCGGCAGCTGGCCCTACGGGCTGCCCGAACTGCCCGGCGCGCGCGAGCGGTTGCGCGGGGCGCGCCGCATCGCCGTCCCGGGTTGCTACCCGACCGCGGCGCTACTGGCGTTGCTGCCCGCGGTGGCCGGGGACCTGATCGAGCCCGCCGTCACGGTGGTCGCCGTCAGCGGCGCCTCCGGGGCCGGCCGCGCCGCCAAGACCGATCTGCTCGGCTCCGAGGTCATCGGATCCGCGCGGGCCTACAACATCGCGGGCGCCCACCGGCACACCCCCGAAATCGCCCAGGGCCTGCGGGCCGTCACCGACCGCGACGTCACGGTGTCGTTCACCCCGGTGCTCATCCCGACCTCGCGCGGCATCCTGGCCACCTGCACCGCGCGCACCCGTACGCCGCTGTCGCAGCTACGGGCCGCCTACGAAAAGGCTTACGACGCCGAACCTTTCATCCACCTGCTGCCCGAGGGTCAGCTGCCCCGCACCGGATCGGTGATCGGCAGCAACGCGGCGCACCTGGCCGTCGCGGTGGACGAGGCCGCGGAGACCTTCGTGGCCATCGCCGCCATCGACAACCTGGTCAAGGGCACCGGCGGCGCGGCGGTGCAGTCGATGAACCTAGCGCTGGGTTGGCCGGAGGCACAAGGCCTTTCGGTGGTCGGGGTCGCGCCGTGACCCGCACCACCGAGGCTCGCCTGGTGCGCGAACAGGGCGTCACCGCGCCGGCGGGGTTCCGGGCCGCCGGCATCGCCTCCGGCATCAAGGCGTCGGGCAACCGCGACCTGGCCCTGGTTTTCAGCGAGGGACCCGACTACGCGGCGGCCGGCGTGTTCACCCGCAACAAGGTCAAGGCCGCGCCGGTGCTGTGGACCCAGCAGGTGCTGACCACCGGGGCGCTGCGCGCGGTGATCCTCAACTCCGGCGGTGCCAACGCCTGCACCGGGCCGGGCGGCTTCCAGGACGCCCACGCCACCGCCGAGGCGGTCGCGGCCGCGTTGTCCGACTGGGGGACCGAGACCGGCGCCGTCGAGGTTGCGGTCTGCTCCACGGGGCTGATCGGCGACCGGTTGCCGATGGACAAGGTGCTCGCCGGGGTGCGGACCATCGTGCAGGACATGGCCGGTGGGCTCAGCGGCGGTGACGAGGCAGCCCGCGCGATCATGACGACCGACACGGTGCCGAAACAGGTTGCGCTGCACCACCCGGGCAACTGGACGGTCGGCGGGATGGCCAAGGGCGCGGGCATGCTGGCGCCGTCGCTGGCCACCATGCTCTGTGTGCTCACCACCGACGCGGCCGCCGAACCGGCCGCGCTCGACCGCGCGCTGCGCCGCGCCACCGCGCGCACCTTCGACCGGCTCGACATCGACGGCAGCTGTTCGACCAACGACACGGTGCTACTGCTCGCCTCCGGGGCCAGCGGGATCGCCCCCGCACAGGCCGATCTCGACGACGCCGTGCTGCGGGTGTGCGACGACCTGTGCGCGCAGCTGCAGGCCGACGCCGAAGGCGTCACCAAGCGCGTCACCGTCACCGTCACCGGGGCCGCCTCCGACGACGACGCGCTGACCGCGGCGCGGGTGATCGCCCGCGACAGCCTGGTCAAGACCGCGGTGTTCGGGTCCGACCCCAACTGGGGCCGCGTACTGGCCGCCGTCGGGATGGCGCCGGTCACGCTCGATCCGGATCGGATCAAGGTGTCGTTCAACGGCTTTGCCGTGTGTGTCGACGGGGTCGGGGCGCCGGGCGCGCGCGAGGTGGACCTGTCCGGCGCGGACATCGACATCACCGTCGACCTCGGCGTGGGTGGCGGCTCCGCGGCCGTGCGCACCACCGACCTGTCGCACGCCTACGTCGAAGAGAACTCGGCATACAGCTCATGAGCATCAACACGCGAGAACTGCCGACCGGGGTCAAAGCGCAGGTGCTGGCCGAAGCGCTGCCCTGGCTCAAGCAGCTGTACGGCAAGATCGTCGTCATCAAGTACGGCGGCAACGCCATGACCGACGACACGCTGCGGCACGCCTTCGCCGCCGACATGGCCTTCCTGCGCAACTGCGGTGTCCACCCCGTCGTCGTGCACGGCGGCGGGCCGCAGATCACCGCCATGCTGCGGCGCCTCGGCATCGCGGGCGACTTCAAGGGCGGCTTCCGGGTCACCACACCCGAAGTGCTCGACGTGGCGCGGATGGTGCTGTTCGGCCAGGTGGGCCGCGAACTGGTCAACCTGATCAACGCGCACGGCCCCTACGCCGTCGGCATCACCGGCGAGGACGCGCAACTGTTCACCGCCGTGCGGCGCAGCGTCACCGTGGACGGCGTGGCGACCGACATCGGCCTGGTCGGGGACGTCGAGCGGGTCAACACCGCCGCCGTGCTGGATCTGATTGCGGCGGGCCGCATTCCGGTGGTGTCTACGCTCGCCCCGGACGCCGGGGGCGTGGTGCACAACATCAACGCCGACACCGCCGCGGCGGCGCTCGCCGAGGCCCTGCGGGCTGAAAAGCTGTTGATGCTCACCGATGTCGAGGGTCTCTACACCAGCTGGCCGGACCGCGAATCGCTGGTCAGCGAAATCGACACGGCCACACTCGCGCAACTGCTACCCAGGCTGGAGGCGGGCATGATCCCCAAGGTCGAAGCGTGCCTGCGGGCCGTGACAGCGGGTGTGCCCAGCGCGCACGTCATCGACGGCAGGGTCGAACACTGCGTGCTGGTCGAGCTTTTCACCGATGCGGGCACCGGCACCAAGGTGGTGAGCGCATGAGTGCGCCGACGACGATGCAGTGGGGGTACCGCCCGCTTGCGGGGGACGCAGCGATGAGGAGGAGCGGCGCCAATGAGTGAGTCCGAAGCGATCAAGCAGCGCTGGGAAGCCGTGATGATGAACAACTATGGCACCCCGCCTCTTGCGCTGGCCAGCGGTGACGGCGTCGTGGTCACCGACGTGGACGGCAACACGTACCTGGATCTGCTCGGCGGCATCGCGGTCAACGTCCTCGGCCACCGCCACCCCGCGGTCATCGAGGCCGTCACGCGGCAGATGACGACGCTGGGCCACACCTCCAACCTGTATGCGAGCGAACCGGGCATCGCGCTGGCCGAGGAGCTGGCGGCCCTGCTGGGCTCCGACAAGACCGGCGCGCCGACGCGGGTGTTCTTCTGCAACTCGGGGACCGAGGCCAACGAGGTGGCGTTCAAGCTCTCGCGGCTGACCGAACGCACCAAACTCGTTGCCGCGCAGGGCGGTTTCCACGGCCGCACCATGGGCTCGCTGGCGCTGACCGGCCAGCCGAGCAAGCGGGCGCCGTTCGAGCCGCTGCCCGGTTACGTCACGCATGTGCCCTACGGCGACGCGGAGGCGCTGGCGGCCGCGGTCGACGACGCCACCGCCGCGGTGTTCCTCGAACCGATCATGGGGGAGGGCGGCGTCGTCGTCCCGCCCGAGGGCTATCTGATCTTCGCGCGCGAGATCACCGCGCGGCACGGCGCGCTGCTGGTGCTCGACGAGGTGCAGACCGGGATGGGCCGCACCGGAGCGTTTTTCGCCCATCAGCACGACGGCATCACCCCGGACGTCGTGACCATGGCCAAGGGGCTGGGTGGCGGGCTGCCCATCGGCGCGTGCCTGGCCGTCGGGCGGGCCGCGGACCTGATGGCGCCCGGCCTGCACGGCAGCACGTTCGGCGGCAACCCGATCTGTGCGGCGGCGGCGCGGGCGGTGCTGCGGGTGATCGCCGACGAGGACCTGGTCCGGCACGCCGATGTGCTGGGCAAGTCGGTGCGCCACGGCATCGAATCCCTGAACCACCCGCTGATCGACCACGTGCGTGGACGTGGCCTGCTGCAAGGCATGGTGCTGACCGCGCCACGCGCCAAGGAGACCGAAAACGCCGCGCGGGAAGCCGGTTTCCTGGTCAACGCCGCCGCACCCGACGTCATCCGGCTGGCACCGCCGCTGATCGTCACCGAAGCCCAGCTCGATAGCTTCGTCGCCGCGCTGCCGGGCATCCTGGACAGGGTCGCTGGATGATCAGGCACTTTCTGCGCGACGACGACCTGTCGCCCCAGGAGCAGGCCGAGGTGCTGCAGCTGGCCGCCGACCTGAAGAAGGACCCGTTCAGCTGCCGGCCGCTGGAGGGGCCCCGCGGTGTCGCGGTGCTCTTCGACAAGAACTCCACCCGCACCCGGTTCTCCTTCGAGGTGGGCATCGCCCAGCTCGGCGGGCACGCCGTCGTCGTCGACGCCCGCAGCACGCAGCTGGGCCGCGACGAGACGCTGCAGGACACCGCGCGGGTGCTGTCCCGCTACGTCGAGGCCATCGTGTGGCGGACGTTCGAGCAGGACCGGCTCGAGGCCATGGCCGAGGCGGCCACCGTGCCGCTGGTCAACGCGCTCTCCGACGAGTTCCACCCCTGCCAGGTGCTCGCCGACCTACAGACCATCGCCGAACGCAAGGGATCGCTTGCCGGACTGCGGATGTCCTACTTCGGCGACGGCGCCAACAACATGGCCCACTCCCTCCTGATCGGCGGCGTGACCGCCGGCATCCACGTCACCATCGCCGCGCCGGACGGCTTCGCCCCCGCCCCCGCCTTCACGGCGGCGGCGCGTGAGCGCGCCGAAACCACCGGCGGCTCGGTCACCCTCACCACGGACGCCGACGCGGCCGCGGCCGGTGCCGACGTCCTGGTGACCGACACGTGGACGTCGATGGGGCAGGAGGGCGACGGCCTGGACCGCCTCACCCCGTTCCGGCCGTTCCAGGTCAACCAGCGACTGCTGGGCCTGGCCGATCCGGAAGCCATTGTGCTGCACTGCCTTCCGGCCCACCGCGGCGACGAGATCACCGACGAGGTGATGGACGGGCCGGCCAGCGTGGTGTGGGACGAGGCCGAGAACCGGCTGCACGCCCAGAAGGCGCTGCTGGTGTGGCTGCTGGAGCGGCGCTCATGACCCGTAGCAAGACCACCCCCGAGACCACCCGGGCGGGCCGGCAGGACCGCATCGTGGCGATCCTGTCGTCGGCGTCGATCAGCAGCCAGAGCGAACTGGCGGCCCGGCTGGCCGACGAGGGCATCGAGGTCACCCAGGCCACGCTGTCGCGCGACCTCGAGGAGCTGGGCGCGGTGAAGCTGCG
This sequence comes from Mycobacterium sp. 852014-50255_SCH5639931, assembly GCF_001665605.1. Lineage (GTDB taxonomy): Bacteria > Actinomycetota > Actinomycetes > Mycobacteriales > Mycobacteriaceae > Mycobacterium > Mycobacterium paraffinicum. The sequence goes on from NZ_LZSV01000018.1 coordinate 21,266, forward strand.
CGGCGCCGACGGCGGCGTGGGCGTCTACATCGTTCCCGAGGACGGCAGCCCCGTGCGCGGCGTCTCCGGCGGCACCGCGCGGCTGTCCCGGCTGCTGAGCGAACTCCTGGTCTCCGCCGACGCGAGCGCCAATCTCGCGGTGCTGCGCACCCCGCCCGGCGGCGCCAACTACTTGGCCAGCGCGATCGACCGCGCGGCGTTACCGTACGTCGTCGGCACCATCGCCGGCGACGACACGGTCTTCGTGGCCGCCCGAGAGCCGATGACCGGCGCCGAGCTGGCCCGCACCCTAGAAGAGCTCACCTAAAAAAGGAGATTGGTTCATGTCAGATCGCGTCATTCTGGCGTATTCCGGCGGTCTGGACACCTCCGTCGCGATCAGCTGGATCGGCAAGGAGACCGGCCGCGAGGTGGTCGCGGTGGCGATTGACCTCGGCCAAGGCGGCGAGGACATGGAGGTCGTCCGCCAGCGGGCCCTGGACTGCGGCGCGGTGGAGGCCGTCGTCGTCGACGCCCGCGACGAGTTCGCCGAGGGATTCTGCCTGCCCACCATCATGAACAACGCGCTTTACATGGACCGCTACCCGCTGGTGTCGGCCATCAGCCGGCCGCTGATCGCCAAGCACCTGGTGGCTGCCGCCCGCGAGCACGGCGGCAGCATCGTCGCGCACGGCTGCACCGGCAAGGGTAACGACCAGGTCCGGTTCGAGGTCGGATTCGCTTCGCTGGCACCGGATTTGGAGGTGCTGGCGCCGGTCCGCGACTACGCGTGGACGCGGGAGAAGGCGATCGCGTTCGCCGAAGAGAACGCCATCCCGATCAACGTCACCAAACGTTCGCCGTTCTCCATCGACCAGAACGTATGGGGTCGTGCGGTGGAAACCGGTTTCCTGGAACACCTTTGGAACGCGCCCACAAAGGACATTTACTCCTACACCGAAGACCCGACCATCAACTGGAACACGCCCGACGAGGTGATCGTCGGGTTCGAGCGCGGCGTTCCGGTGTCCATCGACGGCAAACCGGTGTCCGTGCTGGCTGCCATCGAGGAACTCAACCGCCGCGCCGGCTGCCAGGGGGTGGGGCGCCTGGACGTGGTCGAGGACCGGCTGGTGGGCATCAAGAGCCGCGAGATCTACGAGGCGCCCGGGGCGATGGTGCTGATCACCGCCCACACCGAGCTCGAGCACGTCACGCTGGAGCGCGAACTGGGCCGCTTCAAGCGCCACACCGACCAGCGCTGGGCCGAGCTGGTTTACGACGGCCTCTGGTACTCGCCGCTGAAAACCGCGCTGGAAGCCTTCGTCGCGAAGACCCAGGAGCACGTCACCGGCGAGATCCGAATGGTGTTGCACGGCGGCCACATCGCCGTCAACGGCAGGCGCAGCGCGCAGTCGCTCTACGACTTCAACCTGGCCACCTACGACGAGGGCGACAGCTTCGACCAGTCGGCCGCCAAGGGCTTCGTCTACGTGCACGGGCTGTCTTCCAAGATCGCGTCCCGCCGGGACCTGGCTGCCGACGAAGCGTGAGCACGCGCGAGGGCTCGCTGTGGGGTGGGCGGTTCGCCGACGGCCCGTCGGACGCGCTGGCCGCGTTGAGCAAGTCCACCCACTTCGACTGGGTCCTGGCCCCCTACGACATCGTCGCCTCGCGGGCCCACACCGTGATCCTGTTTCACGCCGGACTGCTCGATGAGGAGCAGCGCGACGGGCTGCTGGCCGGCCTGGACAGCCTCGCCGAGGACGTGGCCGACGGCAGCTTCAGCCCGCTGGTGACCGACGAGGACGTGCATGCCGCGCTGGAGCGCGGGCTGATCGACCGGGTCGGCCCCGACCTGGGCGGCCGGCTGCGGGCCGGGCGATCGCGCAACGACCAGGTGGCCACCCTGTTCCGGATGTGGCTGCGCGACGCGGTGCGCCGGGTGGCCGACGGGGCGCTGGAGGTGGTGGCCGCGCTGGCCGGCCAGGCCGCCGAGCACCCGACGGCGATCATGCCGGGCAAGACGCACCTGCAGTCCGCGCAGCCGGTCCTGCTGGCCCACCACCTGCTCGCGCACGCGCACCCGCTGCTGCGCGACGTCGACCGCATCGTGGACTTCGACCGGCGCGCCGCGGTGTCCCCGTACGGCTCGGGGGCGCTGGCCGGCTCGTCGCTGGGGCTGGACCCGGACGCCATCGCCGCCAAGCTGGGTTTCGCGGAGGCCGCCGACAACTCCATCGACGCGACCGCCGCCCGGGATTTCGCCGCCGAGGCCGCCTTCATCTTCGCGATGATCGCCGTGGACCTGTCGCGGCTGGCCGAGGACATCATCCTGTGGAGTTCGACGGAGTTCGGCTACGTCAGGTTGCACGATTCGTGGTCCACCGGCAGCTCGATCATGCCGCAGAAGAAGAACCCGGACATCGCCGAGCTGGCCCGCGGCAAGTCCGGGCGGCTGATCGGCAACCTGGCCGGGCTGCTGGCGACCCTGAAGGCCCAGCCGCTGGCCTACAACCGCGACCTGCAGGAGGACAAGGAGCCGGTGTTCGACTCGGTGGCCCAGCTGGAGCTGGTGCTGCCGGCGATGGCCGGCCTGGTGGCCAGCCTGACGTTCGACGTCGAGCGGATGGCGGCCCTGGCCCCGGCCGGCTACACGCTGGCCACCGACATCGCCGAATGGCTGGTGCGCCGGGGAGTGCCGTTCCGGGCCGCGCACGAGGCCGCCGGGGCCGCCGTGCGGGCGGCCGAGGGCCGCTCCGTCGGGCTCGACGAGCTGACCGACGACGAACTGGCCGCGATCAGCCCCGAGCTGACTCCGCAGGTCCGTGAGGTGTTGACGATCGAGGGCTCGGTGGCGTCGCGCGACCGGCGGGGCGGGACCGCGCCGGTCCGGGTCGCCGAGCAGCTCGAAGCCGTCCTGGCCGAGTCCGAGGAGCTCAACGCGCGGCTCGGCGGCAGGGAATGAGGGGACTTTGGTTTCTGTGCCGGGCGGTGGCAGGCCGACTAAACTGCCCGCAGAAAGTGATCCGGGTGAAAATTTCGGCCCTGATCTTCGTCGTCAAGGGGTGGCAGCAATGAGCGTCGTCGCGGGCGTATTCGGCGCCTTGCCGCCGTATCGCTACTCCCAGCGCGAGCTCACCGACTTCTTCGTCAGCATCCCGGAGTTCGAGGGCTACGAGGACATCGTCCGGCAGTTGCACGCCAGCTCAAAGGTCAACAGCCGGCACCTGGTGTTGCCGCTGGAGCGGTATCCCTCCCTGACCGACTTCGGCCTGGCCAACCGGATCTTCATCGAAAACGCGGTCAACCTGGGCTGCGAGGCCCTTTCGGGCGCGCTCGACGAGGCCGGCCTGCGGCCGCAGGACCTGGACGTGCTGATCACCACGACGGTCACCGGCCTCGCCGTGCCCTCCCTGGACGCCCGGATCGCCGGGCGACTGGGACTGCGCGAGGACGTGCGCCGGGTGCCGCTGTTCGGTCTGGGCTGTGTGGCCGGCGCCGCCGGCGTGGCCCGGCTCAACGACTACCTGCGGGGGGCGCCCGACGGCGCCGCGGCCCTGATCTCGGTCGAGCTCTGCTCGCTCACCTATCCGGGCTACAAGCCGTCGCTGCCGGGACTGGTCGGCAGCGCGCTGTTCGCCGACGGGGCCGGTGCCGTGGTCGCCGTCGGCGACCGTCGTGCCGAACGGGTGGGCGCCGGCGGGCCTGCCATCCTCGACTCGCGCAGCACGCTGTATCCCGATTCGCTGCGGACCATGGGCTACGACGTCGGCGCCGCCGGGTTCGAGCTCGTGCTGGCCAAGGACCTGGCGCAAGTGGTCGAGGAGCACATCGAGCGGGACGTCACGGGGTTCCTCGGTGCGCACGGGCTGACGACGACCGACATCGGGGCCTGGGTGAGCCATCCCGGCGGTCCGAAGATCATCGACGCGATCAACGCGAGCCTGAGCCTGCCGCCGGATGCGCTGGAACTGACGTGGCGTTCGCTGGGTGAGATCGGCAATCTCTCGTCGGCGTCCGTGCTGCACGTGTTGCGGGACACCCGGGCCAAGCCGCCACCCAGCGGCAGCCCCGGCTTGATGATCGCGATGGGTCCGGGATTCTGTTCCGAACTCGTATTGTTGCGCTGGCAGTGAGCGTGGTCGCCGTCTTTTGCTGGGTCCGCTTTCTTGGGAAAGCTTCAGGAAGTCGAGTTCCAACCAGACTAGGCTTGTAGCTCTGATCGGTGGGGTGAACCGTTCGGCCTATTAGTTCGTAATTCTGGGGGTGGGATTAATGAGCGTAATCGCAGGTGTATTCGGCGCGTTGCCGTCGTATTGTTATTCCCAGCGAGAGATAACCGACCTTTTTGTCAGCATTCCCGAGTTCGAGGGCTACGAAGACATCGTGCGGCAGCTGCATGCCAGCGCTAAGGTCAACAATCGCCATCTCATCCTGCCGCTGGAGAGGTATCCCACGCTGACCGACTTCGGCGAGGCGAACCGGATTTACATCGAAAACGCCGTGGATCTCGGCTGCGAGGCCTTGTCGGGCGCGCTTGACGAGGCCGGCCTGCAACCACAGGACCTCGACCTGCTGATCACAACGACGGTGACCGGCCTAGCCACCCCGTCGCTGGACGCCCGGATCGCCGGGCGATTAGGGCTGCGCGACGATGTGCGGCGGGTGCCGCTGTTCGGCCTGGGCTGCGTGGCCGGGGCGGCCGGGGTAGCGCGGCTGCACGACTACTTGCGCGGTACGCCAGACGGCGTCGCGGGCCTGATCTCGGTCGAGCTTTGCTCACTCACCTACCCGGGATACAAGCCATCGCTGGCCGGGATGGTCGGCAGTGCACTGTTTGCTGACGGGGCGGGCGCTGTCGTGGCCGTCGGCGAGCGTCGCGCCGAGCAGGTTGCTGCCGGTGGACCCAGCATCCGCGATTCGCGCAGCCATCTCTACGCTGACTCGCTGCACAGTATGGGCTATGACGTGGGCGGCGCAGGGTTCGAACTCGTGCTGTCGAAGGAAGTCGCGACTGCAATACGGGAACACATCGGCGAGGACGTCGCCACGTTTCTGGCCGCGCACGGTCTGACCACGACCGACATCGGTGCCTGGGTTGTCCATCCCGGTGGTCCCAAGGTCATCGATGCGATCAATGGGGCCCTCGACCTGTCACCGGAGGCCCTGGAACTGACCTGGCGTTCGCTTGGGGAGGTTGGCAACCTCTCGTCGGCGTCGGTGCTGCACGTGCTGCGTGACACCATCGCCAAACCGCCGCCGAACGGAAGTCCGGGCCTGATGATCGCGATGGGGCCTGGCTTGTGTTCTGAACTCGTGTTGCTGCGCTGGCTCTGACGTGTGCCTGTGGACTCGCCCTCGTCTCGTAGAACATTGCCGTGAGGAAGTGATGGCGATCCAGCGGCGAAACATGGCGGGAAGTTTTCCAAATGCGTGATCTTTTGTGACGGAGGTGAATGACGCGTGCTAGGACGTCGATATCCTCCAGGCTTATGCGTGCCCGTCCGGTTGCGCAGCGCGGAAGGCCGAATCCTATGAGCAGCAATCCCGAGGATCTCGTCAGGGCCCTCCGCGCATCGCTGAAGGAAAACGAGCGCCTGAAGCGCGAGGCCCGCGAATACCTCGCCGCGGCAACCGAACCCGTGGCGGTGGTCGGTATGGGTTGCCGGTATCCCGGGGGTGTGGATTCCCCGGAGGCCCTGTGGCAGATGGTGGTTGAGGGCCGCGACGTGGTCTCCGATTTCCCCGCGGACCGCGGCTGGAACCTATCGGGGCTATTCGATCCCGACCCCGACGCGGTGGGGAAGTCCTACGCCCGGTGCGGCGGCTTCCTGGCCGACGTGGCCGACTTCGACGCCGCGTTCTTCGGCATCGCACCCAGCGAGGCGCTGGCGATGGACCCACAGCAACGCTTGTTGCTGGAGGTGTCCTGGGAGGCGTTGGAGCGGGCCGGGATTGACCCCGCCGACCTGCGGGGCTCGGCGACGGGTGTGTTCGCGGGAATCTTTCACGGTTCGTACGGCGGCCAGGGGCGGGTGCCGGGACACCTGGAGCGCTACGGCCTACGTGGGTCGACGCTGAGCGTGGCCTCGGGCCGGGTGGCCTACGCGCTGGGTTTGGAGGGTCCGGCCGTGTCGGTCGACACGGCCTGTTCGTCGTCGTTGGTGGCCATGCATCTGGCGGCCCGGTCGCTGCGCGCCGGCGAATGTGACCTGGCGCTGGCCGGCGGTGTGACGGTGATGGCGACGCCGGCGATGTTCATCGAGTTCAGCCGGCAGCGAGCGCTGGCCTCCGACGGGCGGTGCAAGGCCTACGCGGGCGCCGCCGACGGGACGGGTTTCTCCGAAGGCGTCGGCGTGCTGGTGCTGGAAAGGCTTTCCGACGCACGTCGTTTGGGGCATCCGGTGCTGGCGCTGCTGCGCGGGTCCGCGGTCAATCAGGACGGCGCCTCGAACGGGCTGGCGACACCCAACGGGCCGTCGCAGCAGCGGGTGATCCGCGCCGCGCTGGCCGATGCGCGGCTGCGCACGGCCGACGTGGATCTGGTGGAGGGGCACGGCACGGGGACCACCCTCGGGGATCCGATTGAGGCGCAGGCGGTTCTGGCGACATATGGGCAGGACCGGCCGGCGGACCGGCCGCTGTGGCTGGGGTCGATCAAGTCCAACATGGGCCACACCTCGGCAGGCGCGGGCGCCGGCGGCGTGATCAAGATGGTGCAGGCGATCCGGCACGGCGTGATGCCCAAGACGCTGCACGTGGACGTGCCCACGCCGCATGTGGATTGGTCGGCGGGGGCGGTGTCGCTGCTGACCGAGGCGCGGGAGTGGCCGGCGCAGGACCGGCCGCGCCGCGCGGGGGTGTCGTCGTTCGGGATCAGCGGCACCAACGCCCACGTCATCGTGGAGCAGCCGCCGCTGGAGCCCGAAAGCCCCGCGCCCGCGGGTGATGACGCGCCGGCGCCGTGGGTGCTGTCGGCCCGGTCGGCCGACGCCCTGGCCAACCAGGCGTCCCGGCTCCTGGCGCGGGTGAACGACGCCCCGGATCTGCGGGCGGTCGATGTGGCGTGGTCGCTGGTCTCGACGCGGTCGCTGTTCGAACACCGGGCCGTGCTGGTGGGCGCGGACCGCGAGCGCCTGCTGGCGGAGCTGGCCCGGGTGGCCGCCGGCGCGCCGGGCGCGGGCGCGGTGGTGGGCCGGGCGCAACCGGTGGGCAAGACGGTGTTCGTGTTTCCCGGGCAGGGTTCGCAATGGCTCGGCATGGGAGCCGAATTGCTGGACAGTTCGCCGGTTTTCGCCGAACACCTGCAGCGCTGCGAGAAGGCGCTCGCCGAACACGTGGAGTGGTCGTTGGTCGACGTCCTCCGCGGGGCGCCGGGTGCGCCCGGGTTGGACCGGGTGGACGTGGTGCAGCCGGCGCTGTGGGCGGTGATGGTGTCGCTGGCCGAGTTGTGGCGCTCGGTGGGCGTGGTCCCCGATGCGGTGATCGGTCATTCGCAGGGCGAGATCGCGGCGGCCTACGTGGCGGGCGGGCTTTCGCTGGAGGACGCCGCCAGGGTGGTGGCGCTGCGGAGCCGGCTGCTGGTGGGATTGTCGGGTGCTGGCGGCATGGTGTCGCTGGCCTGCGGCCTGGCCCGCGCCGAGGAATTGATCGCCGCGTGGGGCGATCGGCTGAATATCGCTGCCGTCAACGGTGTTTCCGCGGTGGTGGTGTCCGGCGAGGTGGATGCGCTCGACGAGTTGATGCGGCACTGCGAGGCGGGCGGCGTGCGCGCCCGCAGGATCGACGTCGACTACGCCTCCCACTCCCGGCACGTCGATGCGATCCGAGCGGAGCTGGCCGAGGCGCTGGCCGGCATCGCGCCGCGGTCGTCCCCGGTTGCCCTGTTCTCCACCGTGACGGGTGACCCGCTGGACACCGCGGGCCTGGACGCCGACTACTGGTACCGAAGCATCCGGCAACCGGTCCAGTTCGAACGGGCGGTGCGCAATGCGTGCGGCGCCGGGTATGGCGTGTTCGTCGAATGCAGCCCGCACCCCGTGCTGCTCGCCGCCGTCGAGGAGACGGTGGCCGATTGCGGCGGCGACGCGTTCGTGGTCCCGTCGCTGGGCCGCGACGACGGTTCGCTGCAACGGTTTTGGCTCTCGGCCGGCCAGGCCCACGTGGCCGGAGTGCCGGTGGACTGGCGGGCCGCCATAGCCGGTCTCGGCGGACGGCGCGTGGACCTGCCGACGTACGGGTTTGTGCGGCAGCGATTTTGGCTACCGGGGGGATCGACGGGTTCGGGCGACGTGGCCACCCTGGGGCTGGCCGGCGCGCGGCACGCCCTGCTGGGCGCGGTGGTGCAGCGGCCCGATTCCGGCGGGGTGGTCCTGACGGGCCGGCTGTCGACGGCCGCGCAGCCGTGGCTGGCCGACCACGCGGTGGGCGGCACGGTGCTGTTCCCCGGTGCGGGATTCGTGGAACTGGCCATCCGCGCCGGCGACGAGGTCGGATGTGCGGCACTCGAGGAACTGACGTTGTCGGCCCCTCTGGTGCTGGCGGCGGCGGACGGCGTGCAGGTGCAGGTGGTGGTCGGCGCCGCCGCCGAATCGGGGCAGCGCGAGCTGTCGGTGTATTCGGCCGGCGCCCAGTCGGACTGGGTGCTGCACGCCCAGGGCCTGATGCGGCCCGCGGCGGTGCCGCCGGCCGGGGATCTGTCCATGTGGCCGCCGGTGGGGGCGACTCCGGTGGACGTGGCCGACGCGTACGCGCGGCTCGCGGAGCGGGGCTACGAGTATGGCCGGGCCTTCCGCGGCCTGCGGGCGATGTGGCGTCGGGGCGAGGAGATCTTCGCCGACGTCGCGCTGCCGGACGACGCCGGCGCGCAAGACGGTGGCTTCGGCATACACCCGGTGTTGTTGGACGCCGCGCTGCACGCGCTCGGTGTCGCCGCGGGGCAGGGCCAGACCGTGTTGCCGTTCTCCTGGCAAGGGGTGTCGTTGCACGCGGCGGGCGCATCGCGGGCGCGGGTCCGGCTGGCGCCCACCGGCGCCGGGTCGGTGTCGGTGGAATTGGCCGACGGCGCCGGGCTGCCGGTGTTGTCGGTGCGCTCGTTGGCGATGCGCCCCGTCTCGGCCGAGCAGCTGTCGCTCGCGGCCGCGCCCGCCGAGGGGTTGTTCGAGGTGGCGTGGTCGCCGATAGCGTTGACCGGCAACGACATCGATCACGACGCGACGCTGTGGGAGCCGGGCGCCCACGGCGGCGACGTGGTGCGGTCGGTGCACGCGGCGACCACCGAGGCGTTGGGCGAGCTGCAATCGTGGTTGCGCGACGAGGGGTCCGGGATGCTGGCGGTGCAGACCCGCGGGGCGGTCGCGCTCGCCGGTGAGGACGTCGCGGACCTGGCCGGTGCGGCGGTGTGGGGGCTGGTGCGATCGGCCCAGGCCGAGCATCCGGGGCGGGTGGTGCTGATCGACTCCGACGGATCGCTGGATGCCCGCGCGGTGATCGGCTGCGGGGAACCGCAATTGGCGGTCCGCGCGGGTGTGGCCTACGCCGCCCGGATGCGGCCGGTGCGCCGGGGAGCGGTGCTGCGGCTGCCGTCGGGGGGCTGGCGCCTCGACGCCGGCGGCGGGGGCACGCTGGAGGATCTGGTGGTCAGCCCGTGCCCGCGGGTGGAACTGGAGGCCGGGCAGGTCCGGGTGGCGGTGGCCGCGGTCGGGGTGAACTTCCGGGATGTGTTGGTGGCCTTGGGCATGTATCCCGGCGGTGGCCAGTTGGGGGCCGAGGGCGCGGGCGTGGTCGTCGAGGTCGGACCCGGCGTGACGGGGCTGACGGTCGGCGATGCGGTGATGGGGCTGCTGAGGGTGGTCGGTTCCGAGGCGGTGGTGGATCAGCGGTTGGTCACGCGGGTACCGGAGGGCTGGTCGCTGGTCACGGCTGCGGGGGTGCCCGTGGTGTTCCTCACCGCGCTCTACGGGTTGTCGGTATTGGCAGGGCTGCGCGCCGGCGAGCGGGTGCTGGTGCACGCCGCCACCGGCGGCGTGGGCATGGCCGCGGTCCAGCTGGCGCGGCACTGGGGCGCCGAAGTCTTCGCCACCGCGAGCCGCGGCAAGTGGGACACCCTGCGCGCGATGGGATTCGACGAGGACCACATCGGCGATTCGCGGACGCTGGACTTCGAGGAGAAGTTTTCGTCGGCCACCGGCGGGGCCGGGGTCGACGTGGTGCTCAATTCCCTGGCCGGTGAGTTCACCGACGCGTCGCTGCGTCTGCTGGCCCCCGGTGGGCGGTTCATCGAGATGGGCAAGACCGATGTCCGCGATCCGGACGTCATCGCCGAACGATATCGGGGCGCGCGGTATTGCGCCTTCGACCTGTTGGAGGCCGGTGCCGACCGCACCGCGGCGATGCTGACGCAGATCGTCGGGCTGCTGCGGGATGGCGCCTTGACGCCGTTGCCGCTCAAGACCTTTGATGTGCGATGCGCCTCGGCCGCGTATCGGTTCGTCAGCCAGGCCCGCCACGTCGGCAAGGTCGCGCTGACCATTCCGTCCGGGCCCGGCGCGGTGCTGAGCGGGTGTGGCGGGCTGGCCGGCGGCAGCGTGGTGATCACCGGTGGCACCGGGATGGCCGGCTCGGCGCTCGCCCATCACCTCGTCGACCGTTATCGCGTCGCCCATGTGGTCCTGGCCAGCCGCGCCGGCGCTGAGGCCGCGGGGGTGGCGGAGGTGGTGGATCGCCTCCAGGAGGCCGGCGCCCGGGTGTCGGTGGTGGCGTGCGACGTCTCCGACCGCGACGCGGTCGCGGCGATGCTGGCGCAGATACCGGCGCAGTATCCGCTGCGCGGTGTGGTGCACGCGGCCGGCATCCTCGACGACGGGCTGGTCTTGTCACTGACGCCGGACCGGGTGGACGCGGTCCTGCGGGCCAAGGTCGACGGGGCCTGGCACCTGCACGAGCTGACCCGGGAGCTGGATTTGTCCGCGTTCGTGGTGTTTTCGTCGATGGCCGGCATCGTCGGCACCCCGGGCCAGGCCAATTACGCGGCGGCCAACAGTTTCCTCGACGGGCTGGTCGCGTACCGGCGATCGCACGGGCTCCCGGGCCTGTCGCTGGCCTGGGGTCTGTGGGAGCAGGCCTCGGCGATGACGGCCCACCTCGGCGAGCGCGACAAGGCCCGGATGAGCAGGCTCGGCATCGCGCCGCTGTCCACCGAGCAGGCGCTGGAGTCGTTCGACGCCGCCATGCTGGTCGACGCCCCGGTGCTGATGGCCGCCCGGGTGGATCGGGTTGCCTTGTCCGACAACGCCGCCGCGCTGCCCCCGCTGCTGACCGAGCTGGCCGCCCGCACCACCCGGCGCGTCATCGACGACGCCGATACCACCGCCCAGATGACGGGTCTCACCGCGCGCCTGCACGGCCTCGCCCCCGACGCGCGCCAGCGGGAGCTGATCGACCTGGTCTGCGGCAACGCGGCGACGGTGCTGGGGCTGCCCAACCCCGCCGACATCAACCCCGCCCGCGCATTCCAGGACCTGGGCTTCGACTCGCTCACCGCCGTCGAACTGCGCAACCGGCTGAAAACGGCCACCGGGCTGACGCTTTCGCCCACGCTGATCTTCGACTACCCGACGCCGGCGGTGCTGGCCGGGCACCTGGACACCCAACTGGCCGGAACGGGGGCGAGTGACCGGCCGGACCTGATGGCCCGCTTCACCGACATCACCCGGGAATTGCAGGCGCTACTCAGCCAGCCCGACTGGGCTGCGGGAGACAAATCGGCGCTGCGGGCCCGCCTGCACAACCTGCTCGCCGCCCTGGGCCCCGCCGACCACCCCGCCCCCGAGGGCCTCGACGCCGACCTCAATGCCGCCACCGAAAGCGAACTCTTTGCCATCCTCGACGAAGAACTCGGCCACTGAGACCACGATGCCGGATACCACGCAGCACGTCGATTACCTGAAGCGCCTGACGGCGGATCTCAGGCGGGCCCGGCGACGCGTCTCGGAGCTCGAAGGCCGGCTGTCCGAACCGGTCGCGGTGGTGGGCATGGCGTGCCGCTACGCGGGTGGGGTCGACTCGCCGGACACCCTGTGGGAAATGGTCAACGAGGGCCGCGACACCGTGTCGGACTTCCCGGCGGACCGCGGCTGGGATGTCGAGGGGCTTTACGACCCGGACCCGGACGCGGCCGGCAAGATGTACACCCGCCAAGGCAGTTTCCTGCGCGACGCGGCGGACTTCGACGCCGGATTCTTCGGGGTCGGGCCCAGCGAGGCCCTGGCGATGGATCCCCAGCAGCGGCTGATGTTGGAGATCTCGTGGGAAGCGTTGGAGCGGGCGGGTATTGACCCGCTGGGGCTGCGCGGCTCGGCGACCGGGGTGTTCGCCGGTGTCATCCACGCCGGCTACGGCGGCGAGGTGAAGGGCGAGCTGGAGGGCTACGGGTTGACCGGCTCCACCCTGAGCGTGGCCTCGGGCCGGGTGTCCTACGTTTTGGGCCTGGAAGGCCCCGCGGTGTCGGTGGATACAGCGTGTTCGTCGTCGTTGGTGGCCATGCATCTGGCGGCGCAGTCGCTGCGTTCCGGGGAGTGTGACCTGGCGCTGGCCGGTGGTGTGACGGTGATGGCCACGCCCGCCGCGTTCGTCGAGTTCAGCCGGCAGCGGGCACTGGCCCCGGACGGCCGGTGCAAGGTGTACGCCGGCGCCGCGGACGGGACGTCGTGGTCGGAAGGCGCGGGAGTCCTGGTGCTGGAGCGGCTGGCCGACGCGCGGCGACTGGGCCATCCGGTGGTCGCGGTGCTGCGCGGCTCCGCGGTGAACCAGGACGGCGCCTCCAACGGGTTGACCGCGCCCAATGGGCCGTCGCAGCAGCGGGTGATCCGCGCCGCACTGGCCAACGCCGGCTTGACCGCGGCGGACGTCGACCTGGTCGAAGGCCACGGCACGGGAACGGTTTTGGGCGACCCCATCGAGGCCCAGGCCCTGCTGGCGACCTATGGGCAGGACCGGCCGGCGGGACGGCCGCTGTGGCTGGGATCGATCAAATCCAACATCGGTCACACGTCGGCCGCGGCGGGGGTGGCCGGGGTGATCAAGATGGTGCAGGCGATGCGACATGGGGTGATGCCCAAGACGCTGCACGTGGATGTGCCGTCGCCGCACGTGGATTGGTCGGCGGGCGCGGTGTCGGTGTTGACCGAACCCCAGCCGTGGCCGGCGCGGGACGGGCAGCGCCGCGCGGGGGTGTCGTCGTTCGGGATCAGCGGGACGAATGCCCACGTGATCGTCGAGCAGGCGCCGGCGGAACCGGAACATCTTGCGCCGCAAGGCGATCGCCAGGATGCGGTGATCCCATGGGTGGTATCGGCCCGGTCGGCCGACGCGTTGACCGCCCAGGCGGAGCGGCTGCTGGCGCACCTCGAGGCCGAGCCGGAGCTGCGTGCCGTGGACGTGGGCTGGTCGCTGGCCACCACCCGGGCGGCCCTGGAACACCGCGCGGTGGTGGTGGGGAGCGGTCGTGACACCCTGAGGACCGGGCTGGCCGGGGTGGCTTGCGGGGAACCGGGCCCGGGCGTGGTGGTCGGGCGCAGCCGCCCGGTCGGCAAGCGTGCGTTCGTGTTTCCCGGTCAGGGGTCGCAGCGGCTCGGGATGGGACGGGAACTGTATCAGCGCTTTCCGGTGTTCGCCGGGGCCTTCGACGAGGCCGTGGCGGCGGTGGATGCCCATGCGCGGTTGCCGCTGCGCGAGGTGATGTGGGGCACCGACCCGGAGTTGTTGGAGAGCACGGAGTTTGCCCAGCCCGCGTTGTTCGTGCTCGAGGTCGCCCTGGCGGCGCTGTGGCAGTCCTGGGGTGTGACGCCCGATGTGGTGATCGGCCATTCGGTGGGGGAGATCGCCGCGGCATGTGTGGCCGGGGTGCTGTCGCTGGCAGACGCCGCGCGCGTGGTGGCGGCCCGCGGACGGTTGATGGCGGCGCTGCCGGCGGGCGGGGTCATGGTGGCGGTGACGGCCACCGAGGCCGAGGTCGCACCGTTGCTGAACGACAACGTGAGCGTCGCGGCGGTCAACGGCCCCGACGCGGTCGTGCTGTCGGGCGAGCGGGCCGCCGTGACGGCCGCGGCAGATCGGCTGGCCGACTGCGGGAGGCGGGTGCGGCAGCTGGCCGTCTCGCACGCCTTCCACTCGCCGCTAATGGAGCCCATGATCGACGAGTTCTCCGCGGTGCTGGCCGGGGTGTCGCCCGGTGCGCCGCGAATAGACTTGATTTCCAACGTGACCGGGCAATTGGCGGGACCCGGATACGGGTCCGCCGACTACTGGGTCGAGCACGTGCGCCGGCCGGTGCGGTTCGTCGACGGGGTGCGGTCGGCCGAATCGCTGGGTGCCGGTGCGTTTGTGGAAGTGGGGCCTGGCGCGGCGTTGACCGCCGCGGTGGAACAGTCCCTGGCGACCGAGCCGGCCGTTTCGGCGGTGTCGATGGCCAAGGACCGCCCCGAAGTCGAGTCGCTGCTGCTGGCGGCCGGGCAGCTGTTCGCGTCCGGCGCCGACGTGGACTGGGCCGCGGTGTTCGACGGCCTGGACGCGCACCGGGTCGGCCTGCCGACGTATGCCTTTCAGCGGCGCAGGTTTTGGCTGCCGACCGAGTCGGTAGGCGCGCGGGACACCGCCGGCCTGGGTCTGGCCGCGGCCGGGCACGCGCTGTTGGGCGCCGTGGTCGAACGCCCCGATTCGGGCGGGGTGGTGCTCACGGGCCGGCTGTCGATGGCGGCGCAGCCGTGGCTGGCCGATCACGCGGTGACCGGCACGGTGTTGTTCCCGGGCGCCGGGTTTGTGGAGCTGATGCTGCGGGCCGGCGACGAGGTCGGCTGTCCGGTGATCGAGGAGCTGACGTTGTCGGCCCCGTTGGCTCTGCCGAGCAGCGGCGCGGTGCGCGTGCAGGTGGTGGTGGACGCCGCCGGCGAGGGCGGGTCCCGGGCGGCCGCGGTGTATTCGCAGGCCGGCCCGGAGTGGACGCTGCATGCCCAGGGTGTGTTGGGCGAAGGCTCGCCCAAGCCGGGCGCCGATCTGTCGGTGTGGCCGCCGGTCGGTGCCACGGCGGTCGATGTGGCCGGCGCCTACGACGATTTGGCCGCGCGCGGCTACGGGTATGGCCCGGCCTTCCGGGGGCTGCGGAAGGTGTGGCGGCGGGGCGAGGAGACCTTCGCCGAGGTCGAGGCCCCGCAGCACGCCGGTGTGACGGTGGGCGGCTTCGGAATTCATCCGGTGGTGCTGGACGCGGCCCTGCACGCACTGGGGGTGGCCGACGAGCGGGCCGAGACCGTTCTGCCGTTCTCCTGGCAAGGGGTGTGTCTGCACGCGGCCGGGGCGTCGCGGGTCCGGGTGCGGCTGGCGCCGGTGGGCAAGAGCGCCGTGTCGGTCGAGGTGGCCGACTCGTCGGGTTTGCCCGTGCTGTCGGTGCGCGAGCTGGTGACGCGTCCGGTCTCGGCCGCGCAGCTGTCGGCGGCCGCCGCGGCGCGCGCCGGTGGCGGCGAACTGCTGGAGGCGGTATGGTCCCCGGTTCCGTTGTCGGACAACGGCATCGACGCGGCCCCCGAAGTGTGGCAGCCGCCAGCGAACGGCCCGGGCGTGGTCGGCTCGGTCTACGCCGCCACGCATGAGGCATTGAGCGTGTTGCAGTCCCGGGGCGACGGGTCCGGGCCGTTGGTGGTGCTGACCCGCGGGGCGGTCGCGCTGCCCGGTGAGGACGTGTCGGACCTGGCCGGTGCGGTGGTGTGGGGGCTGGTGCGGTCGGCGCAGGCCGAGCATCCCGGCCGGGCGGTGCTGGTCGACTCCGACGGGTCCCTAGACCTCGGGTCCGTAATCGGCTGCGGTGAACCGCAATTGATCGTGCGGGAGGGCGTCGCCCACGGTGCCCGGCTGAAGCCGGTCAAGGCGCACCCGGTGTTGCGGTTGCCCGAAGCGCCGTCGGTCTGGCGGCTGGCTGCCGGTGATGCCGGGACGCTGGAGGACCTGGCGGTGGTATCCGGGCCGCCGGCGGAACTGGCCGCCGGTCAGGTGCGGGTGGCGGTGGCCGCGGCCGGGGTGAACTTCCGCGACGTGCTGGTGGCCCTGGGCATGTATCCGGGTCTCGCGCAGTTGGGCGCCGAGGGCGCCGGACTGGTGACCGAGATCGGCCCCGGCGTCACCGATTTGGCCGTCGGTGATGCGGTCATGGGCATCCTGGGCCTGACGGGGTCGGAGGCGGCCGTCGATCGGCGGCTGGTGACCCGGGTGCCGCCGGGCTGGTCGTTCGCCGCGGCGGCGGGTGTGCCGGTGGTGTTCCTGACGGCGTATTACGGCCTGTCGGACCTCGGCGGCCTGCGGGCCGGCGAGCGGGTACTGGTGCACGCCGCCACCGGCGGGGTGGGCATGGCGGCGGTGCAGCTGGCCCGGCATTGGGGCGCCGAGGTCTTCGCGACGGCCAGCCGCGGCAAGTGGGACACCCTGCGCGCCATGGGCTTTGACGACGACCACATCGCGGATTCGCGAACGCTGGGCTTCGAGGAAGAGTTCTCCGCCGCGACGGGGGGCGCCGGCATGGACGTCGTGCTCAACTCGCTGGCCGGTGACTTCACCGACGCCTCGCTGCGGTTGTTGAGTCCCGGCGGGCGCTTCATCGAGATGGGCAAGACCGACCTGCGCGACCCGGGCGCGATCGCCCAGACCTACCGCGCGTTCGACCTGATGGAGGCGGGCCCGGACCGCATCGCGGAGATGTCGGCGGAATTGATGCGGTTGTTCGCGGCCGGAGCTTTGAAGCCATTGCCCGTCAAGGCCTTCGATGTGCGTTGCGCCGCGGACGCCTACCGGTTCGTCAGCCAGGCCCGCCACATCGGCAAGGTGGTGCTCACCATGCCCGACGGGCCGGCCGGGCTGGCCGGCGGCACCGCGTTGATCACCGGCGGAACCGGCATGGCCGGCTCTGCGGTGGCCCGGCATCTGGTCGAGCGCCATCGCGTGCCGCACGTCATGTTGGTCAGCCGCGGCGGTGAGCGGACGGATGGCGTGCCCGCGTTGGTCGCCGAGCTGCGCGAGGCCGGGGCCCAGGTGTCGGTGATCGCCTGCGATGTCGGCGACCGCGACGCCGTGGCGCGGTTGCTGGCGCAGGTGCCGGCTCGTTTCCCGCTGCGCGGCGTGTTCCATGCCGCCGGGGCGCTCGACGACGCGGTGATCGCGTCGCTGACGCCGGAGCGCATCGACACGGTGTTGCGGTCCAAGGTCGACGGGGCGTGGCACCTGCACGAGCTGACCCGGGAGCTGGATCTGTCGGCGTTCGTGATGTTTTCGTCGATGGCGGGGATCGTGGGCGCCCCGGGCCAGGGCAACTACGCGGCCGCCAACAGCTTCCTCGACGCCCTGGCGGCGTACCGCCACGCCCACCGCCTGCCCGGCTTGTCGATCGCCTGGGGGATGTGGGAACAGGAGTCGGCCATGACCCGCAACCTCGGCGACCGCGACAAGGCGCGGATGAGCCGCGCCGGGCTGGCCCCGCTGTCCACGCGCCAGGCGCTCGGCCTGCTCGACGCCGCACTGCTGGCCGAGCCGCCCGTCGTCGTGGCCACCCGCCTCGATACCGCCGCGCTGGCGCACGCCGGCGCCGCGCTGCCGCCGCTGTTGAGCCAGCTGGCCACCCGGCCGGCGCGGCGGGTCCTCGACCCCACCGACATGGTGTCGCTGACGGGCCTGCGGGCGCGGCTGGAAGGCCTGGCCCCCGAGCAGCGGCGGCGCGAGCTGGTGGAGCTCGTCTGCGGCAACGCCGCCACGGTGTTGGGCCACAGCACCGCGGACGTCAACGGCGAGCAGGCATTTCAAGACCTCGGCTTCGACTCGCTGACCGCGGTGGAGCTGCGCAACAGGCTCAAAATCGCGACCGGACTGACCCTTTCGCCCACGCTGATCTTCGATTACCCCACCCCGGCGGCCCTGGCCGAGCACCTCGACGGCCAGCTGACCACCGGGGCAAGCGGCGAGCCGCCCGACCGCATGGCCCGCGTCAACGACGTGGCCCGCGAATTGCAGGCACTGCTCGGCCAATCCGACTGGAGCCCCGGCGACAAAGCGCAGCTCGTCACCCGGCTGGAAGGCCTGCTGAACAGCCTCACCGGCCCGGCGGAAGTCCCCTACCCGGAGCACCCCGACGACCCGTTCGACGACGACATCGCCACCGCCACCGAAAGCCAGCTCTTCGCCATCCTCGACGAAGAGATGGGCCCCTAGCATGACGGACGTCGCGGTCATCGGTCTCGCGTGCCGATTCCCCGGTGCGGCAAGCCCGCGCGAGTTCTGGGATCTCATCCGCGAGGGCCGCGAGGCGACGCAACTGCCCGGGGACGTCGCGGAGTTCGACGCCGACTTCTTCAACCTCTCGCCGCGCGAGGCGTCCGCGATGGACCCCCGGCAACGATTGGCGCTCGAACTGACGTGGGAAGCCTTCGAAGACGCGTTCGTGGTGCCCGAAACGGCGCGCGGAACGGCGATTTCGGTGTACTTCGGGGCGATGGCCGACGATTACGCTGTGCTCACCCTGCGCGATATCGCCGACAACCTCGACCACCACTCGTTCGCCGGCATCAGCCGCGGCATGATCGCCAACCGGGTCTCGTATGCCTTCGGGTTGCAGGGGCCCAGCATGACGGTCGACTCCGGTCAATCGTCCTCATTGGTCGCCGTGCACCTGGCCTGCGAAAGCCTGCGCGCGGGCGAGTCGGCGCTGGCGATAGCCGGCGGGGTTCACCTCAACCTGGCCACCGAAACGGCGATGCTGGAAAGAGAATTCGGCGCACTGTCGACGTCGGGCCACACCTACGCGTTCGATCGGCGCGCGGACGGCTACGTCCGCGGCGAGGGTGGGGGACTGGTGCTGCTGAAGCCGCTGCCGAACGCCCTGCGGGACGGGGACCGCATTCATGCCGTCATTCGGGGCAGCGCGGTGGCTAACTCCGGGCACAGCGCCGCCGGCCAGACGGTGCCCTCGGTTTCCGGTGAGGCCGACGTGATCCGGCGGGCGCTTGCCGCCGCCGGCCTGGGCAGCGCCGACATCGACTACGTCGAGGCCCACGGCACCGGCACGAAGGTCGGCGACGCGGTCGAGGCCCGGGCGCTGGGTGAGGTGTTCGGTGCGCGCGAGCATCCGGTGCAGGTGGGGTCGGTCAAGACCAACATCGGCCACGCCGGGGGCGCCGCGGGAATTGCGGGCCTGCTCAAGACCGTGCTGGCCGTGCGGCATTCGGTGCTTCCGCCGAGCCTCAACTACGCCGACGCGAATTCCGGCCTCGAACACCTGCGGGTCAACGTCGACGCGTTGCGCTGGCCGGCGGCGGGCCGTCCGCGCCGTGCCGGGGTGTCGTCGTTCGGCATGGGCGGCACGAACGCGCACGTCATCGTGGAACAGGCTCCCGCGCAACCGGATCCGCCCGCTGATGAGTGTGACGGGTCAGTTGCGTGGGTGCTGTCGGCACGCTCGGAGCAGGCCCTGGCCAACCAGGCGCGCCGGCTGGCGGAGCGGGTGGCCCATTCGGGGGTGACCGCGGCGGACGTGGGCTGGTCGTTGGCGACGACGCGCTCGGTGTTCAAGCATCGGGCGGTGCTGGTGGGCCACGATCGCGACGCACTGACGCGTGGCCTGGCCGGGCTGACGGCCGGGGAGCCGGCCCCCGGTGTGGTGGTGGGCCGGGCCGGACCGGCGGGCCAGACGGCCTTCGTGTTCCCCGGCCAAGGCTCGCAATGGCCGGGAATGGGCCGCCAACTCCATCAACGGTTTCCGGCCTTCGCCCAGGCTTTCGACGAGGCCGCGGCGGCGATGGACGCCCACCTGCGGTCGCCGGTGCGCGAGGTGATGTGGGGCACCGACGCCGAGCTGTTGCAGGGCACGGAGTTCGCGCAGCCGGCGTTGTTCGTCCTCGAGATCGCCCTCGCCGCGTTGTGGCGGTCCTGGGGCGTGACACCCGATGTGGTGCTGGGTCATTCGGTGGGGGAGATCGTCGCGGCGTGCGTGGCGGACGTGTTGTCGCTTGACGACGCGGCGCGCATCGTGGCGGTCCGCGGAGAATTGATGGCGGCGCTGCCGGCCGGCGGGGCGATGGTGGCGGTGAGCGCCGGCGAGGCCGAGGTTGCGCCGCTGCTGAACGACGGCGTGAGCATCGCGGCGGTCAACGGACCCAATTCGGTGGTCCTGTCCGGTGAGCGGGCCGCGGTGGGCGTCGTGGCCGACCGGCTGGCGGGCACCGGTCGGCGGACGCACCGGTTGGCGGTCTCGCACGCGTTTCATTCGGCGTTGATGGAGCCGATGCTCGACGAGTTCGCCCATCGGGTGGCCGACATCCAGCCGCGACAGCCACGAATCTGCTTGGTTTCCAACGTCTCCGGGGAGCCGGCCGGACCCGGATACGGGTCGGCGCGGTACTGGGTCGAGCACGTGCGCCGGCCGGTGCGTTTCCTCGACGGCGTGCGCGCCGCCGAGACCCTGGGAGCGACGGCGTTCGTAGAGGTCGGCCCGGGCGGCGGGTTGAGCGCGGCGGTCGACCAATCGCTGACCACCGAACGGCCGCTCTCGGTGGTCACCGTGCCCAAGTACGCCCCGGAGATCGAGTCGCTGCTCAGCGCGGCCGGCCGGCTCTTCACCGCCGGAGTGGGCGTGAGCTGGCCGGCCGTGTTCGCCGGTTCGCACGCGCGCCGGGTTGACCTGCCGACGTATGGCTTTGCCCGGCAACGATTCTGGCTCGGTGACGAGCATAATGCGTTGCCCGCCAAGGCAACCCGGTCGCCGGGCCTGGCCGAACAATTGCACGCCCTGGGCCCCGCGGAGCAGCAGAGCCGGCTTGCCGAGCTGGTCTGCGAGCACACGGCCGCCGTGTCGGGGCATCCGGATGGCCGTGCCATCGACCGCGATCGCGCCTTCGCCGACCTCGGGTTCGACTCGCTGACCGGCGTGGAACTGCGCAACCGGCTGACGACGGCCACCGGGTTGGCGCTGTCGCGGACCCTGATCTTCGACTATCCCACCCCCGCGGCGCTGGCCGATCATCTGCGGCGGCAGTTGTTCCGCGGCGATGACGACCAATCGGACGAGGAAAAGGTGTGGTCAACAGTGCGCGGCATCCCGCTCGCCGAGCTTCGGAGGACCGGATTGCTCGACAAACTTCTGCTGCTCGCCGGGGAACCGGAAAGCGTTGTCGCCGAACCGGTCATGGACATGATCGACTCGTTGAGCCCCGACGCTCTGATCGCGATGGCGCTGAACTCCGGCGACGACGAGGACGCCGAATGACGGAATCCACAAGCAATACAACACATGTCGAATACGTCGAATCTTTGCCGGGCTACTCAGAACGGCTTAGACTTCAGGAATTGATGAAAGTCCCTTATGAGCTGGGACGCAAGCAAGAGGGTTGGGCATGAGCTTCATCGCGGGCGTATTCGGAGCGTTGCCGCCGCATCGTTACAGCCAGGCCGAAATCACCGACCAAATCGTCGAATTGCCCGCATTGAAGGAGCACGAAGAGGTCGTTCGGCGGTTGCACGCCGCGGCCAAGGTCAACAGCCGCCACTTGGTCCTGCCGCTGGAGCGATACCCGTCGCTGACCGATTTCGGCGAAGCCAACGAGGTCTTCATCGAACACGCCGTCGAACTCGGCTGCGAAGCGTTGCTGGGCGCGCTGGACGAGGCGGGTCTGCGGCCGCAGGACGTCGACATGATCGCCACCACCACGGTCACCGGCGTTGCCGTGCCGTCGCTCGACGCGCGGATCGCCGGACGGCTCGGGCTGCGGCCGGATGTGCGCCGGATGCCGCTGTTCGGCCTGGGCTGCGCGGCCGGGGCGGCGGGGGTGGGCCAACTGCACGACTACCTGCGCGGCGCCCCGGACGGCGTCGCGGTCCTGGTGTCGGTCGAGCTGTGCTCGCTCACCTTCCCCGCGGTCAAGCCGACCGTCTCGGGTCTGGTGGGAACCGCCATGTTCGGCGATGGGGCCGCCGCCGTGGTCGCCGTCGGCGACCGTCGTGCCGACCGGCTGAGCCCCGGCGGCCCCGACATCGTCGACTCCCGCAGTCGCCTCTACCCCGAATCGCTGCACATCATGGCCTGGAACGTCAGCTCGACCGGGCTGCACCTGGTGATGTCACCCGAGCTGACGAATCTCATCGACCGCCACCTGGCCGGCGACGTGAGCCGGTTCCTGGGTGAGCACGGGCTGACGAACGACGACATCGGCGCCTGGGTGGCGCACCCCGGCGGTCCCAAGGTCATCACCGCGATCGGCAACAGCCTCGGGTTGGCGCCGGACGCTCTCGAGCTGACGTGGCGCTCGCTGGGCGAGATCGCGAACCTGTCGTCGGCCTCGGTGCTGCACATCCTGCGTGACACCATCGCCAAGCCGCCGCCTGGCGGCAGCCCCGGGCTGATGCTCGCGATGGGCCCGGGATTCAGCTCCGAGCTCGTGCTCCTGCGCTGGCGCTGAGCAGACGCCTCACTCCAGCGCCTCGGACAGATTCAGCCAGCGGCTCTCCGTCGCGGCCACCTCGTCTTCCAGCGCGCGCAATTCCTGGGTGAGCCGCGCGATGCCGACGTGGTCCGACTGGTCGTGCTCGGCCAGCTCGTGGTGTTTGTCCGCGATCCGGTCGGCCAGCCGGGCGAGCTGGCGGTCGACGCCGGCCAGCTCCTTCTCCGCCGCCCGCCGCTCGGCTCCCGACATCCCCGCCGGCTCAACCGGAGCGACGGCGGCAGGCGGCGCGGCCGCGGCGACTTCCCGCCGTGCCAGCCTCAGGTACTCGTCGATGCCGCCGGGCAGGTGCCGCAACCGGCCGTCGAGAATGGCGTACTGCTGGTCGGTGATCCGCTCGAGCAGGTAGCGGTCGTGGGAGACGACGATCAGAGTGCCCGGCCAGGAGTCGAGCAGGTCTTCCATGGCGGTGAGCATGTCGGTGTCGACGTCGTTGGTCGGCTCGTCGAGGAGCAACACGTTGGGTTCGGACAGCAGCGTGAGCATCAGCTGCAGCCGCCGTCGCTGGCCGCCCGAGAGTTCCCCGATCCGAGCGGAGAGCTGGCCCTTGCCGAAGCCGAGCCGCTCCAGCAGCTGGGCGGGCGTCACCTCGCGGCCCTCGACCTCGTACCCGCCGGGCAGCCGGCCCAGCACGTCGGCGATGCGGTCGTCGGCGAGCCCGGCCAGGGTGTCACCCTGCTGGTCGAGCACGGCCAGCTGGACGGTCTTGCCGCGCTTGACGCGCCCGGTGTCCGGCTTGATGCTCCCGGCGATCAGTCCGAGCAGCGTCGATTTCCCGGCGCCGTTGGCGCCGACGATGCCGGTGCGTTCGCCCGGGGCGATCCGCCACTCGACGTCGCGCAGCACCGGGTGGCCGCCAAACGCCACCGACACGTCAAGCAGATCGATGACGTCCTTGCCGAGCCGGGCGGTCGCCAGCTTGGCCAGCTCGACGTTGTTCCGCAGCGGCGGCACGTCGGCGATCAGCTGGTTGGCGGCCTCGATGCGGAACTTGGGTTTCGAGGTGCGGGCCGGCGCGCCGCGTCGCAGCCAGGCCAGCTCCTTGCGCATCAGGTTCTGCCGCTTGGCTTCGGTGGCGGCGGCCATCCGGTCACGCTCGACGCGCTGCAGCACGTAGGCCGCGTAACCGCCCTCGAACGGCTCCACGATCCCGTCGTGCACCTCCCACGTCGTGGTGGCGACCTCGTCCAGGAACCAGCGATCGTGCGTAACCAGCAGCAGCCCGCCGGTATTGCGCGCCCAGCGCTGCCGTAGATGTTCCGCGAGCCAGGCGATGCCCTCGATGTCCAGGTGGTTGGTGGGCTCGTCGAGCGCGATGACGTCCCACTCGTCCACCAGCAACCTGGCCAGCTGGACGCGCCGGCGCTGGCCGCCGCTCAGCGTCGATACCGCGGCGTCCCAGCCGATGTCGGAGACCAGCCCGCCGACCACGTCGCGCACCCGCGCGTCGCCGGCCCATTGGTGTTCGGCCGCATCGCCCACCAGCGTCCAGCCCACGGTGTGGTCCGGTTCCAGGGTGTCCGCCTGGCTCAGCGCGCCCACCCGCAAGCCGCTGCGGCGGGTGACGCGGCCGGAATCGGGCTGCAACTGGCCTGTGAGCAACCGCAGCAGGCTGGATTTGCCGTCCCCGTTGCGTCCGACGATGCCAATGCGTGCGCCGTCGTTCACGCCCAGCGTGACCGCTCCGAATACCAACTGGGTCGGGTATTCGAGGTGGATGGCCTCGGCTCCCAATAGGTGTGCCACCGGCCCGACCCTACTGCGGCTATTCGAGGGTCAGCAGCGCCCGGTCGACTTCGCTCTGGGTCTCCGCCGACGCCTTGCTGGCCACCGCGTCCAGGAAGCGGCTGGCGAGATCGCGCAGTTTCAGGTTGGTTTCCTGGGATCGCCAGACCAAGATGTCGAACGCCCGCTCCGCGGAGATGCCATAGGCGGCCATGAGTACGCCCTTCGCCTGCTCGATTCGGGCGCGGGCATCGGCGACCGCCGACAGCACGTTGTTGATATCGGTCTGCAGCGAGTCGGTGACGTCGACATAGAAGCCGGACGTCCCGATCGGGGTGCCGTGGTCGTCGAGCATCCGGTCGCCCGCGACGACGACACAGTGGGTGCGCCCGCCGGTGTCGATGATGCGGTGGCGACTGCTGAACGGCTTGCCCTGCATCACGCGCTCCAAGACGGCGGCGACGCGCTCGCGGTCGTCGGGGTGCTTGTGCTTGAGCAGCAGTTCCGTGGTCGGCTGCACCCGTCCCGGCTTGTACCCGTGCATCCGGGCGACGGCGTCCGACCACTCCCAGCGGTGCCCGTCCAGGAAAAACCGGAACCGGCCGACGCGCTGCGGCTCGCCGAGCCCCAGGACCAGGTCGACCGCGTTGAGGTCTTCTTCCTCGACGACGTCGGACATGAGTTTCTCCGACGCCGGAGCCGCCGACCCGCCATCGGCCGCCCGCCCGTCGCGGCGCCGGACGGTTTCGTCTTCAAAGTTCACGGTCATCGCGCATTGCCCTTCAGATCCGTAACTATGTCCTCCGCATATCAATGCCCACTTTCGGGCGGGTCCATTCATGGATCAGGCTTTTCGATAGGGCTCGGCGTCGGCGCGTTTGAACTCCAGGCCCAGCCCGGGCCGTTCCTGGTCTGGCCGCAACGCCCCACCGTCGGGCGCCAGGGCGCCGTCGAACAGCATGTGTTCGATGCGGTGGTGATCGTGGAAGTACTCCAGGTGCCGCAGATTCGGGATCGCGCTGGCCACGTGGGCGTGCAGGTTGGGGGCGCAGTGGCCGGACACGTCGACGTTGCAGGCGGCGGCCACGGCGGCGGCGCGCAGCCAGTCGGTGATGCCGCCGCAGCGGGTGACGTCGATTTGCAGGCAGTCGACCGCATCCGCGGCGAGCATCCGGTTGAAGTAGGCCAGGTCGTAGCCGTACTCGCCGGCGGTGACGTCCGGGGTGACCTGATCGCGCACCTCCCGCAGCCCGGCCAAGTCGTCGGAGGAGACGGGTTCCTCGAACCATGTGACATCGTGGTCGGCCATCGCGTGGGCCACCCGAATGGCCTGCTTGCGGCGATAGGCGCCGTTGGCGTCCACATACAGTTCGACGTCGGGGCCGATCACCTTGCGCGACAGCGCGATTCGGTCAAGATCACGGCGCTCGTCGGAGCCCCACGACTCGCCGATCTTGATCTTGACGCGCGGGATCTTCCACTCGTCCACCCAGCGTTCGAGTTGGGCGCGGGTGGCGCGCTCGTCATAGGTGGTGAAGCCGCCGCTGCCGTAGATCGGCACCCGGTCGTGCGCCATGCCGAGCAGTCGGCATACCGGTAGGCCCAGGAGTTTGCCCTTGAGGTCCCACAGCGCGGTGTCGACCGCCGAGATCGCGCACGACACCAAGCCCGGCCGTCCGTTGTTGCGCATCGCCCGGACCATCGCCTGCCAACGCCCGGTGATGTCGAGGGCGCTGTGTCCGGTGAGAGTGCCGGCGAGCGGCCCGTTGATCAGCGTGCCGCACGCGCCGGCTGCGTAGGTGTAGCCGATCCCGCGGCGCCCGCCCGCCGCAACCTCGGTCAGCACCAGGGTGGTCGACGACCAGGGCAGAGTGCCGTCGGCTTCCGGTGCGTCGGTGGGGATTTCGTAGACCTGCGCGGTGACCTCGTCGATGCGTGCGTCGAGGCTCATCGCGTCCACCGGCGCGCGGCGAGCCACGCGCCCAGTCCGGCCGCGCCTAGCGCGCTCGTACCACTGACGACAGGGTGCTGCGACGCCCACACCTGCGGGCTCAGCGTGTGGGACTTGTCGTCGAACCCGCCGTGGGCGCCGTGGTCGCTGCCGGGTTCCTCGTCCAGCGGGTGCCAAAGGTTGTGCGGGCGCCCCGGGCTGACGTGCTGCTCGGTCTGCTGCGAGTCATAACCGGTGCGGCCCAGGTAGCGGTCCAGCAGCGGTGCGACGAACTTCTGCGCCAGCAGCGTGACCATGGTGCTGTCGCCGACCCAATATTGTTTGCGCTCCGGATGATCGGCGGCATACACGACGCCGCGGGCGGCGACCTCCGGCTGGTAGATCGGCGGCACGGGTTGGGGATGGCGCGGCAGGCGGGACAGCACCCAGGAGAACTGGGGGGTGTTGACCGCGGGCATCTGGGCCACCGTGATCCGCACCTTGGAGTGTTCGTGCAACAGTTCGCAGCGCACCGATTCAGTGAAACCGTTGATGGCGTGCTTGGCGCCGCAGTAGGCCGATTGCAGCGGGATGGATCGCTGGCTGAGCGCGGAGCCGACCTGCACGATGGTGCCGCGGTCGCGCGGCCGCATCTTCGCCAGCGCCGCCATGGTGCCGTGCACGTATCCGAGGTAGGACACCTCGGTCACGCGTTTGAATTCCTCGGCGCTGATCTCGCTGAACGGCGCGAACACGGAGGTGAACGCGACGTTCACCCAGACGTCGATCGGGCCGAAGGTCGCCTCGGTCTCGTCGGCGGCGGCGACGACGGCCGCGTGGTCGGCGACGTCGGTGGGCAGGGTCAGCGCCTTGCCGCCGCCGGATTCGACGTCGCGGGCCGCGCCGTCCAGCCCGGCGGACCCGCGGGCGAGCAGGGCGACGTTCGCCCCGCGCTGCCCGAACAGTTGGGCGGTGGCCCGGCCGATGCCGGCGCTGGCTCCGGTGACTACGATTGTTTTTGTGGTCGGTGTCATCGCCGAAATCTCCTTCTGCGTTGAATCAGTCATGGTGTACGGCGTCGTCGGCGAGGGTGGCCGTGCATTCCAGCATCAGCGCGTGCGCGAACGCCTGGGGGAGGTTGCCGCGGAGCTGGCGCTGCCGGACGTCGTATTCCTCGCAGAACAGCCCGGGGGGCCCGCAGGCGGCGCGGTTGCGTTCGAACCAGCGCATCGCGCAATGGGTATGTCCCAGTTGATGTTCGGCGAGCGCCATCATGAATCCGCAGAGCAGGAAGGCGCCCTCGGCGTCGCCGAGGTCGCGCTCGTCGTGCCGGAACCGGTACACGAACCCGTCGTGGCTGAGCTGCTTGCGGACGGCGTCCAGCGTGGCCCGGGTGCGCGGGTCGTCGGCGGGCACGGCGCCGCGTACGGGTGGCAGCAGCAGCGACGCGTCAACCCCGGGCAGCCGCGGGCTGCGTTGCCAGTAGCCGCCGTGCGGGTGCAGGCTGCTGGCCGCGGTGTCGGCCAGGATCGCGTCGGCCAGCGAGGCGCAGGCCGCCACCTCGTGGCCGCCGCCGGAAACCTTGGCGATGGCGCGTAGCCCGGCCACGCACGCCAGGCGGGACTGCGTCCAGTGCTCGTCATCGATCTCCCAGATGCCGGCATCCGCTTCGCGCCAGCGCTTTTCGATCGCGCCGATGGCGGTCTGCGCGGCGCGCCAGCCCTCGGCGTCGAGCCGGTCGGCGTTGCCCGCCCAGGCCAGCAGCTGCAGCGCCTCGCCGAATACGTCGAGCTGGAATTGCTGGTTGACCCAGTTGCCCACCTTGTCGGTGCCCCCGGGGTAGCCGGGCAGGTCGAGCGTCTCCTCGCCGGGCACGCTGTCGCCCGTGACGGTGTAGGCCGGCTTGAGGTCGGGGCCGTCTTCGAGCAACCGGGCCCCGACGAATTCGACCGCGCGGTCGAGCAACTCGGTCGCCCCGACGGTCGCCGCGGCGATGCCTGCGTAGACCTGATCCCGGATCCACGCGTAGCGGTAGTCGTAGTTCTGGTTGGTGTGCGCGCGTTCGGGCAGGCTCATCGTGGCGGCGGCCACCATGCCGCCGCCGCTACTGGTCAGCCCGCGCAGCACCGCGTAGGAGTGACGCCCGTCGCGGGGCGCGATGGTGCAGTTCAGCTCGGGAATGCTGCGACGCCAGGCGGCTTCCGTTGCGTCCCAGGCGATGTCGGCGTCGGGTGGTTGGTCGGGCAGGGTGCGCTCGGAGAGCTCCAGCGCGAAATCGTGCTGGTCGCCCTCGTCGACGGTGATCTCACACGTGAGCAGCTCCCCGCGGCCGCGCGCCGCCTTCACCGATCGCACGTCGCAGCCGCCCAGCCAGCGCCACCGCAACCGCCCCGACTTCCCGCTCCATGCCCCGCCGTCGACGCGCATGTCGCCGGGACCGTGCCGGCCGAACTCGGCGCTCGGCTGCAGCACCACTCGCACCCGCGCGGTCCCGCGGCAGCCGACGAGTCGGCGCAGCAGCACCACCCGGTCGGGATCGCCCGGGAACGCCAGCGCCTCACGGCATTCCACGATGCCGTCGCGGGTGATCCAGCGATTGCGCCAGATCATGCTGCCCGGCTCGTAATAGCCGCCCCACACATGCCGCACGTCGGTCGGCGTGATCGCGTAGACGCCGCCACCACCGATGAGATTCGAGAACACGCCGTCGGAATCCCAGCGCGGCGCACACATCCACGCGACGTCGCCCTGCGGCCCGATCAGGGCGCCCCGCTCGCCGTCCGCGAGCAGGGCGTACTCGCGTAACACCCGCGGCGAGAAGGCCGCCTCGATGTCGATCGCGCGGTCAGCCACGGACCCCCGCCTTCGATGGCCGCCTCGCCGGGGCGGTGCTGTCGATCTTTCCGGTCGCCATCCGTTCGGCGAGCCGGGAGGCCAGCGCCATGATCGTCAATGCCGGGTTCGCCGAGCCCTGCGTCGGACACACCGAGCCGTCGGCCAGAAACAGGTTCGGCACGCCCCACACCCGGTGATCAGAGTCGACCACCGAGTTGTCCGGGCGGGTGCCCATCCGGGCGCCGCCGATCAGGTGGGCGAACCGCTCGATGGTGAGCACGTCCTGGGCGTCGGCGGCGTGCAGGATGTCGCCGATCACTTTGGTGGAGTAGGCCATGTTGGCCTTGTCGTTGTCGCACAGCGTGTAATCGAACCGGGCCACCGGGATGCCGTAGGGGTCCCTCTCCTCGGCGAGAGTGACCCGGTTCTCGGGCAGCGGCAACAGCTCGTTGAGCACGCCGACGGTCGCCCAGTGGTTGTAGTCGCGCATGTATTCGCGCAACGCCCGGCCCCAATGCCCGTCGGCCAGAACGTGTTCGGCCCAGCCGATCGGCAGCGGCGAAACGGTCTGGATGGAGAAGCCGCGGGCGAACCCGCGCGAGGAGTCGGTTTCGTAGAACTGCTCCGAGGACACCTCCGGGGGAGGGGCCTTGTACATCCGCACCTCGTCCGACCACCGGCCCGCGGACTGCGTGGCGCCCTGCACCATCACGTAGCGACCCACCTGGTCGTCGTCGTTGCCCAGCCCGTTCGGGAAGCGTTCGCTCACCGAGTTCAGCAGCAGGCGCGGCGTTTCGATGGAATACCCGGCGATCGCGACGACCTTGGCCCGCTGCAACCGCTCGGTGCCGCCGGCCTCGTCGTAGTAGACCACCCCGCGCGCGGAGCCGGCCTCGTCGAGCTCGACGCGGGCGGCCATGCAGTTGGCGCGGATCTCCACGGCGTGGGCCAAGGCATCGGGCAGGTGCGTTACGTACGGGCTGGCCTTGGCGTTGACCTTGCAGCCCTGCAGGCAATAGCCGCGGTAGATGCAGTGCGGGCGGTTACCGAAGGTGCCGTTGACGATGCCGACGGGGCCGACCCGCATCTCGATGCCGAGCTGCATCGCCCCCCGCCACAGTTTGGCCGCGGCACCCGAAATCGGGTGCGGGGAAAAGGAATACCGATGCGGGTAGCCCCAGGGCCAGTTCTGCCCGGCCACCGGCAACTCGAGCTCGATCCGCTCGTAGTGGGGGCGGACGTCTTCGTAGCGGATCGGCCAGTCCGCCCCGACCCCGTCGAGGGTGTAGGTGTGGAAGTCGCTGGGATGAAACCGCGGCGTGTAGCCGGCGTAGTGCACCATCGAGCCGCCGACCCCTCGCCCGGAGTTGTTCTTGCCCAGCTCGATCGGGTCGTCGCCGCCGATGATGCGCTTCTGCGTCCAGTACAGGGAGTGCGAACCCGCCTCGTCGGAGACCCAATCCTCGTCGGGGTGCCAGAACGGGCCCGCCTCGAGGATCACCACCCGCCAGCCGGCCCGTGCCAGCCGTTGCGCGAGCACGGATCCGCCGGCGCCGGCGCCGACGACCACCAGGTCGACCTCGTCGTCGTCGCCGTAGCGCTGCATGGTCTTTTCGCCGGGCAGGTCGCGCGAATGCACGTCGAGCAGGAAACGGGATTCGTTGTCCTTCGGCCCGATCGCTCCCCTGAGGAGGCCGCGGAGTCGGTCGCCCATCACAACTCTCCCCGTTGGACTACGCGGACCGGGTCCTCGTCGGTGGCGCCGGGGGTCTCGAACGGTTCGCGCGCGGCGGCGGGACCGGTGGCACCGCCGAGGCGCATGAACCCGCGCGGGTAGGCCGGTCCGCCGAACCCGATCTCGTTCCACGCCCACGGGTGGGAGTAGAACCCGGACAACGTCATTCGCATGCACACCGACCACGCGCGTTTGACGTTGAGGCGCTCCCAGGTCCCGCCCTCCAAGGCTCCCTGCGAGAACTGGTCGATGATCGCCTCCCGGGTGTCGGGTTCGGCGTCGGCGAACGATGCGCTCCCGTACCGGGCGGACGCCGTCTCGTCGAGCGCGAGCAGCACCAGCCGCCACGTGTCGCGGTCGTCGGGCATGTCGGCGTACTGGTAGCCGTCGAGCCGGCCGTCGGCGAGCTTGGAATCGACCGACTCGGGCACCGGCACTCGCGGCTCGCGGTCCTGAGCCAGCACCGTGTCGCAGAACGCGCGCAGGCACGGTTCCTCCTCCGCGGTGAAGAACCGCAGCGGGCCGGGCGGTTCCAGCCGGGCCAGCACCACCTTCTTGGTGGCTTCGTCCCACGTGTCGGTCGTTTCGAGCACGTCGTAATCCGGGTAGCGGCCGATCATTTGGGGCGTGACACCACGGCGTTGCTTGGGCAGCCAGGACGGGTGCGGCGGTTTGCGATCCGCGCGCAGGTTGGGCAGGTGGTCGGGGCGCGAGGTGTCGGCCATCGCGCTCAGCCCCGGAACCGCTCGCGGCGCAGGATCGAGGCCAGCAGGCCCATCCCCCCGACCATGCACATCAACCCGGGCGCCGCGATCGGCGGACCCATGGGCACGTTGTAGGACGCGTTCTTCCATCCGCCCGGCTTGCGTGCGACCCCGCGGGCATGCAGGTATTCGCCCATCAGGCCGTTGGCGGTGTAGATGCCCGCGGTGATCGGCAGCCAGAGTTTGGCCCAGCGCCGCGAGAACACCCCGCCGATACCGGCGACCACCACCGGTGGTGTCACCACGATCGGGCTCCACATCCACTTGTTACCGAAGCTGGCCTTGTAGTGCTCGAAATAGATTTCCGCCGTCGTGACGAGGGCCGCGATGGCCGTCAGCCCGGACAGCGAGCGCTCGAAGCGACCGTGCGCGACGTCGTACAGCGCCCGCTCGGCGAGCTGTTGGGCCTCGCCCGTGCGCCGTCCTGTGTTGCCTAACAACAACATTTGGTTTCCCTTCCTAGCTCGTTGATTCGCCCGCGTTACTGGCTCGGTTCCGCGCACTGATCGACGCGGACATACCAGAGCTATTGCGAGGCAAGCACTGTCGGAATTTCGGCCATGGGACCCGCGCGCAGAAGAAGTCTGCGGCCGTCTTGCCCATGCGTCACCTCACTTCTGAAACGAAACACGCTCAGGTAGCCACCGCGCGATGAAGGCTCGCGATGACTGCCCAGAGAACTGGTAAGCGCCCAGCTGTGTGTTTCAACCGAGGTGGTCTCGACGGCGCGTCGTGACCGAAGCGCATTCGGTGCGTACCCGGTTTGGGTCGGCGCAAACCGTCCAGGTGGACGGCTGATCAGCGGCGCCTCGCCGCCGTCGCGGGCTTGTCGGACCCTCGGCCTAGTATCGAATGTATGTTCGAGTACGCGCTGGCGTCGCGGTCTACCCCGGAGTCTTGGGTGTTGTTGGCTCGGGTGCGCGAGGCGGGGCGTGCGGAGGCGCGGGCG
>NZ_LZSV01000019.1 GCF_001665605.1 Mycobacterium sp. 852014-50255_SCH5639931
CGCCCATGCTGTTCAAGTCCTCAGTCTGCGGGTCCACGCCGCCGAGCAACCACCTCGGCTAGCACCGCCGCCCGCGCCGGAACACACGCCCCGACACGGCGGCGTGGACCCGCAGACTGAGGACTTGAACAGCATGGGCGAGGGCCCCTCGACCGGCGGCCAGTCGGTTGCCGACCTGTTGGCGCGGTTACAGGTGCAGCCGTCCGAGGGCGGCCGGCGCCGTCGTCGCGATGGCTGAGCTGGGAGCTTCCTCACATTGGGTGCCGCCCGGTAATCGACTACAGTTTTAGTGACCGAACGGTACCCACGAAGTGGGACCGGAACGAACGAAGAAATCTGTGAGGTCGTCTGCGATGGTGCAGTTCGACGGTTTGCGCCCGGCCAGGCTCAAGGTGGGGGTCATCTCCGCCGGCCGGGTCGGCACCGCGCTCGGGGTTGCGCTGGAGCGCGCGGACCACGTCGTGGTCGCGTGCAGCGCCATCTCCCACGCGTCGCGGCAGCGGGCCCAGCGCTGGCTGCCCGATACCCCGGTGGTGGCCCCGCCGGATGTGGCCGCCGGCGCAGAGCTGCTGCTGTTGGCCGTTCCCGACAGCGAACTCACCGGCCTGGTGTCCGGGCTGGCCGCGACGTCGTCGGTGCGGCCGGGCACGATCGTCGCCCACACGTCCGGCGCCAACGGGGTGGGCATTCTCGCGCCGCTGACCCAGGACGGTTGCATCCCGCTCGCGATTCACCCGGCGATGACGTTCACCGGCTCCGATGAGGACATCAGCAGGCTGCCCGACACCTGCTTCGGCATCACCGCGGCCGACGATGTGGGCTACGCGATCGGGCAGTCGCTGGTCCTGGAGATGGGCGGCGAACCGTTCTGCGTGCGTGAGGAATCGCGGGTGCTCTACCACGCCGCCCTGGCGCATGCGGGCAACCACCTGGTGACGGTGCTCGCCGACGCGCTCGAGGCGTTGCGGGCCGCGCTGCGCGGCAGCGAACTGCTCGGGCAGCAGTCCGTCGACGACCAGCCGGGCGGGATCGCCGAACGCATCGTCGGCCCGCTGGCCCGGGCGGCGCTGGAGAACACCCTGCAACGCGGGCAGGCCGCGCTGACCGGTCCGGTCGCGCGCGGTGACGCCGCCGCGGTCGCCGGGCACCTTGCTGCGCTGAACCAGGCCGACCCGGAACTCGCGCAGGCGTACCGGGTGAACGCCCTGCGGACCGCCCGGCGCGCCCACGCCCCCGCCGACGTCGTCGAGGTCCTGGCGGGATGAGACCAGGCAAGCCGCCCGCCTTCAAGGCCGGCGAACTCAACGTGTACTTGCGGCCGCGCGACGTCAGTGACGTCAGCCGGGCTCTGCGCCACACCGGCCGCCGGGTGATGTTGGTGCCGACCATGGGCGCGCTGCACGAGGGTCACCTCACCCTGGTGCGCGCCGCCAAGCGGTTGCCCGGCTCGGTGGTGGCGGTGTCGATCTTCGTCAACCCGCTTCAGTTCGGCGCCGGGGAAGATCTCGACGCCTACCCGCGGACCCTGGACGACGACCTGGCGCTGCTGCGCCGCGAAGGCGTCGAAATCGTATTCGCCCCAACGGCGGCGGCCATGTATCCCGACGGCCTGCGCACCACCGTGCAGCCCGGTCCGCTGGCCGCCGACCTAGAGGGCCGTCCGCGGCCCACCCACTTCGCCGGCGTGTTGACCGTGGTGTGCAAGCTGCTGCAGATCGTGCGCCCGGACCGAGTGTTCTTCGGCGAGAAGGACTATCAGCAACTGGTGCTGATCCGGCAGATGGTCGCCGACCTGAACCTCGACGTCGCGGTGGTCGGCGTGCCCACCGTCCGCGAAGCCGACGGGCTGGCCATGTCGTCCCGCAACCGCTACCTCGATCCGGGGCAGCGTGAGGCGGCCGTCGCGGTCTCGGCGGCGCTGACGGCGGCGGCGCACGCCGCCGACGCCGGGCCGCAGGCCGCGCTGGACGCGGCGCGCGCGGTGCTCGATGCGGTGCCCGAGCTCACGATCGACTACCTCGAGTTGCGCGACGCGGACCTGGGTCCGTTGGGCAGCAACAGAACCGGCCGGTTGCTCGTCGCGGTCCGGCTGGGCAGCACCAGGCTGCTGGACAACATCTCGATCGAGATCGAAACTTCGCCGGCACCCGTGGGGCCGGACGGATATCGGGACACCCGTGAATCATCTTGGAGGAATTGATGCTACGGACGATGCTCAAGTCGAAGATCCACCGCGCCACCGTCACCCAGGCTGACCTGCACTACGTCGGCTCGGTGACCATCGACGCCGACCTGATGGACGCTGCGGACCTGCTCGAGGGCGAGCAGGTGACCATCGTCGACATCGACAACGGCGCCCGCCTGGTGACCTATGCGATCACCGGGGAGCGGGGCAGCGGCGTGATCGGAATCAATGGCGCCGCAGCCCATCTCGTGCACCCCGGCGACCTGGTGATCCTGATCTCGTACGGGGCCATGGAAGAGGCCGAGGCGCGGTCCTACCAGCCTCGGATCGTGTTCGTCGACGCCGACAACAAGCCGATCGACCTTGGCCACGATCCGGCCTTCGTGCCCGCGGACGCCGCCGAGCTGTTGGATCCCCGAATCGTTGCGCGGTAACCGTGCTGCTCGCCATCGACGTCCGTAACACCCACACCGTCGTGGGGCTGATCTCCGGATCCAAGGAGCACGCAAAGGTCGTGCAGCACTGGCGGATCCGGACCGAGTCCGAGGTGACCGCGGACGAGCTGGCCCTGACCATCGACGGTCTGATCGGCGAAGACTCCGAGCGGCTAACCGGCGCGGCCGCCCTCTCCACCGTCCCGTCGGTGCTGCACGAAGTGCGGATCATGCTCGACCAGTACTGGCCCTCGGTGCCGCACGTGTTGATCGAACCCGGGGTGCGCACCGGCATCCCACTGCTCGTCGACAATCCAAAAGAAGTCGGCGCCGACCGAATCGTCAACTGCCTGGCCGCATTTCACCGGTTTCAAAGCGCCGCCATCGTCATCGACTTCGGTTCATCGATCTGCGTCGACGTGGTGTCGGCCAAGGGCGAATTTCTCGGCGGCGCGATCGCGCCGGGCGTGCAGGTCTCCTCGGACGCCGCCGCGGCCCGCTCCGCCGCGCTGCGCCGGGTCGAGCTGTCCCGCCCGCGTTCGGTGGTGGGCAAGAACACCGTCGAATGCATGCAGGCCGGAGCCGTGTTCGGCTTCGCCGGTCTGGTCGACGGTCTGGTCGGGCGCATTCGCCAGGACGTCGAGGGCTTTGCCGGAGACGACGTCGCGGTGGTCGCGACGGGACACACGGCACCGCTGCTGCTGCCCGAGCTGCACACGGCCAGCCATTACGACCAACATCTGACCCTGCAGGGACTGCGCCTGGTGTTCGAACGCAACCGGGACACCCAGCGCGGTCGGCTGAAAACCGCGCGCTGAGACGGCGTCAACGCAAGCTCGAAGACCAGTCATTTAAGCTGGCACGTCGTGAGTGACGCCGACCCAGCAGACCTGCCCGAGCAGTTCCGCATCCGCCGGGACAAGCGCGCTCGCTTGTTGGCGGAGGGCCGTGAACCGTATCCGGTCGCGATCGAACGCACCCACACCCTGGCGCAGGTCCGCGCCGAGCATCCCGACCTGCCGATCGACACCGCGACCGAAGACGTCGTCGGCGTCGCGGGTCGGGTGA
This sequence comes from Mycobacterium sp. 852014-50255_SCH5639931, assembly GCF_001665605.1. Taxonomy (GTDB): domain Bacteria; phylum Actinomycetota; class Actinomycetes; order Mycobacteriales; family Mycobacteriaceae; genus Mycobacterium; species Mycobacterium paraffinicum. The sequence goes on from NZ_LZSV01000019.1 coordinate 3,688, forward strand.
TGTTCGCGCGCAACTCCGGGAAATTGTGCTTCGCGACACTTCAGGAGGGCGACGGCACCAGCCTGCAGGTGATGATCAGCCTCGACAAGGTGGGCCCCGAAGCGCTCGATGCGTGGAAAGCCGAGGTCGACCTCGGCGACATCGTCTACGTACACGGCAACGTGATCAGCTCACGCCGCGGCGAATTGTCCGTCCTGGCCGATTCATGGCAAATGGCGGCGAAATCATTGCGACCGCTGCCGGTGGCCCACAAGGAGATGAGCGAAGAGGCGCGGGTGCGGCAGCGCTACGTCGACCTCATCGTCCGGCCCCAGGCCAGGACGGTGGCGCGACAGCGGATCGCCGTAGTGCGCGCCATACGCAACTCGCTCGAACGGCGCGGGTTTCTCGAAGTCGAAACGCCTATGCTGCAGACGCTGGCGGGAGGCGCGGCGGCGCGGCCGTTCGTCACGCATTCCAATGCTCTCGACATGGATCTGTACCTGCGGATCGCGCCGGAACTGTTCCTCAAGCGCTGCATCGTCGGGGGTTTTGACAAGGTCTTCGAAGTAAATCGAGTCTTCCGAAACGAAGGCGCCGATTCCACCCATTCTCCGGAATTCTCCATGCTGGAGACCTACCAGGCGTACGGAACCTATGACGATTCGGCAGTCGTCACGCGTGAGCTTATTCAAGAGGTCGCCGATGAGGCGATCGGAACCAGACAACTACCGCTGCCCGACGGGAGCGTCTACGACATAGACGGAGAATGGGCGTCGATTCAAATGTACCCGTCGCTGTCGGCGGCACTCGGCGAAGAGATCACACCCGAGACGTCGGTTCAGCGGCTTTGGGCCATCGCGGACCGGCTCGGAGTCGAGATTCCCCGCGATCGCGGCTACGGGCACGGAAAGCTCGTCGAGGAACTCTGGGAGCATACGGTAGGAGATACGCTGACCGCGCCCACCTTTGTGCGGGACTTCCCGGTTGAGACAACGCCTTTGACGCGCCAGCACCGCAGCATCCCCGGTGTGACCGAGAAGTGGGACCTCTACGTGCGCGGCGTCGAACTGGCCACCGGCTACTCCGAATTGAACGACCCCGTCGTGCAGCGGGAGAGATTCGCCGCGCAAGCCCGCGCCGCGGCGGCCGGCGACGACGAAGCGATGGTGCTTGACGAAGACTTTCTTGCCGCCCTCGAGTATGCGATGCCGCCGTGCACCGGAACCGGAATGGGTATCGATCGGTTGTTGATGTCTTTGACCGGACTGTCAATTCGAGAGACAGTTTTGTTCCCGATTGTTCGGCCGCACTCCACTTGAAAAGTGCAACTGTGCGGCTTGGGGCCAGATTGAGTATGCTGCGTTGTTATGGCAGATTGATGACCTGGGGAGGCTCACCCAATCTGCTCGGCAACTGCCCAGGACGAAATGCGAGGATAAGCTAATGGCGAAAAAAGTGACCGTCACCCTGGTCGATGATTTCGACGGTGCCGGCGCAGCCGACGAAACGGTCGAATTCGGGCTTGACGGGGTGACCTATGAGATTGACCTTTCGTCTAAGAATGCCGCGAAACTCCGCAGCGACCTGAAGCAGTGGGTGGAAGCCGGCCGTCGGGTCGGCGGTCGTCGGCGTGGGCGTTCCGGCTCCGGCCGCGGTCGTGGCGCGATCGACCGTGAACAGAGCGCGGCGATCCGCGAGTGGGCTCGCCGAAACGGTCACAACGTTTCGACCCGCGGCCGCATCCCGGCCGACGTCATCGACGCGTTCCACGCGGCGACCTGACAAACCTCTCACCGGCGCCCGGGCGGAAGGCCTGGGCGCCGGTTTGTCGTTTCGCTGGCCGCGAAAAATATCGCCGTTGAGTAAGGAAACGAATTGGCACTCCGCCACGTTGATTCGGTTACGGCGCTGTAATCACAGGGAGATCGCCCGAAACAGGCCCGGCGCGTCTTGAACAGCAAGGAACCGCAAGGAACCGCAAGGTTATGCCCCCTGGCAGGCCGACCATTACAGTGGATGGCAGGTATGCGATTCCGGCCCCAACGGGGACCGGTGGGCCACTGAAAGGCTAGTACCGATGGTGAGGGAGAGCAGGTAACCACCGATGTTTGAACGATTTACCGACCGTGCCCGCAGGGTCGTCGTCCTGGCGCAAGAAGAGGCCCGGATGCTCAACCACAACTACATCGGCACCGAGCACATCCTGTTGGGTCTGATTCACGAGGGCGAGGGCGTCGCCGCCAAGTCGCTGGAGTCGCTGGGCATCTCCCTCGAGGGCGTCCGCAGCCAGGTCGAGGAGATCATCGGCCAGGGCCAGCAGGCGCCGTCGGGCCACATCCCGTTCACGCCGCGCGCCAAGAAGGTGCTCGAGCTGAGCCTGCGCGAGGCGCTGCAGCTCGGCCACAACTACATCGGCACCGAGCACATCCTGCTGGGCCTCATCCGCGAGGGTGAGGGCGTGGCCGCCCAGGTGTTGGTGAAGCTGGGCGCAGAGCTGACCCGGGTGCGCCAGCAAGTCATCCAACTGCTGAGCGGTTACCAGGGCAAGGAGGCCGCGGAGGCCGGGACCGGTGGCCGCGGCGGCGAATCGGGCAGCCCGTCGACCTCGTTGGTGCTCGACCAGTTCGGGCGCAACCTGACGGCCGCCGCGATGGAGGGCAAGCTCGATCCGGTCATCGGACGTGAGAAGGAAATCGAGCGCGTGATGCAGGTGCTGAGCCGGCGCACCAAGAACAACCCGGTGCTGATCGGTGAGCCCGGCGTCGGCAAGACCGCCGTCGTCGAGGGCCTGGCGCAGGCCATCGTGCACGGCCAGGTGCCGGAGACGCTGAAGGACAAGCAGCTCTACACGCTGGACCTCGGCTCGCTGGTCGCCGGCTCGCGCTACCGCGGTGACTTCGAGGAGCGCCTGAAGAAGGTGCTCAAGGAGATCAACACCCGCGGCGACATCATCCTGTTCATCGACGAGCTGCACACGCTCGTGGGTGCCGGTGCCGCCGAGGGCGCGATCGACGCCGCGTCGATCCTCAAGCCCAAGCTGGCCCGCGGCGAGCTGCAGACCATCGGCGCCACCACGCTCGACGAGTACCGCAAGTACATCGAGAAGGACGCCGCCCTGGAGCGCCGCTTCCAGCCGGTCCAGGTGGGCGAGCCGACGGTGGAGCACACCATCGAGATCCTCAAGGGGTTGCGGGACCGCTACGAGGCGCACCACCGGGTGTCGATCTCCGATGCGGCGCTGGTGGCCGCCGCCACCCTGGCGGACCGCTACATCAACGACCGGTTCCTGCCGGACAAGGCGATCGACCTGATCGACGAGGCCGGCGCCCGGATGCGGATCCGCCGCATGACCGCTCCGCCAGACCTGCGCGAGTTCGACGAGAAGATCGCCGACGCGCGGCGGGAGAAGGAGTCCGCGATCGACGCCCAGGACTTCGAGAAGGCGGCCAGCCTCCGCGACCGCGAGAAGACTCTGGTCGCTCAGCGCGCCGAGCGCGAAAAGCAGTGGCGCTCAGGTGATCTCGACGTGGTCGCCGAAGTCGACGACGAGCAGATCGCCGAGGTGCTGGGCAACTGGACCGGCATCCCGGTGTTCAAGCTCACCGAGGCGGAGACCACCCGGCTGCTGCGCATGGAGGATGAGCTGCACAAGCGGATCATCGGCCAGGTGGACGCGGTCAAGGCCGTCTCCAAGGCGATCCGCCGTACCCGTGCCGGGCTAAAGGACCCGAAGCGCCCGTCCGGTTCGTTCATCTTCGCCGGCCCGTCCGGTGTCGGTAAGACCGAGCTGTCCAAGGCGCTGGCCAACTTCCTGTTCGGCGACGACGACGCGCTCATCCAGATCGACATGGGCGAGTTCCACGACCGGTTCACCGCGTCGCGGCTGTTCGGCGCCCCGCCGGGATACGTCGGCTACGAAGAGGGCGGCCAGCTCACCGAGAAGGTGCGGCGCAAGCCGTTCTCGGTGGTGCTGTTCGACGAGATCGAGAAGGCCCACCAGGAGATCTACAACAGCCTGTTGCAGGTCCTCGAGGACGGCCGGCTCACCGACGGCCAGGGACGCACGGTGGACTTCAAGAACACCGTGCTGATCTTCACCTCGAACCTCGGTACGTCCGACATCTCGAAGCCGGTCGGCCTGGGCTTCACCCAGGGTGGCGGTGAGAACAACTACGAGCGGATGAAGCAGAAGGTCAACGACGAGCTGAAGAAGCACTTCCGCCCGGAGTTCCTCAACCGCATCGACGACATCATCGTCTTCCACCAGCTGACCAAGGAAGAGATCATCCAGATGGTCGACCTGATGATCGAACGGGTCGGCAAGCAGCTCAAGGCCAAGGACATGGCTATGGAGCTGACCGACAAGGCGAAGGCGTTGTTGGCGAAGCGGGGCTTCGACCCGGTGCTTGGTGCCCGCCCGCTGCGGCGCACCATTCAGCGCGAGATCGAGGACCAGCTGTCCGAGAAGATCCTCTTCGAGGAGGTCGGGCCGGGGCAGATCGTCACAGTCGACGTGGACAACTGGGACGGCGAGAGCGCCGGCGAGGACGCGGTGTTCACCTTCACCGGGACCCGCAAGCCGCCGGCCGAGCCGGACCTGGCGAAGGCCGGAGCCCACGCGGCCCCAGAAACGCCGTAGCACTGCAGCAAACGGGTGGTTAATCTCTGACGGGATTAACCGCCCGTTTCGCATGTAGGGAGCCCGCCTGTGCTGATCGTCACCACCAACGACCTCCCGGGCTGGGAGATTCAGCGCGTCTGCGGCGAGGTGTTCGGGCTGACCGTCCGCTCGCGCAACGCGTTCTCACAGATGGGTGCGGGCTTCAAGGCCATGTTCGGCGGCGAGCTTGCCGGCATGACCAAGAACCTGGCCGAAAGCCGCAACGAAGCGATGGGCCGGCTGATCGACGAGGCGCGTAAACGCGGCGGCAACGCGATCGTCGCAATGCGTTTCGACACGACCGAGATCGGCGACGCGTGGACCGAGATCTGCGCGTACGGCACGGCGGTTCAGGCCACACCGGTCACCGAGGCCGCGAAATACACGGCGAGCCAGCTGGGCTACGGCGCCCTACCGCCGCAGCATTGACCCCCGGTTTACACTGACTTCGTCCTGACGGGCAACGGAATCTGGTGAAAGTCCAGAACGGTCGCGCCACTGTCGATAGTCAGACCCATGGCCCGTCATCACCAACGGGGACGCGTATATCCCCGGAAGGAGCGCCATCGTGTCGAATCCTGAGCTGACCGGCAGCCGCACCCGATCGGTTGACCTGTCGGCGACCAGTGCCGCGGTCTGGTTGGCGGCAACCGCTTTCCTGGCGCTGTTGGCGCTCTACTTCGTCGGCGTCGACCAGGGAGCGGTGTCGCTCTTCGGTAGCGATTCGCACGTGCACGAGTTCATGCACGACGCGCGGCACCTGCTCGGCTTCCCCTGCCACTGATCGCGTGGAGAAGCGTCTGATCGGACGCGGCCTGCTGGCCGGTGCAGTCGGCGCGGTGCTGGCGTTCGCCTTCGCCCGCCTCTGCGCCGAGCCGGTGATCGGCCGCGCGATCGCTTTCGAGGACGGCCGCGCCGACGCCGAGAACGCCCATGGCGTGCACGAGCACGGCGCCGAGTTGTTCAGCCGCGGAGTCCAGTCCATTGCCGGGTTGGGCTTCGGTGTGCTCATCTTCGGCCTCGCGATGGGCGCGCTGTTCGGAGTGCTGTTCTGCGTCGTCGCCGCGCGTGCGACAAATGTTGGTGCGCGGGCGCTTTCGCTGCTGCTGGCGGCGGCCGCGTTCGTCGCGGTGTATTTGGTGCCGTTCGTGAAGTATCCGCCGAACCCACCGGCGGTGGGGCAGGCGGACACGATCGGGGCACGCACCGGCGGGTATCTGGTGATGGTGCTGGCGTCGGTGGTGCTGGCCGTCGCGGCGGCGTGGCTGGCGCGGGGGCTGACGGCCCGGTTCGGCGGGTGGAACGGCCGGCTGCTCGCGGTGGGCGGATACGTCGCGGCGGTGGCGGTAGTGATGATGTTGCTGCCGAACGTCGACGAGACGCCCGGACCGCTGCGCGACGCGTCTGGCGCCATCGTCTATCCGGGCTTTCCCGCCGACGTCCTCTACGAATTCAGGGTGCTGTCGCTGGCCACCCAGCTGGTGTTGTGGGTGACCATCGGCGTGGTGTTCGCGACGCTCGCCGGGCGGCTGCTGGAGGAGCGCGCCGGGAGCGGACGGGTATCGAGCGTCGCGGCGTGACGGAGGTCGTCCGGCTGACCTTGGTGTCGCACGCGATGACCGATGCCATGGCGGCCGGGCTTTTCCCCGCCGACGAACCCCTCAACGACATGGGCCGTCGACAGGCCGGAGCCGCCGCCCAATCAGGCCGTGACGCACGACATTTCACCGGACCCGAGCGGCGGGCCCGTCGAACGGCGGAGCTGCTGGGATTGGATGCCGCAACCGACCCGCTGCTGGCCGACCTGAATTGCGGTCGATGGCGGGGAAAGAGGCTTCAGGACGTGCCGTCCGGCGACCTGACGGTCTGGCTGACCGATCCCACCCGGGCGCCGCACGGCGGCGAGTCGATCACCGACCTGATGCGGCGGGTGGCCGGATGGCTGAATTCGTTGACCGAGAGCGCGTCGGCCGCCGTCGCGGTGACGCACCCCGCGGTGATCCGGGCGGCGATCCTGCACGGCCTCGACTCACCCCCGAAATCGTTCTGGGGCATCGACGTTGCACCGATGAGTCGCACCGGACTGCACTTTCGCAACGGCCGCTGGACGCTGCGCCTCTGACTGCGGCCGGACCGACCGGGGCGGCTATTCTCCGCCAGCGTCGTCGACGATGCGGATGCCGGAGATGATCTCCGGCCGGATCGCGATCATCGTGTCCATGGTCATGTTGACCCAAGGGTGTAAAAGTCGTCCGTAGCGTGCGAGTTGCTGGGGGTCGGTGATCGTGGTTGCCCACCCGGTGACCGCCACGGTCCAGCCGACCCGCCGCTCGGGATCGAGGCTGTCGGCCTCGTAGGCCACCACCGCACCGGCGTCGGCGCCCGACCGCACCACGGTGGACACCTTGGCTGCCAGGCGGGTACGCACGATGATCCGCCCGTCGTCAACGACATGGTTCACCAGGCGGATCGCGGGCAGTGCCCTCTCGTTGAACACCACCCGACCATGGTCGACACTGGCCAGCAATCCCATCGCCTCGCGGTCATCGATTTGGATCACCTCGCGCGACGGTGTCAACGCTGTCATTCGGCAGTCTCCGCTCGATGCGCGCCACCGTATGCGTGACCGGTGCGGTCGAGAAGATCATGAGGCGCAGCCACTTTCACTCGCCGCCGGCGGCCCATCTGCACATACAAACCGCACTACCTCCGTCCGGACCCCCGACTCTGGCAGGTTATGCAGTCTCGTCTGGCGACGTACCCGTCGGGAAGGGCCAAAAGTCCCGCGCGGTATGTGGTCTGCATCACTTTGCCTATCGGCCGTATACGCCGCCGCTCCGCCAACCGCTAGCGCGGTGCGATGAGCGCGAAGGCCTGCTTGGCGACCTGCAGCATCCACCCGGTGACCGTCGGCCCGTGGTCGCGCGGCCAGTTGAGCTGGAAGCTGACCACGTACGGCTGCTGGGTTTTGTCGACGGCGTACCAGCTGAAGGTCAGATCACCGGGCAGCCCACCGGCTTTCGCGCCGATGTAAGGCCAGACCTTGCGGTCCAGTTGGATGCCCGCCACCGCGGAGAGGATCTGTCTGACCGGTGCGGCTTTACCGACGGCGTCGGCCTGCAGGGCCGCATGGATGCGGCAGATGTCCTCGGCGTTGCCGTACCACTCCGCGCCGTAGGACGATGCCGGGGAGTGGGCGCGGATCGGATCGGGTTCGTAGGGAGTCGAATTCGCCTGCTCCAACAGTTGGGCGCGTACTTGTGCTGACCCATGCTGCCATTGGGTGCGCAGGTCCGGCTTACCCCAGCCGACCGAGAACAGCTCGTACATCGTGGGGAACGGCGTCATGCTGGCCGGGTCGTGGTGGCCCGCCGTGGCGAGCGCTTCTTCGATGGCGTGTGTGCCCAGCTTTCCGATCAGCAGGTCGGTCGCCATGTTGTCGCTCGTCGCGATCATCTTCTCGGCGGCCGTCCGAACCGAAACCTGCGCTCCGGCGGGCAGTTGCAAACCGGACGAGCCCACCGCGCGGCTCTTGTCGGTGACGGTCAGCTGATCGTCCCAGGAGACCGTTCCGTCCTTGATGGCACCCGCTAGGGCGTGCAGCACGTACAACTTGAAAATCGATGCGAGCGGCAAAGATTCACCGGTGTTGGTGCCCGCGACCGGATCGCAGTGCCCGTTGTCGACCTTGGCGACCTGGTAGGAGTAGCGGGCGCCGGTCTTACTCAACACCGCATCGATGTCGTGCCACGAATCGATCTTCGGTGCCTGCGTGTCGAGGTCGAACCGATCGACCCATCCGCCGTCGTCGGTGTGGATGCGGATGTCTTGTCGCGCACCGTAGGAGGACGTCAGGTGCAACGTGGCCACGCTGGCGCCCAGATCAACGCCGTTGAGGGTGAACGGCCGGTCCCACCAAAGCGACTCCATGGTGGTCTCCACCGATTTGACCATGTCTGGCGCGGCGAGGGTGCCGACACCGACCGGGCCGATGGGCCAGTCCGAGTTGAGCATGTCCAGCGTCTGCTGTGCCCGGATACCGGGCGGCGTCCGCACGTCGATCTGCCGGCCGGGATTGGCCGCGTTCGCCTGCGGTGAGGGGGAGGAGGCGCAACCGGGCGCGAACGTGACTACCAGTGCTGCGGCGGCACTCAACGCCACCGCGCGGCGCCGGGCCGAGTACCCGCTAGCCAGCCTGCTTGTTGCCGGCAACGTCCATCACAACCTCGAATTCCAGCAGCGAGGCCCCGGTCGCCACCGGGTTGGCCCGCTCGCCCGCATGGGCCTGAATGGCGGGCCCTTGCGCCCACGCCTGAAATGCCTCCTCGGACTCCCACTGCGTCACGACGAAGTAGCGGTCCTCGCCCTTGATCGGGCGCAGCAGCTGAAACCCGAGGAAGCCGGGCTGGTTGTCGACCGCGTGTGCCCGGTGTGCGAACCGCTTCTCCAGCTCCGGGCCGGCGTCGGCGGGCACTTCGATTGCGTTGATCTTCACCACTGACGGCATGCCGCTAGGCTACCCCTTCGCCCGGCCTGTCCATCTGCAGGGCGGGGCACGCAGGATGGTGACATGCCCAGTGAACTGCTGACTTGCCGCGGAGGCCAAGGTGAGCCGTTGGTGCTGGTGCACGGCCTGATGGGGCGGGGTACCACGTGGTCGCGGCAGCTGCCGTGGCTGACTGGGCTGGGCGTGGTGTACACCTACGACGCCTTGTGGCATCGGGGGCGCGGCGTCGACGACCCGAACCCGGTCGGCACCGAACGTTTCGTGGACGACCTGGCCGACGCGGTGAGCACACTGGAAGCGCCGGTCACGCTGGTCGGCCATTCTATGGGCGCGCTGCACTCGTGGTGTCTGGCCGCGGAGCGTCCGGAACTGGTCTCCGCGCTGGTGCTTGAAGACATGGCCCCCGACTTCCGGGGCCGCACCACCGGTCCATGGGAGCCGTGGCTGCACGCGCTGCCAGTCGAATTCGGTTCCGCAGAGCGGGTATTCGAGGAATTCGGGGCCGTCGCCGGACGGTACTTCCTGGAGGCCTTCGACCGCACCGCCACCGGTTGGCGCCTGCACGGACATACCGCGCGGTGGATCGAGATCGCCGCCGAATGGGGCACGCGCCACTACTGGGAGCAGTGGCGGGCGGTGCGAGCCCCGGCGTTGCTCATCGAGGCCGGCAACTCGGTGACGCCGCCGGGGCAGATGCGGGAAATGGCCGAAATAAACCCGGCCGCAACGTATTTGCATGTGCCCCAAGCCGGCCACCTAATTCATGACGAGGCGCCGCAGGTGTACCGCGACGCGGTCGAATCCTTCTTGGCGAAGTTGCCTGCGCGCGACTGACTGTCGCGGGTGCCTGGCCGCTCGATGTGACGACGCGCAGCACCATATGATAAATTCTTCAATTGTTCGAATATAGAAAGCTTGTAGTCTTCAGGAGATTTGCGTGACGGAGCCGCTGTACAAGCTCAAGGCCGAGTTCTTCAAGACGCTGGGGCACCCGGCGCGGATCAGGATCCTGGAGCTTCTGGTGGTTGCTGACAAGTCGGTCGCCGAACTGCTGCCCGAGGTCGGGCTCGAAGCATCGAACCTGTCCCAACAGCTCGGCGTTCTGCGCCGGGCCGGGGTGGTCGAGGCGCTGCGGGATGGCAACACGATGATCTACTCGATCGCCTCTCCGGACATCGCCGAACTGCTGACGCTGGCACGCAAGGTGCTCACCGGGGTGCTGAGCGACCGCGTGGCGATGCTGGAAGGCCTGCGCGCCGGCGGTGCGGAGTAGCGCCGATGGGCTGGATCAGCAAAGCATTGCGCGTCGGCCGGATCGCCGAACCCGCACCCCCGCCACCGGAGGCGACGACCGAGCCGCCCGCCGGGGTGCGTGGTTCGCTGCAGATCCGGCACGTCGACGCGGGTTCGTGCAATGGGTGCGAAGTGGAGATCGCGGGCGCCTTCGGTCCGGTCTATGACGCCGAGCGATTCGGTGCCCGCCTGGTGGCCTCCCCACGGCACGCCGACGCGCTCCTGGTGACCGGTGTCGTGACACACAACATGGCCGGCCCCTTGCGCGCCACGATCGAGGCCACGCCGCGGCCCCGGCGGGTGATCGCCTGTGGGGACTGCGCCATCGATCGAGGGGTGTTCGGCGACGCCTACGGTGTGGCCGGCTCGGTCGGCGAGACGGTGTCCGTGGACGTGGAAATCCCGGGATGCCCGCCGACGCCGAGCCAAATCGTCGCGGCCCTGCGATCGGTGACCGGCAGGTGACCGCTGTCTTGGCGACCAGCGTGGTGCCGGAACCAAATATGTTGCGCCGCAACGGTTCTTCGTCCATCGGCGCGGGCGTGCTGACCTCGCTGCTGGGTGGGGCGGGGGTATGGGCCGGCGGGCTCGGAATGTTCGGGTCGGTGCGCTCGGTCCGAATCGGATGGTTGCTTCCGCTGGCGGGCGTCGAGCTGAGGCTCGATCCGCTGGGCGGATTCTTCATTGCGCTTACCGGGGCGGTCGCGCTGGTGGTCGGGCTGTACACGATCGGATACGCCCGGCGCGAGCGGCTGGGCCCCGTAACCCTGGCCGTCCTGCCGGCGTTCGTCGCGGCGATGCTGCTGGTGCCCGCCGCGGGGTCGGTCACCACCTTCCTGCTGGTGTGGGAGTTGATGGCGGTCGCGTCGCTGGTGCTGGTGCTGACCGACCACACCCGCCCGATGGTGCGCTCGGCCGGCCTGGTGTATGCCGTGATGACCCAGTTGGGGTTCGTGGCGATACTGGTCGGCCTGCTGGCGTTGTCGGCGGCGGGCGGCGCGGACCGGTTCGCCGACCTGCACCGGATACCGCAGGGGGCGTGCACCGCGGTGTTCCTGCTGACGCTTGCGGGGTTCGGCTCCAAGGCCGGGCTGGTGCCGCTGCATGCGTGGTTGCCGCGCGCCCACCCGGAGGCGCCGAGTCCCGTTTCGGCGCTGATGAGTGCGGCGATGGTCAACCTCGGGGTCTACGGCATCTGCCGCGTCGACTTGCAGCTGCTCGGCCCGGGGCCGCGGTGGTGGGGACTCACCTTGATGGTCGTCGGTGGGGTGTCGGCGCTCTACGGCGTGGTGCAGGCCTCGGTGGCCACGGATCTCAAACGGCTACTTGCCTATTCGACTACCGAGAACCTCGGATTGATCACGTTGGCGCTGGGAGCGGCCACGCTGTTCGCGGCCGCCGGCGCGAACGGACCGGCGACGATCGCCGCAGCCGCCGCCATGCTGCACCTCGTCGCGCACGCGGCATTCAAGAGCCTCGGGTTCCTCGCCGCCGGATCGGTGTTGGCCGCCACGGGGCTGCGTGACCTCGACCGGCTGGGCGGTCTGGCCCGCCGGATGCCGGTGACGACAAGCCTTTTCGGAGTGGCCGCGCTCGGGGCGTCCGGACTGCCCCTGGGCGCCGGGTTCGTCAGCGAGTGGCTGCTGGTGCAGTCGCTGATCCACACTGCGCGAGAGCATTCGGCCGTCTTGGCATTGACCACGCCGCTCGCGGTCGGCGCGGTCGCGCTCACCACGGGGCTGGGCGTGGCGGCAATGGTCAAGGCGTTCGGTATCGGATATCTGGCGCGGCCGCGCTCCGAACAGGCCGCACAGGCACGCGAGGCGCCGCACACCATGCTGGCCGGTATGGGCATCGCGGCGGCCGCCTGCCTGATGCTGGCCGTGGCGCCCGCGGTGGTGGCACCCGCGCTGCGCCAGGCGGTCGCCGCGCTGCCGGCGGCCCGGGCAATGGAATTCACCAGTCTCGGCGCCATGGTGCGCCTGCCGGGCGTCCAGGGCTCGATCGCACCCGGCGCGATCGCCGCCGGCGTCGTGGTGGCCACGCTGACCGCGGCCGCGCTGGCCCGTTGGCGCCGGAGCCGGCGGCCGGCGCCCGCCACATTGCCGCTGTGGGCCTGTGGCGCCGACGATCTCACCGCGCGAATGCAATACACGGCCACATCGTTCGCCGAGCCGCTGCAACGGATCTTCGACGACGTCCTGCGACCCGACACCGACGTCGAAGTCACCCACAGCGTCGAATCCCGGTATCTGGCCGACAAAATCACCTACCGCACCAGAATCGCGGACGCGATCGAGGAACGCTGCTACGCGCCGGTGATCCGGGCGGTTGAGGCGGCGGCGGGCCTGGTGCGGCGCGCCCACACCGGCAGCGTCCACCTGTATCTGGCCTACGGCGCGCTCGGTGTGCTGATCGTGCTGGTGGTGGCCCGATGAATGTCCTGTCCTATGTCGCGGGCGCGGTCCAAATCGGCGGCGTCGTGGCCGGGGCGCCGCTGGTGGTCGGGCTGACCAGGCAGGTGCGCGCGCGCTGGGAAGGCCGCGCCGGCGCCGGAATCTTGCAGCCGTGGCGCGACATCGTCAAACAGCTTGGCAAGCAACAGATCACGCCGCACGGAACCACGGTGGTATTCGCGGCGGCACCCGCGATCGTCGCCGGAACCACACTGCTGATCGCCGCGATCGCACCGCTGGTCGCCACCGGATCGCCACTGGATGCCGGCGCCGACCTGTTCGCCGTGGTCGGTTTGCTGTTCGTGGGCACCGTGGCGCTGACCCTGGCCGGCATCGACACTGGCACCTCGTTCGGGGGCATGGGTGCCAGCCGCGAGATCACCATAGCCGCGCTGGTCGAACCCACCATTCTGCTGGCGGTGTTCGCGCTCTCCATGCCCGCGGGATCGGCGAATCTCGGTGCACTGGTGGCGCATACGATCACCCACCCCGGGCAGGTGGTGTCGCTGGCGGCGGTGCTGGCGTTCGCCGCGCTGGTGATCGTGATCGTCGCCGAGACCGGCCGGCTACCGGTGGACAACCCGGCCACCCATCTCGAGCTGACGATGGTTCACGAGGCGATGGTCCTCGAATACGCCGGTCCGCGGCTGGCCCTGGTCGAGTGGGCGGCCGGGATGCGGCTGACCGTGCTCTTGGCGCTGCTGGCAAACCTGTTCGCGCCGTGGGGCATTGCGGGGGGCCGGCCCGGTGCCGTTGAGATCATCATCGGTGTCTTGGCGGTGGCGGCCAAGGTCGCGTTCCTGGCAGGGCTGCTGGCCACCGTCGAGGTGTTCGTCGCCAAGCTGCGGCTCTTCCGGGTGCCCGAGTTGCTCGCCGGATCGTTCCTGCTGGCGTTGCTTGCGGTCGTCGCCGCCAACTTCTTCGTGGTTCCGACATGACGTACGGCTCGTTTTCGGTACTCGTCGACCTCGCCGCCGGCGGGCTGCTCCTGGCCGCCGTGCTGATCGTGTGGCGCCGCGACCTGGTCGCCATCATCCGTCTGCTGGCATGGCAGGGCGTCGCCCTCGCGGCCATCCCCATCCTGCGGGGGGTGTACGACGGCGACGGGGCGCTCATCGGTGTCGGTGTGGCCGTGCTGATTTTGCGGGTTGCGGTGCTGCCGCGACTGCTGGCCCGCGCGGGTGGCACCGAAGCGCGATCGCACCGGGAAGCCACCCCGCTGGTGAACACCGCCACGTCGCTCCTCATCACCGCCGCGCTGACGTTGGCCGCGTTCGCCACCACCCGGCCCCTGGTGAATCTGCAGCCCGCCGCCACGACCACCGCCGTCCCGGCCGCCACCGCGGTGGTGCTCATCGCACTGCTAGTGATGGTCACGCGGCGGCACGCGGTGTCGCAGGCCGCGGGATTCCTCATGCTGGACAACGGGATCGCGGCCACCGCGTTTCTGCTCACCGCCGGGGTACCGCTGATCGTCGAGCTCGGCGCCTCGCTGGACGTGTTGTTCGCGGTCATCGTGATCGGCGTACTGACGGGCCGGCTATCCCGCGCGTTCGGCGGCGCGGACCTGGACGCGTTGCAGGAGCTGCACGACTGATGACCGATTTACTGCTCGCGGCGATCCTTGCCCCGGTCGGCGCCTCAGTCACCGTGCTGATCGCCGGGTGGCGCCGGACGACAGCGACGCTGATCGTCCTCTCGGCCGTCACGGTGCTCGCATGTGGCGCGGCACTCGCGTTCCGGGTCGGGTCGGGAACGCGGTTCGCGTTGGGCGGCCTGCTGCGGCTCGACGCGCTCACCGTCACGATGCTGATCGTCATCGGAATCGTTGCCACACTGGCCACCTGGGCGAGCATCGGGTACCTCGATGCCGAACTCGCCCACGGCCACACCGACGCGCGCGGTGCCCGGGTGTACGGGGCCCTGACGGCGGGATTCCTGTCCGCGATGGTTGTCGCCGTGTGCGCCAACAACATCGGCGTGATCTGGATCGCGATCGAAGCGACCACGGTGATCACCGCCTTCCTGGTCGGGCACCGCCGCACCCGCGGCGCGCTCGAGGCGACGTGGAAGTACGTCGTGATCTGCTCGGTCGGCATCGCCATCGCCTTCCTGGGCACGGTGCTGCTTTACTACGCCGCCGAGCATGCCGGGGCGCCGGCCGGTGCGGCCCTCAACCTCGATGTGCTGGCGGCCCATGCGGGCGGGCTCGATCCGGGCATCGCTCGACTCGCGGGCGGGTTGCTGCTCGTCGGCTACGGCGCCAAGGCCGGGCTGTTTCCCTTTCACACCTGGTTGGCCGACGCCCACAGCCAGGCTCCGGCACCGGTGTCGGCTCTGATGAGCGGGGTGCTGCTGTCGGTGGCCTTCTCGGTACTGATCCGCCTCAAGCCGATCATCGGCACGGCCACCGGACCCACTTTCATGCGGTCGGGCCTGCTGGTGCTCGGGCTCGCGACGCTGCTAATCGCCGCCCTCATGCTCACGGTGACAACGGACATCAAACGCATGCTCGCCTACTCCTCGATGGAGAACATGGGCCTGATCGCGATCGCCGCCGCGGCCGGAACCACGCTGGCCATCGCCGCGCTGCTGCTGCACGTCCTGGCGCACGGGATCGGCAAGACGGTCCTCTTCCTGGCGAGCGGCCAGCTGCAGGCGGCGCACAACTCGACCGCGATAGCCGACATCAGCGCCGTGCTGCGGCGCTCCCGCCTCATCGGTGTGTCGCTCACCGTCGGCGTGATCGTGCTGCTCGGCATGCCGCCGTTCGCGATGTTCGCCAGTGAGCTCGCCATCGGCCGGTCGCTGGCCGACGCGCGGCTCACCTGGGCGCTCGCCGCTGGCATGGCGCTGGTTGCGGTTGCCTTCGCCGCGCTGGCCCGCAACTCGGGCCGCATCCTGCTGGGCGGCGCCGCTGCCGCTCCCGAAATCGCCGTCCCGCGAACGGTGGCGGCTGCCCTGCTCGTCGGCATTGCCGCATCGATCGCCCTCGGTGTCACCGCCGGCCCCCTCACCGACCTGTTCACCGCCGCGGCCAGCGGCGTCGGGGGACCGCGATGAAGGCGCAATGGCAGCGCCACCGGCTGTCTCAGGGCAGATTGGCCGAAACGACAGAAGACCTGCTGGGCAAGGGGTTTCGGTTGGCTCTGGTGGCCGGCCACGACGACGGCGCCGCTCTACGTGTCGTCTATCTGTTCCTCGCCGGATATCCCGATCGCCGCGTCGAGCTCGAATGCGTTGTGCCGAAGGATGACCCGACGGTCCGATCGCTGGCCTACCTGTCCTTTCCGGCCAGCCGGTTCGAGCGCGAAATCGCGGACCTGTACGGGATCCGGCCCGTGGGGCATCCCAAGGCGCGCCGCCTGGTGCGCCACGCCCACTGGCCCGAGGACTGGCATCCCATGCGCGGTGACACGTCGCCCGCCCCCAAATTCGATGGCGCCGGCCACTTCCCGTTCGTCACCGTCGAGGGTCCCGGCGTGTACGAAATCCCGGTGGGTCCGGTGCATGCGGGGTTGATTGAACCCGGCCATTTCCGTTTCTCCGTCGCCGGCGAAACCGTGCTGCGGCTCAAGGCCCGACTGTGGTTCGTCCACCGCGGCATGGAGAAGCTGTTCGAGGGCCGGCCGGCCGGCGGCGCGGTCGATCTGGCCGAGCGCGTCAGCGGCGACACCTCCGCCGCGCACGCGCTCGCCCACTGCCTCGCCGTCGAAGACGCGCTCGGAATGGAACTTCCCGACGAGGTGCACCGGTTGCGGGCACTGCTGGTCGAACTCGAACGCCTCTACAACCACGCCGCCGATCTGGGCGCGCTGGCCAATGACGTCGGGTTCGGGCTCGCCAACGCCCACGCTCAACGCATCCGCGAACAACTGCTGCGGCTCAACGCGAATGTCACCGGGCACCGCCTGCTGCGCGGTGCCATCAACCCGGGCGGGGTCGCGCTGCGGGGGCTACCCGACGTCGCCGACCTGCGGTCCATTGCAGCCGACGTCGCGGAGGTTGCCGAGCTGACCCTGCGCAACTCCGTCGTGTACGACCGATTCGCCGGGACCGCCGTCCTGCAGCGAGACGACGCTCAGGCTCTCGGTTGCCTGGGCTACGTCGCTCGGGCCAGCGGTATGCGCACCGACGCCCGGCTCGAACACCCCACCACCGCATTGCCCGTCACCGAGACCGACGCCGCCGCCGGTGACGTGCTGGCCCGCTACACCGTGCGGCGCGACGAATTCGCCGCATCCACCGAGCTGGCCTGCCATCTGATCGAATCGCACAGCGGCCCAATAGAATACGCCGAAAACGTGGACGTGGCGCGCATACCCGGCAGCGGCATCGGCATCGTCGAAGGTTGGCGCGGCACCATCGTCCACCGCGTCGAAACCGGCGCCGCCAACCGGATCACCCGCGCGAAGATCGTCGATCCGTCATGGTTCAACTGGCCCGCGCTGCCGGTCGCGATGGCCGACACGATCGTCCCCGACTTCCCGCTGGCCAATAAGAGCTTCAACCAGTCCTACGCCGGCAACGACCTCTGAAGACCTATGACGGCGGGACTACGCTTCGCCCGCCAGTGCGAACCGGCCGTCGGCCGTCTGCGTCACGAGGCCGTCGGCCAGCAACGAATACAGGGCCCGGTCCCGCTGGGCCGTATCGGTCAACCACGCCACGTCCAGCTCCGCCCGGGTGACCGGAGAGCCGTTGCCGCGCAACACGTCCAGCAGGCGTCCGCGGACCTGCCGGTCGGTTCCGGCGTAGGTCTGCACCCGCCGGGCCGGCCCCTGCGCCGGGGGATGACCGGCGTCCCGCCACGCGCACCGGGCGAGCGGGCACAACCCGCACCGCGGCGTTCGCGCGGTGCACACCGTCGCGCCCAGTTCCATCAGGGCGACGGAATACCGCGGCGCCGTGTCGTTGGCGGGCAGCAGAGCGGAGACATCGGCCATGTCCCGCACCACTGACGCAGAACCCCCGTCGGCCAGCCCGCGCACGGCGCGGGCCACCACCCGGCGAACGTTGGTGTCCACCACCGGAACCGGTTGACGGTAAGCGAAACAGGCGATGGCGCGTGCGGTGTAGCTGCCGATGCCGGGCAGGGTCAGCAGGGTGTCGACGTCGTCGGGAACCACGTCGCCGTGCTCACGCGCGATGACGGTCGCGCACTCGTGCAAGCGCTTGGCCCGCCTCGGATAACCCAGCTTGCCCCACGCCCGCAGCACGTCGGCGGCGCTGGCCTCGGCGGTGGCCGACGGGGTGGGCCACCGCCGCACCCAGTCCGACCAGATCGGCAACACCCGCGACACCGGTGTCTGCTGCAGCATGAACTCGCTGACCAGGATCTGCCATGCGCTGACGCCGGGCTCCCGCCAGGGCAGGTCGCGCCGGGATCGTTCGTACCAGTCGAGCAACTCGTCGGCCGCAATAGTTGGCCGTCCGTTTACCGACGGATGCGGCATGATGTCAGCCATGCCTAACACCAGCCCGGTAACCGCGTGGAAAGCACTCAAAGAGGGTAACGAGCGATTCGTCGCGGGGAAGCCCCAGCATCCCAGCCAGAGTGTCGAACACCGGGCCAGCCTGGCCGGTGGGCAGAAGCCCACCGCGGTCGTGTTCGGCTGCGCGGACAGCCGGGTGGCGGCGGAGCTCATCTTCGACCAGGGTCTGGGCGACATGTTCGTGGTGCGCACCGCCGGGCAGGCCATCGACTCGGCGGTGCTGGGCTCCATCGAGTTTGCCGTGACGGTGCTCGACGTGCCGCTGATCGTCGTTCTGGGGCATGACAGCTGTGGTGCCGTCAAGGCCGCCCTGGCCGCCATCAACGACGGTGCGATACCGGGCGGTTTCGTGCGCGACGTGGTGGAGCGGGTCGCGCCATCGATCCTGATGGGCCGCCGTGAGGGCCTGAGCCGCGTCGACGAGTTCGAGGAACGGCATGTTCGTGAAACGGTCGCCCAGCTCGTGTCGCGTTCTTCGGCGATCGCCGAGCGGATTGCCGAGCGCACCCTGGCGGTAGCGGGCGCCACCTATCACCTCGCCGACGGGCGCGCCGCCCTGGTCGATCACGTCGGTGACATTGGCGAATAGCGGCCGAATACCCGGCCTCAGCGGCCGTCACTAACACGGCGGTCAGCCAGCAAACCCCGCGACACGCCGAGGCGGGTCAGGCAACTCGACGTGACCTGGACCTACGCTGCAAACGTGCTGGATCTGGAACCGCGTGGCCCGCTACCCACCGAGATCTATTGGCGGCGCCGTGGCCTGGCCGTGGGCGTCGCGGTCGTCGTAGTAGGGATCGTGGTCGCCGCGGTCATCGCCTTCATGGGGCACAACACGGGCGCCAAGCCCGCCAGTGCCGACAAACCCAATTCCGCTCAGAACAAGCCAGGCGCGCCCGTGCCGCAGGCGCCCCCGCCGGCAGCGCCCGGGGAACAGCCGAACCCGGGGGTGCCGCCGCAACAGGGCCAGAACCCGGAGATGCCCACCCCGACCGCTGCAGTGCAGCCGCCGCCGGTGCTGAAAGAGGGCGACGACTGCCCCGATTCGACGCTGGCCGTCAAGGGCCTGACCAATGCGCCCCAGTACTTCATCGGCGATCAGCCGAAGTTCACCATGGTCGTCACCAACATCGGCCTGGTGTCCTGCAAGCGGGACGTCGGCGCCGCGGTGCTGGCGGCTTACGTGTACTCGCTGGACAACAAGCGCCTGTGGTCGAACCTGGACTGCGCGCCCTCCAACGAGACCTTGATCAAGGCATTCACTCCGGGCGAGCAGGTGACGACCGCGGTGACGTGGACGGGGATGGGGTCGGCGCCGCACTGCCCGCTGCCCCGGCCGGCCATCGGACCGGGCACCTACAACCTGGTCGTGCAGCTGGGCAACCTGCGCTCGCAGCCGGTTCCGTTCATCATGAACCAGCCGCCACCGCCGCCGGGCCCGGGGCCGGGTCAGCCGGCCGTCGCGCCGCCGCCGGAGGCACCACCGGTCCCAGCCGGCTAACTCAGCGGATCGGAGATTGTCGACTCCGCGAGCTGCGATAGTCCCTCACGCACGTGGCGGGCCCACATCGCGCCGATGCCCTCGACCGACTGCAGGTCGCCGGCGCTGGCCGCCAGCAAGCCCTGCAGCGTCCCGAACGACCGGACCAGTAGGTCGGAGTGGGCGAACTGCAGCCGCGGGATGCTGGCCAGCGCGCGGTAGCCGCGCGGGCTCACGGCCGAGTCCTGCGCCTCGGCCGTGGTCGGGTAGCCGAAAACCTTTGCCAGCGCGGTGAGTTCGAGCAGCTCGGTGTCTGAGAGGGCGTCCAGCTCGTCGAGTGTCGCGGTCATCTGCGCCTTGGACAGCGGCTCCGGGCTGGCGTGGTAGTCGCGCACGGTCAGTTCCCGCGCGATGTCGTTGCCGCCCAGCAGCTCGTCGAGCTGCAGCCGCAGCTGGCGACCGTCGGTGCCCAGCTCGACGACGTCGTAGTCGATCACCAGACCGATCCGCCGGACCAGCTCGAGCCGCTGCACCACCGTCATCACGTCGCGCAGCGTGACGAAGTCCTCGATCTCCGCGAGCGACAGCTGCCTGCTGACCTCGTCGAGCCGGGTCTTGTACCGCTCCAGGGTCGCGATCGCCTGGTTGGCCCGCGACAGGATGGTCGCTGAATCGGCCACCACGTGGCGCTCCCCGCCGACGTAGACGGTCACGATGTTCATCGAGTGGCTCACCGAGATCACCGGGTAGCCGGTCTGAATCGCCGCCCGTTCCGCCGAGCGGTGCCGCGTTCCGGATTCGTCGGTGGGTATCGACGGGTCCGGCACCAGCTGCACGTTGGCCCGCACGATGCGGCTGCCGTCGGTGGACAGCACGACGGCACCGTCCATCTTTGCCAGCTCGCGCAGCCGGGTCGGCGCGTAACGGACATCGAGGGCGAAGCCGCCGTCACAGATGGCCTCGACGTTTTCGTCGTTACCGATGACGATCAGCGCACCGGTGCGGCCACGCAGGATGCGCTCCAGGCCGTCTCGCAGCCCGGTGCCCGGCGCCAGGCGGGCGACGGTCTCACGCAGTGTCGGACGTGTCACAGCGTGTCATTGTGCGGCCCCGCCACGTTACGCGTCCAGCCGTTGCGCGGCTCGGCGATGGCTTTCATGTGTTGCAGCGCCGCGACGATGGTCGGTGCCCGCAGCGCCTGCATCCCGTCGGGCACGATCTCGCGGCGCGGGTCGTCCCCGTCCGGGATGAGCGCGATGCTGAATCCCTGGCGCCCGGCCTCGGCCAGCCGCCGCTCCATGCCGCTGACCCGTCGCAGGTCACCCGCCAGCCCCACCTCGCCGATCATCACCGCCGTCGTCGGGAGCGGTCGATCCGAGTATGCCGAGGCCAGCGCGATCGCGACGGCAAGATCCGAGGAGGGATCCGTGAGCCGCATGCCGCCCACAGTGGACAGGTAGATGTCGTGGACGCTGACGGGCAGCCTGCCGTGCTTTTCCAGCACGGCGCTGATCATCGCGGCTCGGGAGGGGTCGATACCGCTGACGGCGCGGCGCGGCGAGCCGCCCCCGGGGGTCGCTAGCAGCGCCTGCACCTCCCCGATCAGCGGTCGCTTCCCGTCCAGCGTCACGGTGATGGCGGTCCCGGCGACCGGTGCCGGCCGTTGATCCAGGAAGAGGTTCGACGGGTCGGATACGTCCTCGATTCCGCTGTCGTGCAGCGTGAAACAGCCGACCTCGTCGGCCGCCCCGAACCGGTTCTTGATCCCGCGGACCATCCGCAGCGACCCGTTGCGGTCGCCCTCGAAATGCAGCACCACATCGACCAGGTGTTCCAGCGAGCGCGGCCCGGCGATGGCGCCGTCCTTAGTGACGTGGCCGACCAGGATCAGCGCGACGCCGGTGGCCTTCGCGGCCGCGGTCAGCGCGGCGGTGACCGCGCGGACCTGCGTGACCCCGCCCGCGACGCCGTCGGCCTCGGTCGTGGACATGGTTTGCACCGAGTCCACGATCACCAGGGCGGGCCGCACGGTCGCGATGTGGTCCAGCACCGTGTGCACGTCGGATTCGGCGGCCAGGTAGACCTCGTCGGCGCCGCAGCCGATCCGGTCGGCACGCAGCCGGATCTGGCCGGCGGACTCCTCACCGGAGATGTACAGCGCGCGCCGGCCCGAAAGCGCCCAGCGATGGGCGACTTTGAGCAGCAGCGTCGACTTTCCCACGCCAGGATCGCCGGCCAGCAGCGTGACCGAACCGGGCACCACGCCGCCCCCGAGCACCCGGTCGAGTTCCCCGACGCCGGTCGAGCGGTGCTGGCTGGCGTTGGGTTCGACGGAGGTGATCGGCACGGCCCGGGAAGCGGAAGCCGAGGCCGAACCCGCTCGGCGGCCGCCGACCGCAGTCAGTACCGGCGCCTCGTCGACGGTGCCCCAGGTGCCGCACTCCAAGCACCGGCCCACCCACTTGGCGGTGACGTGCTGGCATTCGGAGCAGCGGTATTGCGAGCGCGGATTTGCCACGCCATGACGGTATCGAGCCGGTACGACAAATCCCGGCTATGACAGGCGGTTACGCGCGCCTAGCTTTGCTGGGGCGGGTTCAACCCGGCCGAAACCGGCACCAGCACGGTGGCCTGCCCGGCCTTCTCGAAATTGAAGGTGAAGTTGTACAGGAGGCCGTTGCTGACCGGCTTGGCTAGGGTGACCGTCGCCTTGGCGGCGTTGGTGTTGGCGCCCAAGGGCCCGGGCGCCACCCTCTGTCCCTCCGGCGTCCCGATCATCAGCCTTCCGCCGGCGGGCAGGCGGCCGTCTCCGCTCAAGGCCACCGAACCGACGTCGCTGGTGATGCTCACCAACCTGTCCGGCACGTCCGGCGACTGGTTGATGGCCACCAGCACCAGATCGACCGTCCGGCCCGGCTGCACGGCTGCACCGGTCTGCGCGGCCTGCATGCGGATGTCGCGCAGCGCCACGTTGTTGAAGGTGACTTTGTTGCCGTTGATGGCGGGCTCCTGGACGGCCATCTGCGAGACCTGGCCGGCCCCGCAGCCACTCAGCAGGACCGCGAGCACCGCGACGAGGCCGACGAGCGCGGCCCGGAACGAGAGGCTGATCTCGAATCGGTTCACTCAATGCCTCCTGCTGGGCCGGTTCGACTGATGCAACTATGCACAGTAGTAGGAACGTTTCGCGCGCGGTAGCGCGGGGCGTCAGACCAGCCCGGCAGCCCATCCAGCGGGGTCTTTTCCGGCGCTCAGGGGCCGCCCTCGGGGCCGAACGGACGCATTGGTAATGTGCGTCACTGCACGTTCTCCTCCCCCTGTCAACCCCTAATCTGCGCGTGTTGTGCCCCTGACCTGCATCGTTGCTCCACGCGCGATTGGGCGGCCGTGTTAGACTGAAGTAACGAAAGGGGCTCGAATCAGATGATCTTCAAGGTCGGCGACACCGTTGTTTACCCGCATCACGGTGCTGCGTTAGTCGAGGCGATTGAAACCCGCACCATCAAAGGGGAACAAAAGGAATATCTCGTCTTGAAGGTGGCGCAGGGAGACCTCACAGTTCGAGTACCCGCCGACAACGCTGAGTACGTCGGTGTTCGCGACGTCGTCGGGCAAGAAGGCCTCGACAAGGTGTTCCAGGTGCTGCGGGCTCCGCACACCGAAGAGCCGACCAACTGGTCGCGCCGCTACAAGGCCAATCTGGAAAAGCTGGCCTCCGGCGATGTCAACAAGGTGGCCGAGGTAGTTCGCGACCTGTGGCGTCGGGACCAGGAACGTGGCCTGTCCGCCGGCGAGAAGCGCATGCTGGCCAAGGCCCGCCAGATCCTGGTCGGCGAGTTGGCACTGGCCGAGAGCACCGACGACGCCAAGGCGGAAACCATCCTCGACGAGGTTCTGGCCGCCGCTTCCTGAAGGCCCTGATTTTTCGGTGGTCACGGGGACGATCTCCTCGGGCACGGTTGTCGCAGTGGTCCCGGCCGCAGGGTCGGGCGAGCGACTGGGCGCCGGTGTCCCCAAGGCATTCTGCGAGGTCGACGGGCGCACCCTGTTGGACCGCGCCGTCGAGGGTTTGCTGGAATCCGGAGTCGTCGACCACGTGGTCGTGGCTGTCCCGGCGGCCCGCGTCGACGAGGCCAAGCAGGCCCTGGGGGAGCGAGCGACCGTCGTCCCCGGCGGTGCCGATCGCACCACATCGGTGAGCCTGGCGCTGGCGGCCCTCGCCGGTGAACCCGATTTCGTCCTGGTCCATGACGCCGCACGCGCCCTGACGCCGCCCGAACTGATCGTGCGCGTGGTGGACGCGTTGCGGGCCGGGCACAACGCCGTCGTGCCCGCGCTGCCCCTGCATGACACCATCAAGGCCGTGGACGCCAACGGCGTGGTCCTGGGTACGCCCGAGCGGGCCGGACTGCGCGCCGTGCAGACGCCGCAGGGCTTCGCCCGTGACTTGCTGCTGCGGGCGTACCAGCGCGCGGGAACCGCCGATTTCACCGACGACGCCTCGCTCGTCGAGCACGTCGGCGGCCAGGTCCAGGTGGTCGACGGCGACGTCCTGGCGTTCAAGATCACCACCCAGCTCGATCTGTTGCTGGCCGAAGCGGTCGTGCGCCGGTGAGCGAGCTGCCTCGGGTCGGCCTCGGGCTCGACGTGCACCCGATCGAACCCGGGCGGCCCTGCTGGCTGCTGGGTCTGCTGTTTCCCGGCGCCGACGGCTGCGCCGGCCACTCCGACGGTGACGTGGGGGCGCACGCGCTGTGCGACGCGCTGTTGTCGGCCGCGGGGCTGGGCGACATCGGGGCCGTCTTCGGGGTCGACGACCCGCGCTGGAAAGGGGTCAGCGGCGCCGACATGCTCCGCCACGTCGCCGATCTGGTGGCTCGGGACGGTTTTCGGGTCGGAAACGCCGCGGTGCAGCTGATCGGCAACGAGCCGAAGGTCGGTCCGCGCCGGGCCGAGGCGCAGCGCGTGCTATCGGAGCTGCTGGGGGCTCCGGTCTCGGTGGCGGCGACGACGACCGACGGGCTCGGCCTGACCGGCCGCGGCGAGGGCCGCGCCGCCATCGCCACCGCGTTGGTAATCGCCGCCGGTTAAGGCGCGCGCAGCGCCGGGCAACTCGGAACCACCCGGTAAGCTGGCACGTCGTGACCGATCGCGCCCGCTTGCGGCTACACGACACGGCGGCCGGTGCCGTCCGTGATTTCGTTCCGCTGCGCGAGGGCCACGTCTCCATCTACCTGTGTGGCGCCACCGTTCAGGGCCTGCCGCACATCGGCCATGTCCGCAGCGGCGTGGCCTTCGACATCCTGCGCCGCTGGCTGATGGCGCGCGGCTGCGACGTCACCTTCATTCGCAACGTCACCGACATCGACGACAAGATCCTCAACAAAGCCGCCGCGGCCGACCGGCCGTGGTGGGAGTGGGCGGCCACCTACGAGCGCGCGTTCAGCGCCGCCTACGACGCCCTGGACGTCCTGCCGCCGTCGGCCGAGCCACGCGCCACCGGGCACATCACCCAGATGGTCGAGTTGATGGACCGCCTGATCGAAACCGGCCACGCGTACCCGGCGGGCGGCGACGTCTATTTCGACGTGCTCAGCTACCCGGAGTACGGCCAGCTTTCCGGTCACAAGATCGACGACGTCCATCAGGGCGAAGGCGTGGCCACCTGCAAGCGCGATCAACGCGACTTCACGCTGTGGAAGGCCGCCAAGCCCGGCGAGCCGTCGTGGCCCACACCCTGGGGGCGCGGCCGCCCGGGCTGGCACCTGGAATGCTCCGCGATGGCCCGCACCTACCTGGGGCCGGAATTCGACATTCATTGCGGCGGGATGGACTTGGTCTTCCCGCACCACGAGAACGAGATCGCGCAGAGCCGCGCCGCCGGTGACGGATTCGCCCGCTACTGGCTGCACAACGGCTGGGTCACCATGGGCGGCGAGAAGATGAGCAAGTCGCTGGGCAACGTGTTGGCCATACCGGCGTTGTTGCAGCGGGTGCGCCCGGCGGAGCTGCGCTACTACCTGGGCAGCGCGCACTACCGTTCGATGCTGGAATTCTCCGACACCGCACTGCAGGACGCGGTGAAAGCCTATGTGGGCGTTGAGGAGTTCCTGCACCGCGTCCGCGTTCGCGTCGGAGCCGTCGAGCCCGGCGAATGGACCCCGCGGTTCGCCGAGGCGCTCGACGACGACCTGGCGGTTCCGGCCGCGCTGGCCGAGGTGCACCACGCCCGGGCCGAGGGCAACCGCGCCCTCGACACCGGCGACCACGACGGCGCGTTGCAGCATGCCCGCGCGATCCGCACCATGATGGGTATCTTGGGCTGCGACCCGCTCGACGAACGCTGGGAAACCCGCGACGAGACGACGGCCGCGCTGGCCGCGGTCGAGGTGTTGGTGCGTGCCGAACTGCAGAACCGGGAAAAGGCTCGCGAGCAACGCAATTGGGCGCTCGCCGACGAGATTCGGGACGGGCTGAAGATCGCCGGCATCGAGGTCACCGACACCGCGGACGGGCCGCAGTGGGAGCTGTTGGCCCGCGAAGAAAAGCACGGCAACTAGATGGCCGGCAATTCGCGGCGCCGCGGAGCAATACGCAAAGCGGGCAGCAAGAAGGGACCCACCGTGGGTTCGGGCGGCCAGCGTCGCCGTGCGCTCGAGGGCCGCGGTCCCACACCGCCGGCGCACCTGCGTCCGAACCATCCCGCCGCCAAACGCGCCCAGTCGCCGCGGCGGCCGGCCAAGCGCGCCACCGACGAGACGGAGACGGTGCTCGGCCGCAACCCGGTGCTGGAGTGCCTGCGGGCCGGGGTGCCGGCGACCGCGCTATACGTGGCCCTGGGCACCGAGGCCGACGAGCGGGTCACCGAAAGCGTCACCCGCGCAGCGGATGCGGGCATATCGATCCTCGAGATACCGCGTGCCGACCTGGACCGGATGACGAGCAACCACCTGCATCAGGGCATCGCACTGCAGGTGCCGCCGTACGACTACGCCCACCCCGACGACCTGTTGACCACCGCGATCAACTCACCGCCCGCCCTGCTGGTCGCGCTGGACAACATCTCCGATCCGCGCAACCTCGGTGCGATCGTGCGTTCGGTCGCGGCGTTCGGCGGCCACGGTGTGCTGATCCCGCAGCGACGCTCGGCGTCGGTGACGGCGGTGGCCTGGCGCACCAGCGCCGGGGCCGCGGCGCGGATCCCGGTGGCACGGGCCACCAATCTCACCAGGACGCTTAAGGATTGGGCCGACCGCGGCATCCGGGTGATCGGCCTGGACGCCGACGGTGACACCGTCGTCGACGACATCGACGGCGCCGACCCGCTGGTGGTGGTCGTCGGATCCGAAGGCAAAGGGCTGTCACGACTTGTGCGGCAGAACTGCGACGAGGTGGTGTCCATTCCGATGGCCGGGCACGCCGAATCGCTGAACGCCTCGGTGGCCGCCGGGGTGGTGCTCGCCGAAATCGCGCGCCAGCGCAGGGCTTAGCTCCGGTGCGCCGGTGGCCCGTGCGCCTCGGAGCCGCGCTGGCCCTACTCGTTGTGCTGGCGCCCGCGGCCGGCGCCCAAGCCCCCGAATTCGACCTGCAGGCTCATCGCGGCGGGCGCGGGGAGACCACAGAAGAGTCGTTGCGCGCCTTCGCGAAATCACTCGAATTGGGCGTCAGCACACTCGAACTCGACATCAACATCACCAGGGACGGGCAACCGCTGGTGTGGCACGATCCGACGATCGACGCCGAGAAATGCGCCGACACCGGGCCGGCCTTCCCCGGCGATCCGCAGTATCCCTACGTCGGCAAGTTGGTGCACGAACTCACCCTGAACCAGATTCGCACGCTGGACTGCGGGCGGCGGCTGGCCGAATTTCCCAACGCTGAAGTGGTGCGGGGCAACAAGATAGCCGTCCTGGCGGAGGTGTTCGCGCTGGCCGATTCCTACCATGCGGCCGTGCGCTACAACGTCGAGACGAAGGTGGCAGCCGACAAACCCGGCACCTCGGCCGATCCCCAACAGTTCGTCGACGTGATACTCGCCGCGGTCAGGTCGGCCGCCAAGATCGACCGGGTGGAGATCCAGAGCTTCGACTGGCGGACCCTGCCGTTGGTGCACCGGGAAGAGCCGTCTATTCCGTTGGTAGCGTTGTACAACGAGGAGACCTGGGTGCCGGATTCGCCATGGCTGGCCGGGGAGAACGTCGTCGCCATCGGCGACCCGATGATCGGGGCGAAGCTGGTGGGCGCGGAGATCATCTCGCCCAGGTACCAGCTGGTCGCGGGCAGACCGTACGTCGATCGCGCGCATGCGTTGGGGCTGAAGGTGATCCCGTGGACGGTCGACGATACGGCCGCGATGCGCGAACAGATCACCGACGGCGTAGACGGCATCATCACCGACTTCCCGACCCGGTTGCGCGGCGTGCTGGCCGAACTCGGGATGCCGCTGCCGCCGGCCTACCACCGGGCTTAGCGTCAGCGCGGCGCTTTCACCAGAACGTCGGCGGGCGCGATATCGGCATCGATGCCGGGTCGGCGCCCGCGGGCGGCGCGCCAGATCATATTCGGGCGCAACAGTCGCGTCGCGGGGTCGACGAGGGAGGTCACTCTGATGAACTGATTCAGCGCGGCGGTGTCGCTTTCGGCCGCGGCGAGCACCCGATCAACGTATTTGTTGAACAGCCGCGCGACGAGCGGTGCGGTGCCGTGGATTTCGGGAAGGGCAAGGTCGGGGTTGGTCGATAGCTGCCAAGCCTGGCGGATCGGCGCTGCCGCGGCGCGGAAGAAGCGCCGCGCCAAATCGTCGGTACCGGCAGACAAGCAGTCGCGCAGCGCCAACGCCTCGAGCGCGGCGACCGTCATGCCCTGGCCGTAGATCGGGTTGAAGCTGCAGATCGCGTCGCCGATGACCAGCAGGCCCTCGGGGAAGCGCCGCAGCTTGTCGTAGCGGCGCCATCGACTGCACGGCGTCCGGTGCCGCACCGGTTCGCCGATGGGTTCGGCGGCTCGCACCGCGGCGAGCAGGTGGGCCGGCGCGCAGTCCGCCACGAAATCGCACATCTCCGCGAGATCGAGCGACGCCGGTTCCTGGCCGGCCACCCCCATCACCGTGAGCAGCCAGGTGTCGTCCTCGCAGTGCAACAGGCCGCAACCTCTCGGCCTGCCGGGCACGATACCGATGAGGAAGCCGAGCTCCCGTGGCGCTTCGGCCGTCATGCGCAGCGCCTGGCTGGCGTAGGTCAGCTGCACGTCGACGCGATCCTCATGCGGGCGGTCGTACCCCAAGTTGTCCAGCCAGGTCGGGGTACGGGCGGCCCGCCCGGTGGCATCGACGACCAACTCGGCGGGCAGCGTGGTGGGTTCGCCGGTACGGCCGCAGACCACCCGTACTCCCGTGACGCGGTGGTGGTCGAGGGTCGACACCGGGCCCAGGATGAAGTGCTCGTCGAGCAGGGTGACGTTGGGAATCTCGCGCAGCCGCGTGCGGACGTGGTCTTCGAGGAAGGGCCGTGTCGCGCTGTAGGCGGTCAGCCCGGTCGCGCTGCCGCGGCGCGCCATCAGGTGTCCGCCCACGTTGTAGTAGAGCTCGGAGAGATCCCCGCCGTCGAAGTGGTGCGCGCCGTCGTGGACCATCTCGTCGAGGACGCCGGGGAACATCCCCTCGATCACCTGTGCTCCACGGGCCAACAGGGCGTGCAAGTGCCTGCCCTGCGGCACGCCCCTGCGAGGGGCGTGGGCGTCGGGGAGTGGGTCACGCTCCACGACCGTCACCGTGTCGAAGAAGTCGGCTAGCGATCGCGCGGCCAGCAAACCGGCCATGCTCGCTCCCAACACCACCGCGTGACTGCCGATCTTGGCCTTCATGTCGAACATGGCACTCCGCCTTTCTGACCGTTGGCTGACAAAAGTCATGCTCACAGCGCTCGGTGGGCGCCGATAGCGTAGTCGGATACGCGAGTCGGGCACCGGCTGTGGACACCGGCCGGTCAAAGCGCACCCGAAACGGTGGCAATCCGGCCCCCGCGGTGCCGCCACGCGGCTATAGTCGCCGCGTGATCGGCGGCGACCTGCTGATTGGGCGCGACAGCGAGTTGGCAACCATTCGCCGCGCCCTGAGCGGCGCTGACCAGCACTCCGGGGTGTTGATCGCAGGCGGCGCCGGGGTGGGCAAGACCCGGTTGGCCCGCGAAGCGCTGCGGCGCGCCGGGGCGTCGGGCGAGCGCACCCAATGGATTGTCGGCACCCAGTCGGCCCATGCGCTGCCCCTCGGGGCGTTCATCGGCCTACTGGGCGACGGGATGTCGGATCCGCTGTCCAACGTGCGGCGCGTGATCGAATCGTTTGTGGCGCGACAACGCCGGGGCCGGGTGGTGGTGGGCGTTGACGACGCGCACCTGCTGGATGGGTTGTCCGCGCTCGTGATTCACCAGCTGGCACAGTCCGGCGGGGCCCGGCTGGTGGTCACGGTGCGCTCCGGCAGCGAAGAGCCCGATGCGGTGACGGCGCTGTGGAAGGACGGCCTGCTGACTCGCCTGGATTTGGAGCCGCTTTCGGCTGCGGCGACGCGCGAGGTGATCGAGCGCACGCTGGGCGGTCCGGTGGATGCGCGCTGCGCGGCCCGGTTCCGGCGGCTCACCGGGGGGAACACGCTGTTTCTTCGGCAGCTGCTGAGCGATCAGATGGCGGCCGGACGGGTTCGCCAAGTGGCCGGGGTGTGGATGTGGGACGGAGACGTCGCGGTCTCTGCGAGCTTGTCCGACACGGTGGGACGCCAACTTGGTCGCCTGACGCCGCCGTTGGCGCTGGTGGTCGACACGCTCTCCCAATGCGAGCCGCTACCCGTCGACTTGTTGTGCGACTTGGTATGTCGCGAGGACCTGGTGGCGGCCGAAGCGATGGGCCTGGTGAACGTCGAACGCACAGCCAGGGGGTTGATGGCCAGACTCGCACACCCGCTGTTCGGTGAGCTTCGCCGCGCGGGCGCCGGCGAGATGTATTTGTCGAACGTGCGGGGCCGGTTGGCGACGCGGCTGGGGCGGGACGGTGACGCCGATGTGCAAGCCACGGTGCGTCGGGCGTTGCTGAGCCTGGAGTCGGATCTGGCCCCGCAACCCGAGCTGTATCTGGATTCGGCGCGGCATGCGATGACACTGTTGGATCTGGATCTGGCCGACCGGCTGGCCAACGCCGCGGCGCAGGCCGGGGCACCGGGGGCGGCGGGGGTGCGGGCGATGAACCTGATGCTGCTCGGCCGCGGGGAGCAGGCCGAGTTGGCGCTGCGCGCGATCACCGACGGCGATCCGCCCGATGGCCATTACTGGGCGACCCTGCGCGCGGCAAACCTGGTGTGGATGCTCGGCAGGCCGGCGGACGCCTCGGAGATCCTCGACGGCCTGGCCGTGACCCGCGAGACGCCGGCGCAGGTCGCCGAGCGTTTGGCGGTGCAGGCGTGCCTGGATGCGGTGGCCGCGCGCTGCGAGATCGCCTCCGAAAGAGCCAGGGCCGCACTGGATTCAGACACGCTGCCAGACTTCCACGCGATGATGGCGTCGCTGGCGTTGATCATGGCCATGGGGGCGTTGGGGGAGGTCGACTGCCTGGCAAGCGTGGCCGAGCAGGCGCTACGCCGGGCGACGACGTCGTTTGAGGCGTCGCACATGCGGTTCTGGTTCGGCGCGGTGTACGGCCGGGCCTGCCGGTTGACAGGGCGCATCGAGGAATTCGTCATCCTGGCAAAGGAAGTGGCCGACTCGGCCCGCGACATCCCGGGTCTGGCCTACGCGAACCTGGCCCTCCTGCTTGGAAACGCCGACTTGGCGCGTGGCGCCGTCGCCGACGCGGTCCGGCTGGTGCACGAAGCGCTTGCCGGGGCGCAAATACACGCCATAACAACCGGTTTAAGACCGGCGAGCTATTTCGCGTTGGCCGAGGCGCACGGCAAGCTCGGGCACGCGGCGGAAGCGAACAACGCGGTCGCCGGGGCGCGGGCCTGCGTGCCCGCCGACTTTTTGTTCATGCACACCGGCCTGTCGCTGGCCGGTGGGTGGGCGCTGGCGGCAAGCGGTCGCCTGGGCGAGGCCGTGGCGACCGCACAGGCGGCCGCGCAACTCGCGCGCGACCGCGGCCAGCCGACCCACGAACTGGCCTGCCTACAAGCCGCGACGCAATGGGGGGATGCCTCGGGCGCGGCGCGGGCCCGGGCGCTGGCCGACGTGCTGTCGCTGCCGCTGGCCGAGGCCATCGCCTCGCACGCCGAGGCCCTGCGGGCCGGGAACGGCGAAGGGCTCCTGGCGGTTTCGGCCGCCTACCGCGCAATCGGCGATCGGGCCGCGTCCGCCGACGCGGCGGCGCAGGCCTCTGTTGCGTTCATCGAAGGGCAGCAGCACAAGCGCGGGCTCTATGCGTCGGCGCTGGCCCGTGAACTGGCCGAGGAATGTGGCGGTTTGTGCACGCCCGCGTTGCGGACTCCGGCGGGTCTCAAACTCTCGGGTCGCCAGCGCGATGTCATCGAACTCGTCGTGGCCGGTCTGTCCAACCGCCAGATCGCCGAGAAATTGGTGATGTCCGTGCGCACCGTGGAGGGTCATGTCTACCGGGCCTGCCAGCGGGTGGGCGCCCAGTCCCGCGAGGAACTGGCATCAATAATCCGATCGGGACCGGTGTCTGACTGACGCACGGGATATTCGAGTAGTCGAGTACTCGTGAGCACAACGGAAATCGGCCATATCGTTGCGATCCCAACGAGAAAAGGAGAGCGCGATGAAGTACGTAGTGGCTTGGACATATCGCTTGAACGGCACGGCGGCCGAGAACGACGAAAGTCTGCGACGGGGCTTGGCCGCATACTCGAAGTGGTCGCAACCGCAGACCACGATGTATCACCAGTTCGTCGGCCGCATCGACGGCGGTGGTGGATTCGCGGTGGTGGAGTCCGACAACCCGGCCGATTTGGTTGAGACCACAAGCCAATTCGCCACGATCCTGGATTACCAGGTCTATCCCGTTGTGGACATCGCCGAAGCCGCGCAAGCGCTGCAGCAGGGCGTGGAATTCAGGGAGGCGATCGGCTAGACGCCGAGCACCCTGGCCGACGCCCACAGCGCGACGACCGCGACCACCAGCGACACGGGCACGGTGCACAGCCCCAGGCGGGTGTATTCCCCGACACCGGCATCCACATCGTGCTGGCGAAGCACGCGCCGCCACAACAGGTTCGACAAGGACCCGACGTAGGTCAGATTGGGTCCGATGTTGACCCCGAGCAGGACGGCCAGAATCGCGACCGGCCCGCTTGGCGCGACCAGTGGCAGCAACACAAGGGTGGCGGGCAGGTTGTTCACGACGTTGGCCAGCACCGCGGCCACCGCGGCGATGGCGAGCAGCGCGGGCAGTGTCGAACCGGCCGGCAGCACCGCCGACATCGCCCTGTCCATGCCGTTGAGCATGACTGCCCGCACGACGACGCCCAGTGCCAGCACGAACACCAGGAACGACACGTGCGCCGAGCGCGCGATGTCCACCACCGAGGTGTGCCCACGGCTCAGGCTGCGCACGGCCAGGGCCGCGGCGCCGGCGAGCGCCACCCAGGCGGGGGCCACCCCGATGGACTGGGCGACCCCGAAGCCGGCCAGCGTCAGCCCGACCACCGCCAACACGAAAATCGGCGGCCGCGGCGCCGGCTCGGGTTGCTCAGGGTGCGGCTGCACGCGCAGGTCGGCGGCGAAAAACCAGCGGAATACCGCATACAGCGTGACCACCGCGCCCACCCACGGCAACGCCATCAACAAGGTGAACCGCGTGAACGAAAGGCCGGCGGTGTGAAACGCCAACAGGTTGGTCAGGTTGGACACCGGCAGCAGCAGGGAGGCGCCGTTGGCCAGGTGCGCGGTGGCATAGGCGTACGGCCGCACCGGGGTTCGCAGCCGGCGGACGCCCGCCAGCACGACCGGGGTCAGCA
Source organism: Mycobacterium sp. 852014-50255_SCH5639931 (assembly GCF_001665605.1). GTDB lineage: Bacteria > Actinomycetota > Actinomycetes > Mycobacteriales > Mycobacteriaceae > Mycobacterium > Mycobacterium paraffinicum. The sequence goes on from NZ_LZSV01000019.1 coordinate 37,515, forward strand.
GCACCACCGCGGTGTCCAGGCTCAAGACGGCGGTGATCAGGGAGGCGATGGCGAATACCCGCAGCAGCAGGCCGCTCGACCCCACGCGGCCGCGCGTCATCGCCGCACCCGCCGCCTCGAACAGGCCCTCGTCGTCGCACAGCTTGGCCAGCACCAGCACCGCGCCCAGGAACCCGACCACCCCCGAAAGACCGGCCACCTCCTCGACCGCCTGATGCACCGATATGGCGCCCACCGCGATCAGGATGAGGGCCGCGGGGACCGCCGCCGCCGCCTCCGGCCAGCCCCTCGGGCGCACGACGGCGAAGGCCAGGACGGCAGCGAGCAGCACCAGCGCAAGTGTCAGGGTCAAGGCTTTATAACCGCTTCACGCCCAGGGGTTTTCGCGCCGCCACACCGTCGGCAGGTGCAGCGCGATACCGTCCTGTGCGGCCAACTCGTCCAGGATGCGGATCGATGCGTCCAGGTCATCGCCCGCATAGGGCAAGGCCCGCAGCGGCTTTGACAGCGGCCGGAAGAAGTCGTCCCAGTGAATGAGGATCACCCGGCGTGCCCCCACCGCGCGCACGGTCTCGGTCCAGTAGTCGACCAGGTACGGCCTCGGTTGCAGGCCCAGCTGCCCGGCACTCAGATAGACCGCTTCGGCGCGGTGGCCCGCCAGCGCGCCCTTGACGAAACCGGCGCTGCCCTGGATCAGCACCCGCCGGCCCGACGGACGGTGATGCACCAGCGTCGACCAGGCCTCCCCGCAGCGATAGGCGGACGCCCTGACCGGCGGGGTCACCGGCGCGTCGATCACGCCGGGAAACCGGTCCGGCGGGCAGTGATGCGATTCGACCAGCGTTACGTCAAAGGCGCCCAACGTAATCGGCTCGCCGCTAACGGCGACGACGAGCCGGTCCTCGGGAAGTCCGTATCCGCGCCCGACGTTGGCCGCCGACCGGCCGCCGACCAGTCGTGCCCCGGTGCGGTCGGCGACGAGCGCGGAATCCAGCACGTGGTCGATGTGGGTGTGCACCGGGATCACGGCCTCCAGCCGGGACACCTTGGCCCGGGCCAGGCAACCATCCACGCGGGCCGGCGACGGCGCCACCCTGCCGGCCGCCACCCGCGCGAGGCCCGGCCGGGAGAAGTAGCCGTCGGTCAGCAGCGCCGACGACCCGTCGTCAATGAGCAACGTCGCCACGCCCATCCACGTCACCGACAGGGATCCGGGTTCGGCGCCGGGCGCGTCGAACCGATCCGCATACCGTCCGATGTCGGGCCGGCCGAGTTTCAGCCGCATCAGCCGAACGCCCCGATCTCGACGCCGGCGGCAGCGAGCCGGTCGCGGACGGCGGTCGCGATCTGCACCGCACCGGGCGAATCGCCGTGCACGCAGACCGATTCCACGCTGACCGCGATCGGTGTGCCGTCAACGGCGGTGACCCGGCCGGAGGCCACCATGCCCACCACGCGGTCGGCGATCGCCGCCGGGTCGTGCAGCACCGCGCCGGGTTCGCGGCGGGACACCAACTGGCCGTCCGCCCGGTAGGCGCGGTCGGCGAAGGCCTCGGCCACCGTGCGCAGGCCGCGGCGCGAGGCCTCGTCGAAGAACACCGAGCCCGCCATGCCCAGCACCGGCAGCGCCGGGTCCACCAGCCGCACCGCCTCCGCGACGGCGGCCGCCTGATCGCGGTTGGTCACGATCGTGTTGTACAGCGCGCCATGGGGTTTGACGTAGGACACCGCGGAAGCCGATGCGCGCGCGACCGCCTGCAGCGCGCCGATCTGATACACCACATCGGCGACCAGGTCGTCGGCGGCGACGTCGATGAAGCGCCTGCCGAAACCGGCCAGGTCGCGATAGCTCACCTGCGCCCCGATGCGGACGCCGCGCTCGGCGGCGGACCGGCAGACCCGCAACAATCCGGCTGGATCCCCGGCGTGGAACCCGCACGCCACGTTGGCGCTGGTGACGATCCGCAGCATGGCCTCGTCATCACCGAGGCGCCAGACGCCGAAGCCCTCGCCCAGGTCGGCGTTGAGGTCGATGCGGGCCACCCGCCCAGCTTATGGGGCGGCGCCAGTGCCATCCGGAGAGGCGGTCGTCTTCCCCGTCGCTACCGGGTGACGACCGCGGCCGCGATCTGTTGGGCGACGTCGACCGCGGACCCACCGGGTAGGAAGGAGCCGCAGGCGGCCACATCGATGACGATGTTGTTGCGCGCGGTCAGCGCGCGCTGGCACCGCCAGCCGTCCTCGCTGCCCACCTGCTCTTCGGACGTGCTGAGCGTGCCGCCGACCTGGTGGGAATCGGCCACCGCCCACGCGATCTCGGGCTGGCCGGCGGGATGGTCGACGAAGCGGCGGTTGGCACAGGCGGACCACCTCCTGACCGAGGCCTCGTAGAACGCGTTGGCCTGGCGGGCCGTGGGGTAGGCGATCACGGCCTGGTTGACGGAGTCGTTGCGCACCTTGGGGTTGTCGAAGCTGTCGTCCAGTCGCTCGCCGCGCACCGCGGTCCATCCGGTGTCCGCATATACGGCCTGCTGGGCGGGCCCGGCCATCGCCAGGCAGCTCTTCTCGCTGAACGTCTGGCTCGAGTCCCACATCTCCTGCGTGCGAAACCGGATTCGCATTCCCGCCCCCAGGATGTCGTTGACCTTCCTGTCGTCGAGCAGCAGCCCGTCCAGGGTGGTGACGGTCACCGGGGCCTGCGTGAGCGGACCGCGGGTGTCCGCGGGCGCTGCGCTTCCGCCGACGACGGTGGTGCAGCCGGCCGCGAGGGCGCACACCGCCGCCTGCAGGAGTATTGGGAGTTGCCTACGCACCAGAGCCTTTCGGACGCGGGGCCCGTCTGTGCCGACAAGCTTAGGAGGCGGCTTCCTGCCGTCGTCCCAGCAGCCAGCAGAACAAATAGATCGCGAACGAAATCCCCGCGACGAAGACCGACACCGGGACACCCGGCGCCAGCGATAGCACGATGCCGCCGACGGCGGAAACCTCGGCGAAGACGACTGAGGTGACCATCGCCGCCGCCGGCGAGGCCACCACTCGGGCGGCCGCGGCGGCCGGCGTGATCAGCAACGACATCACCAGCAGCGCCCCGACGATCTGTACGGCCTGAGCGGCCACCACGCCGACCAGTGCGGCGAACACGATGCCCAGCGCGCGAACGGGCACGCCGCGGGCCGCGGCGACGTCGGGGTCGACGGTGGCGAATAACAGCGGGCGGTAGCACGTCGCGATGATGGCGATGACGAGCAGGCACACCAGCGCCAGCATGCTCAGTCCGGTGTAGCCGACGCCGACTATCTGTCCGGTGAGCAGCGCGAAGCTGGTCGCGGTCCGGCCCGGGTACAGGTAGATGAACAGCACGGCCAGGCCCAGGCCGAAGGCCAGCACCACGCCGATGACCGAGTCGCGTTCGCGGGCCCGCCGCCCCAGAACGCCGAACAGCGCGGCCGCCAAAGCGCTGCCGACCAGCGCGCCCACCCCCACCTCGACGCCGACCAGCAGTGCGAAAGCCGCTCCCGTCAACGACAATTCGCTGGAACCGTGCACGGCGAAAGACATCTGACGCATCACGATGAACGGCCCGATCAACCCGGCCACCAGCCCCAGCAGCGCGGCCGCGAGCAGGGCCTGCTGGACGAAGTCGTGGCCGAGCAGATGGGCGGTGACGTCGAAGTCGAGCAGGTGGGCCAGGACGCCCGTGAGCCGATGGTTCACTGGTGGGCCCAGTCGGTCGGCTCGCCCACCACCACGTAGCGGTCCTTGACCTTCACCACCTGGATGTCGGCCCCATACAGCATGGACAGGGTCTCCGTGGTCATCACTTCTTCGACGGTGCCGATCCGGAATCGTCCGTCAACCAGATAGATCAACCGGTCCACGTAGGACAGGATCGGGTTGACGTCGTGGGTGACGACGATGACGGTGGTCGACGCATCGCGGCGGCGGCGGTCGATCAGGGCGGACACCAGCTTCGCGTTCGCCGGGTCCAGGGCGAGCAGCGGCTCGTCGCACAGCAGCAGCATCGGGTCGCTGACCAGCGCCTGCGCGATGCGAATCCGCTGTAGCTCGCCGCCCGACATCACCCCCACCCGGACGTCGGCCAGGTGTTCGGCGTTGACCTGTCGCAGCGCCTCGCGCACGGCCGCGCGCCGGCGGGCCCGGTCGGCGGATCTCAGGGGCATGGCGCCCCAACGGTGTCCGTCGACGCCCAGCCGAACCAGGTCGCGTCCACGCAGCATCACGTCGTGGTCCATCGGTCGGTGTTGCGGCACGTAGCCGACGCGTCCGCTGCCCGAGTTCATCGGCTTTCCGTCCACCAGCGCGACCCCGGCGGACAGCGACAGCTGGCCCAGCAGCACCTTGAGTAGTGACGTCTTGCCGCTGCCGTTGGGACCGAGGACGGCGATGAACTCGCCCCGCGACACCGACAGGTCGAGGTGATCCCACAGCACGCGGTCACCGAACGCCAGCCGGGCCCCCCGCAGCGAGACGGTATCCGGGTAGCGGTCGACGGCCGGGACCGCATCGAGGCTCACGGCTGTACTGACCGGCCGGACTGCAGCGCCGTCAGCAGCTGGTTGACCGTGTTGCGCTGCCAGCTCAGGTAATCGGTCCCGTCGGGAAGCGTCTCGCTCACCTCGGTCACCGGCAGGCCCGCGCGGCGCGCGGCATCCCGCACGCCGTTGATCGCGGCGGTCGAGGTCTGGGGGTTGATCAGCACCGCCGACACCTGACGATGGTCGATCAGGTCGAGGACGAAGGCCATGTCGGCCGGCGCAGGATCCGTTTCGTTCTCGTTCGCCGCGGTGAAGGCTTGCGGGGTGCGGTTGACCAGGCCGGACGCCGCCAGCAGGTAGTACGCGACAGGTTCGGTCGTGATGACCCCGGTGCCGGGGTATGCGCTGGCGATGGCGTGTTCGGAAATGACGATCGCGTCGGCGCCGCGGCAGAACTCGGCGGCGTTGGCGCGGTAGTCGGCGGCGTGGACCGGGTCGACTACGGCCATGCGGTCGGCGATGGCGAACGCGACCGATTTGGCGACGTCCAGGTTGTAGAACACGTGCTCGTTGGCCTGCTCTGCCGTCCCGGCGTTTTTCAGGAACGCATAGGCGTTGATCGATTTCACGCCGGGATGCCCGGCCAGCACCTGGTCGACCCACGGGTCGTAGCCCCCGCCGTTGTAGACGACCAGGCTGGCGTCGGTGATGGCGGCCGCGTCCGATGGGCTGGCCTGGTAGGAGTGCGGGTCGGTGTCGCCGCCGGCCAGCAGGGCGTTGACCGCGACGCGACGGCCGGTGATGGCGCGGGCCACGCTGCCCCATACACCGGTGGAGGCCACGACGGCGGCCGCGCGCGGATGCGCCGGGCTGCCGCAGCCGGTGGGAGCGGTGCCGGCAGCAAGCAGGACCAGCACGGCAGGCAGCCAACGCAGTGCGTTGGCGGCCGCGCTTCGTCCCCGCTTGAGCGCCATGCGCACGTCCGATGTCCTCTCGCTGGCCGACTGGCCGACACATAATACTAATGAAAATCGTTTCCATTACAAAGTGACGAGTGGAAGCCGCTTAGGCGCGCGTGCGGATTCGCTGTAGCGTCACCGACCGTGAGCCCCGCACCGCGCCGGCGTGCGACTCTGGCGTCGTTGGCGGACGAACTGAAGGTTTCGCGCACCACGATCTCGAACGCCTTCAACCGGCCGGATCAGCTCTCTTCCGACCTGCGTGAGCGCGTGCTGGCGACGGCCAAGCGGCTGGGTTACCCGGGTCCCGATCCGGTGGCGCGCTCGCTGCGCACCCGCAAGGCCGGTGCTGTCGGGCTGGTGATGGCCGAACCGCTGACCTACTTCTTCAGCGACCCGGCGGCACGGGATTTCGTTGCAGGGGTCGCCCAGTCCTGCGAAGAGCTGGGGCAGGGACTGCTGCTGGTGGCCGTCGGGCCGGACCGCAGCATCCAGGACGGTACGGGCGCGGTGCTCGGCGCCGGTGTGGACGGCTTCGTGGTGTATTCGGTGTGCGAAGAGGATCCGTACCTGCAGGTCGTCTTGCAGCGCCGGTTGCCGGTCGTGGTCGTCGACCAGCCGAAGGGGCTCGCCGGTGTGTCCCGGGTGGGCATCGACGACCGGGCGGCGATGCGCGAGCTGGCGGACTACGTGCTCGGGCTGGGGCATCGCGAGATCGGGCTGCTGACGATGCGGCTGGGCCGGGACCGCCGGCAGGGGCTGGTGGACGCGGACCGGTTGCGGTCGCCGGCCTTCGACGTGCAGCGTGAACGCATCATCGGCGTGTGGGAGGCGATGACGGCCGCCGGCGTCGACCGCGATGCGCTGACCGTGGTGGAGAGCTACGAGCACCTGCCGGATTCCGGGGGAGCCGCCGCCAAGGCGGCGCTGGAGGCCAATCCGCGGATCACCGCGCTGATGTGCACGGCCGACATCTTGGCCCTGTCCGCCATGGATTACCTTCGCGCACATGGCATTTACGTGCCCGGGCAGATGACGGTCACCGGTTTCGACGGCGTGCCTGACGCGATCGGCCGTGGGCTGACCACCGTGTCTCAGCCGAGCCTGCAGAAGGGCCGCCGGGCCGGTGAGCTGTTGCTGAGTCCGCCGCGGTCAGGCCTGCCGGTCGCGGAGGTCCTGGCTACCGAGCTGATCCGGGGGCGCACCGCCGGTCCGCCGGCCTAGTCTGATGCGGCGACCCGTCCCCCAGCTTCGCGGGGGTACCCCCAGCGCCCGGCAACGCCGCGCTTGCGATCGCCGCCTAGCCGCCGTTCTGGTCGCCGATCAACAACCGCACGGCCAGATCCAGCCGCTTGCTGACGTCGGTGGCGGAGGCGCGCCGGGTGAGCCAGGCGAGCAGGTTGGACAGCCAGACGTCAGAGATCACCCGGGCGATGTGGTACTGGTCCTCGGTCGGTTCGCCGTCGGCCATCGCCCGGGCGAACATGGAGTCGATGAGCTTCTCAACCTGGTCGACCTCGCTGGCCGCGGAGGCGTCGGCGAAGACGTAGGCCCGCGTCATGGCCTCGGTGAGCAGGGGATTGCGCTGCATCGCGCGGTTGAGCTTGCCGACCATGAAGTTCAGCCGCTGAAACGGCGTGCCCCCGGCGACCGACGAGCGGTCGGTCTTGGCGTCGATGCGGCTGAATTCCCGGCCCAGGGCCGACACCAGCAGGTGCACCTTCGAGGGGAAATATCGGTACAGCGTCCCCACTGCCACGTCGGCGCGGTCGGCGACCGCGCGCATCTGGACCGCCTCGTAGCCGCCCTTGGACGCGATGGCCATGGTGGCGTCCAGGATCCGCTTGCGGCGTTCCCGCTGTGCCTCCGAGCCGAGTTCGGATTCCGCCAATACCGCCACGTTCATGACCTCGCGCGGTTGCGAGTCAGAAGCGCGGCTCGCGTTGGCCCGCGAGTTGGCACCGGCTGGCATATGACGGGTTGCTCCTGTTCCTGGCGGCTCGCTTGCAAACGATACGCATGCTGAGTGTGAATTTCCCACCTCCGTACCGCCGGGACAGCCGCGTGTGCTGCTGTGATGGCGTTCGACTTGACGGTCGATCGCTGGCACTATTAGAACACGTTCTAGTCTGCGACGAGGCGGGTTGCGCAGCGACCCGAGACACGCAGGAGAATCGAGAGCTAGGGGTCGTAGGCCCCAACGTCACGTCGAGTCGAAGGACGCGGAGGTCCCGAGGGTGGTAGCGACCGTCACAGACGAGCAGTTCGCCGCGCGTGCGCTGGTGCGCGACTGGGCCCGCAATTCGGCGGCGGGGCCCGGCGGGACCACCGCGATTCGCGAGGTCGAGCAGGGCTCGGAAAAAGGAGGGGCCGACGCGTGGCGTCCGGTGTTCGCCCGCCTCGCCGAGCTGGGCATTTTCGGTGTCGCGATCGCGGAGGAGCACGGCGGCGCGGGTGGCAGCGTCGAGGACCTGTGCGCGATGGTCGAGGAGGCGGCCAAGGCGCTGGTGCCCGGGCCGGTGGCGACCACGGCGCTGGCAACGCTCGTCGTCTCCGACCCCGAACTGCTGGCGCAGCTGGCCGCCGGCGAACGCTTCGCCGGGCTGGCGCTGGACGGGGATGCGCAGTTCGACAGCGAAACCTCGCGGGTATCGGGCGTGCTGCCATTGGTGTTGGGTGCCGCCGGCGGCGGCGTCCTGTTGCTGCCGGCCGGCGGGACCTGGCTGCTGGTCGACTCCGAGAGCGACGGCGTGCAGATCGAGATGCTGGACGCCACCGACTTCTCCCGGCCGTTGGCCCGGGTGGTGCTGACGTCGGCGCCGGCGACCAAGATCACGGCGTCGCCCCGGCGCGTCGAGGAGCTGGCGGCGACCGTGCTGGCGGCCGAGGCGGCGGGCTTGACTCGGTGGTCGCTGGACACCGCCGTCGACTACGCCAAGGTCCGCGAGCAGTTCGGCAAGCCGATCGGCAGTTTCCAGGCCGTCAAGCATTTGTGCGCGGAGATGCTGTGTCGCGCCGAGCAGGCGGAGGTGGCGGCCGCCGACGCCGCCCGCGCCGCAGCGGATAGCGATGCTGACCAGCTTTCTATTGCGGCCGCTTTGGCGGCGAGCATCGGCATCGCCGCCGCGAAGGCCAACGTCAAGGACTGCATCCAGGTGCTCGGCGGCATCGGCTGCACCTGGGAACACGACGCGCACCTGTACCTGAGGCGGGCGCACGCCATCGGCAGCTTCCTCGGGGGCGCCGAGCGCTGGTTGCGCCGCGTCACCGCACTGACGCAGGGCGGTGTGCGGCGGCGCCTGGGGATCGACCTCACCGACGTCGAGGGTCAGCGTGCGCAGATCGCCGCCGCCATCGCGGAAATCGCCGCGCTGCCCGAAGGGAAGCGGCAGGCGGCGCTCGCCGAGGCCGGGCTGCAGGCTCCGCACTGGCCGGCGCCGCACGGGCGTGGCGCGTCGCCGGCCGAGCAGTTGCTGATCGATCAGGAGCTGGCGGCGGCCGGCGTGGTGCGGCCCGACCTGGTGATCGGCTGGTGGGCGGCGCCGACCATCCTCGAGCACGGCACGCCGGCGCAGATCGAGCGCTTCGTGCCGGGCACCCTGCGCGGTGAATTCCTTTGGTGCCAACTGTTTTCCGAGCCGGGAGCCGGCTCTGACCTGGCATCGCTGCGCACCAAGGCGGCGCGCAGCGAGGGTGGCTGGTTGCTCACCGGGCAGAAGGTGTGGACGTCGGCGGCGCACAAGGCGCGGTGGGGCGTCTGCCTGGCGCGCACCGACCCCGACGCGCCGAAGCACAAGGGCATCACCTACTTCCTGGTGGACATGAAGTCACCGGGCATCGAGATCCGCCCGCTGCGGGAGATCACCGGTGACTCATTGTTCAACGAGGTCTTCCTGGACAACGTGTTCGTCCCCGATGAGATGGTGGTCGGCGAGGTGAACGACGGCTGGCGGCTGGCCCGGACCACGCTGGCCAACGAACGCATCGCGATGGCCACCGGCACCGCGCTGGGCAACCCGATGGAGGAACTGCTCAAGGTGCTGGCGGAGCTGGATCTCGATGCCGCGCAGCAGGATCGGCTCGGCCGGTTGATCGTCATCGCCCAAACCGGCGCGCTGCTGGACCAGCGGATCGCCCAGCTCGCCGTGGGCGGGCAGGACCCGGGGGCGCAGTCCAGCGTCCGCAAGCTCATCGGGGTGCGCTACCGGCAGGCGCTGGCCGAGTACATGATGGACGTTTCCGAGGGCGGCGGGCTGGTCCGCAATCACGCGGTGTACGACTTCCTCAATACCCGCTGCCTCACCATCGCCGGCGGCACCGAGCAGATCCTGCTCACCGTGGCCGCCGAGCGGCTCCTCGGGCTACCTCGCTGACGCGCTATAAGCGGCTCTAGGAAAACGTGGTCTGGGCGCAGGTGCTGGGGGAGGTGATGTTGACCCCGGGGTAGACCACCTGGATGTGGGTGCAGACGATGACGTTGTTGTCGGTCTTGGGCTGACCCGTCTGCCAATCGGTGGAGTCGATGCGGCCGGTCGTCTGGTACTTGTCCGGCGGGCCCTCACCGAAGTAGACGGTGGTGATCTCGTCGGACCCCATCGACTTCATCACCCGCTCGTGCTCACCGGTGGCGTGCGCGTCCAGGTAGGCCAGCCGGTTCGACGATCGGATCTCCGTGGTCTGGCGGGCCCACAGGCCGGACGGGAAGCCGGTCACCCCGTCGGGCGTCAGCATGTCCGCGCCGGCGGTGAAGTCGCAGTGGCCGTCGGACTTGAAGCAATTCAGGATGGTGCGCGTCTCCAGCTGGTTGGGGCCGTCCAGCGGGAACAATGTGGTCGCGGTGTTGCTGGCCGCGCCGGCGACCGGGCCCGGCAGGAACGTCAGCGCCGATCCGACCACCGCAAACCCGGTTATCAGCCGCTTCATGCTGTTCCCCTCTCGGTTCGCCAACCCTAGCGGTGAACCTAACCCCGCCACTACTCGTCGTAGGTGACTTCTACCGAATCAGATTCCGGGTGAGATTGACAGGCCAGAATCAGGCCGTCGTCGAGGTCCTGCTGCTCGAGCACGTCGTTGACCTCCATGCTCACCTTGCCGCTGCGCAAGGTGCACGCGCACGCGCCGCAGTGGCCCTCGCGGCAGGAGAACGGCGCATCCAAACCTTTCGCGAGCAACACGTCGAGCAGCTTGGCGTTGCGCGGCCACGACACGGTGTGCGTTTCACCGTCCAGCTGCACCACGGCGGTGGCCGGCGGCTGGTCGCCCGGGGCGGTGTCGTCGATCTTCACCGCCGCGAACGGGTCGGAGTCCAGCGACTTGAACACCTCGATATGTACTTGCTGCGCAGGCACTTTCAGTGATTCCAGCGCTTCGCGGGCGGCATCCATGAAAGGGCCGGGCCCGCAGATGTACACGGGGCGATCGGTATAGGGGGCGGCGAGCTTCGCCAGCGCGGTCACGCTCGGCATGCCCTGCACCGATTCCAGCCAGTGCACCACCGTGAGCCGGTCGGGATATTTGGCCGACAGCTCGCGCAGCGCGTCGGAGAAGATCACCGACCGGTCATCGCGATTGGCGTAGAGCAGCGTCACCTGGCCGCTGCCCTCGGCGAGGGCCGACTTGCAGATCGACATGATCGGGGTGATCCCGCTGCCGGCGGCCATCAACAGGAAGTCGTCGTCGAGCGTCTTGGGCACGAAGTTGCCCGACGGCGCCAGCACGTGGATCCGCATGCCCGCCCGCGCGTGCTCGCACAGCCAGTTCGACGCGTATCCGTCGGCGGTCCGTTTGATGGTGACGGTCAGCGCGTCGTCGGTGAACGGCGAACTGCACAGCGAGTAGCAGCGGGCCACCGATCCGGTGCGCTCGCTGGGAACGCGCAACGTCAAGAACTGGCCCGGTGCGTAGCGCAGCCGCTCGGGCGGGATGTCGGGATCGCCCGGCTCGTCGGGCACCGCGAACACCAGCGACCGCGCGTCATCCGTTTCGGCGACGACCTCGGCGATCTGCAGTTCAAGGACGTGGTCGCCGAGCGGCTCGTCGAGATTGGCCTCGGCCAAGACCCAATCCTCCCTCTCGTTACAACTAGAACATGTTACAGAAAAGCGGATTCGTATCGCTACCAGCCGCAGGAATACCCTGCTCGACACAAATCGGAACGTGTTCTAGTCTCTGGTGTAAGTCCGCTGAGTAAGTTTGGCCCAGGAGGCAAACCTAGTGACGTCCATTCAACAACGCGACGCGCAGTCGGTTTTGGCTGGCATCGATGATCTGCTGCCCCGGATTCGGGAGCGCGCTCAGGCGACGGAGGATTTGCGGCGGCTGCCCGACGAGACCGTTCAGGATCTGCAGGACGTCGGCTTCTTCACCCTGCTCCAGCCCGAACAGTGGGGTGGACTGCAATGCGATCCCGCCCTGTTCTACGAGGCGGTGCGGCGGCTGGCCAGCGCGTGCGGCTCCACCGGCTGGGTGAGCTCCATCATCGGCGTGCACAACTGGCACCTGGCGCTGTTCGACCAGCAGGCCCAGGACGAAGTCTGGGGCGACGACCCGAACGTGCGGGTCTCGTCGTCGTACGCGCCGATGGGCGCGGGCGTGGTGACCGACGGCGGATATCTGGTCAACGGTTCCTGGAACTGGTCGTCGGGATGTGACCACGCCACGTGGGCCTTCCTCGGCGGTCCGGTGATCAAGGACGGCCGTCCGGTCGACTTCGGCAGCTTCCTGATCCCGCGCAGCGAGTACCGCATCGACGACGTGTGGCATGTCGTCGGCTTGCGCGGCACCGGCAGCAACACGGTGGTCGTCAAGGACGTCTTCGTGCCCCGGCACCGGTTCCTGTCCTACAAGGCGATGAACGACGGCACTGCCGGCGGGTACCAGACGAACACCGCCCCCGTTTACAAAATGCCTTGGGGCACAATGCACCCCACCACCATCTCCGCGCCGATCGTCGGCATGGCCTACGGCGCGTACGACGCGCACGTGGAGCACCAGGGCAAGCGGGTGCGCGCGGCGTTCGCCGGGGAGAAGGCCAAGGACGATCCGTTCGCCAAGGTGCGCATCGCCGAGGCGGCCAGCGACATCGACGCGGCCTGGCGCCAGTTGAGCGGCAACGTCGCCGACGAGTACGCGTTGTTGTCCGCGGGCAAGGAGATCCCGTTCGAGCTGCGCGCCCGCGCCCGCCGCGACCAGGTGCGGGCGACCGGACGTGCGATCGCTTCCATCGACCGGCTGTTCGAGGCTTCCGGCGCCACCGCCCTGGGCAACGACCAACCGGTGCAACGGTTCTGGCGCGACGCGCACGCCGGCCGGGTGCACGCCGCCAACGATCCCGAGCGGGCTTACCAGATCTTCGGGAACAACGAGTTCGGGTTGCCGCCGGGCGACACGATGGTCTAGCCGTGCGCGCCGGCGACCATGCAGAGCGAAGCGATGAGGAGGAGCGGCGCTGAATGACGGCTACCGAAGAGCTGACGTTCGAGTCCACCTCGCGCTTTGTCGATGTCGATGTCGACGGACCGCTGAAGCTGCACTACCACGAGGCCGGGGTCGGCAACGACCAGACGGTGGTGCTGCTGCACGGCGGCGGTCCCGGCGCTGCGAGCTGGACGAACTTCTCGCGCAACATTCCAGTGCTGGCGCAGCGGTTCCATGTGCTGGCCGTCGATCAGCCCGGCTACGGGCTTTCGGACAAGCGCGCCGAGCACGGCCAGTTCAACCACTACGCCGCGCGGGCGCTCAAGGGGCTATTCGACCAGCTCGGGCTGGGACGCGTTCCGCTGGTGGGGAATTCGCTGGGCGGGGGCACCGCCGTGCGGTTCGCCCTCGACTATCCCGATCGGGCCGGCCGACTGGTGTTGATGGGGCCCGGCGGGCTGAGTATCAACCTGTTCGCCCCGGATCCGACCGAGGGCGTCAAGCGGCTGGGGAAGTTCTCCGTCGAACCCACTCGGGAAAATCTCGAGGCGTTCCTGCGGGTCATGGTCTATGACCAGAAGCTCATCACGCCGGAGCTGATCGACGAGCGGTTCGCGCTGGCCAGCACGCCGGAATCACTGACGGCGACCCGGGCCATGGGAATGTCGTTCGCGGGGGCCGACTTCGAGCTCGGGATGATGTGGCGCGAGGTGCACCGGCTGCGCCAGCCCGTGCTGTTGATCTGGGGTCGTGAGGACCGGGTGAACCCGCTCGACGGTGCGCTGGTCGCACTGAAGACCATTCCGCGTGCGCAGCTCCACGTTTTCGGGCAGTGTGGACATTGGGCGCAGGTGGAGAAGTTCGACGAGTTCAACAAGTTGACCGTTGATTTCCTGGGAGGTGCGTGATGAGCATCCGATCGCTGGGCTATCTACGCATCGAGGCCACCGACATGGCGGCCTGGCGTGAGTACGGCCTGAAGGTACTCGGCATGGTCGAGGGCAGCGGCGCAGAAGAGGGCGCGCTCTACCTGCGCATGGACGATTTCCCGGCCCGGTTGGTGATCGTGCCCGGCGAGCGCGACCACCTCATGGAGGCCGGCTGGGAATGCGCTAATGCCGAAGGGCTGCAAGAGATCCGGAACCGGCTCGACGTCGAGGGCGTGCCCTACAAGGAGGCCACCGCCGCCGAGCTGGCGGATCGCCGCGTCGTCGAGATGATCCGGTTCGCCGACCCGTCCGGCAACTGCCTGGAGGTCTTCCACGGCGTCGCGCTGGAGCACCGCCGCGTGGTCAGCCCGTACGGGCACAAGTTCGTCACCAGCGAGCAGGGCTTGGGCCACGTGGTGTTGTCCACCCGCGATGACGACGAGGCCCTGCACTTCTACCGTGACGTGCTCGGCTTCAAGCTGCGCGACTCCATGCGGATGCCGCCGCAATTGGTCGGCCGGCCGGCCGACGGTGCGCCCGCGTGGCTGCGGTTCTTCGGTTGCAACCCGCGTCACCACAGCCTGGCCTTCCTGCCGCTGCCGACGCCGAGCGGCATCGTGCACCTGATGATGGAGGTCGAGAACTCCGACGACGTCGGGCTCTGCCTGGACCGGGCGTTGCGCCGCAAGGTACCCATGTCGGCCACGCTTGGCCGGCACGTCAACGACCTGATGCTGTCCTTCTACATGAAGACACCCGGCGGCTTCGACATCGAATTCGGCTGCGAGGGAAGGCAAGTCGAGGATAACGATTGGGTCGCCCGGGAGAGCACGGCCGTCAGCCTGTGGGGCCACGACTTCACGGTCGGCGCCCGCGGATAGTCATGTCTGCGCCGATCGATCCGCGGTCCTTCCGGCAGGTGCTGGGTCAGTTCTGCACCGGCATCACCATCATCACCACGGTGCACGACGACGTCCCTATCGGCTTCGCCTGCCAATCGTTCGCGGCGCTGTCGCTGGACCCGCCGTTGGTGTTGTTCTGCCCCACCAAGGTGTCGCGATCCTGGCAGGCCATCGAGGCCAGCGGCCGGTTCTGCGTCAACGTGCTGACCGAGAAGCAGAAGCACGTTTCAGCGCGATTCGGATCGAAGGAGCCCGACAAGTTCGCCGGAATCGACTGGCACGCTTCCGAACTCGGCTCACCAGTCATTGACGGGTCGCTGGCCTACATCGACTGCACGGTGGCGTCGGTGCACGATGGCGGCGACCACTTCGTCGTGTTCGGCGCGGTCCAGTCGCTGTCGGAGGCACCCAAGATCAAGCCGCGCCCGCTGTTGTTCTATCGCGGCGAATACACCGGGATCGAACCGGACAAGACCACACCGGCCCAGTGGCGCGACGACCTCGAAGCGTTCCTCACCGCCACCACCCAGGACACCTGGCTCTAGAGCTCAGCCGGGCGTCCCGCGGTAGGTGTCGTGCCCGACGGTCTCGGCGTCGGTCGTCGGCTCGTGCGACTCCGAGGACCGCACCGCGTTGGGATCGTCGTGCTCACCCGCTGGCTTCGCGGCGGCCTCCGGGTGCAGTTCATCGGCGCGCTTGAACTGCTCCTGCAGTTGTTCGCGCGACGCCGCGACCTCGCTCTGATGGTTGGCCGCTCGCTCCTGCAGCCGGGCGGCTTCGGCCGCTTTGGCCTCCGCCTCGGCCTGGGCGGCGCGGGCCTTGGCGGCCGTTTCCTGGGCAAGGGCTTCGCGCCGCTCGACCTTTGCCGTCTCCAGCTTGGCCTGCTCGCGGATCTCTTCGGCCTGGCGCTGCCGTCGGCGGCGCCGCATTCTGCTCAGTGCGACGACGACAACGAGAATCACCAAGACCGCCGCGGCGGCGACCACGATCCAGATAGCGGTGCTATTCATCATGGGCTCCCATCAGGTCGGTTTTCGCCTGGCGCGAGGCGCCGGCTCGTAGTGGAATCCCCGTATCTGGCGCAAGTAAAACAATGGGGCGGGATCGGCGACTCTGGCCAGGTGACCTTGGCCTCTACCCGGTCGCCGCGGACGCCGAAATCATGAGACCGCGTAAGCCGAGGGCTACTGGCAGGTGAGGTCGATGGCAGGTCGCTGTGACACGCTGCGTTTCGCGTACTGGGCCGGAGCCGTGGTGGATGCCGTGATGGTGGTGCCACTGCTGGTGCCGCGCGTGGCCGCCGCGATGTTGGGTCTCCACGGGTTCACCCCGGCACCCGATTACCGCTACGCTGCCGCGCTGTGTGCGGCATTGATGGCTGGATGGACGGCGCTGCTCGTGTGGGCCGGTCGTGCACCTGTCGACCGGCGAGGGGTATTGCTGCTCACGGTGTGCCCGGTGCTCGTGGGGCTCGCGGCCGCGGGGGGTTATGCGATCAGCAGCGGGCTGGTTCGGGTCGGCTTTATGGCGCCCATGCTGGCCGTCCAGTTGGGTCTTGCGGTGCTGTTCCTCAGTGCCTACCGGCGCGCCCGTTTCCTCGCGGACGAGGCGGATCGTCGGGGGTGATCCGGAAGACCGGGTAGTGGGCGGCGATTCGCTCGAATTCCGTCAGCGGAGCGTCGCTGCAAAGTGGAATGTGTGGGCGCGCTCCGGGCGCCACCTCGACGTAGCGGCGCAAGATGGGTGCGCGGTCGTCGGTGGCGACCTCGAGCAGGTGCACGGGCACGGCGTGCCTGCGGCGCATGACCGCACGCCCGCCCGCCGCGCGAACATTGCGCACCCAGTTCGCGTCATCGCCCAGCATCGATACCAGGTAGCGCTCGCCATCGTGACCGACCACGACCACGGGGACCGAGACCACTCGTCCGGACCGCCGTCCCAGCACCTCGAGCGTCATCGCCCGCGCCGGGGACAGGACACCCGCTGAATACTGCAGCGCGGAAAGCCGATTCATCACTCTGGCCGGAAATCCCGGTCTCCCACCGCGATACATCCACCGCTTGGCGGCATACAGCCAGTCGACAACCCGTCGCCGATTCATCGTCGCGCGCTCACGGGGCAGGCCCTACATGAAGTCCAGCGCCTCCACGGTCGCGATCGGGCCCTCGTGGGTCGGCCGGTTCGCGCCGCCGATGCAGTAGACGGTGTTCCCGACCGTCGCCACCACCTCGGCGTGGCGTGCGGTCGGCATCGGCGGCAGGGTGCTCCACTTCGCGTCGGCGATGTCGTACATCTCGACGACGTTCAGCACCATCGTCGGTTCCTCGCCGCCGACGACCACGATGCGGCTGTCGATGTAGGTCGCGCCGTAGCTCCCGCGCGGGGTCGGCATGCCCACCAGCTTGGTCCAGTTGCCCGATTGCGGATCGAACCGCTCGTTCGCCGCGGAGTTCTTGTCGGCGGAAAGGAACCTACCGCCGATCGCGTACACGTAGGTGCCGTCCGACACCGCGGCCAGATGTTCGCGCGGTGTCGGCATGTCGGCGGCGTCGTTCCACGAACTGCCGTCGAAGACCTCGGTCTGCGGAACAACCTGTTTGGCGTTCTGGCCACCCACCGCGACGAGCTTGTCGCCCACCACCGCCGCGGCCGGCGCCGCACGCGCGTGCGTCAGATGCGGAAGCTCAACCCAAGAGCCGCCGCGCAGCGCGAACACCTTGTCGGATGCGTTGGCCAGCTGATCGCTGGCACCGCCGAGCACCACCACCTCGCCGCGGTAGGCCGCCGCCGCCGCGTGATGCAGCGGGATGGGCAGGGGCGGCCCGGTCTCCCAGGCGCCGGTGTGCGGGTCGTAGCTCTCCACGGTCTGCAGTGCGACGCCGTTCCGCAGGCCGCCGACGATCCAGATCTTGTCGTTGACCACGGCCCATGCCGTCATCAGCCGGGGCGTCGGCGCGTCCGGCAGTGACCGCCACTGCGACGCCGGCTGGATCCGGCGGGCCGGCAGCTTCAGCGCTTCGGCCGACGACGTCAGCTGGCCGTCGCCGACGGCGGTCGACCCGCCGATCGCGTACACGGACTTCTCCACCGCGTCGACGGCCATGCCGTGCCGCGCGGTCGTCATGTCGGGCAAGGCGGACCACGCCTTTGTCATCAGGTCGAAGGCGGCGACGCTCTTGAGAAGTCGTCCGGCCGAAACGCCGCCGACCGCGACCAGGCGCCCGTCGACGATCGCCGCGCCGAGGTCGCTGCGCGGCTGGCTCAGCGCGGGCAACGGCGTCCACGTCTTCGCGGCCGGGTCGTACGCCTCGACCGTCGCCAGATCCGTGGAGCCGCTGGCACCGCCCACGGTGTACACCAGCTTCCCGTCCGAGGCCGCGGCCAGCATCTGACGCGGCGTCGGGATGGGCGCGCCGAGGGTCCAGGCGTTGCCATCGAACACCTCGGTCGTGTTCAGCAGCGCGCCGCTTGCGTCGACGCCGCCCGTGACGACCAGCCGGTCGCCGACCACGGCCGCCGCCGCGGCCGCCCGGGGCTGCAACAGGTGCGGAAGCTCGACCCAGCGGCTGTTGATGATCCGCCAAACCTGGTCGCTCGCAACGTTTTTGCCGCCCTCGGACTTCCAGCCGCCGAGCACCACCGGGTTGCCCTGCCAGGTGACCGCCATCGCGTGCGCAACGGGGACCGGCAGGTCGTCGCCGACCTTCCAGCTGTCGATGACAGGGTCGTAGCCCTCCTGCAGTCCGGTCAGGCCACCGTCGCTGCGGATGCCGCCGAAGATCCAGATGGTGCCGTCGGCCTGCGTGGTGGCCGCCGCGTCCCGCGAAATGCGCGCGTTGGTGATCGGTTTCCATTGCATGGGCGGCTGCGCGGTCGGCTGGCCCGACGTCCCTTTGGACCCGGCGTTGTTGTCCGGCGAAAGCGCGAAAATGACGCCGCCGATGACCAACAGCACGACCGCGGCGACCGCTCCGGCCACCAGCGCGATGCGGTTCCGCTTCTTCCCGGGCTCCGCGAACCACGCGGCGGCCCGGTCCGTGGGACCGCGCGGCGGGCCCTGGGCGCCGCCGTTTCGGCCCGACGGCGGGGCAGCGTTGGGTGGCCGCACCTTTGGTTGCGTCGCCGACCCCTGTCCGCCACGCAGCAAGCTCGCCAGCTCAGCGGGTGCCGACTGCGGAAGGGCCGCCGTTTCCAGCGCATGTTCGTGCCCGAGCGGGGCGCTGATCGCGGAGGTCGGGTCGTCGTGCCCTCTCGGCCCACGCGTCGGTGCGGGCATGCTCGACGTGTTGGGGAGGGGCGGGTGCGCCACCTCGCTGTGGCCGCCGGGCGGGACGGGCGCGGCATATGGGGCATCCGCCGCCACGGCCGAGGGCCGTCCGGTGATGGCCATCGCGTCGGGTTTCAGCCCGTTGCGGCGCTGGGCGGCCTGTAGCTCGCGGCCGAACTCCTCGGCCGAGGCGGGCCGCTCGGCGGGGTCGATCGACATCGCCCTCTCGATCGCCGTGCACACCGCGTCCGGGATGCCGTCGGGCCGCATGTCCGGGATCCCGGCGGTGCTGATGCGCAGATACTGCGCGATCAGGTCCTCGCCCTTCTTGCGCTCGTGCGCGGCGTTGCCCGCGATGAGCGCATACAGCGTGGCCCCAAGCGAATACATGTCGGACGCGATCGTCGCCGGGTTGCCCGTCATGACCTCCGGCGCGGTGAAATCGATCGTCCCGGAGAAGAACCCGGTCGCGGTCTCATACCCGCCTTCGATGTGGGCGATGCCGAAATCGCTCAGTTGCGGCTCGCCGTAGTCATTGACGAGGATGTTGGCCGGCTTGATATCCCGGTGCAAGGTCCCGGTCCGGTGCGCGGTTTCCAGTGCGCCGCAGAGCTTTACGCCGATGTGCAACGCCTCGGGCCAGGCGACCGGCCCTTCCCGGCGCAGCCGGACCGCCAGCGAGTCCGCCGAGTGATAGGGCATCACGATGTAGGGCTTGCCGCTCGGGGTCACGCCGACCCGCAGGATGTTGACGATGTTCGGATGGCCGGATAGCCCGCCCATCGCGTAGCCCTCGCGCAGGAACCGTTCTCTGCTGTCGTCGTCGATGTGGGATGGCAGCACCTTCACCGCGACGCTTCGCCCGAGCGCGGTCTCATAGCAGCAGTAGATGACCCCCGCTCCGCCGCGGGCTACCTGGCGCGCATCCTCGAACCCCGCGGCCGCCAGCTCCGCGGTGATGCCGCTCGGTACCGGTGCGACATTGTCGGAATGGGGCTCTTCAGGCATTTGCTGGCGCTCAACCCTCCGCGAAATATGTAATAGGCGAGCTCAAGGTTAAACGCTCAGCACCTCGCCGGTGCCTCTTTCGGCAACCTTAGTTCACCCGGCCGCGGGCCGGGGCCGGGAGAGTTAGCCGACGACGCGCGTCGGTCGCGCTCAGGCTTCGATGGTCGGCGGGCCCTGATGGGGCCGTTGCAGCTCTGCGAATTCCGGAACGCCGGCGATGGTGAGCACGGCCTCCAGCAAGCGAATACCGTCCTGCGTGTTCGGTGTTCGGGTCAGGACGGGGCCGGAGAACGCGTGGCCGTCGATCGCGATGATCGGGCTGCCGGCCTCGTCGCCCAAGGCGTCTTGGCTGGCTTGGTGCGCCCGCTTGACCGCGTCGTCGAAGCCGCTGTCGTCGAGGGCTTCGGCAAGCCTCTCCTCGAGGCCGTTCGCGGCGAGGGCTTCCCGGATTCCTGCTGCGGTGAGGTCCTCCTGCCGCACATGGATCCGGCGACCGATCGAGTCGTAGAGGCCCGCAAACGCGTCCGGTCCTCGCTCGGCGACGGCCGCGGCGAACAGGCGTCCCAGCCGTGTCGACCGCTCCATCATGCGTTGCTGTTTGGCGTCCTTGTCCTGGCCCTCGTTGAGCACCGCCAGGCTCATCTGCCGCAGGGCGACCGGTGTGTGCGTGGATTGTGCGGCGTCACGCAGCCAGCGCGCTGTCACCCAGGAGAAAGGACAGACGGGATCGAGATAGAGGTCGACGTCGGGCACGGGTTCCTCCTTCGGACCAAGGCTTGGGGCTAGGGACGGCATACCCGCTACCCGCCGTCGCACGCCTGCCGATGGCGTTGGCAGCAGAATGGCCGTATGACGCTGGAGCTGGGCGAGTACTTCGATCGCATCGGTTATGGCGGCGCCGCGGCGCCCAACCTCGACGTATTGCGGGCCTTGGTGAGCGCGCACACCAAAGCGATTCCATTCGAAAACCTCGATCCGCTGCTGGGTGTGCCCGTCGACGACCTGAGCCCGGGCGCCCTCGCCGGCAAGCTGGTTCGGCGGGGCCGGGGTGGCTACTGCTACGAGCAGAACGGCTTGATGGGCTACGTGCTGACCGAGCTGGGCTTCCGCGTGCGGCGCCTGGCCGGCCGGGTGGTGTGGATGCGGCCGCTCGACGCGCCGTCACCGCCGCAGACGCACACCGTGTTGGCGGTGACGTTCCCCGGCTCCCACGCTTCGTACCTCGTCGACGTGGGCTTCGGTGGCCAGACACCCACCTCGCCACTGCGCATCGAGACCGGCAGCGTGCAGCAGACGACGCACGAGCCCTACCGGCTGGAGGACCGCGGCGACGGCCTGGTCTTGCAGGCCCAGGTCCGCGGCGAGTGGCAACCGCTCTACGAGTTCAGCTCCCGGACCGCGCCGGACGTCGACCTGCAAGTGGGCAGCTGGTTCGTCTCGACGCATCCCTCGTCGCACTTCGTCACCGGTCTGACGGCCGCGCGCGTCACCGACGACGCCCGACTGAACCTGGCCGGTCGGAACCTGGCCATCCATCGCGCCGACGCCAGCGAGAAGATCCGCCTGGACGACGCGGCGGCGGTGGTGGACACCCTCATCGGCCGGTTCGGCATCAACGTGTCCGACGTCGGCGACCGCGGTGCCCTCGAGGCTCGCCTGGACAAGATCCTGGACGCCTAAAGCCAGGGGCCGATCCGCCGCAGCGCCTCTTCGATGTCGCCGGTCGGCCCGGCGAACGACAACCGGACGAATGAGTTGCCGTGCGTGGTGTCGAAATCGATCCCCGGCGCGATGGCAACCCCGGTGTCGTCCAACAGTTTCGAGCAGAACGCGATCGAGTCGTTGGTGCGGTCCGACACGTCGGCGTACACGTAGAACGCGCCGTCGGTGGGCGCGAGGCGGTCGATGCCGATCTGGCGCAGCCCATCGAGCAGCAGCGTGCGGTTGGTCGCGTAGTGGTGAAGGTTGCTGTCGGCTTCGGCGATCGCCTCGGGGGTGAAGGCCGCCACCCCGGCGAGTTGCGACAGCACCGGCGGGCAGATGGTGAAGTTGCCGGTCAGGCGGTCCACCGCTCGCAGCAGCGCCGGTGGCACCAGCATCCAGCCCAGCCGCCAACCGGTCATCGCCCAGTATTTCGAAAAGCTGTTGACCACCACGGCGTCTCGTGATGTCTGCCAGGCGCAACTGGTCTGCGGCGCCCCTTCGTAGACCAGGCCGTGGTAGACCTCGTCGCTGATCAGTCGGACCCCGGACGTCTCGCACCACGACGCGATGGCGGCCAACTCGGACGGGGCTATCACGGTTCCGGTGGGATTGGCCGGGCTGGCGACGATCACGCCGTGGGGCGGCGGGTCGAGTTCGGCGAGCATCTGCACGGTGGGCTGGAAGCGGGTCTGCGGTCCGCAGGGGATTTCGACCACCTCGCATCCCAACGCGGACAGAATGTTTCGGTAGCACGGGTAGCCAGGACTGGCCAGCGCCACCCGGTCACCGGCGTCGAAGCACGCCAGAAACGCGAGCAGGAATCCGCCGGAAGAACCGGTGGTGACCACCACGTCGTCGGGTTCGACCCGAAGCCCGTGCTGGCGTTGGTAATCCGCCGCTATCGCCGCGCGCAGCTCGGGGGTTCCCAGCGTCACGGTGTAACCGAGCTCGTTGAGGTGCAAGGCGGAGGCCGCGGCCGCGCGCACCGGCTCCGGCGCTCCCACGCTGGGCTGGCCGGCCGACAGGTTCACCAGGTCGCCGTGGCTGCGCTGGCGCTCGGCCGCGGCCAGCCACACGTCCATCACATAGAAGGGCGGGATGGCGGCGCGCAGCGCGACGTGGTCGTTCACGACGTCTCGAGCACCTCGGCTTCCAGTCGTGCGAGCAGTTCTTGCGGTGTGCTGAGCAGATGCGCGCTGCCGTGGGCGCGTTTGAAATACAGGTGCATGTCGTGTTCCCAGGTGATCGCGATCCCGCCGTGCAGCTGGATGCCTTCGGCGGCGGCGGTGCACAGCGCCTCGGTCGCGGCGAGGCGCGCTGTGGCCGCGTTGGTCGGGGTGGGCTCGTTGCAAGCGTCCGCAACGACGACCTTCGCCGCGGCGATCGCGACGTACAGATCGGCCATCCGGTGTTTGAGGGCCTGGAAACTGCCGATCGGACGGCCGAATTGCACTCTGTTCTTGGCGTATTCGACGGTGAGCTCCAGGCAGCGTTCGGCGGCGCCGATCTGCTCGGCGGCCAGCAGGATGGCCGCGCTGTCGGCGATGCCGGGGTCGGCGCCGATCGGTTCGGTCGCCTCGGCCTTGAGCTGCGCGAGCCGCCGGGTCGGGTCCATGGTGGTGACGGGCTGTGTGCCGAATCGGGTCCACCGGCTCAACTGGCCGTCGTCGACGGCGACTACGACGTCGGCGATATCGCCGTTGACCACATAGTCGGCGTCGAGCACCAGCGCGCCGATCGAGGTGCCCTCGGCGAGGCCGCCCAGCGTCTCGGCGTCGGGTTCGGGCGCGGCCAGCAGGGCCAGCTCAGCCAGCGTCGTGCCCAGCAGGGGGGAGGGCACCAGCGCCCGGCCCAGCTCCTGCAAAACCGTTGCGGCATCGGCCAGTTCACCGCCCGCTCCACCCAGCTCCTCGGGGATCACCAGCGCGGCGGCGCCCACCTGCTCACACAGCAGCTGCCACAGCGACTCGTCGTAGCCGCGGTCGGACTCCATCGCCGCGCGCACCGCCGCCGGGTTCGCGTGCTTGGCCACCAGGGTCGCGACGGTCTCCCGCAGCATCTCCCGTTCTTCACTCACGAGCGCCGCTCCTCTCCCCCGCAAGCGGGTGGTACCCCCACATCGCTACACTCTGCATCGTCGCGCCGCGAGTCATGGTTATAGCGCCTCCAGCACTCGCCGCCGATGCGCCTCGGGCGTACCCCAGGCCGAACGCAATGCTTGCACCCGCAGCAACCAAAGCGACAGGTCGTGTTCCTGGGTGAACCCGATCGCGCCGTGGGTCTGCAGCGCCGACCGCGCGGCCAGCAGGCCCGCCTCGGCCGCCGCCGCCTTGGCCGCGCTGACGTCGCGGGGCTCGAGTGATAAGGCCGCGCCATACAGCAGCGGGCGGGCCAGCTCGATCGCGATGTGCACGTCGGCGAGCTTGTGCTTGATCGCCTGATAGGAACCGATCACCCGGCCGAATTGCGACCGCTGCTTGGCGTAGTCGACGGTATCGCGCAGCAGCGCCTCGGCCGCGCCGACCAGCTGTGCGGCGGTGGCCAGCGCCCCGAACTCGTAGGCGCGCCGAAGATCCGCCTGCCAGGCCCGGCCGGCTGGGGTCACGTCGTAGAGGGGCCGGCTCGGGTCGACCGACTCGTGCCGGTCACCCGGCGTCGCTTCGGCGACGCCCTCGTCGGTTGCCACCAGCACCAGACCGGCCGTGACGGCGTCCACCGCGCGCGGCGTCTGCGGCGGCAGCGCGACGGTGACCATCAGCTCACCGGAGGCCAGGGCGGCGCAGCGCTCGGCCTGATCGTCGGAGGCGAGCAAAACCGGTGCCACGGCGATGGATTCGGCCACCGGCCCGGGTACACACCACCGTCCCAGGCGTTCGAGTGCGACCACCAGGTCGACCGGATGCGCCTCGATGCCGTCGAACTTCTCGGGGACCGCCAGCGCGGTGACACCCAGGTCGGCCAGCTGGCCCCACACCTTGCGGCCGGGCGCGGTATCGCCCGCCGACCACGCGCGGATCACGCCGGGCAGGTCGGCCGCGCCCAGGGCGGCGTCGATGCTGGCCGCGAAGTCGCGCTGCTGTTCGTCTAGCGCAAATTTCACTTCTTGCCCCCGGACTTCTCGCGGGGCAGGCCCAGCAGCCGCTCCGAGATGATGTTGCGCTGAATCTCGTTGGTGCCGGCGTAGATCGGGCCGCCCAGCGCGAACAGCAGGCCATCGGTCCAATTGCCGGCGAGCTCGCCGTCGGCGGCGAGCACGTCGAGTGCGGTCTGGTGCAGCTCCACGTCGAGGTCCGACCAGAACACCTTGGTCACCGATGATTCGGCGCCCAGCTCACCGCCGTCGGCCAGCCTGGTCACCGTGCCGAAGGTTTGCAGCCGGTAGGCCTGTGCCTTGATCCAGCCATCGGCGACGCGGTCGACGAAGGCCGGGGGAGAGCCGCTGTCCTTCCAGAGCTGCACCAGCCGCTCGGCGGTCGCCAGGAAGCGGGCCGGGCTGCGCAGGGACATGCCGCGTTCGTTGCTCGAGGTGCTCATGGCCGCCCGCCAGCCCTCGTTCGGGGTGCCGATGACGTCGTGGTCGGGGACGAACACGTCATCGAGGAAGATCTCGCCGAAGCCGGTGTCGCCGCCCAGCTGGACGATGGGTCGCACGGTGACGCCCTTGGTCTTCAGGTCGAACATGAAGTACGTCAGGCCGTTGTGCCGCTCGGCCGTCGGGTCCGACCGGAACAGCCCGAAGCCCATTTCCGCGAACGGCGCGCGGGAACTCCAGATCTTCTGCCCGTTCAGCAGCCAGCCGCCGTCGGTTTTGGTCGCGGTGGATCGCAGCGAGGCCAGGTCGCTGCCGGATTCCGGCTCGGACCACGCCTGCGCCCAGATCTGTTCGCCGCTGGCCATTTTCGGCAGGATGCGGTCCAGCTGCTCTTCGGTGCCGTGGGCGAACAGCGTCGGCGCCAGCATCGAGGTGCCGTTGGCGCTGGCGCGTCCCGGGGCGCCGGCGCGGAAGTACTCCTCTTCGAACACCACCCAGTGCAGCAGTGGCGCGTCGCGGCCCCCGTATTTCTTGGGCCAGGTGATCACCGACAGCCCGGCGTCGAACAGGACTCGGTCCCACTGCCGGTGCTGGGCGAAGCCCTCGGCGTTGTCGTAGGACTTCGTCGGGATCGAATCGGCGTTGGCCGACAAGAAGTCCCGCACCTCGGCCGCAAACGCCAGGGTCTCTTCGTCTAGTTCCAGATCCACTTCACGTCCACTCTCGCAGTTGTGGTTTGACCACCTTGCCGCCCGGATTGCGCGGCAACGCGTCGACGAACCGCACCGACCGCGGCGCCTTGAAATTCGCCAAATGTTCACGGGTGTAAGCGATCACGGACTGCTCGTCGAGGTCGACGCCGGGCCTGGTCACGACAAACGCCCGCCCGACCTCGCCGAGGCGCTCATCGGGAACCCCGATCACGGCGGCGTCGGCGACCCCCTCCATCCGGGCCAGCACCTGCTCGACCTCGGCGGGGTAGACATTGAATCCGCCGCAGATGTACATGTCCTTGAGCCGGTCGGTGATGCGCAGGTTGCCGGCCGCGTCGACGGCACCGATGTCACCGGTGTGCAGCCAGCCGTCGGGGTCGATGGCGGCCGCGGTGGCGGCCGGGTCGTCGAGGTAACCCAGCATGACGTTCGGCCCGCGCAGCAGCACCTCACCCGCTTCGCCGGGAGTTGTTGCGTCGATGCGCAATTCGAAGTCGGCGAACGGGCGCCCGCACGTTGTGGCGACGGTGACCGCGTCGTCGTCCGCCCGGCACATCGTGCCCATGCCGTTCGCCTCGGTCAGCCCGTAAGCGGTAAGCACGATGTCGATGTCGAGCTCGGACTGCATGCGCTCGACCAGCACGACGGGAACGGTGGCCGCTCCGGTCACCGCGAACCGCAGCGAGCTCAGGTCGTAGTCCTTGCGCTGCGGATGGTCCAGCAGGGTCTGATAGATGGTGGGCGGTCCGGGCAGCACGGTGATGCGGTGTTGCTCGATCGCCTGCAGCGCGCGCAGCGGGTCGAAGGTCAGGTGCGGGATCAGCGTCGCCCCGGTCTGCAGGCAGGCCAGGATGCCGGCCTTGTACCCGAAGTTGTGGAAGAACGGGTTGATGCACAGGTAGCGGTCGTCGCTGGTGATCTTGCCGTTGGCGGCCCACGACGCCGAGGCCGACAGCGACTGCCGGTGCGCGCAGAGCACCCCTTTGCTGCGGCCGGTGGTGCCCGAGGTGAACAGGATGTCGCTGACGTCGTCGGGCGTGACCGCAGCGGCGCGGGCCGCGACCGCGCTGACGTCCGAGCCGCGCGAGATGAAGTCGTCCCACGTTCCGTCGTCAGCCTCGATCGGGATCCGCACGATGTGCCGCAGCGCGGGCAGGGCTTCCGGGCCCAAGCGGTCCAGGTCGGCGACGCGATCGTGGCCGAGGAATCGCCCCATCCCGAACAGCACGGGCGCTGCGGTGCGCGCCAGGATGTCGGCGGCTTCCTCGACGGTATAGCGGGTGTTCAGGGGCACCATGGCCGCACCGGCGTGGTGGATCGCCAGGCAGGCCACCACCCAGTGCCAGGTGTTCGGCGACCAGATCGCCACGCGGTCCCCCGCCTGCACGCCGAGGCTGATCAGCGCGGCCGCCGCCCGGTGCACCTCGTCGCGCAGTGCGGCCGCTGTGAACGACCGCTCGTCGGTGATCAACGCGTCGTGATCGGGGAGTTGCTGCGCCAAACGATCGAGCGCCGCCGGTACGGTGCGCGGATCGCTCCCCATGAATGCTCCTCTAACAAAGCAAGTGCTTGGTAGGTTAGCCTACAGGGCATGCAGGACGTCGAGGAGTTCCGGGCGGAGGTCCGCGGTTGGCTCGCCGACAATCTGGTCGGCGAATTCGCAGCTCTCAAGGGTCTTGGCGGACCGGGGCGCGAGCACGAGGCGTTCGAAGAACGCCGGGCGTGGAATCAGCATCTGGCCAAGGCCGGCCTGACCTGCCTGGGCTGGCCGGTGGAACACGGCGGCCGCGGGCTGTCGACCGCGCACCGCGTGGCGTTCTACGAGGAGTACGCCCGCGCCGATGCCCCGGACAAGGTGAACCATTTCGGCGAGGAACTGCTCGGGCCGACGCTGATCGCCTTCGGGACGCCCGAGCAGCAGCAGCGCTTCCTGCCGAAGATCCTCGACGTCACCGAGCTGTGGTGTCAGGGCTATTCCGAGCCCGGCGCCGGCAGCGACCTGGCCAACGTCTCCACCACCGCCGAGCTGGACGGTGACCAGTGGGTGATCAACGGCCAGAAGGTGTGGACCTCGTTGGCGCACTGGGCGCAGTGGTGCTTCGTGGTCGCTCGCACGGAGAAGGGTTCCAAGCGGCACGCCGGGCTGTCGTATCTGTTGGTGCCGCTGGACCAACCGGGTGTGCAGGTCCGCCCGATCATCCAGCTGACCGGCGACTCGGAATTCAACGAGGTCTTCTTCGACGACGCCCGCACCGACGCCAATCTGGTGG
Source organism: Mycobacterium sp. 852014-50255_SCH5639931 (assembly GCF_001665605.1). Lineage (GTDB taxonomy): Bacteria > Actinomycetota > Actinomycetes > Mycobacteriales > Mycobacteriaceae > Mycobacterium > Mycobacterium paraffinicum. The sequence continues at coordinate 65,711 of NZ_LZSV01000019.1, forward strand.
TCGGCCAGCCCGGCGACGGCTGGCGGGTCGCCATGGGCACGCTGACCTTCGAACGCGGCGTGTCGACACTCGGACAGCAGATCCGCTACGCCCGTGAGCTTTCCAACCTGGCCGACCTTGCGCAGCGCAACGGCGCCGCCGACGACCCGTTCATCCGGGAGCGGCTGACGCGGGCGTGGACCGGGCTGCGGGCCATGCGTTCGTATGCGCTGGCCACCATGGACGTTGAGCAGCCCGGCCAGGACAACGTGTCAAAGTTGTTGTGGGCCAACTGGCATCGCGATCTGGGCGAGCTGGCGATGGACGTGATCGGCAAGCCGGGGCTGACCTTGTCGGACGGCGAATTCGACGAATGGCAGCGGCTTTTCCTGTTCACCCGCGCCGACACCATCTACGGCGGCTCCAACGAGATCCAGCGCAACATCATCGCCGAGCGGGTGCTCGGCCTGCCCCGGGAGGTAAAGGGATGACCCTGTCCGAAGCTCCGAAAGAGGTTGCCGGGCACGGGCTTCTGCAAGGCAAGGTGGTCGTCGTAACCGCGGCCGCCGGCACCGGGATCGGCTCGGCGACGGCGCGACGGGCCCTGGTCGAGGGCGCCGACGTGGTGCTGTCCGACCACCACGAACGACGGCTGGGGGAGACCGCCGCCGAACTGTCCGCGTTGGGATTGGGCCGGGTCGAGAGCGTGTTATGCGACGTGACGTCCAGCGCGCAGGTGGACGCGCTGATCGCGTCGACCACCGCCCGGATGGGCCGACTGGACGTTTTGGTCAACAACGCCGGGCTGGGCGGTCAGACCCCGGTGGTCGACATGACCGACGACGAGTGGGACCGCGTCCTGAACGTGACGCTGTCGTCGGTGTTCCGGGCCACCCGGGCGGCGCTGGGCTACTTTCGCGAAGCGGACCACGGTGGGGTGATCGTCAACAACGCAAGCGTTCTGGGCTGGCGGGCGCAGCACTCGCAGGCGCACTATGCGGCCGCCAAAGCGGGCGTGATGGCGCTAACCCGTTGCAGCGCGATCGAAGCCGTCGAATACGGGGTGCGGATCAACGCGGTGTCCCCGAGCATCGCGCGGCACAAGTTTCTGGACAAGACGACCTCGTCCGATCTGCTCGATCGGCTGTCGGCCGGTGAAGCGTTCGGGCGGGCGGCCGAGCCGTGGGAGGTCGCGGCCACCATCGCTTTCCTGGCCAGTGACTACTCGAGCTACCTGACCGGCGAGGTCATCTCGGTGTCCAGCCAGCATCCGTGAGCGGGAAGCTGGCCAAGCAAGCGCTTGGTTGATACTCTGATCGGGTGGACCGAGTGGCCGGTCAGGCAAACAGCCGTCGCGACGAGTTGTTAGAGCTCGCCGCGACCATGTTCGCCGAGCGTGGATTGCGCGCCACCACCGTGCGCGACATCGCGGACAGCGCGGGAATCCTCTCCGGCAGCCTCTATCACCACTTCTCCTCCAAGGAGGAGATGGTCGACGAGGTGCTGCGCAGTTTCCTGGACTGGTTGTTCGCCCGCTACAGCGAGATCGTGGACCGCGAGGCCAATCCGCTGGAGCGGCTCAAGGGGCTGTTCATGGCGTCGTTCGAGGCGATCGAGCATCGGCACGCGCAGGTCGTGATCTATCAGGACGAAGCCCAACGGTTGTTGTCGCAGCCCCGGTTCTCCTATATCGAGGACATGAACCGCCAGCAGCGCAAGATGTGGCTCGAGGTGATCAACCAGGGCATCGACGAGGGCTACTTCCAGCCCGACCTCAACGTCGACCTGGTCTACCGTTTCATTCGTGACACCACGTGGGTGTCGGTGCGCTGGTATCAACCAGGCGGACCCCTCACCGCACAACAGGTGGGTCAGCAATACCTCGCCATCGTTCTCGGTGGGATTACCAAAGAAGGAGTCTGACAAATGGCAGAGGCGTACGTCATCGACGCTGTACGTACCGCGATCGGCAAGCGCAACGGATCGCTGGCCGGGGTTCATCCCGTGGACCTCGGCGCCCTTGGTTGGCGTGGGCTGCTCGACCGGGTCGACGTCGACCCCGCCGCCGTCGACGACGTGATCGCCGGCTGCGTCGACGCCATCGGCGGGCAGGCGGGCAACATCGCCCGGCTCTCGTGGCTGGCCGCGGGCTACCCCGAAGAGGTTCCCGGCGTCACCGTGGACCGGCAGTGCGGCTCCAGCCAGCAGGCGATTTCCTTTGGCGCACAGGCCATCATGGCCGGCACGGCCGACCTCATCGTGGCCGGCGGTGTGCAGAACATGAGCCAGATCCCGATCTCGTCGGCCATGACCGTGGGAGAACAGTTCGGGTTCACCTCCCCGACCAACGAGTCCAAGCAGTGGCTGCACCGCTACGGCGACCAGGAGATCTCTCAGTTCCGCGGCTCGGAGATGATCGCCGAGAAATGGAACCTGTCACGCGAGGAGATGGAGCGCTACGCGCTGGCCAGCCACGAGCGCGCGTTCGCCGCGATCCGCGGCGGTCACTTCGACAACGAAATCATCACCGTCGAAACGGAATCCGGGCCGTTCCGGGTCGACGAGGGCCCGCGCGAGTCGTCGCTGGAGAAGATGGCCGGCCTGAAGACGCTCGTCGAGGGCGGCCGGCTGACGGCGGCGATGGCAAGCCAGATCTCCGACGGCGCGAGCGCGGTGCTGCTGGCTTCCGAGCAGGCCGTCAAGGACCACAAACTGACCCCTCGCGCGCGCATCCACCACATCAGCGCCCGCGCCGCCGACCCGGTGTTCATGCTGACCGGGCCCATCCCGGCCACACGCCACGCGCTGGAGAAGGCCGGGCTGTCGATCGACGACATCGACACCGTCGAGATCAACGAGGCGTTCGCGCCGGTGGTGATGGCCTGGCTCAAGGAGATCAAGGCCGACCCGGAGAAGGTCAACCCGAATGGCGGCGCGATCGCCCTTGGGCATCCGCTGGGCGCGACCGGCGCCAAGCTGTTCGCCACCATGCTCAACGAACTCGAGCGCGTCGGCGGCCGCTATGGCCTGCAGACGATGTGTGAGGGCGGGGGCACCGCGAACGTCACCATCATCGAGCGGCTGTAGCGCCTTCGGGGCTTCGTCTTTCGTCGCGACACTTAAACCAGGCACACGACACGCCGAAAAGCGTGTGCGTGGTTTAAGTCTCGACGAACAGCGCCGAGCTCAGTTCGGCGCCGAAGCGTCCCGGACTCTGAGGTAATGCGCGATGCCGAGCCGGGCGAACGTGCGTTTCCGGTCGGCCGACAGCATGGGCAAGGCCGCCTCCGCGTCGATCACCTCGGGCTGCGCGACGTCGTAACTCTCGCCCTGGGAGGAGATGGTCGCTCGCCCCGCGGCAAGGACGTTCTGCAACCAGTCCACTCCAGTGCCATAGGGCAGCGGTATGACGAACCCGTCGGCCGTCCGGTCCGCCACGACCGGCGTGGCGTACTGCTTGCCCGATCGTCGTCCGGTGTGGCGGATGGCCGATGCGTACCAATGTTTGTGGCCGGCCAGGCGCAGCATCAGTGGGTTGAGCAGGTATCTGTTGGAAACACGGATCGCGCCCAGCAACGGCTTCGGCCAGGCTTCAGGTAGTAGCGCACTCATGACTCCACGATGATCGCGAGCCCGCGCCGAAGCCAGGGTCTTTAGTCGCCGGATTCGATCAGCGCGGACGCCGACTGCAGGTGTTCGATCGCGTCACGCACGATCGAGTCGATCAGCTCGGCGCACGACGGCAGGTCCTCGAGGATGCCGGCCACCTGGCCGGAGGCGAGCACCCCGGCTTCGGTGTTGCCCTCGACCAGCCCCGCCTTCAGCAGCATCGGGGTGTTGGCCGCCATCACCACCTGCGACCAGGTCATCTCCTTGCCGTGGCGCATCGCCATCCCATCGCGGATCATCGACCGCCAGGTCATCTGCGACATGTGCTTGAACTTCGCCGCATTGCGCACGGCCGCGGTGAGACCCCGCACCGGCGAACCGCTTTCCAGCCTCTCGACCAGGCCGGTGCGCAGCACCCGGTGCGGCATGCCGTCCACGCGCGTGGTCACCACCGTGCCGTCCAGCGCCGCTTCGAGGTAGCGGCGCTTGACCGCTTCGGGCACGGTCGAATCGGAGGTCAGCAGAAAGCGCGTGCCCATCGCCACCCCGGCCGCGCCGTAACTCAGCGCGGCCGCCAGCCCGCGCCCGTCGAAGAACCCGCCCGCCGCGATCACCGGGATTCCGGTGCCCTGCACGGCGTCCAGCACCGACGGCAGCAGTAACGTCGTGGCGACGGGTCCGGTGTGTCCACCGCCCTCGCCGCCCTGCACAATCATCGCATCGGCGCCCCAGGCCGCGACCTTGCGCGCATGCTTGGCTGCGCCGATCGACGGAATCACCACCGCTCCGGCCTCTTTCAGCCGCGCGATCAGCTCCTGCTTGGGCGCCAGGGCGAACGACGCCACCTTCACGCCCTCGCGGATCATCAGATCGACGCGGTCGCCGGCGTCCGCGGCGTCGGCGCGGATATTCACCCCGAACGGTTTGTCGGTGGCGGCCTTGACCTTTCCGATGGCCGTCGCCAGCTCGTCGAGTGTCATGGTGGCAGAAGCCAGGATGCCCAGGCCGCCCGCGTTGGCCGTCGCGGCCACCAGCCGGGCGCCGGCCACCCAGCCCATCCCGGTTTGGACCACCGGGTGCTCGACACCGACCAGCTCGGTCAGCGGCGTGCGCAACTTCATCAACGTATCTCTCTGTCGCGCAGGGATTTCGGGTCGATCACCTCGCGGATCAGGTGGAGCTCTTCGTCCGTCGGTAGCCTGGTCTCGCCGGCCTCGTCGACACCGTGCACGTCGAACGACGTGGCCTCGCGAACGTCGTCGGGTGACACCCCGGGATGCAGCGTCAGCGCGCGCATCGTGCGGCCCGGGCCGCCGAAGTCGAACACGCCCAGGTTGGACACGACCCGGTACGTGTTGGCGAACCGGAAGGCCGGATTGTCCGCGTCCACCTTGTCCCAGCCGATGCCGCAGACCACGTCGACGGCCTCGCAGAACACCCGCGTCGAATGGTTGCCCACCCAATAGCTGGTCGCATGGTTGATCGAGTTACCGGGCGCACCCCTCAGGCCGAACATCTGTCTGCTCGGGTGTTGCAGCGGACCGAACGCCGAGATGTTCTGATTGCCAAAGCGGTCAACCTGATTCGCACCCATCACCACGTGCCGCCGCCCCCAGGCCAGCGTCTCGAAGACCCGGCCGAATGGCATCCAGCCCTCGACGGGTCCGGTCTTGCCCAGGGCCGGGGTGTCGGCCAGCAGCTGCGCCTCGCCGTCGGTCAGCAAGATGTCGGGTGAAAAGGTCAACCGCGCCAGTCGCGCACCGACCGAAGCCATGTTCGTCATCGGGCTGACCATAATTTCGCCGGCGTCCCTGAATAATTCGGCGCAGGCGACTGCGCACACTTCGGCGCGGGTGCTGCTCACTTTCAGGCCTCCTCTGCGAATGCGCGAACCGCCGCCTGGTAGTCGTCCTCGCCGCCCGACAGGTAGGTCTGGACGAACTTCTGCCAGCCCTCTTCGGTCGAGGCCGCCTCGGCGTAATGCCGCTGGAACTTCTCGTCCCGGCCGTAATCCGGTGCGGCGGTGGTGAAGTGGGCGCCGCCGGGCGCCTCCACCACGGCGTCGACCATCATCCTGTTCACCAGCAACCCCTGCGGGGGAACAGCCTTGACCAACTCCTCCGTGGAGACGACACGCTCCACCGACAGGAAGCGCTGGTCGGCGGACATCAGGAACAGGTCGTCGAAGTAGGGATCGATACCGGTGTAGGCCGCATTGCCTTGGCAGTCACCGAGGTTGAGGTGCACAAAGGCCGCGTCCAGGCGCAGCGCCGGCATGGCGATCAGCGTCTCGTAGCCGCCCTCGGGCGCGGGGTAGGGGCTGGTCACGGTCTGCAGTTCGCCCTCCCAGAAGTCGGGGACCGAGCTGCCCAGCCCGGCCCGAATCGGCAGGAACGGCAGGCGTTGCGCGGCGGCTTGCAGGCCGCAACGCAGCATGCCCTCGTCCATTTCCCGGGCCTCGATGGCGCCGCTGGTGCGGGCCTTGGCGAACCACGGGTCGTAGAAGGGCGGGGAGTCGAGCGAGACGAAGCCGTAGTAGACGCGCTTGACCTTGCCGGCCGAGCACAGCAAGCCGAGGTCGGGTCCGCCGTAGGTGACCACCGTGAGGTCGGTGACGTCGGTGCGCAGCATGGCCCGCACGAACGCCATCGGCTTGCGCCGCGAGCCCCAGCCGCCGATGCCGACGGTCATGCCGCTGCGCAACTGCCCGACGGCTTCGTCGAGGGTGGTTCTCTTGTCGCTCAAGACTTCTCACCCTTCGCCGTACCGGCGAACGCGTCGCGGTGCTCGTCGGCCACCCCGGCCAGATTGAGCTCGAACGTAAACCCTTGCTCCATGCGGTAACTCGAGTTGACCCGCTGCACATCGATGAGGTTGAGTGCCTCCTTGGCCGCGCGGATGACGCGGGTGTCCTTGGCGGCGATGTCGCGGGCAACCCGTAGCGCGGCCTCGTCCAGCTGGTCGCGCGGCACCACCTCGTGCACCGAACCGAAGTGGTGCAAGGTGGCGGCGTCCACGGTGGCGGCGGTGAAGAACAGCCGCCGCATCAGGTGCTGCGGCACCAGCCGAGAGAGGTGGGTGGCCGCGCCCAGGGCGCCGCGCTCCACCTCGGGCAGCCCGAACGTGGCGTCGTCGGAGGCCACGATGACGTCGGAGTTGCCGACCAGGCCGATGCCGCCGCCGACGCAGAACCCGTTCACGGCGGCAACGACCGGCACCGCGCATTCATAGACGGCGCGGAAGGCGGCATAGCAACCGCGGTTGGCGTCGATCAGCGCGGTGAATCCCTCCGTGCGCTGCATCTCCTTGATGTCGACTCCGGCATTGAAGCCACGGCCCTCGGCCCGCAGGATGACGACGTGAGTCTCGGGGTCCTGACCGGCGGCCGTGATGACGTCGGCCAGTTCGAACCAGCCGCGCGACGGGATGGCGTTGACCGGGGGAAAGTCGACGGTGACCGCGACGATGCCCGGTTCGGTGGTTTTGGATGTGATGGGCACGGTGCCACTTCCTTGTGGGGTAACTACCTAAGCAAGCACTTGCTTGGTACGCTAGCACAGTGACTCGCGCCGAAGCACCCGACGCCATCAACTTGGGGCTGGCCGGGCGGGTGGTTCTGGTCACCGGCGGGGTCCGCGGAGTGGGCGCCGGCATCAGTGCGGTCTTCGCCGCGCAGGGCGCAACCGTCATCACCTGCGCACGGCGGCCCGTCGAGGGCCTGCCCTATGAGTTTCACTCGTGCGACGTCCGCGACGACGACGCCGTCAAGGCGCTGATCGGCTCCATCGTCGAGCAGCACGGCCGGCTCGACGTCGTGGTCAACAACGCCGGCGGTTCGCCGTACGTGCTGACCGCGGAGTCCAGCGCGAAGTTCAACCGCAAGATCATCGAGCTCAACCTGATTGGCGCGCTGTCGGTTTCGCAACACGCAAACGCTCAAATGCAAAACCAGGACCGCGGCGGGTCGATCATCAACATCTGCAGCCTGAGTGGTCGACGGCCGTCGCCCGGCACCGGCGCGTACGGGGCGGCCAAGGCGGGCTTGGAAAGCCTCACGCAGACACTGGCGGTGGAGTGGGGGCCGAAGGTCCGGGTGAATGCCTGCGTGGTCGGCATGGTGGAGACCGAGCAGTCCGAGCTTTTCTATGGTGACGCCGAGTCTATCGCCGCGATCTCAAAGAACGTGCCACTGGGCCGGTTGGCCAAGCCCGAAGACATCGGTTGGGCCACAGCGTTTCTGGCGTCGGACACGGCGTCCTACATCAGCGGTGCCTCGCTGGAGGTGCACGGCGGCGGTGAGCCGCCGCACTATCTGGCCACAACGAACGCCAGCGCGATCAAGTAGAGGAGACACGAACAATGGGAGTGGTTGACGGCCGCGTCGTCATCGTCACCGGAGCGGGCGGCGGTATCGGTCGCGCGCATGCGCTGGCCTTCGCGGCCGAAGGCGCCCGCGTGGTGGTCAACGACATCGGCGTGGGCCTCGACGGTTCACCGGCCGGCGGCGGCAGCGCCGCACAGGGCGTGGTCGACGAAATCACCGCGGCCGGTGGGGAAGCCGTCGCCAATGGATCCAACATCGCCGACTGGAACGAAGCCGCGGGCCTGATCCAGACCGCCGTCGACACCTTCGGTGGCCTGGATGTCCTGGTGAACAACGCCGGCATCGTGCGCGACAGGATGATGGCCAACACCAGCGAGGAAGAGTTCGACGCCGTCATCGCCGTGCATCTCAAGGGTCACTTCGCCACCATGCGGCACGCGGGGTCGTACTGGCGCGGGCTGTCCAAAGAGGGCAAGACCGTCGACGCGCGGATTGTCAACACCAGTTCGGGTGCCGGCCTGCAGGGCAGCGTCGGACAGGGTAACTACAGCGCCGCCAAGGCCGGCATCGCGGCGCTGACGTTGGTCGGCGCGGCCGAAATGGGCCGCTACGGCGTCACCGTCAACGCCATCGCACCGTCGGCCCGCACCCGCATGACCGAGACCGTCTTCGCCGAGATGATGGCAACGCAGGACCAGGATTTCGACGCGATGGCGCCGGAGAACATCTCACCGCTGGTGGTGTGGCTGGGCAGCGCCGAATCCCGCGACGTCACGGGGAAGGTGTTCGAGGTCGAGGGCGGCAAGATCCGGGTCGCCGAGGGCTGGGCGCACGGACCGCAGATCGACAAGGGCGCGAAGTGGGACCCCGCGGAACTGGGGCCCGTCGTCGCCGACCTGCTCGCCATGGCGCGCCCGCCGGTACCGGTGTACGGGGCCTAGTCCGTTGCGCCCACCTAACCCGCCGGGTCGCAGATCACGATGGGGATGACCCGATCGGTCCAGGACCGGTAGTCGTCGAACGACGGGTACATGGCGTCCAGTTTCGGCCAGTACTCCGCGCGCTCGGCCTCGGTGGCATCGCGGGCCTGCAGTTGTAGCACATCGTCCTTGATCTGCACGGAGACTTTGGGATTGGCCTTGAGGTTGAGGTACCACAGCGGGTGCTTGTCGCTGCCGCCCTTCGAGGCGACCAACACCACCCGGTTTCCTTCGCGCAGGTAGAGCAGCGGGCTCACCCGGGGTTCACCCGTTTTGCGGCCCGTGGTGGTGAGCAGTGCGACGGGAGCGTTCTGGAAGGTGCTGCCGAATCTCCCGTTGCTGCGCCGGTAGATCCACGTGTTGCCCTTGGCCATCCACTTGATGATGAAGCTGACCCAAGGAGCATTCAACGAGCGTGGTTTCGGTTTGGGCATGATGTTCCTCTGTGCTCGATCTGGCCGGCGCCCCGCACCCCGCTTTGCGGGCTGCGTCGTTAGCGGCCCTGCTGAATGAACGGTTGGAAGCGAACCTTGATGTGGTGGATTTCGGCTCTGCCGCTCGGGGTTTCGGCGGGAATCACGAACGTCTCGTCGACCCGTGCGGCCAGCCGCCGAGCGCCGAACGCCGCCTTGGTCAGCACGGCGTAGGCCGCGTGCACCCGGTCGCCGTCGATCCGATAGTCCGGCGGCGTCGTTTCCTTGAGCAATCGGTACTGAGCCCCGCGATTGAGGCTGCGGCGCAAGTGGTTTCCGGAGAATCCGTTCTTGACGCCCTGCTCGATGCGGGTGCAGCCGGCGGCGAACGGAACGGAGTCGCCGTCATGGCTGACGAGCGCGTCGATGTAGGACTGCGCCGCGGCGATGCGGCTGGATTCCGAGACGATCAAGACGAGCTAGATGCGCTCGATGATGGTGCCGGTCGACAGGGCACCGCCCGCGCACATGGTGATCAGCGCGGTGCTCTGGTCGGTGCGCTCCAGCTCGTGCAGCGCGGTGGTGATCAGCCGGCTGCCGGTGCTGCCCACCGGGTGGCCCAGCGCGATGGCACCGCCGTTGACGTTCACCTTGTCCATGTCCGGATTGTGCACCCGGGCCCAGGACAGCACGACCGACGCGAAGGCCTCGTTGATTTCGGTGATGTCGATGTCGCCCATCTTCATGCCGGCCTTCTCCAGCACCTTGGCCGTCGACTGCACCGGGCCGTCCAGGTGGTAGTAGGGCTCGGCGCCGACCAGCGCCTGGCTGACGATGCGCGCACGAGGCCGCAGTCCGAGCGCCTTGGCCTTGTCCTCGTCCATCCACAACACGGCAGCGGCGCCGTCGGAGATCTGCGACGACGTCCCCGCCGTGTGGATCCCGCCCTCGATGACCGGGTTCAGCGAGCTCAGGCCCGAGAGTGTGGTGTCGCGCAGGCCCTGGTCGCGGGAGATGGTGACCCGCTCCGACGTCGGTTGCTTGTTCTCGTCGAGCGCAGGCGCCTCGATCGGGGAGATCTCGCGGTCGAAGCGGCCCTCCTCCCACGCCCGCTTGGCCTTGGCCTGCGACTGGTAACCGAACTCGTCGATGTCTTCGCGGGTGATGCCGCGCCGCTTGGCGATCCGCTCGGCCGCGGTGAACTGGTCGGGCAGGTCGATGTCCCACGACGCGGGCCGCAGGATCCCCCGGTCGGGGCCGGCGTTGGCGCCGAGCCCGACGCGGCTCATCGCCTCGATTCCGCACGCAATGCCGACGTCGATGGCGCCCGCCGCGATCAGGCCCGCGATCAAACCGTTGGCCTGCTGGCTGCTGCCGCACTGGCAGTCGACGGTCGCCGCGCCGACGTGGTCAGGCAGGCCCGCGACGAGCCAGCTGACGCGCGTGATGTTGTTGGACTGCTCGCCGAACTGCGTCACGCAGCCGCCGATGACCTGTTCGACGTCGCCGGCGTCGATGCCGGCCTTCTCAACCAGTGCCCTCTGCACCGCACCAAGCAGCTCGGTGGCGTGCAGGCCTGACAGCCATCCGTTGCGCTTGCCGATCGGGCTGCGGGTGGCTTCGACGATTACCGGGTTACCCATTCCGTCAGGCTAGAACACGTTTCATTACTCTGACAAGCGAGGATGGTGACCTGCCTTTTATCTGCGCAGGAGCCGTGTTTTACTGGCACTAGAACACGTTGCAATTGAGGAGCGCACACATCATGGCACCCCCCAACATTCCCGCCGACTTCGACTTCCTTGACCCTGACGTCAACCTCGCAGGGTTGCCCGTTGAGGAACTCGCCCAGCTGCGCAAGGCGGAGCCGATCCACTGGGTCGACATCCCGGGCGGCTCGGGCGGCTTCGAGGACCACGGATACTGGCTCGTCACCAAGCACGCCGACGTCAAGGAGGTGTCGAAACGCAGCGACATCTTCTCGAGTTGGATGAACGGCGCCATCCCGACGTGGCCGCCGGAGATGAAACGGGAGCAGGTCGAACTGCAGCGCAGCGTCATGCTCAACATGGACGCACCCCACCACACCCGGCTGCGCAAGATCATCTCCCGCGGGTTCACGCCGCGGGCCATCGGACGGCTGGAGGCCGAACTGGCCCAGCGCGCCCAGAACATCGCCAAGACCGCGGCGGCCGAGGGTAGCGGCGACTTCGTCGAGCAGGTCTCGTGCGAGCTGCCGCTGCAAGCCATCGCGGGCCTGCTCGGCGTTCCCCAAGAGGATCGCGACAAGCTCTTCCGCTGGTCCAACGAGATGACCGGTGGCACCGACCCCGAGTACGCCCACGTCGATCCCGCGCAGTCGTCCATGGAGCTGATCACGTACGCGATGGCCATGGCCGAGGAGCGGGGCAAGAACCCCACCGACGACATCGTCACCACGCTCATCGAGGCCGACATCGAGGGCGAGAAGCTCTCGGATGACGAGTTCGGCTTCTTCGTGGTCATGCTCGCGGTGGCGGGTAACGAGACCACTCGGAACTCGATCACCCACGGCATGATCGCCATGGCGAACAACCCCGATCAATGGGAGCTCTTCAAGAAGGAGCGCCCATCGACCACCGCCGACGAGATCATCCGGTGGGCCACTCCGGTATCGGCCTTCCAGCGCACCGCCAACGAGGACACCGAATTGGCCGGCGTGCAGATCAAGAAGGGTCAGCGGGTGGTGATGTCCTACCGGTCGGCCAATTTCGATGAAGAGGTCTTTGAAGACCCGCACACCTTCAACATCCTGCGCGACCCGAATCCCCATGTCGGCTTCGGCGGCACCGGCGCCCACTACTGTATCGGCGCGAACCTGGCCCGCATGACCATCAACCTGATCTTCAACGCGGTCGCCGATCACATGCCGGACCTCAAGCCGATCGGCGAGCCCGAGCGACTGCGGTCGGGTTGGCTCAACGGGATCAAGCACTGGCAGGTCGACTACACCGGCGCCACACGGTGACGTCCTGATGGACTTCAATCTCACTGCGACGCAACAGGCCGTCGCCGATGTGGTGACGTCCGTTCTGGACCGGGATCTCAACTGGGAAGCGCTGGTCAGCGGGGGCGTGCCGGCGCTGCCGGTCCCCGAGCGTCTGGGCGGTGACGGCGTGGGCCTGCCCGAGGTCGCCACGGTGCTGACTGAGGTGGGTCGTCACGGCGCCATCACGCCGGCGTTGGTCACGCTCGGTTTCGGCGTGGTGCCCCTGCTCGACCTGGCGTCCGATGAACAGCAGGACCGGTTCCTGGCCGGTGTCCCGAAGGGCGGCGTGTTGACGGCCGCGCTCAACGAGCCGGGGACCGCGCTGCCCGACCGGCCGTCGAGCACCTTCGCCAACGGGCGGCTGTCGGGCACCAAGGTCGGTGTTGGCTACGCCGGACAAGCGGATTGGATGATCGTCACCGCGGACAGCGCGGTCGTCGTCGTGTCGCCGAAGGCCGACGGTGTGCAGCTTGTCCAGACCCCGACGTCCAGCGACACCGATGAGTACACGGTGACGTTCGCTGACGTCGCGGTCGGTGACTCCAACGTGCTGGCGGGCGCGACGGCCCCCCGGGTCAACCAGTTGGCGCTGGCGGCAATCGGCGCGTACGCCGACGGATTGGTGGCGGGGGCGTTGCGACTCACCGCCGACTACGTGGCCAACCGCAAGCAGTTCGGCAAGCCGCTGTCGACGTTCCAGACCGTGGCCGCCCAGCTCGCCGAGGTCTACATCGCCTCGCGCACCATCGATTTGGCGGCGAAGTCGGTCGTGTGGCGACTGTCCGAAGGGCGGGATGCTGACGACGACCTCGATGTCCTGGGGTACTGGGTCACCTCGCAGGCGCCGCCGGTGATGCAGCTCTGCCACCACCTGCACGGCGGCATGGGAATGGACATCACCTATCCGATGCACCGGTACTACTCCACAATCAAAGACCTGACCCGGCTGCTGGGCGGGCCTTCTCATCGTCTCGACCTGGTGGGAGCGCAATGTTCATAGACCTGACTCCGGAGCAGCGTCAGCTGCAAGCGGAATTACGGGAATACTTTTCGAACCTGATCTCCTCCGATGAGATGAAGGCGATGGAGCAGGACCGTCACAACGAGGCCTATCGTGCGGTGATCCGGCGGATGGGCCGGGACGGCAAGCTCGGGGTCGGATGGCCAAAGGAGTTCGGCGGGTTGGGTTTCGGCCCGATCGAGCAGTCGATCTTCGTCAACGAGGCGCATCGGGCCGACGTGCCGCTGCCCGCGGTGACGTTGCAGACAGTGGGTCCCGTCCTGCAGCAATTCGGTAGCGAGGCGCAGAAGAAGAAGTTCCTGCCGGCGATCCTGGCCGGTGAGGTGCACTTCGCGATCGGTTACACCGAGCCCGAGGCGGGAACCGATTTGGCCTCCCTGCGGACCACCGCCGTGCGTCAGGGTGACGAGTACATCGTCAATGGGCAGAAGATCTTCACCACCGGCGCTCACGACGCGGACTACATCTGGCTGGCCTGCCGCACGGATCCGGAAGCCGTGAAGCACAAGGGCATTTCGATCCTGATCGTCGACACCAAGGATCCCGGTTATTCCTGGACGCCGATCATCCTGTCCGACGGCGCCCACCACACCAACGCCACGTACTACAACGACGTGCGCGTGCCCGCGGACATGCTGGTCGGCGAGGAGAACGGCGGCTGGCGGCTGATCACCACCCAGCTCAACAACGAACGGGTCATGCTGGGCCCCGCGGGCCGTACGGCCGGCATCTACGACCGGGTGCACGCCTGGGCGTCCAAGCCCGGCGCCGACGGGGTCACGCCGATCGACCACGCCGACGTCAAGCGGGCGCTCGGTGAGATCCACGCGATGTGGCGAATCAACGAGCTGCTGAACTGGCAGGTCGCCGCCGCGGGCGAGGACATCAACGTGGCCGATGCCGCCTCGACGAAAGTCTTTGGTACGGAGCGTATTCAGTACATCGGCCGGCTCGCCGAGGAGATCGTCGGCAAGTATGGCAACCCGGCCGAGTCGGAGACCGCCGAGCTGCTCAACTGGCTGGACTCGCAGACCAAGCGGAACCTGGTGATCACCTTCGGTGGAGGCGTGAACGAAGTGATGCGAGAAATGATCGCGGCCGCCGGCCTCAAGGTGCCGAGGGTGCCCAGGTGACCGACATCCAGGAAGCGATCGCGGAGATCAAGGCGGCCGGGGGTCCGAAGCCGCGCGCCGGCCGCGACCCGGTGAACCAGCCGATGATCAACAACTGGGTGGAGGCCATCGGCGACGGCAACCCGATCTACGTCGACGAGGCCGCCGCCCGCGCCGTCGGACACCCGGGAATTGTGGCCCCGCCGGCCATGATTCAGGTGTGGACCATGTTCGGCCTGAGCGGGGAACGGCCGAAGGACGACCCGATGGGGCCCATCATGCAGTTGTTCGACGACGCCGGCTACATCGGCGTCGTCGCCACGAACTGCGAGCAGACCTATCACCGCTACCTGCAGCCCGGCGAGCACGTCAGCATCACTTCGGAGATGGGCGACGTAATCGGGCCCAAGCAGACCGGTTTGGGTGAGGGCTATTTCATCAACCAGCACATCATCTGGCGGGTCGGGGACGAGGATGTCGCCGAGATGAATTGGCGCATCCTGAAATTCAGGCCGCGCGAGGCCGCTGAGCAGGCGTCGTCGGTGCCCACGGACCTCGACCCCGATGCCATGATGCGCCCCTCGTCGTCGCGCGACACGGCGTTCTTCTGGGAAGGCGTCAAGGCACACGAGCTGCGGATCCAACGGCGGCCCGACGGCAGCCTGCAGCACCCGCCGGTGCCCGCCGTGTGGCAGGACAAGGCCGCTCCGATCGACTACGTGGTGGCGAGCGGTAAGGGCAAGCTCTTCAGTTTCGTTGTGCACCACGCACCGAAGGTGCCCGGGCGCACGCTGCCTTTCGTGATCGCGCTGGTCGAACTCGAGGAGGGCGTGCGGATGCTCGGCGAGCTGCGCGGGGCGGACCCGGGCTCGGTGGCGATCGGAATGCCGGTGCGCGCAACCTATATCGACTTCCCGGCCGGCGACACCGGCCCCGAGTGGACCCTGTACGCATGGGAGCCAGACGCATGAGCGCCCCGACCATCGAAGTGGGCACCGTATTGCCGGAGCTGAAGCTGCACGGTGATCCCACGTTCATCATCTCGACGGCCCTGGCCACGCGCGACTTTCAGGACGTACACCACGACCGCGATCTGGCGCAGGCCAAGGGGTCGAAGGACATCTTCGTCAACATCCTGACCGACACCGGGCTGGTGCAGCGTTACGTCACCGACTGGGCGGGTCCGTCGGCGCTGATCAAGTCCATCGGGCTGCGGCTCGGGGTGCCGTGGTACGCCTACGACACGGTGACCTTCTCCGGTGAGGTGACCGCCGTGGACGACGGCCTGATCACGGTGAAGGTGTTCGGCCGCAACAGCCTTGGTGACCACGTCATCGCGACCGTGACCCTGAGGATGGGGGACTCCTGATGTTGTCGGGTAAAGCCGCGATTGTCGGCATCGGCGCCACCGACTTCTCGAAGGACTCCGGTCGCAGCGAGCTGCGGTTGGCGGCCGAGGCGGTGCTGGACGCGTTGGACGACGCGGGTCTTTCGCCGTCCGATGTCGATGGGCTGACCACCTTCACGATGGACACCAACAACGAGACTGCTGTCGCGCGGGCGGTCGGCATCGGTGATCTGAAGTTCTTCTCGCAGATCGGATACGGCGGCGGCGCCGCGTGCGCGACCGTCCAGCAGGCGGCGATGGCCGTCGCCACCGGAGTGGCGGACGTCGTGGTGGCGTACCGGGCATTCAACGAGCGCTCGGGCATGCGGTTCGGCCAGGTGCAGACCAGGCTGGTGGGAGATGCCCGCGCACAAGCGGATTCGACCGCCGCGGACAACTCGTTCTCCTACCCGCATGGCCTCTCGACGCCGGCCGCGCAGGTCGCCATGATCGCCCAGCGCTACATGCACCTGTCCGGTGCGACCAGCCGCGACTTCGGCGCCATCTCGGTGGCCGACCGTAAGCACGCCGCCAAGAATCCGAAGGCGTACTTCTACGAAAAGCCGATCACCATTGAGGACCACCAGAATTCGCGGTGGATCGCCGAGCCGCTGCGACTGCTGGACTGCTGCCAGGAAACCGATGGCGCGGTCGCGATCGTGGTGACTTCGCCTGAGCGCGCGCGGGACCTCAAGCAGCGGCCGGCCGTCATCGAGGCGGCATCGCAGGGCTCGAGCCCCGACCAGTACACGATGGTCAGCTACTACCGACCGGAACTGGGCCTGCCCGAGATGGGCGTGGTGGGCCAGCAGCTTTGGCAGCAATCCGGCTTGAAGCCGTCCGACATACAGACCGCCATCTTGTACGACCACTTCACGCCCTTCACGCTGATCCAGTTGGAGGAGTTGGGATTCTGCGGCAAGGGCGAGGCCAAGGACTTCATCGCCGATGGCGCGATTGAGATTGGTGGCCGGCTTCCCATCAACACGCATGGCGGTCAGCTCGGTGAGGCCTACATCCACGGCATGAACGGCATCGCCGAGGGCGTGCGGCAATTGCGCGGCACCTCGGTGAACCCGGTCCCCGACGTCGAACACGTGCTCGTCACCGCGGGCACGGGTGTGCCCACGTCGGGCCTGATCCTGGGCTAGGCCGGGTTCTCCTTTTCGGTCACCGCCCGGCTAGCCGGGCGCTCGGCGCTCAACGTGCGGCTGGACGGGCACTGGGCAGCTGAAGTGACGCCGGCGGTTAGGCGTGCGACCCTGCGGCGATGGGTGAGCCATTTGTCGGAAGCGAAGCCATTGCGTGTGGACTCGTCACGAAGAGCCGATTGGAAGCGCGCTACCACCGGCTTTTTCCCGGCGTCTACATCGATCGCGATGCCGAGCTCACCGCCGCGGTGCGCGCCAAGGCCGGGTGGCTGTGGAGCGGCCGCCGGGGAGTTGTCGCGGGGTTCTCGGCGGCGGTGCTACACGGGAGCAAATGGGTCGACGACACAAGAGTCGTGGAACTGATCCACACCAACCACCATCGCTCGCCTGGAATACAGCTGCATACGGAAATCGTCGCGGCGGATGAAATCGAAATAATCGGTGGCCTGACGGTTACATCGCCGACCAGGACAGCGCTGGACCTCGGCTGCTGGTATCCGACGATGACTGCCGTGGCGGCTATTGACGCGTTGGCCGGAGCGACGGAAATCAAGGCAGCTGACGTCGAGCTGTTAGCGCGCAGGTATGCGGGACGCCGAGGCATTGCGCGAGCCCGGCGAGCAGCTGACCTCTTCGACCCCGGGGCGCAGTCTCCGAAGGAGTCATGGCTTCGAGTCGTGCTGATCGAGGCTGGCCTGCCGCGGCCCCAGACACAGATTCCGGCGCTCGACGAATTCGGCAGCGTGTTCGCGTATTTGGATATGGGGTGGGAGGAGGTCAAAGTTGCGGTGGAGTACGACGGTGAGCAGCACCGCAGCGATCGCTGGCAGTACACCTGGGATGTTCGGAGGCTGGAAACGCTCGAGCGTCTGGGTTGGATCGTTGTAAGGGTGGTCGCGGGCGACCGGCCCGGCGACATCATTTACAGGGTTCGCGCTGCGCGTGCTCGTCGTGTGCCCGGCTAGCCGGGCACACAACCACGACCCCCCGGCTAGCCGGGCGGTCGGCGCAAGTCCCTACGCCGGCACCAGCTCTACGCCGCTCAAAACCACGGCGTTGTCGCGGGCAGGCGCGACGACGCTGGCCAGCAGGCGCCCGTCTTCCTTCCAGATGCCGACATTGAGCGTCTCGCCGGGGAACGCCACACCGGCGAAGCGCGCGCCGTAGGCGGCCACCGCGCCGGCGTCGCCGTCCAGCAGCGTGTCGACGATGGCCTTGCACGTCATGCCGTACGTGCACAGGCCGTGCAGGATGGGCTGCGAAAAGCCGGCCGCCGCAGCGAATTCCGGATCGGAGTGCAGCGGGTTGCGGTCCCCGCAGAGCCGATACAGCAGCGCTTGCTGCTGCAGGATCGGCACCGCCACCTCGACATCGGGCGCGCGGTCCGGCGCCGCGTCCGACGTGGACGGCCCGCGCTCGCCGCCGAATCCGCCTTCGCCACGGGCGAAGATGGACCGCCGCTGGGTCCACAGCAGCGTGCCGTCGGGCGCGCTGACCGTCGTCTCGCTCCAGATCACCGCGGCCTTGCCCTTGTCCCAGATGTCGGTGAACCGGGTGACGGCGCGAGCGGATCCCGAGGGCGGCAGCGGTCCGGGCACCTCAACCCGTTCGCTGGCGTGCAGCACCTTGCCCAGCTCGATGTCGATGCCGGGGAATTGCACGGTCGGCGGCTTGGTCATGTGAAAGGACGCCGCCACGTTGCCGAACGTCGGCAGGACCTGCGGTGTGTCGTCAACGAGGTAGCGCAGTTCGCGCGGGTCCATCGGATCCTTGCCGGCCCCCAACGCCAATTGGTAGAGCTGCACATCGCTGCTCGTCCAGGCGAATTCGATGGGGTCCAGCTCGGCGGCCAGCGCGACGTCTACATCGATAGGCATATCAGTTTTCCCCCGCGATGTGCAGTGCGGCCAAGTAACCGAAGGTCATCGCCGGGCCAATCGTGCCGCCCGGACCCGGGTAGGTGTGACCCATCACCGGGGCACTGACATTGCCTGCGGCGTAAAGGCCTTCGATGATCGAACCGTCGTCGCGCAGCGCACGGCCGTGGATGTCCGTGCGGATGCCGCCCTTCGTGCCCAGGTCTCCGGGCACCATCTTGGCGGCGTAGTACGGCGCGTGGGTGAGCTCGCCGAGGTTGGGGTTGGGCTTGTTGGTCGGGTCGCCGTAGTAGCGGTCGTAAGCGCTCTCGCCGCGGTGGTAATCCTCGTCGACGCCTGACCGGGCGAAGCCGTTGAATCGCTGCACCGTGGCCAATAACTCGGCCGCCGGAAGACCGGCCTTTTGGGCGAGCTCCTCGAGCGTGTCGGCTTGGATGATGACCCCGGACTCCAGCCATTTGCGGGGAATGCGTTGCCCCGGCTGCAATCCCGCGAAGATATAGCGGTCCCGGTATTGCTGGTCGAACACCAGCCACGCCGGAATGTTCTCGCCCGGCCCCGAGCCCTGGCCGAATTCCCCGCCGTACATGTGGTGGCAGGCCTCGACGTAGGGCATCGACTCGTTCATGAACCGCTTGCCCGACATGTTCACGATGATGGATCCCGGCGAATTGCGTTCCGACAACGCGAACCACGGTGCGCCCACCAGCGGGACCGTCGGGCCCCACCAGGCGTCTTCCATCAGTTCCAGTGCGGCACCCAGCTTTTCGGCGGCCATGATGCCATCACCGGTGTTGGCCTTGGCGCCGACGGTCCACTCCGTGGTGATCGGCGCGCGCTGGTACTTCACGCGCATCTGTTCGTTGTGCTCGAAGCCGCCCGAGGCGAGGATCACCCCACGACGGGCCCGGATGAGGCGCGGCTCCGATGACTCGGATGCGCCGCTATCGCGGACATAGACCCCGCGCACCACGCCGTCCTCGACGTACAGGTCGGTCAGCGCGGTGTTGAGCAGCACCGGGACGCCCGCCCGCTGCAGCCCGATCCGCAGCGGGCCGATCAACGCCCGGCCCATGCCGACGAGGTTCTTACCGGTCGCCTTCGCCCACATCGTGCGGGCGCCGACCTTCAGGCTGCGCAGCACACCCCGAGGGTGTCGCTTGAGCTGGTTCAGCCGCACGTAGTCCTGTTGCATCACAACCACGTTGAGCGGCACCTTGCCGTATGCCGGTTCCAGCCCGGCCTCGTCGGGTCCGAGCTTGCGGGCGTCGAACGGCTTCGGCTCGATCGAGCGGCCTTCCGTGCGACCGCCCGGCGCCTCCGGGTAGTAGTCGGAGTAGCGCGGAACCCAGCACATCTTCAGCGGCGTGTGCTTCAGCACGAACGACAGCATCTCGGGTCCGCGGTCGAGGTAGGTGTCGATGCGCTCCGGCTCGACGACGTTGCCGACGATCCCGTGCAGGTAGGTCCGGGCCGCCTCGGGATTGTCGCGGACGCCGTCGCGCTTGAGCACGTCGTTGTTGGGAATCCACACGCCACCACCAGAGCGGGCGGTGGAGCCACCAAAGTGCGCAGCCTTCTCGATGACTACTGTGGAAAGGCCCCGGTGAGCGGCGGTAAGGGCAGCCACCATGCCGGCTCCGCCGCTCCCGACCACGACGACGTCGAGCTCCTGTGCTGTCATGTAGAACACGTTATAGAATTGCCCAGGCCGGGCGCTACTGGGCCGGTCACACGAACGAGGGGACTTCTGCAGATGCTCAGTGTTGCGACGCGAGACGGGCTTGCTGCCGACTTGGCGCAGGCTGAGCGGAGCCGCGAGCCGATCGCGCCGCTGACTGCCGCCCACCCGGACATCGACGTCGTCGACGCCTACGAAATCCAGCTGATCAACATCCGTCAGCGGGTCGCCGAGGGGGCCCGCGTGCTGGGCCACAAGGTGGGCCTGTCGTCGAAGGCGATCCAGCAGATGATGGGGGTCGACGAGCCGGACTACGGGCATTTGCTGGACGAGATGGAATTGTTCGAGGACACGCCGGTCAAGGCAAACCGCTACCTGTGGCCGAGGGTCGAGGTCGAGGTCGGTTTCATCCTGAACGCCGACCTGCCGGGAGCCAGCTGCACCGAGGAAGACGTGCTGGCGGCCACCGAGGCGCTGGTCCCTTCGATCGAGTTGATCGATACCAGGATCACCGACTGGAAGATCGAGTTGTGCGACACCATCGCCGACAACGCCTCGTCCGCGGGCTTCGTTCTCGGCAACGCGCGCGTCTCGCCTCGCGACGTCGACCTGAAGGGCATCGACGCCGTGTTGCGCTGCAACGGCGAGGTGGTCGCGGAGGGCCGCACCGACGCGGTGCTGGGCAACCCGGTCACCGCGGTGGCTTGGCTGGCCCGCAAGGTGGAGGGCTTCGGTGTACGGCTGCGCAAAGGCGATCTGGTGCTTCCCGGATCGTGCACGCGAGCAATCGACGCGCACGCCGGCGACCAGTTTGTGGCCGACTTCACGGGCCTGGGTTCTGTTCAGTTGTCGTTCGAATAGTCTCGAATTAAATCGTCGGACTTAAATATCTAGAGCTTCGCAAAGGAGCGTCATGCCGGCTAAGGCGAGTGTGGCCATTGTCGGGTCGGGAAACATCAGCACTGACCTGCTCTACAAACTGCTGCGGTCGGACTGGCTGGAGCCGCGCTGGATGGTGGGCATCGACCCGGAAAGCGAAGGCCTGGCACGGGCCCGCAAGCTGGGTCTGGAGACCACGCACGAAGGTGTGGACTGGCTGCTGGCCCAGTCCGAGAAACCCGACCTGGTGTTCGAGGCGACCAGCGCCTACGTGCACCGGGACGCGGCGCCGAAGTATGCGGCCGCGGGAATCCGGGCGATCGACCTGACGCCGGCCGCGGTGGGCCCCGCGGTCATCCCGCCGGCCAACCTCCGCCAGCACCTGGATGCGCCGAACGTCAACATGATCACCTGCGGGGGACAGGCGACCATCCCGATCGTGTACGCGGTCAGTCGCGCGTTGGTCGACCAGGGCGGCGTGCCGTACGCCGAGATCGTGGCGTCGGTGGCGTCGGTCTCCGCGGGGCCGGGCACCCGGGCCAACATCGATGAGTTCACCAAGACCACCAGCAAGGGTGTGGAGACCATCGGCGGTGCCAAGCGCGGCAAGGCGATCATCATCCTCAACCCCGCCGACCCACCGATGATCATGCGCGACACCATCTTCTGCGCCATCCCCGAGGACGCCGACCGGGACGCGATCGCCAAATCCATCCACGACGTCGTGGCCGAGGTGCAGACCTACGTGCCGGGGTATCGGCTGCTAAACGAGCCGCAGTTCGACGAGCCGTCGATGAACTCCGGTGGTCAGGCGGTCGTCACCACGTTCGTCGAGGTCGAGGGCGCCGGCGATTACCTGCCCCCGTATGCGGGCAACCTGGACATCATGACCGCCGCGGCCACCAAGGTCGGCGAGGAGATCGCGAAGGAATCCTTATCCGCGACGGCGGGAGGAGCGCAGGCATGAGCACTCAGGAGATCTTCTTCAACCCGATCTGGGACGTCCGGATGACCGACACGTCGTTGCGGGACGGCTCCCACCACAAACGCCACCAATTCACCAAAGAAGAGGTGGGCGCCATCGTGGCGGCCCTGGACACCGCGGGTGTGCCGGTCATCGAGGTCACCCATGGCGACGGGCTGGGCGGCTCGAGCTTCAATTACGGATTCTCCAAGACGCCCGAGCAGGAGCTGATCAAGCTGGCCGCCGAGACGGCCAAGGAAGCCAAGATCGCCTTTTTGATGCTGCCCGGCGTGGGCACCAAAGAGGACATCAAGGAAGCCCAGAACAACGGCGGCTCGATCTGCCGGATCGCCACCCACTGCACCGAGGCCGACGTGTCCATTCAGCACTTCGGCCTGGCGCGCGAGCTGGGGCTGGAAACCGTCGGGTTCCTGATGATGTCGCACACCATTTCGCCGGAAAAACTTGCGCAGCAGGCTCGCATCATGGCCGACGCGGGCTGCCAGTGTGTCTACGTGGTCGACTCGGCCGGCGCGCTGGTTCTCGAAGGGGTCCGCGACCGGGTGGCCGCACTGGTCGCCGAATTGGGGTCGGCTGCTCAAGTTGGTTTTCATGGGCACGAGAACCTCGGCCTGGGGGTGGCGAACTCGGTGGAGGCGGTCCGGGCGGGCGCCAAGCAGATCGACGGCTCGTGTCGCCGGTTCGGCGCCGGCGCGGGCAACGCGCCCGTCGAGGCGCTCATCGGGGTGTTCGACAAGATCGGCGTCAAGACGGGTATCGACTTCTTCGACATCGCCGACGCCGCCGAAGAGGTGGTCGCCCCGGCGATGCCGGCCGAATGCCTGCTGGATCGCAACGCGCTGATCATGGGCTACTCGGGGGTGTACTCGAGCTTCCTCAAGCACGCCATCCGCCAGTCCGAGCGCTACGGCGTACCCGCGCATCAGCTGCTGCACCGGGCGGGTCAGCGCAAGCTCATCGGCGGCCAGGAAGACCAACTCATCGATATCGCGCTGGAAATCAAGCGCGAGCAAGAAAGCGGCACCGCGTCCTCGCGCTGACCACCTCCTCCTGAGCGACGAAACGCACAGGTTACGCAAAGCTGCCGCGAGTACTCTGGCGCGCATGAGCACATCCAACACAGTCGGCGCTCGCCGCCGCGGGCTGTACGGCCTGCTCGCCGGGGGGCTGCTGACCGCCACCGCCGCCGCGGTCATCGCGGTGCCACTGGCGGGCACAGTCAACGCGGCTCCCCAGTGCAACCAGACCGTCGGAAATTCCATCGACTCGTACCTGAAGCAGCACCCCCAGCTCCACCAGGAGCTGCAGGCCAGATCTCAGGCCGAGGGCGGTAACGGCAACGTCATGGACTACCTGAATCGGCATCCCGACGTCCGGCAGCACCTGATCGACCTGTCGCAGCAGTGCGCGCCCTAGCGAGTCGGCCTCGTCCTTGAACGTGCGGCCGACGCGCGGGAACGTTCGCCATTGACGAAAAAGTAGAACACGTTCTAGCGTCTAGGCGTGTTCTCTGATCCCCTCACCGCCGCGATCGTCGAAGCCGAGAAACTGATCGCCGACGCCCCCCACATCGAGACCGACGCCGACCTGCTCGAAGGGCTGCAGTACCTGGCGGGCTGCGTTTCGGCCTGCATGCACCTGGCCTTCGACTACGAC
This sequence comes from Mycobacterium sp. 852014-50255_SCH5639931, assembly GCF_001665605.1. Taxonomy (GTDB): domain Bacteria; phylum Actinomycetota; class Actinomycetes; order Mycobacteriales; family Mycobacteriaceae; genus Mycobacterium; species Mycobacterium paraffinicum. The sequence goes on from NZ_LZSV01000019.1 coordinate 89,793, forward strand.
CGGGACCACCCGTTCCTGCAGTCGGGCACCGGACCGTTCACCAAGATGGGCCTCGACAACCCCGACACCCTCTACTTCGGCACCCGGGTGCACGCCAATCACGACTACGTCGTCACGGGCCGGCGCGGCACCACGACCGATCTGAGCTTCCAGCTGCTCGGCGGTGAATACACCGACGACAACGTGCCGGCCAGCCAGGCCGCGTTCGACGACCGCGAACTCGAAATCGACGCGGACGGCAGCTTCGAGTGGCGGGTGCGGCCCACCAGCCCGGGGCAGCTGGTCATCCGCGAGGTCTATGGCGACTGGTCGGCACAGCGCGGCACGCTGGCCATCTCCCGGCTGGACACCGCAGGCACCGCCCCACCGCCGCTGACCCGCGAAACCATCGAAAAGCGTTACGCCACAGCCGGGAAGCAACTCGTCAACCGGGTGAAGACCTGGCTGCAATTCCCGCAGTGGTTTTATCTCGACCTCCCGGTCAACACCATGGTCGCACCGCGGCTGACGCCGGGTGGGCTGGCGACGCAATATTCGTCGGTGGGACACTACGACCTGCGGCCCGATCAGGCACTGGTGATCACCATCCCGGTCTCCGACGCCCCCTACCTCGGCTTCCAACTGGGCAGCCTGTGGTACATCTCGCTGGACTACATCAACCACCAGACGTCGCTGAACAATACTCAGGCGCAAGCGGATCCGGATGGAAAGGTGCGCATCGTCGTGGCCGACCAGAACCCGGGGGTGACCAACTGGGTGGAGACACTGAACCATCGGCGGGGCTTCCTGCAGTTCCGCTGGCAGCGGGTGTCCCGTCAACTCACCGAGGCCGACGGCCCCACCGTGGAACTGGTCGACTTCGACGCCATACCGGCCACGTTGCCCTACTTCGAGCACAATAAGATTTCCGACGACGAATGGCGTGCGCGAATAGCGCTGCGTCAACAACAAATTGCGGCCAGGATGCTGGGGTGACGATGTCAGGATTGCTCAACGACAAGGTCGTCGTCATCAGTGGCGTGGGACCGGGGCTCGGCACCACCCTGGCGCACCGGTGCTCTCAGGACGGTGCCGACCTGGTGCTGGCGGCGCGGACCGTGGAGCGGCTGGAAAACGTCGCCAAGCAGATCAACGACACCGGGCACAAGGCGTTGGCGGTGCGTGCCGATATCACCGACGACGACGAGGTCAACTACCTCGTCGAGACCACCATGGCGACCTACGGCAAGGTCGACGTGCTGGTCAACAACGCGTTCCGGGTGCCGTCCATGAAGCCGTTGGCCGGCACCAGTTTTCAGCACATCCGTGACGCGATCGAGCTGAGCGCGCTCGGCGCGTTGCGGCTCATCCAGGCTTTCACGCCCGCGCTGGAGAAGTCGCACGGATCGATTGTCAACGTCAACTCCATGGTGCTACGGCACTCCCAGGCCAAATACGGCGCCTACAAGATGGCCAAGTCCGCGCTGCTGTCCATGTCGCAATCCCTGGCCACCGAGCTGGGTGAGAAGGGCATTCGCGTCAATTCAGTTGCCCCCGGCTATATCTGGGGTGAAACATTGCAGGCGTATTTCGAGCACCAGGCTGGCAAGTACGGCACCACGGCGGAGGAGATCTACGCGGCCACCGCGGCGAACTCCGACCTGAAGCGCCTGCCCACCGAGGACGAGGTGGCCTCGGCGATCCTTTTCCTGGCCAGCGATCTGTCCAGCGGCATCACCGGGCAGACCCTGGACGTCAACTGCGGGGAGTACCACAACTGATGTCCGATCGCACCGATATCGGCACCGTCGACGAACTGCACGCATCGGCCACCAAGCTGACCGGGCTCGACGACTTCGGCACCGACGACGACAACTACCTCGAAGCGCTGGAGGTGCTGCTGGACTCGTACCGGCGTGAAGCCGGTCTAACGGTGTTGGGCAGCAAGATGAATCGGTTCTTCCTGCGCGGCGCGTTGGTGGCCCGGCTGCTGTCCGAGGCGTCCTGGAAGCAGTACCCGCAGCACGCCGACGTGGTGATCGAACGCCCGATCTTCGTCACCGGCCTGGTGCGCACCGGCACCACCGCGCTGCACCGCCTGCTCGGCGCCGACCCCGCGCATCAGGGCCTGCACATGTGGCTGGCCGAATTCCCGCAGCCTCGTCCACCACGCGAAACCTGGGAGTCGCATCCCCTCTATCGCCAACTCGACGATCAATTCAACAAGCACCACCAGGACAACCCCGGGTACACCGGCCTGCACTTCATGGCCGCATACGAACTGGAGGAGTGCTGGCAGCTGCTTCGGCAATCGCTGCATTCGGTGTCCTACGAGACGTTGGCGCATGTGCCCACGTACGCGCAGTGGCTGTCGCAACAGGACTGGACGCCGTCCTACCACCGGCACCGCAAGAACCTCCAACTGATCGGACTGAACGACACCGAAAAGCGTTGGGTGCTGAAAAATCCCAGTCATCTGTTTGCGTTGGACGCCTTGATGGCGACGTATCCCGACGCGCTGGTGATTCAGACACATCGGCCGGTCGAGACGATCATGGCTTCGATGTGCTCGCTGGCTCAGCACACCGCGGAGGGATGGTCGACATCGTTCGACGGAGCTCAAATCGGCGCTGACGCAATGGATACCTGGTCGCGTGGACTGGAGCGCTTCAACACCGCCCGCGCCAAATACTCGCCGGCTCAGTTCTATGACGTCGACTACAAGGAACTGATCGCCGATCCGATCGGCACGGTGGCCGACATCTACCGCCACTTCGGATTGTCGCTGACCGAGGAGGCGCGGGCGGCGATGGAAAAGGCGCACGCCGACAGTCAATCCGGCGAGCGGGCGCCGAAACACCGCTACTCGCTGGCCGATTACGGGCTGACCGTGGAAACCGTCAAGGAGCGGTTCGCGGGACTGTAGATCAGTCGCCGATACGCCGCGGCCCTAACCACACACCGTCTGGAGGCCCGATGGCGCCGGCCCGTTCGCGCGCCGAAGGCCGGTGATGCCGCGAACCGATGGCCAGCGCTCGGGACGGCGACATCGCGGCGGTATTCCTCGAGGCGTTCGAGGCGATAACCAAACTGCCCCAAGGGCAGTGATTCAGTCAGCGTCCGGATCGTCGGGCTCGGCCAGATAGCCCTCCGCGACGGCGTGTTCGATGCTGTCGCTCAGTTTGGGGCACGACCGGGTGCGTGCGGTATCGCCGCCGGAGTTACGCACCTCGGTGAAGTGCGCGCAGCGCTGCAATGCTTCGGTGTTCCATTGCACGGCGGTGTGGCCCGGGCCCAGCCTTCGGACGGTGACCGTGACGTGGCAGAACCGGCAATCCACCGGAAGCAGCCCCGAACTGAGGTAGCGTTCTCGGTCGGCGCGGCTGGCCTCGGCGACGGCGGCGGCGCGTTGCGGATCGTTGGCGAAATCCCTTGACTTCGACCAAGATCCGCCATTGCTTTCGGAACTGACCGGTCGCTCGTCGTGATCGTGGTGATCACCGTGCAGCAACAACATCGACCGAGCGAGCCGATCGACGTCAGGAACCTGATCGCCGGGCATGTCGGTCAGTGTTGCTCCGCGGGTACGTCTTCGGTCTCTTTGGTCTTCAGGTTCTCTTCGACCTCGGCGTTCCAGTACTCGTTGGCGCGCGTGGTGTCCACCTCGATCTCGAAGCGTTCCACCATCTCCGGCTGGATGTCGGCAACGTCGACATAGAACTGCTGATACCAGCGACGCAGCTGATAGACGGCGCCGTCCTCCTCAACCAGCAGCGGGTTGTCGATGCGGGTCTTGTGCTTCCAGATTTCGACGTCCTGAAGGAAGCCCTTGCTGACGCCTTCGGTGAACACCCGCGACAGCTTCTCGGTCATCTTTTCGTCCATGCCCTTGGGCTTTTCGACGATGACGCCCCACTGCAGCACGAACGAGTTCTGGGTAACCGGGTAGTGGCAGTTGATCAGGATCGACTCGGCCTTGTATCCGCCGTAGCTGTTGTGCAGCCAGTTGATCATGAAGGACGGCCCGAAGTACGACGCCTCCGAGTCGAGGTGCGCCTCACCGTACGAGGTGCCCAGGTCGTTGACGTCCGGCCGCCCCACGTTGTGCAGATACTGCGACGCGATGTGGCCCTCGAAAACGTTCTTGAAGTACGTCGGCAAACCGAAGTGGATGTAGAAGAAGTGCGCCATGTCGGTGACGTTGTCGATGATGTCGCGGCAGTTCGACCCCTCGATGAGGATCCGGTTCCACCGCCATTCGGTCCACTCGTCACTCGCCGCTTCCGGGATGTCGGGAATCCGCACCGCGGGGTCCGGCGGGTTCTGCTCGTGGTCGTGCCAGACGAACAGCAGGCCGCCGCGTACATCGGTCGTCCACGAGCGGGTGCGCGCCGTCTTGGGTGTGCGCTTGGCGTACGGCACCAGCTTGCAGCGCCCATCACCACCCCAGCGCCAGTCGTGGAACGGGCAGGCCACCTCGTCGCCCTTGATGGTGCCCTCCGAGAGGTCGCCACCCATGTGCCGGCAATAACCGTCCAGCACCTTCAGGTCCCCACTTGAGTCGGCGAAGACGACGAGCTTGGTACCGAACGCCTCGATGGAGTGCGGCTTACCGTCCTGGAAATCCTTCGCGACGCCCAGGCAGTGCCAGCCCCGGGCGTACCTCGTCGGCAACGCGCCGGGATCGATTTCCCGGATGCCGACCGCTTTGGTGTCGGTACTCACCAGTCACCTCCAACTCACGACCCCTCTAACTAGAACACGTTACAGTTTTGCGCCCGGGGCGCGCAACGACGGCGAGTCTGGCTGGGCTTTCCCGCGGCGTGCGCGCACTCGGGGTATATCTAGACGATGCCGCTGTTTGCTTTCGAGGGGCGGGCGCCGCGGGTGGATCCCACCGCGTTCGTGGCCCCGACCGCCACTCTGATCGGCGACGTTGTCGTCGAGGCCGGTGCCTCGGTGTGGTTCAACACCGTCCTGCGCGCCGATTATGGGCCCATCGTGGTGCGGGAGGGCGCGAACGTGCAGGACGGGTCCGTGCTGCACGCGCCGCCGGGCATCCCGGTCGACATCGGCCCGGGCGCCACGGTGGCGCACATGTGCTGCATTCACGGGGTGCACGTCGGGTCCGAGGCCTTGATCGCCAACCACGCCACCGTTCTCGACGGCGCGGTGATCGGCGCACGGAGCCTGATCGCAGCCCACTCGCTGGTGACGGCCGGCACCCAGATTCCGGCCGGCATGCTGGCGGTAGGCGCACCGGCGCAGATCAAGGGCCCGGTCGCCGGGACGGGCGCCGAGATGTGGGTCAAGGTGAATCCGCAGGCCTATCGCGAGCTGGCTCAGCGGCACCTGGCCGGGCTCGAGCCGCTCTAGACCTTCCGGGCCGACGTGTCCGCGCAACGCGTCAGACACTGGCGAAAAAGGCGATGCGTCGCGATCCAATCGTCGATGAGGCCCATAGTGGCGGGTAACGCCGCTCCGGAAAACACCATGTGGTCAGACCCCGGGATCTCCACGTAACTCGCGTTGGCAAACCGGCCCGCCGTCCGGCGCGCCAGACGGGGCGGCATGATGCGGTCGTGGGCGCCACTGATGACGAGCACCGGTCCCGTGACGGCGCCGAAGTCCACTCTTGCGGCCTTGTTGCGGTCCAGCCACGGCATAGCCAGTTCGAAAAACAGCATACGCCCGGATTCGCAGACCAGGTCGTCGAACACCTCGCGAGCCGCCTCCTCGGTCTGTGCGCTAGCGATCCCTCGCCGAAACCGTTGCCACGCCGGGGGATAGACGGCCCTGGCCCATGGCCGCGGCTTACGGGCGTGCGGCAGCGCGATGCCGATCGTCGTTGCATTCAGACCCGAGGGCCCCACTGACGACGGGCAGGCGGCGACGACGCCGGCATGTGCCGTCCGGGCCGCGACCAGCTGGACCACCAGGCCCCCCAACGAGTGCCCGACCAGCAGCGGCGGGGAATCCAACGATGCGACCAGCGCAACGAGATCGTGTGTGTAGTCGCGGATGCTCAACGACGCGATCTTGGCCGCACCGTCGCGCAGGGGCAGTTCGTGATGGCGCAATGTCGGCGTGTGCACCGTGAAGCCACGTTCCGCAAAAGCGGCCCGGGCGGGTGCCCACTGCTCCCCGCGGCTCCATGAACCGTGCACGAGAACGACGTGCTTGTCGGACATGAAGATAGCGTGCCAGCAGATGGGGAGGACGGTCGGCAGAATCGAAGCAGCGAGGGGAACTCGGCACCAACGTGTGCTGCTCGACCCCGCGACCTAGCTGGTTACCTTCTTCAACGTGGCTGTCGCCCGGTCCATCTCCCAGTACGCGCGCAGGGCGGTCATCTTGCCCTCGTCGTCGGCCTTGTACGTGAACACACCCTCGGCGGTCACCTGGTAGTCACCATGGGTGATGAGGATGTGCCCGACATTGGCTTCCTCGTTGCCGCATTGGTAGGTGTCGCGGAAGACGAACTCGATTTTGGTGGTGGGGGCGATGGCCTTGTCCCAGAAGGCCGAGATCGCGTCGCGGCCCCGGTGGCCCTTGCCCTCAGGGTCGAACGCCGACGGCCCGATCGGATCCTCCACGATGGCGTCGTCGGCGAACACCGCCAGCCACGCCTCTTTGTCCCTGGCTATGACCGCCTCGCGCGAGCGCCTACCGGCCTCGTGCGCCGGGTGTTCGCTCACGCGTCGACTTTCTCAGGCGTGGGCTTGTCCGCACCGACCACCCACATGGAGTAGTACTGCGAGCCACCGCCGTAGGCGTGGCCCAAGGCCTTGCGCGCGCCCTGAACCTGGTGATCCCCACCTTTGCCCATCACCTGAATCGCCGCCTCGGCGAACCGAATCAGGCCGGAGGCGCCGATCGGGTTCGACGACAGCACACCGCCGGACGGGTTGACCGGCAGCCGTCCGCCGATCGCCGTCTCGCCGGCTTCGGTGAGTTTCCAGCCCTCGCCCTCGGGTGCAAACCCGAGGTTTTCCAACCACATCGGCTCGAACCACGAGAACGGCACGTAGATTTCTGCGGCGTCGATCTCGTCGATCGGGCTGGTGATGCCCGCCGCCTTCCACAGCGCGGCGGCCGCGTCACGCCCGGCCTGCGGGCTGACCTGGTCGCGGCCCGAGAACTGCAGCGGCTCGGTGCGCAGCGCGGTGGCATGAATCCATGCCACCGGTTGTCCTTGCGCCAGACGGGCTTCGGCAGCCTCCTCGTTGCCGATCACGACCGCGGCGGCGCCGTCCGATGACGGACACGTCTCGTCGTAACGGATGGGATCCCACAGCATCGGCGACTCCATCACCTTCTCCAAAGTGATGTCAGGCTGGTGCAGGTGGGCCAGCGGGTTGCGGGCCCCGTTGAGCCGGTCCTTCACCGCGACCATGGCGCCGATGTTCAACGGTGCGCCCGACCGGCGGATGTACGACCGCACGTGTGGGGCGAAATAACCGCCCGCACCGGCGCCGACCGGCTTGATGAAGGGGATCGGAATCGACAACGCCCACATCGCGTTTGACTCCGACTGCTTTTCCCAGGCCATCGCCAGCACACGCCGGTATTTGCCCGATTGGACGAGGCTGGTGGCCACCACCCCGGTGGATCCGCCGACCGAACCCGCGGTGTGCACCCGGATCAGCGGCTTGCCGGTGGCTCCCATGGCGTCGGCCATAAACAGCTCGGGCATCATGACGCCCTCGAAGAAGTCGGGCGCCTTGCCGACGACCACGGCGTCGATGTCGTCGAAGGTGGAGCCGGAGTCGGCCAGCGCGCGGTCGATCGCTTCGCGCACCAGCCCGTTCATCGAGACATCTTGTCGCTTCGCGACGTACTTCGTTTGTCCGGTACCGAGTACCGCGGCGAGGTTCGGGCCTGCACCGGCCATCAGTTCATTCCTTCCATGACCGCGACCAGGTTCTGTTGCAACGCGGGCCCGCTGGTGGCATGCGCGAGCACCCGCTCGGCCGACCCGTTCCAGATGTGTTGCGCCGCAAAGCCGATGCGCTCGAGCCCGGCGACGAACATGGGGTTCGCGGTCAGCGCGCCGCCGGACGGATTGACTTTGGTTGGCCCCGGAATCCGAATCGCATCCGCGACGATCAGGTGCTGGTGGGTGAAGGGCGCGCAGATCTCGGCAACGTCGAGGTTGTCGATCGTGCCCCCCGTCGCCGCTTGAGCCGCCGCCCTGGTCGACACGGATTGGGTGAGGTCGCGCGCGCCGAGCGAAGGCGTCTCGATGCGGTGCTCGATTCCCGTTATCCAGGCTGGGTTTTCGCGCAGTTCGCGCGCCCGGTCACCGGCCGCGAGCACGATGGCGGCGGCGCCGTCGGTGATGGGCGCGATGTCGTGGCGCCGCAGTGGCTCGGCGAAGAATGGCCTTTCGAGCAATTCCGTGACGCTCATCGCCGGCTCCACAGAGTCCGCCCGGCGGGCATTCTCGAAGGTGTCGAACGCGACGCGCGCCATCTGCTCTTCGGTCCACTTGCCGGTGTCGAGCCCGACGCGGGCCTGCAGCCCCGCCATCGACACGGAGTCCGGCCACAGCGGCGCGACGGTGTACGGGTCGGTCTGCCGCGACAGGATCCGTCGCAGAATCCCAGCCGAGGACTTGCCGAACCCGTACACCAGCGCGGTGTCCACCTCGCCGGTCAGCAGCTTGATGTACGCCTCGTAGAGGGCCCAGGCCGCGTCCATCTCGACATGCGACTCGTTGATCGGCGGGACAGCGCCGATCGAGTCAATTGCCGAGATGAACGAGAAAGCCCGTCCTGCAAGGTAATCGGACGAACCCGAGCACCAGAAGCCGATGTCGGCCTTGGTGATTCCGAGGTCCTCGTAGAGCTGGGCGAAGCACGGCATCAACATCTCGACACCGTTGGTGGTGCCGTCGGTGCGGCGGACATGCGGCGCGTGGGCAAAGCCGACCACCGCAACGTTGCGAGCGCTCATTTACAGGTAGGCCCTTTACAGGTGGTGCTTGTAGGTGTCGTACTCGGCGTCGGGTTCCCCTGTCGGCCGGAAGTACTCGATGTTGTCGATGCCAAAGCCCCACTCCTCGCGGGGTTTCCACACGGCTTCCACGCGCATCCCCATCCGCACCTCGTGCGCGTCGATATCGGCGACCAGGTGCAGAAAGGGAATGTCGGCCCCGTCGAGCAACACATAGGCCGCCACGTACGGCGGTTTGATGCGCTGTCCCTGGAACGGGATGTTGATGATCGCGAACGTCGTGACCGTGCCGTTGTCCGGCAGCTCGACGAACTCGGTGGTGGGCTGGCCGGTGGCCGGGTCCGCGCCGTGCGGCGGGAAGTAGACCTTGCCGGTTTTGCCGGTCCGCGCGCCCAGCAGCTTGCCCTGGGCGATAGCGCGCAAGTAGGCGCTCTCCTCATGGGAGGCGGTGTGCTGAATCGTCAGCGAGATCGGCGTGACGATCATGGTCACCGGATCCTGTTCGCCCGCGGCGTGTTCGGACACGGGTTCGGCTTCCTCGCCGAGTGCGAAGTAGGCGATGTCGGTAATCGCGCCCACCGGCTCGTCGGCCCAGTGCACGTGCACCCGGGAGCCGCTCTTGATGGCGGAAGGACTGCCGGCGTCCACGGCGTGCATCAGCGGGGTGTCCGCGCCGTCGAGCTTGATCAGCGCCCAGGCGAACGGACGGTTCAGCGGCTGGCCTTCCAACGGTTCGGGTTGCCACGTCCAGGACACGACGGTGCCGACGCTGGAGACCGGTACCATCTCGCCCAGCGGCTCGTAGGTAACCGGGTCATATTCCGCCGGTGGAACGTGCACCCGGCCATCGGATCCGCGCACCCCCAAGACATGGCGCTCACGCAGTGCGGTGAAGAACTTGCTTAGCGTGGGGCCGACCGAACGGGTGTAGTCGAAAGACAACGTCAGTGGCGCGGAGAGCGGTGGCTCAGGGTGATCCGTCAAGGTCGGGCTGCTCGAGCTGGCTGTCACGCCATCGAGTAGAACAGGTTCTAAGAACGGTTTCAACATCGGGTCGCCGGAAGGGTCAATGACTATGAAGCTGGGGTTGCAGCTCGGGTATTGGGGCGCTCAGCCGCCGCAGAATCACGCGGAGCTCGTAGCCGCGGCGGAGGAAGCCGGTTTCGACGCCGTATTCACCGCCGAGGCGTGGGGGTCCGACGCCTACACGCCGCTGGCCTGGTTGGGATCGTCGACCCACCGGCTCCGGCTGGGCACCTCGGTGATCCAGCTGTCCGCGCGCACCCCGACGGCAACCGCGATGGCCGCGCTGACGCTCGACCACCTGTCCGGCGGCCGGCACATCCTGGGCCTCGGTGTCTCCGGCCCACAGGTGGTCGAGGGCTGGTACGGCCGGCCGTTCCCCAAGCCACTGGCCCGCACCCGCGAGTACGTCGACATCATGAGGCAGGTCTGGGCGCGAGAGAAGGCGGTGACCAGCGACGGGCCGCATTATCCGTTGCCGCTGACGGGGGAGGGGACGACCGGCCTGGGCAAGGCGCTCAAGCCCATCACCCACCCGTTGCGCCCCGACATCCCGATCATGCTGGGGGCCGAGGGGCCGAAGAACGTCGCGCTGGCCGCCGAGATTTGCGACGGCTGGCTGCCGATCTTCTACACGCCGCGGATGGCGGATACCTACAACGAATGGCTCGACGAGGGCTTCGCGCGGCCCGGGGCGCGGCGCAGCCGCGAGGACTTCGAGATCTGCGCGACCGCCAACATCGTCATCACCGACGACCGCGCCGCCGCCTTCGCGGCCATGAAGCCCTATCTGGCCCTCTACATGGGCGGCATGGGCGCCGAGGACACCAACTTCCACGCCGACGTGTACCGCCGGATGGGCTACGCCGAGGTGGTCGACGACGTGACCAAGCTCTTCCGCAGCAATCAGAAGGACAAGGCCGCGACGATCATCCCGGACGAGGTCGTCGACGACGCCGCGATCGTCGGCGATATCAACTACGTCCGTGAGCAGGTCAAGGTCTGGGAAGCCGCCGGCGTCACCATGATGGTGGTCAACGGACGCAACGAGGCGCAGATCAGGGAGCTCGCCACGCTGATCTGACCCGCTATTGCCGAACGAATAGAACACGTTCTAGATTGGCCCGATGACAGCCTCGCAGCACACCATCGCGGGCACGGTACTCACGATGCCGGTGCGAATCCGCCAGGCAAATCAACATATGGCGATGTTCTCCGTCGACGCCGACGCCGCGCAGCAGATGATCGACTACAGCGGCCTGCAGGTCTGCCGCTACCTTCCCGGCCGCGCGATCGCGGTGCTGATGTTGATGCACTACATCGACGGCGACCTGGGCCAGTATCACGAGTTCGGCACCAGCGTGATGGTCAACCCGCCCGGCTCGAACGCTAGCGGACCGCGTGCCCTGCAGTCGGCCGGTGCCTTCATTCACCACCTTCCCGTCGACCAGGCGTTCACCTTGGAAGCGGGAACCAAGATCTGGGGCTACCCGAAGGTGATGGGCGACTTCACCGTTCGGGAAGGGTACCGGTTCGGTTTTGACCTCAGCATCGACGGCCAGCCGGTGATCGGCATGGAATTCCGCCGCGGCCTGCCGTTCCGGCTGACCCCGCGCCAGCAAGCGCAACGCACCTACTCGCACCGCGACGGAATCACCCGCGAGACCGCCTTCGAGCACACCCTGGACGGCGTGCGAACGCGATTCGGCGGGGTGAGCATCCGGCTCGGCGAGCATCCGTACTCGAAAGAGCTTGCTTCGCTTGGTCTTCCGAAGCGTGCCATGGTGTCCAGCTCTGTTGACCGCGTACAAATGTCCTTCGGTGATGCCCAGGAGATCTCATGACGATGACGAAACCCGACGTCGACCTCACCGACGGGACTTTCTACGCCGGTGACTCTCGGCCCATCTACAAGTGGATGCGCGAGCACGAGCCGGTCTTCCGGGACCGCAATGGATTGGCCGCCGCCTCGACCTACCAGGCGGTGATCGAGGCGGAGCGCAACCCCGAGTTGTTCTCCAACGCCGGCGGCATCCGACCCGATCAACCTGGGGTCGAAATGATGATAGAGATGGACGATCCGCAACATCTGTTGCGCCGCAAGCTCGTCAACTCCGGTTTCACCCGCAAACGCGTGAAAGACCTGGAATCCAAGATCGTTTCGCTCTGTGACACGCTGATCGACGCGGTGTGCGAGCGCGGCGAGTGTGACTTCGTCTGGGACCTGGCCGCGCCCCTGCCGATGGCCGTCATCGGCGACATGCTCGGCGTGCGGCCGGAAGAACGCACGATGTTCCTGAAGTGGTCCGACGAGCTGGTCGGCGCGTTGAGCAGCACCGCCGCTGAAGCGGACGTCCAGGTCACCATGGAAGCTTTCGCGGCCTACAGCCAGTACATGATGGGGATGATCGAGGCCCGCAAGAAGGAGCCGACCGATGACCTGGTCAGCGTCCTCGTGCACGCGGAGGTCGAGGGCTCGCGGCTCGAGGACCACCAGATCGTCACCGAGGTCCTGCTGCTGTTGATCGGCGGCGACGAGACCACGCGCCACACGCTGTCCGGCGGGACGAGGCAGCTGCTGTTGCACCCCGATCAGCACCGGCGCCTGGCGGCCGACCTGAGCTTGCTACCCAACGCGATCGAGGAGATGCTCCGCTGGACCGCGCCGGTGAAGAACATGGCGCGCACGATCACAGCCGACACCGAATTCCACGGCACCCAGCTGCGCCAGGGCGAGAAGATGATCCTGCTGTTCGAGTCGGCGAACTTCGACGAGAAGGTCTTCGACGACCCGGAGACGTTCAACATGGAGCGCTACCCGAACAACCACCTTGCCTTCGGCTTCGGGACGCATTTTTGTCTCGGTAACCAGCTCGCGCGGCTGGAGCTGTCGATCATGCAGACCCGGCTGCTGCAGCGGCTACCGGACATGCGGCTGGCTTCGGACGCCGACCTGCCCTTGCGTCCCGCCAATTTCGTGTCCGGCCTGGAGAAAATGCCGGTGGCGTTCACGCCGACCGCGCCGCTGGGCTGAGCGCCGCCCCTGTTCGCCGAGCGTGATCTGAGGGCGAGGAAATCGGCCGAAACCAGCCATGAGTTCACGCTCGGCGGGTCCAGGCGGCGGCCACGCGTGCGAGGATTCCACCCCGCGTGTCGCCGGCCGTGACCCGGATGGCCATCCATCCGAGGTCGGCCAGCGCTTCGTAGCGGGCGTCAGTGCGCCCGATGCCAGCGCCTCGCTGCCGATGAACGGTTCCCGCATGCCGGCAGTGTGGCGCGGGGGACTGACAACGCCGAACGTGACGTCAGGGCGAAAAATCGGCCGAAAAGTGGCCCTCAGTTCACGTTCGGCGTCAAGAGGAGGGTTACTTGTTCTGGAAGTTGGGCTTGCGCTTCTCGGCGAACGCCCGGGGGCCTTCCTTGGCATCGTCGGACAGGAACACCTTGATGCCGATCTGAGTGTCGATCTTGAAGGCCTCGTTCTCGTGCATGCCCTCGGTCTCGCGGATCGCCCGCAGGATCGCCTGCACGGCCAGCGGGCCGTTGTTCTCGATGATCTCGGCGATCTCGAGGGCCTTGGTCAGCGCCTGCCCGTCGGGCACCACATGCCCGATCAGGCCCATCTCCTTGGCTTCGGCGGCGGTGATGTGCCGCCCGGTCAGCAGCAGGTCGCACGCCACCGTGTAGGGAATCTGGCGCACCAGCCGCACGGCCGATCCGCCCATCGGGTAGAGGCTCCACTTGGCCTCCGAGATGCCGAACTTGGCGCTCTCGCCCGCGATGCGGATGTCGGTGCCCTGCAGGATCTCGGTGCCGCCGGCGATCGCGGGTCCCTCGACGGCCGCGATCAGTGGCTTGGTCAGCCGGCGGCCCTTGAGGAGAGCATCGATTCGCGACGGGTCGTAGCTGCCGTCCTTGAAAGACTCACCCGGCGGCTTCTTGGTTGCCGCCTTGAGGTCCATGCCAGCGCAGAAGTAGCCACCGGCCCCGGTCAGGATGCAGCAGCGAATGTCCGGATCGTTGTCGACGCGGTCCCAGGCCTGCACCATGATTTCCATCATTTCGGTGCTCAGGGCGTTGCGGGCGTGTGGCCGGTTCAACGTGACGATCAGGGTGTGGCCACGCTGTTCCACCAGCGCATCTGCTCCAGAGGGGCCGGACTGCTCGTTTGCTGGGGCCGGTGCCACGGCTACCGCCTTTCCGTCGACGAGGGGCATGAGCTTGTCAAGAAATGTAACACGTTCTAATTTGGTGGCCGTGGCCCTGAATATTGCCGATCTCGCAGAGCACGCCATCGACGCTGTGCCGGACCGTGTCGCCCTGATCTGCGGCGACGAGAAGCTGACCTACGCCCAACTTGAGGAGAAGGCCAACCGCCTGGCCCACTACCTGATCGACCAGGGGGTGAAAAAGGACGACAAGGTCGGGCTGTACTGCCGTAACCGCATCGAGATCGTCATCGCGATGCTCGGCATCGTGAAGGCCGGCGCCATCCTGGTGAACGTCAACTACCGCTACGTCGAGGGCGAGCTTCGCTACCTGTTCGACAACTCCGACATGGTCGCCCTGGTCCACGAGCGCCAGTACTCCGACCGGGTGGCCAACGTGCTGCCGGACACCCCGAACGTCAAGACGATCCTCGTCATCGAGGACGGCTCCGACAACGACTACCAGCGCTACGGCGGTGTCGAGTTCTACTCGGCGATCGCTCAAGGCTCCCCCGAGCGCGACTTCGGCGAGCGCAGCGCCGACGACATCTACCTGCTCTACACCGGCGGCACGACCGGCTTCCCGAAGGGCGTGATGTGGCGCCACGAGGACATCTACCGGGTGCTGTTCGGCGGAACCGATTTCGCGACAGGCAAATTCGTCGAGGACGAGCACGACCTGGCCAAGGCCGCGGCCGCCAATCCGCCGATGGTGCGCTACCCGATTCCGCCGATGATCCACGGCGCCACCCAGTCGGCCACCTGGATGTCGATCTTCTCGGGCCAAACCACCGTGCTCGCACCGGAATTCAACGCCGAGGAGGTGTGGCGCACGATCCACGAGCACAAGGTGAACCTGCTGTTCTTCACCGGCGACGCGATGGCGCGCCCGCTGCTCGACGCGCTCGACACCGACCACGACTACGACCTTTCGTCGCTGTTCCTGCTCGCCAGCACCGCGGCGCTGTTCTCGCCGAGCATCAAGGAAAGGCTGCTCGAGCTGCTGCCCAACCGGGTCATCACCGACTCGATCGGCTCCTCGGAGACCGGATTCGGCGGTACGAGCATCGTCGCGAAGGACGCGCCGCACGCCGGCGGCCCGCGCGTGACGATCGACCACCGCACCGTCGTCCTCGACGAGGAGGGCAACGAGGTCAAGCCCGGCTCGGGTGTGCGCGGCTTCATCGCCAAGAAGGGCAACATCCCGGTCGGCTACTACAAGGACGAGAAGAAGACCGCCGAAACGTTCAAGACCATCAACGGGGTCCGCTACGCGATCCCCGGAGACTGGGCCCTCGTCGAGGAGGACGGCTCCGTGACGATGCTGGGCCGCGGCTCGGTGTCGATCAACAGCGGCGGCGAGAAGATCTACCCCGAGGAGGTCGAGGCGGCGCTCAAGGGCCACCCCGACGTGTTCGACGCGCTGGTGGTCGGTGTTCCCGATCCCCGCTACGGCCAACACGTGGCCGCCGTCGTGCAGCCCCGCCCGGGTGCCCGGCCGTCGCTGGTGGAGCTGGACCGCTTCGTGCGCTCCGAGATCGCCGGATACAAAGTGCCCCGCAGCCTTTGGCTGGTCGACGAGGTGAAGCGGTCACCGGCCGGTAAGCCCGACTACCGCTGGGCCAAGGAGCAGACGGAGGCGCGCCCGGCCGACGACGTGCACGCCGCCCACGCGACCGCTTGAGCGACTTCGTCAAGCAACACCCGGCCGCGCCCAGTAATTACTTTGCGTGGGAGGCCGCCGGATTGCGGTGGCTGGCCGGCATCGACGGGGGTGTGCCCTGCGCGCGCGTTGTCTCCGTCGACGCGACGAGCCTGACCCTGCGGCGGCTCGAGTCGGTGACACCGACTCCCGAGGCGGCGCTCGCGTTCGGCGGCCGGCTCGCGGTGACGCACGACGCCGGTGCCCCCGACTTCGGCGCCGGGCCCGACGGGTGGGACGGACCCGGGTTCTTCGGGCCGCTGTCCCAGCCGCTGCCGATGTCGCTGCGGCGGCACCGCCGCTGGGGCGACTTCTACGCCGAGGAGCGGCTGCTCCCGATGGTGGAGCTGGCCGCGGCGCGGCTCGATGCGTCCACCCGAAGCGCCATCGATTCCGTCGTAGCGCGTTGTCGCTCGGGTGATTTCGACGACGACGACCTGCCCGCCCGGCTGCACGGCGATCTGTGGGGCGGCAACGTGATGTGGACGCCCGACGGGGTGGTGCTGATCGACCCGGCCGCGCACGCCGGTCACCGCGAGAGCGACCTGGCGATGCTCGCGCTGTTCGGTTGCCCGCACTACGATGCCATCGTCGCGGGCTACGAGCGGGTGCGGCCGCTGCGCGCCGGCTGGCGCAACCGCATCGGGCTGCACCAGCTCTTTCCCCTGCTGGCGCACGTCGTGCTGTTCGGCGGCGGGCACGCCCAACGGACGCACGCCTGCGCCCGCGCCGCGCTGACCCTCTGACGCCGCGTCTACTCTTGATCGCGATGACGGTCGATGTGTGGATGCAGCACCCCACTGCGCGGTTCCTGCGCAGCGACATGCTGGCATCCTTGCGGCGCTGGACCGGTGACTCCATACCGGACGCCGACGTCCCGATCGAGGCGAGCATCGCGACCATGGACGCGGCCGACGTCCGCTTCGGCCTGCTCAGCGCGTGGCGCGGCCCCGGCGGCCAGGATTTGATTTCCAACGACGAGGTCGCCGAGTGGATTCGCCTGCATCCGAACCGGTTTGGCGGACTGGCCACCGTCGACCTCGATCGCCCGATGGAAGCGGTCCGTGAGCTGAGGCGCCGCGTTCGAGAGGGATTCCTGGGCCTGCGGGTGGTGCCGTGGCTGTGGAACGCGCCACCCACCGACCGCCGCTACTATCCGCTGTTCGCCGAATGCGTGGAGCTGGGGGTGCCGTTCTGCACCCAGGTGGGCCATACCGGTCCGCTGCGGCCATCGGAGACCGGCCGCCCGATCCCCTACATCGACCAGGTCGCGCTCGACTTTCCCGAGCTGGTGATCGTGTGTGGCCACGTCGGGTATCCGTGGACCGAGGAGATGGTCGCCGTCGCCCGCAAGCATCCGAACGTCTACATCGACACGTCGGCCTACACGATCAAGCGACTTCCGGATGAGCTGGTCCGGTTCATGAAAACCGGTACCGGACAACGCAAGGTCTTGTTCGGCACCAACTATCCGATGATGACCCACGCGCACGCCTTGGCGGGACTGGCGGACCTCGGTCTGGCCGACGAGGGCCGCCGAGACTTCTTGCACGGCAACGCCGAGCGCGTTTTCAAACTGGAGGCGATCACGTGAACGGTGCCCAGGCCCTGATCAACACCCTGGTCGACGGTGGCGTCGACGTGTGTTTCGCCAACCCGGGCACCTCGGAGATGCATTTCGTGGCCGCGCTGGACACCGTCCCGCGCATGCGCGGTGTGCTGGCGCTGTTCGAGGGCGTCGCGACCGGCGCGGCCGACGGCTACGCCCGCATCGCAGGCCGGCCGGCCGCGGTGCTGCTGCACCTGGGTCCCGGCCTGGGCAACGGCCTGGCGAACCTGCACAACGCCCGGCGCGCTCAGGTGCCGATGGTGGTGGTCGTCGGCGACCACGCGACGTATCACAAAAAGTACGACGCCCCACTGGAATCCGACATCGACGCGCTCGCGGGCACGGTCTCGGGGTGGGTGCGTCGCACCGAACACACCGCGGACGTCGCGTCCGACGCCGCCGAGGCGATCGCCGCCAGCCGCGCAGGCTCGCAGATTTCGACGCTGATCCTGCCCGCCGACGTGTCCTGGTCGGACGGGGCGCAAGCCGGCGCCACCGTGCCCGCGGAACCCGCGGGGGCCGAGCCGCGGTTGGCGTTCGAAGTGATCGAGGTGCTGCGCTCCGGGGAACCCACGGTGCTCATGATCGGCGGTGACGCCACTCGCGGTCCGGGTCTTGCCGCCGCCGTTCGGATCGCTCAGGCGACCGGCGCCCGCGTGCTGTGCGAGACGTTCCCGACTCGGCTGGAGCGCGGTGCGGGCGTCCCCGCCGTCGAACGGCTGGCCTATTTCGCCGAGGCCGCGACCGCGCAACTCGACGGTGCCAAGCATCTGGTGCTGGCCGGCGCCAAGTCGCCGGTGTCGTTCTTCGCCTACCCGAACATGCCCAGCGACCTCGTCCCGGCCGGCTGCGAGGTGCATCTGCTCGCCGGGCACAGCGGCGCCGCCGAAGCGCTCGCCGCGGTGGCCGACGAGGTCGCGCCCGGAACGGCTGCCCCGGTGGCGGCCGCGGCGCGGCCGCAGTTACCGATGGGTGCCCTGACGTCCGCGTCAGCGGCCGACGTGATCGGCGCGCTGCTGCCGGAACGGGCGATCGTCGTCGACGAGTCGAACACCTCGGGTGTGCTGCTCGCCCAGACCACGGCGGGGGCGCCGGCCCATGACTGGCTGACGCTGACCGGCGGGGCGATCGGGTACGGCATCCCGGCCGCCGTGGGTGCCGCGGTGGCGGCGCCCGATCGTCCGGTGCTCTGCCTGGAATCGGACGGGTCGGCGATGTACACGATCTCCGGATTGTGGACTCAGGCACGGGAAAACCTGAACGTGACCACCGTGATCTACGACAACAGCGCCTACGACATCCTGCGGATCGAGTTGGCTCGGGTGGGCGCCGGATCGGCTCCAGGGCCCAAGGCGCTGGACCTGCTGGACTTGTCGCGCCCCACAATGGATTTCGTCAAGATCAGCGAGGGGATGGGAGTGCCTGCCCGCCGCGTCACCACCGCGGAGGAACTCGCCGACGCGCTGCGTCAAGCATTGAGCGAACCCGGGCCACACCTGATCGACGCCGTGGTGCCGTCAATAACGGGCTAACCCGGGAAGCCGGCTGAGGACCCACTCGGACATTGTGTTCAGGACCTCGACGCCAGTCTCCAACACCCCGTCGTGAACCTTGGCCGCCAGCGCCACGCCCCACTGCCCCGATGGTGTGGGCACGATGCCGAACTGCCGCACCAGGTAGTCGCCGTGCATGCCGGGCCCCCAACCGCCCTTGGCCGCAAGACCTTTGGCCGCCAGCCCCCAGCGATGGCCGCTGGTGAGTCCCTGCATCAGGTCGATGACGTCGGCCGAATCGGGGATCGAAGGCAGCTCGGCCGCGAACCGCGCTTGCCGCTGCAGGGTCCACTGCGTCTGGCCGAATGCCGTATACCCACGCCGAAGCCGACGAGATTCGACCACGGTGGCCGTGTCACCGCCCTCGGCGATCACAGCCTGCACTCGCCGTGCCGCTTCCTCCGGATCGCCCAAGCGGGACCACAATTGCTCCGATGCGCGATTGTCGGATTCCGTGATCGCCTTAACGGCCAGGTCCTTGGCGTGCAACCAATCGCACCGCAGCGCGGCGATCGCCAACGGCACCTTGATGGTCGACCATGCGACACCGGACCACCACCGACCCAACGAGTAGGTGCGATCCGGTCGGGCGATCGCAATGCCGACGTCCGCCGGTACCGTGGCGCAAAGCTGTTCAAAGCTCGCTTCGAGCGCTGTCTCCAGAGGCCGGCTGATCGGACCAACCATCGCGGCTCCTTCGACGACATGTCTGTGCAGTGTCGCATTATCGTCGACCGTCTTAACGCCCAGTGCGACAACGGTGACGGCGCGTCGCTAACTCGCCGGCAGCGGCGGCAGCGGCGGTGACTCCTCCTGCGGCGGAGGCTGCCATGGATCGGGCTCCGGTGCCTGCGGCGCCCACACCAGCGGCGGCGGGGGAGGCAGCGGAGGTGGCGGTGGCACAGGATCCGCCACGGCGAGACCGGCGCCCAACCCGAGAGCGACCGCGCCGAGGGACGCAAGAAGAGCCGATCCGGCCATCACCTTACGGAGTTTCATCACCTGCGGACGTTCCCCTCCCCCTTTTCGGCTGGATTCGCGCCACCAGATCGTCGCAGTCGACACCCTGGGCCGCCAACTGGCGCTTGAGCACCTTGAAGGTCACCGTGCGCGGAAGTTCGGCACTGACCCGGACGTAGGACGGCCACTGCTTGGGCCCCAGGTCGGGCTGCTCGGCCAGGAAGGCGCGAAACTTCTCGGCATCGAACTCGGCCCCGGATGCCAGCACCAAAGCGGCCATCACCTGGTCACCGACCACCGGATCCGGCACCGCGTAGACGGCCACCTCCGTCACGTCCGGGTGGCGAAGCAGCACCCGTTCGATCGGGGCGGCGCCGAGGTTTTCACCGTCGACGCGCATCCAATCGCCCAGCCGTCCCGCAAAGTACGCGTAGCCGGCGTCGTCGCGGTAGGCGAGGTCGCCGGTGTGGTAGACCCCGCCCGCCATCCGCTCGGCCTCGGCGGCCTCGTCGTTGTAGTAACCCTCGAACCGGCCCGCTCCGGCGGTGTTCACCAGCTCGCCGACCACGCCCGCCGGGCAGGGCGCACCGGTGTCGGGGTCGACGATGTCGACGCCCTCGGGCAGCGGGCCCAAGGCACCATCCGGGGTGTCCGGGGTGCGCGCGATCGCCACCCCGCCTTCGGTGGAACCGAACCCGTCCTGGACCACGCAGCCGAATCGACGCGCGAAGCGTTCGACATCGCGGGGCACGCCCTCGTTGCCGTACACCGCCCGCAGCGGATTGTCCGCGTCGTCGGGCTGCTCGGGCGTTGCCAGCACGTACGACAGGGGCTTGCCGACGTAGTTGGCGTAGGTGGCGCCGAAGCGGCGGACATCGACCAGGAAGTTGGACGCGGAGAACTTACGCCGCAACGCCAGTGAGCCCTGGCAGGCCACCGCCACCGCCCAGCCGACCAGCACCGCGTTGGAATGGAACAGCGGCATCGACACGTAGCAGACGTCGTCGTGGCCGAGGTCGAATCGCTGTGTCATCGTCACGCCAGCGATCGCGACCTTGCCGTGGCTGCACTTGACCGCCTTCGGCTCGCCGCTGGTACCCGAGGTGAAGATCAGCATGAAAAGGTCCGCGGCCGTCGCCGATTGGAAGTGCGGCTCGGCATCGCGATGTGTGGCCACTTCGTCGGCCCACTCGGCGGAGTCGACGTTGACGTAGTCGATGCCGGCAAGCGACTCGGCCGAATTCGAGTCGGCCAGCACCACCTGACAGTCGGCATGGGCGATGTCGCGCGCCAGCGCGTCGCCGCGGCGCACCGGGTTGAGGCCCACCGGCACGATCCCGGACATGCCGGCCGCCGTCAGCATCGCCGAGAAGAACGGGGTGTTCTCCAGCAGCACGCCGACGTGCGGCGGCCGCGAAGGGTCGAGGCGGTCACGCAGGGCCGCCGCGATCGCGGCGCCGTGGCGCAGGTGATCGCGCCAGCTGACGTACGAGTCTTCGAAATAGACGCCGCGGTCCTCGATCTCGGCCAGCGGTACCAGCAGCCTGGTGACCGTGGGGTCGGGAGGAAGCACGAAACTAGGCAGGGGTTTCCGCCAGCTCGCGGCCGATCCGGCGCAGCTGGCCGGTAGCCCCGCCCAACGCGAACTCGGCCTCCTTGGCGGCCAAGAAGTAGCGGTGTACCGGGTGGTCGGTATCGACGCCGACGCCGCCGTGCACGTGCACGATGGTGTGCGCCACGCGGTGCCCGGCGTCGGCGGCCCAGAACGCGGCGCTGGCCACGTCGATGTCGGCGGGAACGTCCTCGGAGACCTTCCACGCCGCCTGAGTGAGCGTGAGCCGCAAGCCTTTGACGTCGATGTAGCCGTCGGCCAGCCGTTGTGACACCGCCTGGAAACTACCGATCGGACGATCGAATTGCTCCCGCTCACGGGCGTATTCGGCGGTGAGCTGCAGTCCGCGTTCCAGCACTCCGAGTTGGAAGGCGCTGCGGCCCAGGGCCGCAAGTGTGTCGAGCCAGACGACGACCTCCGCGCCGCCGACCATCCTGGCACCGTCCACCTCGGTCCCGTCCAGCGCCAGGTGCCCGACGCTGCCCAGGCCGGTGGTCTCCAACGCGGTCACCGAAACGCCGGGATCGCCGACGGCAACCACGAAAACGGCCGTGCCGGAGTCGGTCTCGGCCGGGACGAGGAAGGCGTCGGCCGCCGGCCCGAAGCCGACCTGGGTGCGGGTACCGGTGAGGCGATAGCCGTCGCCGGCGCGGGTGGCCTGCACCGGACCCTCACCCATCTCGCCCAGCAGCGCGACGGCGAGAATCTTCTCGCCGCTGACCGCCGGGGCGCCCCAATCCTGTTGCAGCTCCTCGGTTCCGAAGCGGGCCAATGCACCGGCGCCGAGCATCACCGACTCCAGGTAAGGCACGGCCGCCAACTGGTGACCCAACGCCACCAGGATGGCGACCTGCTCGAGCACCCCGAATCCATCGCCGCCCACCGAGGTGGCCGAAGCGCTGGTGAGGATTCCGGCGTCGACGAGCTTGCCCCACAGCTCACGGTCGAACCGTTGGTCTAGCTTGTCGAGCTCACGCTGGTGCTCCGGTGTGCATACCGAGTTCACGATCGTGTCGACCAAGCCGCCGAGATCGTTCGCCGCTTCGGTTGTCGAAAAATCCATCGATGTTCGTCCTTAGGAAGAGGGGGCTCAGCGGTTTCGGGGCAGGCCCAGCGCGACCATGCCGATGATGTCGCGCTGCACCTCGTTGGTGCCGCCGCCGAAGGTCAGGATCAAGCACGCGCGGTGCATCCGCTCGACCCGGCCGCGCAGCAGCGCACCCGGCGAATCCTGGCGCACCGTCGCCGCGGTCCCCAGCACCTCCATCAGCAGCCGGTAGGCCTCGGTGGCCAGTTCGGTGCCGTACACCTTGGCCGCCGATGCGTCGGCCGGCGACAACGACTCGCTGTTCGACGACGCCAGTTCCCAGTTGATCAGCTTGAGCACCTCGGCCTTGGCATGCACCCGGGCCAGGTTGATCTGCACCCACTCCGAGTCGATCAGCCGGGCCCCGCCGGCGTCCTTGGTGTTCTGCGCCCACTCGCGAACCTCGCGGAGGGCCAGGAAGATCGGTTGCGGCGACACCAGAGCGACGCGTTCGTGGTTGAGCTGGTTGGTCACCAGCTTCCAGCCGCCGTTCTCCTCGCCGACCAGGTTGGTCACCGGGACTCGCACGTCGGAGTAATAGGTGGCGCTGGTGTCCACACCGGCCATGGTGTGCACGGGCGTCCAGGAGAACCCCTCCGCGGTCGTCGGCACGACCAGCATCGAAATGCCGCGGTGCTTCTTGGCTTCCGGGTTGGTGCGGACAGCCAGCCAGACCCAGTCGGCGTAGGCGATCAGGCTGGTCCACATCTTCTGGCCGTTGATGACGTAGTCATCGCCGTCGCGGACGGCGGTGGTACGCAGGTTCGCCAGGTCCGTGCCGGCGCCCGGCTCGGAGTAGCCGATGGAGAAGTGCAACTCCCCGGCCGCGATCTTGGGTAGGAAGAACTTCTTCTGTTCCTCGGTTCCGAACGCCATGATGGTCGGCGCCACACTGTTGATCGTCAGGAAAGGCACCGGCACCCCGGCGATCGCGGCCTCATCGGTGAAGATCAGCGAGTCCATCGGGGAGCGGTCCTGGCCGCCATACTCCTTGGGCCAGTTCAGGGTCAGCCACCCGTCCTTGCCCATCTGCGCGACGGTGTCGCGGTACGCGGTGCCGGTTCCCACCTCGCCCTGCGTCGAGTGCAGCGCCTCCCGACGCTCGGGGGTCATAAGCGTGGTGAAGTACGACCGCAGCTCGCGACGCAGCTCCTCCTGTTCGGGGGTGTAACTGATGCGCATTCCAGCCGTCCTTTGTTAACGTGACACGCCTCGACTAGCCGACGTTACTCGGCCGACGACTACCCGTTCGTCTTCCCGGTTGTAACACGTTCTAGTCTGAGATTCCAGCGGCCGTTTCCCCAGCGGTATCGGGGCCCTATGGTGGTCCTACATACTGATGGGGCGCGTCCTCGGGTGAAGGCCAGGTGCAAGGAGGTTGCTGTGCGGGTGATCGTCGACCGTGACCGGTGTGAAGGTAACGCTGTGTGCTTGGGAATCGCGCCGGATATCTTCGACCTGGACGACGACGACTACGCCGTCGTGAAGCTCGACCCGATTCCCGCCGACCAGGAGCAGTTGGCCGAGCAGGCGATCGCCGAGTGTCCGCGAGCCGCGCTGTTGCGCGAAGACTGAAGTGCGCCCCCAGAAACTAGAGGTATTCATAAATTGACTAGCAGCACGAACGCGACCGATCTCTCCGGAAAGGTTGCGGTGGTGACCGGTGCGGCCGCGGGACTGGGCCGGGCCGAAGCTCTTGGCCTGGCCCGGGCGGGCGCCACCGTCGTCGTCAACGACATCGCCGCCGCCCTCGATGCCTCCGACGTCATCGACGAGATCAACACCGCCGGCTCCAAGGCGGTCGCTGTGGCCGGCGACATCAGCGAGCGGGCAACCGCCGACGAACTGGTCGTCCAGGCCGATGGTCTGGGTGGACTGGACATTGTGGTCAATAACGCGGGGATCACCCGCGACCGGATGCTGTTCAACATGTCCGACGAGGAATGGGACCTGGTGATCGCGGTGCACCTGCGCGGCCACTTCCTGCTCACCCGCAACGCGGCCACTTACTGGCGCTCCAAGGCAAAGGACGCCGGGGGAACCGTCTTCGGTCGGCTGGTCAACACGGCGTCGGAGGCGGGGCTGGTCGGCCCGGTGGGTCAGGCCAACTACGGCGCCGCCAAGGCCGGCATCATCTCGCTCACCCTGACGGCCGCGCGGGCGCTGGGTCGCTACGGGGTGTGTGCCAACGCGATTTGTCCGCGCGCCCGCACCGCCATGACGGCCGACGTCTTCGGTGCCGCACCGGAAGTCGAGGCGGGCGGGATCGACCCGCTATCACCTGAGCATGTGGTCAGCCTGGTCAAGTTCTTGTCATCGCCGGCGGCCGCGGAAGTCAACGGTCAGGTGTTCATCGTCTACGGGCCTCGGGTGACACTGGTTGCGGCGCCGACCGCTGAGCATCAATTCAGCGCCGCGGGTGAGGCTTGGGAGCCTGCGCAATTGAGCGCGACGCTGCAAGAGTACTTTGCTGGGCGGGATCCGGAGCGGAACTTTTCCGCGGTCGGGCTGATGGAGCAATAGCTGTGTGACGTTACTTCGTGGGGGGGAATCAGCAGTAAGAACGTGTGTCAGTTTGGAATGACGTAAGCGCATCTGACCTGGCAAGTTAACGTTTCGGACAAGGAAATGCTGTTCATTGACACCGTTAACTTGTTCTGAGTTAATATGATCCGGCTCACACCGAGCCGCATGCGACGAGAGACACCGCTAAGGCGACGCATAGACTTCGCCGCGAGCAGCTGAGGGGGGTAGGCAAGTTGATGCAGCAGCTTGCGGTTCCCGCCCGTGCCGTCGGCGGGTTCTTCGAAATGATGATCGACACCGGCCGGCAGTCATTCCGCCGGCCGTTCCAATTGGGCGAGTTCTTGGAACAGACATGGATGATCGCGCGCGTCTCGCTTGTCCCGACGCTGCTGGTATCGATCCCATTCACTGTGCTGGTGGCATTCACGCTCAATATCCTGCTGCGTGAAATCGGCGCCGCCGACTTGTCCGGCGCCGGAACGGCCTTCGGCACCATCACCCAGTTGGGTCCGGTGGTCACCGTGCTCGTCGTCGCGGGTGCCGGCGCCACCGCGATCTGCGCCGACCTCGGTGCGCGCACCATCCGCGAGGAGATCGACGCGATGCGGGTTCTCGGCATCGACCCGATCCATCGACTCGTGGTACCCCGCGTGCTGGCCTCCACTGTCGTTGCGCTCCTGCTCAACGGCTTGGTGTGCGCCATCGGCTTGTCCGGTGGTTATGTGTTCTCGGTCTTCCTGCAGGGCGTCAACCCGGGCGCCTTCATCAACGGACTGACCGTGCTGACCGGCCTGCGCGAGCTGGTTCTCGCCGAGGTCAAGGCGCTGCTGTTCGGTGTGATGGCCGGCCTGGTCGGCTGCTATCGCGGCCTGACCGTCAAGGGCGGCCCCAAGGGTGTCGGCAACGCGGTCAACGAAACCGTGGTCTACGCGTTCATCTGTCTGTTCGTCATCAACGTGGTGATGACTGCCATCGGCGTACGAATCTCGGCGAAGTGAGTACTCGATGAGCTACGACGTCACCTACCGGCTGCGCAACCTCGCCTTCCGGCTGCAGGAGCCGATCGACGACTTCGGTGAGCAGGCGTTGTTCTACGGCCAAACCGTTCGATACGTCCCGAATGCCCTCACCCGCTACCGCAAAGAGACGGTCCGGCTGATCGCCGAGATGACAATGGGCGCAGGGGCGCTCGTCATGATCGGCGGCACGGTGGGCGTCGCGGCCTTCCTGACCCTGGCCTCCGGCGGGGTCATCGCCGTGCAGGGGTATTCGTCGTTGGGCAACATCGGCATCGAGGCGCTGACCGGCTTCCTGTCGGCTTTTCTCAACGTCCGCGTCGTCGCGCCGGTGATCGCCGGCATCGCGCTGGCGGCCACCATTGGCGCCGGTGCCACGGCGCAATTGGGCGCCATGCGGGTGTCCGAGGAGATTGACGCGGTCGAATGCATGGCGGTGCACTCGGTGTCCTACTTGGTGTCCACCCGGCTGATCGCCGGACTCATCGCGATCATCCCGCTGTATTCACTGTCGGTACTGGCGGCGTTCTTCGCCGCCCGCTTCACCACGGTGTACATCAACGGACAGTCCAAGGGTCTCTACGACCACTACTTCAATACGTTCCTCATCCCGTCGGACCTGCTGTGGTCGTTCCTCCAGGCGATCGTGATGTCCATCGCGGTGATGCTCGTCCATACCTATTACGGCTACAACGCCAGCGGCGGCCCGGTCGGCGTCGGCATCGCGGTCGGCCAGGCCGTGCGCACCTCGCTGATCGTCGTCGTCATCATCACACTGTTCATCTCACTCGCTGTTTACGGCGCGTCCGGTAACTTCAACCTCTCCGGGTAAGAGGACCGCTTAAAGGAACATGGCAAACACAGGAATGCGACGTAGCTCCGTCCGGTTGGCAGCAGCGGTGCTGGCCAGCCTGATATTGGCGTTCGCCCTCGTGACTTACCTTTCCTACACAGCGGCTTTCGCCTCGATCGATAAGGTCACGGTCTCGGCTCCGCGGGCCGGGCTGGTATTGGAGAAGGGCGCCAAGGTCAAATACCGGGGCATCCAGATCGGCAAGGTCGAGGCCATCGACTACGCCGATGACCAGGCTCGGCTGACGCTGGGGATCAACAGCGACGACATGCACTTCATTCCGTCCAATTCGCCGGTGCATATCGCGGGCAACACCATATTCGGCGCCAAGTCGGTCGAATTTCTTCCGCCGCAGAACCCTTCGCCGACCTCGCTACGTCCGAACGCGCACGTTGCGGCCTCTGCGGTGCAGCTGGAAGTCAACACCCTGTTCCAGTCGCTGATGGACCTGCTGCACAAGATCGACCCCGTCGAGCTCAACGGGACGCTGAGCGCGTTGTCCGAAGGTCTGCGTGGGCACGGCGACGACTTCGGCGGCATCTTGTCGGGCCTGAACACATTGACGCGCCAGGCAAATCCGAAGCTGCCTGCGCTGCAGGAGGATTTCCGTAAGGCCGCGGTCGTCACCAACATCTACGCCGACGCCGCTCCGGACCTGAACACCATCTTCGACAACCTGCCGACGATCAACAAAACCGTTGTCGACCAGCAGAACAACCTCAACGACACCTTGCTGGCCACAATCGGCCTGGCCAACAACGCCTATGAGACGTTGGCGCCGGCCGAACAGGACTTCATCGACGCCATCAACCGGCTGCGGGCCCCTCTGAAGGTGGCCGCCGATTACTCACCCGAATTCGGCTGCCTGTTCGCCGGCATCGAGCGCGGTATCAAGGAATTCGCCCCGCTGCTCGGTGTCCGCAAGGCGGGCCTGTTCACGTCGTCGAGCTTCGTGCTCGGCGCGCCGTCGTACACGTTCCCCGAGTCCCTGCCGATCGTCAACGCCTCCGGTGGACCGAACTGCCGCGGGCTGCCGGACATTCCGACGAAACAGACCGGCGGGTCGTTCTTCCGGTCGCCGTTCCTGGTCACCGACAACGCGAACATTCCGTACGAGCCGTTCACCGAACTGCAGTTCGACGCGCCCTCGACGCTGCAGTTCTTGTTCCACGGCGCCTTCGCGGAACGGGACGACTTCTGATGGCCGCGGGGGAGATGCCGACACACCGCTCGATGATGATCAAGGTCAGCATCTTCGCGGTGGCCATGCTGCTCGTATCCGCGGGACTGGTGGTGGTCTTCGGCGACTTCCGGTTCGGTCCCGAAAGCACTTACCACGCAACGTTTACCAACGTGTCGCGGTTGAAGGCGGGCCAGAAGGTGCGCATCGCCGGCGTGCCGGTCGGTGCGGTGTCCGGCGTGAAGCTCAACCCGGACAACACCATCGACGTGTCGTTCGGACTCGACAAGCGCTACACGCTCTACTCCTCGACACGCGCGGTGATCCGCTACGAAAACCTGGTCGGTGACCGGTATTTGGAGATCACCTCGGGACCGGGGGAGCTGCGGAAGCTGCCGCCGGGCGGGACGATCAACGCCCAGCACACCCAGCCCGCACTGGACCTCGATGCGCTGCTCGGCGGGCTTCGTCCGGTGCTCAAAGGTCTGGACGCGGACAAGGTCAACACGATCAGCAGCGCTGTCATCGAGTTGTTGCAGGGCCAGGGCGGTGCGTTGTCCAACGTGCTGGCCGACACCAGCGCGTTCTCGTCGGCGTTGGGCCAACGCGACCAACTCATCGGTGACGTGATCAACAACCTCAACACGGTGCTCAAGACCGTCGATCAGCGCAGCGCCCAGTTCTCGACCAGCGTCGACCAGTTGCAGCAATTGATCAGCGGGCTGGCCAAGAACAAGGACGACATCGCGGGCGCCATCCCGCCGCTGGCCTCGACGACGACGGATCTGACCGAGCTGCTGCAGAATTCGCGCCGGCCGCTGCAGGGCATTCTGGAGAACACCCGGCCGCTGGCGACCGAACTGGACGACCGCAAGGCCGAGGTCAACAACGACGTCGAGCAGCTGGGCGAGGATTATCTGCGGCTGGCTGCGCTGGGCGCCTACGGCTCGTTCTTCAACATTTACTTCTGCTCGGTGACGATCAAGATCAATGGCCCGGCGGGCAGCGACATCCTGCTGCCCCTCGGTGGCCAGGTGGATCCCAGCAAGGGGAGGTGCTCTTTTGCCAAGTAACGCAAAGCGTGAGCGCGATCCGCTGCGCACCGGCATCTTCGGGGTGGTGCTGGTGGTGTGCGTTGTGCTCATCGCATTCGGCTACGCGGCCTTGCCGTTCTGGCCGCAGGGAAAGATCTACGACGCCTATTTCTCTGACGCCGGCGGCATCAATCCCGGTAACGCGGTGTACGTCTCGGGCTTCAAGGTCGGCAAGGTGACGTCGGTCGGCCTGGCCGGAGACAGCGCCAAGATCAGCTTCAGCGTGGATCGCCATGTCGCCGTGGGGGATCAGTCACTTGCCGCGATCCGCACCGACACCATTCTCGGTGAGCGGTCCATCGCGGTAAGCCCGGCCGGCAGCGGCAGGTCGACCACGATCCCGCTCAGCCGCACGACCACGCCGTACACCCTCGCCGGCGCACTGGAGGACCTGGGTCAAAACGCCAACAACCTGAACAAGCCTCAGTTCGAGCAGGCATTGAATGTGTTGACCGACACGCTGCACGACGCCACCCCCGAGCTGCGCGGTGCGCTCGACGGTGTGACGACGCTGTCGCGAACGCTGAACCGGCGCGACGAGGCTTTGCAAAGCCTTCTGGCGCATGCGAAGTCGGTCACCGGCGTGCTGTCCCAGCGCGCCGACCAGGTCAACAAACTCGTCGACGACGGTAACGAGTTGTTCGCTGCGCTCGACGAGCGGCGAGCCGCCCTGGGGCGGCTGATCTCGGGGATCCAGGGCCTCTCGGCGCAGATCTCCGGGTTCGTCGCCGACAACCGCAAGGAGTTCGGGCCGGCGCTGAGCAAGCTCAACGACGTGCTGAGCAATCTCAACGAGCGCCGCGACTACATCACCGAGGCCCTCAAGCGGCTGCCGACCTACGCGACCGAGCTGGGCGAGGTCGTGGGGTCCGGACCGGGATTCAACGTCAACGTCTACGGTGTGATCCCCGCGCCGCTGCTCGCGACGATGTTCGACTTCTTCTACCAGCCCGGCAAGATGCCGGCTAGCTTGGCCGACTACCTCCGAGGGCTGATCCAGGAGCGCTGGATCATTAGGCCGAAGTCGCCATGATGCGGCGGATCGCCGGCAGCCGGGGGCTGCGCTACACCACCGCCATCGCGCTCATCGCGGTGTTGGTGGGTGGCGTATATGTGTTGTCGTCAACCGGCAATACGCGCAGCATCGTCGGTTACTTCGCGTCCGCAGTCGGGCTCTACCCCGGCGACCAGGTGCGCGTCCTCGGCGTTCCGGTGGGTCAGATCGACACCATCGAGCCGCGCCCCTCCGACGTCAAGATCACCATGTCGGTGTCCAAGGACGTGAAGATCCCGAAAGACGCCAAGGCCATCATCATGTCGCCGAACCTGGTGGCAGCGCGGTTCATTCAGCTGACGCCGGCGTACACCGGTGGCGCGGTGCTGCCCGCCGGTGGGAGCATCGCCCTGGAACGTACCGGGGTTCCGGTGGAGTGGGACGAGGTCAAAGAGTCGCTGACGCAACTGGCCGTGCAGCTCGGTCCCACCACGGGGTCGATGCAGGGGCCTTTGGGGCGGGCGATCAATCAGGCCGCGGACACGTTCAACGGCAACGGCGAGTCGTTCCACAACGCGTTGCGCGAACTCTCCCAAGCCGCCGGGCGGCTGGGGGATTCACGCAGTGACATCTTCGGCACGGTCAAGAACCTTCAAGTTCTGGTCAACGCGCTGTCGGCCAGCAACGAACAGATCGTGCAGTTCGCCGGGAACGTCGCCTCGGTCTCCCAGGTGCTCGCCGACAGCTCGCGTCACCTCGACAACACCCTGGGCACGCTCAACAAGGCGCTCTCCGACATCCGGGGATTCCTGCACGAGAACAACTCGACCATCATCGATACGGTCAACAACCTCAACGACTTCGCCAAGACGCTGAGCGACCAGAGCGAGAACATCGAGCAGGTGCTGCACGTGGCGGGACCCGGCATCGCAAACTTCTACAACATTTACGACCCGGCACAGGGCACGCTCAACGGCCTGTTGTCGATTCCGGAATTCGCCAACCCCGTGCAGTTCATCTGCGGTGGGTCCTTCGAAACGGCGGCCGGGCCACGCGCGCCCGACTACTTCCGGCGCGCCGAGCTGTGCCGTGAGCGGCTGGGACCGGTGCTGCGCCGGCTCACGGTGAACTATCCGCCGATCATGTTCCACCCGCTCAACACGATCACGGCCTACAAGGGTCAGATCATCTACGACACCCCGGAAACCCAGGCCAAGTCGGCGACCCCGGTTCCCGATCTCACCTGGATCCCGGCCAACGGTGCCAAAACGCCGCCCGCCGCCCAAAACCCGGCGGACCTGCAGGCATTGCTGGTCCCGCCGGCCCCGCAGACCGGCCCCGCCCCGGGCTCGGCGCCGGGCCCGGGAGCGGCCCGAAAGCGCTCCCCGGGTTGGGGCCGGGGGCCGGACCGGCATTACGCAAGGCCGGCGCCGGGCCCAACCCGGGG
>NZ_LZSV01000020.1 GCF_001665605.1 Mycobacterium sp. 852014-50255_SCH5639931
CCCCCCCCCCCCCCCCCCCCCCCATTTTTTTTTCAAGCAGAAGACGGCATACGCCCTGTCTTAGGGTCTCGTGGGCTCGGAGATGTGTATAAGAGACAGCTCCCATGGCGATCAGTGGGACGACTGGCTCCATCGACACCTGGGACACGGACTCCCGATCCCGTAGCCGCGTCCCGCCCCAACCGAAAGTTGCCGCGAGCGCGTAAAATCGTGGGACTAGGGGAACACACGGTGGGGACTCAGTGACCTCTGGCGTTTTCGCGGGGTGCGGCGGCCACGTCCTCACATCAGGACTAGCAATCGAACCTTGGAGGAGCTTTGGACACCGTACTTGGGGTGTCAATGGCGCCGACGGCCGTCCGAATGGTGCTGGTCGAAGGCCAGAATGGCCAGGGCGCCACCGTCGACGAAGACAACTTTGACGTTCCGCCCGAAGATGACGCCGCAACGCTCAGCGCGGCCAACCAGGTAGTCTCCGCGATCCTGGGCACGCGTCAGGGCGCGGCCGAGGGCGGCTACCAACTTGCCTCGACAGGGGTCACCTTCACCGACCCGATCGAGGCCGCCGCGCTACGCGATGCGCTGGCCGCCCACAAGGTCGAGAACGTGATGTTGGTCTCGTCCTTCCTGGCCGCGGCTGCCCTGGCACAAGCGGTCGGCAGCCAGACCAACTATGCGCAAACGGCGCTGCTCTACATCGAGCCCGAAACCGCGACCCTCGCGGTCGTCAACAGCGCCGACGGGTCGATCGCCGACGTCCGCCGGCAGCCCCTGCCGGCCGACGACGAGGCCGCGGTGGCCCAGCTGGCCACGATGGTTTCGCATGCCGAGACGATGGAGACCCGCCCGGACGGCGTGTTCGTCGTCGGCTCTGGCATCGACATCCCCTTGATCAAGCCCGCGCTCGAGGCGGCGACCTCGCTGCCGCTGTCGGCTCCCGAGGAGCCCGAAACGGCGCTGGCCCGAGGCGCGGCGCTGGCCTCGGCGCACGCTCCGTTGTTCTCCTCCTCCACCGCGGCGCTGGCCTACGCCCAAGACCCGGGCACCGGCGCCATCAACCCGTTCGCGATCGCGCCGGGCTACTTCGACACCCCGGGAACCTTGGGCAGGGACGCGCTCGCCTACAGCGCCGTTCCCGACGACGTCGACGACCTCTACACCGGCGCCCACACCGGCGCCACCGCGCTCGTCGACGCGGGCTATCCCGAGCGCCGCTCATTCCGGCTGGTGGGAAGCATCGTGGCGGGCGTCTTCGTCATCGGTGTGGTGGCGCTGGTCGTCTCGCTGGCGATCGCCATCAGGCCCACGGCCAACGTGCGGCCCAGCCCGAACCAGAACGTCGTCGTCGCGCCCACCCGGCCGGCCCCGGCTCCCGAGGCCCCCGCGCCGGCCGAGGCCCCGGCGCCCGCGGCGCCCGCCCCGGCTCCGGCAGCCCCGGCACCCGCTCCCGACGCCCTGTCTCTTATACACATCTG